>JABCZJ010000046.1 GCA_013289715.1 Acidobacteriota bacterium | reverse complement strand
CTACGGACGCAATGTTTACGATCGCGGCGCCGGGTTGCTTGCGCAAGAACGGAACGGCGGCGCGAATGCAGTAGAAAACACCGCGCAGATTGATTTCGAAGGTTTTGTCCCAGATGTCGTCTGTGAGTGCATCCAGGTTGCGGTGCGGGACCCGCGTGCTCCAGCCGGCGTTATTGACCAGCACATCCAGGCGTCCGAATTCGCGCTCGACTTGCGCGACCATGGCGCGGGCTTCGGCATCGCTCGAGACGTCCGCCTGAATCGCGATCGCGTTTGCTCCGGCCGAGCGGAGCTGCGAGACAAGTTCTTCGGCTGGACCGCGCGACGCGCGGTAGTTCACCGCGACTTTGGCGCCAGCGCGCGCGAAACGCTCCGCGATGGCGCGTCCAATGCCGGTGGCGGAGCCGGTTACGAGCGCCACTCGTCCTTCAAGCGTCGTTGTCATGAGGATTCCTGCCGCGACTGCGATTACTTCTTTTCGATTTGATCTGCAAATTGAGCTGCATCGCGGTACTTCACGGTCTGCAAATGCTCGCAATACAAGACCAACTCGCCGGGCATCTTGAAAACTTCGTAGGAAACTTTGACCATTCCCATAGTTGGATACTTCGGGCGCTTTTCGAGATTGGTGCGGATCGTGTAAATCGTGTCGCCGATGAAAACTGGTTTGATGAAACGAAGCTTGTCGTATCCGTAGCTGAAGGTGTGAATGTTGTTGTGCGCCATCAGACCGAGGCCCACGCTGAACACCATGGCACCGGCTACGAGGCGCTTGCCAAATATGCCTTCTTGTTTGGCGAAAACTTCGTCGGCGACGTAAGGGTGCATGTCCAGCACGAGAGCATTGAATGCCATGCTCTCGCCTTCCGAAATTGTGCGCCGGATGGAGCGGGCGCGCAGGCCAATTTCGAAATCCTCGTAAAGCCAGTCTTCCTGATTCCAGATGCGAATTGCTTCGTGCTTGGCGGGATCGGGGTTAGGGTTCGTCAAGTTGATTCCTCTCTAGCTGCACGATCGAATTTCTTCATGAGCGGGTGGCCTCCAGTGCGAGACGCTTGGAAAAACTTTTGTTGAGCGAATCAATCAGTTGCAGATCGGCCGTTTCGCCCTTGAGACAGCGATTGATTTCGACGCCGGCGGCTTCGAAAAAGCGCACGAATCCATTGAAGCGCGGGCGCACGTAAGATTTCCGCAGAGTTTCCAACGTATCCGAAAAAAAACCGCACGCGGCGGCATCGACTCCCGGGTCAAGCCAAGCGGCGAGGCTGGCGGGCTGCCCGCCTTCCTTCACGTACGTTCCCCGCTGGTGCTGGGGACTGGCGAGCCATTTGGCGTAGGCCACGGCCTCTTCGCGATGAGGAGTCTGCTTGCTGACTGCGACTCCGGTGCCCCCTAGTTGCGTGCCGGCGCAGCCGATTGCGCCAGCCGCGGGAGCGTTGGTGAATTGCAAGCGCACGGAATTTTCACGGCGAGAATAATTGGAATAGCCGTAGGCCCAGGGGCAATACACGGCGTCGGATTCGGCGACCATGTGCTCGTACATCTGGATCGGGTTCCAGCCGGTGGATTGCGGATGCGCAAGGGCGATGAGCGCGTGAAGGCGATCGAGAGCTTCGCGCGCGACGGCGAGGTCGATGAATGGATCGGCATTCTCGGCGATGGGATGGCCCAGATTGGCGGTCAGAGTGAAAAAAAGGCTGATCGCATCGATGGGGCAGGCCGCGACGACTATGAATTTACCAATCGCGCGCGCCTTTTGCCCCAACTGAAGAACTTCGTCGAACGTTTTCGGCGGTTTCGAGGCGAGCTGTCGCAGAAGGTCGGGGCGGTACGAGGCGACCTGCGTTGCCGCATCCACCGGCAACGCCCAGAGGCCTTCTGCATACCGATAGGATTCCGCGGAAGGGCCGACGGAGTCGCGCGCGAGGCTGGCGTTTTCATCCGCGCTGAGAAACCGGTTCAGGTCAACCAGCACATCATGGGCCGCGGCGAACCCCACGAAGGGATGATCCAGGATAATCAGATCGTAGCGGCCGAGATATTGTTCTATCGGAGCTTCACCGAATTCGCGAAGAGTGCGGCGATCCCAATGGATCTTGATTCCCGGATGGGAATTCTCGTAGTCCGGAGCGCCTTTCAGCAGCGGAGCGTAGCCACGCGGATGGTCCCAAGTGAGGCCTTTTAGTGTGACGTCCACTTTCCCCTCATAAGCGCGCCGTCTGGTTGCAGCGTCACGCCTTGCTCGGCACCGGTTTCATTTGCACGACGAGGATGTGTTCGCAATACATGACGACTTCGCCGCGTTGGTTGACTACTTCGCAGGCTTCGGTCACGCGGCCGCAATCCGGGCGCTTGGCGTCTGGCTGCTTTTCTTTGATGTTGACGCGCGTATGGATCGTATCGCCGATGAACACCGGTTTCGGAAAGCGCAAGCGGTCGTATCCGTAAGTGAAAGCGACGGGGTTGATCCGGTCGGCGGTGAGGCCGATTCCGATGGCGAACGTCATCGTGCCGTGGGCGATGCGTTGGCCGAAGGGGGTTTCCCGTGCAAATTCCGCGTCTACGTGATGCGGGAAGTAATCTCCGGTGTGGCCGGCGTGGAACACAACATCGGTTTCGGTAATCGTGCGGCCGGAAGTATTCCGCTGCGCGCCGACTGCGTAGTCTTCGAAGTACTCCGTTTTCGTCATGGCTCAGCCTCGGTACCCGTGAGCTGCGCTTTGCGCCCGCCGATGGCTATGGATAGCGCCTCGCTCACTGCCTGGAGCGCTGCTTTCACTTGCGCTGGCCCAATGCGGTCTCCGATGCGCGGCAGAAATGGAACGGAGAGAGCTGCGATGGCTTCGTGATGCTGATTTAGAACTGGGTAGCTGATATTCACGACGCCTGCGACCTGATAGCTGGCCATTTCTTCGTAGCCGCGTTCGCGGATGCGCGTGAGATGTTCCTGCAGATCCGCTGGAAGTGACTGGCCGGTTCGGCGTTTCCACGCAGTGAAGGAACGCGCGCGCACTTCATCGGGCTGAAAGGCGAGGATGAGGTGCCCGGACGCGGTGTTCAAGAGATCAATTTTCGCGCCGAGTTTCAAGGCGAAGCCCGCGCTGCCGGGGGCGTCCACCTGGGCGATGACGACGACTTCTCCGTCGCTGGGCATTGCGAGATGACATGACTGGCGGGTTTTATGCGCGACTTCTTCCATCAGCGGCCGCGCCTTGGCGATGAATCGCTGCAGTGGATGGTGCCGGTGCGCGAGTTCAAAAAGTTTCAGGGTGAGTTGGAAGCGTTCGTCGGGCAGCACCTGGGAAATATAGCCGCGCTCGGCGAGGCAAACGAGCATGCGGAAAATTTCGCCGACGGTGCGACCGAGGCGGCGAGCGACGTGGCTGGTGGTGAGGCCGTCCGGTTCGGAGGCAAATAGCTCCAGGATGTCTAGACCCTTGTCCAGGGCGGGGGCGGTGTAGCGTGCGCTGGGGCGAGGCGCCGGGGAGTGGACCCTGCGTTTGAGACGTGTAGCTCGCATTGGACTGAACGGCAGTGTACACGATAATTTCTCTAATGAAAATAGCATTTCATATATGCAATACTCTAATTCGAGTGGAGCGGAACTTGAGGTTAGGCAAATGACGAAAACCGGATCCTCGACGAATCCTCTGAAAGATCAGCCGTTACAGGGGCTGCTGGTCCTGGATTTCAGCCAATTTCTGTCCGGACCGCTGGCTACGCTTCGGCTCGCGGATCTGGGCGCGCGCGTGATCAAGATCGAGCGGCCTGGGCAAGGCGACCTGGGACGAACGCTCTATTTGAGCGACACGGATATCAATGGTGAAAATACGCTATTCCACGCCATCAATCGGAACAAGGAGAGTTTGGCGGCGGACTTGAAGAATCCTCGCGACATTGAGAAGTTGCGCCGATTGATCGCCCGCGCAGACGTGATGGTGCAGAATTTTCGTCCCGGAGTGATCGAGCGGCTCAAGTTGGATTACGAAACGGTGGCGCAAACGAATCCGCGCATCGTGTATGGATCGGTCAGCGGCTACGGTGACGCCGGGGCATGGCGCGACCGGCCCGGCCAGGATCTGCTGGCGCAGGCGCGATCGGGGATTATGTGGTTGAGCGGCGATGAAGGCGACCCGCCGACTCCGTTCTCACTGGCGATTGCGGACATGCTGACGGGGCACAATCTTTGCCAGGGAATTCTGGCGTGCCTGGTGCGGCGCGGAGTTACGGGACGAGGCGGGCTTGTGGAGGTCAGCCTGCTGGAATCCTTGATGGACTTTCAGTTCGAAGTGCTCACCACGTACATGAACGATGGACGGCGGCTGCCGCGGCGCGGGACATTTCGCAATGCGCACAGCTATCTAGCGGCGCCTTACGGCGTGTACGACACGAAAAACGGGCATCTGGCGTTGGCGATGACGCATCTTCCATCGCTTGGGACGTTGCTGGGGATTCCGGCGCTGACGCAAATCAAAGACTCCGCGGAAGGCTTTAAGCGGCGGGACGAAATTAAACGGCTGATCGCGGAACGGCTGCGCGGAGAGAGTACTGAGCACTGGCTGGGTATTTTGGACGCCGCGGATATCTGGTGTTCGGAGGTGTTGGACTGGCCGAAACTTCTGAGCAGCGAGGCGTTCCAGCAGCTCGACATGCTGCAAACGCTTGCGAACGGAAAGGGATTGGAAATTCTTACGACGCGCTGCCCGTTTCGTTTGGATGGGCGCGTACTGAAAAGTGCAATGCTTGCGCCAAAAGTGGGCCAGCATACTGATTTAATTACGGAAGAATTTGCGCTGTAGGCTTCTAGAATCTGCCAAATTTCCGGAAGGCATCGACGGGATGCATGCCTTGCAGGATTGATTTGCGGACGAGATTTTCGGTTTGCACGACTTCTTCCGCTTTTGAGACAACGTCTGCCGCGATGGATTGAGGAATTACCAGCACACCGTCGCGGTCACCCAGAATGAAATCGCCCGGCGCGATGTGGACGCGGCCGATGACGATCGGGACGTTGTGAGCAACGAGCCTCCAGCGGCCGACAATGTCCACTGGAGTTTTGTAGCGCGCAAAAACCGGGAAGCCAAGCTTCAGGATGTAGTCTGTGTCGCGCGCGCCGCCGTCAATCACGGCGCCGCGTGCGCCGCGGTATTGCGCGGTCTCCGTGGAAAGCTCGCCCAGATGAGCGGCGAGATTGTCGTTGGGCTGGCTCACGAGTACGTCGTCTGGCTTGACGTCGCCCAACATTTTGAGAAATGGAACAAAAATCACTTCCGGGTCATCGCTGGCGGTGGGCTCGCCGAGGATCGTTAGCGCCTTGCCCACGACAACGTGGCCGGGATGAAGCGACTGAATTTCGTGGGGCAATACCTGATTGTGAAATCCCATTTCGTCGAGGATGTCGCTGACGGCTCCGGTATAAGGGAGCTTGGCGAGGCGTTCTACGATTCCGGGGAATTTCTGTTCGCTCATAATCGTCGAGACCTTTCGTTGTTCGCTGGCTCGTTCAGTCGAGCCGGTAGATTCGAATTGCGTTATCGTGAAAAAGTCTTTTTTGGTTCGCTTCGCCGGCGGCATGTGTGAGCGACGACAGCGTCGCGACCCAGCGCTGGTAACTGGCGGTGAGGTTGCACACGGGCCAGTCACTTCCAAACATCACGCGGTCCCAGCCGAAGGATTCGATGGCGTGATCCACGAACGGGCGAAGATCTTCGGGCTGCCAGTTCGTGGGGTTGGCGTAGGCGACGAGGCCCGAAATCTTACAGGTAACATTGGGAAGACCTGACAGTTCGCGGACATGCGCGCGCCAGGGATCGAGGGCTTGGGCCTTCACGTCTGGAACTCCGCAGTGGTCGAGGACGAATGCGACTTCGGGGCACTGCGATGCCAGGTTTATTGCGACGGGGAGTTGGCGCGCGAGAACGCATAGGTCGAAAGAGAGGCCGTAGGTTGCTAGGCGCGCGACGTTTTCGATGAAAAGCTTTCCCTCGCCGAGTTCGTCGGGATGCGTGTGAAGAATTCGGCGGATGCCTTTGAGTTTGGGATGGCCGGCTAACTTGTCGAGATGTTGCTTGAAATTTTCTTTTTCGGGCCGCCCGGAGGCTACGACGCCTGCGATGCGATTGCCTGCATCATTCGCCAGGCGCAGGACATGCGAGGCTTCGTCCAGCATTTGTGCTTCATCCACGTCACATTCGACGAATACGGTTTTCGCGATTTCCAGACCGCGAGTGCCTTCGGAATAGTCACTTAGCCGAAATGAACGATCGAGGACTGGCA
>JABCZJ010000045.1 GCA_013289715.1 Acidobacteriota bacterium | reverse complement strand
GCAGGTGGCGTCTCAGGATGCTGACCTTTTCTTCTGACGTGTACTGCTTTCGTTCTTTTCGCATGCGTCCTCTCCGTCTATATTAACGGAAGAACGCTTTTCTCCATTTTCAGCTGAGGCAAGACAGTTCCAACAACACTCAGATTGGTAAGAAGGCGATGCAAGATATTTTCCTCGCCATCACCGAGGTTCTGGAAGCACACATTACGAAAAAGGAACCGAAGAAACTCACGGTCAAAAACTCAGCTGGCCGTACGGTTTATTTGAGCTTGTCGCATGATCCTGACGTGAGCATACAAGAAACGGTTGAGAACAAAACACACAACAAGGTCGCGATTGAAGTAAAAGGCGGCACGGATGTCAGTAACGCCCACAATCGAGCCGGCGAGGCGGAAAAATCACACTTGAAGGCGAGACAGAAAGGCTTTAAGGATTTTTGGACGATTATTTTCAAGTCTGGCTTAGAAATGGACAAACTGAAACAAGAATCCCAAACTACGACCGAATGGTTCGATGTCACCGAAGTGCTGGCACGCGAAGGCAACGACTGGGAAAACTTTCGTCAGCGCCTTGCCAGTGCTGTGGGAATTCCGTCGCGCAACCCACGCGGAAAGAAAGGCCGCCCGAAGCGTTTTGCGCGCTAGTCGCTGACCATGTGGTCTGGAAATCACAACGGGCCGCCCAAACTTGATTCCGGAATTCAATCCTCCTCCCAACCGAAAACTTTTTGAACACACCTGTCCCTTCCGCTTTTCGCATCATCTAAGGATTGATGGTAAAACTGAATGGTGGGGTGAGTGGTGGGCGACCAAGGACTTGAACCTTGGACCTCTCCCGTGTGAGGGGAGCGCTCTAACCACTGAGCTAGTCGCCCACGCTGTGCAGCACTTCCGGGGCTGAATCGAAATCCCCGAAAAATTGCTAAAGGCCGTGGCGGATGCAGGCGCAACCTGCATGACCGTTCCCTGAAGCACCGGCAACCTATTTTTGTAGCAGAAGGCCACGCGAATTGCAAACAACCACGACGAACGCCAGCACGCGCCTCGCCGAGCTTTTGCGCTCGATCACGCGCGTCGTGAAGGGCAAGGAAGACGTCATCCAGCTCGCGCTCACCACCCTGCTCGCGCGCGGCCATCTGCTGATTGAAGACGTTCCGGGCGTCGGCAAGACCACGCTCGCGCAGGCACTCGCGCGTTCGTTCCGGTGCTCTTTCCAGCGCATTCAATTTACTTCGGACCTGCTGCCCAGCGACGTGATCGGCGTCAGCGTCTTCAATCCCGCGACGCAGGAATTTGAATTCAAGCCGGGCCCGATTTTCGCGAACATCATCGTGGCCGACGAAATCAATCGCACCACGCCCAAGACGCAATCCTCGCTGCTGGAAGCGATGAACGAAGCGCAAATTACCGTGGACAATCACACTCACCCGCTGCCCAATCCGTTTCTGGTGCTGGCCACGCAGAATCCCATCGAGCATCACGGCACCTATCCGCTGCCCGAATCGCAGCTCGATCGCTTCCTAATGCGCATTCGCATGGGCTACCCTTCGCGAGAAAGCGAAAAAGAAATCATCCGGAATAATGCCGGGCACGCTCCGGTGGAAAAAATAACGCCGGTGATGGATGCAGCCGACGTCGTCGCGATGCAGGAATCCGTCTCGCACGTGAAAGTAGATGAAAGCCTGCTCGACTACGCACTGGAAATCGTCGAGCGCACGCGCCAGACCGAACAATTGAGCCTGGGTGTGAGCCCGCGCGGTGCTGTGATGCTGCATCGCGCCGCGCAAGCCCGCGCCTTCCTGCTCGGCCGCGATTTTTGCCTGCCCGACGATTTCAAGCGCCTCATCGTTCCGGTCTTCGCGCATCGCGTGGTGGTGAGCTCTCGCTACGTTTCCACGCAGAAAAAATCCGAGCAGGCTGAAGCCATCCTCGGCGAAATTCTCGATTCGACCCGCGTCCCTGTGTAACCGCGATGCCCGACTCGCTCGTCCTTCGGCTGTGGCGCGACCGCGACAAACACGGCTGGCAAAACTTTGCCATCGCCATGCTGGTTCTGTCAGTGGCGCTGCTCGTCGCACTCTTCTCCGCCGCTGTCGCACAACAAGGCCGCGTCACGCTCGCCGCCATCAGCACCGTCGTCGCTCTGAGCCTTGCGGGTTGGGTGGGCATCAACATCGTGCCGAAGCTGGCGCGGCGCACGAGCCTGCGCTGGATCGTCTATCAAGTGGATTACCGGCTCACGCGCGAAGGCATCATTTACCTCGGCGTCGTCGCCGTCCTCGTCCTCGCCGCTGTCAACACCGGGAATAACCTGCTCTGGATGTTGCTGTCCTGTGCGATGGCTGGCCTGCTGATTTCCGGTGCGCTTTCGCGCGCGGTGCTGCGGGGCGTCGAGCTCAGATTCGACATGCCCGAGCACATTTTCGCCGAGCAACCGGTGGTGGCCGAACTGGAATTGCGCAACGAGAAGGAGGCGTGGCCGTCCTTTTCCCTGCGCGTGGTGGGCGAAAACAAAAAAGGCGCGGGCCCGATTCTCACCCGCCCGGTTTTTTTTCCTTACATCCCGCGGCAATCTTCGGCTAGGCAGAAAGTCGAGCTTAGCTTTCCCCATCGCGGCAATTATCGCCAGGACGCTTTCAGCATCCGCACCCGTTTCCCCTTCGGCTTCTTCGAGAAAACGCGGCAGGTCGTTTCGGAACTTGAAATAATCGTCTATCCCAAAGTGGCGCCCACCGATCATTTTTACGAAGTGCTGCCGCTGCTGAGTGGAGAAATGGCCAGCAATTTTCGCGGCCGCGGACACGAGCTGCATTCACTGCGCGATTACCTGTACACAGACAGCGCGCGCTTCGTGGATTGGAAAGTCACCGCGCGCGCCGGCCGCCTGATGGTTCGCGAATTCGCGCGCGAGGACGAGCGCCGCGTGATGCTCGTACTCGACCCTTTTATCGGTCCACCGCCTGCCACACCCGGCGAATCTGTTGCTGAAGCGCAGCAAGCTGCTGCAGGTCACGCCGCGCGTTTCGAGCGCGCCGTTTCCATGGCCGCCTGCATCGCCTGGCACTTCAACGAAATCAACGCGGCCCTGCAATTCCGCACGCACCGCTTCACGACGCCGATGGCCCCTTCCGCCGAAATCATCTACGAAGCGCTGCGCGAGCTAGCCACCATTCAGTCCGATTCATCGGCGCTCGGCGGCCAGTTCCTCGATGACCTCGCCTCCGAGCGCGAAGTCTTCAAAATCATCCTAACCGCGCGCCCGCAAAACACCATCCCCACCGCGCTATGGTCGTCTTCGTATTTTCTGTTCCTCAACTCGCTGTAAACGTAGCGCCGCCGTCCCGCCGGCTTTTTTGCCGTTGTAGCGGCCGCCTTCAGGCGGGCGATTTTGCTTTGACTGTTCTCTGCGCCCTCTGTGTTAAATCCTTTGACTTTGCTCCAACGCGCCGCAACTCACAAAAAGTGCGAGAATACCCGGCGCATGACTCCGAGACTCACTGCCCGCGCGCTAAAAACTTTTCAATCTCGCATGCTCGGTTGGTTTCGGGCCCACCAGCGCGACCTGCCCTGGCGCCGCAGCCGCGACCCTTATCGCATCTGGGTAGCCGAAGTAATGCTGCAGCAAACCCGCATCGCCGCGGTGATGCCGTACTACGAGCGTTTCCTGGCGCGATTCCCCAACGCGCAATCACTGGCGCGCGCACCCGAACCGGAGGTCCTGAAACTCTGGTCCGGCCTGGGCTACTACAGCCGCGCCCGCAATCTGCATCGCGCGGCAAAAATTATCGTCACGCAGCACAATGGACAATTCCCGCGCGAACTCAACGCCGCGCTCGAGCTCCCCGGCATCGGCACCTACACCGCCGCCGCCGTCCTGAGCACTGCCTACGATGTTCCGCGAGCCGTACTCGATGGCAACGTGGCGCGAGTCTTAGCACGCATAAAAGCGATTCACGGCGACCTGCGCGTTCAGAAAAACTGGCGCGCTCTCACCGCCGCCGCGCAAGATTTCCTTGCACCCGAAGCTCCCGGCGATTGGAACCAAGCGCTAATGGAACTAGGCGAAGTAATCTGCACGCCGCAATCGCCGCGTTGCGCAGTATGTCCAGCCGCAGGCCACTGCCGCGCCTTCGCGGAAGGCCTAACAGACGAAATCCCCGCGCCACGCCGCAAACGCGCCTCGGTCCACATGAAAATCGCTGCCGCTATTCTCCGCGATCCAGGCGGCCGCACACTGCTGGTCCAGGACCCCGGCGCGCACGATACCGTACTCTTCTCCCGCATGTGGCAATTCCCCGCCGTAGAAGTCACGCGGAATCCGAAAGCGGAATTACGAGCGCATCTAAGCAAAACGCTTTCCCTCGCGAAGATTTCACTCGAGGCACTACCCGCGGCCCGCCACGGCGTGACCTTCCGCAATATCACCCTGCTGCCATTTCTAGCCAAGGTCCGCGCTCTACCGAAACTGCCGCGCACCAGAATCCTGCCGCTGAGACATCTCAGCAAGCTCCCCATCTCCAGCGCCACCCGCAAAATCGCCGCCGCTGCCGTCCACCCCATGACACGATAGACACCCCGCAATCCGTCACGCAGACCACCCCACCTCCCCCGCTGCTATCATATAAACGTCCATGGCTTCCACCGCGCGCCTCAGCGCTCCGCCCCTCCCGGCGGTGCAACGATATTTCGAAGTGTCGCTGTTCCTGCTGGTCTCGACGGGCATTTTCGCCGTCATCAGCACCGGCAAGCTCGACATTTTCTCCACGTTCATTCCCGTAGCGGTACTCGTTTACAAAGCCGGGCGCCTCTGGCGTGGACGCGGCCCTGAACTCTCCGTGCGCACGGCCACCGGCCTGGTGCTCGCGTATTTCCTATTCTTCCCGATTGACCTGTGGGTGCTCTCTCGCACGGTTTCGCAAGGCGCGCCGAACCCCGCCCTCTATTCCGCGCTGCTGGCCGCGATCCACTTGATGCTTTTCGCCACGCTGGTGCGCCTGCTCTCCTCGCGCAGCAATCGCGACTACGCGTTTCTGGCCATGCTAGCGGTCACCTGCATGCTCGCTTCGGCGATTCTCACCGTCGAAACCGGCTTCCTGATCGCCCTGGCAATTTTTCTGGTCCTCGCCGTTTCCACTTTCGTTGCGCTGGAAATTCGCCGCGGCGCCAACGACGCCGTGTCGCCTCCGCTCGAGCCCGGCTCTCCGCTCGCGCATCGCCTAAATCGCGCGCTGGGCTTAACCTCCGCGCTGGTCGCCATCGGCACTCTGCTCGTCGGCGGCGCGATATTTTTCATGTTGCCGCGCTTTACCACTGGATATCTCAGTGCGCTGAACCTGCAACCGAAATTGATGACCGGTTTCAGCGACGACGTCACCCTCGGCGAAATCGGCGAAATCCAGAAGAGCAGCGCGGTCGTGATGCGTATTCATATTGACGGTGATCCCACGCTCGCCGAAGGCGTCCACTGGCGCGGCATCATTCTCACCAATTTCGATGGCCGCCGTTGGTTCACGCCGCCACGCGAACAAATTGTTGTTTCGGCCGATTCCGCCGGCACCTATCGCCTGGATGCCCCCCTGCTTCCCGCCGGCTATTCCATCCCGCTGCATTACACCGTGCTGATGGAGCCCATCGCCACCGACGCGATTTTCGTCGCGCCGCGCATCGCAACCCTACAGGGCCGCTTCTCCAACGACACCGAACACCTCGGCGGTGAAAAACATAACGGCTATCTGATCCTCGATCAGACCGGCTCGCTCTCCAATCCTTTCCACAACAATTCGAAAATCCGCTACGAAGCCACGTCCAATCTTCCGATCATTCCCGCGCCGCAGTTGCGCCTGGCTTCCCCGGACTTTCCGGATTCCGTCACCGGCCCGTATCTGCAGGTTCCGCGCCTCGATCCGCGCATCAAGCAGCTTGCCGAACAAATCACCGCAGGTTCGGCCAACGAGTACGACAAAGCCGCGAAAATCGAGCTATATTTAAAAACGCATTACCGCTACACGCTGGACCTCACCGGCCCGCGTTCCGCCGATCCTCTCGCCTATTTCCTTTTCACTCGCCGCGCCGGCCACTGCGAATATTTTGCCGCCGCGATGACCGTGATGCTGCGCGATCTGGGCATTCCCGCGCGCTATGTTGGCGGGTTTCTTCCCGGCGAGTACAACGACATCGGCGGCGACTGGATCATCCGCGCCAGCGACGCACATGTGTGGGTGGAAGTATTTTTCCCCGGCTACGGCTGGATCACTTTCGATCCCACGCCGCCCGGAAACGAGAAGCGCGGCGGGCTGCTGGAGCGCATGAGCATGTACTGGGATTGGTTTCAATACGCCTGGGGCGAATGGATCATCAACTACGACTTCGGCCACCAGATCACTCTGGCGCAAAGCGTGCAGAAAACTTCGCGCGATTGGGGCGAGGGCGCGCGCAAGTACTACCAGGATAAACAGCGCGAGCTTCTGCAGCTGATCGTCAAACTCGACAAGAAAACCGAAGCCTCGCCCTATTTTCTGCCGAGCATTCTGGTTTTTCTGGTGGCGCTGCTGATTTACTTGCGCGGCCGCAGCATGTTTGGTTACCTGATGGCGCGCTGGAGTCTGCGCGCGCGTACCACGGGCAACGTCAACGCTTCGCTCGCCACGCTCGAATACCGCGAAATGCTGCGCCTGCTCGAACGCCGCGGTTGGAAAAAATCGCCGTCGCAAACCGCGCTGGAATTTGCCGCCGCCATCCCCACCGCCGAAGTCGCCGCACCCGTCGCGCAGCTCACTGCCCTGTATCAAACCGCCCGCTTCGGCGATCGCCCCGCCCCCGCCCAGCAAATGTCCGCGCTCCTCAGCTCCATCCGCGAAGTCACCCGCGCCGGGAAAGCTCCGGCGCACTGAAGCGCTGTTACAGTGTGCGCCAAAATGCTCTCAGGCCAAGCCTTTGACTTTGTAGCGATCGCCTTCAGGCGGGCGCTTTTGCCCCTGGTAGCGCCAGCGTCTCGCCGGCTCGCTGCTCGTTGGATACGGCCGCACCAGGGTCGCTTGTCCCTGAACCCCAGCAATTCCGCATCCGAGAAATTGGTTAGAGCCTAAATAGAGCTTGCCCTTAGAATTACCCTTCCTGCGGTTAGCGAGGCAGATTCGCATTGCTTTTTTTCGACTTGACAGCAGACTATTCTTGT
>JABCZJ010000044.1 GCA_013289715.1 Acidobacteriota bacterium | reverse complement strand
GTAGCGATTGTCAATCACACATCGAGCGTAGCACGGAAGCTAGAGATATGCAGGAAATCAAACAGGAGGAGAACCGCATTCCTCTGCCCGCTAAAGCGAGCAGTTCCCTGCGGTTTTTAATCTATGGATCTGCAACTCGCAGCGAAAAAAGCATTGCTAACAGGTTCCACGGCTGGAATCGGTTTCGCCTCGGCAATTGCGTTCGCTGCCGAAGGCGCATCGGTAGTCGTGAACGGCAGAACGCAGGAACGCGTGGACGCTGCCATCGCCAGAATTCAGAAAGCGCATCCCAAGGCAGATGTGTCTGGCGTCGCGAGCGACGTTGCGAACGCAGCCGGTTGCGCGAAACTCATCCAGGCTGTTCCCCGGATCGATATCTTGATCAACAACATGGGGATTTTCGAACCCAAGCCGTTCGAGCAGATTCCGGATGAGGATTGGCTACGGCTGTTCGAAGCCAATGTGATGAGCGGAGTGCGGCTTTCGCGCCACTATCTTTCGGGCATGCGCCAGAGAAATTGGGGCCGTATCCTCTTCGTCTCCTCCGAATCCGCCGTACAGATTCCCGCCGAGATGATTCACTACGGCATGACCAAGACGGCGCAAGTTGCCGTCGCTCGAGGCATCGCGGAATCCGTCGCTGGTACCGGCATCACTGTGAATAGCGTTCTGGCAGGCCCCACCCGCTCCGAAGGCGTGGAAACCTTCATCGCGCAGATGGGCGCCGGCGGCAACTCCGCGGCCTTCGAAGCGGAGTTTTTCAAAACCATTCGCCCTACGTCGCTGCTGAAAAGATTCGAAACCGTCGCAGAAGTCGCGAACATGATCGTGTATCTGGCCAGTCCGCTGGCCTCCGCAACAACCGGCTCCGCGCTCCGCGTAGACGGCGGCGTGGTGCGCGCGATCCTGTAGATACTGTGCCAGAAACCGAGAATCCTTGCGGGTCGTAGCTTTAGCTACGACGTAAGCACAGCTAATCGTAGCAGCGCGAACTGGGCGGCAGATCCTCCAACGCGACGCACCAGGACCTGAACCCGCGCTTCCCGGATGGAACCTCAATACAGGCCTGCCATGTTTTACAATCCCGCTGTTAGAACGGACCTGCAGCCGAATCACCGTGAACCTAGGTCGCAACTGGCGCGAGCCAACCTCGCACCGGGAATTATTTCGCATTGCCTCTGATCTGGCGAAGGCGATAGAGTGCCGCCGAGTCCTGCCTGGAGGCAAGCCGTGAAAGCGCTTTATCGCATCGCTTCTGTTCTTCTGCTGCTTTTTGCTCTCGGGCATACACTGGGGTTTCGCCAGAACAACCCCGAATGGGCAGCAGGTTCGGTGATTGACGCCATGCGCTCGCTGCATTTCGACGCGCAAGGCTTTAAGCGCAGTTATTGGGACTTCTTCAGTGCGTTCGGCCTCTTTTTCACCGTGTTTCTTCTGTTCGCCGCGGTATTGGCGTGGCAATTGAGCAGCCTTCCCGTAGAAATTTTCGCCCGCGTGCGTCCCATGGCGTGGGCGCTCGCGATTTGCTTTGCCGCAGTCACAGCTCTGAGCTTCAAATACGCCTTCACCACACCCATCGTTTTCTCAGTTCTGATCACAACCTGCTTGATTACCGCCGCCTGGCTTTCGCCCACGAATCCAAGCTGAGTGGAAGTAAGACCGTGCGCTACCCACTAGCTATCCTTTGGATACAGGCTGCCGATTGGGTCGCAGAAGCCTCCACCCCGAATGCTAGACTGTCCCGAAAGAGAACAGCACCGATATGTCTACCGAATCCATCAGCGACCTGAAAAAGTGGGTGGGCGAAGTCGTCCGCCAGAGCTCGGATGGCGAGTTCGTCGGACTAAACCGCGTAGTGGACATGGTCAGCAAGAATTTCGCGGTGCGGCCGCATGAGGTCGCCATCCTGGTGATCACCGACGACGACCGCTTCCTGCGCTTCGTCGTCCCCGAAAAGCTCCGCCAAGTGGGGCAGATTCCGCTGACCAGCACGAATTCCCTGGCCGCGCGCACCGTGCGCGAAAAGCGCCCCGAAGTAATCAATCATTTCGCGGTTGTTCCGCATTCTTCCGTGTTTGAAGCCGTGCCCATCACCGAAGACGAACGCGGCGAGGCCATCCAGAAGATCATGAGCGCGCCGATCCTGCAGGAGCGCAAAGTCGCCGCAGTGATCCAGATCTCGCGCAAAGGCAAGACCGCCGCCGACGCCGGCCCGGATTTCACGCACCCCCAGCTGCGCGAACTGAAGTTGGTCGCCGATACGCTGTCGCCTTGCGTCCCGCTCCTGTGCAAACAGTAACTCCTTCTTCTCGGCCGCTGAAACGTAAACGAATGCTCTCGAATCTAATTTGACGGACCGCGACCGGAACTTTTCCGGCATTCGTGGGTTACACGTTAGGGAGACAACTCCGGGTGGCCATGGCGCCATCACTTATAAGGAGCGTCGAGGGCAGGTTGGCTGGTCATGTCAGTGCCGCCGGCCACGACACCTCCCGCGGAGTTGCCGAGCTGCCATAGGAACAACTGAGGAGTAGACAATGAACTCGGAACCAGCCAGCCGCAACGCATGCAAACAATGGAATGGCCGGACGCTCGGCGTCCTGGCGTTGGGAGTATTGCTGAGCGGCGTGCCCGCGTTGGCGCAACAGGGCCAGCAGAATCCGCCCGACCAGTCGAATCCGCCAGCTACCGCGCCGCAGACTCAGCAGGACCAAGCCATGCCGCCGCAGCAAGACCAGCAGCCGCAACAAGATCAATCCGCTCAGCCCCCACTAAACCAACAGGCGCAGCCGGACCAACAAGCCCAGCCGCAGCAGAATCAACAGGGCCAGCCAGATCAACAGGCACCGCCGCCACAGAACCAGGGACAAGACCAGCAAGCAGCTCCTCCGCCGCCCCCGCCACCGGATCAGACCGGGCCGCTGCCGCCGGCTGCAGCCCCGCAATATGAACAGCCAGCGCCGCCGCCGCAAACCTACATGCGCGGGCGCCCTGCGAATCTGCCCGATGCCCTCACGATTCCCGCCGGCACGGTGATCCAGGTCCGCACCTCGGACTGGCTTTCCAGCGACCGCAACAAGACCGGCGATGAATTTATCGCCACGCTAGCTCAACCCATCGTCGTGGATGGCTGGGTAGTGATGCGCCGCAATCAGAACATAATCGGCCGCGTAACGGACGCGAAAAGAGCCGGACGCGTGAAGGGCGTTTCCAGACTGCAACTCGATTTGAGCCAGTTGACGCTAGTTGACGGCCAGCTTCTGCCCGTGCAGACGACTCTACTGAACGCGTCCGCTGGAACTTCGAACGGCCGCGATGCAGCTGCTATCGGCCTCACGACTGGCACAGGCGCAGCGATCGGCGCTGCCGCAGCGGGTGGTACGGGCGCGGCAATCGGTGCAGGTGCCGGGTTCGTCGCCAGCGTCGCCGGAGTTTTGCTCACTCGCGGCAAGCCCACGATCATTCCTCCCGAGGACGTGCTTACGTTCCGGCTGGAGAACCCGGTGACGATCTCGACGGTACGCAGCAACGTAGCGTTCCGTGCAGTCACGCCTCAGGATTACGCACAGACGAGGCCCGCACCGCCTCGGCCGCGCCTGGTCCGGCCATATCCGCCACCGCCGTACGGGTATTATGCGTACCCCTACGGACCGTATCCGTATCCGGCGTATTACGGTTACTACGGCCGCTGGGGCTGGTAGAAATCAAACAGGCGACGGCGGCGAAGCCGCCCTCCGCCGCTTCCCCCGATGGGGACCCGCACTGCAGGTCCCCATTTTTTATTTCCGGCACTCCGTAGACACGAATAAATGCTGCAGCGATGCCGCGCACTCGCCGGTCATGCAGCAGAATCGCAGCGAGAATCCGCAAATGTACCGCCAGTGTGCTAAAGAGGTCTGCGGCGGCGACCACGAATTCATCAACCTGTAATAATTGCTGCGCGCTCACCGCATTTTGTAGAAACTGACACTTGCCGCGACGCTGAATTCGATTGACATCGCTACGTGTGCTTGTTAGTTTTCGAATCGCTGGTTTTTTCGACTCAATTCTGTGGAGGCACCGCAGTCCGGTACTGCTCATGGCGTTCGTCGCGAAGAAAATTTTCCTCACCAAGGGAGTTGGAAAACACCGCGAGCGCCTATCCAGCTTTGAGCTGGCGCTGCGCAACGCGGGAATTGCCGCGTGCAACATCGTTCGCGTCTCTTCGATTTTCCCGCCCTACTGCAAACTGATCTCCCGCAGCGAGGGTCTGAAGCACATCAAGCCCGGCCAGGTCGCCTTCACGGTGATCAGCGAAAATCAGACGCGCGAACCGCATCGGCTGATCGCCGCGGGCGTCGGCTTGGCACTCCCAGCGGATAAATCCATGTTCGGATACTTGTCCGAACACCACTCATTCGGTGAGAGCGAAGAAATTGCCGGGGAATACACCGAAGAACTAGCCGCCGAAATGCTGGCGACCACGCTGAACGTGGAATTCGACCCCGATCTGTCCTGGGACGAGAAAAAAGAAGTCTATCGCATCTCCAACAAAATCGTCCGCACCATGAACATCACCCAATCCGCAGTTGGCGATAAGCGCGGCCTCTGGACCACAGTCCTAGCCGCAGCCATCCTGATAGGCGAAGACGATTAGCTAGTCCGCAGTTTCATTCCACAATCGCAAGTCCCCCAAGTTTTCGGCGAATCGATCTTTGCGCCCGCCGGCCAGAAGTACCACTTGTGATCCACGCTGCCGCTGGCATCGGTCACCTCGAGAGCCAGTCCGATCTTCATTCCCGGCGCAGGCTTCACACCCAACTTCGCGAAGGAGATTTTTACTTCGATCAGCTCTGTATGCTCGTCCGGCGGATGATTCGCGTCCCAACCCGGCTTGCTGTGCGCGCACTGAAACGCGCCCTTACTTTCGTAAACGTTCGGCCCACCGTTCCATTCGCACCGCTTATTCGAAATGTGCAGCCAGCGCTGACCTTTCTGTCACTCCTGCGACCGCGTATCGTGCGGATCGACCAAGATTTCCGGGAACAGTCGGCTGCTCGCGTGGGTCACGCCTTCAAAATCAAAATACAGATACTGCGCGTCGTGCTTAGCGAAAACGCGCACGTTCCACCCCGGCACGACCGCAAACTGCGTCATGGAAGCATCCTCCCACTCCGCAGCGGATTTCACGCCGTCCACAACAATTGCCGGCCCGCGCGGAATACGCAATTCACCAACAGGTGTTGCGGGAAGTGATCGCGCGGAACGAACGACCAACGTAGCACCACACCGGGGTAGCAACACGCAGACCGTTCGCAGGCAGTTTCCAGTCACCGAAGCGCGCCTAACAGACAAACCGCTGCTTCGACCGATCAAAGTTCGAGACTCATATGGAGTGCGGCGGCTCGCCGCCGCTCTTGTCGAAACGCAATGCGACGCAACGAAACGACCCAGGCTCGCCTCGCCCAAGAAAAAGCTTCATCGCGGATGGTGTTTGCCCTTAGCAGCTTGCGTCCCACCGTGCGTATATCCCAGCCGCTCCAAAACCGCGCCAACAATCAACGGTAACGCCACAGTAGCGTCATCCAAAACCTCAGCGAACCGTCCACCCTCTTCCAACGGCACAAATTTCCCCCACGAAACCGCCTCCGTGTAGGTGCTCCCCGAAAGCCCGCCCCAATTCACAGGCTCAGGACAAATCCGCAAACCATAGTTATAACGCTTCAGCGGAATCTTCTCGTACCCGCGCCGCGCCAAAAGTTCCGCGTACACGCCAAATTGCTGCGCCCAATTCCGCGGCACTCCTCCGCCAATCGTAAATATCCCCATCCGTTTCGTCGCCAGCATCGTCTTCGCATACTGCTCGAAATCCAAAAAGGGATCAAAACGCAACGGCTCCTTCCCTTCCTGCTTCCGCTGCCGCTGATACAAAGCAAAATCAATGCCCAACTCGGAATCGGTAAACGCCGGCACAAACACCGGCACATTATGCTCGATGCAAGATTTCAAAATCCCGCGCCCCTTCGCATGGCGCGCCAGATATTCCCCAATGCGCTGATTCAATTTATAGCTGCACACCACTTCGTCGTCTGGCCAACGCTGCAGCACGTGATCGACCACCACTTCCACCGCATCCAGATTCACTTCCGGCTCCAGCGAATCGTACACGCGATTGTAGCCCGCCAGAAATAGCTCGTTGTCGTCCATCTTCGGGTCGTAGCGAAAATGCGAACGTCCGGTGGCTTCCACGAGACCGTGCGCCATCAGCGCCCCGGTAGAAACGATCGCCTTCACAATCCCCGATTCCACCAGATCACAAAAAACCAATCCCATTTTTCCCACGGTCAACGCGCCGGATAGCGTCATCACAATAAAACATTCTTTATCGCGCGCCATCGCTTCCAGTACGTCCGCCGCGTCACCAATCTGCCGCGCGGTGTACGCCGTCTGCCCCATCGCGCGCACCAGATCGTTGATCGTGTGAATCTTCGAAAGGTCCAGCGGATAAATCGGAGTGAGGCGGTCCTCCACCGGATCGTGCAAGATTCGTCCGGTCACGCCCTTTTTCTTTGCCATTCAGCGTCCTCACAGGTAATGTATGTCTCCCAAGAGGCCTGGGAGCACGAAATCGCGCGTGCGCGCCCATCATTGATAGTACAAATGCGCATGAGACGAAAGAAAAATCTCTGCTACATCGCAGGAGTCTAGACCGCACATGTCCCGATACACGCCCATGCCACCGCAAAATTTCGGCGGACTTCCCGAAGATCTTTCCGCGTACGAGACCGCGCGCGCGGTAATTTTTCCAGTTCCGCTGGAACGCACCGCCACCTACGAACGCGGCACGCGCAATGGTCCGAGCGCCATCCTGGAAGCCAGCCGCCATATGGAACTCTACGACGAAGAACTCGAGCTCGATCCCAGCCGCGAAATCGGCATCGCTACCTGGCCGCCCATTGATACGCAGGACGGCACGTTCGAAGAAGTGCTGCGTGAACTTTTCACCGCGCAACTGGAACTGCTCGACGCCGGAAAATTTCCCATTGCGCTGGGCGGTGAGCATTCCCTCACTCCGCCACTGGTTTCCGCAACGCTCAAGAAATTCAAGGACCTCTGCGTCCTGCACATCGGCGCGCACGCCGAAATGCGCAACGAGTATCAGGGAAATCCCGGCAGCCACGTCTGCACCATGCGCCGCGTCGTCGAAATGTGCCCCGCCGTGCAAGTGGGCGTGCGCTCAATTTCCGAGGAAGAATCCAAGGAAATTGGAAAGCTGCAAACAAAAGTGTACTGGGCGAAAGATATCGTACGCGCGCCGGTGAAAGCCTGGATCGCAAAAGTTCTGGAAGATCTCGGCCCGCGCGTGTACCTCACCGTAAATGTGGACGGCTTCGATTCTTCGATCGTTTCCGCCACCGGCGCGCCCGAACCCGGCGGCCTCGATTGGTATCAGGTAACGTCGCTGATCCGCGCCGTCGCCGACCACAAAAAAATTGTGGCCATGGACGTCGCCGAGCTTTCCCCGCGTCCGCGCGATCACGCTTCGGATTTTCTGGCGGCCAAGCTAATCTATAAGACTCTGGGTTATATTTTCTGCCAGGGATAATTTCAGGAGGCCGCATGGCTAGCTTTGCGGTAGCAGCAATACTTCAGCAACTTCCCACCACCGAGCACGGCTGGGTCGTTTACGTCGAAACACACGGCATCATCTGGTGGATCATCATCGGCCTGATCGCCGGATGGCTCGCCGGCACCATCGCGCGCGGTCGCGGCTTCGGTTGCATTACCGACGTGATTCTGGGCCTGGTAGGAGCCGTAATCGGCGGCTGGATTTTCACCCGCCTGGGAATCATGACGTTCGGCTTCTGGGGCAGCCTCGCAGCCGCAACCGTCGGCGCAGTCCTGCTGGTAGCAGTCGCGCGCATCTTCGCTGGCGGCCGGTCAGACTAACACCTCACGACCCGCCCACTCAGCGACAGTTCGGTACTCGGTCAGTTGTAGAGTCGAGGTGTGACGCGGTCGGTTAGGTGCGGCCTAGCCGTTACCGACTCTTTCGTCTGTCGGTGCCTCAGTAGCTGGACCATGCTTCCGTCTTCACACCCCGCTCATCGAACCGGCCTGGCGGATTGCCCGGCTCTCGGAGAAAGTCTCACCATGTCGCCCACGCTAGACCTCGGGTCCGTCCGGTGAGACGGGCGCGGCCCAGTTT
Organism: Acidobacteriota bacterium; assembly: GCA_013289715.1. Lineage (GTDB taxonomy): Bacteria > Acidobacteriota > Terriglobia > Acidiferrales > UBA7541 > Palsa-295. The sequence continues at coordinate 1,353 of JABCZJ010000044.1, read as the reverse complement.
ATCGTGAAGAGCGGCGTGCGAGAACCTCTGGCTCACCTGCCACGAAATACTGTGCTTTCTACGCAGCCACTGACGCAGCCTGTTGCAGGCATGAGCGTTCACCGCCCGATCGGCTTTGCTGACTGGCCCAAGACAGAAGTAGTTGGCCCAGCCGATCATCCTGCGTTTGAGTTTCGCTACTACCATTTCCTGGTCCAGTAGAGTTTGATCTTGTCCGGTCAGTTCGCTAGTCGTCTCGCAGATGTGGTTCACAAGCTTCTTCGAGGGAACCGTGCCAAGGTATGCGACCTTCTACACCGAAGGCCTCAGCAGCTTCGTTACCGCCGCTGCTGCTTCGATTGCTACCGGGTGAAGCGAACCAGTTCCCGGGCGGGTTCAGCTCCCGCTGGGGATCAACGCCTTTTCACGGCGCACTCCGGTTACGCGACTGCACGTCCAAGTGACCGCCAAGCGATGCGGAGGATAACTTCCGTGTTGCCGCCTAACCGGGTGTTGGCAACGGACGAGTTACCTTTCTTCAGAGCAACAATTGAATCTTGTCAAACTGCTGAGCCCAACCAATCTTCAACAGGGCGTACGCGATGAGGGGAACGCCTACTTCTGTAACTGTGACTCTGGCCTTCCCCTCGGATTCACTGAATTCAACGATAACGGTGATCTCGTCAGGCCACTGCCCAGGAACCGATACTTGCGAGCCGGGAATTGTTTTTCCGTTCTCGTTAGAGAAAGACATCGTCGACACGATTTTCTTATTTGCGACGACTTCCTTGTAGGTACCGGTGTTCCAAAACATCCTTCCTTGCTCAGATTTCATCGCCCAAAGATAGCTGCCACCCTCTCGCACGTCGTTCCGGACGACGAGTGCGGTGTAGCTCTTGGGCCCCCACCACTTCTTAATAGAGTCCGCATCGTTCCAAACCCTCCATACGTCCGCTACGGAGGCGTTGAAGCTACGTTCCGTGCAGACGGTCGTGTGGAAATTCCATGCACCGAGGACCAACAGGGCCAACAGCAACGTGATACCGCCCGATATTTTGTAAATCATGCTGAACCTCCCTAAACTCGGCCTTGACATTGCTCCCCAGCTGTAACGTACGGCCTGGGATACCACAGGTAAGGGCTAGAGCATTCCTTCCAGCCGAACGTAGCTCGCTTCCATTCCACGTTCCATACCTGTTGCCAGCATCGCCGCGCGCGTCTTACCATCGGGCAGTGTCATTCGCATCGTCATCAGCGTTCCTGCGCCGTCGGCTTCAAATCGCGTTTCAATATGGTTGTCTGGCGTGGGATCCGGCAGGTGCATGCGCTCGACATGTACGATCCTGTTATAAGGCTCCAACTCCAAGTATTCGC
>JABCZJ010000043.1 GCA_013289715.1 Acidobacteriota bacterium | reverse complement strand
GGCCAGCTGAAGCACGAAAAGCAGGCGGGCTGGCACTGCCATGTCACCAAGAGCATGAAAAACCCAGCGAGCATATTCTCCAGGAAGCCTTCCGCCGCTCGCGCCACCAGGTTTCTTCACAGCTTCGCAGGCGAGGGTGCGGCTTTAGACGCAGACGGGATTCACAATCCACACACGCGCGCCCCACGCCTCGTTCTTGAAGGTCGGGCTTTTGCCGGCCGCAGGCGAGCGTGCACGCCTTTGACTTTCAATCGTTCACTCTTCGAACTTCGCTCCATATCAATTCGTTCCCCTAACCCCCGCCGCGCGATCGACATCCCACCAAACCATCAGCGCCGTAGGCGCGGCATAAGCTGGCCCGCCGCGGCGGGTAAAAAGACGGCGCCAGGCGCCCGCTTCACGTTTTGTGGGTCGGAGCTCCAGTTTATCCTGAGACCCTGCCTGTGGCAGGGGCCGAAGGGCCTGTGTTCTTCGGTCTTTGATCGTCGCGTCGGCAAGTCAATCAAACCAAGTCAATTGCGCACAGGCAAGATTACCTATGCTACTCCAGACGAATCACGACGCAGAGGTGGGTTTGTGGAGCTTGACCTGCCGTTCATACGGCAACGCTTCGAGGATGAAGACGGCGGCGAGCGCGCCAACCACGAGGAGGGCGGCGAGCGTGTAAACCTTGGCGGCGGAAAAATTGGGCACGGCTAGCGCGATGACGCCGAGAATGATCGCAAGCGCGTACATCACCAACACAGCGCCGCGATGGCCCAGGCCGAGATTCGAAAGGCGGTGCGCGGTGTGGTCTTTGCCGGGCGAAGTGAAGGGCAGCAGGCCGCGGCGCGCGCGCGAAATGGAGACGAGCGTGGTGTCAAAAATCGGCACGCCGAGAATGAGCACGGGAACCAGCCATGTATGCGGGAAAAGCGCGCCGTCGGGACGGATTTTCAGCCCGAGCGTGGCCATCAGGAAACCGAGGAGCATGGCGCCGCCGTCGCCCATAAAAATTTTCGCGGGATTGAAATTCCAGCGCAGAAAACCCAGCGCGGCGCCGAGCGTGGCGGCGGCAAGAGTGGAAATCATGGTCTGGCCGTTGGCGTACGCCGAAATGGTGAAGAACCCGGCGGCGACGGCGGCGATGCCGGCGCACAGGCCGTCCATGTGATCGAGAATGCTGAACGCGGCGGTGATGCCGACGACCCACAAAACCGTGAGGCACCAATCGAGAAACAGACCAACGGGGCCGGGAAAGAATTGCGAGAAAAGCTGCGCGCGAATGCCGGAAGCGATCAGGAAAACGGCGGCGAGCGGCATGCCGACGAAAAGTTTTACCTGGTGATGCAGCAGGCCGCCGTCGTCGAGGAAGCCGACGATGGCGAGCAGCGTGGCGCCGGCGAGGATGCCGATGATTTGCTGCTGCGGCGCGTCGTGCCTCGTGAGCAGCACGGCGAGTACGAAGCCCAGGTAAATAGCGATGCCGCCGAGCAGCGGGATGGGATTCAGATGAACTTTGCGCGGCCCGGGTTTATCCACCATGCCGTAGCGCAGCGCGAGATGACGGATGGGCACCGTGAGCCCGAGCGAGGCGAGCAGCGCGATGGCGAAGGCGATCAGTTCAGCGTGATTGAGCATTGGCTTTGTTACGCGCGGCTGGAACGCGCGGCATCTTCGACGATTGCGACGAAGCGATTAAGCTCATCAACTCTAGCATATTTGGCCGCAGTTTCCCGCGCGCGCCGGCCCATTTCCGCGAGGCGCGCTGGTTGCGCGCGAAGTTCGCGGATCGCTGCGGCGATGGCCGCAGGATCATCGGGATCCGCAGCGACGCCGCAGCCGGAGCCGACGACGATGCGCGCGGCGTCAGATTCCGGCGGCGCAACCACGAGGATTGGACGCCCCGCTGCGAGGGTTGAGTACAGCTTGCTGGGCACCACCACACCCTCGAGGCCGCGTTTCACTGTGATGATGTGCAAGTCGCCGGCCATCATCACGTGCGCGACTTGCTCGACCGGGCGAAACGGCGCAAATTTTACGTTCGGCAAATTGCGCGCTGCGGATTCCAGCGCCGCGCGGTTCGCGCCATCCCCTATGAACACGAAACCCGCATTTTCGTTGCTCAGATTTTTCGCGGCCGCTAGCAAAGTGTCCCACGCGCCGTAAAATCCCAGATTTCCTGCGTGCAGCACGACGAACGGAAATCCATGGCGAATTTCCTGCACGATCGGATCGCTGCGTTCGGGCATTTGCGCGGGCGGCGTCGCGGTCCCGTCGCGAACGACAACGACGCGTTCCGCCACGACGCCCTTGGCCAGGATGCGATCGCGCATGTCGTCACCCAGAACGATCACGCGCGCAGCCTGCTTCAGCGCAAGGCGATGCAGGTTTTCCCAGCGCGCCACCCATTTGCTCGCGCGCACGATGTCGCCGCCCACGGCCATGTCCGGGTACAGGTCGCGGATGTTGTAAACGAACGGCCGGCCGGCGAGCCGCGCAATGAAAGCTCCGGCAATACCCGCGACGGGAGGGTCCGTCATGGCGAGAATAATATCCGGACGAAGCGCAAGCGCGCGCGGCACGGCCAGCGCGAGGTACGAAAGATAGTTCGAAACGCGACGGGTCATTTGGTGGCGGGGGAACGCGGTAGAACCGACGCATTCTACGGTGACTTTGTTGCGCGCGTCGCGGCGGAGCAGAGCGTAAGGGTAGCGCGCATCGGGATCGTAGGAGGGGCGGCCGGCGACGACGGTGACGTGATGGCGCTGCGCCAACGCTTCGGCGACTTGCGCGGCCATTTTCGCGGTGGCCGAAGTGTCGGGCGGATAATATTCGTTCAGGAGCAGGATGTGCATGCGGGCGATTTATTTTGCGCGCGCGGCGCCGCGGGCTGCGGATTGTTTATTGCCTGCAGCCACCGATTTTTTCTCCAGAACGAAATTGCCCATCACCAGCACGTCCATCTGCGTGCGTTGAAAACAATCGAGCGCTTCTTCGGGGCGGCAAACGATCGGCTCGTTGTCGTTGAACGAAGTGTTCAGCACGACCGGCACGCCGGTGAGATCTCCGAACGCGTGAATCAATTTCCAATAGAGCGGGTTCGCAGTGCGGCTGACGGTTTGCAGGCGCGCGGTGCCGTCCACGTGAGTGGGAGCGGGAATCACGGCGCGTTTTTCGGGGCGCACGTTGTAGGCGAAAGTCATGAACGGCGAAGGATGAGTTTTTTCGAAATATTCGCCGGTGGCTTCCTCGAGAATCGAGGGCGCGAACGGGCGGAAAGTTTCGCGGTGTTTGATGCGGCGATTCAGAACTTCTTTCATTTCGGGGCGGCGCGGGTCTGCGAGAATGCTGCGTTGGCCGAGGGCGCGCGGACCCCACTCGACGCGGCCTTGAAACCAGCCGAGAACTTTGCCGTCGGCGATATGGCGCGCGGTGGTGCGAAGCAACATGGATTCGTCGAGATGCTCGGCGATTTGCACATCGTCACCGCTCGCCGCGAATTTGTCCACAGCATCGCGGATTTGCTGCGGTGAAAATTGCGGGCCCCAGCCGGCGTGGTCCATCACAAATTCGCGCGGGCGGCCCAGCACTTGGTGATTCACCACGAAGGCAGCGCCGACGGAAAGTCCGGCATCGCCCGCAGCCGGTTGCACATAAACGCGCTCAAAGGGAGAGTGATCGAAGATTTTTCCATTGGCGACGCAATTGAATGCCACGCCGCCGGCGAGGCAAAGGGATTTTTCGCCGGTTTTTTGGGCGAGGGCGCTCCAGTGCGCGGCGAGAACCTCTTCAAGCGCCGCTTGCATGCTCGCCGCAAGATTGTGGTGGCGCTGTTCGAGGGGCTGGTCGGGTTGGCGCGCGGGGCCGAGACGCTGTTCGAGATAGGTCGAAAAAAGGCGGCCGAGAACGGGCGTGCTATCGGCGTCGCGCCAGGTCATATCCGCGCCCTGGGATTGATGCGTGAAGTATTGCAGGCCCAAGCGGAAGGAAAGCGGCGCGTCTACGTAAACGATGCGGCGAAATTCATCGAGGAATTCCGGCTGGCCGTACGCGGCGAGGCCCATCACTTTGTATTCGTCGCCAAATTTCCAGAAGCCGATGTATTGCGTGAGCGCGGTGTAATACATGCCAAGCGAATGCGGAAAAGTGATTTCGCCTAGCGGCTTTATGCGCGGACCTTCGCCCAGCGCCCACATGGAACTGGCGAAATCGCCGAGACCGTCGGCGGAAAGGACGGCGGAGCGTTCGAAAGGCGAGACGAAATAGGCGCTGGCGAGGTGCGCGGTGTGATGTTCGATGCGATGAAATTGCGCACGGATTTTTTCCGCCGGGGTTTCAAAGGCTGCGGCGAGATCTGCGTGAATTCCGGCGAAGCGTTTCATAACCCGCGCGCGATCCAGCGCGAATTGGGGCATGCGCATCGCGAAACGCAATTTGGTCCCCAGGCGCGCCCAGGGATTGCGCGGGATGGCGATGTGATCCACTTCGGAAAGTTTTACGCCGGCCTGCTCCAGGCAATATTGGATCGCGCGCACGGGCAGGCCGGCCGCGTATTTCACGCGGTTCAGGCGCTCTTCTTCCACGGCCGCAAGCAGGCGGCCGTCCGCGATAATCGCGGCGGAAGCGTTGGCGTGGTATGCGTTAATCCCCAGGATGATCATCATGAATATTGTGGCGGAAATTTGCCGCGCTGTCTCACGAATAAATCGAAAAAGGATGCGGAGGTTTGGGGGCTGACGTAGTGGCTATCTCGCCGCGCTTGCGCGGCGACGCTGGCTGGGTAGCATACCGGAGCGATGACCTCGAAAACACGCGGGAAATGCACCGCGAGGGGCTCGTTGGAGCGCCCTCCGCGGCTTCGCGGTTATCCTCGGCTAGGTGTTCCGCCGATAGCGTTGAGAGCAGCGAGCACGCCAGGAGGAAGTTGCAGCGTTGCGGCGCTTAGATTTTCGCGTAGATGGGCGCGCGACGAGGTGCCGGGGATCAGCAGGATGTTCGGCGAGCGCTGCAGGAGCCATGCTAGCGCGACCTGCATCGGCGTGGCGTTTAGTGATGCTGCTGCGGAGTCGAGTTCAGAGGATTGCAGAGGAGTGAAACCTCCCAGCGGGAAAAATGGCACGTACGCTATGCCTTGCTTTGCGAGGTCAGCAATGAAGCCGTCGTCGTTGCGGTGCGCCACATTGTAGAAATTCTGCAGGCAAACGATTTCTGTAATTTTCCGTGCCTCCGCGAACTGCTTGGGGCTGACGTTGCTCACACCGATGTGACGAACAAGGCCCTGAAGCTTGAGTTCTGCCAGCGCGGTCAGTGGCTCTTCGATGGATTCCTCCGATGGCTCCAAGATTCCCCCGACGCGCAGGTTGACGACGTCCAGCGTTTCCAAGCCGAGATTTCGCAGATTGTCGTGCACGGCAGTAATCAATTCCTGGCGCGCAAGAGCCTGATTCCAAGACGCGTCTGCACCGCGCTTCGCGCCCACCTTGGTGACGATCACCAACTCGTCCGGATACGGATGCAGCGCCTGCTTGATGATCTGATTGGTTACATGCGGTCCGTAATAGTCGCTGGTATCAACGTGATTTATGCCAGAAGCAACCGCCTCGCGCAGCACCGCAATTGCCTCGTGCAAATCGCGCGGCGGTCCCCACACTTGCGGGCCTGCCAATTGCATTGCGCCGTAGCCCATGCGCTTCAAGTTCATCGAGGTGCCCGGGAGCGTGAAGCTGCCGCTCAGGTCTGTCTGTGTCGTCATGCTGTTCTCCTGTTATCGGTCGTCGCTTGTCGTATTGCGCTTACGTATGATTAGATGAAGAAAGCTTCAGGTTAGGAGTTCGCATTTGGCCCTGCGTCCTCAAACGCTCTTAGAGCCCCGTAAAACGCCCGTACAAGCCCGTTCGGCGGCGAGCGTGGAGGCAATTCTCGAGGCGACCGTTCAGGTTTTGCTAAGTGTGGGAAAGGAGCGGCTCACTACCACCAGGGTGGCGTCGCGAGCGGGTGTTTCCGTCGGAACCTTGTACCAATACTTTCCAAACAAGAGCGCGCTGCTGAAAGCTGCGTTGAAACGCCACCTCGACGAAGTCACCGAAGAAATCGAGCGCGTATGCCGCGAGCAAAAGGGCGCTACTCTCAGGCAGATGGCGACGGCGCTGATCACCGCCTTCCTTGCGGCCAAGATGCGGATGGTGAAGGCCAGCGTGGCTCTCTATATTGTTAGCTCGGATGTGGACGGCGCGGCGGTGGTGAAGCAGATGGGAATACGATCCAATCAGGCGATTGTCGGAATGCTCGAGACTTCCAGCGAGCCGCTGGCGAAAGATCCGCAGCTGGTGGCTGAAATGCTGCAGGGTGCCATGGCGGGAATCAGCCGGAAATTGCTGGAATCCAGCGCTCCCGAGAAACTCGCGGACGGATTTCGCCAGGAATTGATCGCTCTGGCGTGCGCATACTTGGAAGTTTCCTCTGCGCGGGTTGCGGGTCACGGAGCAGGTGCGAGCGGCGAAAGGGAATTACCCGGTGAAATCGTCGCTGCGGCCACAAAAGCCAAAGCCGGGAAATTCAGGCGCGTCGCTTACCAGTAGTCGAGAAGCTCTTTGACTGGGATCTCGCGCGATTGCGGAGTCGACGTCTGTAGGCTGCGACCTTCTGGCGGTTGCCGCAAATTTCCATGCTGCACCAGCGGCGATGATGGGATTTGGATTGGTCGGCGAACCACAGCACGCGAGACGGTTTCGATGGGGGCTGCGGCGCGAACAAGTGCGAGCTTGAGTTAGCGACGCTAGCCGTAATAGACAAAGTGCGCGGGAATCTTATCGTGCTGTGAGGATCATTAAGGAGAAGCAACGACGCCGAACTCTGTGGCCATCGTTACTGGGGCTAGCCAGGGAATCGGAAGAGCCACCGCGCGGCGACTGGCGCGGGATTTTTCAGCACTGGCCTTGGTCGCGCGGAACGAGGAGCACCTGCAAGAGGCAGCGCGACAGGCGAAGTCCATCGGAGCGGAAAGTCTGGTGCTTGCGCTGGATCTGCGTGAACCAGCCGCGACCGAAAAAGTCGTGAATGATGCACTCGCGTGTTTCGGCCGAATTGATGCGCTCGTGAATATCGCCGGCGCCGTGCCGCAAATCGATCTGTTTGAGATGACCGACGTCGAGTGGGACGACGGTATGGCGCTGAAGTTTCACGGCGCTTGTCGTCTGACGATAAAGGCCTGGGATGCATGGAAGGCTTCGAAGGGATCTGTTGTGCTGCTCTCGGGTCTGGCCGCTTGGGACCCCAAGCCGGGATTTGCTGCGGTCGCCGCAACCAACGCAGCGATTAACGCTCTCGCGAAAGCCTTCGCAGAGCAGGGCATCGAGGATGGCGTGCAGGTCAACAGCGTGTCGCCCGGAGCCGTGATGACGGGCCGGCGGCAATCATTTTTTGAAAAGCGGGCGCCAGCGCACAACCTCACGGTCGAGGAAGCAAACAAGAAGTATCCGGAGGAATCCGGCATTTCTCGTTTCGGCGCGCCGGAAGAGATCGCGGATCTGCTCGCTTTCTTGGTGTCACCCTCGGCGAAATGGTTGACCGGGGCTTCGCTACGAATGGACGGCGGTGAATTCAAAGGCATCTGACGGCGGGGGCGCACTTTCATTCCGGCCCGTCTGTGTCCGGGTCTGGAAGGTCGCACGCCCTAAGAAACTGCAGTCAGGGCGGGTTGGGAACCCGCCCCAACAAGTTCACGACCGGAGAACTTGCGCGGCGAGCTATTGCTTGCCTCGGATTTCTTCGATCGCGCGGCGAAGGACTGCGATGATGCGCTGGCGCTCTTCGCTTGTGGCATCGAGCTTCTCGTAAAGCGCCGCCTTGAGGTCTTCGCGGACCTTGCGGAATTCGACGCGCGCCTGCCGCCATTCATCCTTGATATGACGCCGCGGATCGGCCCCTGCGTCGTCTTCTTCCTCTTCGTGTTCGCGGGTGAAGCGCTTCTGAAAGTCGGCTATCTTGCGGCCGAAGCGTGCGAGGTGATCAAGAGTTTCATCAACGCTTGCCCGGTTCGCCTTCAAGTGCTCGGAGCCGGCTTCGGTGATGCGGTAAAGCTTCTTCGTGCCTTCCGCTTCTGAAGCCGCGAAGCCCATCTCTTCCAGATAAGTGAGCGCGGGGTAAACCATCCCGGGACTCGGCGTATAGATTCCGCTCGAGTGCTCCTCAACCGCCTTGATGATCTCGTAGCCGTGGCGCGGCTTTTCACTCAGCAGCGCCAGAATGACGAGCTGAAGATCGCCCGAAGCGAGCATCTTGGCTGCGCGCATCGCCGGTCCGCCCATAAAACCTCCCCGGAAGCCCCCGAAGAAACGGTGTCTGCCAGCAAAGTGCCTGCGGTGGGAGCGATCGCCGCAAGTCCATTCTTTGTAACGTTCATGGAACATATGTATCTCCTATGTTGGTTAAACTGATACATCGCAAACTATATCGTAAGATATAGCTGATGTCAATTACGTGTTCCGGAGGGCTTGCTGTGACGTTGATCCTCACAACCAGGTTCTTGAGTTGTGGCTGGTCGCGCTCCCTTCCACATCGCCACAGCCAACGCGGTAGGTTTTGCGGGCGGGTTGGCCCAGCCGTTCGCGCGACGCCACTGTGTTGTGTGATGCGTATGGGAACGTGCTGCTCGGTCCAGCGTCGATCCGTGTGTCGGAGTGAGACTCGGTTACCTGAGGCGAAGCACGCTCGAGTGATTTGCACAAATTCTCGCAAAGATATACAATTTATATGTATATCATGGAGGGGCAATGCAGGTCTCGAAATGGGGGAACAGCCTCGCGGTGCGGTTGCCTGCGGCTGTGGTTGACGCGCTCGATTTGAAGGAAGGCGACCAGATCGAGATTCGCATCGCTGCTGGGCGGGTATTCGAAGTGAGCCGCGATCAAAGCAAACCTCGCGCGCTGGCGCGCCTGCGCAGACTCCGCCGGCCTTTGCCTCCCGGATTCGTCTTTGACCGGGAAGACGCCAATGCCCGTTAAGGCGTTCTTTGACACGAATCTGCTGATCTATGCCGTGGCGGAAGGCGATCCACGCAGCGCGCAAGCTGAGGAATTGCTCGCGTCGGGAGGCGTGCTCAGCGTGCAGGTTCTGAATGAATTTGTCTCTGTCGCTCGGCGAAAAATCTTGATGTCATGGAGTGAAGTGGCTCAAGCGCTCGACGCTTTTCGCATACTCTGTCCTTCGCCGCTTCCCATCACCGTCGAAACACACGAATCTGCGCTCCGGATTGCCGCGAGGCACGACTACAACATTTATGACGCGCTGGTCATTGCCGCTGCGCTAGAAGCCGGATGCGCAACTCTGTATTCAGAAGACCTTCACGACGGCCAGACGATCGACGGGCAACTCACGATTCGAAATCCCTTTGGTAAGTCATCAGGCTAGCGGGCCCCAGAACCTGAGACCGCTGGTTTTTGTCGTGGTTTTCGCGATTACAAACGTCAAGGCACCCATCCCGCAACGCGGAGAAGTCGGCCACCCTTCGATTCGGCGCCGCCGAATCCCAGGATGAATCGCGCTGGAGCGCATCTCACAAAATCAGAAGATACGCCAAAAGCCCCACCATTTGAAAAGAAGCTGTGAAGAAACCTGGTGGCGCGAGCGGCGGAAGGCTTCCTGGAGAATATGCTCGCTGGGTTTTTCATGCTCTTGGTGACATGGCAGTGCCAGCCCGCCTGCTTTTCGTGCTTCAGCTG
>JABCZJ010000042.1 GCA_013289715.1 Acidobacteriota bacterium | reverse complement strand
GAGTACTTTGAATCGGTACTTCGGACACCAGACGAAGTGATACTGGAGCGAGTAAAGGGCAGCGATGCTGACTCTGTAGCGATTGTCAATCACAGATCGAGCGTAGCACGGAAGTTAGAGATATGCAGGAAATCGCACAGGAGGAGAACCGCATTCCTCTGCCCGCTAAAGCGAGCAGTTCCCTGCGGTTTTTAATCTATGGAATGGCACCGCTGCCAATTTGCGCGAGCGGTCAGCGATTGTCGTTACGGCACGCTCGCCCATAGATCGACTGTTGGAATACAGGAAGCAGCGTGGCTTCAGGAATCTTCCGTTTGTCTCGGACATTTCCGGCGACTATACGCGCACCTACGTCAATCCGGACGACGCAGACGTACCCGGCTTTGCTGTTTTCACCCGATGTAACGATAAGGTTTTCCACTACTACAGTGGCGAACTGAGCGGTGCGATGGCCGACCCCGGCGAAGACCCGCGCGGTGCCCCCAGACCTTGACCCTCTTTGGCTGATGCTGGATTTGACGCCGGAAGGTCGCGGCACGGACTGGTACCCAAAGCTTCAGTACAACCACAAATAGACCGAGATTTCCTCAGCGGACCGCGGCGGCGGGGACGCCGACTGGGGTTAGCCAGTTGTGGCGATCGGGTTTTTTGCCTTCGGCTAGGGCGAAGAATTCGTCCTGGATGCGTTTGGTGATGGGGCCGCGGGAGCCGATACCGATTTTTACGCGGTCTATCGAGCGGATGGGGGTTACTTCGACCGCGGTGCCGCAGAAGAAGACTTCGTTGGCGATGTAGAGCATCTCGCGCGGGATGATTTGTTCGACTACTGAAATGCCCAGGTCCTTGCAGATGGTCATGATGGAGTGGCGCGTGATTCCGGGCAGCGCGGAATTGGATAGCGGCGGAGTGATTACTGTGTCGCCGGAGACGATGAAAATATTTTCGCCGGAGCCTTCGCTTACGTAGCCGTTGGTGTCAAGAGCGATGCCTTCGACGTAACCATTGGCGCGGGCTTCCATGCGGATGAGCTGGGAGTTCATGTAATTGGCGGCGCACTTGGCCATTTGCGGCAGGGTGTTGGGTGCAGGACGATTCCAGGAGCTGACGCAGACGTCCACGCCGTTGCGCAGGCCTTCTTCACCTAAATATTTTCCCCAGGGATAACAGGCCATGTAGACCTCGACGGGGCAGCCGACGGGATCCACGCCAGCTTCGCCGTAGCCGCGCAGAACTACCGGGCGGATGTAGCAGGCGCCGATTTTATTCACGCGCAGCAATTCCAGGTTGGCGTTGCAGAGATCGTCGAGGGTGTGGCGAACTTCCATGCGGTAGATGTAGGCGGAATTCAGCAGGCGCTGCATGTGTTCTTTCAGGCGGAAAATGCCGGCTCCTTGCTGGGTTTCGTAGCAGCGAATACCTTCGAAGACGGCGGAGCCGTAGCTGACCACGTGGGAGAGCACGTGAATCTTGGCGTCGTCCCAGTTGATGAACTTGCCGTCGTGCCAGATCTTTTCAGTCTTGGGAATGGGCATTGGGTGGCTCCGCACGTAAAAAAGTATCTAAAAATGGCTACGAGGGCAGAGTAGAGCACGGACGGCGTGGTGTCAATCCGTCGCCGAGTGGTTGTGTCGAGGCGGGATGCTCCAATTTGGACCGACAAAAGAGGGAGCAAGGCAGCATGGATGAACGCAGATGAATACAGATAGAGGGACGGATAAATTCGAACTCAAAAATAGAAATGAAAACAAAATTAAAGGCAAATCGAGGATCAATCACAAAAGCGCAAAAATGCGGACTACTCTTCGCGTAGGGCTACGAGCGGATCTACCCGTGTGGCGCGGTGGGCTGGGATGTAACAGGCCAGCAGCGCTACGGCGGCTAGCAGTGCCGCGATGGCGATGAATGTTACGGGATCTGTCGGTTTCACGGCGAACAGCATCGAGCGCAGGAATTGGGTCAGGAGCAGGGCGCCGAATAATCCCGCGGCTAGACCGAAGGCTACCAGGAGCATGCCTTCTCCGAGGGCCAAGCGGAGAATGTGCTGTCGCTGGGCGCCTAGCGCGATACGAATCCCTATCTCATGGGTGCGCTGGCTAAAGGTGTAGGCCATCACGCCATAAATTCCGATGCAGGCGAGCAGGAGCGCGATGAAGGCGAAGAAACCCAGAATTTCCAGTGCGAAGCGGCGCTCCGCCATGGATCTGGCGACCACTTCTTCCATGGAACGAACCGCAAAGACTGGCACGTCCGGATCAACCGACTGCACTTCGCGCCGAATCGCGTCACCGATCTTACCGGGATCGGCGGCCGTACGGGCGTAGACGACGGAACTGTAGGACGGGGATTGGAAGTCCGAGAGGTAGATATGCGGGACCACCTGGGTCTCTAGCGACTCGGACTTCACGTTGCCGACGATGCCGATAATGTTTAACCAAGGGGAAGTGGACAGGAAGGAACCGGGCCGCACGCGTTTGCCAATCGGAGTGTCGCCGGGCCAGTACTGGTGCGCGAAGGCTTCGTCCACAACGGCAACCGGCTGGCCCTTGTCGTCGTCGGCGTCGGTGAGGTTTCTTCCGGAGAGGAGCGGGATTTCCAGCGCGTGAAAGTGGCCCGGAGTGACCGAGGCAAATTCGGCGACTGGTGTTCGTTCGGAGTCCGCGGGACGGCCTTCGATGGTGAAGGGGACCTGGTTCCGCGCAGGCACGAGCGGCAGGCTGCCACCGCCGCCAATGGAGGCTTCTTCGACTCCTGGCAGTGCGGAGACGCGGCGCAACACTTCACGCATGAAGGCGGCGCGCTTCGGAGTGGTGAAATAGCGATTTTGCGTGGGATCATTTGGATACGACAGCCACATCTGTGCCGTGACGACGTGATGCGGGTTGAAGCCGGGACGGACTTGCAGGATTTGCCAGAAGCTGCGGAGGAAGAGGCCAGCTCCGATTAAAAGGATCAGCGAGAGGGCGATTTCGGAGGCGACTAATGCACTGGAGACGCGCATCTGGCGCTTGCTGGAGCCGGAGCCGCGGCTACCTTCTCTAAGGCTGGAGATTTGGTTGGGGCTGGCGGCTTGCAAAGCGGGCGCAAGGCCGAACACGACGCCAGTCAAAATCGAAACCAAGAGAGCGAAGAAGAGGACGCTTGGGCTGATGGTCACTTCGCTCAGCCGCGGGATATCTGCCGGCGCGAAATTGAGCAGGGCATTTTTCAGCAAGACTACGGTAACCAGAGCAACGCAGCCGGAAACGAAAGCGAGCAGTACGCTCTCGGTGAGCAGCTGGCCGATGAGGCGGCCGCGTCCCGCACCGAGAGCGAGGCGGATGGCAATTTCTCGGTGTCGTCCGGAGGCGCGGGCCAGGAGCAGATTCGCGAGATTCACACAGGCGATCAGCAAAACGAATCCGACGGCGGCGAAGAGTACGAAAAGTTCGGCGCGAACATTCGCGGTGAGGTCTCGCTGTACGGAGACGAGTCGAGGAGCCCAGCCTGCGGCGGCAGGATAATCGGTGGCGTAATCGCGGGCCAAGCCCGCGTCAAAGCCTTCAAGACGAACCTGTGCTGCAGCGATGCTGAGACCGGGCTTGAGGCGCGCGATGGCGCCAGGAAGCATGCGAACCGAACGAAGGGGTGGTGTGGGAAATGGCAGAGCGTTGTAGCCTGCGGCGATGTAGGCGTCCTCTTCGGTCTCTAGAGTTTTGCCTGGGTGGTGGAATCCGGGAGGCATGACGCCGAAGATCTGGTATAGGTCGCCATCCAGGCGAATGCTCTTGCCGATGGCTTTGGGGTCGCCGCCAAATTCGCGGTGCCAGAAGCCGTCGCTCAAGACGACAGCATTGATGAAGCCGGGGACATCGTCCTTCTGCGTGAAGACGCGGCCAAGCGCGGGTTGCACACCGAGCATGGTGAAATAGTTCGCGCTCGTGGCCAGGACTTCGATACGTTCGGGCCGCTCAACCTCTGTGAGGTTCGCGGGAATCGGCCAGATGACCGCGATGTCTTGAAAGATGCCAGCGCGATCGCGATAGTCCCAAAACTGCGGGACGGACATGCCGACATCCTTGGCGTTAGAACTGCGCAGATCGTCGAACACGCGCACCAGTTGTTCGGAATGATTAAAAGGAAGCGGACGGAGCAGGACGCCATCAACGATACTGAAGGCGGCGATGTTTGCGCCGATGCCGAGGGCCAGGGTGAGAATCGCGACCAAGGTGAAGCCCGGAGTCTTGAGCAACATGCGGCAGGCGTAGCGGACATCTTGCAGGAATTGATTCATGCGCTCCTCGATTCAACCTTCGGTCAATCCCGGGGTCAACGCCAGGCACACGCCGGACGAGGCCTCTGGAGGTGAAACAGCGTTCGTGAGAGCAAGTCCATCTCCGATTTGACGCGCGACTACTACATTTGTTTTTAAGATGTTGTGGCGAGCCACGCAGCTGCTGGTGGACGTGAATGTCCGGTGGTGGGACGGGTGCGTCCTGGATTAGAACAATGGATACGAGCGAGGTGGCGGCAGTCGAAATGTACGGCCGGGTCGGGATACGGATCAACGGCCCGTGGCTTGTGCGCCACGCAGAACCATGCACGTGGATGACGAGCGTGCGACCAGAACGCCGGCGGCATTGGTAATGTCACATTCCACCAACCCGACGGTGTTGCCGCGTTTGACGACCTTGCCGACGGCGCGCAGTTTTTCACTCCAGACGGGGCGCAGGAAATTGATTTTTAGTTCGAGGGTGGTGAAGGATTCGCCGTCTTCCAGGGTGGCAGCGAAGGCGACTCCCATGGCGGCGTCGGCGACATCGCAGAGCACTCCGCCGTGGAGTGTGCCCATGGGATTGGCGTGTTTTTCGCCGGCCTCGAAATCGAACACGGCTTCGCCGGGCTTCACGGCGACCAGTCTGAAGCCGATGAGCTGGCCGATCGGAGGAGGAGGTACCTCGCCGCGAATCATCGCCTCCAGGTTTTCCAGGCGTATTGTCATGGGATGCTCCTCCCAGGAGAATCGAATGCGATGGCCTGAATAATTAGAGCCGCGAAGCGCGGGAAGGATGCCGCAGAAAACCACCACCCTGTTCTCCGGGGCTCGCCCATTTTGCAGAAACCAGATCCTTCTCTACGTCCCGCGCCCGCCAACCTGCGGCGGGACGGAAGAAGCGCGCAACTTCGTTCGGGATGACATCCGATTTTCGTTTACCGCAGACGGCGAAGCCGAAGCCCCGCCCTTCCGGATCGTCATTTTCAGGTGCCTGCTAAAAATGTTCCTCGATGTCTTGGGCGGCGTCTCCACGGCCGGAAAAGCCGGAGATGCGGCCCCAGGCGCTGGTTTTCCAGTCGTCCGTGATGTGGCTTGCGAGAATCCAAGGCGGCAGTTCGACGTACAGGTAGCGCGCGAGAGCGTGTAGAAACGGTTCGTACATGTCGCGCAGCTCTTTCAGCTTTTGGTTGGAAGCTTCATCGTTGCGAAGCTGATAGCCGGCGTGTTCGAGGCTGGCGTACAAGCGTGCGATTTGATCGGGAGGCAAGCGGTCGGGGGCTGCGGCGCGCGGCTTGGTGAAGAAAACCTGCGCGAGATCGGCGACGGTGTGGCGGCACATGGCGAAGGTGAGCCGGGCTTGACGCGAGCAGGGGTTGTCGGATGTCGCGATCAGCAGGGCGGTGGAATCGAGTATTGCAGCCAGGGCACCGAGCCAGGACTCGTTGGTGTGCTGCGAGCGGAAATAACTGACGACGGGATAGGAGATGTGGCTTTCGAGCAGTTCTGCGGACCAGTGCTCCCAATCACGAAAAAGGATCAGCAGTGCGTCCAGCCCATGCGGCCCAGCGTGGCGGAGAAGCAGTTCCGTTGCGGTGGGAGGCGAGCCCGCGCGCGCGTCGAGCAGAACGATGCTGACCTCGCGTTTGGAGAACGCCTGGTAGATGACCGGCAGGTAGCTGATGATGAGCGCGAGAAAACCGAAACCTAGGCCGCTTTCAAAAATGGCCAGGACACGTTCGGCGGACGTGTGGGGAGTGACATCGCCAAGGCCCAGAGTGAAAAATGTGGTGCCGCTAAGATAGAAGCAGGTTTCCAGCGAAGGCCGGGTTGGGTCGTGCGGCGTGTTGCCGTAATAGAGGAAACCGAATCCGAAGATCAGCAAGGTGGCCCAGAGCGCAAACAGAATCAACAACGAGAGAGGGCCGAAGAAGCTGAGGAAAGATTCGCGCGTTTTTGGGGAACGGATCAAGCGGGCGAAGGCTCTGGTGGGTATCCACAAAGCAAGGTAGAACGCGCGTGTGAGACGGAAGCGGCGCGTGACGCGACGCGGCAGAATAATGGTTTCGAATGCTTCCAGGAGGATGGCCGCGATGATGCAAAGGCCCAGTACGACGGGAAAAATCATGCAGCTTGCTCCAGAACCGACGTGAGCGAGATATCGGCTTTGAAAAGGCGCGACACCGGGCAATTGGCTTTGGCGCTGGCGGCCGCGGATTCGAATGCAGTCTGAGTAATTCCCGGGATGCGCGCAGCGAGGTCCAGGTGGATTTTCGAGATGGTCCAGCCGGCTTCGAGTTTTTCGAGCGAGACGGTGGCGCTGACCTTGATGCTTTCCGGAGTGAAATTCATGGTGCTCAGTTGCGCGGAAAGAGCCATCGCGAAGCAGCCGGCGTGGGCAGCGCCGATCAATTCCTCCGGGTTTGTGCCTTTGGCGTTCTCAAAGCGCGTGAGAAAGGAGTAGGGCGCGTCGGTCAGCGTGCCGCTGGGAGTGCTGATGCTGCCTTTGCCGTCCTTCAAGGTGCCGTTCCAGACTGCTGTGGCGCTGCGATGCATTCCTGCCTCCTGTGGACTGCCAGATTTTGTGCGACGGAATTTTCGCGGCCGTGAAGCGGTTTTCGGCCTGAATGCTACGAACTGTTTTACGCTTGCCACGCGCCGAAATCCAGCGTTCGCAAGAGTAGGAACCAATCAATTCTGAACGATAGGCCGTCCGCTTCGTCCCGAAAAAGCCGGGACGAAGCTGCGGCTACAAAAGCTTTTCCAATCCGCCAGTGCGCCATCATACCAACGCGCAACAGCGTGTTGATTGGATGTGACTTCGAGCAGTGTGGATTTAGATTTGAAGTGCGGCGTTGAAAATTCAGGAATGTTCCGGGTTCAGTGTACGTCGGATGGCGGAGCAGGCGCTTCGCGGGTGTCCAGCAACTGGAAATCCTGGCGGATGCGGTTCAGGCGATGGCCGGCGACATTTTCATAGATGCCGAAGGCCACGAAAGGGACTAGCGCGGCGAGCACCCAGAGTTTGGCGCGGCCAGGAACTTTTGCTTCGGGTTCCCAGCGAAAAAGCTGGCGGGAAATTTCGAAGGCAACCAAGAGTCCGAGAGCGAGCGCCACGAAGTCAGTAGCGATCTCGCTAAGCGTGGCGAGATTCGTGGCGGCGAACTGCAGACCGGTGGCGAGGTAAGTGGCGGGGATGAAAAGCGAAGCGCCCTGAATCCAATGAGGAAATCTGGCGAGCGGCACCGTGGCGCCGGAAAGAAACAAAAAAGCTGTCCAAATGATTTGGTTGATGACTTGAGTTTCCTGCATGGTGTTGGTTACGCTGGCGACGATCAGACCGAATGCAGAAAACGCCGCCGAGCCAACCGTAATCAGCAGGAACATAGCCCACAGGTTGCCCCACGATTGCATGTGCAAACCCCACTTGGTCACCAGAATTTCGATGGCCGCGGAGGGGACTACAAGGATGTAGTTTGCCAGAATGCTCGACGCGAGCATGGGGCCGGCGCCCACCGGCGCAAGGCGGAAGCGGCGAAGAATGCCTGTTTCACGGAACGTCACGAGCTGAACGCTGAGACCCCAAAAGCTGCCCATCACGGTCATGGTGAGAATGGAGCCGAGAATGAAGGCGGTCCAGGGAGAATCGCCTTTGCTGAAAACCATGACAAAAAAGAAGAGGAAGCCGAGCGGCATAAACAAGCTGAAAAACAAGAAAGTACGATTGCGCATGGCAAGACGGACGCGGACTTTCGTGAGAGTCCACGTATTCGCCAGGACGTTGGAGGCCATTGTTAATCCCTTAGCCTGCGGCCGGTCAGCTCGATGAAGACGTCTTCGAGAGACGGCGAGAACATTTCCAGGCTTTGCAGTTCGTTGTTTTCCGCTTCCAGTTGCTTTACCAGCGCGACGATGGTGCGCGGCGGCAGCGTTGAATGGAGCACGTAGGTCCCTTCGAAGTCGCGACAGTCGGCGACGCCTTCGAGGGTGCTGAGGACGCCGTTCGTGAGAGGCCGAGCGAGACGGACTTCGATACGCGTGGTGCCGGCCGAAGAGTGTTTCAGTTCGCGCGGCGAGCCGATTTTAATAATGCGGCCGTGGTCCACGATGGCGACGCGGTCACAGAGGCGCTCCGCTTCTTCGATGTAATGGGTGGTGATGAGGACCGTCTTTTTGTCTTTGCGCAATTCCTCGATGATGTCGTAGATTTCGCGGCGGACTTGCGGGTCGAGGCCGGCAGTGGGCTCGTCGAGGAATACCACTTGCGGATTATTGACGAGCGCCATGGCCAGCGCGAGGCGCTGTTTTTGGCCGCCGGAAAGGTGGCTGTAAAAGGCGTTGCGTTTTTCCTCGAGCTGAAAACGCTTTAGCAGCGATTCGGTGTCGGCGCGGCTGGTGTAGAAATTTGCGAAGAGATCGAGGGCTTCCTTGACGCGAAGTTTATCGGGCAGGGAAGTGGACTGCAGCACCGCGCCGATTTTCTGCTTGAACTCGGAGCCGGCTTTTTCAGGATCGAGACCGCAGACGCGGGCGGTGCCGCGATCAGGCATGCGCATGCCTTCGAGGATCTCAACGGTGGTGGTCTTTCCGGCGCCGTTGGGGCCGAGCAGGCCGAAAACCTCTCCCTCCTGGACGGAAAAGCTCAGGCCGCGGACGGCTTCGACGATGACACCGTTGGAGTTGTAGCTTTTGAACAGGCCTTCAACGGCGATGATGGGTTCCGGCACGAAAAATGTCCTCGGTGGATGTGGAGCTATCTTCTATATCACACTCGTGATTTCGGCGCGACTGGACGGGCAGGCTTGCGTTTCGCTTTGCGGGATTTGGCGCGCGATTTTGGCGACCAGGCGAACAGCTTCATATCGATTCTGGTGCCTTCGATGGGCACACCTTCGCTGGCGAGCAGGCGGCGCTGCAGGCTGGCGTGCGGCTCAGGCATCGTTACTTTGCCGCCGGCGCCGATCACGCGGTGCCAGGGAATGCCGCGGCCGTTCGGAGTTGCAGCCATGGCATAGCCGACAGCGCGAGCGCCGCCAGGCAGGCGCAGAGCTTTAGCGAGCTCCCCGTAGGTAGTAACCCGACCGCGGGGAATTTGTTTCACAAGCCGATACACTGGATCCCAGGACATCGCCCACCTCCGCCGACAGTTTAATCGAAACGAGACGGTCGCGTCGCGCCAACCTGGGGAAGCGAGACGCTGCTAGAAGGCGCGCGAGACCGCCCCTGACCCTGCAACAAGTAATGGCGGATACGATACAGTGCCGACAACTCCAACCGTTCGTACTATTGCGCTTGTAGTGGACCACCCATACACTACGAAATAGCATCTAAGTTTGTAGTCGCGCAGTGCGGTTGTTACAGCTGCGCCGCTCGAAAAAGGAGGTGTTGTGGCTTTTGTTCGACGCAAAGGCAACACCTACTTTCTGGTGCACAACGTGCGCCGGCAGGGCAAGGTGCAGCAGTTGCATTTAGCGCGGCTGGGGGAACGGCCGCGAATAACCGACGACGTGGTTCGCAAGGTATCGCGCAATCACCCGTTTCTCGATCTGGATTGGTCGCACCTGCGTGAGCAGGTGAATGGGCGGATCGAGTTATTCGATATTCGGTCGCCGTATGTGCAGAACCTGATGCATTCGTTGCGAAACCTTAACCTGGACCTGGCCGACCTGTCACCGCCGATGTTGCTTTTGGCAGACCGAGCCAATTCAAGCCGTGAACTGGTCACGCAATTACGGTTGTTGCGGTCAACGCTCGATGTGAAGCTGGATCAATTCGAGCGCACGGAACCGCGCAGTCCGGAAAGCGGCAGAAAGTTCCGGTAGGGAGCAAAACGTGGGCGCGCAGGCACTACAGTTAGACCCAACCCAACGCAGCGTGGAGTCGCGGGATTTTGAAGCGGGGCTGCGACGGAAGATTGTGGGACAGGACGAAGCGGTGCAAGCGGTGGTGGACTTGTACCAGGTGTTTCGCGCGGGACTGAATTCGCCCGGACGGCCGGTGGGGAATTTGCTGTTCTTGGGGCCGACGGGCGCGG
>JABCZJ010000041.1 GCA_013289715.1 Acidobacteriota bacterium | reverse complement strand
CGCGAGATCGCAAACTCCTCGCATAACGCGCTCATGTTCTTCTCGCCGCGTTTCGCACTCACCACAAAACGTACGCGTTGCTCGTCTACGTTCACCGTTCCCCACGCCATCCTCGCCCTCGCCCGAGAGCCCGTTATCTCCGTATCCCTCGCTCACTCTCCCGCCGAGTGTAAAGGATGTCCTGATAACGCCCTGTAAAGGATGTCATGAGACTGAACACAAGATTGTCTGTGCTACGGGAGCCGACGGCAAATTGGGAACATCGCGCGAGGTAGGCTCCGGCGAGGCGCGCGAGTATGCGATAGAATGGCAGGGCGATGGAACGATTTTACCGCGCGACGATGAAGATTACCGGCGACACGGTTTTTGGCCGGCTCGCGTTTACATTTCTGGTGTTGTGCGCGATCGGATTCGGCGCGGCGGTGGGGTTGCTGTTCGTGTACTCGGGGGATTTGCCGGAAATTCACGCGCTGCAGGATTACCGGCCGAACGTGGTCACCGAGTTGTACGCGGATGATGGGCAATCCATTGGGACGTTCGCGCTGCAGCGGCGGATTCTGATCACCTACGGGCAGATTCCGAAAGTTCTGAAGGACGCCATCCTCACCACCGAAGACCAGCATTTCGAAGAGCACTGGGGCGTGGACATTCCGCGAGTGCTGCAGGCAGCCTGGCACGATATCGCCAAGCACCGCCTGGCGGAGGGCGCCAGCACGCTGACGATGCAGCTGGCCGGCGGACTTTTCCTGAATCGTTCAGACCGCAGCGCGCGGCGCAAGATCGAGGAAACGATCCTGGCGATCCAGATCGAGCGGCACTACACCAAAGAACAAATTTTCACGATGTACTGCAACCAGATTTATCTGGGTTCGGGGAATTACGGCTTCGAGGCGGCGTCCGAATATTATTTCAGCAAGCCGGTGGGGCAATTGACACTGGCGGAAGCCGCTACGCTTGCGGCCATCATTCGCGGGCCAATTTATGCGCCCATCAACCATCCGGACCGCGCGCTGGCGCGGCGCAACCTGGTGGTGCAATTGATGGCACACGAACGCAAGATCACCGAAGCGCAAGCCGATGCCGCAATGAAGGAGCCGCTGGGGCTGCACCTGGAATCGCTGCGCAATGACCTGGCGCCCTATTTCGTCGAAGAAGTGCGCCAGTATCTGGAGCACACCTACGGCACGGCCGCGGTCCATGAGCAGGGACTGCGTGTGTACACGTCGTTGAATGTGGCGATGCAGAAGGCCGCGGACCAAGCGGTGCGCGATGGTTTGCATGCCTACGACCGCCGTCACGGCTGGCGCGGAAAGCTGCCGAACATCCTGGAGCAGAATCTGGGCCCGCTGGAAAAATATCAGGATGAGGATTGGCGCAACACGCCGCGCAAGGGCGACTACGTCGACGGTTTGGTGACTGCAGTCGAGCCCACTTTCGCTTCGATTAAAATCGGGACGTACCACGCGATGCTGACGCCCGCGGACTTTGCGTGGACGGGCAGCAAATCGCCCAAGCAATTGCTGAGGGTGGGCGACCTGGTGTGCGTTTCGGTAAAGGACGTATCGGGATTGACGGTGCGCGCGCAACTGGAACAAGTGCCGGCGGCGCAGGCCGCTTTGCTGGCTATTGATAACCCAACAGGCGAGATCAAGGCGATGGTGGGCGGCTACGATTTTGAGGAATCGAAATTCGATCGCGCCACGCAAGCAGTGCGGCAGACGGGCAGTTCGTTCAAGGTGTACGTGTACGCCGAAGCGCTGCAAATGGGCATGAATCCGTTCGATACCGTCGTGGACGAGCCCGTCACGTTTCGCAGCGGCGGGCAAAATTATTCGCCGAAGAATTACGACGAGAAATTCGAAGGACGCATCACGCTGCGGCGTGCGCTGGCGGATTCGCGCAACGTTCCGGCGGTGCGTTTGCTGGATCATGTAGGCGTGCAGAACGTGATCGAGCTGGCGCGCAAATTCGGGATTACGAGTCCCTTGCCGCCGTATCTGCCGCTGGCGCTCGGCGCCGCCGACTTATCGTTGATGGAACACACTTCCGCATTCACGGTGTTTCCCGATGACGGCATTCACATCGAGCCGCACTCCATTCGTCGCGTGACTTCGTACGACGGCGCCGTGTTGGAAGAGCCTCGCCCGAAGGTGAATGATGTGATTCCGCCGGAGGTGGCGCGGACGATGGTGGCGATGCTGGAGGAAGTGGTCCAGTTCGGAACCGGCGTGCGCGCGAAGGAACTGGGAAGGCCGTCAGCGGGGAAGACGGGCACGACGAACGATTTCACGGACGCGTGGTACATCGGATTCACTCCGCAGATCACGGCTGGCGTGTGGGTGGGAAACGACGATAAGCGGATTTCGCTGGGGAAGAAAGAAACAGGGGCGCGGGCGGCTTTGCCGATCTGGCTGGAATTCATGCAGCAGGGGATTCAGAGCTTGCCGGTGGAGAATTTCCCGAACGTAGTGCCGCTGGAAAAGCTTGCGCCCACCAGGCCGGTGCAAGTAGATGTGCCGGATACCGCGCCGCCGGCTGATGCCGCGGAGCAGGGATTGACAGAAACGGCGCTGCCAAAACAAGCGCCGGCGCAGCCGAAGCCTGCGCCAAAACCCCCGGCACCAACACCTGCGCCTGCGAATGTGAATCCCGCCTCGGCGTCCTCAACGCCACCGCATTCATAGCGCCGACGTCTTGCATGGTGTTTCGGACCGCAATTTGAAATTCATCTGTAGCGCATCCAAAGCTCCCGCTCGACGATTCCGAGTAATTATTGAATTCTTGTGCCCGTCGCCCCGGAGGATTGTATTTTCTCCATGCGGCGTCGGAGATACCTGCTGTTCGCCTTTACGTGCATGACGTGTGCACTGTTCGGCAGCCCGCCGACTTCCGCTCAGATCTCACGCCGACTGGACCGCTGTCTTGCGTACCCCACAGTTGCCGACGACATCGATGACAGGCGCGAAGAAGTGCGCGCAAAGGTCGCTGCGACGGAAGGCGTGCCTACGCCGGCGCAAACAGTTGTTATGGATGAAGCCAAATTGGATGGGCCGACTCATCTGCCGGACGCCACTCGGAAGCGGCCTCTCGCCGGGCTCAAGCGGGGCACTTTTAAAGCCGACTCTGCATGGCGGGGAGATGTGCGGGAAGTTTCGATTCGAGGCGCCTGGGCAGACGAGGGATTTTTCAAGGTGCAACCAACTGTGAGAGCACAGGTCGTGAGCACTGAGGAGGCAGTTCAACACATTCTGTTGACCGTTCATGACAATGAGGGATTGCAGTATCGGTTAGGGGACGTTGGGATCCGCTCCTCCAATCCTGATAACCCTTTGATTTTTTCCAGCGATGACCTGCGGAAACTCATCCATTTGCAGGAGGGAGATATTCCCAGCGCTCGGAAAGCGAGAGCAGCAATCGAAGCGATCACGGAATTGAACAGGCGCGACGGATCGATTGACTCCGTGCTGGCACTGATACTGGATAAGGATGATCAAAATCAGCGTAGTTCGCGGCTGATGGAGATCGCTAAGGAAAAGCAATACCGATGGGGGGAAGGTCGAGGTTTTTGGTCCTAACGCGTTGAGGGAGGACCTGTTGAGGTCAAGCTTGAAGCCCGGGGACGTCTACCGGGATCGGGTCGTTGAGAACTTCCTGAAGGAACACACCTCTTCCTTGCCACCGGATATCGTATCTCAGGATATCGATTTCCATCGCAATGTGAACAGCGGCACAATGGATCGACGTTTTAATTTTCAAACCGGCGCGCAACGGCAAGGGTGAATCCTTTCCGTCGGGTTCGTGAAGTCACCGAAATGGATCCCAGCCTTGGGATTGCAGCCGCTGCTCGCGTCCATCAGGCGCCACGAGAATCAAATGGCGGTTGCGGGTGATTTTGCCGATTGGCGTAATGGCTGCAGCGCCAGGGGCGCGGCTTAGTTTTTTTGCTTGGCGCGGTGAGACGGTGAACAGGAGTTCGTAGTCTTCGCCGCCGTGCAGGGCTAGTTGCCGCGGGTCGAGGTTGCGTTTGCTGAGTTTGCGTGCGACTGCTGCTGGAATCACAACGCTCGGGACTCGCCTGGCGTAGATCTTCGCGCCGACTTTGCTGGCGGCGCAGAGACGGGCCAGGTCGGTCGAAAGGCCGTCGGAGAGATCCATCGCGGATCTGGCGATTCGGTGGCGGGCCAGCCAGGAGCCCAGTTCGACGCGGATCCTGGGATACAGGTGGGGCTGCAGGAGGGCGCGCAGCTGGCGGTTGCTGGCGTGGCCACGCCGAACCAGCTCCAGCCCGAGTTGCGCACGCCCCAGCTTGCCGCTTACGTAAATGATGTCGCCGGGGCGTGCGCCGGAACGGGTCAGTGCGCGGCTGGGGGCGATTTCACCGAGCACGGTGATGCTGACGAACACGGCGCGACTCCGCGTGGTATCGCCGCCTATGGCGCTGATGCCCAGTTCGCGAGCGGCGCGGTCCATCCCTTGCAGGAATGCATCAAGCCACGGGCCGATGCGCGAGGACGGCAGCGCAAGAGTCAAAAGGAAGAAGCGCGGAGTAGCGCCCATCGCGGCCAGGTCGCTCACGGCGCGAGCGAGAGCCTTATACCCGACTGAATCTGGCGGGTGCGTTTTCACCCGGAAGTGCACCCCTTCCAGAAATGTATCGCAGCTGAGCACCCAATCGGTGCGGCCGCCGGGCGAAAGGACAGCGGCATCGTCGCCGATACCGAGGCGCAGACGGGATGGGCCACGTCTGCCCGAAGGTAGCGCTCGAGCGATTTTTTCGACGAGTTGGCGTTCTGGCATCATCCTGAACTTTCGTACAGTTGTGTCGCGCTTCCAGAATAAGGTAAGGTTTCTGCGAGGGGAATTATAATCAAGGTTGGGGACGTGCCGATCAGTCCTTTGCACAGATGGCGAGACTGTGGAAAACTTAAGTTTGAGGTTGACCACGATGGGTGCGCTGACTACAATTCACCGGGTTTTGTATCCGTCTTGCCGGATTGGACTTAGTCGCATACCGCGATACCGCGATTGGGGAATCGCGGATTCCGATCAACCGATTCAAGCTTACAGCGGAAAAAATTAACATTATGAAGGGCAAGTATTACACGTTTTTTATTGCTTCGAGCGCTTCCGGCGGGATGCGGCGCGTTCGTGTGCCTTTCTACGTGCTGCACGCGCTGGCGATTCTGGCGGCGGTGGGTGGTGTGACGGTGCTGGCGGGCATGGGTTCATACTCCCGCATGTTGTGGAAGGCCACCAATTACAATTCGCTGCGCCGCGAGCAAGACACCCTGAAACAACAATATAAGGTGCTGCAGACCGAAGTGAAGGATACCAACCAGCGCCTGGATTCGCTGCAATCGCTGGCGAGCGAAGTGGCGATAGCTTACGGTATCACCCGCTTCCGGCAGACTCCTTTCGCGTTTGGCGACGATCCCGGTGCACCAGACGTCGAGTACCAGGAATCTCTGGACGAGTTCAGCTACCTCCAGCGGAATGCCTCTGCCGTGACGATGTCCGATGGCGGGTTGCGGCTGCTGCCGGCTTCGCAACTTAGCAGCCTGGGGATTGTGCCGACTCTTTGGCCCGTCGTGGGAGAAATCACCGGGCATTTCGGCGAGCGACTGGACCCGTTCAGCGGTGAGGGCGCGTTCCATGCCGGGATGGACATTGCTTCGCATTACGGCGATTCGGTACACGCAACGGCGGACGGGATCGTTGCAGTGGTGGAACAACGTGCTGGATACGGCAAGCTGGTAGTAATCGACCACGGGTTCGGAGTCAGCACCTGGTACGGGCATCTTTCGGCGTTCAGTACGCACGTGGGCACGCACGTGAAGCGTGGTGATATTATTGGACTGGAAGGCGCGAGCGGGCGCTCGACTGGGCCGCATCTACATTACGAAGTGAGAATTTACAATACGCCTGTGAACCCCTGGCGTTACCTCAGTACGGCTGCTACGGCAGCTTCCGCAGCGGATTAGTCTCTCTCCACTTGAAGTCCCGGTTGATCTTCTTCGAGTAGAAACCCGACCTTACTGAACCTTACTGAGAACTGTGCGGGTACGCTGCAGGCGGTGGTGCGGCTGCGTGAGGCGTGGCTGGAGCGTGGCTTCCGGCAGGCTTGGATGGCGGCGCTGGCGCGGCGCTTAGCATATCGGGAGTGATTTGCAGCGTGATGCGCACCAATTTATTCTGGTGGTTGATGGTGGCGCGGGCGAGGAGCGCTTGGAGGAACAGGTATTGTTCTTGGGTCATCTGACGGCGCGTGTGCGGATCGGAGAGTGCCATGGAGCCGGCCATTTTGCCGGTTTCGAGCAGGAAGGCGAGCTGCACGGCGTTTTTCAGGGCGTCGCATTCGGCGTCAATCGTAATTTTCAGGTTGTCGCGGTCGGGCTGGCCGGCCAGCGTGATGGCTTGCACGCTGCGCGCAATTTGTTCCAGCTGTGGCGAGTTGTGCAGAGGGGCGTAGATGCTTTGTGGCAGACGATCCGTGCGCGCCACCGCAAACAGCGGCGCACCAGCGACGCGTTGAATGCGTGATTGCATGGCGGGGTCACGAGTGCCGTAGCGTTTGAGATAGATGTCCGCGAGTTTTCGAACCATGTCATCACGGTCGCCACTGGCCAGGGCGAGTCGCGTTGGCGCGAGAAACTCATAGGAGATCGTCGGATTGCCGGATACCGTCGTGACGGAAGAGAGCGCGTCCGGTCCAGCATGCACGGTCGCGCGGCCTTTGCTGCTGTAGTCAAATAATTTTTGTTGGTCGAAGCGGCCATCGGCAATGGCGAGGGCGCGATTCGCGTCGATATCTTTGGGCGAGTTCCCGAAACTGCCGGGCCAGAATGCGATGGCGGCATGGTCGAGGTCGCGCGTGTAATCGAAGCCCGTGTCGCGGACGAAGTTGGCGTAGTCGTGATCGGCTTGCGGGCCGGGCGTTGCCAGGCCCAGAGCGGCGGCGAGGGGCGAATTCTGTAACGTGCGCAAACTGGCTGCGTCTATATAAGCGATGACCGGCGCATCGGCCGGAAGCTGGCTGAGAATGTCCGGCGGCGGGCCTGCTGCCGGCACACCTGGAACCGTGATAACGATGGGCGGGAGCGGACGAGCTTGCCAGAAATAGTAAGCCACGCCCGCGCCGATGAGGCAGAGCAGCACGACGGCGATTGTGATTAGGGCGCGTTTGGCGGAAGAGAGCGGCACGTTAAATGAATGTTCGGCGCTACCGAACTTAGTGTAATGTTTTTGTTCCCGGCTGCGTAGAATATTCAGCGCGGCGGGTGTGTGGGGTTTGGCGCAGCGAGGTGTGGCGTATGAAATCGACAGGGAAGAAAGCGCTGGGTATCGGCATTCTTGCATCGCTTTGCGTTTTTACGGTGCGAGCGCAGGATGCGGCAAAGCCCCCGACGCCCGCTGCACCGGCAACGACGCCCTCCAAAACGCAAGCAGTTGCGGCGATGCCCACCGCCGATCAGGTGCTCGATCACTACGTGCAGGCTATCGGAGGCCGCGCCGCGTGGCTGAAGCTGAACTCGCGCGTTTCCAAGGGCTCCATTGAAATTCCGGCGATGAATAATCTTACGGGCACGGTAGAAATTCACGAGAAGGCGCCGAATTTTATGCTGGCTGTAATCAATCTGGGCGGTGCGGCGTTCGAGCAGGGTTTCGATGGAAATATCGGATGGTCCAATAATCCGCAGAACGGATTGCGGGAGCTGTCCGGCGGGGAACTGGACGACGCGCGGCGCGAAGCGAATTTTTATCACGCGTTGGAACTGCGCAAGAATTACACGAAGATTACGGTGACAGGAATCGAGAGAGTGGACGAGCACGACACCTACGCGCTGGAGGCCAGGCGTGCGCAAGGCGCGCCGGACAAAATGTACTTCGATATGCAGACCGGGCTGATGGTGCGAAGTGTGAATCAGCGCTACACGCCGGACGGCGTCACCGAGTTTACGGCGGACGTGGACGACTACACCGAAGTGGACGGCGTGAAATTGCCTTTCACCGTGCGGCAGACGGGCGCGAGCGCGACCTTTATTATCCGCTTCACGGAAGTGCACCATAACTTGCAACTGACAGACGCCCAGTTTGCGAAGCCGCCCGCCGAGCCGCCTGCGGAAACCCCGGCAGCTCCGGCGGAGAAGCAGCCGGAATAAGGAAACCGGATTCGACGAAAAACGGGATTAGCTGTATAATAGGACACGGCTAGTACTTGGAGAGACCAGGTAAGTGGCGATCTGGCAATGGTTTTGCGGCCAACAGAAAGTTGCTTGCAATTTGATTGCCTGTGTGATAGTTTTGCTCGGTTTGCCAGTGCTGGCGTAGCTCAGTTGGTAGAGCATCTGATTTGTAATCAGAGGGTCGGGGGTTCAACTCCCTCCGCCAGCTGAGTTCGAAGTACCGGGAATCTTTTGGCAAGGGTTGCGGACGAAACTCCTCGCGACAAAAGCGCTAGGGCTGGTGTCTTTGGACACGAGCCCTTTCTGCATTGCGGAGTGCCCCGTACAACGTTGCTGTTCAATCAGGTTGCGTGCGAGAAGCGGGATGCAGTTGTGTCCCGGAGGATTTCACGGGACGCGCTGGCAGCGTTCCGAATGGTTTTGCGGGACGGGTGGGTGAGTGGCTAAAACCAGCAGACTGTAAATCTGCCGCTCCTTGCGGGCTACGGAGGTTCGAATCCTCCCCCGTCCACCAGTAACCCGCGTTACCCAAGCGAATGGTCGGACCGTCTGGCGAAGATTGATTCGCGGACGAAAGAAATTCAGAAGCGCGGCGGCCCCAGCGGCGATTCTGATGGCAACGCGGAGGGACTTGGGGCGACCGGTACGAGCCTGGGTAGCTCAGTTGGTAGAGCGCGTCCTTGGTAAGGACGAGGTCACCGGTTCAATCCCGGTCCCAGGCTCCAGATCGCAGTCAGCGCAGCGCGGCTTGGGGAAATCAGGAACTTGGCGTGGCGCTGGCGAAAAGTTTGCAGGGCATGAGCGGGGGTAACTCAGTGGTAGAGTCTCTGCCTTCCAAGCAGATGGTCGCGGGTTCGAGTCCCGTCCCCCGCTCCATGGCGCGGCCGATTGCGCAGGATCTGAATATTTTTTGCAGCTAGTAGCGCAGTGACATCTTATCGCGCGCCTCTCGCCGCGAAGCTCTGATACGAGGGTGATACCAGCATGGCGAAAGAGAAATTCGAACGGAATAAGCCGCATGTGAATATCGGGACGATTGGTCACATTGACCACGGCAAGACGACTTCGACGGCGGCGATCACGAAAGTGTTGTCGAAGAACAATCCGAAGGTGGCGTTCCGCGCGTTTGATTCGATTGACAACGCGCCGGAAGAGCGCGAGCGCGGCATCACGATTGCGGTTTCGCACGTGGAATACGAGACGGCGAACCGGCACTACGCGCACATTGATTGTCCGGGTCACGCCGATTATGTGAAGAACATGATCACGGGCGCGGCGCAGATGGACGGCGCGATTCTGGTGGTGGCGGCGACGGACGGTCCGATGCCGCAGACGCGCGAGCACATTTTGCTGGCGCGGCAGGTGGGCGTGCCGTACATCGTGGTGTTTTTGAACAAGTGCGACATGGTGGACGATCCCGAGTTGCTCGAGCTGGTGGAGCTGGAAGTGCGCGAGTTGCTAAAGAGCTATCAGTATCCTGGCGACACGTTGCCGGTGATTCGCGGTTCGGCGTTGAAGGCTTTGGAAGGCGATGCGAAGTGGGAGAAGTCGATTTTGGAATTGATGGAAGCGGTGGACAAGAGCATCCCGCAGCCGGTGCGGGATATTGACAAGCCGTTCGCGATGCCGATCGAAGATATTTTTTCGATTTCTGGTAGAGGAACGGTGGTGACGGGAAGAATCGAGCGCGGCAAGGTGAAGGTGGGCGAAGAAGTGGAGATTGTGGGTTTCCGTCCGACGATGAAGAAGACGGTGACGGGAATTGAAATGTTCCGCAAGCTGCTGGACGAGGGCATGGCGGGAGACAACGTCGGATTGCTGCTACGCGGCACGGAAAAGGATGAAGTGGAGCGCGGGCAGGTGCTGGCGAAGCCGGGATCCATCACGCCGCATACAAAGTTCAAGGCTGAAGCGTACGTGTTGACGAAGGAAGAAGGCGGGCGGCACACGCCGTTTTTCACGGGGTACCGGCCGCAATTTTATTTTCGCACGACGGACGTGACGGGGGATGTGAAGTTGCCGGCGGGAGTGGAGATGGTGATGCCGGGGGACAACATATCGTGTGAGATTACGCTGATCACACCGGTAGCCTTGGAGAAGGGCTTGCGCTTCGCGATTCGCGAAGGCGGGCACACCGTGGGCGCCGGAGCGGTTGCCGAGATCATCGAGTAAAC
>JABCZJ010000040.1 GCA_013289715.1 Acidobacteriota bacterium | reverse complement strand
CAAGAATAGTCTGCTGTCAAGTCGAAAAAAAGCAATGCGAATCTGCCTCGCTAACCGCAGGAAGGGTAATTCTAAGGGCAAGCTCTATTTAGGCTCTAACCAATTTCTCGGATGCGGAATTGCTGGCGATTAGGGTCGAGTGTCGCCGTTTGTTTTCTGTGGCTTAGGTTGGTTTCTAGTAATTCATGGTAGCGATTAGAAACAGGCAGTGGTGAGCTACGAGTGGCTGGTGAGGAGATAGGGGCCGGCGCGCGGATGATTGCTGGGTGCGGCGAAAAAGTCGGCCACCTGCGCGCCTAATCGAGAAAAACGCGAGAAAAACTAGCGATTGATTTGGGTCGGTGGTGATTGTTATCAATGAGTTGCGATGGCTTTCGATTATGTCTCGCTAGCAATTGATTTAGGCAGTGATGTGTAGAGAGTGATGAGTGATTCGAGGCAGGGCGGGGCGGCAGCAGGCGCTGTGAGGCGGGAGTGAGCATCTCTGTTTGCGCCAGACTGAGCATGTCGCGTCCTTTGGGGGCTGGAAGAATGCCCCGACTCACGCTAACACAATCGTTATTTCAGCTATTCGTAGAATTACGGATAGGGAGTAGAGGACGAAAGGAAGGCACAGCTGCGCGTGTGGACCGACGCGGCACCGCTTCGGCGGTGCGCCTTCGCGATTTTCGTTGTGATATCCTCCGCCGTGCGGGCGGAGCCAGAAGCGCCGCGAAGAGAGGAATCCATGGGCGTAAGCGTGAATCCAAATATGGTTACAACTGCATTTGATTTGCCGGGATATCGCGTGGTGAAAAGTTTCGGGCTGGTGCGCGGAGTGACCGTGCGCTCGCGCAGCATTCTGGGCACCTTGGGCGCTTCGCTGGAAACTCTGGTGGGCGGCAATATTACCCTGTTCGAAGAAATGTGCGAAAAAACGCGCGAGGAGTCCCTGGAATTAATGATGGAGCACGCCAGCCAGCACGGCGCGAACGCCGTGATTGGCATGCGATACGACGCCACCGAAGTGATGCAGGGCGTCACCGAAGTGCTTGCCTATGGCACTGCCGTCCAGGTAGAACGCATTGCGCCGTAGTCACCGCTCATCGCACCGGTGATGCCACACGAAAGCGTACCACGCCCTACGGCTCGTCTTGGCCTAGCGCGGACTGATCGCAGATGGCGCGGACTCGCGCGCAGGCTTACAATAAGCCGTTTGCTCATAGGGGAGGCACCTCAGCATGAACCGTTCCGTCAAGCTCATCTCCGCGCTCGCCGCTTTCGGTTTGATTGCCGCCGCGCTGGCAGTTCGCGCGCAAACGCCGAAAACGCAAACCGTGGAATTTCCCAGCGGCAAAGAAACTGTGGGCGGGTTTCTCGCCGTGCCGGACAAGCCGGGTACCTACCCGGGCATCATCGTCATTCACGAATGGTGGGGATTGAATGATTGGGTAAAGGAGCAGACGGAAAAGCTCGCCGGGCAGGGTTACGTGGCGCTGGCGGTTGACCTGTACCGCGGCAAGGTTGCTACCGACCCATCTGAAGCCCACGAGCTGATGCGCGGCTTGCCGCAAGACCGCGGAATCCGCGACATGCAGGCCGCCTACGATTATTTGGCGGCGCGCAAGGACGTGAAGCCGGGCCGCATCGGTTCGATCGGTTGGTGCATGGGCGGCGGACTTGCGCTGCAGTTCGCGATTCATCAGCCACGCCTCGCCGCCTGCGTGGTGAATTACGGTTCGCTTCCCACCGATCCCAACGACATCCAGCAAATCCTCGCGCCCGTCCTCGGGAATTTCGGCGCGGATGACAAGGGCATCACGCCCGCCGATGTTCAAGCGTTTGAAAAAACCATGAGGGGCTTGAACCGCCGCATTGACGTGAAAATTTATCCCGGCGCAGGCCACGCATTTGAGAACCCGAACAACACCAGCGGATATCGCCCGGAAGCCGCAGCCGATGCGTGGAAGCGCACGCTCGCATTCCTCCACAACGCGTTGGGGTAGGCCCACCGCGGATCGATTCGCGCGAAGGACTTACTACGGCGGTGCACGCCTCCCGGCGAATCTGCGATGGAACCGATTGCCTGTGAGAATCATCAAAGCGGAAGGATAAGCCGGCGCACTGCAGCGGGCGAAAAGAGAGGAGAAATCCACATGAAGAACAAGACCGATCACAAGAATCCCACGGCCAACCAAAACGCGGAAGGTTCCGAACGCGCCCGGCCGATCTTGCATCAGCAGGCTCACGAAATTCAGCCCTACGGCAAAATTGCCAAACTGCCGATCGCATTGGATCAGCAGGTTTGCGCCACCAGCGTCGAGCTGCTGAATCAGATCCTGGCGGATACCATCACCCTGCGCGACCTCTATAAAAAGCATCATTGGCAAGTGGCAGGACACACCTTCTATCAGCTGCATCTGCTTTTCGACAAACATTTCGACGAGCAATCGGAACTCGTGGATGCCATTGCGGAGCGCATACAACTTCTGGGCGGCATCAGCATCGCCATGGCGGCAGACGTCGCTGAGACCACGTTCATTCCGCGTCCGCCGCGCGGCCGGGAAGAAGCTCCGGTGCAAATTTCCCGCATGCTCGAAGCCCACGAAATTATTTTGAAGGAAGCGCGCACCGTGGCCAGGCAAGCGGCCGATGCAGGAGACGACGGCACGAACGATCTGCTGGTGAGCCAGGTCATTCGCACCAACGAACTGCAGGTGTGGTTTCTCGCCGAACATCTGGTGGACGTGCCGCTGGTGCGCGCCGATAACGCCAAAGCAGCCGCGTCTGGATCCTGACCGCAGTTCGTGGTATCGGACCCATTCTCGAAGGAGGCACGCACATGCCAGCTTGCACGCACCTCAACCAGATTCGCAAGGTGAGCCCGCACACGAACGGCTGCGAGGAATGTTTGAAAATGGGCGACACGTGGGTTCATTTGCGCCTTTGCCTGGAATGCGGCCACGTCGGCTGCTGCGATTCATCCAAAAATAAACACGCCACCAAGCATTTCCAGCACACGAAACACCCCATCATGAAATCCATCGAACCAGGCGAGACCTGGGGCTGGTGTTACATAGACGAAGTGGAGCTGGACTTCGCGTGACCCTCCGATGTCCGGCGCAGCGCTGGCGTTTTCCGCAGCGCCGGATTCGGGTGTGGCTCACGGCGTCCCGCGGCGGCGCGGGTTCCGTGATTGATTTCTGGACGCGCCGCCGCGGCTGGCGCCCGGATTTTGCAAAATGCGCATAGGAAATTTTCGCGCTTATCTGATCGTTGCAGTCTTCTCGCTTGTGTATGGCACGCTGCGATTTTCCAGCACCCTGCAAGCTGCGCACATTCTTGACCGTCGCAGTCGCGTAGATCTCGCAACTCTTCATCTACAAGGTGAATTCATTGAGAGTAATCTGGGTGCGGTTCGCGCCGCGGATGGCTCGGTGACGATTCACATGATCGCGGAGAAATACATTTTTGCGCCCGCCTGCGTGACCCTGCCCGCCGCAGTCCCCATCCAGTTGCGAATCACCAGCGCAGATTCGGCGCACGGATTCAAGATCGCGGGCGTCGAAGTGAAAACGCTTCCCGGATCCGTCACCGAGGTTCATCTTCGTTTCCCCGCTGCAGGCAAATATGAATTCTACTGCGACGAATTCTGCGGGCCTGGCCACCATGCGATGATGGGCCGTATCGTGGCCGTTCCCGAAAACGAATTCCAGGCGCAAATTTCCGGTCGCGGAGTCGCGTGTGGACAGCCTTAAACCCACGATCGGAATTCGCGGTGTTGTACTGCTCTGCATCGCCGTGGTGATTTTCTCGGAGCTGCTCGGACTGCCAATTCTGCGCCGCGCGATCCGGCCCGCGCCTCCACCCAGTAATCTCGTTGCGGCCGCCGCCGCTCCCTCGCTCGTTGCCTGGAACGAAGCCACCATTGTCCTATCTTCGACAGGCAATCCCGTCCGGGGCGAATTCATTTCGCGGCGATGCGAATCGTGCCACGGCGTGGAGGGCTTCAGTTCGCAAGCTTCGACGCCAAATCTTGCGGGGATCGATGCGCAATACCTCTGGAAGGAGCTGCAGGATTTTCGCAGCGCTAAGCGGAAATCGGTCATCATGCAGCAGATTGCCGGAGCCCTCACGTCCCGCGACGCGGCTGACGTGGCTGCCTACTTCGCGATGCTGCCGAATGCTCCGGACGCGCAGTTCAATCCCATCTTTCCTCAAACCTTAAAGGACCAGAGCGCAATCGAGATCGCGCAGCACCTGCTCGCCGTGGGGGATCCCGCTCGCGGGATTCCACCTTGCCAAGCCTGCCACGGGCCGCTGGGAAACGTGCGGCCGGCTCCGTCCCTGGCGTCGCAAAACTCCGACTACGTCATGAGTCAATTGAACGACTTCGCTTCTGGCGCTCGCACCAACGACGTCAATCTGCCGATGCGAACCATTGCCGCCGAATTGTTCCCGAACGAACGGCAGGCCCTCGCCGAATTCTACGGCGCGGATCTCGCCCGTTTTCCCGTCGGCTACGTTACCCAGTAGCCGGAGACGCCTTCGTTTCTCAAAGCCCCCATCACGGGCAGGTCTCACATGGCAGCGCGTAGTTGAGCATGATTTGTGAACGAGCCCGCCGGTATGCTGGACCGCTGACGCCACCCCCAAAGTGATCTGTGGTCGCGACTGCGGCAGGGCCATAGTCGAAAATCACGTAATAATTGCCGGGTTTCATTTTTATGTTGAAGCGATCGGCAATCGTGTCACCGCTGCGATAAATGAGCTCGGCGTCTCCAGGATCGTCGTGCGAGGCGGTTGACGAAAGAAATCGCTGCCAATGCTGCATCCCCTCTGCGGAAACGATCAACATCTGCAATTGTCCTTGGGGACGCGGATCCACGGTGAACTCACCCTCGACATGCGCATTTGTTGCATCGTTCGGAATGCTGAACTGATGCGAATAGCCTTTCGCGGGAACATCCACAAAAACAGGCAGCACGTTGATCGTTACCGGGCGAGTCTTAATCACGAGAAGCTTGTCCCGCCTGCACCCGGCCAAAGGTGTGGCGACGCCTGCGGTGACGGCAAGCCCAACGAGAATTGCTACCGACTGCTTGCGCCGGGAGCGTATGGATGGCTGTGAAGTCATGGAGCAGATGGCGCGCGCCCATCGTTCGCCGGGGAGCCATAGGATTTCGGCCAGCCGCCGCGCATCAAGCCGCCATTATTTTCGCCGATGGCGTAGAGCGTACCGGAGTGCGGCTTGACCCCGATTGCTCCATCCGAACTTGTGCCCAGGTACACGGTTCCATCGGGAGCAATGGCCGGGCCATGTTCGATCAGTGCATCAACTGGCAATCGCCACTTGGTCGCTCCCTGTGGATTCAACGCATACAGACTGAAAAGATTGCCGCCGTTCTTGCCCTTGCCGACATCCTGCGACGGGACGTAAATGGTGCCGTCTGCGGCCAACGCCGGCGCGCCCGCGATGGGGACTGCGGCTTTCCAAATTTGAGCGCCAGCGGCACTCAGGGCAACCACGCTTTCAAAATTTCCGATGTAGATTGTCCCGTCAGCGGCAATCACGGGGTTGGTGGTCCAGTCGCCCGGGAATTCCCACTTCGGCCGGCCATCAAAATCGTAGACGTGAAACTTGTTGTCCCACCCGGCTACCGCAATCACTCCCTCTTTTGCAATCGCAGCCGTGCGGAAGGGCAGCGTACGCGGGCCGTCAGAGAGGCGAATGGTCCAGGAGACGCGGCCCGCAGGATCGAAGAATTGCAGTGCACCGCCGCCCTCCACGGCGCCGCCTGTCTTGAGGATTTCCGGGCTGTCCGGCCCGTACACGTCCTTGAATTGATCTATGATCATGCCGGAATTCGGATCCACGGCACGCAGGGAATCGCTGAAATTACCGACCAAGAGCAGATCGCCCACAGCTCGCGCAGGAGTCGCTGGACGACCGCAAGACGCCGCGAGCCCACCGTTG
This sequence comes from Acidobacteriota bacterium, assembly GCA_013289715.1. GTDB lineage: Bacteria > Acidobacteriota > Terriglobia > Acidiferrales > UBA7541 > Palsa-295. The sequence continues at coordinate 5,152 of JABCZJ010000040.1, read as the reverse complement.
GACGCGAGCGCGGCACCCATCTGCGTGATCCAACGTTTGGAGCCGTCCGGATTGAGCGCATGCATCACACAGCCGGCATCAACGATGTAGATGCTGCCGTCGGGCCCCACCATAGGGGAGCTGCCTAACTCCGCGCCGGGGAAGTAACGCCACTTCATTTTTCCATCCGCGGCCAGCGCGTACAGCGACTGACGGCTGGTGAAATAGATTGTCCCGTCTTCGCCCAAGGCCGGAGTGGAGACGATTTCGTCGTCCGCGCTGAATTGCCATTGGATCTGAGGACCTCGGTCGGCAACCGATTTTTTGCACCCGCATGCGAGCAGCGCGAGCAACATGCAACCTGAGCTGACTAAGACCAGCCAGTTGCGAGCCATTTACCGAACTCCGCGCGCAGTGTTCCGCGAACCCGCTCCACGCTTCGGCCATTGCCCATCCAGCCCGCCGTTATTTTCCGCATCCTGGATCGCGAACAGCTTGCCTTCGCCGTTCTGGAAATAAATCGTGCCGTCATCACCTATCGCCGGCGAGAAAACTTGCCCGCCCGTTGCGAATTTCCACTTCAGTTTCCCGTCGCTGCCAATCGCGTACAGATTGTGGTCGGCGCCACCGAGATACACAGTTCCATTCTTGGCGAGCGCGGGCGTGGACTTGATCGGTCCCGCGGTAGCGAATTTCCATTTAACTCTTCCGTTGGAGTCCAGCGCGTAAAGATTGCTATCCTCGCTGCCGAAATACACTGTCCCGTCGGTTGCGATTGCAGGCGACGCAATCATGTGGCCCTGCAGTGAAAATGACCATTTTCCCGTGCCATCGGGGTTGACCGCGGTGAACACTCCGTTTCCACCAACATATATTGTTCCGTCGCTGCCCAGCACGGGTTCACCGCCCGCGTCACCCGCTTGCGTCCATTTAGTGTTGTGATCGTGTCCGTAGGCTACCAACTGATGGCTCAGCACGGAGTACGTGGTGCCGTCCTGTGCAAATGAGAAAAAGTACCCGCCGACGCTGGTGCTTGGTTCAGCTCCCTTTTCGTCAATGTGCACGGGAACTGCAGCGCCGCCCATCGCTACGTAAACCGTGCCGTCATAGGCCTCACTGAGCTGGCTGACGCGTTCGCGTGAAATTGCGAACGGTTTCTCAGTGCCGTCGGGGTTTAATTCGATTGCTCCTCCCACGACTCTGCCCACTTCAGCCGTCTCGTCGCACCAAATGTTTCCGTTGTCGTCTATGAGGACGAAACGCATCGGAAATGCGGGCGATTGATATGGCGCGTGGTAAAACCATTTCTGGATTCCATCCGGACGCACCGCGTAAAGCCCGGAGTTCCCCGGAACGTAGAGTGTGCCATCGGAGCCGATGGCCGGAGATTGATCGTCAAAAAAGTCTCCGCGCGGCAATGGACGAAGCGCACCAGTGGAAAATTCCCATTTTTTCGTGGGAGCGGGCGTGGCAGACGCAGGAGGCGTAGCCGACGAGTGGCAGGACGCAAGAATCGCCAGGCCGCACGCCAGCAACGTGAAGGACGCTGCAGAACGAAAACCGCTTTTCATCGCGCGATGATAGCCTGAAAGCTAACCCGGCCTTGTAAAATAGGCGATTCCGTATTGCCCTTCCCGTTAACCTGCGCGACCATCCGAAAGTTATGAGCGAACACCGCAGTCACCGTGCACGATTCCGGAATCCGATCGCGACACAATGGCGGACTAGAGTCGTGCTCTTGATGACGAGCACCTTCTCCCGCTCATTACGCCTACCTGATTTGCGACGGGAATCACGTTAGCATTTGGGACTTGTTGCTGGGTCGTCGATGCCGGGTTAATTGGTGACGGGTTTTGTCATCAGGATTGGCGTGCGTAAATGCGATCCGATGCAACACCCTGCTTCCTGAAGACGAGAAGGAAAATCTATCGAGTCGGTTGGTTTTGTTCTGTGTCGTGGTACTCGGTTTTGTATCTACTTGGGCCGCACTTGGACTCAAGTTTTGACACCAACTCCTGTTTTTCAGAGCACCTGCTTTGCAAGCACGCCTTCATCTCACCTAAGCGCTTGAATCGGCGTCTCTTTACAGTGCAGAACCCTCTGCTTGTTGGGCTACCAACCGGGCTACAAGGAGTAAATGTACTTTGTGCAACTTTGGGCAAACCCTCCGAAAAATGCATTCGAGTCGAGCAAGCACTCTACCGGAAGAACGGTCTCGGCTCGTCTTTCTTGTGACGTAGTTCTTTGCAAACACCGCCGGGTCGCGCACCCGGCCCGTGACCATGATGTCGGTCAATGAGTTGGAGGACAGTCTGCCATATGTCTCCGAGAATTTATTCAGCCGGCCTGAACTGCTAGATTTCAGGCTCGGCGGGCCGACGCGCGGCGCATTCTCCGTGCACCAGGCGATCTATGACCTGCTGCGCGAGAAGGGTTTGTCGGCGCGCAGAAACCAGGCGATACGCAGGAGCTTTGATGAGGTCTGGAAAATTATTGGCAGTCGCTATAAGGCGCCGAAGCCTTAGATGAAATCAACCCCGCCAGCTGCGCATGACAATATCTCACGCGTGAAAGTCGCCGACTTTCGGCCTATTTAGCGGATCAGCTTGCGGCAGGCGGCTATACGGTCTGTCAGTTTCTTGGCCAGACGGTCGATAAGTGGATGGTCGAGCCCTTCTTTTTTCGTGCGCTTCGTCACTTCTGGAATATTTTCGAGGATGGCCTCCGCGATTTCGACGATGCGAGCTGTCACCACATCGGTATCGACGCCGACACCCTGAGCGAGTTTTTGCCACTGATATTTGCCGATACTCCGCAGGTGGTATTCATTTCCGATTTTCATTGAAGAGCGGGCCTTCTGAATGTCGATATCGGGGTAGGGCAGGATGCTCGCAATATCGTAAAGGGGAGCAAGGCGGACCTGCCCAGCTGAGGCAATCAGCAAGGCGTAATTCTTCGCATGGGCGTCTGTTCCGGCGATGAGCCAGTTGTAGTAGACGGCATCGAGAAAGGTACCAATGTCTTCACGCGGTTTCGAGGAAAAGGTTTTTAATAAATCGACGATGTCCCGGACGCCGGGACCGCCGTCGCTCTGATACTTGCGGGTCGGCGGGATGCTTAGAGCCTGGCATGTATCCTCCTGATGGACGCGCTGCCAGACATTCCCGGCGTGGACCCGGTCGTAGCGTTCGATGACAATGGCGATCTCATCCTTGAAGCGCCTGACTTCCGAATTTGCGACCGGGAGCCCGATGGCGCGTCCCAGCTCAAGACAAAAATGCTCATTCTTCGCGTGCCCGTCGAAATCAGCCGTCGGCGGTTTGAGGATGTGCGTGGTCGGCGTGCGGCCGGAAGGAATGCCCCACCGGCCTTCCTCCAGGAGCAATGCTGTTTTTGGCTGCGCGCCGGCGAGGCTGAACTGGCCGGTGTCGCGCGGATTGCGCCACGCGGCGTGGTCCTCTCGCAAGGAACGAAGGCGCTGCGCGATGTCGCCCGGCGTCAGCCATTCGATTTCCGGAGGCTGTTTTCCCAGGATGGCGTCGAGACGGTCGGGCCGCACGAACTGCACCGCGCCCGCGCAATCCTCACCGACGCCCGCGATAAGGCCGAAGGCGTTGCGGGACGAGACCTGAAATTTCTTGCCCCATTGATCGAGGACCTTTTCGTTGTCCGGCAGCAATCCCCATAGAAACGGGTCGGTTTTTGAATTCCCGTGCTCACCGAGGGTGAGGGGCATCGAGAGGGAGAGGGGGTAGGCGTCAGCGGCGTTTCGCCACTTTTCATCGTAGACGAAAGAGACGCGCCCTTTCATGTCGCGGAAGAAACGGCCCATCTCGCGACGGTCAAGGATGGCGATCAGTTCCCTGACCTTCATTTGCGCCTCTTCCGGGCCGCGTCGATGATCGAATCGAGAATGACGGGTTGCGCCAAACTCGTGCCTTCTGTCGGTTTGTCCACGGTGAGAGCGATGCCGAGCGCATTCGCGGTGCGCAGCACGAGACCGATCTCGAGCCGCGGTTTGCCCTGCTCGACATCGACAATCCATTGCCGGCTCACGCCGACTTTCTCGGCCAGGGTCTTCTGGTCAAGACCCAGGGCTTTTCTGCGCTCGCGGATAAGAGCCCCCAAATCGATCGGTGTACGAATACGCATCGATCACCTCTATTCCCAATGTCAGCGAACGATGACATTATATCAATGTCAGCGAACGGCGACAAGGGGGAAAGTCGGCGAATGGCGACATTTCGCCATGTCAGCGAACGGCGACATGGCCCTCAAACCACATCGGGCGGAGCCCTAGGAAGACTTCTGCAACTGGCACACACTGAGGCGGACTCACGCCACGTTGTTGCAAGTGGCGGGAGGTTCTCTCAAGGATGCGCAAGCGCAATCAGGTCACAGCAAGATGTCCACGACGCTAGAGCTCTACACGGTGCCGATTCCCGCGCATCTGCGGGCAGCGGTCGAAAGCCTTTCGCAATTGGTGACGAATGGTGACGAGTTTGGCCAAATTGCGGGGGGAACTCCTACCACTGTCCAATAGAATCAAGAGGATATGGTAGGCCCGTGCGGGCTCGAACCGCAGACCTCGACCGTGTCAATTGTGTGGTCAGAAAGCTAAATCTCCTTGCCTGCTTTGCTTTTCCGGTTCTGACCATCTCAAGAATTCCCCTAAATGACCGAGTTTTGGTGACGAATTGGTGACGAATTGGCGACGAATATCACGACAAGCAGGATTGTCGAAACGTTATCTCATTCGACCGCGTGGTCTTCTTAGGTCCGTTGGCTTGTCTCCACTACCAAACGCACACCGCGCTTATTCGCGGAGGACCGGAGCGGTCTCCGATATGAAGGAATCGACGGGGATATCAGCACACCTGGACGAATTCCAGACTAAACGCAAGCGAACGCGGGGAGCCGACCCGAAGCCAGTCTATAATGTACGCTGCTCACGTCGAATGCGAAGAGGATCATGCCCACGTTGGATTCACCGCATGTAGTCAATATCGAGGATCTGAGGCGGCTGGCGCGGCGGCGGCTGCCTAAAGCGGTGTTCGACTACATGGACGGCGGCGCAGCGGACGAAGTGACACTGCGGGAGAATTGCCGCGCGTTTCAGGAAGTGGTGCTGCGCCCGCGGCAAGCGGTAGCTAACGAGAAGTGCGATTTGCGC
>JABCZJ010000039.1 GCA_013289715.1 Acidobacteriota bacterium | reverse complement strand
CTGGTATCTCTTTCTCACGGCGGCTCTCTCCTTTAAAAGGGATTCGCAACCCGAACTCTATCCGAGTTCGGGCGAGAGCCGCTGCTTCCTTTTCTCAGGTTTCAACTAAAGGTGGGGCATCCTCGAGATCGGCGGACCGTTCTGGCAGGCCTACCATAAACTTCTAAGTCCTGATTAACGCTGCGGGTTCAGAGGGTCGGCGCAACACTTGCGCGCAGTTTACTCGCTGGAGTCTGAAAGCCCAAAGTTTTTCGTGGACGTTGATTTAAACGTAGCGCGATTTTGTCCAGTTGAGATTGCGTGTAGCCGGATAGGTCGGTTCTTTTCGGCAAGTATTGCCGCAGCAAGCGGTTGGTGTTTTTGTCTCTCGTAAGGCGGTTCGGCACTCGGCCGGCATCTCTTCGCAAGTGCGAAACACGGAGCTGGTCTAAACTGTGGGGCAGCAGGTTGTTCGTCGATTCCTTGGTCGGTTAGACCAGGTAGATGTCCGGTACAACTGCAGTCTTAGCCATGTGCTCGCCCTCGAGAATGCGAACTTCATAGCAGGAGTGAGCCGAACGAGCTTCAAGCACTTTCACGCGCATCCCTGCCCGCACCACCAATAACTTTTCCGCGGCGAACAGCAGCGACAGCCCCAGATCGTCGGCGGCTGCTTCGAGCTTTTGTTTCTCCATCATTGTTTCTTCGTCGATCGGAAGAGTGACAAAATCTCCGCCCGTTTCATCTCGAAGCACGCACGTTTTGCCCACCAAACCCTTCGGCAGTTCAGTTGATAGTTGCAGTGAGGCTGATGGATGGTCCACGACCGAACCGACAAATCTGTAGCCGCGCCGCGGAAGGGTCTCGACGAGACGCGGTTTGTCAGCTTCGTCACAGAGTGCACGCCGCAGCTTCTTGATTGCTGTGTTCAGGCTATGCTCAAAGTCCACAAAAGTATCCTCGGACCAGAGCCTCCGGCGAAGTTCTTCGCGGGTCACCAACTCGCCGGGATGTTCGAGCAACATGGTGAGGATGCGAAAGGGTTGTCCCTGGAGTTTGATTTTACGGCCACTCTTGAAAAGCTCGCCCGCACGCAGGTCCAGAGCGTAGACGTCGAATCGTAGGATCGTTGCACCGGGCGCTGGCTGCGGCATGAGTTCCCCGTTCGGAATATCCACGGTAGGCCTTGCCAAGTTCGTAGTCAAGCGGCCACGAACGAGCCCTTAGGCAGTCCTTCAGTAACAAGTGGTTTCATAAGTGCGGCTTAGCGGTTCACCTGCAGTTCACTCGCAAGTTGCCGGCAATGCATTGCGGTTTTCCGGGTGCAGGGCCAAAGTGTGCGCAGCTCGACAGTGAGGCAATCACAGTAGTTGCCGAGCGTATGAAAAGAAAAAGGAGAAAGCACATGAAAAAGCAAATTATCACGGTTGCCGCAGCGCTGGCCTTTATCGCCCTTGCGCCGTCGCCAAGCCATGCGCAGCAGGTCACGCAGGCCAAAGTTCCTTTCGCGTTTCAAGCTGGGGACACGATGATGCCAGCCGGTGAATATCGGATCCAGCGAGCGCTGCCTTCGACCAAAGCAGTGCAGCACATTCGACGCGCGGATTCGTCTGCCTCGACATTCGTACTTACGAACGCCACGGAGAACAGGGAAACGAATGCTGAACCAAAACTGATCTTTCACTGCTACAGCAATGAGTGTTTCCTTTCTGAGATTTGGAGCGGAAACAGTCAAGGATTGAAACTCATGGTATCGCGCCGCGAGAAAGAACTATCACGCTCCAGCGCGGAAAATGAGCTGGCGGTGGTTTCTCTGCCGCTGACCGTCACGCCATAAGGATCGCGAGTGCGCCGACCCTATTGCGTCTTTACGCGGTGTGATTTGCCGAAAATGGAACTCAACCTGAACCGAACGACAGACGGGAGGCTCAAGTAATGCGTGGGACCTCCCGTTATCTTCAAAGGAGAATGCAATGGAAACGGTAATTGGAGTATTCGCTTCGCGGGAACGCGCGGAAGAAACCGTAAAGGAACTGCTGGACCGCCACGTCCCGCAAGACACGATTGTTTTTCTGACCTGCTCTGAAAGTGAAGCCATGACCCTCGGCAAGAGTCTCGGCGGGTACGCAGGAGGTTTGGTGGGTGGAGCGGCCGGCCTGATGTCGGGAGTGGTGGCTGCAACGTTGTTTTCGATTCCAGGAATCGGGCAAGTGTTCGCGTTGGGAGTCGGCGCGACGGCTGCGCTCGGGCTTGCTGGTTCCGAAGTGGGCAAAATGCTCTCGGCAAAGCCAAACCTGTCACTGGCGGTGGCGATGGAAACTCCCCAACCGACTCCGGGCGAAAAGGCGTGCCAAGATTTGACGTTCTTCGCAGAGGTCTTGCAGGAAGGGCGGTCGCTTATCGTGGTGCGAACCGATTCGCAAGCAACCGCAAAACTGGCGGCCGGAATCCTCGATCGCATGGGCATTAGCGAGCGGTGGCGCATGAGCATGAAAATGCAAGCCGCGTCGCGACAGATCGGCGACATTTCGGTGGTGGATGTGCGGGGAAGAATCACAGTCGGCGAAGGGAACATCATGCTTCGCCAGGTCGTTGCGGGCCTAATGGAGAGGGGAAATAAACGAGTCCTATTGAACTTGCAGGGAGTGGAATACGTGGACAGCGCCGGGCTCGGCGAACTGGTGAGGACGCATACGACTCTCCAGAGGGAGGGCGGCCAGCTCAAGATGGTGAACGTCAATCAAAGAGTGCAGGAGCTGCTGAAGGCAACCAGCTTGCACAAGGTCTTCGACGTTCAGAAGGACGAGGCCAGCGCAGTTCAATCGTTTGAGCCGTTGGCTGCGGGAGCCGCCAGATAACGGAACGATTCTCCCGATTTCTGACGTGGGTTGTGAGGATGAGTGTCAGAATCAGACATTCGACCAGGTAAATTGGTCTGATGCCTGGTCTACGCTCTACCGTCCAAGTGGATTTTCGTACTTTCCGGTTACGCGACGACGGCCGGACAGGCCTGTCCTTCGGATTTGTCATCGCAATGAAACAGCAAGATTCCTGTTGTTTTCCAAAAGGAAGCGTGGCATTGTTCCTGTTGGAAACCTAGAGGTGGGACTTCCGATGAAGGAAAAGCCGGACGTCTTGCAGGGAACGCTGGCTCTTATGGTCCTGAAGACCCTGGATGTGCTGGGGCCGCAGCACGGCTACGGCATCGCCCGCCGGATCGAGCAGATCAGCGGCGACCTGCTCGCTGTGAACCAGGGCTCGCTCTATCCCCTGCTGCTGAAGCTGGAGCACGAAGGCTCGATTGCATCGCAATGGGGCGCGTCGGAAAACAACCGGCGGGCCCGCTTCTATCGCCTTACCGAAGCCGGCCGCAAACAACTACGGGCCCAGACCCGCGATTGGGAGCAAACCGCGGCAATCATCACACGCTTTTTCAATGTCAAAGCGGAGGATATCTTATGAAATTCCTGCGTCGTTTCCTGATACGCGTGGCCAACTTCGCAACCAGGCGGCGCGCCGACCAGCGCCTGCGGGACGAGATCGCTGAACATCTCGCGCTCCAGATCGAAGAGAATCTGCGCGCGGGCATGGCCCCAGCCGAGGCGCGGCGACAGGCCAGGCTCAAGCTTGGCGCTGACGAAGCGATAAGGGAAGACCACCACGCTGAGCAAAGTCTTCCATTCGTTGAGAATCTGTTTCAAGACCTGCGGTTCGCGGTTCGCATGTTTCTGAGATCTCCCGGATTTTCTTTGATCGTGATCGCCACCATGGCCCTCGGCGTCGGAGCCACCACCGCCATCTACAGCGTCATCGACGCAACCCTGCTGCATCCTTTGCCATACCCCAACCCCAACGAACTGGTGCGCATTGAGGACGATCTTCCGGGTGTCGGCGCACAAGATGTCAGCGTTTCGGTTCCTGAGTGGAAGGATCTGGAGAACTCGGGCATTTTTCAGTACGTGGCCATCGACTTTTTCGGCTCCTCGAATCTTACGGGCAGCGCACAGCCCACGCGTATCGCGGCGAAGGTCGTGACGCCGAATTACTTTGCGATGCTGGGTGTGGGCGCGCAGTTGGGGCGCACGTTCGATCCGGGCGACAACACGCCAGGCTTCAACCTGGAGGCGGTGATCAGCGACGGGCTCTGGAAGAGGGCGTTTGGAGCGGACCCGCGCATTCTGGGGAAAACGGTGCGCATGGATAACGATGTGTATCAAGTGGTGGGCGTGATGCCGCCTGGTTTTCGCGACCAGGGCAAGACCAGCGAGGAGCGGAATACGGAGGCGTGGTCGGCAGCCGGTTTTGCCGCTGTGCCGTTTCCGCCTGCGCTGCGCAACTCGCGATTTGGTACGGCCTTTGCGCGTTTGAAACCGGGTCTGCCGGTGGCATCGGCACAGGCACATATCGACGCGCTGGTTGCATCGCTGACGAAGCAATATCCCGCGGATTATCCTGCGCAAGCCGTATGGAACATCCGCCTGATTCCCCTGGCCGAGAGTCTTGTCGGCAACGTTCGACAATCGCTCATCCTGCTGTTCGGTGCGGTCGGTCTGGTCCTGCTGATCAGCTGCGTCAACGTCGCCAATCTGCTGCTTGCCCGCGCCAGCGCGCGCGGACGCGAAATGGCGGTTCGCCAGGCATTGGGAGCCGCAAGAACGCGCCTCATTCGTCAACTCTTCACCGAGAGCTTGTTGCTCTTCGTGCTTGGCGGCATCACCGGTTTTGCGGTTCTCTTCTGCGCCCGGAAATTCCTTCTGCAATTTGTTCCCGAAAGCCTGCCGCGCCTCAATGAAATATCCATTAGCTGGGGCGTGCTGGCGTTCGCCATCGTTGTCTCTATCGCCGCCGGAACCGTCTTCGGGCTTGCCCCCGCGTGGCTCATGAGCCGCCTCGATTTGAACACCACGCTCCGGCAGGAAGGTCGTGGCTCCAACGGTTCCCAGCAGCGCTCGCGCTTGCGCCATGCTCTGGTGATTGGTGAATTAGCCCTCTCCCTGGTGCTGATGATCGCCGCCGGCCTTCTGCTGCGCAGCTTCTGGGACTTGTTCAAGGTGCAACCCGGCTTCAATCCCAGCCGCGTCACGGCGATCGAGACCTGGCTGCCGGTTCCCAACGATCCCAAAACCGACATTTACAGCACCGCCACGCAGGAATCCGTGCTGCTGCGCGAAGTTCTCCGCCGCAACCGGACGCTTCCAGGTGTGGAAGAAACGGCGGTCGGCGATCGGGCGGCTCTTCCCCTCGGCCACGGCAAGGACGATCTCAACATGTCCCCCTTGATCCGCGAAGGCCAGGACGTGCAGAGCAGCCAGCCTCCTCTGATCGATACATCGTTCGTCTCACCTGAATACTTTCGCCTGCTCGGCATGACGCTCCTGCGCGGACGCCTCTTCGTCGACCAGGACCTTGAAGACACGCCTTCGATCGCAGTCATCAATCAGGCCGCCGCGCGTACCTACTGGCCCAACCAGGATCCGGTCGGCAAGCGCGTCCGGTTGAGGGCCGAGAAGCCGGACTGGACCACCATCGTCGGCGTAATCGCCGATGCGCGCACAGAATCGCTCGCGGACGCCGCGATTCCGCAGGTCTACCTCGACATCTACCAGCGGTGGGCAAAAGATCTGGCTTTCTTTCTGCGCGGACAGGTCGATCCCGCCACCATCGCCGCCCAGGTGCGCACCCAAATCCAGGCCGTCGATCCGAACCTTCCCGTCTTCCACGCGGCGACCTTGGACGACGTTCTCTCCTCTTCGCTTTCCGTGCGGCGGTTCTCCATGGAGATGGTGGCGCTCTTTGCCGCAACTGCCCTGCTGCTCGCGGGCCTGGGAATCTACGGCACCATCTCCTTCCTGGTCCATGAGCAATCGCGCGAGATCGCCATTCGCCTCGCGCTGGGCGCGCAAAGGCGCGATATCCTCAAGATGGTTTTACGCCAAGGCCTCACTCTGGCCGCCGCCGGCGCCGGCGTAGGCCTGATTGGCGCGCTTATTGTTTCTCACCTCATGGCCAGCCTGCTTTACGGTGTCTCGCCCTACGATCTCTCCACCTTCGCCGGCGTAACCGCCGTGCTCACCGCCGTCGCCATCGCCGCCAGTTACGTCCCGGCGCTGCGCGCCATGCGCCTCAATCCAAACACCATGCTCCGATCCGAATAACTTCGTGGAGTTGCCCGAGAATCGCCGGCGCAAGTTGTTGCGCTCATCGAAGACCAGATTGGTCCTCATATGTCGGTTAGTGTTTACTGACGATTTTCCGGAGGAGGGTTTCCCAGGTATCGTATTTAAGTCCTGGTTGACGCCGATGAAGACGGTGAACGCACGAAAAGTCTGGACGGATTTTCCTCAGAACAGATGCCCATCGTGGATTGTCTCTGCTACGGGCCCGGCCTGGTCGAATCATCTTGTAGGGAATCGCCAGAACAGGCAGCAAGTGTTTGTGCACATTTCCGCCAGATTCCGGCGCCGGCGCTTGCGGACCTGCGAATCTCGCGCCGCCCACCCGCTATTCAAAAAAACACGACCCGCCAATCCACAAAAACGATGCGAAACTTTATTAAATCCTTACGCCTTGCGTATATCTTCCTGATGCGCGCCGGGTGGCATGTCGAGCAAACCTGCAACCGTTCTAGCGGGAACTCGCAGGACATGGCACCCACGGTTCTGGGGCCCCACGCAATCGGGATCTTAGGATCAGCGGAAGCCGCAATACTGGGCCTGTTCAACAATCACGCGAAAAGGAAGACGGGACTCGATGAGTCACCCAATTCGGTCTGCATGGCGAGCACTAGCCACGACCACTCTAGGTATCGTGCTGCTGTCATGCGCAGCGTCCCCACTCTCGGCGCAGACAACCCCTGTCGCCGCCCCCCAACAAAATGCGCCCGCGCAAACGAATCAGCAAACCCCACCGCAACAGAGTCCGCCGCAAAATGTCGCGCAAGGCAATTTCTTCAAACGTCTCGCCGATGCGTACAAACAAGACTGGAAAGGAACCACGCCAAGCGGGCCCGCTCCAGCCTTCCGTGGTGATCCCGCGCCCGTAAACGGCCCGCCATTTCCGTTCTCTACCTGGCCGATTGGTGGCACGGTCACCATCGGCTATCCGTTCACGCAATCCGGCCCCTTGATGCAGGCGCTTTGGAGCGGAGACCACGGCGAGTGGTGGAAGAAAAGCGGTATCCAGATTTACGGCTGGCTGAATTTCGGCGGGAACTGGAGCACTTCGCACAACGTATCAAACGGCCAGGCTCTGTGCGGCGCCGCGCCGCCGCTCAATTGTAAGTACGGCAACTTCCCCACGTCCTACGACGAGGTGCCCAATTCCATCCAGCCCGATCAGGAAGTGATCTACATAGAGCGCCAGCCAGACACGGTGCAAACCGATCATTTTGATTGGGGCTTCCGCATCTCCAATTTGTGGGGCTTGGACTACCGCTTCACCACCGCGAACGGCATCTTCAGTCAACAGCTGCTGGGTAAGAACAAAGAATATGGCGATGATCCAGTGATGGTGTATGCGGACCTCTACTTTCCACAGGTGGCGCAAGGCATGGACGTCCGCATCGGCCGCTACATTTCGCTCCCGGACATCGAAGCCCAACTCGCTCCCAACAATTACACCTTCAGCCACTCGCTGCTCTACACCTTTGATTGCTACACGCAAACCGGCATCAACACCACCACCAAGATCAACGACCATTGGACCGTGCAAGTGGGCGTATCACCAGGCTGCGAAATTGCGCCGTGGAAGGAAACGGGCCGGCTCGCGAAGCTCACTCTCAACGCTTGCGTTCAATACATGTGGCACGAGAGCAAGGATGATATCTACGTCTGCGACAATTCCCTCAACTCCGGAAAGTATGCCTACAACAATTTGAATGCCTTTTACTTCACCTGGTATCACGTCATCAACAAGAGCTGGCACTCCTCCACGGAGACTTGGTATCAATATGAGCGCAACACTCCCAACCTGAACAATCCTAACGTCGGACTGATCGGAAGCACCGTGCCCGATCCTATCCTGATCTTCGGCGCGAATGGCGCGCGTTGCAATAACACTACGGAGACTACCTGCTTCGCTCCGGAGTGGGCGATGGTGAACTACCTCGAAGATCAACTTAACGCGCACAATTACATCTCGATTCGCAATGAAGTGTTCGATGATATCCGCGGCCAACGCACCGGAACCAAAGGCTGGTACACCGAACACCTTTTCGGATGGGGGCATTGGATCGGCACCACGATTTTGTTCCGTCCCGAGGTGCGTTGGGAACACATCTACAATCCCAACCTGGGATTGACCTCACCGCCTCCCGGGACAAAGAACGAACTGCCCGGCTCGTATGACAACGGCCTACGCCACAGCCAGCTCACGCTCGCCAGCGACATCATTTGGTTTTTCTAAATTGGCGAGCGCTGCAGCTGCTCGTTGCGTGTTGAGTTGGCCGTTATCTTTCCATCCCATTCCACATCGTTCGAAGTAATCCCATGAATCGCTGGACCGCAAGGGCGGGGCTTCAGCCCCGCCGGAAAGCCGCGCAAAAAAAAGGGGCTATAACCCCTGAATCCCCGTATTTTCCTAGAGGCTGAATGTTTGTGAAATGGGTTGGAACTAGTCCACCATTTGAAGCGACGAATATTTTTCAATCCCAATGCGCCGGTGCGTGGGCCGCAGGCGCGAAGCAGGATTATAATGCGCGTGGCGCGGCCGTTGCGTGAATGCCGCACGAACACATCACAAGAGGGGCGATGGCTCGGCTAAATTCTCCGCGAATCGTCAACATCGAAGATTTGCGCCGCATGGCTCGCCGGCGGCTGCCGCGCGCGGTGTTCGATTACATGGACGGCGGCGCGGGCGACGAAGTGACCCTGCGGGAAAACTGCCACGCGTTTCAGGAAGTGGTTCTGCGCCCGCGGCACGCCGTGGCGATGGAAAGGTGCGACCTGCGCACGCGCGTCCTGGGCAACGACATTGCTTTTCCTGCGATTCTCGCGCCGGTCGGTTACAGCCGCCTGATGCATCCCGATGGTGAACTGGCCGCGGCGCGTGCAGCCGGTGAATTCGGCACCGCGTTCATCCTCTCGACGGTTTCGGGCCACAAGCTGGAAAACGTGAAGACTGCATCCACCGGCCCCGTGTGGTACCAGCTCTATATGATCGGAGGGCGCGAGGTCGCGGAAGCGACGATCGAACGCGCGCGCGTGGCAGGATTTTCCGCGCTGGTGATTACGATTGATACGGCCATCGCCGGCATGCGTGAACGCGACGTGCGCAACGGCGTGAAAGAACTGCTGGGAAACTCGTTGCTCGCGAAAATTCCGTTCGTTCCCGATGTGCTGATGCATCCGCGCTGGCTCGCTGCGTTCTTGCTCGATGGCGGCGTGCCACGCCTGGAAAATGTGGTCGCGCCGGGAGCGGGCCCGTTGCCGATGATGGAAGTAGGCGCAGCGCTGGCGCGATCGGTGATCACTTGGGACGATTTGCGCTGGCTGCGCAAACTTTGGCCCGGCCCGCTCGTGGTGAAGGGCGTGCTCACGGGCGAAGACGCGCGTCGCGCGATCGACGGCGGCGCCGACGGCATCGTGGTATCAAATCATGGCGGGCGACAACTCGACACCGTGTCGGCTTCGTTGCGCGCGCTGCCGGAAGTCGTTGCGGCAGTGAACGGCAAAGCCGAAGTGCTAATGGATGGTGGCGTGCGCCGCGGCTCCGACATCGTAAAGGCCCTGTGCCTGGGAGCGCAGTCCGTGCTGGTGGGGCGTGCGTACGCCTACGGCCTGGGCGCGGCCGGGCATGCAGGCGTGGTGCGCGCGCTCGAAATTCTGCGCGCCGACCTCGAGCGGGTGCTAAGACTGATGGGCTGCGCGTGCGTGGCCGACCTGAATCCGTCGCTCGTAGGCCTGCCGGACGCGTGGCGCGCAAGACCACGCGCGCAATGACGCCGGTATTTGGAAGTTGTAGCGGCGCACTTCAGAGTCTGTGCAAGGATTCCTGAATTTCGTCAGGGCACGGCTTCAGCCGTGCCGTAGCTGCCGCATAATCAGGACACCTAGCCGCTGAGGCCACGAATTTCGAGCGCTTGCACAGACGCCAATGACCAATCCTCGAAGCCCCCACAGCTTAGGCGTCGCGACCCCATGATCCATGCGCGCATTCCTTAGTTGACGGCGCGGCGGCCCGTGTGCTAAATCCCCTCTATCCGGTAAACGTATACTTGCAACGCGGATGGCACTGAGAATCACGGCACTCGCCTTGCCTTATCGTGCGCCCAGGTTCCTTTTCGGATACTTGGCGCGCCCTGGCCTCAAGTAATTGTGCCGGCTAATGTTAGTCTTTCCTTTCAAGTTTCGGTTCACAGTTTTTGAGTAGCCGGAGGGTGTCCGGCCAGCGCGAAGATCGGCGGAAAACGAATGATGAATCTGGGCATGGCGATGATCACCGCAGATCGCCTGGTGCGTCTGGCGCCAGTGGATCTGGTGATTGTGGTTTTTTATTTCGTGTTGGTGCTGGCCATCGGTTTTTACCTGAAGGGACGCTCCAACACGGGCGAAGATTTCTTCCTCGCCGGCCGTGAAATGACGGCGTGGATCGCCGGCCTCAGCTTTCTATCCGCAAATCTGGGCGCGCTGGAGCTGATGGGCTGGGCGGCGGCGTCCTATCAATACGGCATTCTGGCGGCGCACTGGTACTGGATCGGCGCGATCCCGGCGATGTTGTTCCTCGGCCTGGTGATGATGCCGTTCTACTACATTTCCAAGACGCATTCGGTTCCCGGATATCTGAAATTGCGCTTCGGCGAGGCCAGCCGCGCGCTCTCGGCGATTTGTTTCGCGTTCATGACCGTGCTGATGAGCGGCATCAACATGTACGCGATGGCGCTGGTGATGAAAGTCGTCCTGGGATGGGACATCAATTTCAGCATCTGGGTTTCCTCCATCACCGTGGCGGTCTATGTGACGCTCGGCGGTCTGCGCTCGGCGATTTTCAACGAGGTGCTGCAGTTCATACTGATTTGGGCCGGCGCATTGGTGATACCGGTTATGGGATTGATTGAAGCGGGCGGTTGGAAAGCCCTGCAGCTCAAAGTAGCGCAGAACGCTTCTGTTGAATATACACATCTGTGGTCCACGCTCGGCTCGTTTAAAGACAACCCGATGGGCATTCACTGGACCGGCATCGTCTTCGGCCTGGGCTTCGTGATTTCGTTCGCGTACTGGACGACGGACTTCCTCGTAGTGCAGCGCGTCCTGGCCGCGAAAGACCTGCGCGCCGCGAAAATGGCCCCAATCATCGGCGCGGCATTCAAAATGTTCGTACCGTTCATCGTGATTCTCCCCGGCCTACTGGGTCTCGCCGTGCTCCCGATGAAACTCACCGGTGAAGCCGCGGCGGTGGCGAGCGGCGGACACAGCTATAACGAAGTGCTGCCGCTGATGCTCGCGCGCTATTGCGGGCCCGGATTGCTGGGCCTGGGAATCACAGCGCTGATCGCAGGATTCATGTCTGGAATGGCGGGAAACGTCAGCGCCTTCTCCACCGTGTGGACCTACGACATCTACAAAGCGCTGATCAAGAAGACAGCAACCGACGCGCATTACGTGCTGATGGGTCGATGGTCCACATTTGTGGGAGTGCTGATCAGCATTCTCACAGCGTACCTGGTGATGCAGTTCCTCAGCATCATGGATTACGTGCAGGCGCTATTCAGCTTCTTCGTGGCCCCGCTATTTGGCACGGTGATCCTGGGCATGCTCTGGAAACGCGCGACGGCGGCGGGCGGTTTCTGGGGCTTGCTCGCCGGCACGGTGTCGTCCGTCGGAATGTGGGCGTGGGTCAAGGTCGATCCCACGGCGCTGCGATACGTCGCGCTTTCCAGCGACGCGAAGGACATGGCGGAAAATATGTATCGCGGTCTGTGGTCGTGGATCCTTTGCGTGGTGGTGACGGTAGCAGTCAGCATGGTTACCAAGCCCAAGCCCGAAAGTGAATTGGTCGGCCTGGTCTACGGCGCAACCGAAATACCGTCGGAAGCGGAAGTTCCGCTATATCAAAAACCGGTGTTCTGGGCGGTGATCGTGACCATCGTTTTCATTGCGTTGAATATTATTTTCTGGTGAGGCTCATGCGATCTGACGGTACGATTTCAATCTGGTTCTTCATCGGCGTTTCGCTGCTGGTCAATGGCGTGCTGATTTTTCTCGCAGGACTCTACCAGCTTTCCCATCCTCCCGCCGTCAAGGTCGTGCTCTACGATCTGCACGCCAGCGTCTGGTGGGGCGCAATCCTGCTGATTATCGGACTCATCTACTGCATCCGCTACAATCCCAACCGCGCCTGATGTAGCCGACCGCTGCGCCAGGCAGCCGTTGCCTTTCCTAGCGCCGGCGTCCCGCCGGCTCCTTTGCCGTCGCCTTTGTTGTTGCCGTTGTAGCGGCCACCTTTAACTGGGCGCCTTGGACTTTGTGGTTGAATTTGTCAGGGCCGCCACAGGTTCATCGAACCGGGCACGCCGTTACTCAGATTTCCTCACGCAGCATTAACACGCCGCGTAGTAAAGTAATCCGCAGTCACATTCGCGCAATCGTTCCAGAAATTCAGACTGAAAGGATGCCTGATGGCGATTCTCGTCGCAGGAGGTGCCGGCTACATCGGCAGCGTCACGGTAGAACTATTGCGCGGCGCAGGCGAGCGCGTCGTAGTCCTCGATAATCTGGTGCGCGGCCACCGACCGTCGCTGGACGCCAACGTCCCGTTCTATCAAGGCAATATCGGCGACCGCACCCTCCTAGCCCGCATCGCCGCCGAGCACCAGCTCGAGTCCTGCATCCATTTCGCGGCCGTGACCTTCGTCGGCGAATCCGTAAAAAATCCGGCGTGGTATTACGAGAACAACGTCGAGCAAGGTATCGCCCTCATGAGCGCTCTAGTCGAAGCCGGAGTGCGCCGCGTCGTCTTCTCCTCCACCGCCGCCACCTACGGAGAGCCCCAGCACGTCCCCATCTCCGAAAGCGAACCGCAGTGGCCCGTAAATCCCTACGGCTGGTCAAAATTATTCATGGAACGCCTGCTGCATTCCTTCGACGTGGCCTACGCCCTGAAGTTCGTCTCCCTGCGCTACTTCAACGCCGCCGGCGCCACGGAAAAGTGCGGCGAGCACCACGATCCCGAATCGCATCTGATCCCCTGCATTTTGCAGGCGGCGGCGAAAGCACCGCCGGAAGTCGCGGTCTTCGGAAAAAATTATCCCACGCCCGATGGCACGCCCATTCGCGATTACGTCCACGTGGTGGACCTGGCCGACGCGCACATCCGCGCCCTGGGCCATCTGCGCTGCGGAGGCGCATCCGATTATCTGAATCTCGGCACAGGCCACGGCTATTCCGTGCTGGAGGTAATCGAAACCGCCAGGCAAGTCACCGGCCGCGACATCCGCATTCGCCTCGAACCGCCCCGCGCAGGCGATCCGCCGCGACTGGTGGCCGATCCCACAAAATCAAAATCCGTCCTAGGCTGGGTCCCCACGAAATCCGATCTGCGCTCCATCATCGACTCAGCCTGGCGCTGGCACCAACGCCATCCCCGCGGCTACGATTCGTAGTCGGGAGCGCACCCCCCCATAACACGTCGACCCACGCATTGGATTTTACGGGTGCCCCATCCTTCGCGCCCTAGTTTCATGCGAAGGGTGGGGGTTTAGCCGCTGCACCCCCACGCAACGCAACCCAAATCGCCGCCATTCCCGGGAACGCCAATCTCCCGATTGACGTTGTGGCCGTTGGTCGCTGCGTGCTCGCGGCAATAATAGTGGGGCACGATGCAAGGCGCTGCAATGCAACCAAAATCAAGTCGTGCAAATCCTATTCATCGATTCGCGGGCCCCGCAACTCGACCCAATACGTGAGGGACTCGTATGCTCTGCCACCGGTTTTTTTCTTTCTCGCTCCTGACCGCCGGCTTCTTGCTGCTACTAGCCGCGTCGTCCACCACAGCGCAGTGCGGCCGCAACACGCTCGGCTACGGCGAAGTCGGCATCGTTGCAAATAATCCGTTTCACGCTGACGTGGTAGTCACCCGGTCAGGCCACCCAGAGTTGCGCAGCCCGTTAGTGCAACGACCGCTCTCGGTGGCGCGCGACACTCAAGGCCGCGTACGCATCGAAAGGGTCGGCGGGGAATTCAAGCATGATAACGGCCCCGAGACGGGAAGCCAGGTCCAGGAACACACCATCACGATTTGTGATCCCGTAGCCGAAACCTTGACGCGAATAAACACCGCGAACGCGACTGCCACGATTATTCACTCTCGCCCCAGCGCGCCGCGGTCGGCAGATCTTCGGTCAATCATCCCGCGCTCGTTCTGCTCATTCCGATTGGCGTCCATCCGCCCGGGAGCGCATTCGCAGGCGGAAGACCTCGGGACCCAAATAATCGAAGGAGTCGAGGCCCACGGAGAGCGCGCAACGATGCCAATGCTCGGCCCGACCTCCGGCGAAGAATCTCGGAACGGCGAAAGCACCTCTGAGCTTTGGTGCTCGGATTCACTTTCCGCACTCGTGCTGCGGATCACCGGCAACACCAGGACCGGCGTGCAATCCACCATCGCCATGCAAAAAATCGAGCGCACCGAACCCGACCCCGCCCTGTTCCAGATCCCAGCAGACTACGCCATAACCGAATCCGTAGCCCGCGAACGCCGAACCCCGAACCCCGCGCTGACCGAACAACCATAGCGCGGCTTGGCCTGCGCACTTCACTGGCGCGAATCTTGGCGGAGTCTCCCAGCCAAAGTTCGCGACCGAGTTCCCTGAGCAAGCGTTCGAACCAGCGAATCGGCCCGCTGGCTTCACCAGCTGTGGAGAAAAGTCTATGTCGTTCCCTTTCGGGGCAATTGACACGGCTCCATATTTCTGCAATCATCGAAATATGCCGAACCTCTCATCGAAGAAAAACAGCGAGGAGATAGCCAAATTTGCAGACATGTTCTCCGCGATGGGCACCGAACCGCGCCTCCGCATCATGCAGTTGCTGCTCTCGGCGCATCCCGAAGGCATGGTCGTCGGTGAAATC
This sequence comes from Acidobacteriota bacterium, assembly GCA_013289715.1. Classification (GTDB taxonomy): domain Bacteria; phylum Acidobacteriota; class Terriglobia; order Acidiferrales; family UBA7541; genus Palsa-295. The sequence goes on along the minus strand of JABCZJ010000039.1, from coordinate 2,778 downwards.
CAGTCCGAGCTTGAAATTCCGAACTCCACGCTGTCGCATCACCTCGACAAACTAAGAAACGAAGGCTTGGTCATCGTCAGCCGCGAGAGCACCTTCCTTCGTTACTGCGCCAATACCGAAGCGCTCCAGGAAGTCTTGCAGTTTCTCTATGCCGAATGTTGCACACGAAATAAAGCCGTCGCCCCGCGCGACGTAATTCAAATCTGCAAGTAGGGAGGCACACATGGCCGAAGCAAACATCAAAGATGCCGTGAAGGAAAAATATGGCGAGGCGGCGCTCCGCGCGACCACCGGCGGTAGCTCCTGTTGCGGAGCAACAGCCGCTTCTGCAAGCTGCGGATGCGATCCCATCACCTCGAATCTGTACGACGCGGCGCAAGCCGGTGAAATTCCCGCCGAAGCGATGCTCGCTTCGCTCGGCTGCGGAAATCCCACCGCGCTCGCAAAGCTCAACGCCGGTGAAACCGTTCTCGACCTCGGTTCAGGCGGCGGCATAGACGTGTTGCTCTCCGCGAAGCGCGTTGGCCCAACCGGAAAAGCCTACGGCCTCGATATGACCGACGAAATGCTCGCGCTCGCCAACGAGAACACGAAAAAAGCCGGAGTCGAGAATGTCGAATTTCTGAAAGGCGAAATCGAGCACATTCCGCTGCCCGATAATTCCGTGGATGTGGTCATCTCGAATTGCGTGATCAATCTTTCCTCCGACAAGGACGCTGTGCTGCGCGAAGCTTTTCGCGTCCTAAAACCCGGCGGCCGCTTCGCCGTCTCTGACGTTGTCACCCGCGGCGAAATGCTTCCCGAAATCCGCAAGAGCGTTCTGCTCTGGGTCGGATGTATCGCAGGTGCGCTCGAAGAAAACGATTATCTCAGTAAACTCAAGAGCGCTGGATTTTCGGAAGCCGAAATCGAACCCACGCGCATCTACCGCGTTGCAGACGCGCGCGAGTTTCTCTCCGGCCAGGGCTTCGACGTGGACAAGATCGCGCCGCAGGTGGACGGCAAGTTTTTCAGCGCTTTCATCCGCGCCACCAAACCGACGGCCGTTAGAAAGTCCTGCTGCGGCCCGGAGTGCTGCGCCTAGCAGCCGGAGATCGCATGGCGCAACACTACAACGTGCTATTTCTCTGCACCGGGAACTCCGCGCGTTCCATCATGGCCGAAGCCATCCTTAACGGTAAACGCGATCCACATTTCACCGCCTACAGCGCGGGGAGCATGCCTTCCGGCTCGGTGCGTCCCGACGCTCTCAAACAGCTCCACGCCGCGAATCTGCCGACAGAAAATGCGCGCAGCAAGAGCTGGGCAGAGTTTTCCAAGCCCGGCGCGCCGGAAATGAATTTCGTATTCACGGTCTGCGATAACGCCGCGAAAGAAGTCTGCCCCATCTGGCCCGGCCAGCCCATCACGGCCCACTGGGGAATTCCCGACCCGGCCGCAGTCACTGGCACGCCGGAAGAAATCGACCGCGCGTTTAAGGACGCTTTCCTCACGCTCGGCCGCAGGATCGATTTATTTCTGAGTCTGCCGCTTGCCAGTCTCGATTCTCTCGCCGTAAAAAAAGAAATCGACCGCATCGGCCACCAATGACGCCCACCCTTCCGCGCAGAATCGTGGCCGAGTTTCTGGGCACCGGATTATTGGTCGCCGCTGTCGTCGGCTCGGGAATCATGGGCGAGCGACTCGCGGGCGGCAACATTGCGATCGCGCTGCTTGCCAACACCATCGCTACGGGCGCGGCGCTCGTCGCGTTAATTCTCACGTTCGGGCCAATCTCCGGCGCGCACTTCAATCCTGCCGTTACGCTCGCCGACGCCATCGAGCGCGGCGTGTCGTGGACGGTTGCCGCGTGTTACGTCCCCGCACAGTGCGTGGGAGGGATCTGCGGCGCAATCGCGGCACACCTCATGTTCGGCTTGCCCACGATTTCTGTATCACATCATGCGCGCAGCGGTCCCGCTCAAGTGTTCAGCGAGTTTGTTGCAACATTCGGGCTGCTCTGCGTCATCTGGGGATGCTCGCGCCAGCGCTCACAAATCGTGCCTCTCGCTGTCGCGGCCTACATCAGCAGCGCGTACTGGTTCACTTCCTCGACCTCTTTTGCAAATCCGGCAGTCACAATTGCTCGTTCGCTCTCCGACACGTTCGCAGGAATTCGTCCCGCTGACGTGCCTCTGTTTCTTGCAGCGCAACTCGCCGGGGCAATCGCAGCAACGCTCCTGTTCCGCTGGCTCGTACCCGGCTTGGACGCCAGAGTCGAACGGATTCTTCGCCCCCTCTGAACCTGCCGGCGGGTGGCCGACCCTTTCGCGTCATCCAAATGAGCGCCTTTGAATTGTCGAGTGGTGCATCCTCGCCTGCCTCGGGCAAGCCGCAGGCGGGGTGCGGGTTTAGAAGCTACTCGATCGCCACCACAGCGAATTATTGCTATGCAATGCGTTTGGGCTACTAAACTCCAGTGGTGCCCCGCTCCCGTCCGCAAGCACACCTGTGGCTTCCCTTCGTCTTCTCGTCCATAGATTAAAAACCGCAGGGAACTGCTCGCTTTAGGGGGCAGAGGAATGCGGCTCTCCTTCTGTGCGATTTCTTGCATATCTCTAACTTCCGTGCTACGCTCGATGTGTGATTGACAATCGCTACAGAGTCAGCACCGCTGCCCTTTACTCGCTCCAGTATCACTTCGTCTGGTGTCCGAAGTACCGATTCAAAGTACTCGTTGGTCCCGTCGAGAAGCGACTGCGGCAATTGCTTTATCGCAAAGCGAAGGAACTGGACGCC
>JABCZJ010000038.1 GCA_013289715.1 Acidobacteriota bacterium | reverse complement strand
GGGTGAAGTCGTAACAAGGTAGCCGTAGGAGAACCTGCGGCTGGATCACCTCCTTTCTAAAAGAAAAGGGAGTACGACCTGCTTCGGTAGCAGGTACGGCTCTCCACCGGTTCCTTAGTGAACCGGGTTCGGTTCTCAAAGCCCGACGGGTTCTGACAAGTACCATCCGATTCAGTCAAACGAGTTTGCTGCAGACAAACGCAAGCTCCGGTTCGATGTAAATCGAGCCGGGGCTTTTTGTTTTTTCAGGCGGATTTCTTGTGTGCCGTGCGTGCGATTAGCCTTACGCCGTGACGTTCAGGTTGCTGCTGTTCGTCCGCGAAGAAGTAGATGAAGCAGGCGACCCGGACGTCGAACCTGAGCTACCGCCCGCGGTGAATTGCTGCAACTCTGCGGGAGTGTCGCAAACGCAGTCTGCGCGCTCGAAAGATATCCCGATGCTAGCGCCGACGAAAGCGAACCGAGTGCCTGCGAGACTTGCCTGCCTTTGCGTCCGCCTCCACCGCCGCCATGGTGATGATGATGCTGAACCTGGCCGGATCCTTGCTGCTGCTGAGAATGGACGAGTTAGGAGGAGGCGCGTTCTTGAAAAACCCTGCCACTGACAGACAACTAGCAAGCTGCCGCCACCCGCGGCAACCCGGCGCGGCAAGTTTTTCCGCCCGGGCAAGTGCAACGCGGTCCCAAGATGATCATTGATTCGCGCCGAGGCAGGAAACGGCTTACGCGCTGGCTTCCAAAGCAAGGCCCGGCGTCTGCAATCTACTCTATGACTACCGAATACTTCGCCGTTTTAACCGGCTTCGCATTCTTTTCGAAGGGACGCACGTATTCAAAGTTTAGCTGCACGGTGCCTTGGACTATCGATTCAAACGTCCAGACCTCTTCACCGGGCGCGCCCAGCGCGCCGGAATCGGCCGCGTGATAGTCGTTGCTGATTTGCTTCAACATCACGGGATCAAGCGGCGTAGCCAATCGCCACGCATAGCCAGTGGTGCGGTTGGCGGCGAGCGTAATGGAAAACTGTTTCCCCGCCAGCACACGTATCTCCTCCACTCCGCCGGCGACGTCAAATCCACCTGAGCTCGGTGCAATCTCGGCCGCCCGTGGAGCGGGAGCTGCCGCAACGCTGGAGACTCTCGCGCCCTGGAAATTCCCTTGCGTGTCGAAATTAAACGCCAGCGTAGCAGTCCCCAGTACGGCGCAAGCGTGGCAGCCGTCGCGCAACGTGTATTGCACCAAAAATGATTGCGTTCCCCAACCAGTGGATGTCATCGTCGGCAACTTGCTATCGAAGCGATCGCCCGGCCATAGGCTGATGTGCGGATATTGCTCGGCGAGCGCCGCGTAAGCCGCGTTCTTCCTCATCTCCGCATCAATCGTAAAGCGATCATCGTCCACATCGATCGGCGATGGATTGCCATTCACCAGCAGCACGCCTTCCAATTCGTTGGCCCGAAAAGCATACTCGATGTAGGCAACGTCCACCTTCTCCAATCGCCGAAACGCTCGCAGATAAACGACTCCCAATGACGCCGCAAGGCTTTCCGCGAATGCCAGCGCCTCGGGCGATGCGCCCGCCGATTTCATTTCGTTCAAAAAACATCGCTCCATGTGGGTGGGATCCGCTTCGCCGCATTTCTGGCGCATCGCGGCAAGCATGTCGACAGGTGGGTTCCAGACCGCCGCCGCGCTCACGCGGGTCACAGGATGCGGCGTCGGCTTCGCAGGCTCCTGCGCCACCGCCAAAGAAGACGCAGCGAACAAGATCGCAAGAACAAACCCGATCCGCGTCATGTCACCCTCGCGCAGAATGAACTGCTACTTGGGCTCACCTTACGCGAGAAACGCCCAAAAAGTGAAGAAGGATTTTCCGCCTCGCCACGTCACACGGCGCCGTGCAACCTCGCACCCGCTCGTCTCTCTCTACGTCGCGCAAAAAAATGGGGCGGGTTTGCGCCCGCCCCATGCCATGTCCTCGCGCGCACATCCCGCTACGACCCCTCTACTGCGCAGGTCCCGGGACCCAAACCTGGTCCGAGCTGGAAATATCGATGTCCCGCAACTCGGTCCGGATGCGGTAAGAGCGCAGGTCGCCTTTCCCTTTCGTCGGTCGCTTGGTATTCCAGCTAAGGAAATACTGGTTCTTCAGGATAGTGTCCAATTGTTCCAGGAACGGCGCAAAAGCAATCGGCGTCTGTAGCCCCTGGAAGAAGGAATAACCGCCAGTCTTGTCCGTGATCTGCGCCAGGTTGCTCTGCCCGTAATTTACGCGGAACATGTTGTGGCCTGCGCGGCCCACTCCGGAGCAGTACAGCGTGTGAAGAATCACTCCCGCTTTTTCCGCCGCCAGATACGTGCTCTGGATGTCCGGGCTAAACGGGTCGCCGCGGAAGCGATCGATGCCATCCGCGATCAACAGAATTTCGCGGCGCACGCCCGGAGTCTGCGGCCAACTCTTGATCAGGCTCATGGTCGAAAGATAAATGCTCGAATAAGCGCCGAAATTTCCAAGCGGCAGCCGCAAAGTCTTGGCCACGGCTTCGTGGTCGTTGCTGAACTGCGAAGCGGGCTGCACCCCGCCGTTGCTAGCATAAAACACTCCGACGCCCGCGGACTTGGGTTGGGCCACGATGAACGACTTGATATCGCTGAGCTGATTACCCAGGTCGGTCGAGCTCGCCTCGTCAATCACGATCGCCAGTTGCAGCAAAGCCTTCTCGCCTTGCGCCGGCGTCCAGCCCGTCACCTCTCTCTTTTCCTTGCCTTCATAGACGCTGATGTCGTCTTTGCTGATCGCTGGCGGCGCCGTAAATTTCGGGCCCAGAACCGTGACGACCGTTGTTACAGACGCGCTTGCGGGAGCTTGAGCTTGCGGCGCTCCTGCCACTGCCAAAAATGCAGCGACCACCAGAACACCTGCCACGACGTAAACCGATTTGCGCATGACGATCTCCTAGCTGGAGGGGTGTCCACCCTGCTTCGCACTTGCGTGGGATCAACAGGACCGCAGGAGTTCCGCCAGATGGCGCAACTCTATTGAGCCTGCCGGAATCTGTCAAGCCCTGGCAGACTTGTCCCTCAAAGGTGGGATGCTCAGTAAACGAGGCTAAGATGCTTGCGGCGCTCGAGCCACTCTTCGTTGTTGAAGATTTGCGGCGTCAGTTCGATCAGCCGGGGCAACATATTGAACACCGCCACCGGACCCCACTCCGCGCCCTTGCGCGTGCGAAATCCCTTGCGATTCAGTTCCTCGGCCACTTTCACCAGCGAAATATCCTGAATAATCAGTTCCATCATCGACAGCAGGAATTGCATCTCAGCCGGATTCTGCTCCAGGTGTTCGCAATCCCCGGCGACCCGCAGTCCAAAGGGCGCGTCTTCCAGGCCGGCCGCCGGTTCGGCCGGTGGCGCAGCAACCGCGGGCGCCGCGGCGGCACGCTCCCACTCCACCGCGACCAGTTTCCACCCGGCCTGCTCGCGCTGCTTCACGTATGCCGCCTCCAGCGGTCCCTGCAATGATTCTCGAATGCGTTCGCCGTCGGCCATGCTGCCTCCTGAGCTATGCGATTTCGGATCTCAGCGCTTGGGTTTGCTCCCGTCACCTTGTCGCCACACAGACACCCTCCCCGGGAAATGTTATTCACGATTCTGCAATTCCTGGGCCGCTGCCGCGCGGGAGGAAATTCATGCGATGCAATAAGTTAGGTGACAGCATGCCTCGAGACAGGCCCCGGAGTTGCCCGCTTCTGGGACCGCCTTGTCGCTCAAGCGAACAAGCTGCGCGCGTTCCCAGGTTTCACCGAACCGACGAAACCTGCGCACAACGACCGCAGTCTGTCGTAATATATGTCCGCCCAGTTCACCTCTAGTTCCCAGGTACATCCCAATCCCAACCTTGGTGGGGGAAATCATGAAGTTTAGGCAAGTTGTCGCAGTTTTCGTTGGCGCTCTAGCCATCGCATCCGTAGCCAGCGCCGATACCGTCGTACTGAAAAACGGAGACCATCTCACCGGAACCGTCGAAGTCTCCGACGGCAAAGACGTCACCCTGAAAACCGACTTCGCCGGCGAAATTAAAATCCAGTGGTCCGCCGTACTGGAACTCAAAACCGACAAACCGATTTACGTCGTGACCCCAGACAAGAAAACGGTCAGCGGCACGGTCTCGACCGACGGCTCAAATCTCGTCGTCCACACCGCGAATAACGGAACCGTGCAAGTCCCGCTGACGCAAGTAACCGTTGTCCGCTCCTCCGACTTCGAAACCGCCTACGAGAAGAGCCTCCATCCCGGCCTGCTCGAAGCATGGAAAGGCGGCGTGAACCTTGGCTTCGCGATCGCCCGCGGCAATAGCGAAACCACCAACCTCACCACCGGATTCGCCGCCGACCGCAAAACTTTGAACGACGAAGTAACGCTGTACGAGTCTTCCCTGTACTCCACCAACGACCTCCCCGGCGGAGGCGTAATTGCCAATTCCATTCTGGGCGGCGCGAAGTACGACCGCAACTTTACCAAGCGCATGTTCGTGTTCGTCAGCGCCGATTACGCGCACGACGCGCTGCAAGACCTGAACCTGCGCCAAATCTACAGCGGCGGTTTGGGTGTGCACATCATCAACAATCCCAACACCACCTTCGATTTTCTTGCGGGCGTGAACTACACCCGTGAAAACTACGGCAATGGCGTCGGCATCGCGGTGGACCGCAACTTGGCTGGCATCACGCTCGGCGAGAACTTCATGCACAAGTTCGGCAAATCCACCACTTTCACCGAGGTCTTCTATTTCTATCCCGACCTCAGCGACACCAGTCAATACCGGTTCTCGCTCGACGCCGCTGCCGTCACCAAAATCAACAAGTGGCTCGGCTGGCAGTCGTCGCTCACCGATCGCTACGTCACCGATCCGCCGATCGCAGGAACAAAGTCGAACGACGTGATCTTCTCCACCGGCATCAACGTCAGCTTCACCCACTGATCGCGTGCCGCCCGCCGTGGGATCGGTCGTAGCCGGGTCGCGCACAATAGCAGGTGCTCGATCCCCGGCCCCTCGCCGCGCACCCGCAGGCTCGTCTGTCTGGGGGCCCGATCCACGCGCCCATCCGAGGCCGCATGCTCGGGTTATCAGTTGCGAAGCATCATTTGCGGGCGCGCGTTGGCCGCAGGTGGGGGGCTATGCTATAAGTACGAGTCCGCTTATTCTGAGGAAATTGTGCCGTTTATAAATTTTCCCGCTCGCGAAATTAACTGCAAGCTTGTTTACTACGGTCCTGGCCTTGGCGGGAAGACCGCCAACTTGCAGTGGATCTACGAGCACACCGGAGCGAATCAAAAGGGAAAGATGGTTTCGCTCGCCACCGAAACCGATCGCACTCTTTTCTTCGATTTTCTTCCGCTCGATCTGGGCACCGTGCGCGGCTTTCGCACGCGCTTTCACCTCTACACCGTTCCCGGCCAGGTTTTCTACGAAGCCAGCCGCCGTCTGATCCTGAAAGGCGCCGACGGCGTAGTCTTCGTCGCGGATTCGCAGGAAGAGCGGCTCGACGCGAATCTTGAAACTCTCGACAACCTGCGCGAACACCTAAAAGATCATAATCTGGATTTCACAACGATCCCCTACGTCCTGCAACTCAACAAGCGCGACCTTCCCAATATTCTCCCCGTAATCGATTTGCAAAAGCATCTGCTGGTAAAAAACGAGCCCACCCTCGAAGCCGTAGCCGTAACAGGCCAAGGCGTCTTCGACACCCTGAAGGAAGTAGCCAAGCTAGTCCTCGCAGAACTAAAAAAGAACGCGTAAGCACCTCGACCGGTTCTGGATCGGTAGTGAACCGCGGTTCAGCCTTTCAATACAGGTGAAAGGTTACTTCTATCGTCTGGATCACCGGCGCTGGCTTGCCGTCGGGCCCCGTTGCAGGTCGAAAGCTCCAGTCTTTGATTGCGTCGATAGCTCGTTGATCCAGTCCGCAGGGAAGCGCCCGCTGCACCGATATTCTTTGCGCTTTCCCATCCGCACCAATCACCGCGGAAAGCGTGACGGTCCCCGCGGCTTTAGCTTTCACGGCCGCATCGGTAAATGGAACCTGCGGACAATGTATGCAAGCGGGATAAGAGTACCCGCCCGCTCCAGACTTGGCTGAGGTGACTGTCGTCTTCGAACTTTCATGCCGCACCCACACCGTCCTGTCCTCTCCAAAAATGGCCTCGGTACCAACCGCAGGTTGAGATCTTAGCGTTTCCATCGCAGCAGTCAGAGGCGTGATGATTTTCTTGCCAGAAATTCCATGGTCTCCGGCGAGAGATTCGACTCCTATATCAAGAATCATATTCTCGGGAGTGTACTCAATCCACCCGGCGATGATTAGCGTCACACCCAATTCTGGCGCATAACAGGCGACTACCGAGCGGCTGGAAAGCGCTCCGATCGGCAGTTTATGATTCGAGATCGCAGCCTCGACGTCACTGTGGTCTAAGACTGTGAAATTGCGCGCGTGGCTTCGCAACGACTGAGCGAAATTCTGTGCCAGAACCACTGCAAGCTGACTATCCGGATCGTGCATCTCCGTAAAATCGGTAACCAGAACAGTGGTGTGCACCGAGCCCGCCGCAGCCTGATCGATTGCTCCCGCCATCTCGGAGGCGGCGGGGTTGAAGTCGTACAAATCCTGAGCACGCGCGCTGCGAGCGATCACGCACAGAGAAACGCACGTGAAAATTCCAAGCCAGGGAAGTCGCCTCAAGAGATGAGCGGTAAAATGTTCGGGCGAGTTCATTGCCAATCCGGGACGTGGTTAGTTCGCGGGGCGTTAGGCGTGCGCTACGCCGCCGCGAAACGCAGCGACAGCTTTGCCTTCATCCGTAAACGTGGGAATGGATTGTATCAACCGCGTAAGCTCCAAAACCTCGCGCACGTGCCCGGTAGGGTTCAACAATTTCAAACCGCCGCCCTGCCGCTCGAGCGTCACAAAAGAACGCACCAGCGTGCTGATCCCTGAGCTATCCATTTGCGACACGGCCACCAAATTTACAATCACTTCCGACGGCCCCGCTTCAGCAAACTTGCGCAATTCAGCGCTCAACGAATCATTGCTCGTGCCAATAATGATCCGCCCCACCAAATCCAGAATAATCACGTTGCCGGTATTGCGCGTCGAAATTTGCAGGCCCATGTTCGCCTCCCAGGCCGCGGTCGCGACCCTGCTGTTTAGTGGCATCCACTGGGCGGAGGGTCCGCCCGTCGTCGAGCGCCAGCGCCAAGCAGCCGCGCTGATTCTCAGGCGCGCAGCTAAGTGGCCGCATTATAACCCTTTCGGCAGTTGCGAAAGCAAGTTCTGCGCACTGTGCCACGCACAACAGGAGCTCGCTCCCAGGTCGTGGAAAAATGCGCGCGCTCAGGTTGTGACTCTGTAGCGGCCATCCCACTTTGCGGGATGGGTGCAAATGACGTTGAGTCTGTGAATTGCGCCGCAGCGCGATTCATCCTGAGATCCCGCTGTGCGGGATCGAAGGGTAGCGGCCGGTTCGGTCGTATCGAACCGGCAGCAGTCGCTGTTGAAGTCGGTGTTGAACTTGTAGGAGCGCGGCACGGCTGCCCGCATTTCAAAAGGCCGCGGCCTTTCGGTTCGACTCGTAGCAGTCGACGTTACCGCTCGGCCGGCTGTGGGCAATCACCACGATGATCGGATAGCAGGACGTATCTCCATGATTCAAAGGGTATTGCCCAACGATCCCAAAAATAAAAACGGGAGGCAGATGCCAGGTAGCATCCACCTCCCGGGGTGGGTGGGGTTGTTGCGAGAGCGTCGCAGAACCGGCTTGCGTGTGGAGAGCCTGACGCCCTGGCAATCCAGCGTTTCCGCCGGAATCCACTGTTGTACGAATCCTTATCATGCAGAGAGAAACGGTGTCAACTCCATTTGGCGTCCCGCAGCCGCTCGCTCGCTATTTTAACGTTCCGGCGAGCGACCCACAGAAGCTCTGCCGCGGTCGTGTGTCCGCGCAAACACAGCGCTCCACGCAGGACCGCCCAGGCTAACCAGAATGGACTTTCGCAGGTTGGCGATCCAAAGTTTCGCGGACGCGGCGGGCGAGATCCCGCGGCACGTAAGGTTTCTGCAGAATAGTCAAGCCGCGCTCCTGCGCGTTCTGCAGCAGTGCCATTTCGGGACTGTACCCCGTGGCAAAAACTACCGCGACGCCTGCTCGCTCGGCGCTGATCCGAGCGTACGCTTCGGGGCCGTTGATCTTCGGCATCACCACATCCAGCAACAGCAGGTCAACGCGGTCGCGGTTAGCCTGGAACAGGCGAACCGCTTCTTCGCCGTCGCAGGCGATCAATATTTCGTAGCCCAGGTTCGCCAGAGTTTCTCGCGCCAACTCGCGCAGCCCTTCGTGATCTTCGGCGATCAGAATCGTTTCCGAACCGCCGCGCACGTCTCGCGACTCCTCGACGATTGCAGCGGCTTTTTCCGTGCCTGGCGTGACCGGCAGATAGATCCGGAAGGTCGTGCCGCTTCCGACCTCGCTGTACACATGCAGAAATCCGCCATGCTGTCTCACGATTCCGTACACGGTAGCCAGCCCCAGGCCCGTTCCCTTGCCCAGTTCCTTCGTCGTGAAAAAAGGCTCAAAAATGCGGTCCAGCGTAGCAGCATCCATGCCCGTGCCGGTATCGGTCACCGCCAGCACCGCGTAACGTCCGGGGCGAGCGAACGTCTGCGCGGCGCAATATTTTTCATCGAAGGTTGCGTTGCTCGTTTCAATGACCAGGCGTCCGCCCTCCGGCATGGCGTCGCGCGCATTGATGCACAGATTCATCAGCACCTGGTCCACCTGCGTGGGATCGGCGCGCACCAGAGTCAGGTTCGGGGCCAGCTTGGTTTTTATCTCGATATCGCTGCCGATCACTTTCTCCAGCAGGCTCAGCGTCTCCGCCACGTTCTGGTTCAGGTCCAGGTTACGCGGCTCGAGTATCTGCCTGCGCGCGAATGCCAGCAATTGACGGGTCAGTGCCGCAGCACGAATCGCTTGATGCCGGATCTTGTCGAAATGGCGATGCAAACGCGCCTCCGGCTCCGTCTCGTCCAGGCCAATCTCCGCCCAGCCCAATACCGCTCCGATCATGTTGTTGAAATCATGCGCGATTCCGCCGGCCAGCTGCCCGATCGCTTCAAATTTCTGCACCTGCCGCAGCTGCTTCTCCAGCGCGATGCGTTCGGTCACATCTTCGACCATCAGCTCCACACAGTCGCTATGGCGGCGAGCGTCTCGCGAACGCCGGCCGATCAAGCGCACCGTGATGATCTTGGCGTCCTTTCGTTTCCATTCGACCGTATCCTCGCCGCGGTCATTTTCTTGATACCACTTGGCGATCTCGTCGCGTTTCGACCGGTCGCAGTACAAATTCACCGTGTTGCCCAGCACGAGAAAGGCGTCAATCGATTCGAAGCCCAACATCTGAATCAGCGCCGGATTGGCGTCCAAAAGGGTTCCGTCCAACGTCACCCAGTAAATCCCGTACGTGGCATTGTTCACCAGTCCGCGATAACGCGCCTCACTTTCCCGCAGCGCTTCCTCCGCCAGCTTGCGCTCCGTCACATTCAGGATACTGCCGCGAACTAACCTGCGCGTCGGCGAAGGCAGGCGAACCACGTGCACTTCGCAGGGAATTTCGTCTCCCTGTGTATCCCGGTGCGTCCACTCGAAGTGTGGCTTGGCCCCAGGCGCCGCTCGATCCATCCATTCGCGTGCGCCTTCGGCGGAATGGCGCCCGTCCGGTTGAAATGGCGGGCTCAATTCGGCCGGCCCACAACGCAGTAGTTCGTCACGCGTGGCGCGAAAAAGCCGCAGCGCATTCTCGTTGCAGTCGCTAAACCTGCCGGTATCAAGATCGAGGACCATGATTGCGTCCGGCGCATTCTCCACCAGCAAGCGAAAACGGGCCTCGCTTTGCCGCAGCGCTTCGGCTGCTTCCTTCTCGCCCGCACGCAGCAGTTTTCCTTCCTGTGCGCGCAGGATCGCCATCGGCAATCGCGCCAGTTGCTGCTTCAGGACGTAATCCGCTATCCCGATCTTGATGCATTCCACGGCCTGGAAGTCGCCCAGCGTGCCGGTCACCAGAATCATGGGAACGTCCTGGCCTGATTTTACGATCTCCGAAAACGCATCCATGCCCGTCCATCCCGGCATGCGAAAGTCAGAGAGAACCATATCCACGGAATGCTTGTGGAGTTTCTCGGCAAAGCCTTCGCGAGTGCTCACCGAGTCGATCTCCAAATCCAGACCGGACTTCTGCAGTACGCCTACCGTAAGTTCCAGGTCGGCGGGATTGTCTTCGGCGATAAGTATCCGCAGAGGCTTCGCGGGAACAGGCGTGTCTTTTTCGCGCATGGCGGCCATGAACTGACAAACTCCTACGAACTCTGAAACGCTACTGCGGGCGGCTTGGCGTTCACCAGCAGCCAGTACATTCCAAGTTGCCGTACGACTTCCTGAAATTCCGCGAAGTTCACCGGTTTCTGGATGTAACTATTAACCCCCAGCTGATAACCCGTCGCCATGTCTGACTCTTCCTTGGACGAAGTCAGCAGGATCACCGGAATCGCTCGGGTCCGCGGATCGTTCTTGATTTGTCTTAACACTTGCAGCCCGTCAAGCTTCGGCAGCTTCAGGTCCAGCAGGACCAGCACAGGGTGAACCCTCGCGTCGCGAGCGGAAAACTGGCCGCGGCAGAACAAGAAGTCCAGCGCTTCCGCGCCGTCGCGCACGTGCAGAATGTGATTCGCCACTTTGCATTTCTTCAGCGCGTGTAACGCGAGTTCGGCGTCGGACGGATTGTCTTCCACAAGCAGGATCTCGATTGGTTCCGGCTCAAGCATGTTTTATCTCCCTAGCCCGGGAATCTCCGGACGCCTGCGACAGCAGGCCCAGCGTGAAAGAAAATGTGGTTCCCGAATTCACTTGCGATTCCGCCCAGATTTCACCTCCATGGCGGCGAATGATCCGCTGCACGGTGGCCAGCCCCACCCCGGTTCCTTCGAAATCCTCATGCCGATGCAGGCGCTGGAACACCCCAAAGAGCTTATCGGCATAGCGCGGGTCGAAGCCCACTCCGTTGTCGCGCACAAAAATTGTGGCCACGCCACCGGTCATGCGGGCGCCGATTTCGATGACCGCAATTGGCTGTTTGCGCGTGAATTTCACGGCATTCGATAGCAGATTACTGAAAACTAATTTCAGCAAACCAGCGTCGCAATTCATTTCGGGCAGTGGCTCGATCCGCCATTCGATATGTCGTTCCTGCGCCTCCGACGGCAGCTCGGCGATTGCCTGCTTCACCACGTTGGCGATTCTTACCCCCTCGCGCTTCATTTCTCTGCGGCCTATCCGCGCCAGGTTGAGCAAGTCGTCGATCAGCTGGCCCATGTGCGTCGCGGCCTCCAGGATGCGGTCCAGATAACGAATCGCGTCCTCCGGCAGAGTCGGCGAATACTCTTCTTTCAGGATGCGCGCGAAGCCGTCCACATGCCGCAGCGGCGCGCGCAAGTCGTGCGACACCGAATAGCTGAAGGATTCCAGCTCGCGATTGACGGTGCCTAATTCTTCTACCCGCTGCGTCAGCTCCGAATTGAGTTTTTGGATTTGATCCTCAGCGTCGCGCTTCGCCGTAATGTCCTTGGCAATTTTCAAGAATCCGATCAATTTTCCAGCGGAATCGTGCACCGCGGTGATGGCCACCTCCGCCCAGAAGTGGGAGCCGTCCTTGCGTACCCGCCACCCCTGGTCTTCCATGTGTCCAGTGGAGGCGGCCTGCTGCAACTCCTGATCCGGCTTGCGTCTTGCGATATCTGCTTGGGGATAAAACCGGGACATATGCTGGCCTATGATTTCCCCGGATGAATAGCCCTTCAGGCGCTCGGCCCCGGTGTTCCACGTCGTGACCAGGCCGTCCGCGTCCAGGCTTATGATCGCGTAATCCTTCACCGCGTCAATCAACAGCCGGAACCGGAGCTCGTTTTCGCGGTGCCGTTCTGCCAGTTGTTTGCGCTGCGTGACATCCCGAATCGCGCTGCAAACCAGCGTGCCTTCCGCGGTTTCCAGCGGACTCAAGCTGATCTCTATCGGAAACTCGGTTCCATCCTTGCGCCGCCCGTACAGTTCCAGTCCCGCGCCCATCGAGCGCGGCTGCGGCGATTGCGCGTACCCTTCACGATGACTCCAGTGCCGGCCCCGAAAGCACTGCGGTACCAGTGTCTCTACAGGCGCTCCAATCAGTTCGGCGCGAGTGTAGCCAAAAAGTTTTTCTGTTTGCGCGTTGATCAGCTGAATCAGTCCCTTCTGATCCACAATGACGATCGCATCCGGCGCGGATTCCAGCAGATTGCGGAATTTCTGCTCTTCCTGCTTGCTTCGCCCGATGTCCCGATTACTCTCCAGAATTCCGCTGGGGTTGCCTTCAGCGTCTCGACGCAGCACCCAGCGGCTGGAGACCGTGGCAACCGAGCCGTCGCGCCGGCGGTGCATCAACTCGGCTTCCCAATATCCCGTCTCCAGAATTTCCGCTTGGATTTCTGCCAGCGCCTTCGGAAACACCGTTTGGAAAAGCTCGTGCGTCACCTTGCCCAGCACCTCCTCCGCGTCCCAGCCGTACAGTTCCTCCGCTCCGCGATTCCAGTAGGTGATTTCATCCTTGGCATTGCGCACGATCACCGCGTCGAAAATGAGGTCCAGCAACTCCGCCTGTTCGCGGTAGCGATTCTCACGGATACGCAGACGGATCTCCAAATCGCGGCGCTCGCGGACTTCTGTTTCCAGCGCCGAGTTCGCCTCCATCCATTGGCCTGCGCTGGGATACTTGCATGCCTGTGGCACGAGCCGTGCCAGCAGGATGGCCGTCGCCACCGACGCTACCGCCGTGACCGCCTTCAGCACTCCCGCCAGCCAGTATTCCGCGTGCCCTCGATTCCACACTTCCATCAGGTGCGTCGCCCCGCACGACACAAGGAACGTCCCGAACAACCCGAACATCCAGCCGAATGGCAAATCACGGCGTTTGCGCACGAACCACAGCAGCGTGAACGGAATCGTGAAATAGGAAGACGCAATCAGGGTGTCGGAAATCACGTGCAGCCACACCAATCCGGGATTCCACAGAGAGCAGTACCCCTGCGGCATGAATTCACCAGGTCCGAACAGCTGTCGCAGAAAATCCACCGCCATCCTTTCGCCCGGCGCCGTACCACCTCGCGCCGTCGTTCGTGCGCAAGATCAGAATCGGGCGCTGTTTCCTGGTACGAGCGCACCCGCAGACCGCGAAGTCCTACGAAGGGGTTATCGGAAGAATCGCAAAAAAACTGAGCGCTGCTCCAAAACGAAACACTCCACCGTGCTCTATTCCTGCGCCTGGAATGTCGCCTCACTGGCATTGCCTTTGACTTACGTAGCGCCTGCCTGCCGGCAGCAGGCGTCCCGCCGGCTCTTGTGCCGTTGTAGCGGCGCAACTCAGCGCGCCGGTGCTGGCCGAGCAACCCCGGTCTTGAATTGGATTTGGAACGCGCCTGAGAACTACCGCTTTCGGTCGCGGCGAGGATTGACCGTTTGCCGGAACAGCGAATTGCGTGTCATCCCGAACGGAGTCCCGCGCTCTATCTTTCCCGCCGCAGTTTGGCGGGCGCGGGACGCAGAGGGCAGCTGCTTTTTGCGGAATAATCTAGCCTGTCGGGGGCCGGAGCTTCGATAGCAGTGCGAGTACCGAAGAATCTTGGAGGGTCGCGGCTTCAGTCGCTGAAGTACCGAGCTTGCAGCCGAAGCGCCGGCCGCCGCGTCATTTCCCGGATTCCGCCTGCTGCGGTGGGTGGCTGACAAAGAACTGCGTGATCCCGGCGGAAAGCTGCTGCAATCCCGCCGTCACGTTCTTATCCATTGCTTCCACGATCGCTGGCACATTCTTCGCTTGCACCGGTTCATCGTGCGTATAGATCTGGCTCCATACCGTCGTGTGCGCCGCCGGATCGTACAACTCGAGTTGAATCGTGAAACGAGCCACCAACTCCGGCTGGTCTACGCCGTACATTGCATACAAGTGCCCGCGCACCACGTACTCGCTGCGTACGTTGCTCGTAACTCTGGACACCGCCCGGTATTGCCCCGAAGCACGCAGGATCGTCACCAGCATGTCCTGCACCATGTCCGCCGCCGGTTCCGCCCAGCGGTCGTATTCGTATGTGCCCAGCTGGACCGGGCCCGATCCGTACACCAATCGGTCGTCATGATATAGGTGCGAGGCGGTCAAGCGCGCCACCGACAGCGTCACGGGCATTTGCGCGGCCGCGGTATTCGTCGGCGCGGGGTTCACATCGAGCACATAATATTTGACGGGGCGCGCCGCGCCGCATCCGGCAATCAGAATCGTCAGCAGCAGCAGTACGCTCAATTGCGTGCGACGGCTCAACACTCTTTGCTCCTTCTCGCGTTGCTTCTTCGCGTCGTTGCCTGGCTGTTGCTGCAAACGAATTCTCCCGCCGCCTACTCTCAATCTCAACTATTTCGGCGGCGCTGACCCCGGCTGATGTGGCTTGGCATCGGCCGAGCGCAATATCGAATAGGGCCGCGTCTTGATGGACTCAGTGAACGAATTCAGATTCTCCGTAACGTGACGCAGGTTATCAATAATCTCATCCAGATTTTCCTGATTGCTGGTCACGGTATCATTCAATGACGCCACAATCGAATTCACATTCACCAGCGCCTTGCGCAGATCAATGATCGCCTGCCGGATGTCCGCGCGATTTTCCGTCAGCATCCCGTCCAGATGCTGCAGCGTTTGATCCGCCTGGTCCGAAGTCTTCTGGAAGCTCGTAATCACAGGCTTCAGGTCGGCCGTCGCGTCATTAATATGATTCAGCGTCGAGTGCACCAACGGCCGGTCCTCTTGTAGCATGCCCCGCAGGTTGCTCAGGCTCGCGGAAACATTTTCGCGGTTCTGGTCGTTCAGCAGGTCGTTCACCCGCGCCAGGGTCACTTTCAACTCCACCACGCGCGAATTCAGGTTCGTGATCAACTCGCTCGCCTGCGGCGTCAGCTCGTTGATCTTGTCCGCGATGTCCGAAAAGCTGGTCGGCTCCTTCGATTTCAGCACCGCATCGCGCTGCGCCCGCGGCGCCGCGGGTGAACCAGCCAGAATTTCCAGGAAATTTTCGCCCAGCGGGCTGGTGCTGGTCACTACCACCGTGCTGTCCGTCTTGACGGGGATATTCGGCTTTGCCGTGAAATCTACTTTCATGCGCGTGGGGTCTTTATCATCAAATTGCACTTTGCCAACGCGTCCCACCGGAGGCCCGTTCAGATAGCGTACTTCCGAGCCTGGTCCCAATCCGCCGGCATTCTTGAAATATGCGTGGTAGGGCGTGTCCGCTTTGTCGAGCGTTCCGGAGAGCGCAAACACCGTGGCAATCAGCAACGCCGCCACTACCAACACAAAAAGTCCGACGTATGCCTGTTCGCGCTTCGATTCCATCCGTGTCCTCAACCATTGCTGCGCGGTGAACCGCGCAGCAGCCCCTTGATTGCGGGGGAGTATATCACGAGCCCTTTACTTCGCCAGTCCCGCCAAGCCCGATTCGGCCCTCTGTTATTGACGCTGCGGCGGTACGTCGCCAGTCAGCATTTGCAGGTAATCAATCTCTCCCGTCAATTCCGGTTCCGGCACCCGGTCCAGAAACTGCCGCACGCGCGGTTGCAGGCTCTTCTGCATTTCCGCCACCGTGTCGTTGGCCACGATCACGCCCTTATCCAGCAGGATCATCCGGTCGGCGATCAAAAAAGCGCTGGCCAGCTCGTGCGTCACCACCACGATCGTAATGCGAAACGCTTTCTTCAGCTTCAATATCAGCTCGTCAATTCCCGCCGCGATGATGGGGTCCAGCCCCGCCGAAGGCTCGTCGAAAAACAAAATCTCCGGGTCCATCGCCAGCGCGCGCGCGATCGCCGCGCGCTTTTTCATCCCGCCGCTCAATTGAGCCGGCATGTAACTCTCAAAGCCCGAAAGTCCCACCTGGTCCAGCTTCAATCGCACCATGATTTCTATGGTGGACTCATCCAGGTTGGTGTGCTCCTGCAAGGGCAGCGCCACATTCTCCCCCACCGTCATCGACCCAAACAGCGCTCCGCCCTGAAAAGACATTCCCATCTTTTTCAACAACTCATCCCGCTCGTCATCCGATATGGACGCGAAATCCTTATTCTGAATCCAGATTTCGCCGGAACTGGGCTGCTCCAGCCCCACCAAAGTGCGCAACAAAGTGCTCTTGCCCGAACCTGAGCCGCCCAGAATCACCAGCGTCTCTCCTGCGGGCACTTCGAAGCTAATACCATGCAGAATCTCGCGCTCGCCATACTTCACGCGCAGGTTGCGCACCGATATCGCCGAAGGCGTCACGCTCGGCTTCGAAGTGGGAGCAGGGCTCATCAAAATTTACCGTGGCGACGTCACGTAGAATATTGTCGTGAAAATCAGATCCACCATAACCACCAGAAAAATCGACTTCACTACGGCCGATGTCGTCGAGCGCCCCACTTGTTCGGATCCCAGCCCGGTCAAAAAACCTTCCTGGCAGCCCACCGCTGTAATCACCAATCCGAACATCGCGGCTTTGATCAGCCCGGTCATAATGTCGCGCTCCAGCAGCGCGTCCAGCGTCGCTTGAATATAGCTGCCCCACGTGAACCCCGCGCTGGTAACGCCAAACACACCCCCGCCCAGCACTCCCATGAAATCCGCCCAGCACGTCAGGCAAGGCACCATCAGCACCATCGCCAGAAATTTCGGCGCCACCAGAAATTGCACGGGCTCCAGCGCCATCGTCTCCATCGCGTCAATTTCTTCGTTCACCTTCATTGTCCCGATTTCCGCCGCGAACGCCGAGCCCGATCGGCCGATCACCACGATCGCCGTCATCAACGGCCCGAGCTCGCGCGTGATCGCGATCGCCACGCCACTAGCCACAAAGTGCAGCGCCCCCAACTTGCGCAGTTCATACGCAGCGTTCACCGCCAGAATCGTCCCCACGAAAAACGAAATCAGTGAAGTAATTGGCAGTGCTTCGACGCCCACGGACATCGCCTGATGAATCGCCCGGCCAATGTGGAATTTCTTGCCCTGAAAAGGAAGGATGAATACAGCACGTAGCGCGCCGCCGGTCAATCGCGCCAGGCCGCCTACATACGCCAAACTATCGAGAGTGGCCGCGCCAATAGTTTCTGTGAGTGGCATCAGTGAGTCGAGACGGGTGAAACTCTCTAATCGAACCCGCGCAAAGACCGCCCGAATTCCTATCTGGCGGGAGCGACGTTGGTGCTGCCGCCGCGCAATGCTTCCTCTTCGTTGTCATATACCTCAAAAACCTTGATCAGGCGAGTCAGCTCCAGCACTTCCCGCGCCGTTCGGCTCAACCCGTACAACGCGAACGTGCTCTTCAGATCCCGCGAAAGCTTCAATCCCTCCACCAACGACGCCACTCCCGCGCTGTCTATATACCGCACCTGCTCCAGGTTCACGATCACGCGCGGCGCCTTCTTATCCTTGAGCAATTCCAAAAGCACTTTCCGCACCTGCGGCGAATTATAAAGCGTGATGTCGCCCACCACGTCCACAATCGTGGCAGCGCCCGATTGGCGCGTTGAAATGTCCATCCGGATTGCCCCCCGTGGGCGATAGAGTGTTTTGCCAGAGAATGCCGTCAGATGCAATCACTTTTCCGCGGTACAGCCGGTCTCGGGGCAGCCTGCGGAGAATATCGAGCGAAAGCGCTCCGTGCTGAACATCCGCTCGCCAGTTTTTGTCGGTAAAGGCCTTGCCAGGTGAGAATTCGATCGTCTTCGGAGGTATTTCTAGCCACTTGCCACGAATCACGAGCCAGTGCCTCTTTGCCAAACCCACCGCCGCCACGTTCCACCCGAAAAGCACCCGGAGCTGCTCGTCCCGAGCCTTACTTGCGATTATCTAGAGGCACATACCCGCGCAGATCCGCGCCCAAATAAACCTGCCGCGGCCGCGATATCTTCTGTTCCGGATCCAGCAGCATTTCTTCCCACTGCGCAATCCAGCCCGAGGTGCGCGGGATCGCAAACAGCACCGGAAACATCGTAGTCGGAAAACCCATGGATTGATAAATCAGCCCGGTATAGAAGTCCACATTCGGATAAAGCTTGCGCTTCACGAAGTATTCGTCTTCCAGCGCGATCCGCTCGCATTCCAGCGCAATTTCGATCAGCGGGTTTTTCCCCATCACATCGAAAACTTCATACGCAATGTGCTTCACGATGCGCGCCCGCGGATCGTAATTCTTGTAGACGCGATGCCCAAATCCCATCAGCAACTTTTCTCCCGCCTTTACGCTCTTAATGTAAGCAGGAATGTTGTTGATCGACCCGATTTCCACCAGCATGCGCAGCACCGCTTCGTTCGCTCCGCCGTGTAGCGGCCCGTAAAGCGCCGCGGTCGCCGCCGCCGTGGCGGAATATGGATCCACGTGCGAGCTGCCTACCACGCGCATCGCCGTCGAAGAACAATTCTGTTCGTGATCCGCGTGCAAAATGAAAAGAACATCCAGCGCGCGCTCCAGCGTAGGGTTCGGACGGTACTTCAACTCCGTCGTGCGAAACAGCATGTTCAGAAAATTCCCGCAGTAACTCAGATCGTTGTCCGGATACGCAAACGGCATCCCCAGCGTGTGCCGGTAGGCGAACGCCGCCAGTGTCGGCATCTTCCCGATCAGCCGGTAAGTCTGCTTGCGCCGCGAATCAGGATTGAAAATGTCCTTCGCATCCGGATAAAAAGTGGAAAGCGCCGCCACCGTCGAAATCAGCATCCCCATCGGATGCGCGTCGTAATGAAAGCCATCAATGAATTTCTTGATGCTCTCGTGAATAAACGTGTGATGCGTGATGTTGTATGCCCAATTCGCCAGTTGCGATTTCGTGGGAAGTTCGCCGTACAGAATCAGGTAAGCCGTCTCGATGTACGTGCTTTTTTCCGCCAGCTCTTCGATCGAATAGCCGCGGTAGCGCAGGATTCCCTTGTCGCCGTCAATAAATGTAATTTTGCTCGAGCACGAAGCGGTGTTCGTGAACGCCGGGTCGTATCCCATTATTCCAAAATCGCCGTCGTGCACTTTCATCGGGCGCAGATCCAGCGCCTTGATCGTCTCGTGCGTGATGGGAAGTTCAAACTGCCGGCCCGTGCGGTTGTCGGTGACGCTCAGCGTCTCGCGGCGCGTTTCAGCGGCACTTTCGTTGCTGATGACCGATCCTGGTTTGGTCGGATTCATGACCGGACCCTTTCGAGGCGCACGATCTTTCTCGGCGCAGTTCGCCTGCACCTTAGAATGTACACCAAATTCCCCCGCGCGCGGAATCGCTTTCGCAGTACGCATGTAAGTATGCAACGAGCGACGCCATACGCCACCGTACGGCGCTCGTTCCGAGCTTCACACATCCGAAACGCCACCTGAATCCCGCGCATGGCCCGCCGTGCTCGCGCGCATGGCTTCGGCGGTTACGCGATGCCGGTATGCAAAGACGCGTGCCAGCTTTCGCCGCACCAGCCAGCCCGCAAAAAAGTTGCCCAACGCGCCAAACGGCAGTTCGTACTCGATGCGGTCCTCCAACCGGCAAGTCACCAAGCCCTCAGGAATAATCAAATGCGTATGCTCCCAGCGGCGAAACGGGCCCGAAGTCTGCACGTCACAGAACTGCCGCCCTTCGATGTAGTCGCGATGTTCGAAACTCCAGCGCGTGCGGAACAGTCCCAGGTAAACCCACATCGCTCCGCTATCGCCACTGCGAATTCCCGGCGCCCGTTCAATGGTCTCAATTCTTTCCCACGGCGGCGTCAGACGTTCCAGCGCGCCAGGCTCTGCATGCCAACGAAACACCCTCTCCGCGCATGCCTGAATTCTCGAAGCGGCGACAAACAGATTCGGCCGCGCCATATTCCTCAAACAATCCATCCCGCGCACCTTGCACACTGCTTGTTCAGAACTCGGGAAGCGAATCGTCGCACAGGCCGAGCGCTTTGCGCCATACCGAAAGCCGTCGCCACGGGCCAATTTCGTAGCTGCGTGTTCCGATACGAAAAATTCCGGCCCGCGCCTTAACGCGGAGCCGCCTTCTCCGCTACGCTGTCGGGAGAATCGGGAACCCTCGCCTCCAGATCCTCCGCCCGCGCCAGCTCCACGCGGTTCCGTCCACGTTCTTTCGCACGATACAGCGCAGCATCCGCAAGCCGTAAAATCCCTTGCGGATCCAGTGGCGACTTATCCACGCTCGCGGTAACGCCAAAACTGGCGGTTACTGCAATCGGAATCGCATTCGCCATGATCGGCTTGGCTTCAATCGCGCGCCGCATTCTTTCCGCCAGTCCCATCGTGCCCATCGCGTCGGACGAAGGCACCACGATCAGGAATTCCTCGCCGCCATAGCGCCCCACGGAATCGTACGGGCGCACGCAGGCCATCATGCGCTGCGCTGCTTCCCGCAGCACTTCGTCGCCTGCCACGTGGCCGTAGGTGTCGTTCACGTACTTGAAGTGGTCCAGATCCACCAGTACGATCCCGAACGCTCCGCCTTCGCGCCTCTGGCGCGCGCGTTCGCGGCGCAGCGTATCCATGATAACGCCGCGGTTCGCCATCCCAGTCAGGTTGTCGTGCGTGGCCCGGTAAAGCAGCTCCTCCCCCGCGGCGATCAACTGATCCTGCAAGTCTAGAATTCTTTGCCCCACGTGCAGCCGCGCGCGCAGCTCCTGCGAATCAAACGGCTTGGTCAGGTAATCGTCCGCGCCCGATTCCAGACCTTGCAGCAGGTCTTCCTTCTGCGTCCGCGCCGTCAGCAGCAACACGTAAACGTAAGGCCGGTCCGCTGCTTCACGCAGCTTCTGGCAAACTTGCACGCCTTCCATGCCCGGCATCATCCAATCCAGTATGGCCAGCCGCGGTGCGTCCATTCTTTCCAGCATCTGCAGCGCCTCGGTGCCGGTGGTGGCGATCGAAACCTCAAAGCCCCATTTCACCAGAAACAATTCCAGCAGGCGCCGCGAAACCGGGTCGTCCTCCGCGATCAGAATTCTTTTTCTCGCATTCGTCGGTTCATTCATAGTGCGCCCTCGCGATTTTGGTTGCGCATGGCCAGCGCTTGTTCCTGCTGCACCAACCCAAACGTCACCGTGAAGTGAAACGTGCTGCCCTGCCCCCATTCACTTTCCACCCACAGCTTTCCTTCCATCAGAGTTACCAGGCGCGTCGTGATCGCCAGGCCCAGTCCCGTTCCTCCGTAGTTGCGCGTGGTCGAGCTGTCCGCTTGCGTGAACGCCTCGAAAATCATGGATTGCTTTTCTTTGGCAATGCCGATGCCGCTGTCCGTCACGCGAAAATGCAGAATCACCCGGTCTTCGCTCTGCTCCTGGGTTTCCACGTCCACCCTTACCTCGCCCCGCGCCGTAAACTTGATGGCGTTCCCCACCAGGTTCACCAGCACTTGCCGCAATCGCGTCGCATCTCCAATCACTCGCTCCGGGACGTTCGGGTCTACTCGCCAAAGCAGTTCGATCCCTTTCTGCTGCGCGCGGAATCGCATCACCTGCAGCGTCTCCGCTAGGCTCGGAGCCAGCGCGAACTCGTGGTCCACCAGCTCCAGCTTTCCCGCCTCCACTTTTGAAAAATCCAAAATGTCGCTCAGCAGATGCAACAGCGAATCCGCGGAAGTTTTCACCATCTCCAGGTATTCGCGCTGTTCCGGATTGATTTCCGTGTCCAGAATCAATTCTGTCATCCCCAGGATTCCGTTCATCGGTGTGCGGAACTCATGGCTGATGTTCGCAAGAAACTCGCTCTTGGCCTGGCTGGCTGCTTCCGCCGCTTCTTTCGCTCTGCGCAAATCGTCTTCCGCTTGTTTCCTCGGTGTAATGTCGCGCGCGGTCATGCACACGGTTTTGGCCGCGCCGTCCGGGGAATGGATGGGGCTTACCCGCCCCAGAAACCAGCGCACCGCGGACCCAAACGGAATCGAGTACTCGATGCTTTCGCCCTGTCCCGTCGCGATCACTCGCTGTAATGTCTCGACAAAAGGCCGCGCCACCTCTTCTCCAAACACCTGCTGGATGCTCGAACCCATCAGTTCCTTTTTTGGTCGCGCCAGCGCCGATTCGTTCGTGGTCCACACGTTGCGAATTCTTCCCGCACCGTCGAACTCGAAAACGATCTCGTCAATCGCTCCCACCATCGCCTGCAGCCGCGCTTCGCCTTCGCGCAACCCTTGCTCGCTGCTTTCCCGTTCCGTGATCAGCGCTCCCAGGCACAGACCGGTCAGCGACACAATGAGCATCAAGAACTGCAGCACTCCCAGCCGTTGCATGTCCTCCGGGGCAATTTTCAGCATCACCATCGCCCCCAGATTCAGTACCAACGTCGCGCACGTCGCTCCCGGCATTCCGTGGCGCACCGCGATCCAGAGCGTTGGTAGAAACAACAGATAGAAAAGCTCGTAGCTCTGCGCCAGGTGCGATCCAAATACGATCCACAATGCCAGCGCAATACTCCCTGCCTGCGCCGTCAGCTCAAGCGATCCGCGCGCTCCAAACGCCTTTGCACCGACTCGCTTCACGTTTGCCGCCGGGATTTGCTCCCGCTGGTCGTAGTTCTTCGCGTGCCTGCGCAGCCACGGTGTCACGTGCAGCAGAAGAAACGGCGTCAGACAGACCAGCGCTACCGAATCGCCCACAAACCAACTCAATGCCGCCCTGGGGTAGTCCGATCGCAGAATGAACTTGTCCCACGTCAGAGCCAGTGGACCCAATCCACCCACAAACACCGCCGCGCCCAAGGCCACGCCCAAATATCGAAAAACATCTCCCAGCGTTTGGAACGGTGCGTCATCTCGCAGCACGCGGCGCAGTAGATACGAAGCGCCGGTATAACCTCCCACCGATATGCCAATCATCGCCCAGGTTGATAACGCGAACGGCGCTAGATGGTAATTCAGGACCGATGCGACAAATCCCGCGACGAACGTAAGCGGCGCGTATGCGAGCCCCAGTCCGGTGAGCACCGCTACTTCCAGTCCGACGGGCGGGTACCACGCGCTCACTCCCTGCCACATTTGAAAAAAAACCGTCAAGCGGTCCAGAGTGATATACAGAATGACAAAGATGATCCCGGGCACGACGCGCCAGGGATTCCGCAGCGCTTTCAAGAACTCCGCTACTTTGTGCTCCTGCCGAGCCTCTCCCAACGCAGTCCGCCCTTCGTCCGGGCTATTCCGCTGCGTCTTCGACGCCGGGTTCAACCCCACACCTCCTGCGGTCGCAAGGATTTGCTGGTCCTGTCACGCGCGGCCGCGCCTTCAGCAACCTGGATGGATTTCACCCCGCCGGCCATCGTCGCGTCACGTTCGATCGCGATCACCATCTCGCGAGCTTGGAAAAAATGCACGGTCTCGCGCCAGACCACTTCGACTTTTCGCCGCGAGAATAGCGGGCGGGTGCAGCCTCGCGTGAGCGACGGACGGGACTGCTCGTGGCGATTCGCTGCCAACTTCAACGAATCGGCCGCACCGTAAATCGTTCCCCCAACGTTCGTTCGGAATGCGCCGGCACCGTGCGGCCATCGGAACTTGCGGCCGCAGCCTGAGTGAGGCGCTCCGATGCGGGGGACGGCATAGGCACCAACGCTCCCTCCGCTTCCTTCAGGAACGTCAACCCCAACTCCCCACCGTGCCAGTCAATCGAAATCACATCGCCCAGCGACACCTGCTCGGTCGCCAGCAAACTCGCCAGCGGATACACCACGTGCCGCTCGATTGCGCGCTTCAAATGCCGCGCGCCGTATTTCATGTCCGTGCCTTCCTTCAGCAAAAATTCCCGCGCCGGCTGCGTCACTCGGAACAAGAACCGTCCCTTCGCCGTCTCCAGCACGCGCTGTTGCACCA
>JABCZJ010000037.1 GCA_013289715.1 Acidobacteriota bacterium | reverse complement strand
ACGCGAAGGAGTTCTTCAAATCTCAGATCCCTCGCGGCGAAATGGGACGCCCCGAAGAGATCGCGACCGTCGCGCTCTTCCTCGCCTCAAGCGATTCAAGTTTCGTCAACGGCATCGAACTCTTCGTCGACGGCGGCACGGCCCAAATCTAAGTCATCGCGACAGGTGTGCAGATGCCATCGGCCGGTCGCGAGAACCAGATAGGAGTGAGGTCGGATTAGTATCGATAAACGCTTATGTTTACCGATTCAATTCCACTTGCCTGATTAGTTCGTGAGTGTCTTTGTCGATTCCGAAATACGCGGTCAATTGCTTCCTGGGAGAGCTGGCCTAAGTTCTTGGGTTTTTCGGATTGATCCTTATTGATAAAAATTTGTTTGTGATTGTCGCTCAGCCCGTGGATCCACATCGCGGACGCGTGAGAAAAGTAAGCGTTCGCTTTCTTGACTGAGATTGCGACAGCGATGGGCGAAGCTTTGCGTTGCCAGCTGAATCGGCGGGGGGAAGAGTAGTGGGAGGATCGCAAACGGATTTCACTAAGGTTTGTTCGATTGAGCAACGTTTGAATGAATCTGTACGACGTCATGCTCGGAGGCAGATTCCACTCACGAAGCTTTTCCAAGTGGAGGAGCTCCAAGTCGGAAAGTGTGAAGACGCGGTCTGTTTCCGACTGGAAGTATCGGGTTATCGGGCCGATTTTGATCTTGGACTTTGGCAGTGACGTCGGAAGATTACGAGTTAGGTCAACATTGAGGCGTTCGTATGTATGCAAGCGCTCAGAATTCTACTTATATTCCCATAATAAGACACATATGTCTGATTACGGGAACGGCACGTACGGCAATAAGTCGTCTATTGTACACATCTGTCTTTTCGCAGGAATGTTATGCGATGTTCGAACGAGCAAAATAGCGACATCGCGAAACAAGCAGCCAAATAAGAGAACAAGAGGTTCAGCCGAGAACGGGCCCACATTGATGGAGAATGTCGCCGCAAAATGAGAATGTCCGGATTGTGCAAAGTAGAAATGTCCGCTTTTCTAAGGGCCGGGGGGCCCGATGGCAGAGGAGCGGATCGGGTTGAGTGCGAAAGAGCGGGAGCGGTTGAAGGTGTTGCACCAGATCACATCAGGTAGTTATCGGTTCGTCGGTCGGCTAGGTATCGATAAACGCATTCGCATCAGGACGACCCGGGGGAACTTGCCAGTAAGAGTTTGATTGAAGCCAATCTCTATTTGGTCGTGCCCATCGCAGAACAACACTCTCCTCAGGGTCTTTCCATGCTGGAGTTAATCCAAGAGGGCAATCTGGGACTGAGGCACGCTGCAAAATCCTTCCCCGGAAACGACGCGATATTTGTCTCTTACGCTGCCAGCTGCGTAGAGGACGCTATCACGAAAGCGATAGCCGAATCGCGATCGGCGAGTTGATAAAACTCACTCGATTTCGTCACACCCACTGAGACGAGACTCCTACCATGCACTGAAAACTAGTCTTTGATCACCGGGAAGCCGGCTTCGGTCCAGCCGCGCCAGCCGCCGTCCATGGAGATTACGTTGGTGTAGCCCATTTTTTGCAGGTTGTCGGCCGCCAGTGCGGAGCGGAAGCCGCCGCCACAGTAGAGGACGATGGTGGCGGATTTGTCGGGGATGGTTTTTTCGATGTCGCGCTCGATGATGCCTTTGCCGAGGTGAACGGCGTTGGGAATGTGGCCGCGGGCCCATTCACTTTCTTCGCGGGTGTCTACCAGGATCATTTTTTCGCCGGCGTCGAGTTTCTTTTTTGTGGTTTGGACGTCTTCTTCTTTGATGCGTTTCTTGGCGTCGGCTACCAGGCGGAGGAAACCTTCTGGGTGGTTGGGATGGCTCATTGTTTCACCTCTTGGTTTGCGG
The DNA here is from genome assembly GCA_013289715.1 of Acidobacteriota bacterium. Taxonomy (GTDB): domain Bacteria; phylum Acidobacteriota; class Terriglobia; order Acidiferrales; family UBA7541; genus Palsa-295. The sequence goes on along the minus strand of JABCZJ010000037.1, from coordinate 22,209 downwards.
TGATTTCAACATCAAAACATAACACAGAGGACACGGAGCAAACAGAGGGCACAGAGAAAGTCTGAAGGAGATTGAACCGCAGAGACGCAGAGCAAGGCAAAGAGCCGGCGAGACGCCGGCGTTACAGATTCGACGGCGCGTTGCTGAGGTCGGCCGCCAGGAATGGCTGTGCCACTAGTTCATGTCGCGCCAGTTGGGGCCTAGCTTGGTGTCGGCTACCAGCGGGACGGTTAGTTTGTGGATGCCCTCCATTACCTCTTTGGCTAGCTTGGTGAGGCTGGGGATTTCCTTTTCGGGGCCTTCGAAGAGCAGCTCATCGTGGACTTGGAGGATCATTTGCGATTGGAAATTCTCTTCGGGGAGACGGCGGTCGAGTTCGATCATGGCTAGCTTGATGAGATCGGCGGCGGCGCCTTGCATGGGTGTGTTCATGGTGGTGCGCTCGGCGAAATTGCGCATGTTGGGTTGCGGCGAATTGATTTCGGGGATCTGGCGGATGCGGCCGAAGAGCGTCTTGGTGACGCCGGTTTGGCGCGTTTCGGCGATCTGGCGGTCGAGGAAATCTTTGACGCCGCGATAGCGTTCGAAGTATTTGGCGATGAACTGCGCAGCTTCTTTTTGGTCAATGCCGAGCTGCTGGGCCAGGCCGAAGGCGGACAGGCCATAAATGACCCCGAAATTGATGACTTTGGCGACGCGGCGATGCTCGCGGGTTTGCGCGAAGGGCGCGACATCGAAAACTTCCTGGGCGGTGCGCGAGTGGATGTCTTCGCCGCGGCGGAAAGCTTCGACGAGGACCGGATCGCCGGAGAGATGAGCCAGAATGCGCAGCTCAATCTGGGAATAATCTGCGGAAAGCAGCAGGCATCCGGGGGCGGCGACGAAGGCGGCGCGAATTTCGCGGCCAAGTTCCGTGCGGATGGGAATATTTTGCAGGTTTGGATTGGAGGAACTGAGGCGGCCGGTTGCGGTGCCGGTTTGCGAGAAGCGTGTGTGCAGGCGGCCGGTGACGGGATGGATCAGGCGCGGAAGCACGTCGGAATAAGTGGATTTGAGCTTGGCGAGCTCGCGGTACTCGATGATTTTCTTGGGCAGTTCGTGAACGGCCGCGAGTTCCTCGAGAATATCGGCGGCAGTGGAGCGCGCTTTGGCGCGGCTGCGGCGCGGAGGCTGCAGTTTTAGCTTGTCGAAGAGGATTTCGGCGAGTTGCTGCGGCGAATTGATATTGAATTCGACTCCGGCGTGACCGTAAATGGATTTTTCCAGCTTGCCGATTTCCTCGAGCGTGACGTTGGAGATGCGGTCGAGCTCGATGGGGTCCACGCGCACGCCGGCGGCTTCCATGCGGGCGAGAACGGCGGCGAGGGGCAAATCAATTTTTTCGTAGAGGTCGAGGAGGCCTTGCGCTTCGACTTCGGCGCGGAGGACTGGCGCGACGCGGAGGAGAAAATCGGCGCGTTCGCCGGGGGCGCCCGAAAGCGTGCGATTCAGATGGCGCAGAACGACTTCGGCAAATTCGTGATTGGCGGTCGTGGGGCGCAGCAGGTAGGAATAGAGCATCGTCGCGTGGCGAATTCCGGCGACGGAGTTCGCAGGAGCATGAGCGGCGGATTTTTTGGCGTGTTTTGGCGCGGCTTTAGCTGGGCCTTCACGAAGGTCCGCGCGGGCCGAGAGCAATTGGAATAATTTCGGGTCGTGAACGAGTTTCGGGTGTTTGGAATCGCCTAGCCAGTCCTGCATGGCGGCAAGGGTCTTGTCTTCGACGTCGTTGGCGGCGATGCGCGCTTGACCTGGTTTTGTGGAAACTTCGACGGCGACTACGCGCGTGCCGAATCCTTCTTCGTCCGGATCCTGCGCATCGAGCGAGAGCCATGCAGCCGTTACGTGTTTGGGGGGAATGGCGTCGAGATATTTTTTAAGCGCCGAGGGTTGCTCGATCGGCACGTAGTCGGTCTGCTGGGCGTCCGAGAGAGGCGCGAGTTCGCGCAGGAGTGAGGTGAATCCCAGTTCGGAGTAAAGTTCGCGGAGGGCTGCCGTGTCGGGCTCGCTGACTTTCATCGCGTCCAGATCGAGAGCCACGGGCGCGTCTGTAGGAATTGTGGCTAGCTGCTTGCTGAGGATGACGAACTCGCCGCATTTTTCCAGGGCTTCGCGATAGCTCGCGCGTTTTACTTCGCTCGCGCGTTTCAAGGTTTCTTCGGCGCTGCCGAATTGCTGGATCAGCTGGCGGGCGCCCACCTCGCCGATGCCGGGCTTGCGGCGTTCGCCGGGCGCGACTTTCTCGTTGGGATCGCGCGCGCCGGGAATATTGTCAATGGAATCGCCCATGAGAGCCATGACGTCCGCAACTTGGGAGGGCGGCACGCCCATGAGTTCTTCGACTTTTTTCTCGTCAATCAGCAGGTCGGCTTTGGTGGGATTCAGGACCAGGACGTTTGCGGTGACGAGTTGCAGCAGGTCCTTGTCGCTGGTGACGATAAAGACGTCGAGATTTTTTTTGGTGGCGAGGCGCGCGAGTGTGCCAATCACGTCGTCGGCTTCATAGCCGGGATACTCCAGGATGGGCAGGCGCATGGCTTCGCAATAGCGGCGCACGAAGGGAATCTGGATGGAAAGATCGTCGGGCATGGGAGGGCGCTGGGCTTTGTAGGCGGCGAAGAGCTTGTCGCGGAACGTGGGCGCGCTGACATCGAAGGCGACGGCGACGTAATCGGGAAGGCGGTCTTTACTTGAGAGCAGGCGGCGCATCATGGTGGCGAAGAGGTAGGGGACTTTGGTGGGGATGCCGGAGGAAGTTTGCAGGCGATCCATGGGGGCGAAATAGGCACGGAAGATGTAGCCCATCGCGTCAACCAGGAAGAGGCGTTTGCGGTCTGTGGGAGGCATGCTGGCTTTCCGGCGCGTGGGCGCGGGATGGAAAGTATAGCAGACGGGAAGATGGGGTGCAGTGAAGGGCGAGTGGGCAGCGCTGGCCGTGCCGCTGGGACTATTGGTGATTCGCGGGGCGTTCGCATATATTTGGAGGACGTCGAATAGAGAGCGTTTTTTCGAGGAGTTTTCATGATCCGCGCGCTGGGAATGTGCGTACTTTTGGTTTGCGCGACTGTTTCTATGGCTTCGCCATTGCAGGACGACCAAAGCCGCTACGTCGTGAAAACGGGTAGCAAGATTGAATTTCATGCCAGTTCGACGTTTGCGAAGGTGGTGGGAGTGTTTCATTCGTGGGAAGCGAACATGAAGATGCCCGCGGACAAATTTACCGATGCTTCTTTGGTGCTGGAAATCGACGCCGCGAGCGTATCCACCGGGAGCGGGTTGCGGGACAAAGAAGTGAAGGGGAAGAATTTCTTCGCGGTGCAGGAGCATCCGCGGATTCGATTTGCTTCGAAGAGCATTACCGCCGGCGACGGCCCTACGAAGTTTCACTTGGACGGAGAACTCACGATTCGGGGGATCACCCAGTCGGTGCCGGTTTCGATTACGCTGTTGCGACAGGATGATGGGCATGAATGGATTGACGGAAGTTTTTCGTTCAACCGACGGGATTTTGGGATGACGCACAATCTGCCGTTAGACAAGATCGCCAATACCGTGCTGGTGCAATTTCACCTGGACACGGTGAACGGCGCCGCGCCGGTGGCGCAGAACGGAAGGATTCGCCGAGAGAGAGCGCCAAGTACCCCGCAACACCCTGCAATATGTGATGCTCGTTAAGCGCGCAGCATGAAAGAGGCCGCGCGGCGAGATTCCTAGCAGTCGAAAAGCGTTCGCTTCGAGATAACTTGCTTGACTCCCTATCCCTCTGAGGCTTATAGCTGTAGCAGCAATTTTGAGGGGTGGAGCGGTGGGGCCCGGGGAGTTGTTCGCAGGATTTATCGCGCCGATTTGCATTTTTGATGGGACAAGCCTGCCTCGCACGCCGTATAAGCCTGCACAGGAGAAAACCATGAAGCTTTCAAGCCGCTGGGGTGTAGTCGTTGTGATCGTGTGCGCGATTTTATTGATGATGCTGGCAGCAGCGCCGGGGTGGGCGCAGACATTCCGCGGGACGATTCTGGGGACCGTAACGGACAGCAGCGGCGCGGCGCTAGTGGGCGCGACGGTGACGATCCACAATGTGGACACGGGGATTGACCGCATCACGCAGACGAACACAGACGGCAGTTACCTGGTGCCGGAGCTGCAGATCGGGACGTACACCGTCTCGGTTTCTATGAGCGGGTTCCAGAAGGCGGTGACCACGGGCGTGGTGGTGGACGTGGCGTCCGAGAAGCGGATTGATGCGGTGCTGAAGCCGGGGCAGGTGAACCAGCAGATCTTGGTTGCGGGAGAGGATTTGCCGCAAGTCGATTCGACGAACGATACGCTGGGTGGAACGCTCACACAGGACACCGTCAAAGATTTGCCCGTGAACGGCCGTGACTACACGAAATTGATTTATTTGACGCCTGGCGTGGCGGGCTCGCCTGACCAAATTTCCGATTCTCCGGGGTCGTATGGGACGTTTTCAATGAACGGGGCGCGCGGACGGGCGAATAATTTCCTGCTGGATGGTACGGACATGAACGACGGCTACCGGAACGACCCCGCGATCAATGAAGCGGGAGTGTTCGGGACGCCGGCGACGATTTTGCCGATTGACGCCGTGAGCGAATTGAAAGTGCTGTCGAATTACCAGGCGGAATACGGGCGGAACGCGGGCGCGGTGATCAATATCGTGACCAAGAGCGGACAGAACCAGTTCCACGGAGATTTCTTCGACTACTTCCGGAACAATGCGCTGGATGCGCGAAATTATTTTGATCCGGTGGGGACGGCGCAGGCGCCTTTTCACAATAATCAATATGGCGCGGCATTGGGCGGTCCGATCATAAGGGACAAGACGTTTTTCTACGTCGACTATGAGGGGCAACAGGAGAGGGTGGGGACCGTCAGTGTGGCTTGCGTGCCGGATCCGGCTTCGCTGGTTTCTTCCAATCCTGTCATTACGGCCCTTTTGGCGCACTACCCGAACGGCGATCCGTGGCCGCTGCCGAACCTCCCGACGAACACGAATTGTACGGCTCCTGCCTTGGCCGCGTCGGTGGTTGCGCCTTCGTACAATAAGTTGACGAGCTTGATTGCGAAAGTGGATCACAACATCAACCAGAACAATATATTGACCGGCCGCTATTATTTCGGCGACAGCGTACAGAGTTTTCCGCTGGCACTGACGGGCGGAGGAGTATTGCCGGGATTCAACACTTATACCCCGACGAGAGTGCAGCTGGTTTCGATTTCATATGTGAGCGTGCTTTCACCGACTAAGGTGAATGAAGCACGGCTCGGCTGGAACCGCTTCGCGGAAGGTTTCTTTCCGCAGGACCAGAGCTTCGAACCGAGCAGCGTGGGGCTTTGTGCGGCGACGACCACGGCGGCTTGTACTGGCGCCGTGACTTCCAACCAGGGGCTGCCGGTGATTGTTGTGAGCCCTTTTTCACAGCTTGGCGCGAACCATTCGGATCCCCGGCATCGCGTGGATTCCAACTGGCAGGCGCTGGATAATTTTTCATGGAAGATTGGAAAGCACGACGTTAAATTTGGATATGAATACCGGCGGACGACGATTCAGCAGTTCTTTGGTTTGAACTACCGGGGAAAGCTAAGCTTCAATAGTTTAGACGACTTTTTGACGGGGACTATCGATGGCGGCGGACAGTCTCTAGGCAACTCGATTCGACACACCTACCAGAACAACGACGGGTTGTATGTTCAGGATACCTACCAGCTGAACCCGCGATTGACGCTCGATTTCGGATTGCGCTGGGATTATTACGGCGTGGTCAGCGAAAAAAATGGCCTGTTTACGAACGTAACCTCGTTCGATCCAGTGGGACAGACTGTTACGCTGACGCAGCTGGGTCAACCGGGATTGAGCCGCGTCTATAATCCCGATTACAAGAATTTCGGACCGCGGGTGAGCCTCGCCTGGGACCCCTTTGGCAAAGGCCGCACCGTGATACGCGCCGGATGGGGGCTCTTTTACGACGCGGTTTCGCAAGACGTGTTTCTCGGAGAGCTGCCCTACAACTGCACCTTTTGTCCCGGTGTTGCGTACAATCCAGCCGGCCCAGCGCCTATCTTTTCGGTCGGAACTGCAGCGTCGATCGCGCAGAACGTGCCCGTATTCACGCCGCCATCCAGCACGCCGAGCGGAAGCATTTTCGCGGTTGACCGGAACCTCCCGACGCCGTACATGGAGAATTACAATCTGAACGTGCAGCAACAGATTTCGAGTAAGGTTGTGCTGCAGGTGGGCTACGTCGGCGATCAGGGGCACCGGCTGTTCCATTATCTCGACCTGAACCAACCGAATCAAGCGACAATCGATGCCTTTGACATCGCGTATGCTCAAGCGAATACGAGCTTTTTTGGCGCGCCCTGCTTTCCCGGTGGAGGACCTGGATGCATCAATTCTGGGCTGAATAATGCGGGCGTTACGCGTGTCTATGCGAACAATCCATACGGAGCCTTCTACATCAACCAGCTCCAAACGACCGCCAAGTCAAACTACAATTCGCTGCAGACCAGCCTGCGGGTGAACGGCTGGCACGGCATCACTTCGATCGTGAACTATGTATGGTCGCATTCGTTGGATAACGCCAGCGATAGCTTTGATTTCGTTCCCAACGCCGCGCAGCCCAACGACAGCACTCGGCCAAACCTGGAATATGGCGACTCGAATTTCGACATTCGCAACCGTTTCACGTGGATTTTTGCGTATGACCTGCCGCACATGGGCGGTAATTGGCAAAAACTGAAAAATGGCTGGGGATTGAACAGCACGACCACCCTGCAGAGCGGGCAGCCCTTCAACTTGAACTACAACTTTGAAGGGGACTTCAGCGGCAGTGGCGAGAGCTTCGACCGGCCGGATGTAGTTGGACCGATTCAATATAACTTCAACAACCCGTCCCAGTACTTGAACCTCGCCGCGTTCGAGACTCCATGCACTTCCCTTAGCGGACCTGCGCTCACGGCATGGGAAGCGGCCGCAGCGAATCCGAACCTTTCGGCGGCGGTCAACGGGCCAGACCAGAATTGCGTTCCAGGTACGCGGCATTTTGGGAATCTGGGCCGCAATTCGTTAAAGGGCCCGACCTTCAAGCAGTGGGATTTCGCCATTTACAAGAACACTCAGATTACCGAGCGCCTGGGGATGCAGCTGCGCGCGGAATTCTTCAACATCCTGAACCACCCGAACTTTTCAAACCCGTTGCTTCCGAATTTCATCGCCGATGCCGGACAACAGGGTATTGGCACGAACGGGATTAGCAACGGCTTTTACAACTTGACCGCGACTGGGGACGTTGGAATTGGCAATCCGTTCTTGGGCGGCGGGGCGCCGCGAGGGATACAGCTGGCGGCTAAGTTCACGTTTTAGACGCCGAAGATACGGGCGCGGAATTTGAGGGCTGGAATGTTGACGGCTCGGCGGCCATGAGTTTTGAAGGCTGCCGGGCCGTTTTCCATTTTATGTTGGCGTTATCGTAAGTGCATTAAAATCTGCAATGTGCAGCATGTATAGAGAGGGCAGGGCGCGGGTGGGCACCGAACGCCGTTCACTACGGTTGCCATTTGAGCTCGATGTAGCTGGCAGGAAAATGCGCACAGGCAAGATTGCCCTCCCCCGGGCGGGCCTATGCCACGGCGTAAGCGACTGATATGTCACGGATTTGAAATATTTGGGTAGGATTGTGCGTATTCATCTATGGAGCGACGGAAGAGCATCGGCGAGATGAGCACCGCGGAATTAGCGGATTTGCTAGCGCAGGTCCGGGCGGGCGATTCCGACGCCTGGGGCGACCTGTATGGCCAGTATGCTCCGGCGATATTCCGGTTCTGCCGGCGGGCTTTGCCCACGCGCGAAGATGCGGAAGACGCCACAACGGAAATATTCATGAAGGTACGGCAAAAACTCGGGATGTACGATTCGTCGCGGCCGTTTACGGCATGGCTTTATAAAGTGGCGAGCAATCATTGCTGGGACACGCTGCGGCGCAGGCGGATTCGTCAGGATCTGGAAACCGGAGACCTGGAGACGCTGCCGCTGGAACATCCTGATCCGAGCCAGCTGGAACAATTGCAGATGGATCACGACAGCAAACACGTGCGCGCCGGCCTGGCGAAATTGCCGGACCGCGCGCGCATGGCGTTGGTGCTGCGGTATTACTCGGAGATGAGCTACGACGAAATCGCGGACACGCTGGGAGTGCGTCGCGCGTTCGTGGGAGTGCTATTGCTGCGCGCGCGTCATCAACTGCGCGATGTGCTGGCGGAAAGCGGCGGCGGATTGCAGGGCGCGGTTGCCAGGGGAAGGTCATGAGCCACTTTGATGAAATGACGTGCCTGCTGTATCTGGAAGGGCAGCTCGATGCCGACCACGCGGATGGAGTTCGCACCCACGCGGCTGGGTGCGCGGAATGCCGCGGTTTGTTGCGCGCGCTGCAAACAGAAAGCGTGTGGCTGCGCGAATCGCTAGAAGCGGACGACGAATCCGTGCCCGCGCGGCTGGTGCAAGCACCAGAACACGGCGGCGCGCCGTGGGGGTGGATTTCGGCGCTGGGATTGAGCGCGGGCGGAGCGTACACGTTGTGGAGCGGATTCATCGAGCCGTGGCAAGCGCAGGCGGCGCAGGCCGGTTTCACGCAGGGAAATTTGTTGACTATGCTTTTTTTCAGCGGTGCATTCTGGAAAGGATGGGACGCGATGCGAAGCCTGATGGAATTTCTGGCGGTGGGGACGCTGGGGCTGGTGGTGATGTGGCTGCTGCGGCGTCACCTGCGTCGCACGACGGCGCTGGCGGTGGTGATGGGCGCGCTGGCTCTGATGGTGGCGCTGCCTCCTTCGGCTGGAGCCGCGGAACGGAGGACCGGCGATCCGAATTATTCGCTGCCGGCGGGAGAAGTGGTGCATACGGATTTGATTGTATACGCGGATTCCACGAGGATTGATGGCGACGTGGAGGGCGATCTGATCGCGTTTTCGCGCAACGTCACGGTGAATGGGCACATCAAGGGCGACATAATCGCGTTCAGCCAGGAATTGCGCGTGAACGGCCCGGTGGATGGAAACGTACGTGCATTTGTGCAGAACTTGCAGCTTTATGGCACGGTTACGCGAAACGTGCTGGCGTGGGCCGGCGATGTGAACCTGGATCAGGATGCAAGAGTGAATGGCACGTTGACCGCTGGATCCGGCCACTTGGAAATGAACGGGAAGCTTGCGGGGGATTTGCTCGCGTTTACCGGAGATGCGGATATCAATGGTCAGTTGGGGCGCAACGCGAGCATTCGCGCGGGACATCTGACGATTGGGTCGAAGGCTGAGATTTCCGGGCAGGCGACGGCGCAGTTGCGGCGGCCACCGGATGTTTCGACTGGCGCGAAACTGGGCAGCCCGCTGGATTGGACGATCACCAAGAGCGGACCGGAAACGCGTTACTCGTCGGCGCGTTACTACGTGCACCATGTTTTGAGGTGGGGCGCGAGCTTTCTGTTTGGGCTGGTGCTGCTGTTCGTGGTGCCCGGTTTCTTTTTTGACGCGGTGAAGGCTTGCGGCAAGACCGCTCCGGCGATCGGATTCGGAATACTGTTCTTGTTTGCGATACCGATTGCCGCAATCATCGTGTGCATCACGGTGGTGGGATTGGGCGTGGGAATTTCCGCGATGATGTTTTGGGCCATCGCCATTTACGCGGCGCAAGTGCTGGTGGGGGCGTGGCTGGGAGAAAAAATTCTGGGCGAAGGCGCCGGCGCGGGAGCAGCACTGGGACGTCTGGCACTGGGTTTGGCGATCTTGCGCGCGCTGGGGATGCTGCCATTTCTGGGCGGGTGGATTTCGTTTGTCGTGGTGATATGGGGAATCGGCGCGGTGGCGCTGGCGATTTACAAGAACATGCGGCCACAGCTGGCGGCTGCAGCAGTGGCGGTGTGAAGTTCGAGCGGCGACCGTGGCTAACGCCGGCGTTAGCGTTAGGGCTGGCGCTAGGAGACCACTTCTAGTTTTTTGCCTACGCGGCCGATGATTTCGGCGGCGCGTTCCAGATCCGGGCGTTTGTGAGTAGCGGTGACGATGGTGCGCAGGCGCGCTTTGCCTTCGGGAACGGTGGGAAAGCCGATCGCGCCGGCGAAAACTCCTTCAGCGAATAATTCCCGCGAAAATTGAAATGCTTTGGCCGCCTCGCCCACCATGATGGGCGTAATCGGCGTCTCGCTCTTACCTGTGTTGAATCCCAGTTTCTTGAGTTTACGTTTGAAGAATTTTGTATTCGCCCAGAGCTTTTTGATGAGCTTTTCGCCGGCTTCGGAATCGAGCAGCTCGAATGCGGCCTGGCAGGTGGCGGTGACCGACGGCGGATGCGAAGTGGAAAAAAGGAACGGCCTCGCGCGCTGGTGGAGGAAATCGATCAGATCGCGCGAGCCGCAGACGTAACCGCCGATGGAGCCGATGGCCTTGCTGAGCGTGCCCACCTGGATGTCCACGCGGCCGTGGCAATTGAGATGGTCAATGGTGCCGCGCCCACGGCTGCCGAGAACCCCGGAGGAGTGCGCGTCGTCCACCATCATGATGCAATTATATTTTTCGGCGAGATCGCAGAGCGCGGGGAGATTGGCGATGTCGCCGTCCATGGAGAAGACGCCGTCGGTGATGAGAAGTTTCTTGCCGTTCCAGTCTTTGGTTTCCTGCAGGACGCGTTCGCAATCGGCGGCGTCCTTGTGCTTGAAGACTTTGATGGTGGCGCGGGAGAGGCGGCAGCCGTCAATGATGGAGGCGTGATTCAGCTCGTCGGAAATTACCAGGTCGTCTTTGCCGAGGATGGCGGAGACGGTGCCGGCGTTTGCCGCGAAGCCCGATTGGAAGACCACGCAGGCTTCCACTTTTTTGAAGCTGGCGATTTGCGCTTCCAGGTCCATGTGCATTTTCATGGTGCCGGCGATGGTGCGCACGGCGCCGGAGCCGACGCCGAATTTGCGGGTGGCGTCAATGGCGGCGCGGCGGAGCTTGGGATGCGTGGTGAGGCCGAGATAATTATTCGAGCTGAGGTTGATGACTTCCTTGCCGTCGAAATTCGCGATGGGTTTTTGTTCACCTTCGAGAATTTTCAGATTGAAGTAGAGATGCTTGGCCTTCAGATCTTCGATTGCATCATGCAGATACTGGAGTTGGGGACGTGTAGCGGTGCTCATAATTCCTCCGGCGGATTCGTGGCGCGTTATTTATTTGCGCCGTTCGGATAAAACAGGATTTTACCAGCGAGGCCGGATTCCAGGAGTGAAAAGGCTTGTTCGAATTTGTCGAGGGGTACGCGTTCTTTGAAAAGCGGCTCGAGGTTGAGGCGATGGTGTTTCAACAGCTCGGTCATTTGCACCCAAGTCTCGAACATTTTGCGGCCGTAGATGCCTTGCACGGTGGCGCCTTTGAAAATTACATCGTTGACGAGATCGAAAGTCACGGGATCCTTGGGAATCCCTAGCAACGACGCGCGGCCGCCTTGGCGCAGCATTTCGAAGCCCTGGTGAATTGCGGCGGGATGGCCGCTCATTTCCAGGAGTACGTCGGCGCCCGCTCCTTCGGTAGCTTCGCGGACGCGCGCGACGATATCGCCTTGCGCGGGATCGAGGGCTTCGTCGGCACCCATTTTAATGGCCAGTTCGCGGCGATGCGGATTCACTTCGGTGGCGAAGATCATGGCGGCGCCACAGGCGCGCGCCACGTTGATGGCCATCAGACCGATGGGGCCGGCGCCCGTGACGACCACGTTTTGCGCGGCAATCTCGCCGGCCAGCACGGTGTGCACGGCGTTGCCCAGAGGATCGAGGATGGCGGCGTAGTGTTCGGGAATTGCAGGATCAATTTTCCAGATGTTGCGGATGGGAATGACTACGAATTCGGCGAAGCAGCCGTCGGCGTCAATGCCGATGATTTTCACATTCTGGCAAACATGCGGCTGGCCCATGCGGCAGGGGCGGCAATGGCCGCAATTTACGTGCATCTCGGCGCTGACGAAATCGCCGGGCTTCACGGAGGTGACCTCGGAGCCGACTTTTTCGACGTGCCCACAAAATTCGTGGCCGAAGGTCATCGGCGGATGGATGCGCGAGGCGGACCAGCGGTCCCAGCCGTAAATGTGCAGATCCGTGCCGCAGATCGAGGCGGCGCGCACGCGGACCAGAGCCTCGACGGGGCCCGGCGTTGGAATGGGGACGGATTCGAGTTGCGCTCCGCGCTGGGGACGCATCTTGCGCAAAGCTTGCATTGTGGATGTGGGCATCGTGCACAGGCGGAGGTGCGACAGTCCGCCAAACTTGCGATTTTAGCACACGGTTTGGGGAAGCAAAAATCGGGGGCGCGCGCGGGTTGCTTCCGTTACAATCGCGGCGGTTCGAGAGGTGCGCGAAGCCGAGGGAGGCCCGTTGAGCTTTTCACAGCGGTTTGAGGAAATTCGTACGGGATTTGAGCGGCCGTTTTGGGTCGCGAACATCAGCGAGCTTTTTGAGCGCCTTTCTTATTATGCAGCGTTCGCTTCGCTGGCGCGGTATTTGCACGAGACGCTGAATTTTCCTGTGGAGCAGGCGGGGAGCCTCACGGGCCTGTTCGGCGGTTTGGTGTGGTTTCTCGCGGCGTTTGGTGGAACGCTCGCGGACCGGCTGGGATTCCGAAGATCGCTGTCACTCGCTTACTTCATTTTGAGCTGCTCGTACTTTATTTTGGGATCGCTGGGGTCGAGCTGGATTGCGCCGTTGCGCGCCGCGGTGCCGCTGGCGGTGCTGGTTACGGTGGTGCTGATGCTTCCGGCGCTGGGAATCGCGCTGGTGAAACCGTGCGTGGTGGGGACGACGGCGCGCGCGTCGAAGGAAAACGTACGGTCCATCGGTTATTCGATTTATTACACGCTGGTGAATATTGGCGGAGCGGCGGGGCCGTACGTGGCGTCTTACGTGCACCATCATCTGAGCGTTGAGAACGTTTTTCGCGTGGCAGCGTTGAGCGTGTTTCTGATGTTCATCGGCGTGGTGTTGTTCTTCAAGGAGCCGCGGCGATCGAACGAAGCGCAGGCGGCGAGTTTGGGAGAAGCGGCGCGAAATTTTGCGACCGTGCTGCGCAATCCGAAGTTCATGCTGTTCCTGCTGATTTTTTCCGGATACTGGATCGTGTATTGGCAGGAATTCATCATTCTGCCGCTGTACGTGCACAATTACATCAATCCGAAGACGGATACGGAGCTGATCCTGGTTACCGGGCCGCTGACGGTGATTGCGCTGCAAATGATCATGAGTTTGCTGACGCGGAAGATACCGGCGTTTCGCGCGGTCACGCTCGGGACGCTGATTTCCGCGCTGGCATGGTTGATTCTGATCGTGCGTCCGACAGTGCCAATGGTAATTCTCACGCTGGTTGCCGTTTCGATCGGCGAGATCGTGCAATCACCACGCTACTACGAATACATTTCGCGGCTGGCTCCGCCGGGGCAGCAGGGGACTTACATGGGCTTTGCATTTCTGCCGATCGGAATCGGGTCGCTGTTCGGAGGATGGTTCGGAGGGATGCTGATCCATCATTTCGGCGAAGTGCAGAAGCGGCCGGAGCGGATCTGGTGGGCCGTAACAGGAGTTGGCGTGACTACCGCGCTGCTGCTGTGGATTTACGATCGGATGTTGAAGCCAGGCGAGCCGGCGGCGGCTGTGGCGGCGGCGAATTCCTAGTTGACCATGCGGCGGAGGTTTTCGACGGCTTGGCGCGCCAGGGTGTAGCGCGGTTCGATGCGCAGCGATTCGTTGAAGCATTCGCGCGCGCGGGCGAGCATGCCTTTGGCAGCGTAGGCGCGGCCGAGATTGAAATAGGGGAAGTGGCGCGGGTCGTAGCGCGGAGCGGCGATGGCTCGTTCGAGCCAAGGGATGGCTTCGTCGTATTTTTCGAGCTGGATCAGGTACGAGCCGATGTCGTTGTAGGGATTGCCGAATTCGGGATCTACTTCAATGGCGAGCTTACATTCGGCAATGGCGTCCTCGATTTTTCCCTGAAAATGATAAGTCCAGCCTAGAAACGTGTGCGCTTCGGCCGTCGGGAAAAGCCCAAGAGAGTTTTTGTACAGTTCCACGGCGTGGTCGTAATCCCCTTCCATCTGCGCGCGATAGGCTTCTTGCAGCAGCGCCCACGCTTGTTCTTGGCGATCCGATGGCATTATTCACCGAGTGAAGTTCTGAATTGCAAATGCATCGCGCGGTTGCAACGACGCCCGCGCATGAGAGTGTGTGTGTTTCGCCACTATTTTAGCGCGGAGCGGCGGATGCGGCGGCGAAGCTTTTCGAGCAGGGCTTCGAGGCGCTTGGTGTATTGCACTGGGTACACCGCGGCGCGATTGATCTGGCGATAAGTTCGCGGGAGGCGCGCGAGGCCCGCGAGGCAACGCGCGCGCAAATCGGCGACCGGTTGCGCCGGGGTCACGCGGCGGCCGCCGCGCATTACTTCGACGAGCATGGGCTCACCGCCATCGGCAGGCTCGCCGTCCAGAGCGATGCTGTCGTGGCGATATTCGCCGGACGGCGCGGAGTAGCGGAACACTTGTTTGCGGCCGGGGTAGGTGACTTTCGCCGCGCTGAGTTTCGCGGCTTCGCGAACTTTGCCGCCGCGCTCGACTTCGACCAACTTGTAGATCAAGTTCAGGTGCGGAGCATCGCCGGGCGTTGCGAGCGCGGTGCCGACGCCGAACGCGTCAATAGCGGCGTGTTTCGCAAGCAGCGCGGCGATGCGCGTCTCATCAAGATCGCCGGACGCAAAAATCTTCACGTCCGTCCATCCGACGCGATTTAGTTCGCGGCGCACCCATTGACTGTCTTTCGCGAGGTCGCCGCTATCGAGCCGCACGCCAGCGGGCTTGCGATTCATCGTGATGATTCGTTTTACGGCGGTGTGGACATCGTAGGTATCGAGCAGCAGGACGGCGTGCTCCGGGAAGGCGTCGAGAAATTGCGCGAAGGCTTCGGTCTCGTCTTCGTGCGCCATTACCCAGGAGTGCGCTTGCGTGCCGTACGTTTCCATTCCGAATTGCTGGCCCGCGAGAACGTTGGAGGTGCCTTGGCAGCCGCCGATGGCCGCGGCACGGGCGGCGAGCAGACTGGCCTGGCTGCCGTGAGCGCGGCGGGCGCCGAATTCAACGACCTGGCGACCTTTGGCAGCGGTAACAACGCGCGCTGCTTTGCTGGCGATCATGGTCTGGTAGCTGAGCGTCGAGAGAAAATACGTTTCCATGATCTGGCCTTCGATGATGGGGGCAACGATGCGCAACATGGGCTCGCCGGGAAATACGAGAGAGCCTTCGGGCATGGCCCAGACGTCGCCGGTGAAACGGAATTTCGCGAGGTAGTCGAAAAATTCGCCGCGGATATTGCGGAAGACAGGATGCTGGCGCAGGTAGTCGATTTCCTCCGCCGAGAAATGCACGTTCTCGAGAAAGTCGAGCGCTTGCTCGAGGCCGGCGGCGACCAGATAATTGCGATGCGGCGGAAGATGGCGGACGAAGAGTTCGAACGTGGCGCGAGCTTCGAAGCGTGTCTGCAGATAGCCCGCAGCCATGGTCAGCTCGTATAGATCGGTTAACAGGCCTGAGTGTTCGAACATTTTCGTTTTCCAGGATGCGGCGGTTCGGCTACGCGCGATCGCGGCGCAGCCTAAGCCCGCCATCAACGGCTATGGTCTGACCGGTGATGTAATTGTCCGGCTCGAGAAAAAAGCGCACGGCGCGGGCGACGTCTCGGGACGCCCGAAGCGTGACACAGCGCCGCTGGCGACGTGCCGATCGTATTTTCCGGACAGCGCGCTGGCCGTGGCCATGCCGACGGTGGCGGGTCCGGGAGCGACCACGTTCACGCCGACACGATTCCATTGCTGCGCCAGTATGCGGGCTGCGTGGACGAGTGCTGCCTTCGGCGCGGCGTAGTTCAGGCTGGATGGAAACACCGCGAGCGCCTGCATGGTAGCGAGCAGCACCACGTTGCCACCGTCCGTGCTGCTCTCGATCGTCGTACCGTGCTCTTTTGCCAGGAGAATCGGCCTCACGTAGTTGGATTCCAGCGAGGCAAGGAGAGTTTCACGATTCAGATTTTCGAAGGCTACGCGGGCCGGATCGCCCGGAAAGATAGCCACGCCCGCGAGCGGCGCGGCAAGTTTCTGTGTCGCAGTAACGTAGGCAAGTCGAACTCCAGCAGAAGCGACGTCGCCCGCGACAAGAGAAAGGGAGCAACCGAAGCTGGATTCCACGGCCTGACGCAGGGCTTCGGCGCGCTCGCGATTGGGGCGGTAGACCACGACCAGGTGGGCGCCTTCGCCCGCGAGGAGCGCGAAGGTGGCAGCGCCAAGGCCGCCATTGTCGCCGGCGAGTGCCTTTTCGGGAAAGTGGTACTGAAACTCGTGGTACGCGTGGGCTTGACCTGCGTCCCAATACTGCGAGGTCATGTGTTCCTCGTCTATAGCCGTGATTTACTTCATGTTTAACGAACGAAACAGTTTATCTCGGGCTGCGGGATGGGATGAAAAGACAAAACCCCCAAGCCTCCGTTCCGTCGTCCGGAGCGGGCATGCCTGGGGGTTCGTCGTCAATCGCTGCGCCGGAAGGACTACTTCAGGACGGCGTCTTTGAATGCTTTCGCTGCGCGCAGACGCACAACGGTCTTGGCCTTGATCTTGATGGTCTCGCCCGTCGCCGGATTGCGGCCCAGACGCGCCTTGCGATGCGCCTTGACGGCGCGGCCGATGCCGGGGATGACGAACTTTCCCGCGCTCTTGGCCTCTTTCACAGCCAGCTTGAACAATTCGTCGAAGAAAGCCACGGTCTGCTTCTTGGAAATGGGTTTTTCCGGCGTGCTTACCTTTTCAGTGATGTGCGCAATAATCTTGGACTTGCTCAGCGGATTTGCCATCGAGTTGCGTTTTCCTCCTCAGTTTAAATTGCCTGGCGAGCCTGCGTTGCAGGACGCCTTGGGGACTATAGCGGCAGTAGCTACCGAACGCAAGTCAAACCTTCAAAAAAGCCCGATAAAACGGGCTTTTCCTTCGCGCGCCAGTTTTGAGCGAAAAATCTACTGCGCGGCGAGCTGCTGGTAGAAGAGCGCGACGGCTTTAATTCCGCCGAAATAATTTTCGAGAGCGATGTGTTCGTCGGGGGCGTGCGCGTTTTCGTCGGGCAATCCGAAGCCCAGCAGCACGCAGGGAACTTTGAACGTGTCGTGCATCTGGGTGACGAAAGGAATGGAACCACCCTCGCGGATGAAAACGGCTTTCTTGCCGAAGCCGGATTCGAGCGCGTGAATCGCCGTTTGAAAAATAGGATGGGTGTACGGAGCGACCCATGGTTTGCCCGTGCTGAGAACCTGGAAATTGCAAGTGACGGACTTCGGCAGCAATTGGCGGATGTGGCGCTCGACGAGCTTCGCGATCTTCGCGGGATCCTGATTGGGAACCAGGCGCGTGGAAAATTTCGCATACGCCTTCGCGGGAATCACGGTCTTTGCGCCTTCGCCGAGATAGCCGCCCCAGATGCCATTGAGTTCGAGCGTGGGACGCGTCCACAGCCGCTCGACGATCGTAAATCCTTTTTCGCCGTCGAGCGCGGGGGCACCCACCGTCTTGCGAAATTCCTTTTCTTTCCACGGCAGGGAATTGAGCGCTTTGCGTTCCTGGCGAGACAGAGGCGTGACGTCGTCGTAAAAGCCCGGAATCGCGACGCGAAAATTCCTGTCGTGAAGCTTGGCGATCATTTCGGCAAGAATCGTAATGGGGTTGGGCGCCGCGCCGCCGAAAACTCCGGAGTGCAAATCCTGTGCTGGGCCGGCGACTTCAACCTGGTAATAATTCAGTCCGCGCAATCCGTAGGTGATGGACGGCACGCCTTTCGCCAGCATGGAGGTGTCGGAAACGACCAGTGCGTCGGCCTTCAGCCGCTCGCGATTGCGCTGCACGAAATCCCATAGGCTGACGCTGCCGACTTCTTCTTCGCCCTCGATCATGACCTTGACGTTCAGAGGCAATTTGCCCGTTTGGTTTTTCAGGGCCTCGAGCGCCTTGATGTGGATGTGCACCTGGCCCTTATCGTCGGCGGTGCCACGGCCGAAAAGCTTGCCGTCACGGACGGTGGGCTCAAAAGCCGGCGAAGTCCAAAGATCCAGCGGCTCGGCGGGTTGCACGTCGTAATGACCGTAAAAAAGGACGGTGGGCTTCCCGGGTGCGTGGAGGGATTCGCCGTAAACCAGGGGATGCATTTTGGTGGGCGTGATTTCCACGTTTTCCAGGCCGGCGGCACGCAATTTTTCGGCGACCCAGTGAGCGGCGCGCTCGATATCGGGTTTATGTTCGCTTTTGGTACTGACGCTCGGAATGCGCAGAAACTCCTTCAGTTCGTTCAGATGTTCATCGCGCCTAGATTCGATGTACTCGATAAGGTTCATTGCCAGGGGGCCCCCAAACTATAAGATGGTAACGCCCGCGCCGGCGAATTCCGCGGCGCGGCATGAATGCGCATCACTGCTGTGCCAGCAAACAAGATTTGCGATTCTACGGAACCTTGTGCGATTTCAGCAAGCTTTTTGCGGGCTGCGTTTTTGGAAACTTTCCAGTTGCGCACGGTTGACTCGGTTCCTGGCCCGATGCAGGATACCAGATAACCATGAGTGAGCCACAAAACAGCACGGCCCGGCGGAGTTCGCGCGTCTTCACCCGCATCCCTGTGCGCGCGACCGCCAAAAACAGCGATGGCAAGAAATTCCGCGAGAACAGCCAGACCATCGTCATCAATGCGCATGGCGGCCTGCTCTATCTGCAAGAAACGCTCGCGCTCGGCGCCGAAATCGTGCTGATCAATCCCGTCACCGAAGAAGAGCAAGAATGCCGGGTAGTCTATCTCGGCGATACATCCGAAAAAGGCACACGGGTCGGTGTGGAATTCCTTTCACCGAGCCCTCATTTCTGGGGTGTCGATTTCGCTCCGCAAGATTGGCCCGCGCGTCCGTCTGCCCAGCCATCACACTAGCAAGTTCCATCCCTCAGAGCAGACATGCGCTTCGGCACCGGGCTGTCGCTGACTCGCAGAAGTGTTCTATCACGCAAAGAGGCACGTTGGAGCGAGAGTAGCTTGTTGCGGCGAGATTAACGAGAACCGAATATGACCGACGGTCATGTTCGGCCAGATTCGAATCGAAACGCAATTATTTCGCAGCGGGAAGCGTGTCGTAGGCGGAAAGGTCCACGTCCTTCCATTTTCCGTCCATGATTTCCTTGCGAATCTGGGCGGCGGTTTTACCTTGCTGCGATTCGGTGTAAGTGAAGGCCGCTTCCTTTTTGCAGAGCACGCAATGGGCGCCGTGATAATCGCTGAAACAATCGAGCAGGCTTTTGTGACCGACTTCCTTGTCGCAACGGCAATAGCACGGTTGCTGGTAGAGGATTGGTTTGATTTTCGCAGCGAGCGCGTAGATGTTCTGAGTTTCGGCGTCTGAGAATTGCGCGGGATCCAGCGTGTCTGGAAGCGGGCCTTTGGGCGGCTCGGCGTGATAGGCGGGCACGTCGGGTTTCGGAATTTTTGCGGCGAGAGCGGGAGACGAAGCCGGCTGGGATTCCTGGCCGGAAGAATTTTGGGCACGCGAGTAACCGACACCAAAGCCGGCCAATGCGGCACTGGAAATGACGGCCAGGATCAAGGCTCTTCGGAGCATCGCGGAATCTCCCTCGCTGGCTGCCCGATCAAGCGCGGAGCAGGCGGCGTCTTTCTACACTGGAATCTTAGCATTCTTGAAGCACGCGTGAAGGGCGGATTCGCGCTGGAGCTGGAGCAGCTGGTGTCGCGGGTGTTGATTGCGCATCGCGGCACTCGTTACCGGGCATTGATTGTCATCAAATGCGGCGTAAGTTAGGATGGAACAAGCCATCGAAAACGGAGGGTAGGAAAGCGGTTGACTCCGGCGGTCTTGAAAAATTAAATCGCCGTCTTGCTATCTGACACAAAATCCAACTAAATCCCTTTGCCAGCCGTCAGATAGCGCGATTTTAGGTTTTTCCAGGTTGCGCCGTTCTTTCCTCTTTTACGTGGTCTCTAGCGACAATTTGGTGACAGTCGCTATTTTTCTGGGCTCGCGCAAACGTGAGTGTAACAGGCGAAGGTCAGGCGGCTAGCAGTAGAAAGTCTCGAGCAAGTTCGTCGGTTTTTCCGCGGCTTAAACCCGCTGCCTTTGCGTGTTCCGTCCAGTTATCCAGCGCCGAACGGACATCTACAAGCAATGCTTCTTTTCGCGGTACCCCGAAACGATCTGCTTCCGCAAGTAAGTCCGCTTTCGTGATTCCATCGAACTTCCCGTTTACGCTCATCAAGTGCTGATACGTCCACTCCCCTCTTGGATTGTGTGCGTGTGTTACATCATATGCTGGAGCCAGCTCCCAATTCTGGCCCTGTTTGAGCAAAAAGCTAAAATTTTTCGTGTGATCGTCGTAGTTTCGGGACATAACATTGAAAGCCATACGCAGAAACGTCTGCTGTATCGCGTCGTCGCCGAGCCCCAGCTGCGACACGATCATAAATAGCTGGGCATAGGCGTGCGTACCGCGCTGCTTATAATCCAGATTGTCCATCGCGCAAAGCGTCTGCAAGTGGTGCTTGATCGTCTTGCCATGCACTACGTCCCGATCGAAGCGCCGCGTCATGAAGTGGGCGCGACCATTCTCTTCGAGCAATCGGCACGGAGACATCACAATTCCAGCCTGCGTCGCCATCTTGTAGTACGCAAATTCCGTCCTGCCATAATCTCCGCCCGTTCCCAGCTCGAAATCTTTTCCAATTCCATCAAACTTTAAAATCCAGGGTTCGAACCCGGAAGCGATATCGAACTGGCCACTTCGAATTTGGTTCGTCGCGGGATTCCAAGCGACAACTGCTTTAGCGCGTGCGCCGCCCGCCGATGTGCCGACTCGAATAATGTTGGCCAATGCCGCCTTGGCATGTGGGTCTTCGGACAGATCGCCTTCCGCGGCCTTCCTGGCCGCTTCGACAAGGGACTTCATCTTCAGCGGCGCGGTGCTTTCGCGGTGCGAGCCTAACGCTGGCTTGAATTCGAGAGCTCCCATGCCGCGCTTTCCCATGTAGGCCAAACGATCGAGCGTCGTTATTTCCGATTTCGTGGTTCCCTGCTCCGCCATCCAGGCATCGATCAACGCGTTGCCGAAATCGTCGGGCAACGCGTCCGCAAACATTGCGGGCAGCCGCCGAAACGTGGCCTCCGGTAGGCTCGGGAAGACGAATGTTTCTCGCGCATCCGTCACAGCCATCGTCAGGGGAGCGAGTTCAATTCCCAATCGACGCCACGACGGATCATAGGCAAATACGTAGTGGCCGAGCTGCGGGTCCGGTGCCAAAGCTCCGACCAGTTTTTCCCAAGCGCGAACTTCGATGACCGGGACGTTCAAGGATTCTTCTCCCTGTGTCGAGCCGAGCGCGGATGGCGCGCTCGCTGGGGCGGACTCTTCGTTTTCAGAAGCGCGAGCGGATTCACAGTTGGTTGCGGCGCCAGCATCTCGATGCCTTCGAGGTAGTCCAATGCCTTCAATGTGCGAAGCAGCGTCTGCAGCGACGAGCCACGGCCTGCTTCGAGATTCTGCAACGCCGCTCGCGTGATTCCCGCTTTCTCCGCAACAGATCGCTGATCGATATTGCGGGACAAACGCAGTTGTCGCATTCGGCGGCCCAGCTCGATTTGCAATTCCTGTGGAGACTTAAATTGCATATCACTCATAGCCTGTAATTATAGGCTTTGTAATATATAATTGCAATAAGGCCTCTATTTTGAGGCTTTGAGATATTCAATGTGATTACTGCTAAAGCCCGTATTTACATGCTTTAACATATAAAGTCAATATAAAGCCTGCATTTGCACGCTTTATAGAAATCTAAGTATTCAATCCTAGGGTCGCCACCCCATAGATTAGAAACCGCAGGGAACTGCTCGCTTTAGCGGGCAGAGGAATGCGGTTCTCCTCCTGTTTGATTTCCTGCATATCTCTAGCTTCCGTGCTACGCTCGATCTGTGATTGACAATCGCTACAGAGTCAGCATCGCTGCCCTTTACTCGCTCAAGTATCACTTCGTCTGGTGTCCGAAGTACCGATTCAAAGTACTCGTTGGTCCCGTCG
>JABCZJ010000036.1 GCA_013289715.1 Acidobacteriota bacterium | reverse complement strand
CCAAAAAGTGGAAGTAGCAAACAGGAGCAGGTCAATAAGTTAGATGGTAGGCCCGTGCGGGCTCGAACCGCAGACCTCCACCGTGTCAAGGTGGCGCTCTAGCCAACTGAGCTACGGGCCTACTGACCGTTTACAATATTAACACAGCGGCGGCGCACGGCTCGCCCGTCGCAGCTACTGGTTCTTGATCACTTCGCCGCCCTTCATCACGAAGTGCACATTTTCCAGCACGTGCACATCGGCCAGCGGGTCGCCCTGCACGGCTACGATGTCCGCCCACTTTCCCGCCTCGAGCGTCCCCACACGGTCAGACCATCCGATCAAATCCGCCGCATTCACGGTCGCTGCCTGTATGGATTGCAGCGGTGTCAGCCCCATCGAAACCATCTTGCCGAATTCGTGCGCATTCAAACCGTGCGGATACACCGCCGCATCCGTGCCGAATGCCACTTTCACTCCTTCTTTGAACGCGTGCGAAATATTTTTTTGCGCGATGGGCAGTACCATCTTCGCCTTCTCGATCATGCTCGGCGTCAAACCCAGAGTCTGCAGATTTTCCATCAGCCAGTCTTCCAAATACACGGTAGGGACCAGATACGTGCCGTGCTCCTTCATCAACTGTATGTCCTCGTCGTTGATGTAGCTGCCGTGCTCAATCGAATCCACTCCCGCGAGTACCGCGTACTTGATGCCTATCGCGCCGTGCGCGTGCGCCGCCACTTTGCGCCCCAATCCGTGCGCCGTGTCCACAATCGCCTTCATTTCTTCGGGGCTGTATTGCGCCAGCGCCGGATTATC
The DNA here is from genome assembly GCA_013289715.1 of Acidobacteriota bacterium. GTDB lineage: Bacteria > Acidobacteriota > Terriglobia > Acidiferrales > UBA7541 > Palsa-295. The sequence continues at coordinate 26,540 of JABCZJ010000036.1, read as the reverse complement.
GCCCTCCGATAGCACGCCGCCTGTCGCCATGAACTTGATTACGTCCGCGCCGTACTTGATGTCCTCGCGCACCTTCAGCGTGACGCCGTCCACGCCGTCGGCGACGCCGTCATCCGACCAATGATATTGCGGCGCGAGGAAATTGTTGTCCGCGTGCCCGCCCGTAATTCCCAGCGCTGGGCCGGACACTAGCATGCGCGGGCCTGGCACGTCGCCAGCCTTGATCGCGTCACGCAACGCGATGTCGGCATATCCGTTCGCTCCCACGTTGCGCACGGTCGTGAACCCAGCCTCGAGCGTCACGCGAGCGTTGCGCGCGCCGGTCAGTGCCTGTCGCGGATACGATGCGTGCAGCCCTGCCGGGCCGGAATCATACGGCGTCATCGTCAAATGCGTGTGGCAATCAATCAGGCCGGGCAGCACCGTCGCATTCGAGAGGTCGATCATCTTCGTCCCGGCCGGCAACTGACCGGAAATTTCCGCGGTCTTGCCGATGGCCTTGATGCGATCGCCGTCAATCCAGATCGTCTGATCGCTCAGATAATTTCCCGTGCGCACGTCGAGCACTTTTCCCGCGTGGATCGCAATTTCAGCGGGCGCCGCGCTCTTCGCCGTTTGCGCAGCGCAAACCCACGCCATGCTCGATACTAGAACAGCCAGAATTCCCAGACGCTTCATCCCTTACCTCCTGATTTTGTCGCGGACTTCGCAGCGCGTGGGATTGTATCGCTCCCGCACCAGGTTTTTCGGCAATATTTTGCTTTCGTGCCGCCCGCGGACAATGCATTCACGCGCACGAGAAATCCCGTGCAAGTATTTTCGATCAACGCTTGACACCCGCGGCAGATGCTGTATGATTATGCAGTGTTATGCATAAATGTGCATAAACCAACATGGGCGCTCATAAAAAATTCCGGCAGGGCCAGATCCTGAAGCTCCTCACGGGCGAGGCAGTCGCCAGTCAGGACGATCTGCGCCGCCAGCTCATCCACTTGGGTGTGCGCGTCACGCAAGCCACGCTCTCCCGCGACCTGCGCGAGCTGCGCCTCGTCAAGACCGTCGACGGCTACAAGCCACTCGCAGCCGCCAAAGCCGACGAATCATCGCCAGTTCCCGCCCTCGCGCGCGCTCTGAAAGAATTTTTGCTCGATATCCGCCCCGCGCAGAATATGCTCGTGCTGAAAACTCCCCCAGGCGGCGCCCAGCCTCTCGCTGCCGCGGTGGATTCCGAACACTGGCGCGAAGTTGCCGGCACCCTCGCAGGCGACGACACCGTACTCATCATCACGCCGTCGCGCACCGCTCGCGGCGCCATTCAGAAACGCGTGGAGGAAATGCTGCGATGACAGACCCGTTACGGGTCGCCGTCGTCGGAGCAACGGGCTACGCAGGATTTGAGCTGGCCCGCCTCCTTCTTCGGCACCCAAGAATTGAAAAGCCGGTTTTTTATCTGCGCGAAGGCCATGCCGGTGTGCGCTGCCTTACAGAGTTGTACCCGCAGTTGCGCGGCTGGGGCGAAGCTCCCTGCAAACCGCTATCCGTCGAAGCTGTCGCCAGCAGCGGCGCGCAGGTCGTCTTTCTTTCGACGCCTCATGAAGCGTCACTCGAACTCGTGCCCGCGCTGCTAGCAGCGAACCCCGCTCTGCGCATTGTGGATCTCAGCGGCGCGTATCGTTTCCGCTCTCCGGAAACTTTCGCGCATTGGTACAAGCTCGCCGCGCCGGATTCTGCGACGCTCGCCGAAGCTGTCTACGGCTTGCCGGAACTTTACGCGGACGCGCTTCCCGCAGCGCGCCTCGTGGCAAATCCCGGCTGCTATCCCACGTCGGTGATCCTGGGACTGCGGCCTCTTGTGCAAGCAGGCTGGATCAACACCGCACGCGGGATCGTGTGCGATTGCAAATCCGGCGTCAGCGGTGCGGGCAAGGAACCAAAGCGCGAAACCCACTTTGTCGAAGTGAATGAAAATTTTCGCGCCTATGGATTATTCACGCATCGGCACACGCCGGAGATCACCGAACACAGCGGCCTGGCGCCAGAAAGTTTCATTTTCACCACGCATTTGCTGCCGGTCGAGCGCGGGATTCTCTCTACCTTGTATATGTGGCTGAATCCTGCTCGTCGGGCGGATGAAATCGAAGCGCTCTACCGGAAATCCTTCGCGGCGCGGCCTATGGTCCGGGTTCTCCCGCACGGGCGCTTGCCGGAATTGCAGCACGTAACTCACACCAATTTCTGCGACATCGGATTCGCGCTCGACCCCGCGGGCGAACGCCTCGTCGTCGTCTCTTGCCTGGACAATTTGGGCAAAGGCGCGGCAGGCCAGGCAGTCCAAAACATGAACCGGATGTGGGGCTACCCGGAAACGGCAGGTTTACTATGAGACTGGTAATCAAAATTGCAGGCGCGCTCCTGGAAAGCGAAGAAACCGTGCAGACCATCGCGCGACAGATCACCGAGCTCGCGCGCGCCGGCCACGAATTGCTGGTGATTCACGGCGGCGGAAAAATTTTCACCGCCACACTCACGCGCATGGGCATCACCAGCCGCTTCGTCAGCGGTCTGCGCGTCACCGATCGCGAAACGCGCGACGCTGCAGTGATGGTATTCGGCGGCCTGCTCAATAAGCGTCTTGCTGGCGCGATTTCGCTGGCCGGACAGCCCGCCGTTGGCATCAGCGCTTCCGATGCGGCGTGTTTTCTCGCCGAGCCGATGCAGCTCGATGAACGCGAGGGCAGTCTCGGTTTCGTCGGCTATCTCACCGAAGTCAATGTGGATTTTCTGCGCTCTCTCTGGCGTTCCGGCATTGTTCCGGTCGCTTCCTGCCTGGGTCTGGGCGCCGATGGCGAGCTTTACAACATCAACGCGGACCATATGGCCGCAGCGGCGGCGGAATTCATACGCGCCGATCGACTGATTTTCCTCACAGACGTCGCGGGCGTTCTGGACGGCCAAAAAGTTCTGCGCGCCGTGCGTGGCGGCGAAATTGAGCAGCTCATCCGCCAGAACAAGGTTTCTGGCGGCATGATTCTGAAACTCGAAGCCGCCAAACGCGCACTTTCAGGAGGCGTCGCCGAAGTGCGCATCGTCGGTGGCACGGTATCCCGCGCGCTGCTTTCTGCCGTGCATGGCGCGCGTTGCCCCGGCACGCGGGTTCTGCCGATCGTTCATACAGCTGCTAAGGCCGCCCACGGAGCACCCTGTTGAAAATGGCGCGCAAAAAAAACTCGCCGAAAGGGAAGCCGCTCTCTCCCGCGCAAATCCGTGGCGCGGAAGCTCGCTACCTGATGAACACCTACCGGCGTCCTGCGGTGGTGTTCACGCATGGCCGCGGCTGCCGGCTTTACGATTCGACTGGGCGCGAGTATCTGGATTTCCTTGGAGGCATCGCCGTCAATGCGCTCGGCCACGCCCATCCGCGCCTGGTGCGCGTGATTCGCCGCGAGGCCGGCCGCGCCATCCATCTTTCGAATCTCTTCCAGAATCCGTATCAAGCTCCGCTCGCGCGCAAACTCGCCGAATGGTCGGGCCTCGACCGCGTGTTCTTTACCAATAGCGGCACCGAAGCGATTGACGGCGCGCTGAAGCTCGCGCGCGCCTACGCTCACGCTCAAGCCACGGCCAGCGGTGCTGCACCGAAAACTCGCATCCTTGCGCTGGAAAATTCTTTTCACGGCCGCACGTTTGGCGCGCTTTCCATCACGCATCCCACAAAGTACCGCGAGCCGTTCGCGCCGCTCGTTCCCGGCGTTGAATTCGTGCGCTTCAACGATGTCGCCGATCTCGAAGCCAAATTCGACAGCACCGTCTGCGCGCTAGTCCTCGAAACCATCCAAGGCGAAGGCGGCATTTTCCCGATCAGCGAAGCGTTCTGGCAACGCGCGCGAGCCCTGGCAACGCAACGCGACGCAGCGCTGATCGCCGATGAAATTCAGTGCGGTCTGGGCCGCACTGGCCGCCACTTCGCCTACCAGAAATTCTCTTCGCGCCCGGACATCCTCGCAGTGGCGAAACCTCTCGCCGGCGGCTTGCCGCTCGGCGCCATCATCGCCAATGAAAAATTCGCATCCGCGTTCGTCCCCGGAATGCACGGCACCACTTTCGGCGGCGGTCCGCTCATCTGCGCGGTTGCGCTGGAATTCCTGAACGTCATCGAAGACTCGAATCTTCTCGAGAACATCCGCGAACGTGGCGGCGAGCTGCGCCAGGGCATCGAGCAGCTCGCTGCCAAGTTCGATTTCATCCGCGAAGTGCGCGGCGAAGGCCTGATCGTCGGCATTGACCTCTCGATAGACGGAGCCGCGATTGTCACCGAGGCCCTGCGCGGCGGCCTGCTCATCAATTGCACCCACGAACATATCCTGCGCCTGCTGCCGCCATTCATCATCCGGCACAAAGACGTCACAGAATTTCTCAACAAGCTCGAAAAGGCCCTGCAGCAAGCCACAAGACTCAAAACGACCCAAAACGCAGAATCGAAAGCACAGCCGATAGCTCTGGCTGCCGCGAGGTAAAGGTAAACATGAACACGACTGCTACCGCCGCACCCGTCACTCTCTCAAACGATCTACTCACCGGGATGGAATGGGGCCCCGCGCAGGTTCGCAGCTTCCTGCATCTCGCCGCGGACGTGAAAGCGCATCCCGACCGCTATCGCGGCGCGCTCGCTGGGCGCTTTTTCGCGCTGATTTTCGAAAAGCCTTCGCTGCGCACGCGCGTCACTTTCGAAGTCGGCATCGCCAGCCTGGGCGGCGCTTGCGTATTTCTCGATCACACCGTCACACATCTCGGCGAGCGCGAATCCATCCCGGACGTCGCGAAAAGTCTGGAACGCTGGGTCACCGGCATCGTCGCGCGCGTCTTCAAGCAGGAATCGCTCGAGCAGCTCGCCGCGAACGCCGGAATTCCGGTGATCAACGCGCTTTCCGATCGCTTTCACCCCTGCCAGGCGTTCGCCGATTTCTTCACGCTCGAAGAACGCTTCGGAAATCTGCGCGGACTGAAGGTCGCGTACGTCGGCGACGGCAATAACACCTGCCACTCGCTGCTCAGCATCGGAGCCCGCGTTGGAGCCCACGTTCGCGTCGCCACGCCCGCGGGCTACGAACCGGATCCGAATATCGTCGCCGAAGCCAAGCGCGTGGTTCGTGAAACGCGCGGCAAAATCGAAATTCTGCGCTCGCCTGCTGAAGCAGTCGCCGGCGCGCAGGCGATCTACACCGATACATGGACCAGCATGGGCCAGGAACAGGAATCGGCCACGCGCGCTGCGGCTTTCGCCGATTACCAGGTGAACGACGCTCTCTTCGCCCACGCCGCACCCGACGCGATCTTCATGCACTGTCTTCCGGCTCATCGCGGCTCGGAAGTCAGCGAAGCTGTGATGGATTCGCCGCGCTCTATCGTTTTCGAACAGGCCGAAAATCGCCTGCACGTGCAGAAAGCGATTCTGCTGACGCTGCTCAATTAATTTCGGCCACCAATCAAGGAGAACGCATTGCCCAAGAAAATTGTGCTCGCATATTCGGGAGGTCTGGATACCTCTATCATTATTCCCTGGCTGAAGGAGACCTATCCGGGCTGCGAAGTGATCGCCATGATCGGCGACCTCGGCCAGCAGGAAGATCTGGAAGCGGCGCGAAAAAAAGCTCTGGCCACGGGCGCAGGCTCGGCTTACGTGGAAGATCTGCGCGAGGAATTCATCACCGGTTACATCTGGCCCACGCTGCGCGCCGGAGCCGTCTACGAACATAAATATCTTCTCGGCACTTCTTTCGCGCGCCCGCTTCTGGCGCAACGCCAGGTGCAACTCGCCAAACAACTCGGCGCCGATGCGGTGGCGCACGGCTGCACCGGAAAGGGTAACGATCAAGTCCGTTTCGAACTGGCCGCCAAAGCCCTCGCGCCCGAGTTGCAGATAATCGCTCCGTGGCGCGAATGGGATATCGTCTCGCGCGAAGAAGCGATTGCCTACGCGCAGGCGCACAATATTCCCGTCGAGCAGACCAAGAAAAATATTTACAGCCGCGACCGCAACATCTGGCACTTGAGCCACGAAGGCGGCGTGCTCGAAGATCCCGCGAACGCGCCTGACGAAGCCATGTGGCAATGGATTACATCACCCGCGAATGCGCCCGCGCAAGCCACCACCGTGGAGATTGGCTTCCTGGGCGGCACTCCCGTTTCTGTTAACGGAAAAAATGTCGCGCCGATTGCGTTACTCGATCAACTGAATGAAATCGCAGCCGCCAATGGCGTCGGCCGCATGGACATCGTCGAAAATCGCCTCGTCGGCATCAAGTCTCGCGGCGCGTATGAAACTCCGGGTGGAACGCTGCTCGTCACCGCGCACCGCGAACTGGAATCGCTCGCGCTCGACCGCGAAACCGCGCACTACCAGCAGCTGCTCTCCTTGCGCTACGCCGAAATGGTTTATTACGGCATGTGGTTCACGCCGCTGCGCGAAGCTCTCGACGCGTTTTTCACCAGCGCGCAGCGCCGCGTCACGGGCACGGTATCGCTCACGCTTTGCAAGGGCATCGTCAACGTCGCCTCGCGCCACTCGCCCTATTCGCTCTATCGCACCAATCTCGCGAGCTTCACCATGACCGGCTACAATCCCAAAGACGCCGAAGGCTTCATCAATCTTTTCGCGCTGCCCATCACCGTGCCGCGGGAGCCGGCGCCAACCGAACCAAAAAAAATTCCGCAGAAGGCCAACGCCTGATGACTGCTCCCGGCGAACAGAAGATGTGGGGCGGCCGCTTCGAACGCGGCCCCGACGCATCTTTTTACGAATTCGAGCGCTCCTGGAGCTTTGATCGTCGCATGCTCCCGCAGGAACTGGCGCTCGATCGCGCTTGGGCGCGCGCCATCGTCGCCGCGGGAATCCTCAGCGAGGAAGAAGGCCAGAAAATCGCCACTACGCTTGGTGAAATCGCGTTGCGCGCGCAGACTGATTTGGCGTGGCTCGCCGCTTCGCCGGCCGAAGACGTTCATCATTTCGTCGAATCCGCGTTGATTGAAAAGCTTGGCGCTCTCGGTGCCAAGCTGCACACCGGCCGCAGCCGCAACGAAATGGTCGCCACCGAATTTCGCATGTATGTGCGCGAGGCTGCGCAAGACCTTCGCCGCGCGCTCGCTTCTCTGGAACGCGCCATCGCTGCACAGGCGGAGAAGAATCTGCAAACTCCCATGCCCGGTACCACGCATATGCAGCACGCGCAGCCGATTCTGCTTTCGCACTGGCTGTTGGCACACGGCGAAGCATTTCATCGCGACGCCGAACGCCTGGCCGCCGCCGCTGCGCGCGCTGACGATTGTCCGCTCGGCTCCGGCGCCCTCGCCGGCTGTGCGTTTCCGCTGGATCGCAACGCGCTCGCGCGTGATCTGGGCTTTTCCCGCACCACCGCCAATAGCCTGGATGCCGTCAGCGACCGCGACTTTGCTCTTGAATTTCTTTTTGCGCTTTCCACGCTAGCGATGCATCTCTCCCGTCTCGCCGAAGATTTTGTCCTGTTTGCCTCGCCCGAATTCGCCTTCATCGAACTCCCCGACGAATTCTCCACCGGCAGCAGCCTCATGCCACAAAAAAAAAATCCGGACGCCTGGGAATTGATCCGCGGCAAGACCGGCCGCATCTATGGCTCGCTCGTGGCGCTACTCACCACTTGCAAAGGCCTGCCTTCCAGCTATCAACGCGATCTCCAGGAAGATAAAGAGCCACTGTTCAGCGCGCACGACCAGGCGCTCTCCATGGTCCAGATCGCAGCCGCCACTCTCGCAGCTACGCGGTTCCGCGCCGACCGTCTTTGCCAGGCGGCGCAAGACCCGGCGCTGGTGGCCACCGAAGTTGCGGATTATCTGGTCACCTTCGGCGTGCCCTTTCGCGAAGCGCATGAAATCGTGGGAAAAGTGCTGCGCGCGGCCGAGCAGGAAGGAATATCCATCCGCGAAATGCCGATGGAGCGGCTGCGAGAATTTTCTCCCGCGTTCGGGCCCAGCCTCAGCACCGCGCTGACGCTCGAATCGGCTCTCGCTCGTCGCGCCACGCGCGGCGGTACCGCGCCGGGCGCCGTACGCTCCGCTCTTCAGGACTTCAAAGCGCGCCTCGCCAAGCTCGAGGAGAATCCATGAGAACGCGCCGCGCGAAGATTTCCGACGTCGCTGCGATTCACTCTCTTGTCGCACATTACGCCGCGCAGGGCCTGCTCCTTCCTCGCGCCGCGGAAGAAATTCGCGCCCATATCGGCCATTTCATCGTCCAGGAACATGGTCATCGTGTCGTCAGCTGCCTCTCGCTGGAAAGTTACGGCGCCGATCTCGCTGAAATCCGCTCCATCGCGGTGGATGCCGAAAATCGCCGCCAGGGACTCGGCGCGCGCCTGATCGCATTCGCTCTCGACCAAGCCCGTCGCCGTGGAATCGCCCGAGTTTTCGCTGTTACTCACGCTCCGCAATTTTTCGAACGCCAAGGTTTCGCCGCGGCCGCGCGCCAGTCGCTCACCGAAAAAATCGAGCGTGATTGCCGCACGTGCCCCCAGCAGCGCAACTGCAAACTCGTCGCCGTGATTGCCACGGTAATTCCCGAACGCATGATGTTGCCCATTCTCTCTGAGTCCGCCGCCCCGGCGCCGGCCTGCTAATCAAAAACCCATGACCACGCGCCTATCCAACGCCGACGTCCCGCAAGGTTTCACATTCGCCGCCACTCACTGCGGCCTGAAAAAGTCCAAGCTCGATTTGGGCATACTCATCAGCGAGACACCTGCAGCAGCGGCCGCCGTCTTCACCACCAACCGCGTGAAGGCCGCGCCCGTGATCGCTTCGCAATTACATCTGCGGCAATCGGCGCATCGCATGCGCGGCGTGATCGTCAATTCCGGCAACGCCAATTGCTGTACCGGCTCCGAAGGCCTTTCAGCCGCCGCCACCACCGCGCTGAAACTAGCGCGCGAACTGGGTCGCCTGCACCCGTCGCAAATCTTGGTCTGTTCCACCGGCGTCATAGGCGCGCCGCTGCGTTGGCAAAAAATCGTGAACGCGATTCCCCGGCTCGTGCGCGTGCGCAAACGCGCTGCCAGCTCTTTCACGGAATTCACCCGCGCCATCATGACTACGGACACGCGCCCCAAATGGGCCGCCGCAAAATGCCGCATCGGCGGCGCACAAGTTCGTATCCTCGGCTGCACCAAAGGCGCGGGAATGATTCATCCCAACATGGCCACCATGCTCGGATTTCTCGCGACCGACGCCGCCGTTTCTCCCAAGCTGCTCTCCCGGGCATTGCGCGCCGTCGTCGAGCGAACCTTCAACGCCATCACCGTGGATGGCGATACCTCCACCAACGACACCGTCACGTTGCTCGCAAACGGCGAATCCGGCGCGCCTAAAATCACGGACCCGAACGACGATTGGAAAAAATTCTGCGCCGCGCTGGAGCTCGTCTGCCAATCTCTCGCCTTGCAAATCGTCGCCGATGGCGAAGGCGCCCGGCACGTGATCGAAATCGAAGTTCGCGGCGCGCCCACCGATCGCGCTGCAAAGCAAATCGCGTTCACCATTGCGAATTCGCCGCTAGTGAAAACCGCCATTGCCGGCGCCGATCCCAACTGGGGCCGCATCCTCGCCGCCGCCGGCCGCTCTGGCGTGGCGTTCGATTTCGAGCGCGCCGATATTTCCCTCGCCGGAGTGAAAGTCTGCCGCCGCGGCCGCGAAAATCCTTTCGACGAACGCCTCGCGCATCGCAAAATGCTTGCGAATTACGTTCCCATCGTCGTCTCGCTGCATTCCGGCGACGGGCGCGCGCGCGTCTGGACCTGCGATTTCACCGCCGAATACGTTCACATCAACGCCAGCTATCGCACCTAGCCCGCGCCGCCCGCTCGCCGGCCGCTGTTGTTGACTGCCGCAGCCTATTGCAGCAAGATGCTCCTGAGCAACTGGAGCGCTCGCTTCAGCCGGGTGTGGTCAGGGGGTCGCTGGCCGCGCGGCCGATTTCCTGTCTCTTCAGCCTCGTGTTTTGCGCCGGGGCACTTGCCGGACGCAAAGGGAGAACGACCGTGAAGAAATTGTATGTGGGTAATCTGTCGTTCAAGGCCACGGAAGAGCAGATAGCGGCGTTGTTTTCGGAAATTGGCGTGCAGCCGGATTCGCTCACGCTTTTGCGGGATCGTTTCACGGGCCAGCCGCGCGGCTTCGGATTCGCCGAAATTGGCAACGACGCCGAAGCGGACAAAGCCATTGAAGCGCTCAACGGCAAGGATTTTCTGGGCCGCGCGCTGGTGGTGAACGAAGCGCGTCCTCAGCGTGAAGGCGGCGGTGCTGGCGGCGGACGTGGTGGCCACGGCGGCGGGGGCGGTGGTGGTGGACGTGGCGGTCACGGCGGCGGAGGAGGTGGTGGTGGTCGTGGAGGACGCGGCGGTGGTGGTGGTTACGGTGGTGGCGGCGGAGGCGGCCGCGATCGCTAGTTCACATCAATCAATTTTCGTTCCGCGACAACGGGCGCGCACACCTTGCGCGCCCGTTCGCATTTTCGTAGCGCCGGCGTCCCGCCGGCTCTTTTCGTGAAACTGCAGGCAAACGCCAGCCCGCAAATTTACGCGATAGCCTTTCGTTCCTGCGTCAAAGCCCGCCGTATCGGCGTCTCCACTTCGGTAATCTCGCCGCCCTTGTACTCATAACGCATCAGCGTCGCGCCCCGCACACCCTGCGCCACCAGCGCGCCCACATCCAACTTGGCCTCCGCCTCCGCCAAATCTTCCGCCGAAGCATACAGCGCCGGATTCTTCGGGAGAAATACCGGGCAGCAATCGTGAAACGGCTCCGACGAAACGTCGTACGTCCCGATCTTCTTCGCCGTCGCCAAAATGTCCATCTTATCCGCGCCAATCAACGGCCGGAACACCACCATGCGCGACGCCGCATCCACCGCCACCAGATTCCGCAGCGTCTGCGAAGCCACTTGCCCCAAGCTGTCGCCGGTCAACAGCGCCAAGCTGCGATCGCGCCTCGCCAGTGATTCCGCGATGCGCAACATCATCCGCCGGTACAGCAGCACGCGGTAATCCTCCGGCGCATAACGCACAATTTCCCGCTGAATCGCTTCGAACGGCACGCGGTAAAGTTTCGCGTGAAATTGATACGGCACCAGCTTGCGCGCGAGCCCGCCCGCGACGTGCAGCGAGGATTCTCCGGCCTTTGCGCCCGTGCCGTAAAAATGCACGAAGCTCAAATGCGCGCCGCGCTTCATCATGTGATACGCGGCCACCGCCGAATCGTAGCCGCCGGAGAGCAAGCACATGATTCGCCCCGCCGTGTTCGGCGGCAACCCCCCCGCACCCTGAATTTTCCGCGCGTAAACCAGCGCCATGCTCTTGGTGATTTCCACGTAACACGTCATCTCAGGCTGGTTCAATCGCACGCGCACGTTGCGATTTTCCGCGCGCAATTTTTCCAGCAGGTGCCGCCCGATGATTACTTCCGTCTCCAGGCTCGTCGTCTGGAATCGCTTGTCGCTTCGTTTCGCACGTACCGCGAAACTTTCAAAACGCAGCGGCTCCATCTCTTGCCACGCCGCCTTGCACAATTCGTCCATGTTCCGTTCGACCGCGCGCGCCACCGCGTAGAACGCCACTCCCATCACGCGGTCCAATCGCGCCGTCACTTCCTCCAGCGACGCTCCCTCGCCCAGCCACACCACCATGCGGTCGCCCGGCTGCTCGATTCGTTCCACAGGAATTCCCTGCAGCGCGATGCGCAGCGCCGTATGCAGCTTGCGCAGAAAAAACCGCCGGTTGCGGCCCTTCAGCCACAGCTCGTGATAATGGACGACAATAATCGGATTACTCATGCAAATTTCACGCGGCGCTCACGATTTCAGTGCTTCCCGAAAGTATAACACTGCGCTGCCGCCTCCGCGGCGGATGAGCCTCTCCTTCCGGGCGCCTGGGATTCGCGCCAATCGCACGCGTTTGTGGCGACGAACGGCGTGCGAACGATTTGCCGATAACTCAATAGCAACAGCAAATGTTCGCACGCGACATTCCACTACTTATGGGGTTATTATCGGCAGCGCTCCCGTCCCTGGAGCGGCCCGGCTTGGCCCGGTAATGTCCCGGCCATACCGCGATTGGAACGCAGGCTGGCGCGAAAGATCGTGCTACCCAAAACGCCCGGCGTGCATCCAATTCATCCACGAGGGCAGCAGGGGAGAAACACATGTGGAATAGACGAGACTGGGACGACTTCTTCTTGATTGTCCGCAAACGGTGGAGCGCGCATCGCCCGCCGCGTCCTGTGGACCTGTCTCACCGCAACCGCTTGGTGCCCACCGAAGGCTACAGCCTCGCCGAACTGGATCAGGCTGGCTTGAGCATCGAGCAAGCGGAATATCTGGGACTGCCTGTGGACGCCGGCCGCGTCGGCTCCTACGGTCCAAACGTTACCACGCTCCGCGAGTTCTATCGCTCCAGCCGCTCGCGTTTCTAATCCAAATCGGCTGTCGCGCGTATCCTGGCGACGTTGCGCGGACCAATAACCCAAGATCGAATTTTACGGTTGTCGTGCCTCTGCTGGCCCCCAGGTTTCTCTGCTCGCGCCTCCGGCGCATCAGCAAAACTGCAAATTCGGTTGCAGTTCGTCGCTCAAGCCTTTAACGTATTGGCTCCTTAGATCGTTCAGGAACCCCATCGTGAAAAAGAAAATCCGCGTCGCCCAATACGGCCTAGGCCCCATCGGCTCCTCCATCGTCCGCCTGATGCGCCAAAAAGATTCTCTCGAAATCGTTGGCGCGATAGACAAAGACCCCGCCAAAGCTGGCCGCGAGCTAGGAGAAGCAGTCGGCGCCCCCGACGCGCCCTGGGGCGTCCTGATTTCCCCGGACGCCGAATCGGTCCTCGAAAAGCCGCTGGACGTGATCATCCACTCCACCTCCTCCTACCTCACCAGCGTGATGGATCAACTTCTCGAGTGTATCGCCGCCGGCTGCTGCATCGTTTCCACCTGCGAAGAGCTGGCCTATCCTTTCCGCAAACATCCCGAGCTTTCCCAAAAACTAGACGCCGCCGCAAAAGAAGAAGGTGTCGCGCTCGTAGGCACCGGCGTGAATCCCGGCTTCGTGATGGACAAGCTCGCACTCACCCTCAGCGCCGTCGCGCAGCGCATTGACTGGGTCAGCGCCGTGCGCATCGTGGATGCTTCCAAGCGCCGCCTGCCTCTGCAGAAAAAAATCGGCGCCGGCATGACGCCCGAAGAATTCCACGCGCAGGTCGCCGCCGGCGTCATCAAACATCACGGCTTGCCGGAATCCATCGCCATGGTAGCCGATGGCCTGGGATTTGCTCTGGACGATATTTCTGAAACAATCGAGCCGGTAATCGCTGAGGAAATCATCAAAACGGAATTTCTGGAAGTGGCCGCCGGCCAGGTCGCCGGCGTGCATCAAATCGCGCGCGGCGTCTCCGGCGGCAAAGAAAAAATCTTCATGGAGCTAAAAATGTACGTCGGCGCCCGCCATCCTGCTGACACCGTAGTGCTAAAAGGTGAACCGCATCTTACCCTCACGATCCCCGGGGGCACCCACGGCGACGTCGCCACCGCCGCCGTCGTCGTCAATTCCATCCCCGCAATCCTCGCCGCCAACGCCGGCCTGCGCACCTCGCGCGACCTTCCGCTTAGCTTTTTTCCGCCCGACGCCAAACCGTAATCTCAACCTGCGCTCTTGCTCCAAAAGCGCGCCACCGCCGAGTAATCCGGATCATCCTTCGACGCATCCTTCACCGCGCTGTACGTTCCATACGCAGCAGCAGCAGCCGGCAGCGTAACTCCCTGCTGTCGCGCCAGCTCCAGCGCGAGTCGCATGTCCTTGTGCATCAGCCGCAGCGGAAAACTCGCCGCATATTCATTCTGCAGCATCAGCGGCGCTTTCACATCCAGCACTCCTGCGCGCGCCATGCTCGATTGCATCACCTCCACCAACTTCTCGCCCGGCACGCCCGCCGACGTAGCCAGCGCCAAGGCTTCCGCCAGCGCCTCGACCTCCAGCGCCAAAATCAGATTCATCGCCAGCTTCACGGTCTGTCCCGCGCCGTTGGCTCCCAGCAAGAAAAATTTCTTCCCCAGCACTTCCAGCACTGGACGCGCGCGCTCCAGAACTTCCGCCCTCCCGCCAATCATGAATACCAGCTCGCCTTTTTTCGCGCCCCAGTCTCCGCCCGTAACCGGCGCATCCAAGAACTCAACTCCGCGCTCGCCGCATGCCGCTGCCACTCGCTGCGCCAGGTCCGGCGAAATCGTGCTCGAATCCATATAAATGCTTCCGCGCCGCAAACCCTCCATCGCGCCCCGCGCGCCCCACAACACTTCTTCCAGTGCCGGCGGATCGCTTACGATCGAAATCAACACATCTGCAGCAGCAGCCGTCTCGCGCGGATTCGCTCCGAGCTTCGCGCCCTCGCTAACCAAGTCCTCTGCTCGCGCCGCCGTTCGATTCCACACTACAAGCGGAAATCCCGCCTTCAGCAGGTTGCGGCCCATCGGCTTGCCCATCAGTCCCAGCCCAATCAATCCAACCGTCGGTTTCATTTTCGCCTCCCGAACCAGGACAAAAATATACCCGCGCGGACGCACAAATGCGAATACACCAGGCGATTTCAAGTTTCCGGGGCGGTTTACACGAAAAGCGGCGGGTATATCAGCTGCGGCAACACTATTTTCTTTTCGTGGGGTTGGGCAAGCCGCGTGGCGGCGTCGTTTCTTCGCGCGCTTCGGCCACTCGTATCACGTAGGCATAAGGAATTTCCACGCGCATCGTTTTCTGTTTTCCGCCCGACGAAAAATGTTCTTCGACGAAAATCGCCTTGCCCGTATCGGAAGCCAGCGTCCCGACCGTCGAGAGTTGCATATCCCCCGCGCGATAATGCGCTTCGACGCGCTTGCCCAGCAATGCGGAGTATCGTGCCATTCCACCCCAATCGGCCGAATCACGAACATCAGCCATTCCGCCAGCTGCGGCAGTATATACGAATGAATAAATAAATCACGCGTTGTTATTAATGTGGTATTCGATGCGTAACATTTTCGTGCTGGGGGGTGAGATCGTCTGCTCTTAATTCCAAAGTGGCAGCGAACATGAGCGTCAACGCCGCCACGGCGCTCGTCGCGAGATAGGCCAGAAACGCCGGCCACACCCAGCCCAGGGCCCCTGGCTCGGTCGCAAATCTCAGTGTAACCATCCACCACGTGATCGCTCCGGCGGCCAGCCCTGCGAACGCCGCGAGATTTCGGCTGAGCTCTGAAATTCCCAGCAGATGCTGGCAGTTCGCGCACACCAGCTCATACGAATCCGCGGCAACTTTTCCCGCTGGCATCACCGCTCCGCAGTTAGGACAGTGTCTCGCCGCCATCTTTCACCTCCGCAGAATCAACGACTATCGCCCGCACCATCCTCCAGCAGCGAAAATTCCACGCGATGCCGAAAAGGGTCAATCCGCTCGGCCCTCACGCGCACGCGATCCCCCAGCCGAAAGGTTCGTCTCGCTCCGCCACCTCGGCGGGAACCACGATACGGCTCGCAAACAATCGAATGGTCGCGGTCGTGATACGCGCAGCGCTGCCCGGTAAGTTCCTCCAGCCGGTCAATGCTCACCAATCCTTCCACGAAAATCTCCACCAGCTCCACAAAGAATCCGAACTTCTGCACCGAAATGATCAGCGCGGAATATTCCTCGCCCAGATGGCTTTCCATGAACTGCGCCGTTTTCCATTCCATCAATTCGCGTTCCGCCGCGTCAGCCCGCCGCTCGGCTTCCGAGCTTTCCGCGGCGATGTCCTGCAATTCCACCCGCCGATATGGCCCCAGCACCGCCACTGTTTCCTCTTTCCCCGTGCGCACGTTTTCCACATGCGCGCGCAGTGGCGCCACGTCCGGATTCTCCAGCGCCCATTTTAGCGCCCGGTGCACGATCAAATCCGGATAGCGCCGGATCGGCGATGTGAAATGCGTGTATTCCTTCGTCGCCAGAGCAAAATGCCCCAGCACGTCCACCGCATAGCGCGCTTGCTTCAGCGAACGCAGCATCAGGTAGGAAAGTATCCGCTCTTCCGGCTTGCCCGCGATTTTTTCCGTCAACCGCTGGTAATGCTGCGGCCGTATGTCCACTTCCTCTGCCGCCGGCATCGTCACGCTCATCGGCCGCATACGTCCGCGCCCACCTCCTCCTCCACGCCCCTCGCGTGCTTGCGGACGCGCGCGTCCATGCCGCACCGTAATGCGCCGCTCCGCCAAATCCTCCACCCCCAGCGAATATCCAAACGCGTGCGCCAGCTCCTCGAACTCCAGCACTTTCTTCGGATCCGGTTTCTCGTGCACGCGATGCAGCGAAGCCACGCCGCGCTTTTCCAGATATTCCGCGACGGCTTCGTTCGCCGCGAGCATGAACTCCTCAATCAACCGGTGCGCGATGTTCCGTTCGCTGCGCGCGATGCTCAGCATCCGTCCTTGGTCGTCAAACTCGATCACCGCCTCCGGCAAATCGAAATCAATCGATCCGCGCGCCCCCCGCCGTTTGTTCAGCAGCAGCGCCAGCTCCTTCATCCTCTGGAACTCGCTCAGCAGCGGCGCGTAGCGTTGCGTCATTTCCGCATCGCCCTCGATTACTTTGTTTACGTTGGTGTAGGTCATCCGCTCCGCCGAACGGATCACCCCCTGAAAAAATTCAGCCCGCAGCAATTTCGCCGCGCCATCCAATTCCATCAGCACGCTCATCACCAGCCGGTCCACTTTCGGATTCAGCGAACAAATCCCGTTGGAAAGCTCCTCCGGCAGCATGGGCACCGCGCGATTGGGGAAATAGACCGACGTGCCGCGCAGCCGCGCCTCTCGATCCAGTCCCGAACCGCGCGCGACGTAATGCGCCACATCCGCGATATGCACCTGCAATTCGTAATGCCCATTCGGCAGCGCCGTCACGTGCACCGCATCGTCAAAGTCGCGCGCTGTTTCACCGTCAATCGTCACAATTGGCAAATGCCGGAAATCGCGCCGCCCGCTAAGGTCGCTTTCCGCCACTTGCGCTTGCGTCGCTCGAGCTTCCTGTTGCACCTGGTCCGGAAAAACGTTCGGCAGATGATGTTTGCGAATAATAATTTCCACATCCACACCGATCTCGCCCGGCCGCCCGAGAATCTCAATCACGCGCCCGGCCGGAGCCAGCCCACCCTTCGGGAAACGCGTCAGTTCCACATTCACCACCGCGCCATCCAGCTCGGGATATCGCGTTCGGCTGTTCGCAGCGGGCCCACCGCCGCTCCCCGTCTCGCCAGCTTTTTGTCGCAGCTCCGGCGTCAACTCCGCGCCCGGCGGAATCACCACTTCATGCAGGATACGCACGTCGTACGGCAGCACCACATTTCCATGCGGCCCGTAGCGAAACAATCCCACGATCGTCGGGTGCTCGCGCGCCACAATCTGCACCACGCGGCCTTCCGCACGCCCGTCGGCGCGCCGTCGCTCGATGCGCGCCAGCACGCGATCGCCGTGCATCGCATCTCCCAACCCATCGCGCCCGATAAATAGATCTCCCTCCACGCGCGGCATCGGTGAATCCGGCACCAAAAAAGCGTAACCATCGCGATGCGCCACAATTCTCCCCGACACCAGATTCGGATCGCGCCCACGCCCTGAGGTGATCTTAGAAGTCGTAGTTGATACCGCGCTCGACGCACCGCCCGCCGCCGCACGACGGTCGGCAATTGCAGCGGCATCCGTGCTCGGCGTCTCCTGCTCCAATTGCTCACCCGACGCAACTTCATTCGCGGCGCGTACGCGTTTTGCCGCAGCAGCCTGCCCCGCCGCTTCTTGCCTGGCGTGCTTCGTCCCCGCCAGCCGGAATCTTCCGCCCTGAGTTTCTTCCACTTCGCCGTGCTTCTTCAGTTTCTGCAGCACGCGCGGCAAATAGCGCCGTCCGCGATGCTTCAATCCCATGCCATGCGCGATGTGCCGGATGCTCGCAGGCTGCGCAAGCGTCGCCAGGTGCGCAAGCACCAGCTCCGGAGTAACTTCGTCCGCGATGGTGGCTTCTCGTGGTTCGTCGGAATGGCGTTGGCTCGGTGTCATACGGTCCCGCACAGGCTAACGGATTTGCGCGCGCGTAGCAAAACTTGCTTTCTGTGCAGCATGCGATTTGTCAGCAGTAGAAGATGTCAAGGTTGGTCAAGCTCGTGTTCCGCCAGATCAAGCACCACGATCTTGCCGTCCGCTTCGCGCTCCAGCGCCGGCGCGAACTGCTCCAGTTCCTCGCGCCTCCACCAATTTCCCGTCTCGCGTTTCGTGCGCATATCGGTAAACCAATACTGATACTTGATCGTGCGCACCTCTCGCGGGGGCGCGCTCGCAAATGGATTACTCGCAAACAGCGCCAGCACATCCGGCTCATTTTTCAGCAACCGCTCTTCTGTCCAGATCACAAATCGCGATTGCTGCCACGGTCCCAGCGACGCGAACCACAAATTCCATTCGAAGCGCGGCTGATAGGGCGCGTAGATTCCCGGCGCTTGATCAATCGCTTGCGGCTTGTAACGAAACGGATACGCGACCCACGTTTTTCCATCCAGCGTGCCCTGAAACTCGATCTCGTAACGCTCGTGCGTCATCACCGCGAAGAGCCCGTAGGAATTCGCGATCCGAAACGGCTCGAGCGCCTGCACCGGCGCTTCGGGCAACGGCAGGCCAGGCACCAACATCCACAGCAGCAGCGCCGTGGTGGAATAGAAAACCAATCCAAGACACAATCCCGCAAACGCTCTGCGTAGCGGCGTGAGCCTTTCGCGCCACTCTTCGCGAGCGCTCCTGCGTACCGGCGTTCCGGTCGTCGTTCCCGTCGCAGCAGCCGCAGCCAGCGGGTTTTTTCCGCGGATCGACTCACGGAACCGCAGCGGCAAAACCCATTCCAGAAACCCGTCGTCCAGCAGCAGCACTCCGAGCAGCAGCACCAGATAGTTCAAAAACGTATAATTTGCCGTCGCAATAATCGAAATCTCGAACGGCGTCACAATAAAAAAGCACGCAATGCGAAATCGCCGCGGCAGAAACAGCATCCACACGATCAACAGTTCCGCAACCAGCGTGAAAACCGTCGCCGAAGCGTGAAACCAGTGCGGCAGGTGCTGCACGTACCATCCGATCCACGTCGGCAGCGGCCCATTCTGGTAGTAATCGTCCATCGCGGTAAATTGTCGCCACGCGACGTCGCCGCTCCCGATTTTCGCCACGCCCGACTCAAAATAAATCCGGAACCATTCCCACTGCAGCAGGAAAAGGCTCGCGCGCGATGGGGGATTGTCCGTTCCCAGCCCCGGCCGCAGGCCCGGCGGCGCGAAAAACAGCGCCATAAATCCCGCCTCCAGCAGCATGCCATCCGATTGATATCCCGAAAAATCCCGCGCCACGCTCACAAACGAAACAAAACACAAGAAACAAATCAGCAATGACGCGCGCGGCCACAGATTCAGCGTCACGAGCAGCGATGCAACCAGCCCCACCCAGCACAACGTCATCAACGCGCCATTGCTAGCCCCGAACCACAGCAAAGTCGGCGCCGACCAATAACCCCGCAGCTGCAGCGCCGCATTCACCGCTTGCAGATAATCCGCCGCGGGCAGGATTCCGTTCGGCCCGATGAGCCCCTTGATCTGGAACAGCAGCGAATAAAACGCGGAAAAATAAATCAGCCCCAGCGCGCGCAAAAAAATCCAGCGCGGCCACAGATGCCCCGGTCGCTTCTCGGTGATCGGCTCTGGCCCGAGCAGCCAGTTGACGATGCCCTGAAGAAGTCCTTCGTCCATGGCCTGCGATTATACGGCGAAAATTCGCAGTACTCGGGATCGTTCGGCGCGCAACAGGAAGGAAAAGCCCGTGTCGCTACAATCTAAACAGGGGAAACGCTTTGATCCGGATGGGCAAGTTTCACAAAATTAGGCGCTCTGGGTACCTCGCCAATCGTCTCTCGCCCTTCCGCCAAGCCAATCAAAAATTCCTGCGCGTTAAAACGAAAGCCGTTTCGCGAATGCAGCGCGGCCCCAGCCTCGCCCGAGCGCACATATCGCCCGTCCGCCAACAATATCCGCGTCTTTTCTGTGTCTGCCAGATACGGCTCGATCACCTCGCCAAACACTTGCTTGCACAATTCCGCATCGCGCACGTGGAACATGACTTCCACGCGCTCATAGATGTTTCGGTGCATCCAATCCGCGCTGCCCAGATACAGTTCGGTCTTCCCGCCGTTTCCAAACACGAAAATCCGGCTGTGCTCCAAAAATCGCCCAATCACGCTGCGCACCCGAATCCGACTGCTGATCCCGCGCACTCCCGGCCGCAACGCGCATGCTCCGCGCACGACCAGCTCGATCTGCACGCCCGCCTGCGAAGCGCGGTACAGCGCCTGAATCGTTTTTTCGTCCAACAACGCATTCACTTTCGCGAAAATAAACGCCGGCCGGCCCGCCTTCGCATGCGCGGTTTCGCGCTCGATCAATTTCAAGCAGCTTTTCCCCAGGTTCAATGGCGCCACAAACAACGGCTGGTAATTCGGCCGCTCGGAATAAGCCGTCAAATAATTGAACACATGATGCACGGCATGCGTGATATGCGCGTCGCTGGTAAGCAAGCTCAGGTCGGTGTAGTAACGCGCCGTCGAAGGATTGTAGTTCCCAGTCCCCAGATGCGCGTACCGCCGGATCTGTCCGTCACTTTCTCGGCGGGCGATCAACGCAAGTTTGCAGTGCGTCTTCAGCCCCACCACGCCGTGAAATACCTGCACGCCCGCTTCCTGCAAATTGCGCGCCCAGCGGATGTTGGAAGCCTCGTCAAATCGCGCCTTCAGCTCCACCACTACCGCCACTTCCTTCTTGGCCGCGGCTTCAATCAACGCCCGCACAATCGGCGAGTTCTCGCTGGTTCGGTACAGCGTCTGCTTGATCGAAAGCACGTCCGGATCTTTCGCCGCGCTCTCAATAAAACGCACTACCGCCGAATACGAATCGTACGGGTGATGCAGCAGCAAATCGCGCTTGCGAATCAGTTCGAACAGGGAAGCAGCGCCGGGCTTCAGCGCCAGCTCCCGCGGCACGAACGGCTGGAACTTCAGATCCGGCCGCGGCGCCTGATCGTACAAATACGAAATGCGCGCCAGGTTCGGCGGCCCATCCACGCGAAAAATCTGCCACGGCGCCAGGCGGAAATTCGCCACCAGCCGGTCAATAATTTCCTGATTCGCGCTCGCCTCAATCTCCAGCCGCACCGCTTCGCCCTTGCGACGCCGGTGCAGTTGCGCATCCACCGTGTCCATGATGCTGCGCGATTCTTCCTCTTCCAGATACAAATTGCTGTTGCGCGTCACGCGAAAGCCCGCCGCCGAAAGCACTTCGTAGCCGTGGTACAAGCGGTTCGCGAACGCCTGGATCACATCGGACAGAAACACGTACTCGACGGTCCCATCCTTCGCGGGCAGCAGCACCAGTCGCGGCAACGCGCGCGGCACCGTCACCACTCCCAAATAAGTCTGCCCGCCGCGGCGTTTGCGCTTCAGTAGGAACGCCAGGCACAGCGCCTTGTTCAGCACGTGCGGAAAAGGATGCGCCGGGTCCACCGTCACCGGCGTCAGCAGTGGCTCCGCCGACTGCACGTAGAAATTTTCAATGTGCATGCGCGCCGCAGCACCCAGCTTCTTTAAGCTCACCACGCGAACCTTTTCCGCGGCCAGCGCCGGCAGCAATTCGTCGCGCCAGCAGTCGTACTGCGCTTTCACGAAGCTGTGAATTTTCCCTGCCAGCTCCTTCAGCACTTCCGCCGGCGCGCGGCCATCCGGACCCGGCTCGCGATTGCCGTGCTCCACTTGCTGCAGAATGCCCGCGACGCGCACTTCCACGAATTCATCCAGATTGCTCGCGGTGATCGCCAGAAACTTCACCCGCTCGAGCAACGGATTCTTCTCGTCGCGCGCCTCTTCCAGCACTCGCTCGTTGAATTGCATCCACGAATAGTGCCGGTTGAAGATGTATTGTGGGTCCGCGATGTCGTTGTCTGTCATGCCGTCCTAGCAGCCAGTGATGCTACCGCCATTGTATTACAGCCGTGTTACCAGCGGCCCCGCGCCCGTTCACTCCCGGTATTTTCCACCCTCGTAGGTCCAGCCAAAAAAAGGAGATACGCTCAACGGGCCTACTTTCCCGGTTTCGTGTTAGGATTTTGCGCCCGAACGATTCCCGCGTGCTTCGAGAGGTAAAAAGATTTTGACGTTTGTCGCGTACGCATTGCTGGCCCTTTGCGCCATTCCATTCATCTACTACCTGCTCTCGCTCTACAGCACTGTGCGCTATTTCCGGACGTCGCGCAGCGACAGCGCTCCGAACCCGGATTTCACGCCGCCCATCAGTTGCTTGAAACCGGTAAAAGGTCTGGACGCGGAAGCCTACGAAAATTACGCCAGCTTCTGCCGACAGGATTACCCCGATTATGAAATCGTTTTCTGCGTAGATCCGGGCGACCCCACGCTCCCGATTCTCGAAAAATTAATCCGTGATTTTCCCCAACGCCGCATCCGCCTGCTGTTCGGGTCCGGCCGGGATGCCGTGAACGACAAAGTCGCGCGCCTCACTCGTCTGGTCGCCGAAGCCCAGCACGAATACTTCGTCATCACCGACAGCGACGTGCGCGTCCAGCCCGATTATCTGCATACGGTTATCTCGCCTTTTCGCGATCCGCACGTAGGCGCGGCCACCTGCCTTTACTCTGCCACCGAAGAGAAAAATCTAACCGAGAAACTTCAATCCATCGGCATGATTTCCGATTTTTTCGCCGGCGTGATGGTCGCCTGGCAGCTCGACGGCATTAAATTCACCTTCGGCCAAACCATCGTCACCACGCGCAAAGCAATCGCAGGCTACGGCGGCTACCCAACGATCGAAGACCGCCCCGCCGACGATGTTTACGCCGGCCGTCTGGTCGCTGAGCAGGGCTACGAAGTCAAACTTCTGCCCTACGTCGTACACTCCGTCGCGGATTTTGATTCACTCCGGGAATTTCTCTACAAACGTCTGCGCTGGATGACGGTCATGCGCCTGATGCGCCCCTGGGGCCACCTGGGCCTCATCTTCACCTGGGGATTGCCGTGGTCGCTAGTCGCCGTCGCCATTCATCCCTCGCTGACCGTGGCCGCCGCCTATCTGGGCACATACTTGTCGCTCCGAATAATCATGACGTGGCTGATCGGCATCTGGGGCATGAAGCAACCGCGCGTCTGGAAAAAAATGCCGCTGATCCCGCTCTGGGACGCCATGGCCTTCATCATCTGGCTAGCCAGTTTCGCCCGCCACACCATCCGCTGGCGCGGCATCAACTATTACCTACGCGACGGCAGACTCACCGCCGTAGCGCCGCGCGACGCGCCAAATGTTTCGCGCTGAAAAAGTTTGCGATTTGCACAAGAGCGAAGTCCTGGACTTTTCTAGCCGCTAACCACTCATCACTAGCCACTGCCTCTATAAATCGAGTAAAATAATTCGCATACCATGACAATAAATTCGCATCTATTCACCGTGCTCCCGTCGCATCCTTGCGCCCGGTTCGCCGGACGGCTCTGCAACGCATGACGTCATCCGCCGGCTTGCACCTGAAAACTTTCTTCCTGATATCTCTGATGATCCTGTTCGGCCCGCTGGGCAACGTCTCTCTCAGCAAAGGCATGAAGACCATCGGCGCCATCTCGTTGCACAGCCCCGCGGACTTGTTGCGCGTCGGCCTGCAAATTTTGCAGTCTCCATTCATCTGGCTCGGCGTCCTGTTCCTGCTGATGTTTTTCGTTTCCTATTTGCTCGTTCTATCCTGGGCCGATTACAGTTTCGTGCAGCCGGCCGGCTCGATAGCCTACGCCGTGGTCGCCCTTTGGGCGCACTTTCTTCTGCATGAACCGATTTCGCCAACGCGTTGGGCCGGCGTATGCGTCATATGCCTGGGGGTGCTGATCGTGGGCCACACCTCGCCGCGCACTACGGAGCAAAAATAATGGCTTGGGAAACTGTATTGCTGCTGCTGATCGTCGTCGCCGGCACGTCCGGCGAACTCTGCGTCACCCGCGCGATGAAAACCATCGGCGAAGTGCACGACTTCCGTCCCAGCTCGCTGCTGCGCGTCATGCTGCGCGCCATTCAAGTTCCCTGGATGTGGCTCGGCGTCGCGCTAATGGCCGTGGCTTTCTTTTCTTTGCTCGGCGCTCTCTCCATGGAAAACGTCAGCTTCGTCGTGCCCGTCACGGCCCTGAGCTACGCCGCCGGAGCACTGGGCGGCCAGGTATTCCTCGGCGAACGCGTTTCGCGCAGGCGCTGGCTCGGCGTTCTCCTCGTCTGCATCGGCGTAACGCTCGTTTTCTTCGGCAGAAAGTAGCGACCATCGTCCCCGCCAATCCTGCAACCGCGCCGCCGCATCTAAATTCTGGACGATGCGCTAAACTGTCGCTACGATTGATGGAACCAAAACACTGAGGAGCATCAGAATTTGTGCGGCATCGTCGGTTTCACGCATAAAAATTGGTCGCCCGATCCAGACCGCATCCGGCGCGCCGCGGCGACCCTCGTCCATCGCGGACCAGACCAGCAAGGTGTCTTCCGCTCCGAAATCTGCTCCCTCGGCGCCACGCGCCTGAAAATTATTGACCTCGAAGGCGGCGACCAACCGATCTTTTCGCCCAATGGCGACGCCGTAATCGTCTTCAACGGCGAAATCTACAATCACCTCGAATTGCGCGCCGAACTGGAATCGCTCGGCCATCGCTTCCAGTCACACTCCGACACCGAAACCGTTCTGCACGCTTTTCTCGAATGGGACACGCAATGCTTCGCCCGGCTGCGCGGCATGTTCGCGATTGCGCTCTGGACCGAATCCAATCGTCGTCTGGTCCTTGCCCGCGATCGCCTCGGCATCAAACCGCTCTATGTCGCGCATCTCGGCCAGGATCTGCTGTTCGGCTCGGAGTTGAAGGCGCTTTTCATTCATCCTGAACTCGCCCGCCGCCTGAGCCTTGCCGGCCTCGATTGTTACTTGTCCCTGAATTATGTCCCATGCCCCTGGACGCTAGTAGACGGAATCGAAAAACTCGCGCCCGGACACTGGCTCGAATGGCGCGACGGAAAAATTCGCTCAGAAAGTTATTGGAAGTTGCCATTCGAGAATCCGCGCAGCTGGACTCTGGATTCCGCGAAAGAAGAACTCGACTCGCTGCTCCAAAAATCCACGCGCGAGCACCTGCTCTCCGACGTGCCTCTGGGTGTCTGGCTCAGCGGCGGCGTGGATTCTTCCACCATCCTGCACTACGCCGCACAGGTTTCCGCCTCGCGCCTGAAAACTTTCTCCATCTCATTCCGCGGCCGAAGTTTCGATGAAAGCGAATACATCCGCCAGGTCGTGAACCACTACCAAACGGAACACGAAGAATTGGACCTCACGCCGGACCAAGACCTCGCCGGCGCCATCGCCGAATTTGCGTACTACTCCGACGAACCCACCGCCGATGCCGGCGCCCTCCCTGTCTGGTTCCTCTCCAAAATGTGCAAGCGCCGAACCACCGTAGCGCTCAGCGGCGAAGGCGCCGACGAATTATTCGGCGGCTACCTCACCTATCGCGCCAACGCCCTCACGCGCACCGCGAGACATCTCCCGTTATCCGCTGTGCGCCTCGCGCTCCAAGCCATCAGCCACTGGCCCGTTTCCGACGACAAGATCAGCTTCGAGTACAAACTGAAACGCTTTCTTGAAGGCAGCACCATGTCGCCCGAACGCGCCCACGTTTTCTGGAACGGCACGTTCTCCGAAAAAGAAAAGCACGCCCTGCTGCAATCGCAGCCACCCAATGCGCTGGATGGAATCCTCGGCGAGCTGCGCGGAAAGTTCACATCGCCAGACCAACTCGCGCCCTTTCTCTGGTTCGATCAAAAATATTATCTTCCCGGCGACATCCTCACCAAGGTTGACCGGATGAGCATGGCGCACTCCGTCGAAGTCCGCCCTCCGTTCCTCGATCATCGCATCGTGGAATTCGCCGCCACGCTGCCCGCGTCCCTGAAAATCCAAGGCTCGCGCCAGAAATTCATTCTCAAAGAACTAATGAAAAACAAATTGCCGGCAGTGGTTCTCACGCGCAAAAAAGTCGGCTTCGACATCCCCGCGCACGAGTGGCTGCGCGGCCCGCTGCGCGAATTGCTCGCGGATACGCTAAACACCGGACTCGCAGATCACCCCGGCCTATTTAATTCGAAAGCAGTGCAATCAATATTGCAAGCCCACATGGACAGGCGCGCCAATCTGGGTTATCACCTGTGGGGCTTGCTGATCCTTTTCCTATGGATGAAAGAATGGCGGGTTCAAGCAGCACCCTCTCCGGCCAGCCATTATTCGGCCCCGGAAAGAACTGGTATCTCTACCTAATCGTTTTACTTTTCGCCGGAGCGATTTATGTGGGTTGCATCGTTTCTCCGCCGTCTCTCATGGACGA
>JABCZJ010000035.1 GCA_013289715.1 Acidobacteriota bacterium | reverse complement strand
GTGATGTAGTTAGTGCTCAAATTATTCTCCAAAGGGCTCGGATAAGTCCTTCAAACCGTAACGCAGCGTAAGTAATCGCAAGCGTGGTTTGAGAAGCCGTCTCGTTTACGCGGCGGAGAAGTCACATCCGTACTTCCACGAATATCGCCGAGGCACCGCAGGTGTTAGCGTGAGTCGGGGCGGTCTTCGGGCCTCCAAAGGACGCAACATGCTCGGTCTGGCGCAAACTGAAACCCTCACCCCCGCCTCTCATCACTCATCACTCGCCATCCATCACCGCCTAAATCAATCGCTAGTTTTTGTCGTGTTTTTCGCAATTCCAACTGCCAAAGCCGCTACGCCGGACCGCTGCCGCCAGCCATCTCGCCGCGCACTCGCCGGCAAATTCTAATCGCTGGTTTTTCGGGCGTTTTGCGTGGAGGCGTGCACTCGCCAATCCCGCAAAGCGGGATTGGCGTCACCAAGCGTCCTCGGGTCGGGGATCGCGGGGCAGGAATCACGATCCACAAGTCACGAATCACGCTTCACTGCGAATGGGGAATCAATTGGCGGGCTTCACCGCATCCATCAGCCAAAAAAACCCCTCGGCCAGTGTGGGGTGAATGTACGCCGCGCCTTTCAGTATCGTGTAGGGTGCATCCGCCAGAATCATGGCACCGAGGATCTGCACTGTCTCTCCTCCCTCGCTTCCCAGAATTGCCGCGCCCAGAATGCGATCGTTCTGCGCGTCCACGATGATTTTCATCAAGCCCGCGGTTTCGTCGCGTTCAATCGCGCGCGAGACGGTGGACATCGGAGCCGTGCCCATCTTGAATTTTCGCCCCGAGGCGCGCGCTGCGGTTTCGGTGATGCCCACACGTCCCAACTGCGGGTCGGTGAAAAGTGCATAGGGCAGATAGCGGTTTTCGATGCTAAGGTTTTTTCCTTCGATCATGTTCGCGTACACAATTTGATAATCATTGTAGGAAATGTGCGTGAACGCTGGACCGCCCTTCACGTCGCCCAGCGCCCAAATGCCCGGAACATTTGTCTCCAAACGGCCGTTCACCTTCACATAGCCGCGCGCGTCGGCCGCGACGCCCGCCGCTTCCAGCCCCAGGTCGTCCGTGTTCGGCCTGCGTCCCGTAGCGACCAGCAGATGCGATCCTTGCAGCGTTTCGGTGCGTTCGCCAGATTCGACGGTGAGCGAAATCGCGCCACTCCGATTCGCGACGTGTCTCGTCGCGGCACTCAGCTGGAACACGATGCCTTCGTCTTCGAGCACCTTCTGGAGTGCCGACGCAATGTCCGGATCTTCGCGCGGCATGATGCGTTCGCCATGGTGCACGATCGTCACGCGGCTGCCGAAGCGCCGGAACATTTGCCCGAATTCCAGCCCGATGTATCCGCCGCCGAGCACCAGCAAATGTTCCGGAACCGCTTGCAGCTCCATGACCGTGGCGTTGGTGAGATACGGAACCGTGTCAATCCCAGGAATTTGCGGGATCGTGGGACGCGTCCCGGTATCAATGAATATTTTCTCGCTCTCGAAAAGTTCTGCGCCTGCTTGCACCTGGTGCGGCCCGGTGAATTTCGCGTGGCCGCGGATCAATTTTATATTCGGCCTCGCGTCAACTCGTTTCTGCACGCCCCTGCGCCCTTTTTGTACCACTTGATTCTTACGGGCGACAACGGCCGGCATGTCCACGCTGACGTCGCTGGCCCGCACGCCCCAGCGCGCTGCATCGCGCGCGTAATGCGCCACCTGCGCGGAGGCCACCATCGTTTTCGTCGGCGTGCAGCCGGTGTTAATGCAAGAGCCGCCCAATTCAGCGCGCTCGATCAGCGCTACTTTCCATCCCAGATCTGCCAGCGCAGCCGAAAGTGGATTCGCCGCCTGCCCGGAGCCGATCGCGATAGCATCGAATTTCATTTTGTTCCCCCGTGCCACGTGAACAATTACGCGCCCCAAGTGTACTCAAATTTCCGCGAAGTGGAATGGCGTCGAATCACAGGAACGGCCGTGCACACGCACGCGCTCACTCCCTGCCACGCCACTTTCCAGCAAGGGAGTGAAGGAAACTCGCGCAAAAAATGCCTCAAGATTTTTGCCTCTCCAAATTAGAATCATACGCATGGCCAGGGGTTGGGAAAGCAAAGCAGTGGAAGGTCAGGTCCAGGAATTTCAGTCGAAAGAGGACCGCCAGAACAAAAAGCAAGTTTCGCAGGACCAGGTTGAAACGCGCCGCAAGCGAGGCGTGCTGCTGCTATCGCGCGCGCGCGTCGAAAAACAACTGCAATCCAGCCAAGGTCCGCGCTACCGCGAACAACTCGAGCAAGCACTGGCCGATCTCGATGCACAGCTCGCCCAACTCCCCACTGACGCAAAATGAATCGTCGCGATCCGCGGCCGCCGAAATCTTGGCCACACGCTGCTGCATCGTGGGCGGAGGCCCCGCCGGAATGCTGTGCGGCTTTTTGCTCGCTCGCGCCGGGATCGATGTCGTGGTGCTGGAAAAGCACGCCGATTTCCTGCGCGATTTTCGCGGCGACACCATTCATCCCTCCACGCTTGAGCTCATGCACGAATTGGGCATTTTAGAGGACTTTCTGCGCCGTCCGCATCAGGAGCTTTCGCACATCGGCGCTCAAGTTAACGACGTCACGGTTGGCGTCGCGGATTTTTCGCATCTACCGACGCACTGTAAATTTGTGGGACTGATGCCGCAGTGGGATTTCCTGAATTTCATCGCCGAAAAAGCCAAAGCTTATCCCGGTTTCCATCTGCACATGGAAACGCAAGTCACCGACTTGCTCATCGAGAACAACTGCGTGGTCGGCGTCCGCGCCAAATCACCGCGCGGCGAAATAGAAGTGCGCGCGGATTTGACCATCGGCGCAGACGGCCGCCATTCGATCGTGCGCGAAAAGGCGGGGTTCGAAGTACTCGACCTGGGCGCGCCCATTGATGTGCTGTGGATGCGCGTCTCGCGGCAACCGGGTGATGCGAATCAAGCACTCGGCCGATTCAGGGCAGGGAAGATCCTGGTGGCGATTGACCGCGGCGAATACTGGCAGTGCGCCTACGTAATCGCCAAGGGCGCGTTCGACGCCATTCGCCAAAAAGGACTTGCTCGTTTTCAGGAGGAAATCGCCAGCGTCGCGCCATTTCTGCGCGAACGCCTCGGCGAATTAAGGGACTGGGACGACATCAAGCTGCTCTCGGTCGCGGTGGATCGCTTGCGGCAGTGGTCGCGCAGTGGACTTCTCTGCATCGGAGATTCCGCGCATGCCATGTCGCCGATCGGCGGAGTGGGCATCAATCTAGCCATTCAAGACGCGGTCGCGGCTGCGAATATCCTCGTCGAGCCGCTTGCAAAAGGCGCGATAAGCGATGAGCGCCTCCGCGAAGTGCAACGCCTCCGCGAATTTCCCACGCGCCTGACCCAGGGATTTCAGGTTTTCGCACACAAGCGGTTCATTCGTCCGGCGTTGCGCAACGCTCGCTCCCTAAGCCGGCTGCCATTTCTGTTCAAGCTTCTGCAGACGTTCCCGATCTTGCAGCGCATTCCCGCGCGACTGATTGGACTAGGAGTTCGGCCGGAACACGTGCGTACGCCCGACACAAAATTGCAAACAGCGCGTTCAACTTAAGGAACAGAGCTAATCGCGCGGACGTCCCGGGTCGGGATCCTCGATGAACACTACGCCCACTCCATGTTGATTTTTTTCGCGCCCTAGCTCGAAGTGCACGACCGTGCCGCGTAGCGTCATCACACTGGAAACCTTCGGATCGCTGGAAGCTTCAATCACCACGCGCACCTCGGACTGCAAGCGCGGGCGGCTGTGCAGGGCCAAGTAAGCTCCCTGCAAACTGATATCGCGCACCGTGGCTTTTTCCTCGAATGGCCTGCCGTCTTCGGTCTGTCCGCTGACGGTCGCGGCAAAGCGCAGCCGCCGGCGAATTCCGAGCCGCGTTTCCTTCATGTCCACGGCCACGCCGCGTTCGCTCAAGCTGATGGACATGCCCTCGGTTGCCGCCCAGGTCGCAGGAAATTCCTGGCGCGCGGCGGAGAGAAATCCGTCCACCACTTTGTCCGGTGAATCCGGGTCGTGGTGAAACAAGATCAGATTCCGAGCCTTGGCCTCGCGCGCGATCTTCACGCCCTCCAGCCAGCTCGAATGTCCCCAGCCGCTGCGATCCGAAGCGAGCTGTTCGGGAGAATACTGCGCGTCATAAATCAGCACGTCGGCGCCGTGCGCCAACTGCCGCAGGTTCTGATCGCACTTCGGCTCTCCAGGCTCGTTGTCGGTGGCGTAGACGATGGAGCCGCCGGTCGTCTCGATCCGGTATCCCAGGCATCCCTGCGGATGATTCAAATATCGCGCGGTAATGTGCGTGCCATGGATTTCAAATGTTTCCGCATCGGCGACTTCGCGAAAATCGCGCGCCGCGGTCATCATGGTTACGTCCACCGGAAAATACGGGCTGGCGAGCTGCGCCGCGAATACTTGCTCCAGGCTATTGGGTCCCAGATATTTCGATTGAAAGCTGTAGAAATGGAATCGATTCTGCGATTCGAAGAACGGATGGAAAAACGGGATGCCCTGAATGTGGTCCCAGTGGTAATGCGTCACCAGGATGTGCGCTTCGATGCCCATCCCACGGTGCTTTTCGGTGAGATGGTTGCCGAGCATGCGCAACCCAGTTCCGCAATCCAGTATGAATTTCGTGCCGTTCGGAGCGGTCAGTTCCAGGCAAGGCGTGTTTCCACCATAGCGCCAAGTGTCGCGCTCGAGCGTCGGCGTCGAGCCGCGCACGCCCCAGAACACAAGTTTGGCAACTTGGTGCGTCATCGTCAGGCGGCTTGCGACGCTGCGGGCCTGCGCCCCCTCTGAGAGTTGAGGTCCACGAAACTGAGCCATGGTAGGCGGGTGCGGCGAGGTAAGTCAATTGCGTTTCGGCCGGCGCGTTCGTTCCTGACGATCATCGCGCTCGACGCCGTTATTGAACACGGACGCTCCGAGATTCCGCGCTGTAAGGCAAAGCGAATCGCGGTTAGAATCGAGCGGATGCAGGAACAAGCCCAGAAATCCGGCGGCCATTCGCACGACGGCCATAGCCACGGCCACGATCATGCTCACGACCACGACCATGGTCACAGCCACGGCCTGGGCGGCCATTCGCACGTTTCGCTTCCCGCTGAAGGCATGACCTTGGCTCTGGGCGCCGCGGTCGTCGCCACTTTCGCCTTGGTCGCCGTCGAGTTGCTCGCCGGTTACGCGGGGCATTCCATTGCGCTCGTCAGCGACGCGGTGCACAACCTCACCGACGTGCCGACTCTCGTGCTCTCCTGGCTGGCCATGCGCTGGGCTGCCAAGCCTCCCACGCCGCAAAAAACCTACGGCTATCATCGCGCCGGCATCCTGGCGGCCTTCGTCAACGCCATGCTGCTCACGCTGGTCTCGCTCGGTCTGATTTACGAATCCGTGCTGCGGCTGCGCACTCCGGTGGAGGTGAAAACCGGGCTGATGCTGTGGGTCTCGGTGTTCGCGTTGCTGATTAACGGCGGGATCACTCTTGCGCTGTCCAGCAGCCGGCGCGACCTGAATTTGCGCAGCGTGTGGATTCACAATCTGGGCGACGCGCTATCGAATGTCGCGATCGTCGTGGGCGCGCTGGCCATCCGTTACACCGGCACCACTTGGGCTGACCCGGTGATCGGCATCGCCATTGGCGCGATGGTTCTGTGGTCGGGCATAGGCATCTTGCGCGAGAGCACGCACATTCTGCTGGAAGGCCTGCCGCGCAGTATTGCCCTGGAAGAAGTCGCGCGCGCCCTGCTAAGTATCGAAGGTGTGCAGGAAGTCCACGACATCCATATCTGGACGCTGGGCACCGACCTCAACGCGCTCTCCTGCCACATCTGCATTCCGGACATGCACATGGAAGAAAGCGAAAGAGTCCTGGCGAAAATCCACGAAGTGCTCGCTCACGATTTTCAGATCACTCACACCACCATACAATTCGAGCGCGCAGGGCTGCCAGCCGATGCCGGCCTCTACATGCCCGAACCAATCCGCCGTTCGGAAGCCTAGACGAGCCGCGATTTAGACAGTCAGAATAGAAGGGGATTTGGTTCGCTACCGTTACAGAGGAAGCTGCATCGGGGTTCCGCGCTCTTGATTCAAGCGTTGCGTTGCATCCGCGTCGAAAATTTCCGCTGAGATCGTGAGACGCCGACCCTCCGGCGTGATGTAAACGACTTGGCCTTGCGTCATCGTGAAGGCTACGACGTCCAGCCGGCTGCCATCGCGCAACACCAGTGTGAGCGTGCCGACGTCCGGCAACGGTTCCTGCTGCTCGGTTTCCTGCCGCTCGCCCGCTGGCGCTGCGGAATTCGCTTCAGACGGCCCGTCATCGCGGTTGTCAGCGCGTTCGCTGTCTCGTGCTTCATGCCGATCGCCGTAGCGATCGTTTGTGACTCCAGCCTGCTGTTCATCCGCCTGCTGGCCCTCGACCTCCGCCGAGTCCTGTGCCTGATCCCCAGGTGCATCTGCAGGCGCGGCGTAGTAATACCCGCCAACTCCGAGAATATAAACTACCCGAGGGTTCGTAACCGGCGGCGGATTGCGTCGGCCACCTGACGGCGCTCCGATCGGCGTGAACACTCGATTGCTGACACTCTGATTTCGCTGTGCGGAAGATAATGCGGCATGGCGAGAAGGCACGTCTCCGGAATGGACACCGGCGCGCGCGTGAACGGCGGAAGAAGCAGCCGGAACGGCGCTGGGAACGCTCGAAGATGTACGTAGGACGTTGGCGGCATGTGGTGCAACGCCATTCGCTACAGGCGCAAAATGAGCTCCGGAAGGAGCAAATCCGCCCACCGCTCCGCGCTGTGCCGCGACCACAGACGGCATCGCCAGCAGCACGCCCATCAACCCGATCAGCAATCGCGGTTTCATGATTCTCTCCGCCGCGCCCTACCCATAAGACGCTCCAAACCGCACGACGGTTGCCGATACTTTACCACCATCTGGCGCGACGGCCCAAAGGGCGAACTTTTGCAGGCTTGGCGGTGTCTAATGGGTATGGCTCGCCGTGCGTGGCTGGACCAAGGCGTTCGCCCGCCGGTCGCAATGCACCGGAGGACGAGGAGACGGCGGTCCGCATACGACTGTTGGATGGATGTTTCTGCGTTGCTCGCAGTGTTCCTGGTGGTTTTTATCTCCTTCGTAATCACACCTGAAAATCTTTGCTCCCGAGGAGCGCTAATCGACCTTTTTTCGAGCGCTCATTCCATGCTCGCTCTTCACGCGATTCGAGGAGACGCATTGCAAGTAGTCGTGACGCGCGATGGAAGGCTGTTTTTGGGCACTCACGAGGTTGTCCCCGAACAGCTGCCGCACGAACTGCGAGAGGGCTGGCGAGCCGGCGCCGAAAACAGAGTCTATCTTATGGTCGATTCTCGAGCCAGATACGGCGACGTGAAGCCCGCAGTGAACGAGATACGCCTCTCGGGAGTATACGAGGTTAGCTTCCTGACATCTCCTGTTCGGTCGCAGCAAGCTGGTCCTCAGTCAAGTGCAACGGACCCTGGCGAATACGAGGGTGGTTCGCGGTGATCGAAACACCTTTGCCAAGCGCCGCCTCGAAAATTGACCATGGCTTTTCCCTGCACCCCGGATGTGCTATAAACGTGCGTCCGAAGGACTACTAGAAATGGGACAGCCGGAAGCCGTAGTTCGGAAGGCGCAAGCAGCGGAGCCGGAAATCAGCAATCGCGGGGCGCAACCGGAGCCTTCACAATATTGCCCGCGATGTTCGGCCCGGCTGGAGCAGCGTAGTTGCAAAATGATCTGCGCGTCTTGCGGATATTACATGTCCTGCTCGGATTTTTACTGAAGAGAAAGATCGCCGCCCCCGGGCAGTGACTTCTCGGCACTACCGATTCCAAATAAGATTTCGAATTTTCCAGGAGGCGCGAACGTGGCACTGAGAATGGTTGACAACGAAGTGAATGGCGTGACGGTGCTGGAGATCGAGGGGCGCATCGTGCTGGGCGAAGAGAGCAATGCGTTTCGTGAAAAAGTGAAGAGTCTGCTCGCCGCCGGCAAGAAGCAGATCGTGCTGAACCTCGCGCAGGTCGGTTACATTGACAGCGCCGGCCTCGGCACCCTGGTGGCCACCTTTCATAGCGCCCGCTCGCAAGGCGCCGTTCTGAAGTTGGCTAACCTCGGCTCGAAATTCAAGGAAGTGCTGCAGGTAACCAAGCTGATGACCGTGTTCGACACCTACGACAACGAAGCGGCAGCAGTCGCCAGCTTCGCCAAGTAAGTCAGCAAAATTGAAAGGGCGGGTCTTGACTGCTGGCCCGCCCTTTGCTTCCTCGTCTTGAGCTCACTGACTGCTGCGTGCGTCCGCTCGCCCCGCCACGCGCCCATCCACGTGATAAATCGCGATGCCGCTCAATAATTTGGGATAGAAATCCGTGGATTTTTGCGGCAGCACGTCGCCAGCCAGGGCGATATCAGCCACCTGCTGCACGCGCACCGGATTCAGCAGGCAGGCCAGCTGCGTTTCGCCGCGATCCACGGCCGCCAGCGCCGCATCCATTTCCCGCTCATAGCCAACATTTTGTTCCGCGGCCACTGCTTCCACGCCAATCCCCAGTCCCTTTTCAAGTATCAGCCGGTGCAACAGCACCACATCCAGACCGCGCTGCGCTTCGGAAACATCCGCAAGCATCGCTTCCAGGTCGGCGTCTCGGCGCAGCAGGAAAATATAGAACGCGCCTCCGCCGGGATAGATGCCAATCGCGCGCCGCCCGTGATTCGTTCCTTCGAGGTCCTTGCGAAATTCGGCATAGGCGCTGGCGCGCTCTTCCGGATTTTGAAACGGGTAGGAATACCAATCGAAAGCCTGGGCCACGCCATTACGGAACTTGTCGAAATCAAAATTCGCGACGTTGCGGACTAGGCGATGCGTCGGCAGGATCGTCAAGCCCTTGGAATGCGCGTTCACGAAGGTCATCATCGCGAATTCCGCTGCGGCGTAGGGATCGTTCACGCCGGCGGCCGCGCGGGATTCATTGCGAAAGTTGAGAGCCGTCTCGTAGCGATGATGCCCGTCGGCGATGATCAGCTTCTCATCGGCCATCGCGTTTTGTATTCTGCGGATCGTGGCGACATCGGTGACGGGCCACAGCCGATGCGTCACTCCGAATTCATCGCGCAGTTCCTGCGGCGCGGATGCATGCGACGCTTCTTCCAGCAGCGTGTCAACGCGGCGCGCTGGATCGTCGTACAGCATGAAAAGCTGGCCGGTCTGCGCATGGATGTGTCGTAGCAGTTCGATGCGGTCGGCTTTCGGAGCGGAAAGCGTGCGCTCGTGGCGGAACACCACCTGCGCGTCGTAATCTTCCACGCGACCCAGCGCAATAAAACCGATGCGCGTCTTGCGCGTGTGCGTTCCGGGCACCAGATATTCTTGCGAGTAAACGTAAATGCCTGGCGCCGCGTCTTGCACCAGAATTTTCTGCGCAATCCATTCGCGGACTTTCTGCCCCGCGCGGGTGTACACGTTATTTTCCGGAGAATCGTTCGCGACGACGCGCCCCTTCTCGATGGCAATTAAATTGTAAGGACTCGCCGCGTAATACTGCTCCTGCATCGCCGGCGTGATCTTGTCGTAAGGTTGCGTGAGGACTTTATCGAGCGGCACGCGGTTTGTATCGTAGCGAAAGGCGCGAAAGGGTTGAATTTCAGCCATGTGGGCCTCGGGTGGCGGTTTCGGCAACTTGAGAAACAACGATTGTACCAGCCGCGCGACCACAATCCAAAAGATCGCCGTCGCAAGCGGCGGTGTTTCTATACTTCCCGCTAAAATTCCAGTTCCGCAACTCGCTGCAGCAGGCGAATCAGCGTGGAGGTTTCGCGGGGCGTCAGTTCTTTGCGAAGTCTGTCTTCGGCGGCGCGGCGTTCTTTGATCAGGCCCTCTCGGTAGTGGTTGCCCTTCGCCGTCAGTTGCACCAGCAGCGCTCTGCCAGTGTCAGCTTTTCGTTCCGAGAGCAATCCCTCGTGAATCATCGTTTTGATGGCGCGATGTACCACAGTGCGGTCGAACCCCAGCATCGTCGCGATCTGATTTTGGTTCCGAGCTGCTCCGCCGCGCAGCGCGGACATGATGAAGCCGCGCGTCTGCGAGCACTTTGTCTTTTGCTCCAGCCGCTTGCCAATCGAAAAATAGGCCGAAGCCAGATTCAACAGCACGGAATCCTTCAGGATTTCCTGGGGGATCAGTTTTTTGTCAACAATGATCATACAATGCGCACTGTCGCTGCCAGCGGCCTGCGCCACTGCGGATGGTCCACGTGGCGCGCCGATTTTTTCCCGATGGCGATGACCATCACGATCTCATGATACTTGCCGGAAAGCCCCAGCAATCTGCCCAGGCGCCGCCCGTCAAATCCTTCCATCGGGCACGTGTTCAGACCCAGCGCTTCCGCTGCGATCATCAGATTCTGGCACGCCAGTGACGCGCTCTTGGTCGCCCATTTGAACATGCCCTGCCGCGCCACGGGAAGCGTGCCCATCGTCTTCCAGAAATGCAGCGCGCGCAGAATCGTCCATTTCAGAAGTCCGAACACGCCAAACCAGCCTTGAATGAAAAACCATTTGCCGGATTTGGCGCGGCGGTCGTGCTCCGCGATTTTTGTCTCGCTGAATCCGGCCGTGCGCATCCATGCGAGTTCGCTTTCCGTGGTGGCTTTCCAGGAGCCGATGTCCGCTACCGCGACGACCAGTGCCGAAGCCGTCGCGGCCGGACTTTGGCCGAAGCAAAGGCGCGCGGCCTCATTTTTCATTTGCGGCGTCTCGACCCAATAGAAACGATAAGGCTGGATGTTAAAGCTCGAGGGGGCCAAACGCGCGGCATGCAGGATTTGCTCGCGCGTGTCTGGCGAAATTTCCACAGGATCGAACACCTTGATAGCTCTTCTTTGCAGGATGGCTTCAAGAATCTGATTCATGCGCAGCCTCCATGTTGCCATCACAACATATGTACGTTGCGATAGCAACATGAAAGATATGCGGGTCCGACCCAGTGACAATTCCCGCGTCGCCGCATAAAATGAAAGTGTCGAACGAAAAATTCACGCGGGGCTTCCCTGAGACATGGCGCAAAGTAACGGTCGGTTCTCCAGCGTGCGCGCCGTAATCTTTGACTTGGACGGCACGCTGATTGATTCGCAGCTGGATCTGGTGCTTGCGGTGAACGCCATGCTCGAGCACATGGGCCGCGAGCCGCACGTGCACGAGAAGATCTGCAGCTTCATCGGGAACGGCGCACCCATGCTGGTGCAGCGGGCGTTGGGTGAAGGCGCGACGGAAGCGGATGTCGCAAAGGGCCTCGCCTATTTTCTGGAATACTATCGCGCGCACATGCTGGACAACACCGACGTGTATCCCGGCGTGCGCGAGGCGCTCGTCCAGCTGCAGCAATATCCTATGGCGGTGCTGACCAACAAGCCCGTGCATTTCAGCCGCGCGATTATCGAGGGACTGAACCTCTCCCGTTATTTCCGCTACGTCTACGGCGGCAACAGCTTCGAAACCAAGAAGCCCGACCCGCAGGGCGCGCAAATTCTGCTGCGCGAGCTGCAAGCCGCGCCGCACGAGGCCATGATGGTAGGAGACTCCGACGTGGATATCAAAACCGCGCGCAATGCGGGAATGCATGCGTGCGGCGTAACCTATGGCTTTGGCGCCGAAAGTTTGCGCGCGCATCCACCCGACATAATGCTCGATACTCTGAGCGACCTGCCCGCGCATTTAAGATGAATTCTGAAATCCGGTGCTGCAATCCTCGTTACATTTTTGCGTAGGCTTGCTTGTACCAATCCCAAGTCCGTTTCAATCCCTCTTCGAAGAGCACGCGCGGCTCGTAGCCCAGGATTCTGCCCGCCAGCGAAACGTCCGCCTGCGAATCGCGTATGTCGCCGTTCCGCGGGGCGTCGTACTTCGGCTTGATGGTTTTTCCGGTAATTTGTTCGAGGAGCTTCAGCACATGGTTCAGCGTGATGCGCGCGCCCGTCCCGCCGTTGAACACCAATCCTGATGCGCCGGGCGCTTCGCAGGCACGCAACGTCTCGTCCACAATATTTTCCACGTAAGTGAAATCGCGCGATTGCTCGCCGTCACCAAACACTACCGGCGCCTGCCCCTCGATCACCGCCAGCATGAAGCGCGAGAGAACTCCCGAATACTGCGACGAAGGATCCTGGCGCGGCCCAAAAACATTGAAATACCGCAGACACGCATTCTCCAGGCCATAGACGCGACCAAACACCTGCGCATAGAGCTCGCCCACGTATTTCGTCAAGCCGTATGGAGAAATAGGTTGTGCGGGCATGCTTTCAACTTTCGGCAGTGTGGGCGTCTCGCCGTACGCCGCCGACGACGCGGCGAAAACAAAGCGTCGCACCTGCGCATCCCGCGCGGCCACCAGCACGTTCAGCATCCCGTCAATATTCACATGATTGGTTTCCAGTGGATTCAGCACCGAACGCGGCACCGAAGTGCGCGCGGCAAGATGAATCACGTACTGCACGCCTTTGCACGCCGACTGCACCGCGGCCAAGTCGGTGATGCTCCCGATGTGAAAATCGATCTTGTCGCGGACTCCCGCCAGGTTCGCTTCCTTGCCGGCTGAGAGATCGTCGAGCACCACGACTTCCTGGCCGCGCTGAACCAGTTGATCGACAATGTGCGAGCCGATAAATCCGGCGCCGCCTGTTACAAGATAACGCATTCTGAAAATCCTCCCGCGTAGAACAAGCGCAACATACGGTCACTCATCTATTTTTTTCCGTGACGTCCGACTATATCCCTGTGCCTTGCGAACGGGCAACCTCTGGCACCAGAATAGGTGGCTGGTGCGCAATAGGCGCGAGGCGAGAATGTTGCCGCGTCGTGAAAAGCTGATTGTCGGGCGGGCGGCGTTATGAAATCGGATTACCGCGCAGCCGTTGCAAGCCGGCTCATCACCGCCGCTGTCATTTTCATCGGCGGCTGCGTTCTCGCCGTGGTTCCAACCGCGCGGCCTCGCGCCAATACACAACAGACTCCCTCGAGCACCCCCCGCAAGGCAGTAACCGTGAGCAAGATCACGATTGCGGAAATGGCGATGCCATTCCGCGCAGGCGAGATTTTGAATTACCGCGTCGAATGGGCGATCTTTCCGAATGCCGCGGCGCTGCAGATGAGCGTCGTCGAGCGTCGTAATCTTTTCGGCTGGCAGACCTGGCACTTTCGCGCGTCGGCGCACTCCGAGGCTCCGGCGCGCACGCTTTTCGAAGTGGACGAC
Source organism: Acidobacteriota bacterium (assembly GCA_013289715.1). Lineage (GTDB taxonomy): Bacteria > Acidobacteriota > Terriglobia > Acidiferrales > UBA7541 > Palsa-295. The sequence goes on along the minus strand of JABCZJ010000035.1, from coordinate 15,773 downwards.
CAATTTGATTCCTACACCGACTCCACTACGCTGGAGAGCCATCAGTACGAAATGTACCTGAGTGAAATGGGTTCGAAGGAGAACGACGTTTTGCACCTCGTCACAATCGGGCAATCCAGCCGCGGCAGCGTCGCACCGGTAATCGTGCAACCGGGTACGCGCGATCCCCTCGGCGGATTCTACGCGCTGCGGGGCGTGGATTGGGAGCGCACGCCGGAATTTGACGTCCCGCTTTACGATGGCAGCGATTTATATGAGGTTCGCGCGCGCCAGGAAGCCGCTTCGGATCCGGTCACGGTGGATGCGGGAAGTTTTCAGGCTACAAAAATCTCCATCCATCTCTTCGAGCATGGCAGGGAACTCCGGCACACCAGTTTCCTGGTCTGGATCGCGCACAATGCCGCACGCACCCCAGTGCTGGTGTTAGCGCAAATGCCGTTGGGAAATGTTCGCGTGGAATTAACAACAGCGCCCAAATAATGACCTCGGTGCAGCGCCGAATCAGGATGGCGAATTAATCTTCGGGTACGACCCAATCGTCCGGCGGGAAATCAATCTGCCAGAAAGTGCGCGAAGGCTTCACGAACTCGATGCCCATCTGCGCTTTTCCAGCTTGCGCGGCGCCCACATACACGATGCGGCATTTCTGGGTGTGCTGCGTGGCTTTATTTGCGAGCATAACTTCCTGCGCGGCGGCTACGCGCGCGGCTAGCGAAATGAGGGCTCCGTGGGCGTTCACCACCAGCGTGCGCGTCTCTTCCGCGAATTCCTGGTCGGACGTGTTCTTGCCGGTCACCGTAATCGGCACGCTGAGCAGCACCCTCATGCTGCGGCGGCGTCCCGGGTCCAATAACAGCGGCTCTTTGTCCTTTTGCGGTTGAGTCCGTGCTCGCATGCCCACACGATAGGGTTTCGCTTCGTACTGGGCAATGGAACTATCTTCCCATGTACGCAAACACATACTTCCCCTGTTCGTCGGTACAGGCGAAAGACGAGCGGTGATTTGTCGCGCGACAAGCCGGGGAGAGCGGGCTAGCAGTGCACCACTTTTTCGCGGTCCTGCTTTACGTGGCGCGTGGCGTTGCGCGTGTCCACTACCAGCTTGGAGTGGCGCACGATGGCGTCGTAGTCGTAGCTGGTATGGTCGGTGGCGATCAACACGCAGTCGTAAGTGGCCAGGCGCTCGGGCGAAAGCTCGACGGACTTCATGTTGGAAAAGTCGTAATGGCGCATTTTGTGCAGCGCGGGGAAATAGGGGTCGTTGTAATCAAGGACTGCGCCGCGCGCGCTGAGGAGCTCCAAGAGTTTCAGCGAAGGTGATTCGCGCAGGTCGTCCACGTCTTTTTTATAGGCCACGCCCAGCAGCAAAATCTTCGAGCCCTTCACGCTTTTTTCCTGGGTGTTCAGGGCGGTCACCAGCGCGTCCACCACGTTGTAGGGCATGGCGGTATTAATTTCGCCGGCCAGCTCGATGAAGCGCGTCGCGAAATCATATTCGCGCGCCTTCCAGGACAAATAATAAGGATCCACCGGAATGCAGTGTCCGCCCAGGCCCGGGCCGGGATAAAACGGCATGAAGCCGAAAGGTTTGGTTGCGGCGCTGTCAATCACTTCCCAGATATCCAGGTCCATGCGCAGCGAAAGCTGCTTGAGTTCATTCACCAACGCGATGTTCACGCAGCGAAAAATATTTTCCAGCAGCTTCACCATTTCCGCCGCGCGCGTCGAACTCACCGGCACCACCTTCGAGACGATCTGCGCGTAGAGTGCCACCGCCGCGCGGCCGCTGGCCGGATTGATCCCGCCGACCACTTTCGGAATCTGCGCCAGGCCGAATTGTTTGTTGCCCGGATCTTCGCGTTCCGGAGAAAACGCCAGGTAGAAATCCGTGGCTACGTTTTCGCTGCCCGCGCCGCGCGCGAGCGGGCACTTCAGGCCGCCCTTCTCCAGAATCGGCAGCACCAATTCTTCGGTTGTTCCGGGGTAGGTGGTGCTTTCCAGCACGATCAGCTGACCGCGATGCAGATTCGGCGCGATCGACTGCGCGGTTTTCTCGACGTAACTCAAATCCGGTTCACGCCGTTCATCCAGCGGCGTGGGAACGCAGATCAGCACAGCGTCCATCTCGCGCAGGCGGGTGAAATCCGTGGTGGCAGCGAAGCGTTTTCCCTGCACGTGCTGTTTAATTTTGTCCGCGGAAATATGCTGGATGTAGGACTGCCCGGCGTTCAGCTTGTTGATTTTTTCCTGGTCAGTGTCGAAACCGGTGACGCGTTGGCCCACGTCCGCAAAGCGCAATGCCAGGGGCAGGCCCACGTAGCCGCACCCGATAATTCCGATCTTGACATCTTTTCCGCCGAAAAATTCCGGCTTGCGCTCCGCGGCCATCTCTCTCCCTCGTTGCTGCGAATTAAGGCAGCCGCACCCAGACCGGGCTGAAGCCGCGATACGAAACGAAAAATTACTATAACAAGAATCCGAATCTGCTCATAGGAAGCGTGGGCGGCGCGCGTGTAAGTAGAGCTTTGCCGAGAGCGTAAGACGGGGCGTCGGAATGATATACAAGAAATGAGGGAATTCAGGTTGCGGATATGTGAAAATTACGTGCAACCTTTCCAGCCATTGCGTTTTTTCTGGGGCGGACTGTCGAAAGATTCGCCTCCGCCCGGCTGAATTGCCTATTCCGTGACGGCGAGTGTAAGAGCGCGCCTCAGCCGGCGCGCCCGCCGCGCGCAAGCGATCGCACTCCACTCGGTCGAGGTGATAGTTCGCAAGTCTGGCAAAGGCGCAACCAGTTTCCCGCCGCGCGCGAGAAAGTCATGCTCGCGGACCTGAATCTCGTCCATGAAGTGCCACGGCAGCACCAGAAAATTATCAGCGTGCGCGCGAGCCTCCGCTTCGGAAACGATCGGTATCCAGGTACCGACCGTATATCTCCCCCATTTTTCAGGGTCGCGCTCCGCCGCGGAGCGAATCATGGTGTGGTCGAGCCCGAACACTTGCAGCAACGTATTGCCTTTCGTGCAAGCGCCGTAGACGGAGGTTTCCTTGCCGTGCCGCCGTTCATCGCGAACCCATTCCTGTAGCTGCGCTCCGAGCTGCCGCAGCCGCGCGCCGAGTTCTTGATACACGGTCGGTGAGCGCAATCCGGCGGTTTGCTCTCGAGCGCGCATCGCGTGCACACGCTCGCGGCGCGCGGGAATGGAGGCGGCCGGCGAATCGCGGTGCACCACATACACGCGGAAGCTTCCGCCGTTCACTTCGTTGGTCTCTACGTCAGCCACTCGCAAACCGTGCCGCGCGAGCAACGGTTCCAGCGAACTGAGCGAATAGTATTCCAGGTGTTCGTGGCAGATGGAGTCAAATGCGTTGTGTTCCAGGACCTCGGGCAAATAGTGCATCTCGATGACCCAAACAGCTTCTTCCATCAGCACGCTCGCGACGTCCGCGACGAACGAGCCGGGATCTTCCAGGTCGTAGAACATGGCGATGGAAGTGACGACGCGAAATTGCTCGCCCGCCAGAGGCCGGGCGCTGAAGAATTCCGGCACGATGCGATCGATGCCGGCAGCGGCTTCACCGGCCAAATTCTCCGCGGGCTCGAAGCCCACACGGCGAATCTCATCGTAAGAGTACGAGCGTAGCAGCGTGCCATCGTTGCATCCGATGTCCAGCACGCTGTCTCCCTCGTGCAGGCCCGCAAAATGCCCGGCCTTGCGCGCGAGGTCCGCCAGCGCCGCGCGCATCGTGGCGCTGATTCCGGATTTGTACCAGTAATGAGCGTAGAGCCACTCCGGCGGCGTGGTATGCCGCAGCTGCACCAGGCCGCATTCCTCGCACAGGATCAGATCCAGTGGCACGCGCGGCCAGCGGGCGCTGTCTGGTACATCCGCGAAATTCGAGACGTATAGGTTTCCCAGATCCAGGACGTTTTGCAGGCGGCCGCTTTCGCAGGAGCGGCAGGTCGCGCGCACTTTCACTTCCGGGTGCTGCCCATTTGAATATATTTTCGAAGCTATTTCGGCGATTGGTTGGATCACGGATATTCCCCAAGACTGCTTAAACGCTTTGCGCCAGGGCCGCTTTCTCCGATGGCACGACTTTCCGGTCGAGCTTCGATCGATACCACTCCACGGTTTCCACCAAGCCCTCACCCAGGCTTCTGCGTGCGCGGAAACCAAATTCCTTTGGCGCGTGAGTTACGTCCAGCACGCGCGTGGTTCCCAGCGCGGTGCTGTCTCCGGTGTATTCAGGAATATCGCAGCTCACGCCCGCGTGGCTCTGCGCGCCCAAGTGATCGATTTCGTCCGGCGCGATGCGGTACAGCAATTTTGACAAGCTGGTGGCGTCGGACAAATCGGCGAAATGCAGGAAAAAACTGACGTCGCGTTCGTGCCAATCTGAGATTAAGTCGTCAACTCGTTCCGTATTGAAACTGCTCGAGCGTCTCTTGATCCCTTGAACCTCATCGTCCTTCGATTTCAGAAGTTCGGCGAGGTAGGAGCCGTCCTGGCCGGTGATCCCGGTGATGAAAGCTCGTTTGCGGCGTGCCGGAAACGCTACGGTCATTTGCTTTGCTCTCTGGCACGCGCCGTGCGACATGAGATCCGCGCCACACCTGCCAGTTCGACCGTCTGCGCCAATTGCTTCAGTCATTTTCAGAAACGTGAATTGAAACATCCGTTGCGCTACAGACATACGTTCACGTTTCCGTAAATGAGACTGCTCGGGTCGGTTCCAGTCGCCTAGAGAGCAAGATTGCTGCCAATCACTTTCTCGTCTGCCTCCCTGTCTTCGTCGCGCCCCGACTACTGTCCGCCGCTCCTGCGTTGTCATCTCTCATGTGCTGCGTTATCCTCGCCTCTAATGATTGATATTCATTGCCACCTGCTTGCCGGCCTCGACGACGGTCCTGATTCCATCGAAATGTCCCTGGAAATGGCGGAAATGGCCATTACGGATGGCATTACGCACGTGATCGCGACACCGCATGCGCATCCGCAACATGCTTTCGTTCCCGAGTTGATTAAGCTGCGACGCGCGGAACTGCAGGCGAGCGTCGCGGGGCGCCTGACTCTTGCCACGGGCTGTGACTTTCACCTGAGTTTTGAAAACCTGCAGGAGATTCAGCGCATTCCCACCCGCTTCACGCTGAACCAGAAGAACTACTTGCTGGTAGAGTTTGCCGACTATTCGATTCCGCCTTCGCTGGATCAGGCCCTGCATCATCTGCAACTCGCGGGGCTGCGGCCGATCATCACTCACCCGGAACGCAATCCCTTGATTCGCGCGAAGCCTGAGCGTTTGTACCGCTGGCTGCGGCAAGGTTGTTACGCGCAGGTGACCGGACAATCCTTGTTGGGGAAATTCGGGAAGGCCGCTCAGGAAGTGGCGGAAGAATGGATCGGAATGAATGTGGTGCATTTTCTGGCGAGCGACGCGCACAACATCACCACGCGTCCGCTGCTGTTGCAGGAAGCGTTCGACCACGTCGCGAAAAAACGCGGCGAGGATGTCGCCAAGGCGCTGCTGGTGGATAATCCGCTGGCGGTGTTCGAAGGAAGGCCGCTGCCGTGGGTTCCGGAAATGGATGACGATATCGGTTTGAGCCCGGGAGCTACGCCGCGCAAGCGTAAACGGTTTTGGTTTTTCTAGGGATTTAGAGGATTCGCGCACCACAGAAAGCGGGGCACGGCACGCCGTACCCCTACGGATCGGCGCAGAATTGGAAAAGTTCTCACGCGGATCACCTGAAAAGTTCCAGGATTTCCTCGTAGCGTTTGAATGGGGCGATCAGGTATGCGCCGGCGATGCTTTCGCTGCGCGCGGTGCGGGCCCAATCGAGCATATGCCGCGCCAGAACGAATCCGCGCTCGCGTGCGGCGTCGCCGGCTTTTTCCATTTCGCGCAGCGTGGCCTCGGGGATGACGATTCCGGGAACTTCATTGTTCAGCCGCAACGCTTGCTTGTAACTGGTGAGCGGCCACAAGCCTACGATAATCGGCACAGGAGATTTTCCGCCCAGGCGTTTCAGAAACGCGTTCCAGTGCTCTGGATCGAAAATCGGTTGCGTCATTGCGAAATGCGCGCCGGCTTCGACTTTGGCTTCGAAGCGGCGCAGCTCTTCATCAATATCTTCCGCGACGGGATTCACGGCGACGCCAATCGTGAAATTGGTCGCGCCGCCAAGACTTTTGCCGGCCCAGTCCGTACCTTGATTCAACCGTGACAAAACTTTCACCAGTCCGATTGAATCCACTTCGTACACGCCGCTGGTTTCCGGATGATCGCCGAGCGAAGGCGGATCGCCGGTGATCGCGAGAATGTTGCGCACTCCGCCGACGGCCCACGCGCCCAGCAGCACGGCCTGCAGGCCGATAATATTGGCGTCGCGAGTGGTCACGTGCGGCACGGTTTCATACCCGTGCGCTTCGAGGGCGCCGGCCAGCACCAGCGCGTCCATGCCGACGCGCGCGAGAGTGCCGCTGTTAATGTCAATCGAGTCCACGTGAGGTGAAGCCATCACGCGGCCGACTTGTTCCAGGATGCGGTCAATGGTGACGCCCTTGGGCGGATCAATTTCCACGGACGTGACGAATTCACCGGCCTGAATTTTTTTCCACAGTTTGCTTTCCGGTTCGCGCGCGGCCATGCGGCGGGTGCGTTCGGCCGGCGCGACAACTTCGACGGCTCCGCTCGCGCCGCTTCCTCGGGAGATGCCCGTGCCACGCGGCGCAGCCGACTGGACTTTTTTCACCGCTTCCGCCATCGCGTGAATGTGCTCGGGTGTGGTGCCGCAGCAGCCACCGATAATCCGCGTGCCGATTTCAGCGGCTTCCTGCGCAAACAATGCAAAATATTCCGGCGAAGATTTCGGATAGACGATGCGATCGCCGACGCGCTTGGGGAAGCCCGCGTTGGGCATGGCGCTGAGCGGCAGCTTGGTGGTGGCCGCGAGTTCGCGCAGCACCGGCAGCAGAAGCTGCGGACCGATGGTGCAGTTCGCTCCGAAGACCTGAATATTCTTGTCTTTCAGCTGGTCCCAGGCATCCTGCGGGCGCGTGCCGCCGAAGGTGGTGCCTTCATCGGAGTAGGTCAGCTGCGCGACGACGGGCAGGCGCGAAAAAGAGCGGATGGCGTCTACGGCGGCGAGCAGTTCCGCGATGTCGCTGAACGTTTCGAGCAGAAATAAATCCACGCCACGCTCCTCCAGAGCGCCGGCCTGTTCCTTGAAAATCGCGACGATGTCCTGGTGCGGCAGTTCGCGCACGTGCTGCAAAATTCCCAGCGGCCCGATGGAGCCGGCAATCAGGACTTCGTGCCTGGCGGCCTCGCGCGCTTCGCGCGCAATTTTCACGGCGCGATGATTCAGCTCGGCAACGCGGTCGGCCATGCCGAACTGGCCGAGCTTGTGGCGATTGGCGCTGAAAGTATTGGTCTCGATGATTTGCGCGCCGGCTTCGATGTAGGTTTGATGAACGTGGAAAACGGCTTCGCCGTGCGTGACGTTGAGCTCGTCCACGCAGCGCTGCGGGCCCACGGATTCATAGAGCAGCGAGCCCATGGCGCCGTCGGCGACCAAGATCGTCTGCTTCAGTCGTTCATTGAAGTCTTCAATTCGCATGGTTTTTTTCTTCTTGCCGGCAGCCCGCCGGACCGTGAATCGTGCCCCGCTTCTGAAGCCATCGGCGGCGGGCAAAAAGTTCGTAATTATACCATTCGCGCAGGCGGGAACCGCAACGCACGGGTCGGAGCCTGGAGGCATCGCCTTGGTGGAGTACAAGGCGGGGATGTCCGGCTGTGACAGCGCGAGTTGCGCAGGCCTTGTCTGAGCGCGCACCAGCATGGAACATTTCTGCCGTGCTGCTCGCTGAACTGTGCTATTTACTCGTCGCGATGATTGCCGGAACGATGCGAAGGAGGAAAAATTGATGTTCTTTTCACGGCGCCGCCTAAGAATGATTCGTTCAGTTGCCCTTGGCCTCATTTTGAGCGCTGTTTTTTCCACCGCCTTAAATCCTGTGGCCGTGGCGCAAGATACGCACCAATCGCAGGGCTCTGGGGTGGACAACACGAAGATGGGTCCTTACCGCGCCCTTGCGCACATCGCTTACGCGGCGCACCAGAAGGGTGACGATGCGACCGCGGCGCAACTGGCGCGCATCCTGGAACGAGTTTGGGACAAAGCAGAAGACTACGGCGGCGACACGGCGCTCTCCAAGACCAACCCGGACCTCTTCAAACAAGTGGATAAAGCGATGGACGATTTCGTCGCACCGCTGGAGAATTACAGCAAGGTTCCGCTGGACGCGGCCAAGCTAAAAACTGCGTACAACGCCTACCTGGAGAAATTGAAACTGGCGGACTAAATTAGCGTTTTTGACCGACCAGGCCGGCGATTGTGTCCATGAGGTCGAACTTGGTTAGGACTTCCAGTTTGGCGTCGGGCATTTCGACGAACACGGCTGGGCTGTTGTGGCTGAGGATGTAGGTTACGCGCTCGATGGGGGAGTTCGCGGTGACCTGCGGCAGCGGCGCGCCCATGACTTCGCGGATGACGAGCTTGCGCAGATCCTTTCCTTGCAGCGCGAGATTTAGAATTTGATCTTCGAAGACTGTGCCGATGGATTTTCCTTCTTCAAAGACGGGGAGCTGCGAAATATCCTGCTGCTGCATGGTTTGCAGCGCGTGGAACACGGTCTGGTAGGGGCCGGCGACGATCATGTCGCGGGTTTTGCCGGCCTGCTGCTTCACGCGAATTACGTCGGAGGCGCAGAGCGCGACTTCGGCGTCCACATAGCCGTGCTCCCGCATCCAGCCGTCGTTGAAAACTTTGGACATGTAACGCGAGCCGGAATCGGGCATGAAGGCGACGATCATGTCGCTTGGTTTTGCGTTGCGCGCGATTTTTAGCGCGGCGGAAATGCAACCGCCGCCGGAGCCTCCGGTGAAGATGGCTTCTTGTTTCGCCAGGCGCCGCGCCCAGACGAAACATTCTTCGTCGCTCACCTGAAAGATGTCGTCGAGAATTTTCAGATTCATGGTGCCGGGGAAAAAATCTTCGCCGATGCCTTCGACGACGTAGGTGAGGGCTTTGCCCGTCTTTCCGCTTTTTACTTTTTCGTAGTAGAGCGAGCCGATGGGATCCACGCCGATAATCTTGATGTTGGGATTTTTTTCTTTCAGGTAGCGGCCGACGCCGGAAATCGTGCCGCCCGTGCCCACCCCGCAGACGAAGTGCGTGATTTTTCCCTCGGTGTCCTTCCAGATTTCCGGGCCGGTGGTGCGGTAATGCGCCTCGGGATTCATCGGGTTCTCGTACTGATTGGGATAGAAGGAATTGGGAATTTCGCGCGCGAGTTTGGCGGCGACGGAATAGTAGCTGCGCGGATCTTCCGGCTCGACGGCGGTGGGGCAGACAATGACTTCTGCGCCGAATGCTTTCAGCAGATCGATTTTTTCGCGCGATTGCTTGTCGGTGATGGTGAAGACGACTTTGTAGCCGCGCACGCAGGCCACCAGCGCGAGGCCCATGCCGGTGTTGCCGGACGTGCCTTCGATGATGGTGCCGCCGGGCTTCAGTTTGCCGGTGCGCTCGGCCTCGTCAATCATGGCGAGCCCGATACGGTCTTTCACCGAGCCGCCGGGATTCATGTAGTCGGCCTTGACCCAGACTTCGGCGGGCAAGTCTTTGGCCAGACGATTCAGGCGGATGATCGGCGTGTTGCCGATAGCTTCCAGGATGTTGTGGCACTTCATGTGCGCGGTTCAGCTCCTGCAGGGATTGCGATTTTCACGCCATTTAAGAGTAGAGACTTAGTGATTTTCTGTCCAGCGGCAAGGAAGTGCAATGTTCCTCGTGACGATTCAGTTGGCGGCTGGCGATCGCATGGGAGTCGCCTGAAAGCCAACAACTTGCCACCTATCGCCGCCTCGAAGGAAGACGCGCATGATTCGGTATGTGCCGCTGAGATCTGTATCCCCGTCATGCCCTTTCACCGTGGCCATGGCCGTCACTATAGCGCAATCATCGTGGACGTGAATTTCAACGTCCGAGTTGACCACCACTGAGTAGCGAAGCGTACCAGCTTGATAGTGCGCGGTGATCACGGGTTTCCTAAGAATCATTCCATTGGGAGCCACGCCGACGTAATCATCGGAGATGATTTTTCCACGCGTCTGCAGGTCGCCGTTAACCGCCGCGTCGTTGACTCGCTGGTCCAGCGCAAGAATTTCGTTCTTAACGCTTTGCAGGTCTTCCGTGGCCTTAGCCGTTTGGGCCAACGCCGGTGCAGGCCAGAAAATGAATGAAGCGGTTGCGAACGTCACGCAAAGTAGAAGTTTCATGAAACGTTCTCCGTCGAGATCCGTACTGATCGTGACGCCGGCCCTCAGGGTTCTCAAGTATTCAATCAGTGAATGCGCGGCTATTGCGACCGGCGCTGGCGATACTATAGACTCTGCGAATAACGCTCGCGCTTGGCAGCTGGCGATTGCTCGGCGAGATTACGCAATCGCAGCGCAGCGGAGTGTCGCCGACCGAGGAGACGATGACTGTATTTTTTGTCGTCCTCAGCTTTGCGGTGATGATGATTGTCGTCGAAAAAATTGCTACGGGCAGGAATTGGCCTCGCGTGCGTGGTTGGTGGTGGCGGGCAATCCTCCTCAATGCGGTGCAAGTCGGCGCGGTCTGGCTCGCCGGCGTCGGCTGGAACGGCTGGATGGTCAGGCACAGGCCCTGGTCAGCAGACCGCCTGGGAGTTCTCGGCGGGGGACTGCTGGGCTACTTTGCGATTACATTCATTTATTACTGGTGGCACCGCTGGCGACACGAATCGGGCTTTCTGTGGCGCTGGATTCATCAGGTGCACCACAGTCCGCAGCGCATCGAGGTCATCACCAGTTTTTACAAGCACCCGTTTGAGATCCTTATCAACAGCATTCTCTCCAGCGCGATTCTGTATTTTGGGGTCGGCCTTGGTACTGAGGCCGCGTCCCTGGCGGTTTTGTGGAGCGGCCTTGCTGAACTCGTTTACCACTGGAACGTCCGCACGCCATACTGGCTCGGATACATCTTCCAGCGCCCGGAGAGCCACTGCGTACATCATCAGGAGGGCGTGCATTCGTTCAATTATTCCGATTTACCGATGTGGGACATGCTTTTCGGCACGTTTCGCAATCCGCGCGATTGGCACGCGCGTTGCGGGTTTGGCGCACAAGCAGAGATTCGCCTGCCTGAAATGCTGGTCGGCGTGGACATTCACAAAACGCGTCCCGCGGGCGAAGCGCAGTGAGCCGCGCGGGTGTTTTCCTGCTCGCCTTGGGCTTGATGCAAATGGCGGGCGATGTGCTTCACTTGCCTTGGTTGAAGGGAATCGGAGCGGCTACCGGAGCGTCTCCCGCTCCGAAAGTATTCTCTTCGGTACGAGGGCTTGAAACGTTCTCGACCCGCTTCTTTATGGAATGGACTGATATAGCCGGAAACTTTCACTCCCTAGAAATCACTCCAGAGCTCTATGCCAGAGTCCGGGGCCCCTACAATCGGCGAAATGTTTATGGAGCGTTGCTTGCGTACGGTCCTGTGCTGCAAACCGACGAACGAACTCGCGGAATGTTCAATTCCGTGGCCAGCTACGGCCTCTGCAATGGCGCGCCGCTGCTTCGCGACCTTGGTATTAACCCGGCGAACGTCCGTGGAGGTTTTGTGATTCGACTGCAACCGCGCGCGGACACGAACCGCGAGAATCTTCCCCTGTTGATATCAGCTCCGTGCTCATGAAGAATGGCTGGACGGGCGGGCAATACAGCTTGTATCGGGCGATTTTCGGAGCTTACCTTTTTTTTCATTTCCTGGGATTGTTACCGTGGAGTCGCGAGCTTTTTTCTTCACAAGGTGTGCTGCCGGCAGCCGCGGATAGTCCCCTCGTGCACGTCTTCCCCAATATCCTGGCTGTATTGGATGCGCCGCCGTTCGCTGTTTTTCTCGTTGCCCTCGCGGCGGCGTTGAGCATTGTGTTTGCGATTGGTTTCTACGACCGAGTGGCCGCGGTGGGGCTCTGGTATTTGGGCGCGTGCTTTCTCGGCCGCAATCCGCTGATTGCCAACCCTGCACTGCCGTACATCGGGTGGCTGCTGTTGGCGCATGCTTTTCTGCTACCGGCGCCGTACGGGTCTTGGGCCGCGCGAGGGCGAGCCGATCCGCGCGGCGGCTGGACCATGAGTCGATCCATATATCTGAGTGCATGGATACTCATGGCGCTGGGCTACACCTACAGCGGGTTCCTGAAACTGAACAGTCCGTCCTGGTTTGATGGCACTGCGTTGGCGCGCGTGCTTGAAAACCCGTTGGCGCGGCCGGGATTTCTTAGAATATGGCTTCTGTCATTTCCGCCGGTCATCCTGCGTGCCGCCACCTGGAGTGCGCTCGGTTTGGAGCTGGTATTTGCTCCTCTGGTGCTATTCCGTCGGGTTCGACCGTGGATATGGTGCGCGATGGTTTTGCTGCATCTTGGGCTGTTCGCGCTAATCAGTTTCCCAGACTTGACCGCGGGGATGATCATCCTTCATCTGTTCACTTTTAATCCAGCGTGGGTTCCCGTCGTCGCTGCAGGCGGCACGGAGGAGTTGTTCTATGATGGGCACTGCGGTTTGTGCCAGCACGCGGTGCGATTTATTCTGGCGGAAGACACAACGGGGACGTCGTTTCGGTTTGCGCCGCTGCAGGGCGAGACGTTTCTGGCGCGGGTGGCGGCGGAGCGGCGGGCGGGATTGCCGGATAGCGTGGTGGTGCTGACGCGGGACGGGGAGCTGCTGGTGCGGTCTGCAGCGTTCTTGCATATTTTTCGACGATTGGGCGGCGCGTGGCGCGCGCTGGCAGCGGTGCTTAGCGTGATACCGCGGGGGATGCGCGATTTTGTGTATGACTTCGTGGCGCGGATTCGTTATCGGGTGTTCGGGAAGCGCGAGGATTTGTGTCCGATTGTGCCGGCGGAATTGCGCGCGCGTTTTGATCCCTAGCGTGGTCGGCGTGTGAGCTGGGTCGCGCCGCGTTGACCGATGCTGTGAGGCGCCGGATTCGCGACACGAATCAAGAAATTGGTTGGGGCGAAAGGTAATTCGGAGAAACGTGATGCCACGAACAAATATTTCGAGCGGAACGCCTTGGGAGCCGGTGATTGGCTATTCGCGCGCAGTGCGAGTGGGGGCGAGTGTGTGGGTCTCCGGGACGACGGCGACGGATGCGCAGGGAAAAATTGTCGGCCTGGGCGATGCCTACGCGCAGGCGGTACAGACGCTCCAGAACATCGAGCGGGCGCTGCACAAGGCGGGAGCGAGCTTGGGCGACGTGGTGCGCACGCGCATGTTCGTTACGAGCATGGCGGATTCAGAGAAAGTCGGCCGGGCGCACGGTGAATTTTTCGGGAAAATCCTGCCGGCGACTTCAATGTTCCAGGTGAGCGCGTTTATTTCGCCAGAAATGCTGGTGGAAATTGAGGCCGAAGCCGTTGTGGGAAACGGGTAACTGCACTCGCGACGCGCTCAGAGCCTTGCTTCAAGTTCAATCCTGCCAGGGAAATGCCGCGCGGCGGATGTAACACAATATTCACAATGGGCGGGGGGGCGATTCGCTAGAATCGCGAGCCATGGCCAGGGACATCTTGCAGATAGTCGTATCGGCGGGCAACAGGGAGGGACAGAAGATTCTGACCCTCAAGGGCTCGCTAAACATTCAGACGATTTTCGAGTTTCAGAAGGCGACGCGCGAGGAAAGCGCGCCGAAGCTGATCCTGGATTTTAGCGGCGTGCCTTACGTGGATTCGGCGGGCCTGGGCGCGCTGGTGGGTGCGTATGTGGCGGCGCAGCGCACGCAGCGGAAATTGGCAGTGGCCGGAACGAATACGCAGGTGAAGGCGCTGATTGATATGACGCACGTGGGGACGCTGATCAAGTCTTACGCGACCGTGCAGGAAGCGGAAGAAGCGCCGGGGTAGATTTGCAAAGTTGAAATTGGAAAAGTGAAGCTAGAAAAGCGTCGGCTGGTGTTTGGTTTGTTTTGGGACGCTCACCTTCCTCGATTCGTCCGTATCGAAAATCCGCTTACAAAATCTCGGCTATGCCTTTGCTGCAGCGGCGGCTTGTTCGGCGTCGAGCTTGGGCTGGATCCAAGGGAAGACCGCGCGGACGATCAGAACATTCAAGAAAATTGAAATCAGGGATGCGGCCAGGGCGGCCGCAAAAATTTCCTCGCCCACCAACCCCGACTTTCTCGCTACCTCCACCAGAATGAACGAGAGTTCGCCGATTTGCGTCAACCCGGCAGCCACGGCAATGGCTGTCCAGATGGAATAACCAAACAACTTCATCACCGCCAGCCACACCACGAACTTTCCGAAGATGATCAGCAAGAGCATCACGCCCAGCAGCGGAAGATTGTGCAGAACGACCGATGGAACGACCAGTGTGCCGAGTGAAACGAAAAATAGCGCCACGAAAGCATCGCGCAGCGGGATCAGCGAATTGTGCGCCTGATGCAAATCCTCCGCGCCGCTGATGGAGATGCCGGCCAGAAATGCGCCGAGCGCGACGGAGAAGCCGGCGGCTTGGGCGGTGGCGGCCGAAACCAGGCAGATGGCGATTGCCACCAGCAGAAAAAGCTCGGGATCTTTCGTGCGGGCCACCAGGCGGAAGAGACGCGGAACCAGCGTCATCGCCAGAATCGCGAGCGGAATGAGCAAGAGCGTCGCTTTACCCAACGTCCATGCAGCTTTTGCGAAGCGGCCTTCGGCGGGACCGCTGAAGATCGGGATGATGATGGTCAGGAAGACGACGGCGATGTCTTCGACGAGCGTGATGCCTATCATGACGCGGCCGTAGGCGGTGCCCATGGCGTTGCGGTCGGCGAGCAGGCGCGCGAGTACCATGGTGCTGGCGACGGAGATGGTGGCGCCGATGACGAAGCCCTGAGTCATGGGCCATCCGGCGAGCCAGGCGACGCCCAGGGCGAACGACATCGAAAGCAGAATGCCTAGCGTGCCGCCGCCCAAGGCGATCCACTTCACGCGCATCAGGTCGGGGATGGAAAATTCCACGCCGATGGAAAACATCAGGAGGACCACGCCGACTTCCGCGAAAACTTCGAAGGCGTGCAGGTCGGAGATTTGCACGCCGGGAGTAAAGGGGCTGATGACGATGCCACCAAGGACGAAGCCGAGGATGAGTGGGAGTTTCAGCCGCCAGGCGAGCAGGCCGCCGAGAACCGCGGCGAGAAAGATATAGGTTAGATCGCGGAAGAGAACTGGACTGGCTTCCATGGGGCCTCGTTGTGTGGCGCAGCGGCAACAATTTACTGTGGGGCCGGGTGTGGGGCAATGCAAAAAGCGGTGCTGCCGGAGGGATCCGATTCGTCGCCAGAGGATGGGGTGGGTCTGAGACCCGCCCCTGCGCCGCGTGATGCAGCTCAGGATGCATCGGGCTGCAGCGCGATTCACGGGGTCGAGCAGCAAAATGCGAAGAGCGATCCTTCGCTGCGCGCAGGATGACGGACGAAAGAAAGAAAGAGCACAGCCAAGATTGTGTCAAGTTCCAGGACATACTTTACACAGTGTTATCAGGACATCCTTTACACATTGCGAGTCAGCTCACCCAGGGTCCACTGCAGTGGACCGCTGGGTGACGAGGTCAAGTTCGCGCACCAGGCTGCGGCAGTAGTACACCAACACGCGTCCATCGAGACGCTCGATGCGCACCCATTCGCCCGCCAGCGCGCGACTGAT
>JABCZJ010000034.1 GCA_013289715.1 Acidobacteriota bacterium | reverse complement strand
TTCGCGTCCAGCCTTGCGACTGGCCACGCATGACTCGGGGACAGGATGGCTCGCTACGCCTTTCCTGTATGGCTCTTTCATCCACGACTCCAAGCCGGTTTATCCCGGCGCACTCAACAAACTGCTAATCGGGACTTGACGGAGCGGGGGCACCAGTTAGCGGCTCACAAATTGAAGTGGCAACGATTTCGTGTGCTAGGATTCCGTGGTCCAAGATCGTGTCGAGATCCTGATGCGCGTGATTTTAAAAACTTCGTTGGCATTTGCGGCCGTTGGTTATCTCGTCGCGCTCGGACTGTATTTTGCTCCGCTCCGCTGGCATATTCCCGGCGCGATTCTTTATGCAATCTGTCCTGCGGCCTATTTGACAATTACCGTTGATCCGTCGTTTCGCAGTGTGACGCTAATTCTCGGACCAATCAACGCATCCGTGTATGGCGTCGCAGGCCTACCGCTCGGCCTGATTCTTTGGTTCGTGAATAGACTACTGAAACGCGAACCGCGCCAGCATAGTGGAACTGGACTTGTCCGGTAACGCGTTCCGAGCAACGCAGACTGCTGAGCACTGCTTTCCACAGTATGCATGGCGAAAAAAATCAGGTTGTGACAACCGGAGTTATTTGGAGCAAAAAAATGAGCCAGTGTTCGTCCTCTCTCGCCAGGACAACCGTCATACGGTGCATGGACCTGGTTGATTTTCCCCCAACAGTCACGTTCTCCCACAAGATACTTGCCATCAGACAACCAGCGGGGCCGAGGTCGGTTTTCTCAAGGTGGAAACTGACATTTTTCTTTGCGTAGGGGGCGAAGAGGACTTCAAATTGTTTTTGAATTTCGTCGGAGCCTCCCCAATGCGTTCCCTTAGAATCTACGACGTGAGCATTCTTAGCGAAGTAAGGAACTAGTTCAGCCGCGCTGGCCACCTGGAGTCCGGCTACAAAGGTTTCAAGAACCTGCACGCCGATAGTGCTTGGTCGAGGACGGGCTTTGGCGGCATCGCCCAGGGGGGCTTTTGCGAGCTGCTCTCGGAGCGGTTCTATTTTAATGCCCGTCTGCGTCAAGATTTGCGCAGCAAGTGAGCTTCCTACCAGAAGCATGGCAAGCAGAACGTGTTCCGTTCCGACGTGTGGATGACCCAGCATGTCCGATTCGTCCACAGCCAGAGTCAAAATCTTCTTACAATCATCTGCCAGCGGCACCTCAACGGTAGTGGAGAAACACTCACGCCGAGCGGCTCGCTTCTCGATTTCGGCACGAATATCTATGGCACTCCCGTCTTTGTCCATGAAGTGCCAGAGGAGGGCCTTGTCTTCTCGCCAAAGTCCGAGCAATAAATGCTCGGACTCGATGTGAGAGCTCCCATACTGACCCGCTTCGTAGCGCGCATAGAAAATCACGCGCCTAGCGTTTTCCGTGAAGCGCTGGAACATTATTTCGTTTCCGCCTCAGACTGCGCCTGTAGGTACCGCACATGATGAAGATTTTAGTCTAATCTCGCATATGTCGAGAATGCAATTGGCAGCGTGGGAAAGAAACTTGCCTAAGTCCTGATAAACCCTTACCGGAAAGTGACCCACGGCCTCCGTCAGTCGGGCCCGGCAACCGGCGGTGCGAAGCCCGGAATCTAATTGGGTGAACCCTGATCCCAGCCCTGAAGCTCGCGGGACCCCCTCCCGTGACGAGCGCACTTATGTCCTGCGCTCAGCCTATCGGCGGCTGGAACCCCGAGTACTCCAGCCGCCGCGTAGGCAGCTTGGTTAGGACCGACGCCCTGCAATTCTCGCCTCAACCTTCGCCGCGGCTTCTTCCAGCTTCTTCGCCGCCTCCCGGAGAAATGAGGCCGTACGGCGTTCGGTCTCGGGCGCTACTTCTTGCTCAAGGTATTGGCGGAGACGCGCAAGCTCTTCGTCAATTCGCCGACCGAATTCCTCAAATCTATCCATCGCTCCCTCCATCGTGCGATACGAACTGCTTCAGATCAAGAATAGCGGTTTTTCTCGATACAAAGACAAGCGATATCGGTCTCATCGGCGAAGTAAGCTTGCTAGTCCCCGATTAACCGAAATCAATCCTTTGATCGTACTATTTACACTATAGTTCTATACATATATGGTAATAAAGAACCAATGCCCCTGGAACCCGGCTCCGAGCGCTACGAGGCGCTAAGGCCAATGGGCCGCCCGCGATACGGCCTTTGCGGCGGGTCGGGCCGTTGCGCCCAGCCTGCGCCTTGCAAATTGGAGCAAATAGGTGTTTCCGGAGGCCCCCAGACCCCAAAAACGGGCCAAAACGAGTCTTCGAGGAGAAAAAGTGAGAGTTTCGATCTATTCGCGGGTCAGCACGCTAGGACAGGACACGGATAGAGGATAGCGCGCGCGATTTTGAATCGGGGCGCGAGGAGGCGCATACTATGCAGGGCGTTGGAGGCAGCGAGGCTATGAAAACAAGGGAGTTTGAGCTTGGGAGCGCGCGGATGGTGGTACTGATTGTGTTGGCCGTGGCGGCGGTGATCGTGGCGGGCGGGGCTTACCGGATGGTGAGCGCGTCTTCGGATAAGGCGCCGGCGGTGGGAGCGATGGCGCCGGATTTCACTTTGAATTCGCAGGAAGGCAAGGCGGTGAGATTGGGTGAGTACCGCGGGAAGTGGGTGGTGCTGTACTTTTACCCTCGGGATTTTACCAGCGGATGCACTACGGAGGCGCATAACTTTCAGAGGGATCTGGCGCAGTATGAGGCGAAGAATGCGGTGATTTTGGGAGTGAGCGTGGATTCGGCGGATTCGCATCAGAAGTTTTGCACGAAGGAAGGGTTGAATTTCAAGTTGCTGGCGGATACGGAGCATAAGGTGTCTGAGGAGTACGGGTCGATCATGAATGTGATGGGAGTGAAGAAGCTATCGGCGCGGCATACGTTTTTGGTGAATCCGCAGGGGGTGATTGTGCGGGAGTATTTCGCAGTGGAACCGGCCAAGCATAGTGAAGAGGTTTTGGTGGCTTTGACGGAATTGCAACGGAGTGTCGGCGGGAAGTGATGCAGCGTCGGCGGCTGTGAACTGGCTGGGTGTTCGCGTCCGTCTGCAAACGGTTTGGAAGCACAAGGGCTTAGGTCCGACAGGGGATTCCATGACGATCATTAATAAGGATACGGTTCTGATGGCGGTCTGCGGCATAGCGCTGAGCTTAGGTTGTGGCGGCGCGGCGCGGGCGCAACAGGGTGGTGGCGGATCGGCGGCGGGCCGTTCTTCTGGCGCGGTTTCTGCTGGCGGGTCGGCCGCGGGTTCTGGACAGAATGCGGCCGGTGCGGGGGCTATGAGCGCGGACACGCCGGAAGATGATGCGGCATTGAATTTGACGGACGAGCAGAAGGCGCAGATCAAGACGATCCGCGAGGATGCCAAGCAGCAGATCGCGGCGATGGGGAAGGATTCGTCGCTGAGTGCGGACGCGAAGCAGCAGAAGCTGAAAGTGATCCGGAAGGAGATACGGCGGCAGGTTTGGGGCGTGATGACGCCCGAGCAGCAGAAGCAGTGGGCTGCGGAGCAGCGCGAACGGCGCGAACAGAAGCATGGCGGTGGCGCGGCTTCGGAAAGCAAGCCGCAGAATTGATTTTGACAGGCGTCGCCGGGTGCCGCTGCGGTATGAGGCTTGCTTCCGGACTTCCGAAGTTCTTCGAATTTCCCCTCGCACAGTCCCCCGCGACGTCGATTCGTCTCTGTTGCAGCCGGAAAACCGGTGCTTCAGCGGCCGAAGCCGCGTTTCTTTCGTTCCGACGATGTCGTGGCCGAAGCTAAGACCTACAAACACTGTCGAGTTCTCAGACAAACTCCGGCGATTTGGATCTCTCGCTCACGCGCGGCGGGCCCGCCAGAACTGAACAGGCGCTCCACCCGAACCGAATGCGCGGGCTGGCCTGGCAAGCGATGCTGTGGCGGGCAGCGTGCGCGACCGTACCGAACTCGTGATGAGCGCGAGCGGCGGAAACATTTTTTGGTTCTTTGCATATTTTTCTTGCATCAAAGACGAATATCCGTATTCTGCATGATGCGAACTCGCTCCAGAAGCGCGGCTGAGAGAGAGCGAGGATCGCTGATGGAGGACGCGACAAAAAATTGAGCACCTTATCCCTCCCAGCCCAATTTCCTGCCCGGGCAGTTACTTCCACAAAAAGAAATGCAAAGCTCACACTTTGGCCGCTGGTGGCCGCGACATTTTTCATGGTGTCTGGCGGAACCTACGGGACTGAAGACATCATTCACGGCGCGGGCTACGGCCTGGGAATTTTGCTGCTGCTGCTGACGCCGCTGATCTGGAGTTTGCCGACGACGTACATGATCGGCGAACTTTCCAGCGCGCTGCCTTCGGAAGGCGGATATTACGCGTGGGTGCGGCGCGCGATGGGAAATTTCTGGGGATTTCAGGAAGCGTGGCTGTCGCTGGTGGCGAGTATTTTCGATATGGCGATTTATCCGACGCTTTTTGTGGCGTACCTGACGCGACTGATACCGTGGTTTGCGGTGGGACATCGCGGATGGATGGTGGCGATGGGCGTCGTTTCGGTGTGCGCGCTGATGAACATAGCGGGAATTCGCGTGGTGGCGATCAGTTCGCTGTGGTTGTTCTTTTTGCTGTCCGCGCCGTTTGTGCTGATCGTGCTGATTGCGCCGGCGAAAATCGGAGCGCTGCAGGGCGCGGTGACGACGCCGACGACTTCGAGCGTGGGGTTGATCGGCGGATTGCTGATTTGCATGTGGAATTATATGGGGTGGGACAACGCTTCGACGATCGCGACGCAAGTGAAGCGGCCGCAGAAGACTTATCCGACGGCGATGATTGTGGCGGTGATTGTGGTTTCGCTGACGTACGTGCTGCCGTTTGCGGCGATGTGGTTGACCGGAGTTCCGGCGGCGGCGTTTGAGACTGGATCCTGGGCGGATATTGCGGGGATGATGGGCGGGCTGGTCGGCGGGCCGTTGATTGCGCGTGGGTTTCGGGTGGCGTTGGTGCTCGGCGGAATGATGAGCGCGTTTGGGATGTTCAATGCGCTGGTGATGAGTTATTCGCGGTTGCCACTGGCGATGGCGCAGGACGGATTGCTGCCGTCGGTGTTCGGGAAGTTGCAGCGGAAGACGCAGGCGCCTTGGGTGGCGATTACTTTTCTGGCGGCGTGTTGGGCTTTGTGTTTGGGATTGGGATTCGAGCGGTTAATTACGATCGATGTGCTTCTGTATGGGATGAGTTTGATGCTGGAGTTTGTGGCTTTGATTGTGTTGCGGATTCGGGAGCCGGAGTTGCGGCGGCCTTTCAAGGTGCCGGGTGGGATGGCCGGGGCGGTATTGATTGGCGTGTTTCCTTTGTTGCTGCTGGGATTTTCGATTGTGCATGGGGCGGGCGAGCAGATTTTGGGGATTAGTGGATTGGCGTTTGGGTTGATGCTGATCGCGGCGGGGTTTGTGGTTTATTGGGCTACGGCGAGATTGCGAAGGGTTCGTTGGAGCGCTGGTGCTTTGAAGGATGAGCAGCGGGCGGCGTGATGCGCGCGCGCCTGCGATGATGCAGCTGGTAGCGCGACCGATACGGACCGCTGAAAAATCCGCGTGGCTGACAGCGTGGCAAGCTGGGGCGCAGCAAGCAGCGCCGCTACCGAGGCGATCGCCCGAAAGTGCGCGGCGCGACGAACTCGGGCGACGCAAGCGTCGCCTGGATCGTTTTGTTGGCGGACATTTAGCTGCGACGAAAGCGACGGCGAGCCGCCGCACTCCATATTGTCCTTGGCTGATTGCTTGATTTCTTCCCCGTCGGACCTTCCTCTGGACGTTTCTGCGACAAATTGATTGCTGCGGGACGCTGCATGGCATTTAATGCAAGCGCGTTCTATGGCTGGTAAATCTAAAACATACGATTACATTGTGGTGGGAGCGGGGTCGGCGGGGTGTGTGTTGGCGGCGCGGTTGACGGAGGACCGGCGGACGCGCGTGCTGTTGCTGGAGGCGGGCGGGGCGGGCGGGGCGAAAGAGATTCGGATTCCGGCGGCGTTTTCTAAGCTCTTCAAGACTACCGTGGATTGGAACTACGCTACGGAGCCAGAGCCGCATTTACACAACCGGCGATTGTATTGGCCGCGGGGGAAAGTGCTGGGGGGATCGAGCGCGATCAACGCGATGATTTACATTCGCGGGAACCCGGCGGATTACGATTATTGGCGCGAGTTGGGGAACGCGGGCTGGGGCTTTGCGGAGGTGCTGCCCTACTTCAAGAAATCGGAAAATCAGGAGCGCGGGGCGTCGGAATATCACGGCGTTGGTGGGCCGGTGAATGTGGCTGATCCGCGGTATGTGAATCCGTTGACGCTGGCGTTTCTTGCGGCGGCGGAGGAAATCGGGATCGCGAGAAATCCGGATTTTAATGGCGAAAGACAGGATGGAGTGGCGCTGTACCAGGTGACGCAGAAAAATGGCGCGCGTTGCAGTGCGGCAGACGGATTGTTGCAGCCGGCGAGCGAGCGCAGCAACCTTACGGTAGTGACCGGCGCGCACGCGGCGCGAGTGTTGCTGGAAGGAAAGCGCGCGCTGGGCGTGGCGTTTCTGCAGGATGCCACGATGGAGAAGGCGCGTGCGGATGGCGAAGTGATATTGGCAGGAGGCACGGTTAATTCGCCGCAGTTGCTGATGCTTTCGGGAATCGGTGCGGCGGATGAGTTGAAGGCCGCGGGAATTTCGACGGTGCACGATTTGCCGGGCGTGGGAAAGAATTTGCAGGATCATCCGATGGTTTCGGTCGGCTATTTGTGCACGCAGAAGATCAGCCTGGATGGCGCGGAGACGTTGGGCAATTTTTTGCGCTGGTTGCTGTGGAAGAATGGGCCGCTGGCATCGAACGTGGCGGAGGCCGGATTATTTTTGCGTACCCGCGTGGGATTGGAGGTGCCGGATCTGCAGTTGCTGTTTGGGCCGGCTTATTACCGCGGGCATGGGCTGGTGCGGCGCAAGGAGCACTGCTTCGGGTTTGGGCCGACGTTGATTACGCCAGAAAGCCGCGGGACCATTTCACTCCGTTCGGCGGAGCCGCTGGATGCGCCGGCGATTCGCGCGAATTATCTTTCGACTGATGCGGATTTGCGCACGATGATCGCGGGAGTGCGCCTCGCGCGGCGGCTGGCACATGCGAAGGCCTTTGACCAGTTTCGCGGAGAGGAACTGCATCCGGGTGCGGCGCTGAATTCGGAGGATGAGCTCAGCGAATTTCTGCGAGACGAACTCGAGACGCTTTATCACCCGGTGGGGACTTGCAAAATGGGGAACGACGCACTGGCGGTGGTGGATGCGCAGCTGCGCGTGCACGGAATCGAACGGCTGAGGGTGGTGGATGCGTCCATTATGCCGCGCGTGCCGGCGGGAAATACGAATGCGCCGGTGATGATGATCGCGGAAAAAGCGGCGGAGATGATTCGGGAAGGTGCTTAGTCCTGCGCGACGGGGTGAGTTGTTCAGGGCTGCGAGGCGCGGCATTTCTGCTATGCTTTTTGCCGTGCGACGCTTGCTATTTATATTTGTGATTGTTGCGGCTGGCGGGCTGGTTAGCGCTGCTGCCGCGTCGGCTTCTCCTTGGCAGGAGGGCGGGCAGACGCCTGCGCAAATTCCTGCGCCGCCGCAGGCGCAGCCTACGCCGACACCTCCGCAGCAGCCTGCACCTGCCCTAAATCCGGTGCCGGCCGCGCCGCCCGTGCATACTGGACCAGTGATCGTGATCAATGCTGCGCACGGCGGGACGGACGACGGAGCGCGGGCGGACAACGGCTTGCTGGAAAAAAACGTGGTGCTGATATTTGCGCGGATGCTGCGGAGTGAGTTCGAGCGGCAAGGATTTCGCGTGGTGATGACGCGCAACGATGATTCGAATCCTTCTTACGAGGATCGCGCGGCCGTAGCGAACGCTTATCGCGACGCGATTTTTATAAGTTTGCACGTTTCGTCCACGGGACAGTTGGGCGCGGCGCGGGCTTATTCTTATCAATTTTCAAGTCCGATCGCGGCCGTGATTTCGGCGACTGCTGCTGGTCCGGCGAGTGCGCCGGGGAGCACTGCGGCGAGTGTCGCGCCTCCACCCAGTGCGCCCAGTACCGGCCTGATCGTGTGGGCAGAAGCGCAGCGGCCTTATTTGGAGGGCAGCCATCGGCTGGCGGACGCACTGCAAGCGGCGCTGGCGCAGAAATTTCCAGGGTCGCCGGCGACGTCCACGCGATTCGCGGTGCGCGAGCTGCGCTCGGTGGCGGCTCCGGCGATTGCGGTGGAGGTTTCGAGCGTCTCGGCCGGGGATTCGAATTCCCTGCTGGCGATGGGCGCGTCGATGACGGCGACCGTCGAGCGTACCATTCAGGCGATGCGGCCACTGGGATCGTTGCCTGCGAGCCTCGGCGGAACTGCGGGTGCGAAATAATGCCCCGGAATTTGAAAATAACACTGGGGATTCTGTCGGTGGCGGTGCTGATTGGATTGATCAGCCTGCGCGGACTGCACCAGCGGATCGAACGTTTGTCGCAAGAGCAAGGTTCGGAGGAACAGCAGCGGCGGGAATTGCTGAAGCCCGCAATTGCGACGTCCACGGACGTGATGGTGACCGCGAAGATCTTTTGGGCGGCGGGGGCGGATCGAATCGCGCCGGTGGAAATGCCGCTGCCGCTTTCGGCGGATCCTGCGAAACGCGGGCGGCAGGTTTTGGATGCCTTGATTGCGGATGCGCCCAGCGCGGCGCAGCGCACTTTGCCCGAGGATGCCACGCTGCTGGGATTTTACATTTTGCCGGATGGCACGGCGATCGCGGATTTTTCCGATGCGCTGGCTTCGGAGACGCCGTCTGGAATTTTGAGCGAGGACATGGCGGTGGATTCGATTGCGCGGACGCTGGAGAGCAATGTGACTGGCGCGCACCGGTTGAAAATTCTGATTCATGGGCAGGAAGTGGATACTTTGGCAGGGCACGCCGACTTGACTGGGTATTTTGATTTGAATCCGGCGGTGCCGAGTGCGCCGGCGGCGGCCGCGCCGGGTGGTTCGGAGGCGCCGATGCCGGCATCGACGCCGGACAGTGCTGGCGGGAAACCTGCGCGCTGAATTTTGCGGTTGCGCGTCAGAACTGCAAAACCGGTGCTGCAGCGGCTAAAGCCGCTCTGACTTTGCTGCGTTTATGTCGTGGCTCCACGACCGACAGAGATTCGCGCGTTGTTCAGCAACGTGAGACACCCCGATCTTCTGAGAGATTCGATTCTTCCTCAGAAAGCAGAATCCTCTCTGCGTCCCGCGCCCGCCAAACGGCGGCGGGAATGAAAAAGCCCGGGATTTCGTTCGGGATGACACGCGATTTTCTATTTCGGCGGACCGTCGAGCGCAGCTTCTTCGAGAGCACGCTGTTCGGTTTGTCTGTTCTGGAATAGACTACCGCATGCCAAAACGCACGAAGTCAAGCGCGCGTAGGTCTGCGCACAAAATCAAATCACGATTTGCGAATGTGAACGGAGTGCGGCTGCATTATTTGGCGGCTGGCGCGGGCGACCCGGTTATTTTGCTGCATGGTTACGCCGAGACGAGCCACATGTGGCTGCCTTTGATCGCGGAATTGGTGGCTACGCGCACGGTGATCGCGCCGGATTTGCGCGGAGCCGGGCAATCTGCGAAGCCAGCGGGCGGCTACACGAAGGCGGAGATGGCGGCGGACATTCACGCGCTGGCGCGGAGTCTCGGTTATGAGCGCGTGCAGATTGTGGGGCACGATATTGGGCTGATGGTCGCTTACGCTTATGCGGCGCAGTACGCGGCGGAGGTACAGCGGATTGTTTTGATGGATGCGTTTTTGCCTGGGGTGGGCGATTGGCGGAATGTTTGGTTGATGCGCGATCTGTGGCATTTTCATTTTTACGGGAAGACTCCTTTGGCGCTGGTGCACGGGCGGGAACGAATTTATTTCGAGCATTTCTGGAATGATTTTGCGGCGGACGCGAAGCATTCTGTGCCGGAGCGCGACCGGCGGTTTTACGCAAGAGAATATGGGCGACCGGGCGGGATGCGGGCTGGGTTTGAGTATTTTCGCGCGTTCGAGCAGGATGCGAAGGATTTCGCGGGCTTCGCCGGGAAGCCTTTGGCGATGCCGATGCTGGTGTTGAGCGGCGAAAAAGCGGGGGGAGAATTTTTGATTCAGCAGGGCAAACTGGTGGCGACGAATGTGGAAGGCGTGGTGGTGCGCGGGTCCGGGCATTGGTTGATGGAAGAGGTGCCGGAACAGGTGATACCGAAGCTGGTGGAATTTCTGAGTCGTTAGAGTTGGCGGCAAGGCGCGAAGGATGCAGTCATGAAAGCTTGTGTGCTCTGCGATGTGGGACGGATTGAAGTGCGCGACGTTGCGCAGCCGCGGGTGGGTGCGCGCGACGTGCTGTTGCGGATTTCGGCTGTGGGAATTTGCGGAACCGATGCGCACATTTTTTCCGGGCATGCGAATTACAATACTGATGCGTCCGGGAAGACGGTGCCGCTTTCGGTGCAGCCGCAGATTTTGGGGCACGAGATCAGCGGTGAGGTTTTCGAGGCGGGTGGCGAGGTGCGCGATCTTGCTGTGGGTGACCGCGTGGTGATTGATCAGGGATTGAATTGCGTTAGCGCGCGGCGAAAACCGCGGTGTGAATATTGTTTGAGCGGGGATTCGCATCAGTGCGCGTTTTATACGGAACATGGAATAACCGGATTGCCTGGGGGGCTTGCGGAATTTATCGCGGTGCCGGCCAGCAACGCGGTGCGGCTGACTTCGGATCTGGATATGAGCGAAGCGGCGCTTTCGGAGCCGCTGGGTTGCGTGATTCACTCTTCGGACGCGGTGGCGCGGGCGCGTGGGCGGTTTGCGATTGACGGGGCTGCGGGGTCTGCGGAGCGGCGCGTGCGGCACGTGTTGATTTGCGGGGCGGGGCCTTCTGGATTGCTGCATTTGCAATATTTGCGGCGGGTCTTGGGTTACGACGGATTGTTGATAGTGAGCGAGCCGAATGAAATGAAACGCGAGCTCGCGACGAGATTCGGCGCAGATGTGGTGCTGGATCCGAGCAACGGGGATTTGGGCGCGGCGGTGCGCGAGCATACTGAGGGCGGCGGCGTGGAATATTTGATTGAGGCCTCGGGACAGGGGCGCGCGTTTGCGGCGATTTCTTCGGTGATTCGAAAGCAGGCGACGGTGCTGCTGTACGGACATGGTCACGCTGGATTTGAACTGAGCTTGCTGAATAATGTGATGTTCAAGGAGCCGACGCTGGTGACGCCGGTGGGAGCGTCGGGGGGATTCGAGAAGGATGGACGGCCTGCTACTTATGCGCGGGCTTTGCGGTTGATTGAGCAGGGGAAGATTTCGGTTGCGCCGTTCATTACGCATCGGTTTGGATCGCTGGGAGATGTGCAGGGGGCTTTGGCTGGCGGAATGAATGCGGCAGATTATGTGAAGGGTGTCGTGGCATTGCAGTAAGCTTGGAGGGCATTCCGGCGCAACGCTTGACCGGAGCCTACTTTGATCTGCCAAGTCCTAAAGCTATGAAATGATCCTTGCTGTTGGGATTCGAGCAAAGTTTTTGAGCGACGCCTGGAAGGCTGATTTGCAGAGCCGCGAGAACTTCTGCGGCTTCTTCCTCTGACAGGTCTTTGCCGACGATGACGGTTCGCCAACCGGCTTTGCTTTGCAATCCAGCGGGCCGTCCTTTGGCTGCGCTTACCCATTCCAGGTCGCTGCAATCCGCGACCTGATACTCGTGTTTGCGCTCCCAGCCATTAAATTCTTTACCGATCGTGAGCCGCAACGAGTCGAACGCGATGATTTGGGTGACGGCGAGTTGGTAGACCAAGGCGAGAGCCCCACCGACGATCGCCCAAATGAAGATGAGGCGAATCCAGAGTGAGGTCGTCGCCCAGCTGCTGTAGGTGATTGCCGCGAATGCCACGTCCCCGGCGAGTGCGGCGAGGATTAGAAACCAGGACCGTGTGGGCGGAATCGTCACGCCGACAATTCCTGAACTTGCGACGATTGCGATTTTTGCGCGGCGCTTGAACGGGTCCATCTGTCACCGATTCGCGCGCTATGGTAACTAATCATGAATTGACGAGCTACGGATTTGTCTCGCGTCGCGACGATTCAGGCCAGTGCATATCGTCGGGCGCCGAACGTGCGATTTCGCTTCCCAGATTGTTGACAGTTGGGTGGGTAGTCGTCACACTTGGTGCTCTGATTTCCTGTGGGATCCATTGCAGAATCTTGAAGGGAGATTCTTTCTTGCGAGTTGACGGACGTACGGCCGACCAATTGCGGCCGGTGAAGATTACACCGGATTTTATTCCTCATGCGGAGGGGAGCGCGCTGATTGAGGCGGGCGACACGCGGGTGATCGTGACGGCGACGGTCGAGGATGGCGTGCCTTCATTTTTGAAGGGCAAGGGGCGCGGATGGGTGACGGGCGAGTACGGGATGCTGCCGCGATCGACGGAGAACCGCACGCCGCGCGAATCGAGCCGCGGCAAGCAATCGGGACGGACGCTGGAAATTCAGCGCATGATTGGGCGAACTTTGCGCGCGGTGACGGATTTGAAGGCCTTGGGCGAACGAACGGTTTGGCTGGACTGCGACGTGATCCAGGCGGACGGCGGGACTAGGACAGCTTCGGTGACGGGGGCGTTTGTGGCGTTGGCGCTATCGCTCGAGCGGATGGTGGCGGCGGGAATTTTGCGCAAGGTGCCGTTGATTGATTTTTTGGCGGCTACGAGCGTGGGGATTGTGGAGGATGAGCTGCTGCTGGATTTGAAATATGAAGAGGATTCGCGCGCGCAGGTGGATATGAATGTGGTGATGACAGGCAGTGGAGAGTTCGTTGAGGTGCAGGCCAGCGCCGAGGGAAGACCGTATACGGACGTTGAATTGCAGGATTTGCTGAAACTGGCGGCGGGCGGGATACGGACCTTGGTACAGGCGCAGCAGGAATTGCTGCAGATTAAATTCATGGCGCGCAGCAAGTAACTGCGAGTGCAGCGGTGCGATAGAGATCGCGAAATCGAGGGCGAGACTGCGGCGCCATCTCAGGCAAAGATGTGTCGCGCCTGCGGCGCTCGGGCTCGTGTTGGTTTATTTTCCCAGGCCAGCCGGCCTGGGCTAGTTTATGCCGCGCCCACGGCGCTGGCTTCCGAGTCTTCCTTTCATGAGATTGTTTCTGGCGTCTTCGAATCCTGGAAAATTACGGGAGTATCTGGAGTTGGCGCGCGGGTCTGGCCTCATCCTGGAATTATTGCCGCGGTTTGGGGAGTTCCCTGCGTTTGAGGAGTCTGCGCCGACCTTTGCTGAGAATTCCGCGGGGAAAGCTTTGCATTACAGCCGGTTTACGGATGAGGCGGTGCTGGCGGATGATTCCGGACTAGTAGTACCGGCCTTGGGTGGTGCGCCGGGGGTGCATTCGGCGCGTTATGCAGGGGCCGGTGCGACGGACGCAGACCGTGTGCAGAAGTTGTTGCGGGAGATGCGCGGCATGGAAGGGCTTGAGCGCCGCGCGCGATTTGTTTGCGTCACTTCCGTCGCGCAAGCCGGGCGGCCGATCGCCGCGGTCTCTGACCTGGCAACCGGAGTGATCACTTCGGAAGCGCGCGGGTCGGGGGGATTCGGGTACGATCCCGTTTTCTTGTTTGAAGAGCTGGGGCGCACTTACGCGGAACTGACGCGGGAGGAGAAGAACGCCTACAGTCATCGCGGCAAATCTTTCAGTAAATTACTGTATGTGATCGCCCCGAATAACGTTGCACCCTCCTGAAGCACCGGGGCATCGAATAACCTGCAAACGAAAAAGCTTGCCGCGAGACCAACGGAAGAGGTAGAAAGGAACTCCCCCCTCTTCGAGGTGAACCTTGACGGCTTCCCGAGTAGTGACCAGGCTAGAACCATCCTTACTCACGCGACTGGAGAACGCGCGTGCGAACACCGACGCATTATTTGCGTTACTTCCGCCGAATTCCTTCTACGAACGGCCGATTCCGGCGCGGCACCGGTTGATTTTTTATCTGGGCCACCTGGAAGCGTTCGACCGAAATCTGCTGAGCCCGGCGCTCGAGCTTGGTTTGGAAGACTCTCCTTTCGACAAGCTGTTTGCGTTCGGGATTGATCCCGTCGGCGGCGGTTTGCCGAAGGATCAGCCAAGGGACTGGCCCGAGATCGCGCAGGTAGAACGATATAACCGGCAGGTGCGCGCGCGATTGGACGAGCGGCTGCGCGATCCGAGTGTGACGCGGGCGCTCACGGCGTCACCGGAGATCGGGACGCTGCTCCATGTCGCGATCGAACACCGCTTGATGCACGCGGAGACGCTGGCGTACTTGCTGCACAATCTGGCGCTCGAGAAAAAACTTTCTAAGGCGGGGCCGGCGATTGATGCGCGGCCGGCGCCGGATGCGAAGATGGTGACGATTCCTTCGGGGATCGCGACGCTGGGGCAGCCGCGCCACAGCCTGGCGTTTGGCTGGGACAACGAATTTGGGATGCAGCGGGTGTTGGTGCCGAGTTTTTCGATCAGCGCGTTTCCGGTGACGAACGCGGAATATTTGAAGTTCGTGCAAGCGGGCGGATACCAGACTGGAAAATATTGGCGGACGGAAGATTGGGACTGGGTGCGGAAAGAAAAGCTCGAGCATCCACTTTTTTGGAAGCGTGCGAGCGCATCGCCGGCAGAGGATGCGAAGACGAAGTGGGAATATCGCGGGATGTTCGCCACGATTCCCTTGCCGCCATCGTGGCCGGTGTACGTGAGCTACGCGGAAGCGTCGGCATTTGCGAAATGGGCGGGACGAAAACTTCCGACAGAGGAACAGTGGCAGCGGGCGGCTTACGGCACGCCGGAAGGACGCGAGCGGGCTTATCCGTGGGGCGACGAGCCGGCGGAATTCTGGCGCGGAAATTTCAATCAGGACCGCTGGGATCCGACGGGCGTGGATACTCACCCGGAAGGGGCCAGCGGGTTCGGAATTTACGATCTGCTGGGAAATGGATGGGAGTGGACGTCCACGACATTCGGACCGCTACCGGAATTTGAGCCGTTTGAATTTTATCGCGGATATTCGGCGGATTTTTTCGACGGAAAACATTACGTGATGAAGGGCGGTTCGGCGCGTACGGACGCGTGCATGCTGCGGCGGTCGTATCGGAACTGGTTCCAACCTCATTATCCTTATATCTACAGCAGCTTCCGTTGTACGGAGGAATAGCCAATGGCATCCGCACCACGTATGGCAGGGGCGGGGGTTTCACCGGTTGCAGCGGCGCTGACGGCGGAATTCTCGAGCGACGTGGTGATCGGGCTGAGCCACACGGGACAGAAAGAGCTGCCTTCGAAATATTTGTATGATGAGGTGGGGTCGGCGCTGTTTGATGTGATTTGTTTGTTGCCGGAGTATGGGCTGAGCCGCGCGGGAATGCGATTGCTGCAGCGAGATTCGCACGAGATCGTGTCTCTGCTGCCGACGCCAGTGTTGGTGGCGGAGCTGGGGAGCGGGAGCGGGCAAAAAACAAGGTTGTTGCTGCAGGCGCTGTCCAAGCGGCAGAGGGTGAATTACTATCCGATTGATATTTCCGGGAGCGCGCTTTCGCGCTGTCAGCAGGAAATCGGGCAGATGGACCGTGTGAGCATCGTGGGATTCGAGAGCGCGTATCTGGAGGGGTTGCAGGAAGTGGCGGCGCGGCGACAGGAAGGCGAACGCATTCTGGTGCTATTTTTGGGCAGCACGATCGGGAATTTCGACCGTCCGGCGGGCGATCAATTTTTGCGCGAAGTGCGAAAGATTCTGAGTGAGGGAGACGCTTTGTTGCTAGCGACGGATCTGGTGAAACCGATTGAGCAATTGCTGCTGGCCTATGACGATCCGGCGGGCGTGACGGCGGCATTCAACATGAATTTGCTGGCGCGCGTTAACCGGGAGTTGGGCGCGGATTTCGATCTACGGCAATTCGAACACGTGGCGCGTTATGACGAATGCGAGCGACGCGTGGAAATGCATTTGCGGTCGAAGGCCTGGCAGAGAGTGACGATACAGACGGCGAACCAGCGATTTTATTTGCGCGAGGGCGAGACGATCTGGACGGAAAGTTCGCACAAATATAATCCTGCGGAAGTAGTGGAGATGGGGGAGCGGACGGGGTTTCGTTGCGAGCGGCAATGGTTTGACGCGGAGTGGCCGTTTGCGCAGAATTTGTTTTTTGCGGTGTGAGGAAGGCAGTGATTGGTGATGAGTGATTTGTGGCGAGGCCTATCTGCTAAGTGCGCAGCCACGATCGAAACTCACCGCTTCAGGGGCTAAAGCCCTTCTCCTCGGTAGCTTGATGGCGGGGCCGAAGCCCTGCCCTTCCGGACGCGCTTCGTGGCATTGCAATTCGGACGTCGTTCCACAGAGAAATAGGCGCCGCTGTGCGAGCGGCGCTCGGGCTGTGATATATTCTTCGGCCTGATGGCCAAAACAAAAAAGAAAAGCGAGAATCAGAGGGCCGCTAGGGCGGTAAAGTCTGCCGCTCGGCCGGCGAAAACTGCGGGCAGTCGTGCCGTCGCGGGGCGTACGCGAAAATCCACGGGCGGTTTGGCTGTTGGGCGCGGAGCGAATCCGGCGCGGGTGCGCGCGATTTTGCAGGGGCTGGATGAGGCGTACCCGGAAGCGAGTTGTGAGCTGATCCACGACAACCCCTTTGAGCTGCTGATTTCGACGATCCTTTCCGCGCAGTGCACCGACGTGAGAGTCAACATGGTGACGAAGGACTTATTCCAGAAGTATCCGGATGCGAAGGCGCTTGCTTATGCAGATCCACGGGCGCTGGAGCAGGAAATCCGCCCGACAGGATTCTTCCGCAACAAGACGAAGTCCATCATGGGCGCGAGCAAGAAAATCGTGGAGGAATTTGGCGGGAAAGTACCGCAGACGATGCAGGAGCTGCTCGCGCTGCCCGGAGTGGCGCGCAAGACGGCGAACGTGGTGCTGGGGTCGGGGTTTGGGATTGCGTCGGGTGTGGTGGTGGATACGCACGTGCAGCGACTTTCGGAGCGATTGGACCTGACGAAGAACACGGACCCGAAAAAGATCGAGCAGGATTTGATGCAGATTATTCCGCGGGAGAAGTGGATCCTATTCTCGCATCAATTGATATGGCACGGACGGCGGGTGTGCAACGCGCGCAAACCGAAGTGTGTGGAGTGCAACCTCGAGCCGTTGTGTTATTCGAAAGACAAGACGAATTGAGACGGGCGCGCGGGGAAACGGGACCACGCCACGGAGCGGCACCCTCTGCGGTGCTGCGCTCCGTGGCCTGCGCGTCCTGATTTTCGGCTGATCTGCGTTATTTGCGGGACCCTGACGAGTTGTCCAGCAAGCTGATTAGCGATTGAGCCGCGGCCGGAGCCGGCACGGAGCCAGAAATGATCTCCTGGGCGGTAATTTCTTTGCCGTAGAGCGCTTTGTTCGCATCGCGATCCGCGTCCATTGAGGCGCCTTCCAGCGATACGCCGGCGAAAAGCCCCTTGGAGCGCGAGTAGGTCAGCACGTCAACCTTCATCGCATCGGCGTTGTAGCCGGTGGCCTGAGCGCCGGTGGGACCAGCAGCAGCGGCAGCGTTCCCGCCGAGTTTGGTCTTGCCGTTCAGAATCTGCTCAACGCCGCCATGGCGCATAACCACAAGCACGAAATCCGTAGCCGTGGAACCCAGCTGCACGCCTAGGCTGCCCTGGTCGAGCGCGTACATGGCGGGAGCTCCCCAGGAACCGGCCATATCCGAGCCCTTGCGGCAAACCAATTCACCGCGACCGTAGCTTCCGCCAATGCCGATCGCGACTTTCTTCACGCTTGGGAAAATCAGCACGCAGTGCGCGTGATCGAGGATGGAGGTGGGCAGACCCTTGTCACTTTGCAGAATGGCCTGCATCGCGGTGGTGGATTTTTCCAAGCGATCGTCTATTTTCTTCTGAGCAAACAGGGGAAGAGTTACAATCAGGCCGAATGCGAGAATACACAGATTCTTTTTCACGTTATCGTCCTCTCCTAGAGAATATTGCTCGATCTCGAGCCAAAGCCCGGAATCGTAGCATTGAGTTGGCTGGGGGTTAAGGTTAACGCCGAGTAGAGTCTACAGCCCTCTGGGCGCCGCAACGGGCGCCGTGAACCACTGCGGCGATCGAGGGCCACTCGTCAACGTGGCACCGACAGTGTACCCTGAATCGTAACATTTCGGAAAGGTGTGTTCAAAAAAGCTTGGTATCTTCCGAGTGGAAAGCGCGTCTGAGCAGCACAGGCGCAAACGCCTGCTTGAATGACTGGCAAAAATCGCGCGACTCAGGGATTATCTGTATGGGCCAAGCGACGCAATTCCGGAATAGTATTGTGCGGGGATGCAAGGAAACGGGAGGTACGAAAAAGTGGCTGTTAGCGGGCGCGAACGAGCGTGGTGGATCGCAGGAGCATCGGTATTGGTCCTGATCCTGGCAGTGTTCTTGTTTCCGCCGGCGTGGACGCAGCATCCGAATATTCCTGCGCAGCCGGGGATGAGCGGGATGGACGACATGTCGGATATGGCGGGCATGCCGGATCCGCAGCACGGCGCGGCGGTGCCGGAGCAGACGCCGGAGGTTTTGGCGAAGCAGTTGGCGGATAAGCGCGAGAGTGAGTTTAATCATCATCTGGCAGGGGCGCTGTTGATTTTGGCAGCTCTGTTTTTTCTGGCGCAGAACCGTTTGCAGGGGCGCTGGGCTGCGGCACATTATGCGTGGGCGGCGTGTTTGCTGATCGCCGGATTTTTTCTGCTGGTTTTCAGCGATACGGAAATTTGGCCGTTTGGGTACCAGAGCTTTTACTACGCCGTGACACACAATCCCGAAGTGGCGCAGCACAAGACTTTTGCGGCGATATTGCTGGCGCTGGGAGTGGTCGCGACACTGCGCACGAGCGGGCGGTTGCAAGCGGCGTGGAGCGCTTGGATATTTCCGGTGCTGGCGCTGGGGGGCGCGACGATGCTGCTATTTCATCATCACGGGGGCATGCACGGACCGGACGCCATGCAGACGATGGTGCGGGTGCAGCATCAGCACTTGCGGTTTGCGGGAGCGGGGGCGGGAGTGGCGCTGGCGAAAGGACTGGCCGATAGCGGCGGGAAATGGCGGCCGTTGTTCGACAAACTGTGGCCGATATTCATGATTGCGTTGGGCTTGCTGCTACTGCTGTACACGGAGTAGGGTCGCGCGAGACGATTCCGGGCCGATGGCGCGGACGTGCACATGGATCCGCACGCACACGCGGCAGAGTGCAAGATTCCTAC
Organism: Acidobacteriota bacterium; assembly: GCA_013289715.1. Lineage (GTDB taxonomy): Bacteria > Acidobacteriota > Terriglobia > Acidiferrales > UBA7541 > Palsa-295. The sequence goes on along the minus strand of JABCZJ010000034.1, from coordinate 10,331 downwards.
CTGCGGCGGATAGAACGTTCTATAATTGCGTGCGAAGCGATTGCTGGGGATTGGGCCAACGATTATTTCGGGGAACGCATCCGAATGACGGTGGGTGCGGACTGTTTGTGGTTTTGAGCTGAGGTTCAGGAAAGTCCACCGGTTTTCCACTCGCACACATTTTCCGGCGGCGGCCATCACGCGGCGCACGCACGAAGCACCTCACATACACGTTAAAGGCTGGAGGGACAGTCGGAAAGGAATAACCTCGATGTACACTTCGGAAATTATTCAGGCTTGGGGCAAGATTCTGAAGGGCGAGCAGCCTTCCCTTTCGATTGAAATCACGCGCGAGTGCCCTTTGCGGTGCCCGGGATGCTACGCGTACGAGGACGCGCATCTGGGCGGCGGGCAGACTTTGCGGCAGTTGATCGATCGCAAGGGGCAGGCGCTCGTGGATGGAGTGCTGGAAATTGTGGACAGGCTGAAGCCGCTGCACCTTTCGATTGTGGGCGGCGATCCGTTGGTGCGTTATCGCGAACTGGAGTTGCTGCTGCCACAATTGTTTGCGCGCGGGATTCATGTGCAGGTTGTGACCAGCGCTTTTCGAACGCTGGGGGCGGGTTGGGCGGATATGCCGCTGCTGCATGTGGCGGTTTCGATTGATGGATTGCAGCCGGAGCATGATGTGCGGCGAGCGCCGGCAACTTACGAGCGCATTCTGAAAAACATTATGGGGCAGAGTGTGACTTTGCATTGCACGGTTACCGGTCAGATGATGAAACGGCCTGGTTATCTAGCGGAGTTTTTGGAATTTTGGACACCGCGGCCGGAGATCAAGAAGGTGTGGTTCAGTTTGTTCACGCCGCAGGTGGGCGATGATTTGCCGGAAATGCTGACTTCGGCTGAGCGCGCGCAGGCGATTGCGGATATGTTGGTGCTGCGGAAACAGTACCCGAAGCTGGATATGCCCGAAGCTTTGATTCGGCAGTTTGCTTCGCCGCCACACTCGCCGCAGGATTGCGTTTTCGCGCAGACGACGCGGACTTTGTCGGCGGATTTGACTACGGAGATTACGCCTTGCCAGTTTGGTGGGACGCCGGATTGCGAGTCGTGCGGGTGCGTGGCTTCGATGGGTTTGGCGTCGGTGGCGGCGCATAAGCTGGGAGGATTTATTCCGGTTGGCGCGATATTCAATGCCTCGATCAGGATTGGGCGGGCGCGCGCGAAGTCTCGGACGAAGCAGCAGGCGAAAGAGACGCAGCGGCGGTTGCGGGCTAATGAAGAGGCTTGGGCGCATCAGGATGGGCGGGGAGCTTGACGGGGGGCGGTCTATCGTAGCAGGCTCGTCGATTCTGCAAAAAGCAGATCCCTCGCGACGCTCGGGATGACGCCCGACTTTTTGTGGTGAATTGCGGCGTTATTCGCCGCGGAGTAGATCGCTGAGGGTTTCGCGGCTGCGGACTTCTCTGAATTGCTTTTTGTGAACGAGAATTTCGGCGGGCTTGGGGCGCGAGTTGTAATTTGAGGCTTGCGCGAAGCCGTAGGCTCCGGCACCCCAGAGAACCAGCAGATCTCCCTGTTTCGGCAACTCCATTGGCCAATCGTGAAGGAAGCAGTCGCCTGTTTCGCAGACTGGGCCGACGATGTCTGCTTTTGCGACGTTGGCGTTCTTGCTGCGGACGACTGGCGTGATGGGGTGGACGGCTTGGTAGAGCGCGGGGCGAATGAAATCGTTCATCGCTGCGTCTACGACAACGAATATTTTGCCGCGGTTGTCTTTTACATGCAGGACGCGCGTGAGTAGAACGCCCGCGGGGCCGACGATGGCGCGGCCTGGTTCGAGCAGCAGGCGACAGCCGAGCGGGCGAATGTGCGGCAGCAGGGCGCGGGCGTAGGCGTCCAGGTCGGGCGGACTTTCTTGGGTGTAGCGGATGCCGACGCCGCCTCCCAAATCCAGAGACGATAGATGCACACCGGCTTTCGCCAGTTCGCGCACCAAGGACGAGACGCGAACGACGGCGCGACGGAAAGGCGCTAGCCCCAGGATTTGCGAACCGATGTGGGCGCTGATTCCCTGCCAGGAAATCCACTTCGCAAGGGATTTATCGAGATAGAGGCGGCGGGCGTGGTCCCAGTCGATGCCGAATTTGTGGCGGTGATGGCCGGTGGAGATGTGGGCGTGGCCACCGGCCTGGACGTCGGGATTGACGCGCAACGCGGCGTGGGCGCGGCGTTTTAGGAGCGCGGCTGCGGCGGATAGTATGTCCAGCTCGGATTCGGATTCGACGTTGAAAAGGAGGATTCCGGCTTGCAGGGCTTCGCGGATTTCTTCTCTTGTTTTTCCGACGCCGGAAAAAACGATGCGGCGGCCGGGGACGCCGATATGCCGCAGGCGATGGAGTTCGCCGCCGGAAACGATGTCAAAGCTGCTACCTGCGCGGGCTAGCAATTTGAGGATCGAGAGATTTGAATTGGCTTTGACCGCGTAACAGATGGAGTGCGGGATGCTGCGGAAGGCGCGGGTGAAGCGGCGGTAGGCGTCGAGGATGCTGGCGCTGCTGTAGACGTAGGCTGGGGTGCCGTATTTTTCGGCGATGCGCGAGAGTGGGACGCTTTCGCATTCGAGCGCGGCGTGGCGATACTTATAGTGGGGCGTGTATTCGGTGGGGTCGGTTGGAACGACCCGTTTTGCGTTTGTTTTTGCTGCTTTTGGAGTCAAGGGCGCCTTTGGCCGTTAGCGGAGCAAGTCTTCGAGTTGCGTGCGTAGATCGGTTTTCGCATTGCGATATTTTACGATTACTGGAGCATAGAGCGAGAGGCCCCAGTCTTTTCCCTGGCCGCGATTGATCGGGCGCGTGCCGGGGACCACTACCGCTTTTTCCGGAATGATCAGCGGGCGATCTTCGGTGGCGATGTAGATTTCGCCGCGCACGACATCATAAACCGGAGTGGAGTGATTCAGGATCGCACCGGTGCCGAGGACCGCGCCGCGCTTTACGATGGTGCCTTCGAATATGCCGCAGTTCCCCCCTACCACGACTTCGTCTTCGATGATTACGGGCATCGCGCCTACTGGTTCGAGAACTCCGCCGATTTGCGCGGCGGCGGAAATGTGGCAGCCTTTTCCTAGTTGCGCGCAGCTGCCTACCAGCGCGTGAGAATCGATCATTGTCTGGTCGCCTACGTACGCGCCAACGTTGATAAACATCGGCGGCATGCAGGTGACGCCTTTGCCGATGAAGCAGCCATCGCGGATGCTTGAGCCGCCCGGGACGATGCGCACGCCGCTGGCAGAGGTGATGTGCTTCACCGGATACGTTGATTTATCGAAAAACGGCTGGCGCAGCGGGTCAACGGACATGTCCGTGATGGCGCCGATGCGAAATCCCAGGAGGATGCCCTTTTTCACCCAGGCGTTGACGCGCCAGCCTGATGATGATTTTTCATCGGGCTCGGCGGCGCGCACTTCGCCCGAGTTCAGCGCGTCCTTGAAGGACTGGAACAGCGCCAGGTGCGCGGGGAGATATTTGGCCGGCGGTTGATCGAAAAGCTGCTCAATTTGTTGCTGCAGCATGCGCCTTCCCCACGAGGCCGATGGATTCGAGTACGTGGCGGATTTTTTCGAGATTTTCGGTTCTTGGCGCCACGAGCGGGAGACGCCAGACAGGCTCGAGCAGGCCCATCTCGGCCATGGCGGCTTTGGCGGGGCCGGGATTGGATTCGATGAAGTTCATTTCCATCAGCGGCAGATATGTTTTCTGGAGTTCGCGAGCGCACGCGAAATTGCCTTCGAGGCAGGCGTGGATCAGTGAGGCCATTTCCGCCGGAATTTCGTTGGCTACCACGGAGATTACGCCATGTCCGCCGAGGGCGATTACCGGCAGCGCGATGGCGTCGTCGCCGGAGAGGACTGCAAAGCCGTCGCGAGCTTGGCTGACGATCGTGGCGATCTGGCCGATGTTGCCGGAGGCTTCTTTTACACCGGCGATGTTTTCGATCTGCGCGAGGCGTCTTAGCGTTGCTGGCTCGACGTTGACGCCGGTGCGGCCTTGTACGCTGTAGACGATGATGGGGATCGAGATGGCTGCAGCGATGGCTTTGTAATGTTGATAGAGGCCTTCTTGTGTGGGCTTGTTGTAGTAGGGCGTGACAGAGAGGATGCCGTCTGCGCGCAGGAATTCGAGGTCCTTGGCCAGTTCGATTACTTCGGCGGTGTTGTAGCCGCCGGCGCCGGCCAGGACCGGGACTTGGCCGTTTGATTCCGCTACGGTGATTTCTACTACGCGCAGATGTTCGGCGCGGGTTAGGGTGGGATTTTCGCCGGTGGTGCCGCAGGGGACCAGGAAGTCGATGCCGGCGTCAATTTGACGGCGGATTAGGCGGCGTAGGGCGGGTTCGTCGAGGGAGAGATTTTGGCGAAATGGGGTTACTAGTGCGGTTCCGCATCCTGTAAACATTTTTGGCTCCTTTGGTGCTGGGTGAAGCTGGTGGTGCTGGTAGCGTTCGGAATTTCGTGTACCGCCTATGCCTGCCGACGGCGTTTGGCGCTTCGTCAATGTCGCACTGCAGTGCGCCGCTACAAATTCAAAGGCAACGTCAACTACGCCCGCCTCAAATTCAGGCGGCCGCTACAATTCCAAAAGTAGCGTCAAAACCTTTGGCTGCTTGTATTTCTCCGCAAGCTCTAAGCGCCTCCTCTTGCGGCGGCTGGCGGCTGGGCTGACGCCGCGGCCTTCGCGGTCGGCGCTTGTTGCGATGCGTCTTGGTCGAACAGGACGTCGCGGAAGTCGAACCAGCCTTGCTTGCCTACTACCCACCTTGCTGCTAGCAGGGCGCCGCGGGCGAAACCTTCGCGGCTGCGGGCGGTGTGGCGGATCGTGAGTGAGTCGGCGGCGGAATCGAAACCGATTTCGTGCGTACCGGGATGGGCGCCGGCGCGGTTTGAGCTGACCGAGACTTCCCTGCTGGGATCGGCGCGCTGCATTTCGTCTACTACTTTCAGCAAGGTGCCACTCGGTGCGTCTTTCTTTGCGGCGTGATGAATTTCCCAGGCCCAGGCGCCGTATTCTTTGTAACGGGCGATGCGGCGGGAAGCTTCGGACGCTAGTTGCAGGAAAATGTTGACGCCTACGGAATAGTTGGGGCTCCAGACGACACCGATGCCGCTGTCGCGCACCCTCGCTTGGACCTGCGGGAGCTGTTGTGTCCAGCCGGTGGTGCCGACGACGGCGTTGATTTGCAGAGCCGCGAGGCGCGCGATGTTCTGCGGCGCGGCGGCGGCGGCGGAAAAATCTACGGCGACGTCCACACCAGCGAAATTGTTGCCTGTGATTCCGCTGGCGTCGCGATTGTTGGCGCTGTTGAGGCGCGTCGTGACCGTGAAACCGTATTCGGGCGCTAGCCGCTCGATCAGGCCGCCCATTTTGCCATGTCCGATGATGGCAAGGTTCATATGTGCGGAGCCTGGGCGGCGCGTGTGAGAAGTTGCGCCACCATTTTCTTGTAAATTTCAGCGGCTTCGAGAAGTTCTTTTTTGGGGACGCGTTCTTCGAGTGTGTGGGCTACGTGGATGCTGCCGGGACCGATCAGGAAGGGCTCGCCCCAGGCGTTTGCGAATGCGGGAACGTCGGTGGTGTAGGAGACCACCGTCGATTCGAGGCCGTCGAATGAGGTGAAACGCATCGGCGCGTTGGAGCAGGCTTCTTTGGCCGTGGCGCGGCCGGTGACGGCGCGAGTGACGGCTTGACGGAGAGCGTCGCCGGAATCAACTGTGCGGAAGGAAATTTCGGCGCGGGCTGCGTCGGACACTACGTTGGGGGCGCGGCCACCGGAAATTACGCCGATGTTCAGGGTGCTGCGGCCCATTAGCTGTTCTTCGGGCAGGGGGATTTTGCGAATTTCGTGCAGCGCGTCGAGAAGCTTGTCGATCGCGGATTCGCCAAGTTCGGGATATGCGGAGTGAGCCAGGCGGCCGGTGGCTTCGATCTCGTAGCGCAGGATTCCTTTCGCGGCTAGTACGAGTTTGTTGTCGGTGGGTTCGCCATTGATGAGAAAACGCGAACCGCGGGGGTCGCGGGCTGCGGCTAGCGCGCCGGAGCTGTTGCGTTCTTCGCCGACTACGAAAAGCAGGCCGAAATTGCGGGCGCCGTCGGCGAGTAATTTTTCTGACGCGGCGATCATGCTCGCGATGATGCCTTTGGCGTCGGTGGAGCCGCGGCCCCAGATGAATTCGGGGTCTTCGCGGGATGCGAAAAACGGGGGCACGGTGTCCATGTGCGTCGAGAGTGTGACGAGCGGCACGCCCCAGTGGGCGAAGACGTTGAAGCGATTGGCTTCGACGGGGCAGCGTTCGACGGAGCCGCCGGTACGAGCGGTGAGGTCCGACAGAAGCCCCAAGAGGAATGAGCCGACGGCTTCTTCATTGTTCGTGACCGACTCTATGTCGACGAGCGCGCGGGTTAGTTCGAACAGATTCATCGTTTCACCGAGACGTCACCCGAACGAAAATGTGTGCGGACGAATTGCAGCCGCGTTCTTCGGTCTTCCGGTGAAAAAAGAATGGAGGGATGAAAAGAAAGGCCTCGAGTGGGTGGAGGCGGCTTCCTTCCCAATAGCGCTCCATCCGTTTTTCAACGGATGACAGTGGGCAGGTATTAGCCTGGCCCCCCAACCGTCGCGGAGTGAGCTTCCGGCGACGACTTCGGCGGAATTGATTACTTGCACCCTTTTCGCTCAAGCCTCCGAAGCGTCTCGGAGATTACGGCTTGGCTACTGGTGGCTTCCGCTCCTCTATCAAGAACATCTCAACGTAGCAGAAGGGGGCGGAGGGTGTCAAGGGTCGGGTGTGTTAGGCAATGGGTCAGTTTCCGATAAATGGGGTGATCTCAATCGGTCGACGCAACACAAAGCTCCAGCCCACTTGGCATTGAAAATAAAGGCCAAAATCGCTGGCTAGGGTGAGGACAGCAGCAACGCGGCCCTGGCTAGGTCTTGGGCAAGTACAGCCAAACAGGTGGTTCTCCCGCGGAAGCATTGGCGAATCAATGCACTGGATGGTGTTGCATCGACCGGTTGAGCTGGCAGCCTTTAGCAGGACTTAGGTTCTATGCGATCGTCTCTGTGGGGTTAGACCGCAGGAAAATGAATATTCAGCTTATAGCAAATGAAGAGAACCAGTATCGCGCCCAGTGTGGATAAAATGAGGCCTGCGGGATGATATTTTTCATTTGTCGGACGCGAAAACATATGGGCGACGCCGCCACCGAGGATCGATCCGATGATGCCGAGCACGACCGTCCAGAAAATCGTTATGTGCACGTGCATGACGTCTTTCGCGATAACACCCGAGATAAGCCCGATAAGAAAATACCAGATCAAGTGAAACATGCTTTTTCTCCATCCTTTGTCTTCCGAAGCCCGTCGCTATTGGCCCGGCGCTGGTAAATGACTCGGAATTTCCAATTTGAAGTCTGGCCTGGCAGCGTAGCGGCTATCGAGGTTGCGTACTGCTCACTTTTATACAGTTTGTGGAATTTTATGGATCGGAAGCACTCGCTCCGGGAAAGGCCGGCTCCCGGACATGAGGGTCAAGTTTCCGATGAGAGCGTAACCAGGGACTGGGAAGTGTTGCACTGAGCGGTTGAGCTCGCAGCGTTAACCGGGCGCTAGTTGCAGGGAGGCCCCGGCCATTTAATCCAGCTTCACAGGTAATTGCGTATTGAAGGGAAAGGTGTTGTCCTGGAATCATGAGACTCATTCCAGTGTCAGGAACCCACGTTCACAATTTTTCCGATCCAGTTTGGTTCATCTGTCGCTGCACGAAGCAGGCAGTCGGCGCAATCGTCAAAGGAAAGCGGAGCGAGTGGCGCGACTCGTGCTGACGGACCTGCCGTATAGCGACCCTTCGCCGGCTTATCTGCCAACACGACCGGGCGAACGATGACCCACTCCATGTTTATTTTCTGTGTCATCCGCTCGGCGATCGCCTTGTCAGTAATTGCAGCAGTGAATATCAGGCCCGATGCGCGGACGACAAAGCGGTTGGGACAGGAGAGCTCGCGTCCATCGCTCAACCCGATACCACTTTGCAATATGAATCGTCGGACGTTCGCACGTTGGCATTCGGTGAGAATGGTGGCGACACCGACTGACATGAGCGTTCCTGGCGAGAGGTTCTTTTCCGGTCCGATGCAGCTAATGACGGCGTCCACGCCGTCCAGAGCACCTTTCAGGCCTCGTGGGGAAAGGACATCTCCTCGCACGAAGGACAGCCGGTCGGCAGATAGCAGTCGCTCCGGATCGCGAGCAACGGCCGTAACGAAGTGTCCTTGTGCGAGTGCGTGCTTTACCACTCTGCGTCCCGTCGCACCCGTCGCTCCAACAACCGCTATCTTCATGTCTCGACCCCGTTGGCACCGATCACGATGTTTCGGTTCGCGAGCGCCATCCCTCGCTTGTAGTCAGTCAGGTTTCCCGTCGCCGACTTGGCGCCGGCCTTTCTGTCATCGCCGAAGTATACTGGCAATACCCAGTTAGCGTCGTCACTGACCTGAACGATTGTGCCTTTTGCGCTGTGCAACAAATTGAAGTACCACCCGACGGTACCCGAGTTGTAAGTCCAGGTAAGTTATCGAAACTGCCCCGCCAAGGCATGTTGACGCGGGCGTGGCACGCTGTATGCCTGCGACTGCAAAGTCAACGGCGGCCGCCTAAAAACAAAGCAAGCGGCCGCTACAAATTCAAAGGCAACCGCGATTTCAAATGCGACGACAACGGCAAAGAGCCGGCGAGACGTCGGCGCTAGGCGTCTTGCGACGGCGCGGGTGGGGACTGCAGGATGGGTTTGCCCTTGTGGAGGCGGGTCCAGTTGTCCAGGGTGGTGAAGGTGCGGGATAACATGCGATCGATGTAGAGGGCGCCGCGGAGGTGATCGATTTCGTGCTGGAGAATGCGGGCGTACCAGCCAGAGGCTTGGACGAATTGGGGCTCGGCGCGCTCGTCGAGATATTCGACGCGGATGGTGCGGGCGCGGGGGACGACTGCCGAAAAACCGGGGAGGCTGAGGCAGCCTTCGTAGAAATTTTTCTTATCGTCGCTGGAGTAGGCGATTACTGGATTGATGATTACGTGAAAGGGAACGGGGCGGCGCTCTCTTTCGGCTAGGTCTTCCGCGGAGAAAGACTTCAGCAAATCTTCACGATCTTCGATGACGGCGAGTTGCAGCGGCAGGCCTATTTGCGGCGCGGCCAGGCCCACACCGGGAGCGTCACGCATCGCGTCACGCATTTCGTGAATGAGGCGCTGCGTTTCTTCGCTGAGAATTTCTTCAGGCATGAGCAACCGGGCTTCTTCGCGGAGAGCTGGCTCGCCCATCTGCATAATCTTCAAGCGCATTGCGTTTCCTCGAGGTGGTGCAGCGCTGCAAATACAGCCGTGGATGAAGAAACGGCTGCCTAAAATTCATTTCAGATTGTATGAAACCGTCCCGAGCTCTGATGCATCCATCGTTTGAAGTAATGTGCGAGGGAATTCTACAACAGCTCCAGGGTTGAATTGTGTGCGGCCCGTTAAGATTGCTGTTGGATGAATGCGGCGGGAAATGTGCCGACGCCACATGAATGTGGCTTGACAAGAGAATCAGTAAAGACATAGAAATGCTTGTTCGGCTATTGGCAATCGTTGACCGAATGCGGAGGACCGCGAATGCAGACGTCCCGCAGAGATTTCTTCAAGGTAGCCGCTGTCGGCGGGGTTGCCGCCACAATCTTCGGATTTGACCTGAAGCCTGCTTACGCCCAGCTAAAAGAATTGAAAATTGCGCGCGCGGCCGAGACACGCTCGACGTGTCCTTATTGCGCGGTGGGTTGCGGCGTGCTGATTTATACGATCGGGGATAAGGCGAAGAACGTGACGCCGCAGGTGATTCACGTGGAAGGCGATCCCGATCATCCGACGAACCGCGGGACGCTGTGCCCGAAGGGATCTTCGCTGGAGCAGGACATGCTGAATCCGCGGCGGCTGGTAAAGCCGCAAGTGCGGAGGCCGGGCGCGACGGACTGGCAAGACATTTCCTGGGACAAAGCTTTGGATGAGATTGCGCACTGGACCAAGCAGACGCGCGACGCGACGTTCGTCGAGAAGGACGCGAAGGGGCTGACTGCGAACCGCTGCGAGGGGATTTCGTTCATCGGCGGATGCACGGACACGAACGAGTTCAATTATCTGGTAGTGAAAGCAATGAGGAGTCTGGGCTTGGTGTATTTAGAAAACCAAGCCCGTGTTTGACACGGCCCCACGGTCTCAAGTTTGGGACCAACATTCGGACGCGGGGCGATGACCAATGGCTGGAT
>JABCZJ010000033.1 GCA_013289715.1 Acidobacteriota bacterium | reverse complement strand
GCACAATCCCGCCGTGATGCGCCAACAGACAGTGAATGGACGTATGCGGCCTGGCAAAGGCGCGCCCAATCCTATGCAACGACTCTCCCGCTTTCCAGCGGCGCCACACCTCGATCCGCTGCGCCGCCGAGAGCTCCACGTATTTCCCTTGAGTCATACACACCACCTTTGAACAGACGTTCCATATTAGATGGTGTTGCATCGACCCATTGAGATCACCCGCGTTACCGTACATGTGGATTCTCGGCAGGCTGGTCGCCTATAATGCAGTGTATGCTTGCGATTCCAACTGGCAGGAAAGTCTCAATCGCGCTTTGCGCCGGACTTGCCGGATTCGCCGCACTCTGCGCTGTCTTTTACGGCTTCACCGACCTGTTTGTTCTCGCTGTGGAGCACGGACTCTCCTTGGAATTACTGTGGCGGTTCCTTTATGTCCTCCCCTATTGCGCCGGATTGATGGGCTGCATTGTCGGCCTGATTGTCGGACGGGGAGTCTGCCGTGCCCTTCTTCGCAATTCGCTCGTCTGGGCGTGATGAGCAGCCGTAGGACGACACCAGCCCAAGCATCCCGCCTCAGTGCCTGAGAAGTCGTTACCGGTAACTAGTGTCAGTGATTTCCGGTAAATGCGTTTATCAGGCATTAGACGATTGTTGCCCGAGAAGCATTGCCATGTGAGAATGAGCCGTTTCTGGTGCGTGGGTTAACCATGTTTCAACCGATGTTCGGCGCATTAAAAAATAGCATCGGAGCGAGAGCCGCTTTCCTCGTATCGACTGTCTTCGCCCTTTCCGTCTTAGTGCCACAAGTGTCGTCAAAACCGTCCGTGCGGTCGGAGTTAGTGCAACTTCAGAACCGGAACGGGCTGCGGTTGGTTGCCGTGCGTGACAACAAGGTGTTCACGGTATCTTACGCAGACCGGACGTTGACCCAATCGAAACCGTTCATAGAGAAAGGCACAGCGGAAGGCGGGACTGTCTCACCCGACGGAGCAACGGTTGCGATTTCGCTCTGCTTAGACCCGGGGTTTACGCATCCAACACCTAATTCGACAGACTGCCCGGCAGGCTTCGTGTTCGCGACCGTGCGTCCGGACGGTAGCGGCCTGAAAGAATATCGAGAGTTCGTTAACCCTGCTCCCTGGTTCTGCTGGTCTCATGATATGTCCAAGGTAGTTCTGAACATGGAAGACAGGAGACAGGGCCGGTACGCTCCATACCATTTGGAGATTGTTGACCTTGCGACCGGGAGTACGGAAATAGTAGACGAAAGTCGCGATGTTTTTGTCGACCCTCAGTGCTGGTCGCCCGACGACAAGCGCTTGGTTTACACGGTCAACAAGGAGTCCGCCATCCGGATTGTCCGCTTGTATGATACGGACACGAAGAAGTCGAGAGACATCGCGAGCGGCGGCCATCCGACATGGTCTCCCGACGGAAAGCGGATTGCGTTTATTGAATGTCCACCATCGCTGCGAGGCTGCAAGTATTACGGGATAGAAACCTCGACTAACGAGCAAAAGCTTCTATTCAAGAAAGACGGCGAGACCGGACTCTCCTGGACTCCCGATTCACGGTTTGTCGCATATGTCGACGGCGCTAGTGCTCTTGAAAGAACTCCATCTGAGCATCTCCGTGAGATGAGTCGACTTAGGGTTAGGCGTATTGATGATGGTGCGGAACTGCCTGTTGCTGACTTCTTCGACGGCGATATTATGTGGTTTGACTGGGTGAGTTTACCGTTGAAGGACTCAGCGCCCGATTAGCAGTTTGTTGAAAAAGGCTCCTGAACTCGCCATTACGAGCGCAGCGGGGAATTCCTCATCGCTAAAACCCAACAAGAAGAGAGATTCTGTGTCGCAGCGCACCTCGAAATGACGACCAGAAAGAGTTTTTCCACAAACTGTTAGTCGCGTAAGCGGAAACTACGTTACGGTCGAACGAAAAAGTACTACAGTACACCGAAGGTGGTGTCACGCGGACCTCGAAGCGGCGGCCCTGTTCCGTATGCTGATTTTGAGCTTTCCTCGGCGAAAACCGATGAGAACTTTTGAAAAAGTACTACATATTTACTACATGCGGCTTTTTCGGCCGCCGGAATGTTCGGCGCGATTCGTGCAAATAATATAAAATCACGCAGTTACAACCGTGGGGCCCGTAGCTCAGCTGGTTAGAGCAGCGGACTCATAATCCGTTGGTCCTAGGTTCGAATCCTAGCGGGCCCACCAACCAATCGCTAAGTCGACACGTTGCAATCAGTTGATTTGCCCGGTTTCCGCGCCGTCCTCTAATTTGAGAACATCTGAGAACAATACTCCCGCGACTCGTTCGACGGCGCGACGTTGCGAGTCGGGGATTGCGTGTGCGTAAGTATTGAGCGTGGTACCAAGATCCGAATGACCCCAAAGTGACTGTGCGGTCTTGATAGACTCGCCCACTTCCGCAAGCAACGTCGCATGAGTGTGCCGGAACGAATGCCAGGAGATGCGTGGCTGTTTGATTCGGTCACACGCGGGCGCGAGCACGCGGTTGTAGAGATTCTTCGAGCTAAGTGGGGTACCGGTTCGTGTCCTGAATACCATTTCATCGGGCGAATTCAAAGCCTTCCTCGTGCTCGAACGCCGACGCAATACGGCCGATCTCCGTTTTGTCGAGACCGTGCCGCCCAGCACACCACGAAGATTATCTCGCCTCACCCTACTAGATCGAGTGTGCGGATAAACAGAGACCCGTCCGTTTCTGTGGCGCCGGCGAGATATTTCTTGCGCGCCTCTTCTTCAATCGCTTGCCTGTTGGTCCTGAAAACTTCGAGCTTGTCCTTGTTATCGCCCTTGAAGTAATCGTCCAGCGCTTCTTGGTTGATGGCGCATTGGACGCGGGTTTCGCCGTCCTGTCCCCAGAAGACGACAACCTCGCGATCAAAAATAAATGCCTCTCGCGGGTCTGGGAAGCGTAGTTCGTGCGCGGCCTCCGGCTCGACGCTGTCACGGAGTTCGCCCGCCGCGGTGCCCTGTGCGTTGAAACCGTCAAACGCCTCGTTGACGACCGCTTCAAGCGCGGTTACCTCTTTGTCCGTCAGTTTCTCGAATTCGCCTGTGCGTCGCCGCTTGGGCAGCTTTCCCTTGTTCTGCCGTATGAACATCAGCAGGTTCTCGGCAAGCCTGTCGGGCATCTCGACCGTATTCATGATCCGGCTCAGTGCTTCATCGTGCCGGCGCAGATAGTCGATTTCGCGGGGCAAGTCCTGCTCGACCGTCCGCAGAACGCAGGAATACAGAAACTCCGCCGCTTCCGTCGCATCGAAGTAGCGATAGAGGTCCGCCGTATCGTTCAGCACTTCGACGTTCCGCTGCGGCGTTGGCCGCCACTCGATGAAATTCTTCAGCGGTCCTGAGTGATCCCGCAGGGTTTTTCGATATTCTTCGATTCGGTCGTACATCACCGAAGAAACCGGGAAGACCATGCCCGCCGGGGTGAATTTCCTTTCGGCCAGAACATGATGGACGAGGCAGCGGTGCAGGCGTCCGTTACCGTCCTGAAACGGGTGAACGTAGACGAAGCCGAACGCAGTTGCGGCCGCCTGTATGACGGCATCGATGCCGTCCTCGCTCATGCGGTCGTTCGCATCGAACAGGCCCTTCACAAGGTTGTTGAGGTCCTGCGGGCGGGCGCCGATAAATTCGGGCAGCGGGTCTCCGTTTTGGTCGCGCTCCCCAAGAAACACGCCGTCGGGCCGCAGGCCGACATGGACGAACCGGTTGTCTTCGATCAGCACGGCCTGAAGGCGGACCATTTCATCGACGGTCAGTTTGTTCTTGCCCGCTTGCAACACCGCCCGGCCCCAACGTTCAAGCCGGCTGCGCGGCGGACGCTCGCCCTCGATCTCGAAGCTCGCGCGGCTGTCCGCCCGCAGCAGGAAGCTCGCGGCGCGCGCGACGAGGTGGCCCCCGACGCGACCGACAGTCTCGGCAGCCTTGCCCGCCAGCCCCTTGTTCGTAAATTCCGTCAGCAGTTTCGTGCGCCGCACGACCGGGTAGAAGCCCCCGCTTCCAAGAAGGTTGTCGCGCACCCGATGGCGCTTCGAGAGACGCGGCTTGCCCGTGAAGTACGCGTCTGGGTCGAGAAGATCCACGGCCGGCACGCCCGGATCGTCGGGCACGTTGAGCTTGCGGCCCGTCAGCAATTCGAAGAGATACCAGGCGCGACGGGAGGGGATTCCCGTTCGCGTTGCTTTGACAAATTCCTCGACGAGCTTCGCGTCGACGGCATCGAAGACCCGTTTGAGAATGAGCAGGTCGAGATTTTCATTCCGCAACGCGAAATTGAGGTGATCGCCGAAGGTGTCTCCGGGCCAGTACCGTTTGTCGAAGATGCGCCAGTCTCCCCCATCGCGGAAACTTCCGCTGACATGCTTGGCTGAGACGGACGCCGACTTTCGTACCGGGCCTTTGACTCCGAGTGCCTGAACAAGCGCAGCCCATCCTGCGAGCCGGGTTCCTTCGGGGATGGCCAACCCCTGAAATGTCTTTGACCCATCGTTCGCAATCTTCATCGTCGAAATCCTTGTATCGCCTGTCGAAAAATGACTACCATAGATCGATATCATCGAAAAACAGTATAATTTGTACGTCGTCGAAAATAAACTACGAACAGTCGAAAAATAGCAACAATACGGCTATCGCGTCGAAAACTAGTAATGCCTTTTCGTTACAACGTGTTGCAGGGCTTATGGAAGAGCCATTTGTTGAGTGCCCGGCGTTTCTCCAACCGGGCCCTACTCGCCCTGCTGACCCCCCGAGCCTTTAGTTCCGGCCATCCGGTGACAATCACCCAAGCGAGAAAGCGAGGCGTCCCGCCCCCTCCCGTCAAGCACTGGTCGCGAAGCGCGGGCCGAGGGGTGTCCCCCACCTTCCTCCGCGATGCTCTGTGCAGGTCGGGTGATCCCCCTCCCCTCGCCCCGGTGCTGGACGGAAGTTCCCGCTGATTGGCGCTGGCCTAGCAGGGTTGCATGCGCAACCCTGTCAGCAAGGACAGAAGCCAGTGAGTGATGAGAAAGCAAAACAGATTGCCGATACGACCGACCCACTTCGCGTTGCAAAGCAGGTGCCCGTCTAGCCGGATCTAATTCCCGCGACAGAAGGGGCGCTGGCCCTGAGACATTTCCGTGCGCCAAACCCTGTGGAACAACTTGAGAACAAAACCCGCCAAATACCGGGCTGTATCGTCACGCTCGACGCCGATAGAGGCCAGACGAATCAGCCACATAGCGTTTCTAGAGTTAACCGTTGGTCCTAGGATCGAATCCTAGCGGGCCCACCACAAACATACAGCTGGGACGCTGACTCGTCCGTGAAGCGTCAGTGCGGCGGCGTCTTTGCGTCTGCTGCTCTAAACGTTGCGCGCTAACGCGGGGGGCCGGGAGGGTTGTCGGGAACTGTATATGGCGCGCCATCGTGCGTGAAGAGGCGAGAGGCTTCTTCGCGATTGAAGGGGCGGGCGCCGCGGCGGCCGAATACGGCGATTTGATTGCCGCTCTCGTCCACGGCGCGATCGCGGTCAATTCCCTTCGACACTGCTAGCGCCGGGCCACTAGTGCCGTACGTTGCGATGAGTTTGGGCGCGGGGCGTGGACTAAAACCGTAAGAGTTGGGCGAATCCTCGGGCGACAAAATTTGCAGCACGCGCAGACCGTTGCGGCCATCGGCTAGGAAGGCGAACGCGCTGGCGTCTACCATGCCGATTTTGATGTCTTGCGCGTCGTTGATTTTTCCATCGCCGTTGAACATTCGATCGAGCCGCGGTTGTTCCGGCTTTTCGACGTCAACGATGGCCACGCCGTCTTTGCCGTCTGCGACGTAAGCGTAGGTGCGCGCGACGTAAAGATTGCGCGTGTCTGCGAGAGGCACTGCGGCTTTCGGGACGAGCTGCGGGTGATCCAGCGCCGATACGTCGAGAACTTTCAGGCCATCGCGATCGACCACGAATGCGTAGTGAAATTGAATCGCGATTCCGCGCGGCTCGTGCAGGTCTGGCGCGCCGATTTGCGCGGTGACGCGCGGCTTCAGTGGATCGTTGAGATCCACAACCACCAGGCCGCGATCGCAGAGCATGTACGCGTACGTTCCGGCGATGGTGATGCGCCGGGCACCGTTGAGAATCCCATCTGGATTGAAAGCGAGGGCCCGCTTCAGAAAATTATTGCGTGGATCGCCATCGAGCAGCGTGCTGACTCCGGGTGACTTGCTTTGGGGATCGGGATCGCCCACGACGACGAGGCCTTCATATTTGTCCGCAACATATAAGTAGGCGTAGAGCGGATGGATGGCCTGCTCTTCGTTCACCGGATTGCGCGCGCGCGCGGGATCGAGCGCCTGCGTGGAAGGACTGGCGACCGCCGTCGCATATTTCGTGCTGACGTAGAGACGCTGGCCGAGCGGAGAAACCGGCGCCGTTATGGTGCGCTCGGAGAAATTCTTATTGTCAACATTGGCCACGTCGTAGACGCGGAAGCCACCTTTGCCGAGCGCGGCGTAGAGATATTCGCCGCGCAGCTGCAGATCCAAGACGTTTCCGATGTGGTGGTAGGCTTCCTGCAGTTCGCGGCCGCGTGCCACGTGCTGCTGATAATCCTGCGGGTAGGCGACGCGCTGCAAATAGCTGCCAATGATCGCGGGCGGCTCATCGTGTTCGGCGACGGCGACCGCGTCGAAGCCCTTCGCGCCATCGGCAACGTAAATGTAACGGCCCATAAAATTCAGCAAGTTCGTGCCCTGTAGCAGCACTTGCGCCATCCAGGCGTTGTTGTCTTTGCGATTGGAAATGTGGCAATCGTCGCAGGACTTGGTTTCCTTGGCGCGGACTGTGTGTGGAACAAACGTGCTGAACGCGGTGCCGCTGAGTCCTTCGGCGGAAACGGTCTGTTGCATGTAGTAAATCCAATCGCGATTCTGATTTTGCGAACTTACGAGGATGGCGCAGGACGAGCGCACCGGCGCGATGCGATGGCCGGTGACGGTGCCGTCGATGCCCAGCATGAAGCCATCGTCGCGCAGAACTTGAAAATTGTACGCGGTCCAGTTGCGCGTGAGCAGGCCTTCATTGTGCAGCATGGGCTTGCGCTGATTGGCCGTCATAGAAAGATGGCAGCCAAAACAATTCGGAGTCCACGAAGTGTGGCAGGCGTAGCAGGTCATGCGGCTATTGGCGTGCGCGAGCTGCGTGGAATCGGATGGAACGTCGCCCCAGGATTTGCCGTCGGTGCGGATGGTTTTGGCCCAGCGCGATTTTTCGCTGTAGTGCGAATTGCCGGGAGTGATGGTGTCCAGCGTTTGCACGACTTCCCATTCTTTGTCCGGTTCAACCATGCTGCGCTGGAGCAATTTGCCGTCGCGGAATTCGAAGCGGCGCGTGTTCCAGGGAGTACGCAGCGCGTCAAAGTGCGTGCCGCCGGCGGGCGATGCGGCGCCGGAAGAAATCAGCGTTGCGCGCGCGTCAATCGTGCCGTGGCAATCCACGCAGTCGAGTTCGACGGCGGCGCGCGGCTCAGCGTAGAGTTTTCCATTGCCGTGGGAATCCTGCTCGAAGTGACAGTCCACGCAGTGCATACCTTTTTCGAGGTGAATGTCCGCGAGGTGCACGGCCTTTTTGAATTTATCGGAATCTTTGGGGCTGACGATTTTATTTTCGGTATCAAGTAGATTGCCCTGGCGATCGCGTTTGTAAACCGCGCGGAAAACCCAGCCGTGGCTGTGAAAATCAGCGAACTGGGTCTGGTCGAGTTGCGCGTTGAATTCCGGGCTGCCTAGTTTTTCGAGGAACTTTGGATCGGACCATAGACCGCGCGCGGCGGCGCCCTCCGGATTGCGCAGCGCGACCTGATATTTTTCTTCCTCCGTGGGATTGTGCTGCTGGCGCGGATACATCGCTGCGCCGTCGGCTTCATTGTCCCACCAGGTGTAGCCGAAATAAGTGGTTTCCATGTTCGTGCCGGGATGCACATGGCAAATCATGCATTGGCTGGAAGGGATCGCGCGCGTGAAGCTGTGGCGTATGGGATGGCCCGACTCATTTTGCGGTATGGTGGGATCGGAGGATGCGCTTTCGCCGAGATGGCCGAAGCGAGCGTACGGGCCGGAATGCTGCGGCGAGCGATCATTGGCGTAAACCACGTGACAAGCCGTGCAGCCGCTGCCGCGATAGTCGCCGGGTTCGTCGTTGGTGCCGGGCAACGAAAGCAGCGGATCGAGCAGGCGCGTTTTCTGCAGACCGAGAAAAACGGGATCGGTGCGGAGCAGGGTGCCGAAGCCGCGCTCGCCGAGCTTGTCGTCCGGGCGGCCGGATTCGTCCTCGCGATTGGGATTGCCGATTTCACCTTTTTTTTCGCCGCCGCGTTCGAATACGCGCAGGATGTTGCCGGGTTGCGATATTTCCCAGCGCTCCAGAGGCGTCAGTTCCGGGACGATGCCTTTCGTACGCGTTTCTTCGGGCGTGGGCGTTGGCACGGTGCGAAGCGTCTGCGGCTGGCCTTCGGCGGAATAGCTTTCGCCGAAACGCGCATTCTTCAGCGGGAAAGATCCGTTGTTATAGAGCGCCGCGCCCCACAACATGCCGCCGTGCGTCATCATGCTGGTCTTCACTTTCAGAACCTCTGGCGCGTGGCATCCGGCGGTGCCGCAGGTTTGCGCAGCGACGCGCAAATCGCCGGGATTGACGAAGCGCACGTAGGCGTAATTTTCGCGCAGCCATTTGGTGTAGAGGCGCGGGGGATTCCCTGAAACGCCTGCGAGCGCGGAATCCGTGGGCTGCGGATGCGCGCGTTTTTTCAGTTGTTCGTATTCGGCTGCGCCGGGTTGCGTGCCGGATGGCAGAATCGCAGTCGCGTCTCCCCCGTGGCAATCCACACAGGCCAAGCGAACTGTGCCAGTGGGATGCATGGACGGCTCGTCGCTGGCGGTGTGGCAGGAAACGCAACCGGTGTTTTTACGATCGACGTCGGGTTGGGATTGGCCGAGCAGGCTCTGTTGTTGCTGCGCGGGCGATTGGGCATGCGAGCGGCCTTCGAGCAACAAAGCAGCCGCGATGCCTCCGGCCAGCACGAAAAAGACGACGAGCCAGCGTTGTGCACCGCGCTTTCGCGCTGTGGCGCCGCCCAGCGAACCGCTCATTATCGGCATCAACAATTTCGCTCGCTTAGAATTGAAACCGCAAATCAGTGAAAAGTGAAAACATCACTCTGCCCGTATAGATATCTTTCAACCCCTGGCCGGGAATCAACGTGGCCGCACCCGCTGCAATGGAAATATTTTCCGTGAGCGGCGGCCGGTAGCGCACGCCGATGCTGGAATCAACTCCAATCGAGTGATGAATCGGCGACTGGAAAAGAATTTGCTCGAGCGTCTCGGTGCGTTCGAAGCGCAGGTAATTCACGTTGGCAAACCCGCGCAGTTTCGGGGTCAGATCAAAATCGGCCCCAATATTTGCGAGGAAAATCCCAGGGTTCACAAAATTGGCCTGGCCTTCGTCCTTGTTCGAACGCAAATCGGGCAGCAGGCTATCGCCGGAATTCAGCGCGACGCCCGAGCCGGTCAAGCGAATGCTTTCGCGATTCCAGAAGCTGAAGATGCCGCCGGCAAACTCGGGAAAATCGTCAATTGAGTCGAATCCGCGCGCGCGGCTGCTGGAAGGATTGGCCGAGCCAGACGCATAGAAGACGGAACTCTTTATGCGGAACCAATCTTTGTCATAAGAAAGCTCGAGCGCAGCCATCTGCGCGTTGATGGTGACGGCTTTGCCCGCGATGGCGTTGAAACTGTCGTTGCCAAGCGCCTGGTAGAAAGCGTGCGTCAAATTCAGCAGGCCGATGTGGCCGTCGCCAGTCCAACCGAGATAGGCGGCGTGAACGCTGTGCGGGCGAATCATGCCATTCGAAAAAACGGCGCCGATGGGCGCGGGACGCACGAGGAAACCGTTGTCGTCGTAATGGATCGAGGCATCGTCCTTGTTGTAGTGCACACTCAGCTGCGTGCTGTAGCCCTGAAACAGAAAATCCTGACGATATGCATTGGCGATGATTACCTGCTGATTGCGCAGCGCCATGGAATTCAGGCCGCTATTCGTGTTCTTCTCCAGAAAGTTAAAATAGGCGACGTTATATTGCCACCGATTCGAATCCAGATTGCCGAAGAAACGCACACCAGGTTGCTCTTCCACAAACAGGAAGCCGCGAAAATCGCTGTTGAAAGCCTGAATGCCCGCGCGCACGGAAACGAAATCGTAATTCGGGCCGAGATCGTGCAATTTCACTTCGGCGAAAGCTTCCTGCAGGCCGAGATGCGAAGCCAGGCGCGTGGTGCCCTTGGTTACGTCCACGTTCACGACGCCCAGTTCCTGCACATCCAGATAATTCAAGCTGACCACGGGCGTGATGCGGATGCGCCAATCCACCGGACGGAATGAAGTGTCGCCATGAAAAAGATCAAAAGAAAACGCAAAAGTTTGGTCGAGAAAAATCTGGCCGCCTTTGCCGAAAAAATCGCTGCTGCCGGGCCGCGCGGAACTGACGTCGGTGGGCGTGGGCAAGCGGCGGCCATCGAAAGACGTGTCGCTGGTGGCCGTCAGATTCAGAAAAGTTTGCTTGCCGATGATGGGCACGTCGCCCTTCAGTTTGTTGCGATTGAAAGGGTCCCACTTGCTGCCCTTCACGTAAGGATGTTCGCCGCCGATTCCGTAACGGTCCCAATCGGGCATGGCGATGGACCAGCGATCAGGATCGGGATGAAAAACTTGGTCGGGCGGAGGCAGCGGTTCCGGCGCGGGTGGTTGGCCAGATTGCTGAAGGTTGCCATTCTGCAAGGCATTGGGTGGAACTGCGGGCGAAGGCTCGGGCTGAGTGCCTGTTGGCGGATTTGTGGTTCCGGCGGGAAGCTGGGGGAACTGCGGCTGTGGTGGCGCGGCGGAGGGGCTGGCGACGAGCGTGACGTCGCGGACGAGATCGTCACCGGGTTTCAGCTGCAGGGCGGGATTCGTGAATTCCTGGAAGCCTGTTGCGGCAATTTTTAGCTCGTAATCGCCGGGAGCAACGTCAATGAAGCGGAAAACTCCTTGCGCGCTGCTCACTTTTTCGATTTTTTGATTCGTCGCGAGGTTTCGCAGGATGACGCTTGCGCCGATGACCGGCTTCCGGTTCGAATCGCGCACCACGCCTTGTAATGCAGCTTTCTGAGGAGCGCTCTGGCCCGGCAAGCGTTGTTGTGCAACGGATTGCTGGGGCGAGCTCGCGCTGGCGGGAGAAACGAACGCGGACGCGAAGCACAGCAAGCCCAAGAACCAGCACAGACGCGCCGATTTCGAAATAAATATGCGGGATGCGTCGCGCACTCCGTCAGGCCCCGGTGGTCCGGTAAGTTTCGGGGAGAAACAATTGGAATCTTCTCGCGATCACAGTTTTTTCCGAAGCCGGTAAAAGTCTTTGGGTGGCTCCGCAGGCAAAATCTGGTTCCCGATTTTTGCACTATTCAATCACGATTGCACAACTGATTTGCAGAATGATTGAGAACGATGTGCGGCTGTGGTACCAATAGTCCAACCTGATGATTCCGGTGGAAAAGCGAAAGCTCCGAGGGCGGCTGTGGACGCCTGCTGGTGTGCGGACTTGCCTGGTCATCGGATTTTGCCTGGCGCTTGCGGCTTGCGGCGGCGGTGAAAGCGGCGCCAGTGGTGGCAGCGGCGGCGGCGCGTCCACAAATCCGCCACCCGCGACCGAAAGTTTGTCGCAAGCGGACGTACAGATGGTGGTGGAGGCCGCGGCGACTGCGGCGCAATCCGACGCCATGGCCATCGCGGTCGTTGACCGCATGGGACGCATTCTCGGCGTGTACGTAGGACCATCCGCGCCGGCTACAGCTCCGGGAAATTTCGGTGCGGCGATTCCCACCGCCGATCTGGCGGCGGCGCTGGCGCGCACCGGGGCTTTCTTCAGCAACGATCAAGCTCCGCTTTCTTCGCGCACGGTGCGATTTATCAGCGGCATCCATTTTCCGCCGGGAGTTGAGAACACGGCGAACGCCGCGCTATACGGCATCGAAAATACCAACCGCGGCTGCAATCTCGCGGCTGGCATTGATGCAATCGTGCCTCCGGCCACCACAATCGCGGGCGCGTCTCCGGGATACGGAGTCATAACAGGCAAAGCGGATGTAAATGATAGCGACGCGACTGCCGTGAATCCTGGTGGCGTGCCGATTTTCAAGAACGGGCAAGAAGTGGGCGGAGTCGGCGTCGTCGCTGCGGATCCGGACACTGCGGAATACGTTGCGTTCGCCGCAGCCGGCATGATCGCGATGAGCGGACCGAGCGCTGCGACCGACGGGGTCGGTTTCCCCACTTTTCCTGCGCCGGGAATTGTTTCCATTAGCGGCATCACACTGCCGTTCGTGAATCAGACCACGCCGCCGAGCGGAGTTACCAGGGGCGCGTTCAACGCGGCAAATTTCACTGTGGGCCCCGTGGCTAGCGCAGGAGTTCCGCCCGAAGGGGCGCTGATTGCGGCTACCAATGGGCCCGTGGGCGGCCTAACCGCAGCCGAAGTGACGCAGATCATCAACAGCGCGGTGGCGACGGCCAATCTGACGCGCGCGCAGATTCGTCTACCGATCGGCGCGCGCACAAAAATGACGATCGCGGTGAGCGACCTTGATGGCACGTTGATCGGCCTGTATCGCATGACGGATGGAACTGTGTTCAGCATTGATGTGGCCGCGACGAAAGCGCGCAATGTGATTTACTTCAGCGGAATGAACCGGCAACCCGCTGACTTGAATCAGGTACCGCTCGGAACCGCGGTCACGAATCGCACCATCGGTTTCGGAGCGCAGCCTTTTTTTCCTTCAGGAATCGACGGCACCCCGCCGGGCCCGTTTTTCAATCTGTACACGCAGGATACCGGGAATCCATGCACGCAGGGATTTCAGGTGCCCAGCGCGGCATGGCCCAAGGCCAATCAGAGCGGCGTGGTATTTTTTCCCGGCTCGGAGCCGCTCTACATTAATGGTGTGCTGGTAGGCGGGCTGGGCGTCAGCGGAGATGGCGTGGATCAGGATGATTATGTGACGGCGGGAAGCGCGGCGGGATTTGAAGCGTCCGCGGATATTCGCGCGGACCAGATTGTGATTGATGGCGTGCGGCTGCCGTATTTGAAATTTCCGCGCAACCCGACGGATTGAGAAACAGTGACGAGTGATTAGTGACGAGCGAGCTATCCTTCGCGGAGTTTGTGGCCGGAAAGATTTCCCAAGCCGTCGTACGCCGCGTACTTGTACATTTCGGAAAGCGTGGGGTAGTTGAAGACGAAGTCAATGAAGGCGTTGATGGTCATGCCGGATTCCAGCGCCATCATGCCCAGATGGATCAGCTCGGTGGCGCTTTCGCCGATGATTTGCACGCCGAGCAGGCGGCGGTTTGATTTGGCGAAAATCAATTTCAGCAAGCCGGTCAAGTCGCCCATAATTTGGCCGCGCGTATTGTTGGCGTAGCGCGCGCGTCCTACTGCGTATTCAATTCCCTTCTCCTTGCAGGTTTCTTCCGATTCGCCGACGGCCGAAATTTCCGGGATGGTGTAAATGCCCATTGGCAGCATGGAAGCGAGGCGCTGCTTGTACTTAAAATCGAAAGCGTGACACACAGCTACGCGGCCTTGTTCCATGGAAGTGGAGGCCAGCGCGGGAAATCCGATGACGTCTCCAGCCGCATACACGCGCGGCGCGGCAGTGCGGTAGTGTTCATTCACTTCGATGTAGCCGCGCTTATTGAGAGCCACGCCCGCTTTTGCCAGTCCCAGCTTGTCCACGGCTCCGCGACGTCCGGCAGCGAACAGGGCCGCTTCGGTTTCGATGGTTTTGCCGGATTGCAGCGTAATGCGCACTTTATTTTGCGCGCGTTCGATCTGCGTGGTGCGTTCGCCGAAGAAGAAGCGCACGCCCAGCTCCGTGAGGCGCTCGCGCAGGCACGCGGAAATTTCCGCGTCGAGAAACGGCAGAACACGATCGCGGCCGTCCACCAGCGAAACTTCAGCGCCCAGCGCGGTGAAGATCGATGCGTATTCGCAGCCGATCACGCCGCCGCCCACCACCGCGAGGTTGCGCGGAATCGAACCTATTTTGAGAATGGAATCCGAATCAAAAATAATTTCGTCATCGAACGGAATCTCCGGCGCGCGATGCGGGACTGAGCCTGTGGCGATCAGAATGGCGTCTGCGTGCAGCGTAAGATTTTCGCCGCGCGACGTTCTTACGGAGACCGTGCTGGCATCTTCGAAAGAGGCCCGGCCATTGATGAGGTCAATGTTGTGCACCACGAGGTTCTGCGACAATTGTTTGCGTTCGGTTTCGACCACCACGTCCTTGCGGTGCATGAAATTCTTGACGGTCAAGCCGTCGCGCAGCGAATAGTCCACTCCATACAGGCCGCGCTGGCGTATGCCGGAATAATACAACGCGGATTCGCGAAGAATTTTGCTGGGTATGGTGCCGGTGTTGACGCAGGCGCCGCCGAGCGTGTTTCCACATTCAACCAGAGCGACGCGCTTGCCGAAGTAAGCGGCTTGAGCCGCGCCTTTTTCTCCAGCGGGACCTGAACCGATCACCACAAGGTCATAATTTTGCACGCAAGTCCTCCGGGCGTTCTTCGCGCAGACCGAGTTCGTCTTTCAGGATTCGAAGAAATATCTTGCGCCACATCGCGGCATCTCGGCTCACGACTCAGGGCAGCAGCGCGTTCACCTGGCGCAATTTTCCCGAGAAGCGCGCGGGATTGTACGCGGACGGGTCCTGCAAATCCTGGAAGAGCGCGCTGATGGCCGCGCGAAGTTCGGCGGAATGCTCGAATTTCCCGTTTCGCTCATACGCGACGAACAGCGATTGCACTGCCATGGCGGATTGTGCCGCGGCATGTTCGCCCTGGGCAGAAATGTTGTCCGCGTCACCTGAAATTTTCCGCAGCAAGCGCAGAGTGGATGCCGGATCGTTGGGCATCGAATCTGCCTTCGAAGACAGATCGCCAACGAGCCTGGCGCAACTCGCGGCGGAAGCAGCTACGGCTTCGCGGTCGGGGTTCAGCTGGCTCATCAATTGAGCGAGACGCGAAAGCTCGGAATCCAGTTTCCCGGCGCCGTCGCCGTCGGCCTGAAAAACTACTTCGTGAAAGATCGTGTAGCGCGAAGGATTCCACGGCGGATCGCCCGGGCGGCGCCCGGAATATCCGCGCGCTTGCCGCCAACTATTTTCCGGCAAGGTGAGGCTGTGATGGCATGCGTAGCACTGCAGTTCAGAATATTCGGGCCAAAACTTGCCGTGCGCGCGAGCTTCAAGGCGCAACAGGGATTGCCGCAGCTGCACGGCTTGGCCGGTGGTCAACTCGCGCACGTCGTACCAGGGATCGCTATTTTCCGGCTCGCCCGGCTCGCCCGGTTCTTTCCAGTGGCGCGGCATGACGGCGGAAAAGGAATCGAGCTCGAAATAAAGGTCCGGGTGGCCGGCAGCGATCATTTCGTGGTCAACAGATTTTTCCTCGCTGCCCAAATGGCAGCTGAGGCATTTTTCGCTGCGCTTAGTGAGGTTGCGCGTGTCGTACATGCCCACCGCGACGGATTTTTCGTGCGTCCAGTCGCGCTCGGTGTGTGGGCCGAGCCAAGCGGCGGCCGGGCCATGGCAACTTTCGCAGCTCACGCCTTCGCTTAGGTCGAAAGTGCGGGCGCGTTGCGTAGCGGGGACGTCGAGCGCGTGACACGCGAGGCACTTCGGTGCGGACTCGGCTCTGCCGATGCCGAGAATTGCGGCCATGCGCTCTCCGACATTGCCCTGCAGAGACGCGTAGGCTTTAGAGTGCTTGTCCTTGACGATCCAGGTGCTGTATTCGTTCTGCAGCACGCGATTATCCGTGCGCGGGGAGACGCTGCCGTGGCAGGTGGTGGACGCGCATGAACCAGGACCGGTGTAGCCGGGCGCCGGAGCTGCGTGACCGGCTTGGCTCGCTTGGCTTGGCTGGCCATCGATCGCGAAAAGCGGCACTTCCTTGCTTTGTGTGCGCGCGATTGGGCAAAGCGCGAAAGTAGCCGCGAGAATAGCTGAGAAAAAAGTAGGAGAAATTGCAAGGCGCCGACGATTTGTGACGGGCTTGGTATCCATTTGCAATGTGGCAGAGCAGGATACCGGGCCGCAATGCCGGTCGAGTGTGAAAATCCTGCGAATCAGCCAGCTTCTACTACCGGATACTATCGAAATCGAATGAACTCAGCCTGATTTATTCGCCACGATTCGCGCAAGAATAACCGCACGCTCGCCTGCACGCGAATCTCTTGCTTATATCCCTATACGCTACACTGCCCGAGACTGGTGGTTGTTTTCGGGGGCGTGAATGCATACTCTCCCCGGTGAGGTTTTCTCCCCGTGATTTTTAGCGAGCTTAGGGAAATTCAACGCCAGTTCGGCTACCTGCCCGCCGACCAACTGAAAGCTCTCGCCAAAAAAATTGATGTGCCGTTGTATCGCCTGCACGGGGTGGCCAGCTTTTACCCGCATTTCCATTTGACGCCGCCGCCGAAAGCCAACGTGCGCGTCTGTCAGGATATGTCCTGCCATCTGCGGGGCGCTCGCGCGTTGCGCACGGAACTCGAAGAATCATTCCGGCATTCCGCGATTACGGAGGCGAAGATCGGCGGAGTTTCCTGCCTGGGGCGCTGCAATGAAGCGCCCGCCGTGGCGATCAACGAACAAATTTATACCGGACTTTCGGAACATCAGATCACGGCGATGGTGGGCGACGTTCTTGCCGGCGGCGCGCTGCCGGAAATTTCGCAGGTACATCGGCGAGTGGCTTGCGCGTCCGACCCCTATAGCGAAGGGGAGCATTACCAAACGATTCAGCGCCTGATTGATTCGCGCGATTGGGCCGCGGCGTTTGAAACGCTGAAGGCATCCGGACTGCGCGGCCTGGGCGGAGCCGGCTTCCCCACCGAATCGAAATGGCAACTGGTGCGCCAGGCGGCGGGTCCGGAAAAGTTCATCGTGTGCAACGCGGACGAAAGCGAGCCAGGCACGTTCAAGGACAGGTTTATCCTGACGCATTTGCCGCACCTGGTGATCGAAGGAATGATCCTCGCAGGAGTGCTGACCGGCGCGCAAAAAGGCGTTCTGTATATTCGCCACGAGTATGAGGACCAGGAAAACATACTGCGCGACGAAATCCACCGCTGTATGCGGTCCGGGCTGCTGGGCCCGAATCTGCTGGGAAGCGGATTGACCTTTGATCTGGAGATATTTGTCAGCCCCGGCGGATATATTTGCGGCGAAGAGACGGCGCTGCTGGAGGCGATCGAGGGCAAGCGCGCGGAGCCGCGCAATAAGCCGCCCTTCCCCGTACAGCAGGGTCTGTGGAACAAACCGACGGTCATTAATAACGTCGAGACGTTTGCAAACGTGCCCCCAATTCTTTTCCGTGGCGTGGATTGGTACAAATCGCAGGGACTGAATGGCACGGCCGGGCTGAAATTTATCGGCGTGAGTGGCGACGTGGTGCATCCCGGCGTCTATGAGGTGCCGATGGGGACGCCGGTTTCGGAGTTGATCTTCAAATACGGCGGCGGGATCGCGAATGGCAAGCAATTGAAAGGCTTCGCGCCCTCGGGACCATCTTCCGGATACTTGCCTGCGTCCATGGCGGACGTGCGGCTGGATTTCAAATCGCTGGCGGATGCCGGCTCGATGCTGGGCTCCGGCGCGCTGGTGGTGTGCGCGGAAGATCGCTGCATGCTGGATATGGCGCTGAATGCCACGCAATTCTTCCGCAACGAATCGTGCGGCAAGTGCGTGCCCTGCCGCGTGGGTTCGCAGAAATTGGTGGAGATGTTGACCGGCTGGACCGAAGGAAGAGGCTCGGGGGCGGATGTCGCGTTGCTTGACGAACTTTCCGGGGCGCTGCGGCTGACTTCCATCTGCGGCCTGGGACAAGTGGTTCCCGCGCCCATCGCTTCGGTACTGAAACATTTTCGCGCGGAAGTGGAGTCGCATATTTTGCAGCGCCGCTGTCCTGCGGGCGTTTGCCCTTGCGGTGCACGAGGCGGCGAAAGAGCCGGCCAAAACCTCACTGCGGCGAAACAGGGGCGCGCATGAGCGCGAGCCAGTTGGTAGAACTCACCATTGACGGAAGGAAAGTTTCCGTTCCCGCTGGAACCACGATTTTCGACGCCGCGCGGATGCATGCCATCGAGATCCCAACTCTGTGCCATCAACAAAACGAAAAGCCCGTGGGTGTTTGCCGGGTGTGCGTGGTGGACGTGGGCGCGCGGGTGTACAGCGCGTCGTGCATACGTCCGGTGGAACCAGGGATGGTAGTGAAGACCGCAGATGATGGAGTGAAGCGAGCGCGGCACACGCTGATTGAGCTGCTGATGTCCGACCATCCCAGCCCGTGCGCGCGCGAGCGGCAGTCCGGCGATTGCGAGCTGGAGGCTCTCGCCAAGCAGGAGCAGATCACCACGGCACGTTATGCGCCACGCGCGACGCGGCGCGGCCCGGATAATTCCTCGCTCAGCATCGCCGTGGATTTCGATGCGTGCATCTTGTGCGATCGCTGCATCCGTGGCTGCAGCGACATTCGTGAGAATTTTGTCCTGGGACGCATGGGCAAAGGCGCCTTTACGGGCATCGCCTTCGATAACAATGAGCCGATGGGCGAATCTTCCTGCGTTTCCTGCGGCGAATGCATGGTTTCGTGCCCCACGGGCGCGCTGACAAATAAAGTTGTGACGCAGACGGCCATCGCGCGGACGCCGGATTCGGAGCCCGTGGCACTCGAAGAATTGCAGGAGCTGCCGTTCTTCGAGGGCGTTTCCGGAACATTTTTAAGCCTGAACCGCAACGCCGTGGTGCGCCGGCATTTCAAACCTGGCGAGGTGATCTGCCGCGAGGGTGAATACGGATCCACGGCGTTTTACATTCTGGAAGGCGAAGCCAAGGTTTCGATTTCCAGCCCCATCGCGCACGTAAAAACCAAAGGCGCAGTGCGCAGATTTATGGGAAAGCTTTCCAGCAAGCTGACGCAACGCCAGAACGACCAGCGCGAAGAGGAAACCGCGCAGCACTGGATTCACATTGATGCCCCGATGGACCTGAATTACGACAATCCGGTAGCAAAGCTGGGTCCCGGCGACCTCTTCGGCGAAATGACCTGCATGAGTTTGTATCCGCGCTCCGCGACGGTTCGCGCGCAGACCGCTTGCACGGCGCTGGAGATGTTGCGCAACGTGCTGGACATCATGCAGCGCAACAAGACTTTCCGCGCGCGGCTGGACCAAGCGTACCGCCAGCGCGCTCTCGACTCTCATTTGCGCGCGGTTCCAGTGTTTGCCGAGTTGACGGACGAATTCATCCAAGGCTTGCGAGAAAGAGTTGAGCTGCTGCGCTTCACACCGGGCCAGGTGATTTGCCGCCAGGGTGAGGCCGCGGATAGTTTTTATCTGGTGCGCATCGGCTTCGTGAAAGTGTCGCAGACACACGCTGGCGGCGAACTGGTCTTGGCTTACCTTTCGCGCGGCGAATATTTCGGTGAAACGGCGCTATTGGAAGATACCGTGCGCACCGCCACGTGCACGGCGCTGGACCACGTGGAGGTGGTACGCATCGGCGCGGAAGATTTCGCCGAGATGACGAAGCAGTTCCCCGGAGTGCGCCGAAAGCTGGAGCAGGTCGGCCAAGAACGCGTGCAGATGAATCGCGAAACGCTGGTGATGATCAACAGCACGCCGCTCGACAGCTTTTTGAAACAGGGCCTGATGGAAGCGCAGAGTTTGCTGCTGCTCGACCTGAACGCCTGCACGCGCTGCGACGCTTGCGTGACGGCTTGCGCGGACGCGCACGACGGAGTGACGCGCCTGGTGCGCGAGGGATTGCGGTTCGAGCACTACCTGGTAGCGACGTCATGTCGCCAGTGCTTAGACCCGCTGTGCATGGTGGGATGTCCGGTGGGTTCTATTCGCCGGCGCAATTCGCTGGAAGTGATTATTGAGGATTGGTGCATCGGCTGCGGCCTGTGCGCGGAGAACTGCCCGTACGGAAACATCAACATGCATCCGTTCAATGTTTTCACCGACGTTCCGGGAATGCCTGGGCAGAAAAAGGCGATGGTGAAGCAGAAGGCCACGTCTTGCGATCTCTGCTCGGATTTCGCGGAGCCGAGTTGTGTTTATGCTTGCCCGCACGACGCGGCGCATCGCGTGAATCCGCGGACATTTTTCGCGAATTTGCTGAAACAAGGCGCGAGCACGGCGCCTGAAAGCTAAAAGATTTATTCTGCAGCACGGGAACGCACGAAACCTTGCGCATTGACCGCACACACCGGGCGTGGCTGATGGCCTCGCTGATTATTTTGGGTGTCGCGACCGCCGTTTATGTTGCGTACGCGGCGAGTTCTCCGGCGGGCCCGAGCGGCGGCAGCGCGATCGGTTTGACATTTGGCGTTGTCGGCTCGCTCTGCATGATTTTTGCTGGGTTGCTCGCGGCGCGAAAGAAAGTCCCGGTGTGGAGGCTGGGCCGCGCGCAGACATGGATGCGCGGCCATTTGTGGCTGGGACTGCTGAGCCTGCCGCTGATTCTTTTTCATGGCGGGTTCCGGTTCGGCGGACCGCTCACCAGCGTTCTGATGGTGCTTTTGATTGTCGTGGTCGTGAGCGGAATATTCGGCGCAGCGCTGCAACATTACATGCCGCCGGTGGTGACTGCGCGCATCCCGATGGAAACGA
Organism: Acidobacteriota bacterium; assembly: GCA_013289715.1. Lineage (GTDB taxonomy): Bacteria > Acidobacteriota > Terriglobia > Acidiferrales > UBA7541 > Palsa-295. Next base: position 10,039 of record JABCZJ010000033.1, on the reverse strand, counting down.
TCTTCGAGCAAATTGATCGCGTGCGGGCGCAACTGCTGGCCGAGGCCGACGAAATGGTCGCGGCTGTCTGCGGCCCGCTGAATCTGAAAACCACCACAGCTCCCGCGATGGGGCAATCGAGCGTGGCAACAGCGACGGTCGCGACCACTGATACGCTTCCGCTTTGCAACTTTTACAGCCGCGAAATGCGGCCTTTTCTGCAGCACGAGCGCGCGCAAAACGCAGCGCTTGCCATTCGGACCAGGGCGGCTGGGATCTTCCAAGGACTGAGGACGCTGCTGCCCGCTGAACTTCATGGCACGGTAAAAGATCTGGAAGACATATGTGAAGAGGAACGGCAGCTGCGGCGGCAAATAAGCTATCACCACTGGCTGCATGGATGGCTGATGCTGCACGTTCCGTTGTCGCTCGCGCTGCTCTTGCTGGGATGCGCGCACGCGATCATGGCATTGCGTTACTGAAGCGGGCGGACAGCGGCAGGCCGAGGCACATAGAGGCGAGTACTGGTGGCACGAGCCAAGCTCACAACAAAAAACCTGGCGCAGCGGATTGACCTGGAATATTTCAAGCATCCGCACCCTTTCCGGCGCCTGCGTTTTATTTTGTCCGTCGCGCTTCCGGTGACTGCGCTGCTGTGGCTGGGCTGGCATGCACTGGCCCGCAACGATCGCCTTTATAGCGGCGGAAGAATGTCCGCGTCACACGCAGTGCTTACCGCGCGCTGCAACGCGTGCCATGTGGCGCAGGCGGGTGCCTTCAGCGCCAGGGCCAGCGATCAAGGGTGCGATACGTGCCATGACGCGCCGCTGCATCACGCGAATCAAATCTTCACGCCAACGTGCGCCGCGTGCCATGCAGAACATCGCGGACACCCGCGCCTTGCGGTAACCGCGGACGTCAGCTGCACGCAGTGCCACGCGAGCCTGCACACGACCGGAGCAGCCACGCACTTCACTTCAGACATAACGCGTTTCGTCGGAGGCCATCCCGAGTTCGCGGCGTTGCGAACCGGCAGCGTTGATCCCGGCACGATCAAGCTGAATCACGCGATACACCTGAAACACAATCTGCGCGGGCCGAATGGTCTGGTGCAACTGGATTGCGACGATTGCCATCGCACGGCGAAGCCGGAATCGCGCTGGAGGTTCGGCTCGAGCGACGCGCACGATCAGCCGGTGAATCTGCAGGCGATTCCTCCTTCCATGGATTCGAGCCGCGCGTATATGTCACCGGTCACCTACGCAAAACATTGCGCCGCTTGCCACGGATTGCAGTTCGATCCGCGTTTCCAGGAAGACGTGCCGCACGATACGCCCGAGGTGATCCATGCATTCCTGCTGCAAAAGTTTCAGCAATATATTCCGAGCCATCCTGCGGACCTGCGCGTGAGGGCTCCGAACCGGAATCTTCCGCATCAGCCGATCCCGCCTGCCGTGCGCGTGCTCACCGAGCAGCAGTGGGTGGCCCTGCGCGTGGCGGAATCGGAAGAGCTGCTTTGGCGGAAGACGTGCACGCAATGCCACGCATTAAAATTTGCAGCGAGCGCGCCGTTGCCCGCGGTCGCGAAATCGAATATTACGCAGCGATGGTTCCAGCATGCCGTGTTCAATCACGATACGCACAAGCTTTTGAAATGCGTCGAATGCCATTCCGGCGCGCTGACCAGCCAGGAAACCGCCGACGTCTTGCTGCCGGGGATTCAGACTTGCGAGAAATGCCATCGCGGTGGGCGCGAAGAGGCGGAGTCGCGATGTTTCGAATGCCACACCTACCACGACTGGAAACAAGAGAAGAGCGTGAAGGGAACGTTCACGTTGTCGGCGTCACTGCGTAGCAACTGATTGGCGGGATCTGGCGCGCTGGACGTAGTCCGCAAAACTTCGAGCGCGCGTTCTACTTCGTCTTCATCACGTACACGCCGTCCCACTCGCTTTCCGGCGCGCTTTGCGAGAACTCGATGGCGCGTTCCAGAAAAACCTGGCTCGGGCCGTCATCCGGAAATTTCAACAGGACATCGGCAAATAGCGCGGCGGCCTCCCGCCAATTTTGCGACCTGTAGGCGGCCATGGCCTGGTCGAACTGCTCCAGCAGCTTTTCGTACTTGGATTTTTCGGCGGCGACATCCATCAGCTCGTAGATGTTCACCGGCAAGTTTTTGCCCTTTACGCGAATTTTATCGAGCTCGCGGCACACGAACTGGCTGGACACCTGCCGATACGTGGCCTCGCTAATCACAATCTGCACGTGATACTGCTTGGTGATGCCTTCCAAGCGCGACGCCAGGTTCACGTTGTCGCCCATCACGGTCCAGGACAAGCGACGCGCCGAACCCATGTTTCCCACATTCACCAGACCGGTGTTCAATCCGATGCCGATCGAAATCGGCGGCCGCCCTGCCGCTTGCCATTTGGCATTCAGCGTCGCTAGTCCACGCGACATTCGCAACGCGCAGGCGCAGCTACGTGACGCGTGATCTTCCTGCGGATACGGAGAGCCCCAGAACGCCATAATTGCGTCGCCGATATATTTATCGAGCGTGCCGTCGGTGGCAAAAACAATTTCGGTCATTTGTCCGAAATATTCGTTGAGCAATTGCACCAGCTGGTCCGGCGTCAGGCCTTCGGAGATGGTGGTGAATCCGCGGATATCGCTGAAGAGCACGGAGAGTTCCTTCACTTCGCCGCCCGGACGAATGTACTTCTCCGGATCTTTTTCGATCAGCTCGATCACGCCGGGAGAAAGATACTGCGAAAAGCTTTTCCGAATATTGCGCTTGGCGCGCTCTTCGCGGATCATGCGCAGGCTGGTGATGGCGGCATAGTTCGCGGCCAGCGTACCGGCCGGAATCACAAAGCTGAGCCACTGGCCTTTCTGCGCGAAGCTGAAATACACAAACCAACCGTACGCCGTAAGGGCCACGAGAACGGTGATCGTTGAATAGAGGGGCGTCACGCGGCTGAACAAGAATCCGAAAACCAGCCCGAACAGGAGTATGAAGCCGGTATCCACGGCCATTTCATTGAGCCCGCGCTTCAGGAAACCGCGCCCCTGCTCTTCGCTATGCAGCAGGTTATCAATAATGTTGGCGTGCACTTCTACTCCCATATAGATCGCGTCAGCGTCCTGGCCCGGGAACGGCGTGTTCCGAATGTCGCCTATGGCGAGGGCGGTGGCGCCAACCAGCACAATTTTGTCGCGAAAGGTTTCCGGCGGCACGTTTCCGCCAGTCACATCCCACATCGAATATTGCGCGTAGGTGTGGTACGGGCCTGTGTAGTTCAACAGCGCGCTGCCATCGCTTGCGTGTCGCAGCATGTGGCGGCCAAACTGAATGCGTTCGAGCCCATTCGGCCCAATGTAGGCCGCAATTTGCTGATCGGGAATTCTTTCGTACGCGCGCACCACTTCCAAATCCAGTGAAGGGAAAAAATCCAGATCCTGGTAGCGGATCATCAGCAAGGCGTGGCGCAGCGTGCCGTCGGAATCAGGCACGATATTGATGAATCCAAATGATGCGGCATCGTCCGCAAGTTTGGGAATGTTAGCTTCGACGCCCTGCTTCACCGATCCACCGTTTTCTTTCCATACCTGGCCCAGGTCCACGGTCTGCCCGCTTTTGAATCCCGCGGGCAGCACTTGAGGAAACACGTGTGCCCAGGCGATATTGAAATATTCCTCCGCCAGTTTCGGATCAGGTTGCGAGTCCAGAAAGATGTGGCCCAGCACAACGTTGCCGCTGTTCTTCATAGCGGCGGCCAGCGCGGCGTCCTGATCGCTGGCCAGTTCCAGGTCCTGGATCTGCTTCCGCAGCATGGGCGATGCCGACGCACCGAGCTCCGCCTGCAATTTCCGCAGCGCGTCGCCGCCGGAATTGCTCTCCGGCGTAGGAAACGTAACGTCGAATGCAATCACGCGAGCTCCGCCCGCGCTCAATTTATTGATCAGCGTTGCATAGTTTTTTCTAGGAAGGGGAAAAGAGTCAATTTTCTGCAGGGTTTGCTCGTCAATTCCGACGATGACGATTCGGTCGTCATGCGGGCGGGCGCCGCGCATTTCGAAGCGCAAATCCAGCGAGCTTTGTTCGATACTTTGCAGGAAAGCGAAACCGGCGCGCGAATCAATCGCCCCGATTCCCGAGAACCGGAACAGCACCAGGCCGAGCAGCGTGACCAGAACGCCCAGACCTAAATCAACGTGAGCGAGTGCGAATTCTCTTAAGCGTTCCCTCCAGCGGGGCCATCGCTGTTCCGGCGAGCTCATAGAAATCGCAATGGACGATCAGATTCCGCGACCATTATGCCTTAGCTGACGACGGCCCTGGCTCTAAGGAAGCAACGTGTTCGCAACTCAGCCTCACGGAGCTCCGGTCACCGGTGCTCCCGGTTTCGTAACGACGGTCCCGCCCCCGCCGCGCGTCAGTCCGACGCCGAGGCCGACTCCCAATCCGACCGCGACAGCCGTGCCAATAATAACCCAACGCAGCGTATGGCCGTGATGCACAACCCCGGCGTTCGTGGGAATGTCCGTATCGGTGAGGCTGGCTTGCAGCGCTGCAGGCGGCGTGTCCGTGGCATGAAACCCAGAAGGCGGGACCTCGGAGGTAACCTGCACCATTTGGCCGGCGCTGACGGTAATGGAGTTCGAAGTCGCGTCGGATTGCCCGGAATTGTTGGCGGCGTGCGCTCCATTCAGCGGCGTTACCGAAACTTTGCCCTTGTAGCAGATCACCGTGGTGGTGTTGGATTCAAACGCGGCGTAAAAATCCGTGCCGATCACGCCGATTACCGCGTTAGGCGTCTTCACTTCAAATTTTCCCCCCGGTTTCGTGACCTTCACCACCTGGCTGCGAAGTTTGCCGAAATCCACTTCCAGTGAGGTCTGCTGCGAAGCGCTGTCGTGCTGCACGATGCGCAGTTCGCTGTCCGAACCCAAGCTCAGAATCGAACCGTCCTTAAGTCCGGCGCGTACGCGGCCGCTATGTTCGGTCTTCAGCAAATCGTTCCAATTCAAATCCTCTTTGACCTTCGCGGGTTGAGAGTTGCGCGTGGCCGCCGGGATCATGGCATTGATCTGGCCCGCCGGCTGATTGCCCGTCTGGGGTTCCGGCATCGCGGGCAGAGCCGCGAGCAGAGAGCTCAGCATAATCACAGTAATGCGCCTAAACGAATTCATCCGTGACTCCTTCGATTGATTTCTCGGCGTCCAGTGCAACGATTTTGACAGAGGCTCGGGGAGTGTCAACGCGGAGAGACAGGGGGTGCACCGATGTGGTAAATAGCAGGCCCCGAATATGACGTGGCAAATGGCAAAATGTCCTTCGAATACGCCGAAACCTTGACGATTTCTGTTGCGACGTAACCTTCCCTCTGCCTCGGCCGAGCTCAAGAGCCTGATTTCTAGTTTCCATTGGTCATTGGGACTAGAACCTTTTCTGTACCTTCGGACAGCTTCGCGGCTGCTCTCACTGCGTTAACCTATTTTCAAGGAAGCACTTATTCCAGTTTTGGAACCATCAACATGCGATGGATTGCTGGATGTCGCGCTGGTAAGGAGGCGCAGCAGATGAAGTTTGCCGACCGTCTAATCTCGAACCTCGTGCTCTGCATGGTTACCGCTAGCCTCCTGCTGCACACAGCATGCGCCGGTTATACCGGCAAAGCAGGAACGGGAGCGGCGGAGACGGCGGTCCCCGCGGTTCCTGCGGGTCTGGCTGCCGCGGCGGGTAACGCGCAGGTCGCTCTGCACTGGACGGCAAGTTCTGACGCCACGGGTTATTACGTTGAACGATCCAATGCTTCCGGAGGACCCTACACCCAGATTTCAGTACAAGCAGCGGCGAACTACATGGATACCGGCTTAACCAACGGCACGAAGTATTATTACGTAGTTTCAGCCTACAACTCTGCGGGGCAAAGCGCGAACTCTGCGGACGTGAGCGCGACGCCAACTCTCTCTACGCCCCCGGTTCCGACAGGCCTGTCAGCAACGGCTGGGAATGGGGTAGTGAGCTTGACCTGGACCGGAAGTTCGGGCGCGACCACTTATTCCGTGAAGCGCTCCACCAGCAGCGGCACCGAGGCGCAAATCGCGGTGCCCACTTCTACCAGCTACATCGATACTGCAGTCGCCAACGGTACAAAATATTTCTACGTGGTTGCAGCGGCAGATTCCGGCGGCGAGAGCGCCAATTCTTCTCAGGTTTCCGCGACGCCAACTCTCGCTGCGCCGCCGGTTCCGACAGGTCTGTCAGCAACGGCTGGGAATGGGGTAGTGAGCTTGACCTGGACCGGAAGTTCGGGCGCGACCACTTATTCCGTGAAGCGCTCCACCAGCAGCGGCACCGAGGCGCAAATCGCGGCGCCCACTTCTACCAGCTACACCGATACCGCAGTCACCAACGGTACAAAATATTTCTACGTGGTTGCGGCGGCAGACTCCGGTGGCGAGAGCGCCAATTCTTCTCAGGTTTCCGCGACGCCAACTCTCTCTACGCCCCCGGTTCCGACAGGCCTGTCAGCAACGGCTGGGAATGGGGTAGTGAGCTTGACCTGGACCGGAAGTTCGGGCGCGACCACTTATTCCGTGAAGCGCTCCACCAGCAGCGGCACCGAGGCGCAAATCGCGGTGCCCACTTCTACCAGCTACATCGATACTGCAGTCGCCAACGGTACAAAATATTTCTACGTGGTTGCAGCGGCAGATTCCGGCGGCGAGAGCGCCAATTCTTCTCAGGTTTCCGCGACGCCAACTCTCGCTGCGCCGCCGGTTCCGACAGGTCTGTCAGCAACGGCTGGGAATGGGGTAGTGAGCTTGACCTGGACCGGAAGTTCGGGCGCGACCACTTATTCCGTGAAGCGCTCCACCAGCAGCGGCACCGAGGCGCAAATCGCGGCGCCCACTTCTACCAGCTACACCGATACCGCAGTCACCAACGGTACAAAATATTTCTACGTGGTTGCGGCGGCAGACTCCGGCGGCGAGAGCGCCAATTCTTCTCAGGTTTCCGCGACGCCTACCGCTCCCGAAACCGCTCCTGCCACGCCGACAGGATTACAAGCCACCGCAGGCAACGCGCAAGTGAGCTTGAGCTGGAATGCGAGCGCGGGCGCCGCCAGTTATGACGTCAAGCGCGCGACCACCAACGGCGGACCGTACAGCACGGCCGTCGCTTCCCCCACGACTACCAGTTACACAGATACGTCCGTAACCAACGGCACGATCTACTACTATGTGGTCTCCGCCGTGAACTCCGTCGGGCCAAGCGCGAATTCCACGCAGGTCAGCGCCACGCCCGCCGCACCCGTCGCGAACGTCACCGTCACCATCAATCCGGCGCAAACCAAAACCATCTCTCCGTGGATCTACGGCGTCAATGCTTATTCCGAGGTTACCGGCACTCCGCCGGGGCTCACTTTCGATCGCGCCGGCGCCAGCCGCTGGACAGCCTACAACTGGGAGACGAACGCCTCCAACGGCGGCAGCGACTATTTCTACGAGAACGACGACAACCTCAGCAGCAGCACGGTTCCCGATGAAGCTGTGCGCAGCTTCATCGCCCGGGATCAATCGAACGGCATGGCAACTTTGATGACGGTCCCGCTGCAGGGTTTGGTGGCCGCCGATGAGAACGGTCCTGTCAGCCTTGTGAACCCGCCGGACATGAGCCGCTTCAAGGTGTTGGTCGATCAAAAAAGCACTGTATCCAGCGCGCCCTTCACGGTTAATCCACCCCCCAGCGGCGCCGACGTATTCGCGGACGAATCCGTGTGGGCTCTGAATCAGAAATTTCCGGGCATGGGCATCTTCGGTGCCAATCCGGCGCTCCCCACGTTCGTGTGCCTGGATAATGAGCCCGAGCTGTGGAACCAGATTCATCCGGAAGTACAGGGACCGAATCCGATTACGCCGGCCGCTTTCATCGCCAAGACCATCAGCATGACGCAGGCTCTGAAGAAGCAGTTTCCGGATATGGTGATTTTCGGGCCGGTACACTATTCATTTCTAGGCTTGTGGTACTGGAGGGGAGAAATCAGCCCCACGCCCAGCGGCGCGAATTGGTTCACGGACCAATATCTCACTGCGCTCAGCAGCGCGTCGGCTACCTTCGGTAAACCGCTCGTGGATGTGTACGACTTCCACTGGTACGCCCAGGAGTACGACGTGAATGGAGTGCAAAGTATTGATATGACCAGCACAACTTTGACGGATGCGCAGATCCAGTTAATTGTGCAGAGCCCGCGCAACCTCTGGGATCCTACGTTCACCGACTACACCAACAGCAAACCGTGGATTTACCAGCGGCTGGGCCATACTCCCATCAATATCCTGGGGCGGTTGCAAAGCAAGATTAACGCCGAATTTCCCGGCATGAAGATGGCCATCACCGAATATGAAAATGGCGGCTATAACCATATCGCGGGAACCATCGCGCAGGCAGATAACCTCGGCATTTTCGGCGCCCAGGGAGTATTCGCGGCGACTTTCTGGCCTCCGGTAGGAACGTATTCTTACGCCATGGCGGGTTTCCGCGCATTCCGCGATTTCGACGGAGCGGGCGCGAATTTCGGCGATACTTCTCTGCTGGCAACTTCCAGTAACGTGCAAAATGTGATGGTTTATGCGAGTTCGGACAGCAACACACCGGGCAGATATGTATTCGTCGCGATCAATCGCTCCACCAGCTCGCAAGTGACCGCCATCAACGGTCAATCGCTTTCCGGCACCGCCAAGCTCTATCGGATCACGGCGGCTTCCGCGCAGGGGCAAGGCACGGTCGAGCCGGTGTCCATTGGCACAATGCCAGTGAGCGGTTCATCGTTCACCATCACGCTGCCAGCGTTGAGCGTCACCACCATCGAAGTGAACTAGCGCGCGCCGGTGCGCCAAGCGGCATTTGATTTCCGCGCGAATGCCGGTCTCAGCGATTCGTCGCCGTCGGTAGCAGCCTCTGCAACGTGTCCGCAACTCCCTGCGGCTTGAATCCAAACGGGCCGGGCCGAGCTTTGTAGGCCACGCGCCCTTCGCGATCAATTACATAGAGACGATCCGGCCAGCCCGTGTAGTTGCGTTCAGTTGCGTTCTCGAAGCCATCCACCACGGCGGGAAAGTGAATCCCCAGCTTCACCACGCACAATTGCCCCATCTCGCTGCGCTGGGCGATATTTTTGGGGCTGGCGAAAATAACGTGATCGTCCAGATTGTCGGGGTCCTGCCAGACGTCGCTGGTATGCGCTTCGCGGATGTACACCACGTAGAAGGCGACCTGATCTCTATATTGCTGGTAGAGCGTGTTGAGAGCGGGAACCTCCCGCCGGAAAGGAGGTCAGGTGTAGCTGCCGAAAACCAGCACCACTGGTTTCTGGCCGCGCATGGAAGACAACTGAAAAGTGCTCTTGTGGTCGGGGCTCTCTAGCGAAAAATCCGGCGCCATGTCGCCGACGGCCAGATGGCCCTTGCGCGCCACGTTCCAAAGCGGCTGGAAAGGCAACACGACGAACGCCGGCCACGGAACATATCTCATCGTGCCAGCGAATTTGTCCGGCGATTGCAGCATGATCGCGAAGAGTGCAGCCGTGATCACGCCGTAAAGCGCGACGAGCGCGCCTGCGATTTTCAGCAACTTTGTGGCGATGGAACTCAGTTGAACGTTCAAGACTGGCGCGTGCATTTCATTTGCGGGAGTGGCATCGCAATCTCCTCGAAGGTGGAAGCCTAGCGCAGCGTTTGTCAGTAGACCGCGTCGCGCTTCACCTGTCTCTAGTGTTTTTCCATTATCGCGGGTGCTAGCGCGCACGATCAAGTTGCGACGCCCCCACCGAGGCGGCCTGATCTCTGGTGTGGCCACGCAGAAGCGGCCGGCAACGACTAGGATTCTCGGCCGGCTTCGAAACTCGGCGCAGGTCGGAATCCTGTCAGCAATTCCGCATCCGAGAAATTGGTTAGAGCCTAAATAGAGCTTGCCCTTAGAATTACCCTTCCTGCGGTTAGCGAGGCAGATTCGCATTGCTTTTTTTCGACTTGACAGCAGACTATTCTTGTA
>JABCZJ010000032.1 GCA_013289715.1 Acidobacteriota bacterium | reverse complement strand
GAGTACTTTGAATCGGTACTTCGGACACCAGACGAAGTGATACTGGAGCGAGTAAAGGGCAGCGATGCTGACTCTGTAGCGATTGTCAATCACACATCGAGCGTAGCACGGAAGTTAGAGATATGCAAGAAATCGCACAGGAGGAGAACCGCATTCCTCTGCCCGCTAAAGCGAGCAGTTCCCTGCGGTTTTTAATCTATGGATGTGCCGGGTGCGGGACCCATAATTGCGGAGATCGACCCGACAGCGGACCCGACGCGCCACACTCTGCAATTGCGCGACAAATCAGTTGAGCGGATTGCATTTCAGCCGTCGCGAACGCTGTTGAGCCCGGCGGCAGCACTCCCGTGGTTGCTGGGATCGTTGGGCGTAGCGGCGTGCATTGCACCATGGCTGGCGCGCGGGTGGCAATGGCTCGATCTGATTGCCGCCACCGTGATTCTGGCGGCGTGTTATGACGCATTTGCGCTCTGGTTTGCGCGCAAAGAATTCGTGCCCGTCCTGCTGTCGTCGAAAACAGGGCTTCGCGGACGCGAAGGGCAGAGCATCCAGATTCCGCTTGCGCTTGCAGGCTCTGGGCGGCGCCGATCGCGCTGCGAAGTTTGGCTTGCAATCATGGCCGCCACGCGCAAGTGCGAAACCGCCCTATCGGTAAATAGCGGTCCTCAGTGTGTGAGGCTTGAGCGCTCGGAACCAGCCGGCGGACGATCGGGCCGAGCAAGCAGCGCGCTCGTCCACCTCTGGCCTTGGACCCCGCAGGTCGCGTTGCTGCGGCGCGGGCTGTGGCCTGTGCCGCGCGTGGGAATCGAGCGCCGCTCGCGCTTCGGGATTTGGCGCTTGCGTCAATGGTTCGATTCACCCGCGCTGTTGCGGATCGATGCGGATTTGCGGCCGGGGCGGCGGGGAATCTTGCGCAGCCCCGTTTACCGTGCGCTCGTGGCCTCGCGACAATTTCCTTGGATCGGGCACGGGCGCGAGTTCGAGCGCTTGCGCGAATATCAAGCGGGTGACAACTACGCGGAAATCGCGTGGAAATCCACGGCGCGACGCGGCGTTCCGGTTACGCGGCTCTTCCAGTGGGAGCAGAAGCAGGAAGTATATTTCGTGGTTGACCAATCGCGGGCCTCGGCGTCAGCTATCGATCCGGCATCGGAAACCGACGCCAACGTCCCGCAGGCACGAGCGCCGAGGCGGCTGCTGGATCTAGCCGTCGAAACAGCGCTGGTGGGCGCGACCGTTGCGTTGGAACTGGGCGACGAATTCGGACTCGTGACCTACGCGGAGGAACCGAAAACCTGGTTGCGGGCGGGAAGCGGCCAATTCCAATTTCGCCAATTCCGCGAGCGGCTGCTGAATCTCGAACCGCTGCCGACGACCGCGGATTACGAGGCGTTGTTTAGCAAAATTCGGCTGCAGCTGCGCCGGCGTGCTTACCTGGTGTTGCTGGCGGGCTTGGCGGAGCGCTCGATTTCAGATTCGATGCGACGCGGAGTCGCGCTGCTCCACACCTCGCACGTCGTTTTGATGACGAGTGTTCTGCCCGCTCACGCGCGCCCGGCATTTTCACCAGGGGAGCAGCCGCGGACGGACCAGGATGTGTATGCGGCTCTGGCGGGAGAAAAGGAAAACCAGCGCCTCCTAGCGCTCGCGCGTCAACTGCGCCAGTTGGGCGCGGAATTGCGTTTTGTCCCGCCTGAGAATTTTCTGCGAATGGCTGTGGAAGGTTATCTCGAAAGCAAGCGGGAGCAGCGGATTTGATTCTGGACCTGCAACGGTTTCAGGCGCAAGAGCAGCCGCGCTGGGACAAACTCGAAGGGCTGCTCGCCCAGCTGGAGGGCCGGCCGGATCGGCGTCTGAAACCCGGCGAAGCCGAACTGCTGCAGGAGCTCTACGCCCAAACCGCCGCGGATCTAAATCGCGTCATACACGGCGCGTTGGCACCCGACTTACGGCAATATCTCGAACGGCTGGTGGCGCGAGCTTATGCGGATATTTACTACGCTCAACCGACACGCTCTGAACTCTGGCAGCCCCGCCGCTGGCTGCGGATTTTCACGGAGTTTCCGGAAGCCTTCCGGCGGCAGTCCCGCTATTTCGCGCTCGCCGTGCTGATCACTATTTTGGGCTGTGCCTTCGGAGGCTTGGCGGTACACTACGATGCCGCGTCCGTCGATGTGCTGCTTCCCGCCGATTACCTGCGCAATCCGAGTCTGCGCGTGCAGCAAGAGGAGAAGGGGCAGAACCGGCATCTGGACTCTGCGCAGACCGAGGCGCAATTCTCAGCGCAACTGATCACACACAATATCCAGGTCGCGCTGCTAGCGGCGGCGCTTGGCGTAACGTTTGGCATTGGGACAGCGTTGCTGCTTTTCGAAAATGGCTTGCTGCTCGGCGCCGTGGCGGTTCATTACACGCAGCAAGGCTTCGGATTGTTCGTTACGGCATGGCTGCTGCCGCATGGCGCGTTCGAGATCCCGTCCATCCTGATTGCGGGGCAAGCTGGATTCTATCTGGCGCGCTTGCTGCTGCGGCGGCGCGAGGACCGCAACATGCGTCAATCCATGCGCGAATGGTTGCTGCTGATCGCGGGGCTGGCGATGATGCTGGTCTGGGCCGGAACGATGGAGGCGTTTTTTTCGCAGCATCAGGCTCCGGTGTTGCCGTATGGATTCAAGGTCGCGGTTGGCGCGGCGGAGCTGGTGCTGCTCGCCATCTACCTGCTGCTGATGGGGCGAAGCCACGCCGGCGCGGATGCGCTCACGAGCCTGCCCGCGGAGAGTAAATGAAGAACTTTCCGCCAAACCGTTTGCCCACGATTGCCGAACTGACAATCGCGACGCCGGAAGGTGTGCTCTTTCGATTGCCGCTAGCCGGTCCCGCAGCACGGCTTTACGCGATGCTGCTCGATATCGCAATCGTGCTGGCAGCGATAAACGGACTGGGTTACCTGGTTTACTTGATCCTTGCGAAAGCGCCCGGATTCGCAGCGATGACCATCACCCTCGCGGAATTCGCCATCGGGTTCGCCTATGGCGCATTGCTGGAAGGTTTTTGGAATGGGCAGACGATCGGGAAACGCCTGTTCCATTTACGTGTAATTGACCAGTCCGGGCTGCCCCTGCGGATCGAACAGGCGTGGGTACGCAATCTGATGCGCACGGTTGACGCGCTGCCGCTGGCGTATCTGGTCGGAGGAATTTCCGCGCTGAGCAGCCCGATTATGCAGCGTTTCGGCGACCGCGTCGCTGGAACCCTGGTTGTCCGCGAAACCCCTCTGACTGCTCCGGCGGAGGAAGCCTCGAGCCGTCAGAAGTACAACTCCTTCACGGACTACCCTGTGATTGCCATGCGTCTGCGCCGAGCAGCGACGCCGGAGCTAGCGGGTCTCATCCAGGATGCGTTACACCGCCGCAACGAGCTAGCACCCTACGCGCGGCGGGAGATTTATCGCGAGCTGGCGACCTACCTACAGAGCGAGATCGCTCCGTTCCCCGACGAACTGGTTGAGATGCTGAGCGACGAGCAATATTTGACGAATGCGGCCGGCGTGCTCCTCGCCAGTCAACGCGCCTGGTAGGCGGCACCCTGCTGTGGCAAGGGAACCTGTAAGGCTTGGCAAGTCTCACACCGCAGTCTGAATGGTCGAGCAAGGCGCCGCAAATGGCCGCGGCTCAGTCGTGTTCAGTACGCCGGAACGCACATCGCGCGAATCTTGCACGCAATACAAATTCAATCTGTCCCGCGCGCCGCTCCCACCCGCATCGGGAAAAACTCAAAAGTATTCATCCCCGCCTTGATCGAAGGGTCCTGTTCGCCGAATTTCTGCACTTCCGCGGCATCATTCATCTCCAGCACCGCGATGCCGAAAGCTCCGCCGCTCGCCATCACGGGCCCATAGAGCAAAATCTTCCCAGCGTCGAACGCCTCGCGGGTATACGCCACGTGCTGCTGCATCAACGCCCTCTCTTCGGCGGCCATATCCGCGCCGAACGTCGGTCGCGGCGGTATTAGTTTAAAGTAGAAATGTTGTTTGCTCATCGAGTGACGCTGCCCCTTGTTACCGCGCGAGATTTTCCACAACCTTGCATGAACGCGAACGCACAGGCCGCGAAATCTTAGCGCCCTTCCGCCGCAAAATTCCATAAGGATTTTCCAGACCTTGCCGATGATTCCACGATGGCGATTCAATTTGCTACTCGCAGGGACTTGCGCGCCAAGAACCTCCGCCCCACGACAGTGGCGTTGAAATTGCCCGCACTCCCGCGACGTCGGCAGATTGATCTGGTACCACTTGCCGGGCGTCACGATACCCGGATTGCACGCTCGGCGGCTCTTTCGATGGCGGAAAAATTAATAATCGTTAATGGCGCCAAGGGCGGCGCCGGAACCACCACCGTCGCCGTCCACCTGGCGATGCAGTTGGGCCACCTCGCTGGCAAGCGCATTGCGCTGCTTGAATTTGCGCGCCCCTTCGGCGAGATAAGCCTGAGGCTCGACTTCAGCCCCCGCTTCACTCTACGGGACCCCCTCGCAGGCGTGAATCGTCTCGACGCTGGCCTCCTCGCCAGTATGCTCACCCGCCACAAGTCCCGTATTGAGATTCTCGCTGGAGGACTGCACGCGGCGATGCGCGCCGAACAGCTGCAGTCCAACACCATCGAGGCTTTGCTGCGGGTTCTAGAATTGGCGTGTGAAGCATTCGACATGGTAGTCGTGGATCTCGCTGTCGTAACCGCCGCCGAGTGGGCCGCTGTCCTGAAAATGGCCGATTCGCTCTTGCCGAGCGCCGAGCCCACCGAGCTCGCCGTGGGCATGCTCAATCGTTGTCTTGATGCCGTTCGTTCCAGCGGCATCATCGCACTCATTTTCAGATTGGGATCAATCACTCGCACCGCAGCGAGGAAGACTCGGTCGCCTCAGCGGACAAGAACCCAAAAGAAACGTTCTTTGCGCGCCTGCCCGACGATTTCCGTCAAGTCAGCGAAGCGGTAACTCGGGGAATCCCTCTTCTCACCAGTGCCAAAAGTACGCTCCTTGGCCGGTATCGCGATACGGCCGCCCGCCTGCTCGCGCGGCCACCCAAGTACGAAATTGTCAGCGCCGATTCTCTCGCCGGCTCTTGCGCCAATAGCACCGTCGCCATCGCAGCAAGATAGCCGCCCCTTCGGCGGCTCCGCGCACCTTGAGTCTGCGTTATATCTAGGCCGCTCTCTCGCTCAGCTCTGCCTTCCCCGGTGTCTTCCGCCTTTCTTCGGTAGACTCTGCGTTAAATCTTTTGCATCGATCAGTGCTAATTTGCGTTCATCAGGGGTGCCTTTGACTTTCATCCCTCCCCTCCGAGCGATTTTCTCCCCGCCTTTCCTCCATGTTAAAGTGGCAAAGCCAAAACCGACACCGGGAGGGGAAGTGGCGTACCGAGATCTCCGCGATTTCATCCACAAACTGGAAAAGCAAAACGAGCTAAGCCGCATTCAGCTCGAAGTAGACCCCGTCCTGGAAATCACAGAAATTTCCGACCGCACAGTAAAAGCGCAAGGCCCCGCGCTACTGTTCGAACGCCCCAAAGGCTCGCGCTTCCCGGTAGTCACCAATCTTGTCGGCACCGAGCGCCGTATGTGCCTGGCCCTTGAAGTTGACTCCCTCGCAGAAGTCGCCGCCCGCATCAGTTCCTTCCTCGACTTGCAATCCCCCCAAGGCCTGCTGGAAAAAGTGAAAATGCTCCCGAAGCTAGCCGAAATCGGCTCCTTTTTTCCAAAGTCCGTCCGCAGCGGCGCCTGCCAGGAAGTCGTCCTAACCGATAATTTCTCGCTCGACGCATTTCCAATCCTGAAATGCTGGCCGCAGGACGGCGGCCGCTACATCACCTGGCCAATGGTAATCACCAAGAATCCGGAAAACGGAAAACGCAATGTCGGCTGCTATCGCATGCAGGTCTACGACTCGCGCACCACCGGCATGCACTGGCAAACGCAAAAGCACGGCGCCGATCACTACCGCAGCAGCCGCGCGAAAAATCCCAGTGGCAAGCTGGAAGTCGCCGTCGCGATCGGCGCCGACCCCGCCACCGCTCTCGCCGGCATCCTCCCCGTTCCGCCCGACATGGACGAATTCATGTTCTCTGGCTTCCTGCGCAAAGACCCCGTGGATCTGGTCGCGTGCAAGACCGTGGACCTCGAAGTCCCGGCCAACGCCGAAATCGTCCTCGAAGGCTACGTCGAAGTCGGCGAGATGCGCAGCGAAGGCCCCTTCGGCGACCACACCGGCTTCTACTCGCTCGAAGGCGAGTTTCCCGTCTTCCACGTGCAGTGCATCACGCACCGTAAAGACCCGCTGTATCTCAGCACCATCGTCGGCCCTCCTCCGCAGGAAGATTATTTCATGGGCCACGCCATCGAGCGCGTGTTCATGCCCGTGATGAAAATGCAGTATCCGGAAATTGTGGACGTCGCCATGCCCGCCGCAGGCATCTTCCAAAATCTGATGCTCGTTTCCATCCGCAAGAGCTATCCCGGGCAGGCGCGCAAAATCATGAATGCGATTTGGTCGCTCGGTCAGGCGATGTTCACCAAGGTGGTCGTCGTTGTTGACCACGACGTGGACGTGCAGAACTCCAGCGAGGTCGTCTGGAAAGCGCTCTGCGCCATTGACCCCGAGCGCGATATCCAGTTCGTTCTCGGTCCGGTGGACACTCTGGACCACGCCGCGCGCCGCCAGGATTTCGGCTCCAAGATGGGTGTGGACGCCACGCGCAAATGGCCCGAAGAAGGTTTCGCCGGCCGCTGGCCCGACGAAATAAAAATGGATCAAGCCACAAAAAAACGCGTGGACGCAATATGGCACCAAATTAAGCTCACCCCCACGAACAAAAAGTAAACCTCAGGCGAACCCCCAAAGTGTTCGCCTTTTCGGCCCTTTCCCTCAATATTTAAGGGCTTTAGCACCACCCCACCTGTCCTTTTTACCTGTCCTTTTCGCCTACCTGTACTTCCGGACTGTGTTTTACCAATAGCACACCATCGGAACACGTTGCTTGACACTCTGTGCTGCGGATGTAATAAACGGAGAAAGAGGAAAGGTACCGGAAGTAGCAGTACTACGGTCCTCTCCAGTGTCAGCGCCGTTGCCGGGGTGATGTGGCGAAGCAGTGAGCAGGTTTTGGGGAGTTTTTTCCAAGAAAATTTTTACGCACCAGATGAAGCCGTGCCCGTCCTGCGAAGCGGGATGGGGTGAGGAGTGAGGGGCCGCGCGATGTTCAATCTGGGTAAAACGAAATCATTAATCGGCCTGGACATCGGCTCGAGTTCTGTCAAGGCAGTCGAGCTGAAGAAGACCAAGGCCGGCTACGAGCTGGTTAGTTACGGCACCGAAACCCTCGCCCAG
This sequence comes from Acidobacteriota bacterium, assembly GCA_013289715.1. Classification (GTDB taxonomy): domain Bacteria; phylum Acidobacteriota; class Terriglobia; order Acidiferrales; family UBA7541; genus Palsa-295. The sequence goes on along the minus strand of JABCZJ010000032.1, from coordinate 31,459 downwards.
GACACCGTCGTGGACGGCGCCATCATGGACGCTCCTTCGGTCGCCGAGAAGATCATCTCGATCTTCGACAATCAAAAAATTAAGACGAAGGACGTGGCCACTTCTGTGTCAGGCCACTCCGTGATCGTCAAGCGCGTCAGCATGCCGCTGATGACTGAAGATGAACTCTTCGATCGCGTGCAGGCCGAAGCGAGCCAACACATTCCTTTCGACATCGCCGACGTGAACCTCAGCCATCAGTTGCTCGAGGCCACCGAGAATCAGATGGACGTGCTGCTGGTCGCCGTCAAGAAAGACAAAATTCTGAACCACACCAACGTGCTGGCCCAAGCAGGGAAGGCGCCGGTGGTCGTGGACATCGACGCCTTCGCCCTGCAGAACTGCTTCGAGGTCAATTACGAACCCGATCCTTCGCAAGTGGTCGCTTTGCTCAACGTCGGCGCCAGCGTCATGAACATCAACATCGTTCGCGGCTGGACGCCCTTGTTCACGCGCGACGTTTCCGTCGGCGGCAATCAGTACACCGACGCATTGCAGAAGGAATTGGACCTGAGCTTCGAAGACGCCGAAAAACTGAAGATGGGCGGTACCCTGGCGGGCGTCAACGAAGAACAGCGCACCGCCATTCTGCGCTCTGTCTCCGACATCTTGATCCTGGAAATTCAGAAGACCTTCGACTTCTTCCGCGCGACTGCCAGCGGTGAAAATATCCGCCGCATTTACGTCGCCGGCGGCACGGCTCGCGTTCCCGGCTTGCTGGACCTGCTCAAAGAGGAATTTGCCATGCCGGTCGAGGAACTCTATCCGTTCCGTAAAATCGCAATCAATCCTGGGCGTCACGATGAAAGCCAGATCCGTGAGTTGGCGCCGCGCCTGGCGATCGCTGTGGGCCTGGCGCTGAGGAGCTTTGACACGCCATGATCCGCATCAACTTACTGGGCCAGGTCCGTCCCAAGGCCACCAAACAATCCGTGCCGCTGGAGTCCACGCTGCAGATTTTGCTGGGCGTCGCCGCTGTGGCCATCGCTCTCATCGTGCTCTCCGTCACATATTATTCGCAGAAGCACCAGCTCGACGACACCAACACGCGCATCGCCTCCCTCAAAGCCGAAAAGGCCAACTTGCAGCAGATCAAGCAGGACGTTGACCGTTTCGAAGCTCAGAAGGCCGCCCTGCAAACACAGATTGGGGTCATCGAAACCTTGCAGAAAAATCGTACCGGTGCTCAGGAATTGCTCCAGATGGTCGCCAACACCGTCGTGCGCGTCGATCAGCTCTGGCTCACCTCACTGGACCGCACCGGCGACACTCTGCATATCACCGGCGAGGCTGGCAGCGTCAATTCCGTCGCTAACTTCATCACCCAGATGAAGCGCTCCGGCTATTTCGACAAGATTGAGATCGAGGAAGCGAAAGAGGACGACGTGGCCAAATCCGTTACCACTTACGGCTTTATCATGTCGGCCGCTGTCGCCCAGGCGGCGCCCACTACGGGTCAACCCCAGACGAAGCCCGCTGCTGGAACCAGCACCACCACGCCCCCGCAGCCCGCAGCCAAGGGGAGGAGTTAGCGATGGCTACCGCTTTTCGAGATTGGCCCTGGCCGCTTCAGGCTCTGTTTTTCCTGGGGCTCGCCGTTATCCTGATCGCCGCCGGTTTCTACATGCCCGGTTCTCCGGTCGCCAGCGTCCGCACCGAGCTGGAAGCCGCTCAGCAGGAAGAAAAGCCGCTGGAAGCCGATGTTGCCAGCCTGCGCGTTTACAAACAGCGCCGTGCCGAGCTCCAATCCGAAATGGATGCGCTGTCCAAACAGCTCGCCACTCTGCAGACCATCGTACCGGAAGACAAAAAGGTGGACGAATTCATCCTCATGGTCCAAAGCGCGGCCGTCAGTTCCGGTGTCTCCATTCGCCATCTCAAGGCTTTGCCCGTTGCGCCGAAGCAGTTCTACTTCGAGGTGCCTTTTGAAATTGACTGCGACGGCCCCTATTTCGCTGTGCTGGATTTCTTTGCCAAGCTCGGCAGGCTCTCGCGCATCATCAACGTCGGCGATATGAAGCTCACCAGCGCGGCCTCGAAAGCGGGCAGCACTTATCGCATGACTCCCGGCACTTCCGTTGCCGGCGTCTTGACCGTTACCACTTTCTTTTCGAAGCCGGCAGACGCTCCGGCTCCCTCGACGGCAACGCCTGCGTCGGCAAAGCGATAGGACGACAATGATGAGACTGCCAAAGGCATTCAACATACTCCTTACCGCGCTGGCGCTGTCCGTTTGCCTCGTCCCGATAACTTGGGCTCAGGGGCAGGCTCAGACGCAGCAGCAAGCCAACCCGGCGAAGAAATCCGCGCACAAAGCGAAAGCGAAAGCGGCGGCAGCCAAGGCCGCACCGGACGCTAACGCCGCGGCACCCAATCCGGCCGTAGTCAAAGTGGCCGAACGCGATCCTTTCGTCCCGCTGGTCAATGAACACAAACCCGGCGGCGGCCCACCGCTTCCTCCAGGCAAAGCAGGCCTGGTGGTCGCTACCATCCGCGTGGATGGCGCCGTTCGTTCACCGAATGGCATGTTCGCGGTCGTCACCAATCCCGATCAGCGCGTTTATTTCCTTCGTGAAGGCGACCAGCTGTACGACGGCGATGTGGAAAAGATTGGCCTGGACGGTGTCACGTTCAAGGAAGTTTCTAAAGATGCTTTCGGGAAATCAGTCGAAAAAATCGTTACGAAACGAATCTACCCGAGTGCAGGAGAGCAGCAATGAGGATTATGCGGAGGGCGTGGGGCCTGACTGCGTTCGTGGCGGCAGCCCTGATGTTGACGAATGGAGCTCTATCGGCCAGTGATGCGCCGGTGGTGCATGTAAAGGCCGTGGTGAAAGACGGCGCCGTCACCCTGGATGCTCAGGCCAACGGCCCCTTCGAGTACACCACCTACCGCCCCAGCGCGAGCCTCTATGTGCTCGACCTGTCCGGCGTCTCGGCCGGCGATACTTCCGGCGCGCGCGTGGTGCCCTCGGAGCTCGTCAAGAGCTACCGCCTCACCACTTACTCCGCGGGTCAAAAGCCCGTGGTGCGCTTGGAGATCCTGCTGCGGCCCGGCATTACTCCGCGCCTCGCGCGCAATGGCAATCAGGAGCTCACGCTGTTCGTTTCCGCGAACGGCAACGCCGACGCCTCGGTCGAGCCCGTGGCAATTACCGACGCGCCGGCGACGAAATCTGCAGAGGGCAAGCCCGCTCCCGCAGCGCTGAAGTCCATCGCGGCGAAGCCTTCGGACACGAAGACCACCGCTTCCGACTTTCAAAACATCGAACAGGTGAACCTCGCGCAGGTTGGCGCGCAAACCGAAGTCCACGTGGTCGGCAACGCCAAGCTCACCTATCACGTCAGCCGCCTGCACAATCCCGATCGCATCGTGCTCGATTTTTCCGGCGCGCACCTGAAGACTACCGAAAAGCAAATCGCCAGCAATCTCGATCCCGTGAAGGAAATTCGTCTGGCTCAATTCACGCCGCAGGTTTCGCGCATTGTAATTGATCTGCGCACGCCCGCGCGTTACAACGTGAATGCCTCAGGCAACGCTGTCACCGTCGCTTTCCGCGCCGAAGCTCCGACGCCTGCTTCCGGTGGCGCCAGTGACTCGGCTCCGGCCGCGAACGGCGAGCCTTCCGACGTCACCACTACCAAGGCGATCAGCGCCCCTGTCGCTCCGACAGCCGCCCCGGAAAATATTCCGGCGCCAGCAGCCACGCTCCCCACAGCCTTGACGCAAACCTCCGCGGCCCTGGCCGTGCCGGTTGCGCCCGTACGCCAGCCCGAGCCCGCCGCTGCGAAAGCAGTCGCCGCGAACACGGGCTACACCGAAATCAGCGACAGCAACGCGGCCCCCGCGCCAGCCGCTGCGGCGTCCTCTCCGGCAACTGCCGCCGCAGCACAACAGGCGCCCACGCCCGCTCCCGCCGGCCACTATTCCGGTGAACCGATTTCCGTTAACTTGAAAGACGTTGACCTGCGCGATTTCTTCCGCCTCATTCACGAAATCAGCGGCCTCAACGTCGTCGTGGACCCTGCCGTAAAGGGCAGCCTCACGATCGTTCTCGACGATGTACCATGGGACCAAGCCCTGGACATCGTTCTCAAGAACAACGATCTTGACAAGCAACTCGACGGCAACGTTCTGCGCATCGCAACCAAAGAAACCTTGAAGCGCGAAGCCGAGCAGAACCGCGATCTCGCCAAGGCGCAAGCCGAGTCCGCAGACGTGGTTACCACCACGCGCGTCCTCAGCTACGCCAAGGCCGCCGACATGGTTCCCACGCTGAAGAAGTTCCTGTCTTCGCGCGGCGATATCTTGGCCGATAGCCGCTCCAATACCTTGATCATCCGCGACATTCCCACGGTTCTCCCGGTGCTCGATAACCTCCTGCGCCAGCTCGACCGTAAATCGCAACAGGTGGAAATCGAAGCGCGCGTCGTCGCCGCCAACCGTTCCTTCTCTCGCGAAATCGGCACCCAGTTCGGTCTAGGACTCGGCGCGCACGGCAGCACCATCGGTGGTGCGACCGCTGTCGGGACCAGCACGGTCATCAACACTCCGGCTCCGCCGCTCGCGGTAGGCACTCCGCCGCTCACGTCCGGTTCCGTTCCGCTGCTTACCAACCTGGGCGCGGCCACTCCGACCAGCGGCTTCACCTACTCGTTCGCAAACGCCAATTTCGCGCTCGATATGGTCATCACCGCGGCGGAAGATCGCGGCGTCGGCAAACTCATCTCCAAGCCGAAGATCGTTGCGCAGAACAACCAGAAATCAATTGTGAAGCAAGGTACCAAGATTCCGGTGCAGACCATCGTCAACAACACCGTCTCGGTCCAATTCGTGGACGCGGTGCTGGAGCTTGACGTCACCCCTCAGATCACCTCGGAGGGAACCATCTACATGGACGTGGACGTCAAGAACGACCAGATCGACTCTTCTATCCCGCGCGTCCAGGGCATTCCGGCCATTGACACGCAGGAAGCCACTTCCAAAGTCCTGGTCGCAGATGGCGCTACCATGGTCATCGGCGGTGTGATCGTCACCCAGCAGCGCACCGACATTCAAACCGTTCCGATACTCGGCAGCTTGCCCGTCATCGGCAACCTGTTCAAGCACACCACGGTCAGCTCCACGGCCCAGGAACTTCTCTTCTTCCTAACCCCGCGCATTCTGCCGGGATAGTCGTAGCTGGTAGAAGACGGGTTCGGTCGTAACTCGTGGCCCACGAAACTGCGCACGCGAAATCAGCCCGGAGCCGGATCCATCGGCTCCGGCTTTGTTTTTCCGCGCTTAACGCCGACGCACTGCTCCTCACTCATCTCCCCAACATCCGTTATCTCTGCGGCTTCACGGGCAGCGCCGGAATCCTGCTCATCGATCACTCTCGCGCCACTCTGTTCACCGACAGCCGCTACACCCTGCAAGCTCGTCAGGAAGTTTACGATGCCACGACGGTCATCGCGCCGCACGGCTTGATTCGCGCCGCAGGCGAAGCCATGAAAGCCCGCCGCGGCGTCATCCGCCTCGCCTTTGCGCCTGCGCAGCTCAGCGTGGCCCAGAAAACCGGGCTGCAGCTCGCCGCCGGCGCGCGCCTGCGCTGGCTCGCCGCGCCAGACCTGGTCGAGCGCCTGCGCGCTGTAAAGGACGCTGACGAGCTAACCCGCATGCGCCGGTCCGCGCGCCTTATCAGCGACGTCTGGACCGACGCAGTGCGCAACGTCAGGCCCGGCGTCTCCGAACTGGCCGTCGCTGCCGATATCGAACGCTCTATGAAACTCCAGGGAGCCAGTGGCCCATCGTTCGAGTCCATCGTCGCCTCCGGACCGCGCTCCGCCTGGCCGCATGCCCGTCCGACGCCCAAGCTCCTCAGGAAAAACGAGTTGGTCGTCCTCGACCAGGGTGCTATACTGCGCGACTACTGTAGCGACATGACTCGTACCGTCGTCCTGGGGCGGTCGACGAACAGAGTGCGTTCGCTCTACAACGCAGTTCTGCACGCCCAGGAAGCCGCGATAGCCGCCATCCGGCCGGGAGTTTCGGCCGCATCCGTGGACGCTGCAGCGCGCAAAGTTTTCAAGCAATCGGGCTTGGAACGTTATTTCACTCACAGCACCGGGCATGGCTTGGGCCTCGAAATTCACGAGATGCCCCGGCTGGGCCGCGGAGAGGAATCCTTGCTCGAAGCGGGTATGGTCATAACCGTTGAGCCGGGCGTCTATGTGGAACGCCTGGGCGGTATTCGAATTGAAGATGAAGTGCTGGTGACCGCGCAGGGCGCGGAAGTCCTGACCAGCGCTTCCCGGGAATTTCTCGAACTCTAAATGGCAAAAAAACAGAATCCCAAGCCATCATCCAGCTCGCCCGCTCACGGCGTGGACCTCCCGGAAATCGAAAAGCTACTGGAGTTCATGCGCAAGCATGGCCTGGAAGAATTCGAATACGAGCGCCAGGGCTTCCGCATAAGGCTGAAGAAACCGTCTTCGCCTGCCTACACCTTTTCGCCGGGCCAAGCCCCGGAAATCGTGGTAGCTTCCGCCGCGCCGCACCCGAGTCATGCGCCGTCAGCAGCGTCTGCCGCAGGCGCTGGCGCGGCGCCCGCCGCCGCACAGCGCGAATCGGCCGCAGACACCATGCGCGCCGAAGATCTGCACATCGTAAAGTCTCCGATTGTCGGCACCTTCTACGTAGCCGCCGGCCCCGACGCAGACCCGTTCGTCTCGATCGGATCAAAGGTCGAAACCGGCCAGGTTCTCTGCATCATCGAAGCCATGAAGCTGATGAACGAGATCGAATCCGACGCAGCCGGCGAAGTGGTCCGCATCTTCGTCGAAAACGGTCATCCGGTAGAATACGGCGAAGCCCTATTCGGCATCCGCCTCCACCGGAAAAAATAATCAACCGTGGAATTTGTAGCGCCGGCGTCTGGCCGGCTCTTTGTCTTTGAATTTGGTGTTGAATTCGTAGGGGCACCGCATGCCGTGCCCGCCACATCACCACCTGGCACAGGTTCTGTCGGGGCGGGTCTCCGACCCGCCCTGTTTTGATTAAGAGGGGCTAACAAATCATCCGTCTCAAACCGCCATGTTCCGAAAAATCTTAATCGCCAATCGTGGGGAAATCGCCCTGCGTATCCTCTCCGCCTGCCGTGAACTCGGCGTCAAAACCGTCGCCGTCTACTCCGAGGCCGACCGCAACTCGCTCCACGTCCGCTTCGCCGACGAAGCCATCTGCATCGGCCCGCCGCGCAGCAGCGAAAGCTACCTCAACATCCCGCAAGTAATCAGCGCCGCTGAAATCGCCAACGTGGACGCCATCCATCCCGGCTACGGTTTCCTGTCGGAGAACGCCAATTTCGCCGAAGTCTGCGAAGCTTCCCACATCACTTTCATCGGCCCCGCGCCCGACGCGATCCGCCTGATGGGCGAAAAGGACAAAGCCCGCGAAGCCATGTCCGTCGCCGGCCTCCCGATCATTCCCGGCAGCGCCGGTGTCGTCCCCGACGAAGACGCCGCGAAGAAAATCGCCGCCGAAATCGGCTACCCCGTAATGATCAAAGCCGCCGAAGGCGGTGGCGGACGCGGTATGCGCATCGTGCGCCACGCGCGCGAGCTGATCCCCCTGTTTCAAACCGCCAAAGCCGAAGCCCAACAAGCCTTCGGCAGTCCCAACGTCTACATCGAAAAATTAATCGAGCACCCGCGCCACATCGAATTCCAGGTTCTCGGCGATAAGCACGGCAACGTAGTCCACCTCGGCGAACGCGAATGCTCGCTGCAGCGCCGCCACCAGAAAGTCCTGGAAGAATCGCCGTCGGTCGCGATGGACGCCGCCACGCGCAAACGCATCGGCAAACAAGTCGTCGACGCGCTCAAAAAACTGGGCTATTCCAGCGCCGGCACGGTCGAGTTCCTGCGCGAAGAATCCGGCAACCTCTTCTTCATCGAAATGAACGCGCGCATCCAGGTCGAACATCCGGTCACCGAAATGATCACCGGCGTGGACCTGGTGAAATCGCAAATCCGCGTGGCCGCCGGCGAAAAACTGACGGACATACTCGGCCCCATCGAATTTCGCGGCCACGCCATTGAATGCCGCGTCAACGCCGAAGACCCCGAAACCTTCGTCCCTAGCGCCGGACGCATCACCGCCTTCCGCGTCCCCGGCGGCCCCGGCATAAGAGTGGACACGGCAAGCTATTCCGACGCCGTAATCCCGCCCTACTACGATTCCCTGATCGCCAAAATAATAGCCCACGGCAACGACCGCGCCGAAGCTATAGCCCGCATGAATTGCGCCCTCGACGGCTTCGTGGTCGAAGGCATCAAGACCACAATCCCCCTGCACAAAAAAATTCTAGCCGACAAAGATTTCATAGCCGGCAAATTCGACACCCACTTTCTCGATCGTGCGCTAGCAGTAGCAGCCAAGTAGCGCGGAGGCTCCGTTGTTCCCAGCTCTCTACGCTGTCATAGACATAGCTCCGAACCTCACCACCGAAGCCGCTTCGTACTTCGCGCAGGACCTGGCTGACGATCTTGCGAAGGCGGGCGTCAGGATCATTCAATTGCGCGCGAAGCAGGCGTCCGCTCGGTTTCTATTCGAAATTTCAAGCACGCTGGTCCACCGTTTGAGCGGTCAACCCGTCCGCATCATCGTCAACGACCGCCCCGACATTGCCAGCATCGCAAACGCAGCAGGCGTGCACCTAGGGCAGGAAGATCTCCCCGTAGAAGCGGCCCGCGCAATCTGCCCCACCCCGCAATGGGTTGGAATTTCGACACATAATCTCGAACAACTCCGCCTCGCCAAGAACACTTCGGCGGACTATATAGCCGTGGGCCCAATCTACCCGACCGCCACCAAAGAAAATCCCGACCCAGTAGTCGGCCTCGAGCTAATCCGCGCCGCCAGAAAACTAACGCGCAAGCCCCTGGTAGCCATCGGTGGCATCACAATCAAGTCCGCCAGCGAAGTCTTCCAGGCCGGCGCCGACTCCGTAGCCATAATCAGCGATCTCCAAAAGGCGCCAGACCCGGGAAAACGCGCCCGCGAATATCTAGCCGTAGCAGCGGAAGCGATCGCCGCGCGCAGCAGTGCTTGATCCTGGAGCGGCCAGTTTCAGCTGGGCGACGTTGCTGTTGAATCTGCTTTTGAATTGCTAGGGGCGCTGCTTGCTGCGCCCGCCTTTGACGTTGCATCAGATCAAACAAATCGCGGGAAAAGCAGAACGGCTGTCATCCCGAACGCAGTCTCACGCTTTTCTTTCTCGCCGCATTTTGGCGGGCGCGGGACGCAGAGAGGGATTTGCTTTTCGTGCAACGGCCAAGGAAAAGGCAGATTCCTCGGGCAGAATTCGCCCTCGGAATGATAATTTGAGCGTTTTTCCGCGAACTGTTTAGCAACTGAAATATCGATTTAGTAGTTGCTACCTCGCGGCTCTGTGTTATTTTTCATCCGCGTTTGCCGCAGGCCATATTGGTCTGCAACAAAATATCAGTGCCGTTATCAGTTTGAATCAGTGTTCATCAGTGGCGCCTTTGACTTTTTGCTGAAGCGCCAACTCGACGGAGGGACGGACCGCATGAGCAACCCGCTGTTCAAAAAGAAGCCCATGGACATGCTGCTGCGCGAAGCCGCGGACACCGGCGAGCACACCCTGAAACGCACGCTCGGCCCGCTCTCCCTCACCGCGCTAGGCGTCGGCGCAGTAATCGGCGCCGGAATTTTCGTGATGACCGGCCTGGGCGCCACCTACGCCGGACCAGCCCTCACCCTATCCTTCATAGTCTCGGGTTTCGGATGCGTCCTGGCGGGTTTGTGCTACGCGGAATTCGCCGCGATGATTCCGCTCGCCGGCAGCGCCTACACCTACGCCTACGCCGCGCTGGGCGAACTCCTGGCCTGGATCATCGGTTGGGACTTGACTCTGGAATATGCCATGGGCGCCAGCACCGTCTCCTCAGGCTGGTCAAATCATTTCGTCGAATTGCTCCAGATTTTTCACCTGAAGATGCCGCTCTGGCTCGCCTACGACCACTGGACCGCGCTGGCCACCGCCGAAAACATAATAGCGCGCGCCCAGGTCCACGCCGCTGACCCCTCTCTCGGCGTCACCTCGAAATTGTTCGTCGAGCGCGTGGCGCAGGTTCTCGCCGTGCCCTCGCCCGATCTGCTCCGCCAAGCGCACGACCTCGTCGGCGCGCCGCAGATTTTCGGTTTCGATTTTGGCTTCAACCTGCCTGCCTTCGTCATCGCGCTCATCATCACCGCCGTCCTGGTGGTGGGCATTAAGGAAAGCGCCAACTTCAATGCCACCATCGTAGTCATCAAGGTCGGCGTCGTGCTGTTCGTCATCATCCTGGGTTTGAAGTACGTGGACAGCGCAAACATCGGCCACAGCTGGGCCGAATTCGCGCCCATGGGCGTCGGCGGCATATGGAAAGCCGCCGCCTACATATTCTTCGCCTACATCGGATTCGACGCCGTTTCCACCACCGCGCAGGAAGCCAAGAATCCGCAGCGCGATTTGCCCATCGGCATCATTGCCTCGCTGGTTGCCTGCACCATCCTTTACATCCTTGTGGCTTTCGTGCTCACCGGCATGGTGCCCTGGAAGTCCATCAATATTGAAGCGCCGCTGGCAGTCGCCTTTCTCGATCACGGCCTCAGAACAGCTTCCACCGTAATCACCGCCGGCGCGCTGGCCGGACTCACCAGCGTCATGCTCGTGATGTTGCTAGGCCAAACGCGCGTGCTCTACTCCATGGCCAACGACGGCCTGCTCCCCCGCAAATTCTTCGCCGCGATTCATCCCAAGTTCCGCACGCCCTACAAAACCACAATCCTCGTCGGCCTGCTGGCCGCAATCGTCGGCAGCATCACCCCCATCGACCAGCTCGGCAAAATGGTCAATATCGGCACGCTGCTAGCCTTCGTAATCGTCTGCATGGCGGTAATCGTTCTGCGCCGCACCAATCCCAACCAGCCGCGCCCATTCCGCACGCCGCTCGTTCCCCTGATCCCCGCGCTTGGTGTGGCCATCAACGTCTACATGATGGTCAACCTGGGCTGGGTCAACTGGGCCCGCTTGGTCATCTGGCTCGTAATCGGCCTAATCGTCTATTTCGCCTACAGCCGCCACCACAGCCGCGTCCAACAAATCGATCGCAACTCGATGTAGCGCGTTCGAGCAAAATCGCCCCAGGCCGATCCGTAGGGGCGGGTCTCAGACCCGCCCCGCTTAGATTTACGCGGGCCCCGCGCCACCTTCCCTAACGCCCGCTCCTCAGCTATTCTTCTATCGCCTGAAACCAAACCAGTGAACCGACTCTCGCCTCGCCGCCTAATCATCTTCCTACGGCACACCTCGCCGCTGGACATAATCGCCCTAGCAGTCATCATCCTCTACGCCACAGTCCGCGCAGCACTCGCGCTCGGCGCCAAAATTCCCTTCGCCGGATTCCTCGGCTTCTTAGCCTTCCTCGCAATCGTCTACCTCTTCGTCCGCATGATCCCCTGGCTCCGCAACCGCTTCATGTGGACGCTTCGCAATCGCCTGATCGTCACCTACGTTTTCATCGGAGTGGTCCCAGTCATCCTGCTCCTCTCCATGGCCGGCCTGGCCACCTACGGCCTCTACCTCCAACTAGGCGCTCACCTCTTCCACGACGACCTGCAACAACGCATCAACACCATCGCCGCCGATGCCGACGCCCTAGCCGGCGCAGTAGAAATGGAAGCAGCCCACGGCGCCGAGCCCACAAACGAAACCATCCTCCAACGCCCGGGCGTAGCAAATCTAATCGAAGCCGAACGCCGCGAATGGCCCGACCTCCGCGTCTTCCCCAATCGCGGCCAGCGCCTCATCGAATCGCAATCCGAAGACGGCCAGCACTTCGGCGGCCTGGTAGAAATTGACAGAAAAATTTGGATCGCCGCCGCCGTACGCAAAAACGGCGCCGCAGGCCCGTTCGATCTAATCGTCGCCACGCCGCTGAATTCCGCATTCCTGGACAGCTTCGCCTCCGAATTCGGCCCCATAGCAATAATCCCCCTCCGACCCGGCAGCGAAAATAATCCTCCCAACATCTCGCTCAATTTCAACGGCCACGTCTTCATCCCCGGCGAACAAATCGCCAGCCGCCGCCGCACCCTAGGCCCCCCGCAAAATTGGGCCGACGTCCGCATCAACGGTGTCTCCACCATCGAACTCGCTCACGTCGGACCGCAACCTCCCGACGCCCCCGCCGCAGTCTTCGCCTCCTTCGGCATTCGCGCCTCAGCGCTAAGCCGCCGGCTGTTCACTTCGGTCGGCGACGTCGGCCCCGTGCTGGAAATTCTCCTAATCGCCGCCGCCGTAATTTTCCTGCTTCTCGGCATCGCCGGCCTGGCCACGGGCTTCGTACTAACCCGCACGATCACCACGTCAGTTGACGATCTCTACAAAGCCACGCTCCACGTCCGCCGCGGCGATTTCAGCCAACGCGTGCGCGTGCATCAGCGCGACCAGCTGGGTGCGCTGGGCGAATCCTTTAACGAAATGACCAGCTCGATCGCCGAGCTGATCGAAGAACAAAGTAAGCGCCAAAAACTAGAAAACGAAATCGTAATCGCCCGCGAAGTCCAATCCCAACTCTTCCCGCAAGTCCTCCCCACGCTCCCCGGCCTGGAACTAGCCGCCATCTGCCGCCCCGCCCGCGTGGTCAGCGGCGACTACTACGATTTCATCCGCACCGGCAACAACACAGTAGGCATCGCCCTAGCCGACATCAGCGGCAAAGGTATCTTTGCCGCGCTGCTCATGGCCAGCTTGCAAGCCACGCTCCGCAGCCACGCGGGTTTCGACAGCCTTACAGGCACAGCCGAACTGGTCTCGCGCCTGAACAGACATCTCTTCCGCAACACCTCCGACGATCGCTACGCCACCTTCTTCTACGCCGTTTACGACGTAGCCGCCCGCACCCTCACCTACACGAACGCAGGCCACCTCGCCCCATTTTTCGTAAATGGCGCAAGCGTGCAGGAACTCAGCGAGGGTGGCACAGTCGTAGGCCTGATCGAGGACTGCAATTTCACCCAAGGCACAATCAAAGTAGAACCCGGCAGCCTCTTCGTAGCCTTCAGCGACGGCCTGACCGAACCAGAAAACGTCTACGGCGAAGAATTCGGCGTCCATCGCCTGCGTGAAGAAGTCCTGCGCCAACGCAGCCTCCATCCCCAACCAATCGCCGAAAACCTGATAGCCGCCGCCGAACAATGGGCCGGCACAGCCGAACAAGCCGACGACATAACCGTAGTAGTAGCCCGCATGGGCTAGTCCATCGTTCGTCATCCTGAACCCGCGGATGCGGATGAAGGATCTCGCTTCGTCTTTCTCCTCGCGCGCCTCTCTCTCTGCGACTCTGTGCCCCTCTAGCCAATCTTTTTTCGCCGACTCACCCGTACAATTCCCAAAAAATTCATTATACTTACGCCACTCTAAACTCAGGAGCCACCGTGCCATTACGCAATCGCGCCGCACTAATCACCGGCGGCAGCCGAGGCATCGGCAAAGGCATCGCCCAAGGACTAGCTCAAGAAGGCGTCCGCATCGCCATCTCCTACCGCACAAATAAAACTGCGGCGCAAAACACTCTCCGCACGCTCCAAGCCCAGGGCGCGGAATGCTTCGCCGTAGAAGCCGACGCCACGGACCCGGAAAAAGTTCAATTCCTGATAGACGCCGTCCTCGAACGCTTCGGCCGCCTGGACATCCTTGTCAACAACGTAGGTGAATTCAATTGGAAGCTAGTCGCCGACACCTCCGCCGACGAATGGCAAAAAGTAATCGCCTCCAATCTCTACAGTGTCTTCCACGCCAGCAAGGCCGCCCTCCCCGCCATGCGCCGCCAGCACTGGGGCCGCATCATCAATCTAGGCGCTGTCGGCGCCGAACGAGCCTTCGGCCAAGGCACAATCTCAGCCTACGCCGCCGCTAAAGCCGCGGTCGTTTCCTTCTCGCGCTCGCTCGCCATCGAAGAAGCCAAAGCTGGCATCACCGTCAACGTAATCAACCCCTCCAACATCGACGAACGCGAACTAACCGCCGACGAAGCCCGCCGCATCCGCGACGCCCGCTCCCCCATGGGCCGCCCCCCCAGCTCCGAAGACGTAACCGCCGCCGTAAAATTCTTCGCCTCCGACACCGCCGACTACATCACCGGCCAGGTAATCAACGTAACCGGCGGCTGGATGCTGTAGCCGAGTTTGCGTAGGCCTGCCCGCCGCAGGAGGGCAATCCTGCCTGTGCTCTTTCCTTTGACTTTGAACTTGAATTTGTGAATTGCGCTGCCGCGCAATTCATCCTGAGAACCGGCAGTCTCGGTTCGAAGGGCAGCGGCCAGCTTCAGCCGGGCGCCTTTGCTTTTGCCGTTGTAATCGCAAAAAACACGGCAAAAACCAGCGATTGATTTGGGTCGCTGTTCTTTGTTTTCAATCATTTGCAGTGGCTTTCGATTATGTTTCGCTAGCGATTGATTTGGGCTGGGTGGGACGGGCACATGCGTGGGGTGGGTGAAGGTCTGAGGATGGGCCGCGTTCCAAATGTTGCGTCCTTGTGAGGGCTTCGACAGTGCCCCGACTTACGGCAACACAATGGGGATTCGCGCTATTCGTAGAGATACGCAGAGTGGTAAGTCAGTGAAAAGTAAATCCGGCAGCTCGTATGCGCGTGTTCGGATAAACAATAACGGGAAGGATCGGCCGGCGGCGTGAATCGCCAACCGAAGTAAGACTTCGATGGGACGGCTCTAGAGACGCCGCATCTAAACTCGGCCCCTTCAACAAGCGAAGGGGCCGGCGCCCGTAAACTCAACTGCGTTCGTTTGGTAGTGTGGCAGGGTGAACCACCCGCCCTTCGGTCAAGCGTGAACGGTGTATGGGTCAATCTTCATCCAGCAGAGCGGAATCCTCGGCGTCAGCAACGGCCTTTTGATCTGCCGCGCTCAAACCAGGCGGCGACACGTCAACCGTCACTTTCGTGATCGTTCCTGTGAACGCGTTGTCCCCTTCCTTGTAGTCGTCGGACACCGCCGTTTCGGCGTCCAATCCAACGTCCGCTCCTTCGTCTCCTGAGAAGATAAACGGCACGGTCTTCGGAATGTGCCCCTGCGCCACTTGTTTCCCGTCCACGAAGAGCGCGCACTTCCCGCCCGTTCCCGGCCTTGCCGCATCGGGGACGAACTCGTACTTGATTACGTGCTTACCGGCAGAAAGTGGCGCGGTGTCGCCGATGTTCGTTCGCTCCACCCCGAAGAAGTTGTATTCGTGATGGACCTTGCCGTCTTTCATGTAGAGAGTCCAGCCACCGAACCTGCCACCTTGCGAGATGATCACGCCGTTGGTGTTGGCGTCGCGGAGTTCTACCGGTGCGGTGACGGTGTAATGACGATTCTTCACGTTGATGAAGGCGTTCTCCATCATGCCCACCATCCCGGGATACACCGTCAACTCCGTGCGATTTCCCATGAGGTCTGGCCGTCCAGCGAGCGCTGGATTGAACCGCTCCGACCGGCGGTCGTCGATGGGCAAGACGTGATTTCGGATCGCCTCCTTCATGAAGCGGTCTTGCATTTCTTTCAGCTTGGCTGGATCTTTCGCCGCAAGGTCGTGGGCTTCGCTGAAATCGTCAGCAGTGTGGTAGAGCTCCCATACGTCCTCCGTCAGCGGAGGATTTTGCACCTGGATCCAGGGGATGGAGTGGCGCGTTGCCGCGATCCAGCCGTCGTGATAGATGCCCCGGTTGCCGAACATCTCGAAGTACTGCGTGGTGTGGGTTTCCTTGGCTTTGGGATTGTCGAAGCTGTAGATCATTGATGTTCCATCAAACGGCTGCTGCACCGTCCCGTTCACGCTCTTCGGGAACGGCAGGCCTGCTGCTTCCAGCACGGTCGGTGCGATGTCGGTCACATAGGTGAATTGAGAACGGAACTCCCCTTTGTCCTTGATGCGCCTCGGCCAATGAATCACCATTCCGTTCGTAGTTCCGCCGTAGTGCGAGGCGATCTGCTTGGTCCATTGGAACGGGGTGTCTCCGGCCCATGCCCAGCCGATCGCATAATGAGGGAACGTACTCGGGCCGCCCCACTCGTCCAGATGCGGGAGGATGCTCGCTGCATCCTGCAGGATACCGTTAAGTGCCATAACCTCGTTGTAGGCTCCTGACGGACCGCCTTCCGCGCTGGCGCCGTTATCGCCGACGATATAGATGAATACGGTGTTGTCCATCACTCCCATTTCATTCAGTGTGTCGACCAGTCGTCCGATCTGCTCATCGGTGTGCTCGCCAAATCCGGCGAAGGTTTCCATCTGCCGCGTTTCAAGCTTTTTTTCGTCCGGTGTTTGCGAATCCCAGGAGGGAATCTGTTTGGGACGCAGGGTCAAATCCGCATTTGCGGGAATGACGCCCATCTGCTTCTGGCGCGCGTAAGTCTCCTCGCTCAGCTTGTCCCATCCCTGGTCGAACTTGCCTTTGTAGCGATCGATGTATTCCTTGAACACGTGGTGCGGTCCGTGAACCGCGCCAGGCGCGAAGTAGACGAAGAAGGGCTTGTCCGGCGTCAAAGCATGCTGCGCCTGCATCCAGTTGATTGCCTGATTGGTCATGTCAACCGTGAAGTGGTAATGCGGGTCGTGTGGCGGTTCTACCCGCGTCGTGCCGTCAAAAATCGCGGGGGCCCACTGATTGGTCTCGCCGCCGATGAAACCGTAGAACTTGTCGAAGCCGGAGTGAGTTGGCCACCGGTCAAACGGCCCGGAGACGGACACTTCCCATGCTGGTGTCTCGTGGTATTTGCCAAATGCCGCGGTACTGTAGCCGTTGAGGCGCAGCATTTCGGCCAACGGGGCCACGCTAAGCGGACGAATGCCGGTATTGCCGGGGAAGGAGGTGGCAAGCTCTGTGATGGCGCCCGCGTTAGCGACGTGGTGATTGCGGCCGGTAAGCAGTGCGTTCCGTGTCGGCGAACAAAGCGCTGTGGTGTGAAAGTTGTTGTAGCGCAGTCCTCCGGCCGCGAGCATGTCGAGTGTGGGCATGTGGATGGGGCCGCCAAACGCACTGGACTGCCCAAAGCCCATGTCGTCCAGCAGCACAATAACAACATTCGGAGCACCGTTCGGGGCGGTGACTTTGAAAAGCGGCGGCGCCTTGGCGTTGCGGGCATCGAGTTCAGTGATGACCGGAGATTGTGGTTCAGGGATAGGCAGTACCTTGCGATCTAAGGCATCCTGCGACCAGACCGGCACGGCCATTGCGAAAAAGATCAGTACTGGTAGGGCCGGGCGGACAGACCTCATTGAACCGCTATCCCATTTGCAATGATCCGGCATCTCTGTTGGCTCCGTTCGTCAATGGCGCGACCCCACGTTAGGCACCGTCAGCGGTAGAAGCCAGGACCAAGTCGTTTCCGGGTATAATTCCAAGCCTGTACCGGACGATTGTGCGGGTGTGACGCAACGGGGAAGCTATCAGCGGAAGCGATCGATGCCTATCGTCAAAACTGACAGGGTCCGGGGCAGATAGCCAAGCTATTCAGGTCAACGGAACCAACGCCGTTGATTTTCAAGGGTGCCGCATCTTCGCCGTACGCGAGGGTACGGATCGTGACTTTGCACCGGTCGAACTTGCGCGACATTTTCAGTGACTACCGCGCGCGCGAATTAAGTATGTTCTTCCTCAGCTGAGCTTTTCCAAAATGGATTCCGTAGAAATCTCCCCTTCAATTTTCGGCATCGCTTCTGCGGCCTGGCCGACGGGCGCTGCAACGGTCCGCACAGGGGGCGCCGTGTATCCCGCCTCACCCGCAAACGCGAATTCCTTGCGGTCAAGCCCGCGGATCATCCGCCCATCGGCGCACTCGACGGAGAGGGTCAGCACTTTGCCAATCGTTTCGACAGCCGTCACCACGCCGTGCGTGCCCGACGCGCGATGCATCACTTTGTCACCCGGCTGCGCGATGCTTTCCTTCACTTCCGGCTCTTCGGGCGCCGCGTTCTGCCCCTTCGTCGAAATTTTCTCCCAAAGTTTGCTCATGACCGTTGCTCCTCGATACTCAAATCAATTCCGAAATTGAGGTGTCGCGTGCAGCACGCGATCGATCAACGCACTGAGTGCCATCTTCGAATGCCAGCTGCAGCCCAAGCAACTCTTCGCCCAGCATACGTGCTTTTCACCGAGCGCCTCGCATTTTCGTGGCATTTCGTCCGTAACAGGCAACCTCGTTGCCACTGAGACTTCGCGGCGACAGATGCAAAAAAAAGCCCATCCTTCCCGGGAGGAGCTCTGGGAAGGATGGGCGTTGTGTTGTGCTTGAGGCTGTACGAAGCTTACCGTTACGGTAGCGGATTACCGATGGCCGCCGCCGTGACCGCCGCCACCACCGTGGAAGCCGCCACCGCCGCCGTGGACTCCGGCGCTACCGTGGAAGCCGCCGTTGCCGCCGCCGCGCACCGCGCCGCCACGGAAACCGCCGCCGACTGCTCCGCGACCTTCAAAGCCACGTCCGCCGCGACCATCAAAGCCGCCGCGACCGTCGAAGCCACGTCCGCCCCAACCACGTCCGCCCCAACCGCCGTGGAACCACGGGCCAGCGCCGATGAACAGGCCGCCGGAGAAATAGCTAGGACCGTAGTAGCCGTAAGGCGCGCAGGCGTATGGGTAATAACCGTAGTAACCGTAAGCGCAGACCGGAGCCGGACCGACATAACCCGGACCGACGCCCACCCCTACCGCGAAGCGCTGAGCGCTAGCGTTCGGCGCGAGGGCCAAGGCCGTTCCAAATACCGCAAAAACCATGAGACATTTCACCAGATGTTTCATATTGGGGCCCCTTCTGAGCCCGTAAAGCCTTTATAAAAGTTGCAGCCTTCCGACGCCTCCCGAATACCTCTCGGTGGCGTCTGATAGTGAAACACGGCTTCGAGTGGAAAGTTGCGGTTGGGGCGAAGAGGAGGCAAAGCATGGAGGGGGTGGTAGTTAGCGTCGGGTGGGTGAACGGAGATTAGTGATCAGTGAGTGAAGAGGACGGTCAAGAGTGGCTGTGCCAGGAAAGCGGAGGCGCGCAGGCCGGATTGGATAAGGCATGAGAATCGCAACGCGTTGACGCGCCGCTTACCGGCTTGTTACTCTGAATCTCCGGAGACAGCGCGGCATCGAACAGCGATAGCGAAAAAATTGCGGCAGACGACTGATATGAGGGAGGAATGCGCATGGCGACCCCAGCTAGGCCCAAGGTTTTCAAGAACTTCATCAATGGTGAGTGGATCGAGGCGCGCAGCGGCAAGGCGATCGAGAATCGCAACCCCGCGAACACCGGGGAACTGGTGGGAATGTTCCCAGCCTCCACAGAAGAGGACGTGAACCTGGCGATTGACGCCGCGAAGGGCGCCTACGACAAGTGGCGGCTGACGCCTGCGCCCAAGCGCGCTGAAATTCTGTATCGCGCGGCGGAAATTTTGATCGAGCGCAAGGAAGATTATTCGCGCGACATGACGCGCGAGATGGGCAAGGTGCTCGCCGAAACACGCGGCGACGTGCAGGAAGCGATCGATATGACCTACCTGATGGCCGGGGAGGGAAGGCGCCAGTTTGGGCAAACCACGCCGTCGGAACTGCCGAACAAATTTGCGATGTCCGTGCGCACGTCCGTGGGAGTGGCAGGGCTGATCTGTCCTTGGAATTTTCCGATGGCGATCCCTTCGTGGAAAGCAATGCCGGCGCTGGTGACGGGAAATACGGTGGTGATCAAGCCGGCGGAAGATACGCCGCTATCCACCTACAATTTGATGCAGGTGCTGAGCGAGGCCGGGTTGCCGCGCGGAGTGATGAATGTGGTGTTCGGCGACGGTCCCGAAGCCGGTGCGCCACTTCTCAACCATAAAGATGTCGGCTTGGTGAGCTTCACCGGTTCCACCGAAGTGGGGCGCATCGTGAGCCAGGCTTGCGCGCCTTCGTTCAAGAAGTGCCACCTGGAAATGGGCGGCAAGAACATCATCATCGTGATGGACGATGCGAATTTGGATCTGGCGGTGGACGGCGCGGTGTGGGGCGGGTTTGGAACCAGCGGGCAGCGTTGCACGGCGGCGAGCCGCGTGGCGGTACACAAGAAAGTTTACAGCGAATTCGTCGAGAAATTTGTGGCGCGCGTGAAGGCGTTGAAAGTCGGCGACGGCCTGGATCCTTCGACAGACATGGGTCCGTGCATCAACGAGCAACAACTGAAAACGGTAATGAAGTACGTGCAGATCGGCAAGGACGAAACCGCGAAGCTCGCGACGGGCGGGAATCGGCTGGAGAGCGGAGCCTGGGGACGCGGCTGGTTCCACGAGCCGACCGTGTTCAGCGATTGCGACCCGAAGATGCGCATCGCGCAGGAAGAAATTTTTGGGCCGGTGGTGGCGGTGATTCCGTTTGAGGATTTCGACGAAGCGCTGGATATTGCGAACGGTGTGCAGTACGGCTTGTCGGCCGCGATTTACACGCGCAACGTGAATAATGCGTTCCGCGCGCAACGCGATTTGCAGACCGGGATTGTTTATGTGAACGCGCCGACGATTGGTGCGGAAACGCATCTGCCGTTTGGCGGGATCAAAAATACCGGCAACGGGCATCGCGAATCGGGCGAAGCGGCGCTGGATTTTTATTCGGAGTGGAAGACGGTTTACATTGATTATTCGGATCGGTTGCAGCGCGCGCAGATTGATAATGCGTAGGACGTAGCGTTCGACGAAAAGCAGATCCCTCTCTCGGTCCCGCGCCCGCCAGCCTGCGGCGGGAGAGATCCCACGGCCGGCTGGAGGCAAAAGCGCCGGCCTCAGGATGACGCTGCTGGTCGCATCGTCAGAAAAAAGCGCGGGACTCCGTTCGGGACGACAGCGCTTGCTTGGCGCGCGGCGTTTCAGGGCGAGTCGCAGACCCGCCCCTACCATCTCAAATCCACTACACTTTCAGGCCGATCAGGCGCATCAGTTCCAGAGCGTTGCTTTTGGCTACCACACCATCGCGGAGTTTGTGATCGAAGCGCATTTTTCCTTCCTCGACGTAATCCTGGAAATGTACGTTGCGCACGGCGCCGGGCAACACATGTGCGATATCGGTTAGGGCGAGGTCGTGCGTGGTGACGATTCCAAGCGCGCCGCGGTCCAGCAACGCACGCAGCAAACCTTCCGCGCCAATCCGGCGATCATTGGAGTTGGTGCCTTCCAGCAGCTCATCGAATAAAAACAGCACGCGTGCGGAGCTTTCCGTCAACTCGAATACGTCGCGAATGCGCAGGATTTCTGTGTAGAAACTCGAGCGGTGTTCTTGCAGCGAATCTACGCGGCGAATGCTGGTGCCGAGAAGGACGGGCGTCATGCGCAGCGACTTGCCGCGAATCGGCGCGCCGGACAGCGCGAGTACCGCATTGATTCCCGCCGTGCGCAGATAGGTGCTTTTTCCGGACATGTTTGAGCCACTGACGAGCAGTAGACGGGTTTGCGCGTCGAGCTGCACGCTATTGCGCACGCATTCTGCTGATGGAATCAGGGGATGGCCGAGCTCTTCGCCGCAGAAGACTGCGGGCGCGTTAGGAATTTCTTCCGCGAATTCGGGGAAGGGATCGTTCGGATGCTCGTAGGAATAGCCGGCGAGCGAGAGCAGCGCTTCCATTTCCGCCGCGATGTCCACCCAGGCGCGCAGTTTGCCGCCGCAACGCGTGCGCCATGCTTCGGTCGCAAAGGCGCATTGCACGGTATAGAGCATGGGCAATTCGAGCAGCCGGCCGAGCAAATCTTCGCGCGCGTCAATCCAGTAAACGATATTTGCAAGCCGGCGCACCGACTGCGAAGCTGCTTGGGGGCCCGTCTTAAGCTCCGCCGTGAATCCTTGCATACGGGGCGAGGTAAATGGCTCTCGTTCGAGCCGCTGCAGAATGTCCGCGAACAGGCCCAGGCCTTCGGCGTTGCACGCGAGAGTCGAGACCACTTGCTCAGCGCGTATGCGCAACCAGAGCAGGACGATCACTTCGAGCGCCAGAACAACTGCCAGCGGCCAGAGTCGCAGCGTGGCCAGTAAATAGATCGTGGTGGCCGCGGCCGAAATCGCCAGCAGCGCGGCGACAATTCGCCACGCTCCCGCGGGAAGCAGCGGCGGCGCTTCCGCCCAATTTTCCAGCGAGCGCGGATCGAGGCGGACTTTCAGGTCCTCGCCCAGCAGCGCGAGCTCCTCACGCAAATCCAGTTTGTCGCGCAGTTCGACGATTACTTTTTGTCTTTCGCGGATTTCGGGCACCTGTGATGCGGCGCCGAGCCACTGCGCCAGACGCTCTTCGCCCATCGGAAGGCGCGCGGTCGAGAGAAGTTCGAAGAGGCAGCCGGTGCCGAAGATGTCGAGATCATCTGCGTACACATGCTTGGGATTGCGGAAGCGCTCACCGGATGCGCCGGTGCCTGTCCAGCCGTCCTCGAGGCGCGCCAGACCGCGCGCGAAAAATGCGACCGCGGTGCGGGCGTGGGCGAGCGCGCGCAGAGCTAATTCGTGCACTACGGCCAAGCTCGCGTAGATCACGATCGGAATCGCGAGCCAGTAGGTGGAAATCGCTTCGTCTTTCACCGACAGCCACAGGAGGACGATCGTGACCATGACCGTTGCGAGCTTCGCATTTCCGATCTGTTTGTGCAGGGCGTCTTTTGCGACGACGGTTTGCTTGCGAGCTGCGAGGCGTTGTGAGTATTCGGCGTGTGGCTGGGACAAAAGCTGCCTCCAGGTGGCGGGGGATAGTTTACTACTCGAATGGGTGGGAAGTAGCGCCGTGGATGGTCGGCGTTTCGCAAGCGCGAATCAGAAGGGTTGCGACGCGCGGCGTTGCAGCGAAAAGCAGATCCCTCTCTGGGTCCGGCGTCCGCAAAAATGCGGCGGGCAAGAAAAAGCGTGGGACTCCGTTCGGGATGACAGTCGTTGTGAGTTTCCGCGAACTGTTGGATGTGATGCAACGGCGAAGAATCGCCAGACGCCCGCCCATGGGTAGGCCGACCGGCCGCTACAAATGCGAAAGCAAAGTCAACGGCTCCCGGCTAAATCTGGCCGCTACAAAGGCAAAACCGCCGGGTTACGCCTGCGGCTCGGCCGCGACTGGCATGTACATTGGGGCTGGCGGCGGAGTCCACGCCGGTTCCGGGACCCGATTCGCCTGGTAATTGCGATACCAGATTGCTTCGCTGGCTCGTTGCCAGAGGCGCGTGCCGAGCCAAATCAGAATCATCAGTTGGCTGACCAGAAATGCGGCGACGTTCGCTTGCGGGCCCAGGCGGAACATCCAGATGTATAGCCCGAAAGCGAATAGCACCCACGTGATGATGCTGACGCGCAGGTAAAGCCAGAAGAGTGAGAAAAAATTGCGGCGCAGCAATCCGAACGCGCGGCGGAGGGCGCGATGCATTTTCTTTTCGTCGTCGGCGACAGCGATGACCTGGGCCATGTCAAACCACACGCGCACGATAATCAAGAGCAGCAGGATTACGACAGCAGCCGCTTCGACAAAATGATCGCCAGGGTAGGGAGAAATGGATAGCTCCTCAATGCGCGTGTGCATCGAGCTGGTGAGGGCGGCGAGCCCCGCGATGGGCAGCAGCACGATGGCGAGATAAATCGTCAGGCGGAAAAAACGCCAGAAGTGGTGGCCGGCGGCTTCGAAGAAAGCCGTGGTGGTGGGTTTTTCGTCGAGCACGTAGGCGGCGAGAATGCCGCCCGTCGCAAACAGCATGAAGACCACGAAGAGCGCTGAGAAATGAAAGATAGGGGGGCCGTGAATTTCCAGAGGCGAATCCCGCAATTGTTGGAGCATGATGATCGCCGAGAAGTCGAAACCGTTTACCAGACGCTGCGCGGCGACGCTGTGATCGAGCAACAAATTCGCGCGCTCCGTCATTCCGTGCGTCGAGAAAAATCCGAAAATCAGGCACACAATGAAAATCCACCAGACCAGGCGTTGCCATTGCCACACCAGCCCGGCGCCTGAAAAAAATGTCGCTCGATTCGCTGCAGCCATTCGCGTTGCTCCTTCGATGCCGTTAGGTGAGCCAGGCCAGCAACTGGGATAGCCATTCGCTGGCGAAGACCCAGATGGTTCTCAGCTTGTGAGCCGCGCGCGGATCCGGTTCTTCCGTGAAACTGTTATTGAAAGGGTCGCGATCCAGGAAGATCTGATTGTGCGCGTCAATCTGCGCGGACTGGATTTTGGCTTTGCGATCGTACCGGTAGCGCACCCAGCGATCCTGGCCGTCCCAGTGCTCGACGGCGGTCGAACCATCGTCGAATTTAATATCCACGTCCACTGGAAAAATGAAATCGCCCTTGCGAACCACGGTGATGTAGGTGCGATACACTTCGTCCTTGTCGTTTTTCTGGGTGGCGTGCGCCGGACCGTCCCACCACTTCAACGGATCGGAGTGCGCATCGGCGAGCGAATAATCCAGCACTTGCGTGCCGTAGATTGCTTGATTGAAATACCAGCGCAGGTCTTTGCCGGAAACCTCCTCGATCGTTTTCAGGAAATCTTCGCCGGTGGGATGCGTGAAACGGTAACGCATGAAATAGGTGTGCAGGGCCTGGCGCAAAGTGTCTTCACCGATCACTTTTTCCAGTGTGAGCAGCACGAGGGCGGTCTTGCCATAGGTGATGTCAGCGTAGGAATCGCTATTGATGAATTTCCAGGCGAAGCTGGCGACGGGGTCCTTGTCTGGATCCGAAAAATAGCCGGACTGCTGCAAGCCTGTTTCGCTCATCTGCACGAACGGATAATTCACCGCCGAAGTATTCTTGCCGTACAGCTCGTCCATCACTTTTACTTCGGTGTAACTGTTGATGCCTTCGTCGAGCCACGCTTCCTCGAATTCGTTGGTGGCGACCATGCCGTACCAATACTGGTGGCCGAACTCGTGTTCGGTGACAATTTCGGGCGCCAGTACGCCTTGAGGCATGTGCGCCGAGGTTCCTAGTGTGATTAGCGTCGGATATTCCATGCCGCCAGCGTCGGTGCCGCCGTGCGGCGGGTCAACCATCGTGATGCGGTCGTAGGGATAAGGGCCATACCATTGATCGAACAGGCGCAGCGTGCCTTTCTCCGCATCAATGTATCGCTGAGCCGACCCCATGTGCCCGGGCGACATCAGCAGGTGAATCTTTACGGGGCCTTGGCTGCCGGTCCAGGAGTCTTCGACGACGGTGAAGCTGGGGCTGGCGGTCCAGGAAAAATCGTGGACGTCCTCGGAATGATAGGCGAGCGTTTTCGTGCCGTCGGAATTATTTGCGCTGGAGACCAGATCGCCGCCCGCGCCGACGATTTCGTTTTGCGGGACGGTGATTTTCACGTCGAAGGTGCCGAAGTCCGCGAAAAATTCTGTGGTGGCGTGGAATTGATGGCAGTTCCAGGCATTCTTCCACCACACGCCGACTTTGGGGAACCACTGCCCGACCATATCGAAATCGTGGGCGTAGCCGGTGCGCTCGACGACTTTCGGCAGCACATCGTGGAAGGCGATGTGGAATTCTACGGAGGCGCCGGGGGCGATTGGTTTCGGCAGCGTGAGTTGGAATACCGTGCGGTCTTCCGTGTTGTTATCGTCGGGATGGATGAATTCCATTTTGCTGGTTAGATCGCCGGCGCCTTCGACTTCGAGTTTGTCCACAGTGATCGAGCCGAAATGTTTGGGATCCCACTCGGAATCCGGGCCATTGCCGCGCGTGCCGGCCAGGCGGACTTCGGTCATGAAAGTGGATTGCGGTTGGAAGGCGTTCAGGTAGAGATGGAAGGGGAAAGTTTGCTGCGGTTGGCCGGTCAAGTTTTTATAAGTGAGAGTCTCGTTTGCTGCGATGGTGTGCTTGGTGGGGTCGAGCTTGGCTTCGATCTGGTAGGCGACGATGCGGGTCGAGAGCGGTTTGGCTGCCGTGTCGGCTGATGCGGCTGTGGGCTTTGCTTCCTGGGTGGGCGCGGGGGCTTGAGAAAAAACTGGGCCGCTGCAGATGGCTACGCTTGCGGCGAGTACAAACACTTTCGTCAATCTCATCCATCCTCCCACACGAAGTACGCTCTGAGGGGTGTTCGCCAGGGGCAACGGCCCGTACACAATATGATACGAGGCTAAGGGCGCGCAAGTTTCCTTTCTGGCAACGGCATTTGTGTTTATGGACGTGCGTATTGCGCGACTCCGTTTTGGGGTCAAGTTGACGCCTTGCGGCGCAGCGTCTACACTAAAATGAGGATGGTAGTGTCGCGGGGCAGCTGTAATCATGGTCGCCGGCTTCGTTTCGGTGGAAACGCATGAGTCCAACGGTTTTACAACAGAAACGCCACCAGCAGATTTTGACGGACGTGGTGCGCGCGTATATCGAGACGGGCGAGCCAGTCTCTTCGCGCAGCATTGTGCACCGGCATATCGAGCCGCTCAGTTCGGCTACGGTACGCAATGTGATGGCGGACCTGGAGGACGCTGGTCTGCTGTTCCAGCCGCACACTTCTGCCGGTCGCGTTCCGACAGCGGCGGCATATCGCTTTTTTGTGGAGCAGGTTGCGGCGCAGGCGACGGCCAGCCCCGCCGACCTGCTGTGGATTCGCCGCGAGCTTGCGGCGGCGCAAACTCCGGAGGCGGTAATGGAGCGCGCCAGCCATGTGCTGGCTGCGGTTTCGCGCGGGCTGGGAATTTTCATTGCGCCACCGCTGGCGCGCAGCGTCGTGGAGCATTTGCGTTTTCTGCTTTTGCCGGACGGGCGCGTGCTGGTGATTTTGATTTCCGGTGGCGGAGTGACGCGCGACAAATTGATTCGGCCGGAGAAGCCATTTCTGCAAGAGGATTTGGATCGCACGTCGGAATATTTGAACCGGCATTACATCGGCTGGACGCTGGAGGCGATGCGCGCCGATTTGCGCAAGCAGTTGGAAGAGGACCGCGAGCAGTACGGGCAACTGGCGGGCACCGCGCTGATCCTGTGCGATCCGAGCGTGCTGGGTGATGTGGCTGACCGCAAAATCTATGTGGATGGCGCGGCGCAGATCGCTTCTTCGCCGGATTTTACCAATCCGGAGCAATTGCGCGAATTGCTCGAGGCGATTGAAGAGAAGGACCGCTTGATCGCGTTGCTGAGCGGCTGCATCGAATCGCCGGAGCCGGTGCACGTGGAGCTGGGCCTGGATAAGATTTCGAATGCGGGAAAACATCTTGCCATCGTTTCGGCGTCGTATTCATCTAAAGACCAGGTGCAGGGAACGCTGGGAATCCTGGCGCCGATGCGCATGCATTACGAACGGGTGATTACTGCCGTGGCGTTCATGGCGCAATTTTTTTCTGAAGAGCAAGAGGGGGGCTGATTTCTTTGGCGTCACAAAAACAGAATAAAGACAGAGATTTTTCGGAGAAGGGTTTCGCGGCTGCGGCTGGCGCGGCCGAGGATCCCACGGCGAATCAGGCTGCGCCGGATTCTTTAGCTGCGGGCGACGGATCGGCTGCCGACCAGGTTGAGAAGCTCGTCTCCGAAAAACAGGATTTGCAGAATACGTTGGTGCGGCGGCAGGCGGATTTTGAGAATTACCGCAAGCGCGTCGAACGGGAACGGCAGCAGGAGCGGCATCGCGGCGCGGAGCAGCTGATCGAGCAGGTGCTGCCTGTGTTGGATGCTTTCGACCTGGCGCTGTCGGGCCAATCAGGTGGGGCCAGTCCTGAATACCGCAAAGGATTCGAAATGATTCGCGCGCAGTTGTGGCATGCGCTGGCGAAGCAGGGCCTGCAGCCGATCGAAGCCGTGGGGAAGCCGTTCGATCCGCATTTGCATCACGCGATTGAAAATGTGCCGACGGCGGACAAGCCGGAGGGCACGGTCATTGGGGAGATGCAGACGGGATATCTGTTTCACGATCGCGTGCTGCGGCCGGCGATGGTGCGTGTGGCGACGGCGCCTTCGAACTAAGAGGCGCGCGTGGCGCAAGCCGTGCGGCGTGAGCGGAATGCCAGTAGCGATTCTCGCAGTACATCAATTTTAATTACCCGGAGACATAAGAACGATGGCGGCCAGCAACGGCAATGATTTTTACGAGGTTTTGGGTGTGGCGCGCGATGCTACGCCCGAGCAGATCAAATCCGCATACCGTAAAGCGGCTCTCAAGTGGCATCCCGACCGCAATCCTGATAAAAAAGAAGAGGCCGAGCATAATTTTCGCGCGGCTTCCGAAGCCTATGCCGTACTTTCCGACGAGCAGAAGCGCTCGGTGTACGACCGCTACGGAGCGGCTGGGCTGGGCAATCGCGGATTCGATTCCGGCTTCAATTCCACGATCTTCGAGGAATTTCAGGATATTCTCGGCGATCTTTTCGGGTTCGATGAGGTGCTCGGCGGCGCGCGTCGGCGCGGCGGACGCGGCGGGGCGCGCGGGCAGCGCGGCGCGGATTTGCGTTACGACATGTCGCTCAGCTTCGAAGAAGCCGCGGCGGGCATCACCAGCAAGATTCAACTGACGCGGCACGAGCTGTGCGAAGCCTGCAAGGGCACGGGCGCGAAACCAGGTACGGGCATGTCCACTTGCACGACGTGCGCCGGGCGCGGCCAGCTGGCCTACTCGCAGGGATTTTTTTCCATCACGCGTACTTGCCCGGCGTGCCAGGGTGCGGGGCAGACGATCAAGGACGCGTGCGCCAGTTGCCGCGGCGTGGGGCGCATCGAGCGCGAACGCACCCTGGAAGTGGGCATTCCGGCGGGAGTGGATTCCGGCACGCGTCTCCGCATGACGGGCCAGGGCGAGCCGGGAACGAACGGTGGCGGGCCGGGCGACCTCTACATTTTTCTGGAAGTGAAGGAGCACGCGTTCTTCGAGCGGCGCGGTTCCGATCTGATCTGCGAAATTCCCATCAGTTTTTCGCAGGCGGCGCTGGGCGACAAGATCAAAGTGCAGACGCTGAAGGGCGAAGAAGAACTGGAAATTCCGGAGGGCACGCAGTCCGGTCAGATTTTCCGCAAAAAGGGCAAGGGCTTGCCCAATCCGCACGGCGGGCGCGGCGATTTGTACATCAGCATTCGCGTGGTGATTCCGGCGAAAGTGTCGCGCGACCAGCGGCGGCTGCTGGAGCAGCTGGGGCAGACGCTGAAAGTGGAGAACAAGGCGGCGGAGCGCAATTCGACGTTCTTCGATAAAGTGAAGGATATTTTTGGTTGATCCAAAGAGCGGGTCTTCGTCCGCTCGCGAGAGTTCGCACTTTTACTCGATGTTTTTGAATTCAGACCGTTTGTAACCTTCCACTGATTGAAGGCCATTCCAGATTGTTGTGTCTCCATCGGCGGTTTCCATCACGTGCGTTGCGATGAAAACGCGCTTCGTTCCCTCAATGAGCGTGACTGTGCAGGTCCGCTCCTTCGGGCAAGACATCCAAACTTGCTTGGGCTTCATTAGAGAATGGTGGGCTAAAAGCATCCGAGAGTTCTACTTGTTCGTTTTCGCCGCTTAGCTTTCCGCGCAGCGGCGGGTTAGAATCCAACCGTGCGACGCCGATTTTTCGTTGATCGATTCGAGGGTGCCAGTGCGATTGTGCGCGGCGACACTGCTGAGCATTTGGGGCGCGTGCTGCGGGCTGAGCCGGGGCAGCTTTACGAATTGAGCGATGGGGAACGGGTGTGGCTGGCACGCGTCGAACGCGTCGGGTTGCTGAAGCGGGGTGACAATCGCGTGGAATTTTCGTTGCTTGAACCGATCGAAGCGCGCGAGCCGGCGTTGCATCTGCATTTACTGATTGCGCTGGTGAAGTTCGATCGGTTTGAGTGGTGTCTGGAGAAGGCAACCGAGCTGGGCGTGAACGAAATCACTCCGCTGATTGCAGCGCGGACCGACAAAGTGTTGGTTGCTGCAGCGACGAAGCGACATGCGCGGTGGGAGAGAATTGTGTTGGAATCGGCGCAGCAGTCGCGGCGTTTGCGGCCGCCCAGGATTGCGGCGGCTGTTGCGCTAGACAAGGCTTACCAGGGGTCTCGCGCGGAGTGCAAGATTTTGCTTTCGGAACGCAGCGACGCGCCGCCGATTCATGATGTGTTGCGGGATGTGAACGCTACATCCGCTGAAATTTCGATTGGGCCGGAGGGCGGGTGGACGGATTCGGAGCTCGCAGCGGCACGTGCAGCGAGATTCATGGAAGCGTCCTTGGGCGAGATGATTTTGCGGACGGAGACGGCGGTGCTGGCTTCGCTGGCGATTTTGCATTTTGCTTTGGATGCGTAGCGGAAAGGCGAACGGCAGAGCAGCAGAGTGCGCAGAGCAAGGCAACGGCGGGATTGCAACAGAGGCACAGTGACACAGAGAAATGCGAAAGATTTAACACCGAGGAGACGCAGGATAGGCGGAGGAAAATCGGAAAAACAGGGGAGAGATCCCCGCGTGCGGCGGGGGCGGCTTGAGGCGAAGACGCCGTCCTCAGGATGACGATGCTCGTCGCATCGTCAGAAAGCTGAGCAAAGTTAAAATCGTTCAGGCGGTTGAGCTTGTCTAGGTTCGTCGGTGGTGAGTTTGGCGTTGATTCTGCAACCGATGGCGCGCGCATCGCATCGTAACTACGCAAACGGCGCGGGCTTGGCGCGCGCTATCTTGCCGTGTTATAAATATTTGAGAGCGGAATGACGGAAAACACTCAGCCCGAGCCGCAAGAACCGCAGAACAACTCGACGTTGCCGCGTTTGCGGCACGAATTGCGCAGTTGGACGCGCGATCTGGCCGTGGCGCTGGGCCTCGCGCTGGTCATCATCATCTTTTTGTATCAACCCGTAAAAGTGGAAGGCACCAGCATGGCGCCGCTGCTGAGCGATCAGGAGCGGATCTTCATCAACAAATTTGTGTATCGGTTTGAACCGATCGAACGCGGCGATGTGGTGGTTTTCTGGTATCCTCTGGACCATTCGAAGTCGTTCATCAAGCGCGTGATCGGGCTGCCGGGCGAAACGGTAGAGTTGCGCGCCAGTCATCTATATGTGAACGGCAAGGAGCTGGTGGAGCCGTACGTTCCGCCGAGCTATCTGGATGGTTCGAGCTACGGTCCGGTGCAGATTCCGGAAGGGAATTTTTTTGTGATGGGGGATCACCGCGACAGCTCGAACGATTCGCGCGTGTTCGGGCCCGTCAGCCGGCCCTACATTTACGGCAAGGCAGTATTCGCGTACTGGCCGGTGGATCATTTCGGCTCGCTCTCTTCTTCGTACACGGTGAACGCGGCATCGCGATGAAATATTCTGGAGGATACACTGACGGAGCAGCCCGCAACGCGCGCGACCCTCGCGCTGGAAGACGGACGAACATTTAGCGGCCGTGCCGCGGGTGCGCGCACCCGGCGGGGCGGCGAAGTCGTTTTTAATACCTCTCTCACTGGCTACCAGGAAGTTTTCACCGACCC
>JABCZJ010000031.1 GCA_013289715.1 Acidobacteriota bacterium | reverse complement strand
TTCCTGGTGGTCTTACCGCAAGGGTCACACCCGTTCCCATCCCGAACACGGAAGTTAAGCCTTGCCGGGCCGATGATACTGCGCTGGAAACGACGCGGGAACGTAGGTCACCGCCAGGATTAAACTCAAAAAAAGGCTCCGAGCAATCGGAGCCTTTTTTATTTCTACTCTTGTTTCCTAGGTACGTGGCTTTCACCGGGCCAACGCTGCAAAAGCGACGCTTACGTCCAACGCCGCCGTCTCTTACCAGAAGTGTCCACCTATCCCTCGTGGGCACTTGTTTAGTGCCCACGAGCACCATCACCTAACTACCCTCACTTCGTCCAGACGCTGCAAAAGCGACGCTTACCTTTCACCGCCTTGTCCTGTGTTATAGACTCTTGCCCGCGCGCAGCTTCGGCGTCGCACAAATTGCCACGACCCTGGGTGAGGTGAATTGGATGAAGGAATCCTCCGGTCCTACTAGAGAGGAGAAGCCAGACAATACAGTCGAGTCCACCGCAGCCTCTGACACGAACCTTACGCGCCGCGATTTTATCCGCGACGTTGCCGCTATTTCCGCAATCGCCCCACTTGCGCCGGGTTCAACCGTCACGACTCCGCAAGCGGACGCGACGCCCTCGGCGCGAAAGCCGCTCTCCGCAGACACGTTCATTGGAATTCAGATGGGGCCGCAGACTTTGTTCGATGAGGGGATCGAACGCTGCCTCGACCTAATTCGGGAGACCGCAGAGGTGAACGCGGTGATGGTCTACAGCCAGACTTATCACATGGACATGCGGCGCCCTCTGCAGACGCTCGCCCCCGACCACGGCGTACCGCTGAAGGAAATGAGTGGACGCAAATTGCCCCAAGTCTGGATGAAGACGCATCCGCAGTATTACCAGCACACCGTGCTGCGTCATCAGCAGCCAGACAGCACGTATGAATTCGCAGATCGCGACCTCTTTGCCGAGCTTGTGGAGCCCACGCGCAAACGTGGCATGAAGCTCTACGCGCGCATCCTGGAGGGTTCGGGCTCCATCGCCGCACAATCCATCACAAATTTTTCGCAGGTGCGCGCGCAAGACGTGTTCGGCCAGCCCACGTCCTTTGCTTGCTGGAACAATCCCGACTACAGGAACTGGTGGACCGGAACCGTCGAGGATATGTTTCGCAGCTACCAGCTCGATGGCCTGCAGTGGGGCGCGGAGCGCCACGGACCATTGATGACCACTTTACTGAGCGGCCGTGCTCCATTCTGTTTTTGCGTGCATTGCCAGGCTCGCTGCCAGGCGAAAGGCATCAATGTCGATCGCGCGCGGCAGGGATTCACCGAGCTATGCGCGGGGGTGCGTGCCCTGCAGCATTCACCGCCCGGAACCAGCGGCGCATTCGCCGGCTTGCTGCGCGTCCTGCTGCGCTATCCCGAAGTTCTCGGGTGGGAGTATCAATACCGCTGGTCGCGGGAAGAAACTGCGCAGGCCATCTACAAGACCGTGAAGGCAATCAAACCCGCCGCACAAGTGGGCTGGCACGTGGATCACCAGCAATCCAGCTGGGATCAGGTCTATCGCGCGGAGATGACTTACGGCGAGATGGCCGCCTACTCCGATTTCATCAAGCCCATCGTGTATCACGATATTCTCGCGCCACGCATCCGCTGGTGGTATCTGGACCGCCTGCAGAAATCGGTGCTGAGCGAAATTCCGCTCGATGAATCGCTGGATTTTTATTACGCGACGTTTGGCTATGATCGCAAGCGCGAGCCCTCCGTCGAGCAGCTCGACAAATCAGGATTTTCTCCGGATTACGTCTATCGCGAGACGAAACGCACCGTCGTCGAAACCGCCGGCAAAGCCAACGTGTATCCCGGAATCGGATTCGACGTTCCGTGGAACGAGCAGCATTATCCCAGCGTTCCCGAAAACGTCTACCAAGCGGTACGGAAAGGCTTCGAC
Organism: Acidobacteriota bacterium; assembly: GCA_013289715.1. Classification (GTDB taxonomy): domain Bacteria; phylum Acidobacteriota; class Terriglobia; order Acidiferrales; family UBA7541; genus Palsa-295. Next base: position 37,184 of record JABCZJ010000031.1, on the reverse strand, counting down.
GCCGGCGCGGATGGCATTGTAGTCTCCCGTGAGTACGACGAAATGCGCCTACCCAATTTGAAGGCAGTAGGCGCCGCCGTAAAAGAACTAACGAGAGCGCAAGCCTGACGATACTGCGTGTTGCGCGCGAACGCGCTCGTTACGCCACCTAGCCTACCGCGCGTTTCGTATTTCTATTTGCGCTTCAGGAAGCCGCTGGCGCTTAGCCCCTCCAGAAAACGATCGGGCCAGCCTGCAATCGCGCCGGTGTTTGCGCTGCGTATGCCGAATCCATGTCCCGCGCCCGTCGAATCGGGCAATTCCGAAGGCACAGCGACGTGTTTCAGCTGGACGAAAAGCGTAGGAAGCCCTGCGGAAATTCCCGGTCGATCGTTTTCGCCGCACAACAGGAACGCCGGCGGCTCCTCTCTCCGAACTGGCAGATCCTGCGGCAATCCCGGATAAAGGAGCGCCTGAAACGACGGCTTCGAGCTTTGGCGATCAATCGGATCCCTTGCGCTGGCAGTGCCCGCATCGAATTGCGTGGCCGCCCGCAGAAAATCCCATCACGCCAACGCGCGCCGGGTCCAGACCCCATTCCTCCACGCGGCTGCGCACCAGAGGGATGCCGCGCTGCATATCGGGCACCGAATCGAATCCCCCTCGACCGTATCGCTTGATCCCGCCTCCTGCGCCAGGCGATATTTCAGGGCGAGGCCGGCGACGGCGTAGCCTTCCTGTTCCACCCACAATTCCACATGACTGCCGCCCGGCGCGATTCCGACGGCGGCACCGGTTGCCGTTTCCTTCGGAGGCAAATACACGGTAATCGAGGGCCGATCGACGCTGGAAATAATGTGCTCGCCGTCTGGCGTGAGCCGAACTTTTTCCGGCGCGGTCTTGCCTTCCGAGCCAGGCGCACCATTCGGCCACAGCAGCACCACGTCCTGTTGCGCGGCTGCGGCCAGGATCGCGAACGCGCGCAGTACTGATACCAGACAAATCGTTGAGTGCTTAATCTTACGGCTGCGGATTCGCTTCACGCCTGAATCCTCGGGCGATGAAAATCGCAGGCGCCATCTTACGCGAGCCGTCGGGAATACTGGACGGCAACGTTTTGACGCATAATGTCGTGCGCAAGGCTAACGCGATGCGATTTGGGGTTCTTGAGCGATGGTGCCTGAAGCAAAGAAATTCCTGGCGACCATTTATAAAATTTGGATAATGCGGCATGTGGATGTGCCATCGGATATCGCCGATGCCTTGATCAAACAATTCCAAAGCAGCGAGAACGCAGCGGCGGCCAGAAAGCAGAAGCACCCGAAGCCGAAACACATCCCGGTGATTGCCACAGTAAATCATTGTTCCGCCCGTACCACGCTAGTTCCCGCGGGCGCCGGTCGCTACCGCCTGCAAATCAACACTGCGCTGCGTAAAGCAGGCGGCGCGGACGTCGGCGATGTGATCGGTGTCGCGCTCCAACTCGACAGCGCACCGCGAGAAATTCCCGTGCCCGCTGACCTCACATCCGTGCTCAAGCAACATGCGAAAGCCCGCAAGGAATTCGACCGACTGCCGGCCGGCCATCGCCGCCAGCTGCTGCTCTATTACCTGCGCGCCAAATCGCCGAAAGCTCGCGCGCACGTGACCGAACGATTCCTTGATCATCTGCATGAACGCGCGCTGCTGCGCGATCCAAAACAAAAACCAAAGCCTGCTGCCGCTCGCGCCAAATAGCCCCGTGAATCACGCGGACAGCGAGCCGGAAGTGCGTGCCGCCGCGGCGCATCTGCGCTATCGTATCTCCTTACAAAAAATATGTACGGCCAGAACATTCAACACTCCGAACCGATTTTCCTACTGCTCTTGCTGTGCATCGCGGTGCTCGCCACGCTCGCCAAGCGCTTCAAGACTCCTTATCCCATCGTGCTGGTGATCGCCGGCCTGTTTCTCAGCCTGATTCCGCGCATGCCGCGGATCGAGCTCAACCCGGAAGTGGTTTTTCTGCTCTTCCTGCCTCCGCTCCTGTTTTCCGCCTCGTTCCAGACTTCCTGGCGCGACTTTCGTTACAACATCTTTAGCATCTCCCTGCTCGCACTCGGCCTGGTGTCGTTTACCGTGTACGGCGTCGCTTTTGCCTCTCACTGGATTTTGCCGGACTTCACCTGGAAGCTCGGCCTGGTTCTCGGCGCGGTGATCTGCACCACCGACGCCATCGCGGCAACGTCAATCACTCGCCGCCTGGGATTGCCACAGAGAGTCACCGACGTGATCGAAGGCGAGAGCCTGGTGAACGACGCGAGCGGCCTGCTCGCCCTGCAGGTCACGGTTGCGATGGTCGTCACCGGACATACGCCGCCGCTGCGCGAGCGCATGACGCTATTGTTCTACCTGATCGCCAGCAGCATCGTGATCGGCCTGGTAATCGCCAAACTGGTGGCCTGGCTGATCAAGCAGATCACGGATGCGCCGATCGAAATCACGCTCAGCATCATTACCCCCTACTTTGCTTATCTCGCTGCGGAAAGCGCGCATTCCTCAGGCGTGCTGGCCACCGTCGTGTGCGGAATGTATCTGGGCCGCGAAAGCTCGCTGTATTTTTCCACGCGTGCGCGTTTGCAAGCAGCAGCCGTGTGGGAAACGCTCAGCTTCGTGCTCAACGGCATCGTCTTCATTCTGATCGGACTGCAACTTCCTTACATCCTCGGCGACATTCGCAATCACCGCCTCTTCCGATTGATGCTCATTGGCCTGCTGGTGAGCGCGGTCGTAATCGTGCTGCGGTTGCTCTGGATGTACCCCGGTACGTGGGCCGCGAACTGGCTGCGGCGCCACGTGCAGCATCAGCAGGCCGCGCTGCCGGGCGCGGGATATGTCCTTATCGTCGGCTGGACAGGAATGCGCGGCGTGGTGGCACTGGCCGCCGCGATTTCCCTGCCCCGGTCGTTGCAGGACGGTTCTCCATTCCCGCAACGAAACATGATAATTTTTCTTACGTTCTGCGTGATTTTCGTGACGCTGGTGTTTCAAGGCTTGTCGCTGCCGTACTTGATTCGCCGTCTGGGATTGGCGGGCGCGGTCGTGAAGAATCCGGAAGAGGAGCGGGCGCGTTACGCGATGATCGAGGCCGCGCTCGCCTATCTGGAACAAGCGCGTGAGCTAGACAATGCTGGTTTCGCGCCGGTATACCAAGACTTGATTCGCATCCAAAAACATCACTTGAACTTGTTGCCGGGTGACCGCACCATCGAGACCGGCTACACGCCCGAAGATTACGTCCGTTATCGCGAGCTCAACAAGAACATCCGCGCTTTGCAGCGTGCCGCCCTGCTGAACATGCGCAATCACAATAAAATTAATGATGAAGTGTTGCGGCGCCTCGAGCAGGAGCTCGATCTCTACGATGTGCGCTATGCAAGTTCGCAGTAGAGCGGTGCGAGGATTTTCTGGAATGAAACGATTGTCCGCGTTATGGCTGGCCCTGGTTCTGGCACCTGTGGGAATTCCGCAAGCCAGGCCTGCGCAAACCAAAGCTGCCGATCCCGACCGGCTCGGGCTGGCTTGCACGCAAATTCTGCAAATGTCTTCTACTGCCTGGGTCGCGCACTTCCTGGAAAAAGCGGGCAGCGCGAACAATTCGTCTGCGCCCGTGGCCCTCCGCGCCATCACTGCCTACGGAAAATGCTACGACGCGCGCACGAATCAATTGGCCGCGTCGCTGGGCAAGAGCGGCAGGGGCCCGCTCATGGGCGCCGCGGCAAACTTTCGCGACTTTCAAAAGGCGCTGGATGATTTCGCCGCGAAGGGGCTCGCCGCGACGGATAAAGCTCCCGGGACGCAGCAGGCTGCCTACGCTGCGCTTTACGAACGGCAGTTTCGCTATGAGTTCTACCAGAGATATGAGCAGAGAATAACCGGAGGACGCCCTCTGACTGCTGAAGAATCCGCCGAATATTCCAAAGCCAAGAATCGGTTCGGCGAGTTTCTCGGATTGCTGCCGGAAGACAAGGCGCACGTGATTCACGCCGCTTTCAGCCAAATTTTCGACCGCGGCCCGGTTAGCGACGTCACCAAGCTCGAGGTCTATCGCTTCGCAATCTCGGTTCTAGAATCGCCGAAAGACCCACCGTTCTCCCCACCCCCGTTTTGACGCTGGGACTTGCGTCTGCTAGGCTCGGTTGTTCCTATCCTGGGAGAAAACAAATTGAAATCTCGGACCTTGTTTGCGATCGCGGCGATCGCGGGCCTTTTCTGTGCCGTTGCCTTGCCGGCTCAAGTGACCGACAGCACCCAGCAGCTTTCGCGCGACATTTTCAAGCAGCTCGTTGAAATCAATACCACCGATTCCATCGGCAGCACCACAGTTGCCGCCGACGCCATGGCCAAGCGCCTGCTCGATGCCGGCTTTCCCGCAAGCGACGTCCAGGTGCTCGGACCGAATGACCGCAAAGGCAACATGGTCGCGCGCATTCACGGCAGCGGAGCCAGGAAACCGCTCCTGTTCATCTGCCATCTCGACGTCGTCGAAGCGCGCCGCGCGGACTGGTCCATGGATCCATTCCAGTTCATCGAAAAGGACGGATATTTCTACGGCCGCGGCACGGGAGACATCAAGGACGGCGACACTTTCCTCGTCACCACCTTCATTCGCTTGAAGCAGGAACACTACCAGCCAGATCGCGACCTGATCCTGGCGCTTACGGCGGATGAAGAGGGGGGCGCGTCCAACGGCGTCGCCTGGCTCATCAAGAATCATCGCGACTTGATTGAAGCCGAATATGTGGTCAATCCGGATGCCGGAGACTTCGAGCTGGACAACGGAAAGCATCTGCTCGTCGGCATTCAGGCCAGCGAAAAGCTCTATCAGGATTTTGATCTGAAGGTTACCAATCCCGGCGGACACAGTTCGCTGCCTACTTCCGAAAATGCGATCTATCAGCTCGCCGAGAGCCTCACCCGCCTGGAAAAATATCAATTTCCATTCGAGCTCAACGAAGTCACGCGCGAATATTTTTCGCGTGAAGCGGAAATCGTGGGCGGCCAGACCGGCGCGGACATGAAAGGCATCCTGCAGAATCCGCCCGACCCCGCCGCACTCGCGCGACTTTCCGCCATTCCTTATTACAATGCGCGCATTCGCACCACCTGCGTTGCCACGCGCCTGGATGGCGGCCACGCCAACAACGCCTTGCCCGGAATGGCCCATGCCAACGTGAATTGCCGCATTCTGCCGGGCCACTCGCCCGATGAAATCGAAGCCACGCTGGTGAAAGTTCTCGGCGATTCGCACATCGCGGTGACGCATGCGCCCGGCCTGGCCTCCAGCGGCATTCCCAACCCGCCGTCGCCGCTGCGTCCCGATCTGATGGCCGCGCTGCAAAAAGTCTCGAACCAAATGTGGCCTGGCATACCCATCGTTCCCGTGATGGACGCCGGTGCCAGCGACGGCGCAATTTCTCGCGCAGCGGGGCTTCCCACCTACGGGCTTCCAGGCCTATTTATGGATGTGGATGACGATCGTTCGCACGGCCGCGACGAACGCGTCCGCGTCGCTTCCTTTTACGACGGCGTGGATTTCTACTACCGCTTGGTCAAAGCACTCTCGTCTCCGCAATAATTGTCAACGGAAGAGCGATCGGAACAAGGCCGCCGATAGGCCGTTCGAAAAACGAGTTAACGATGAGCCAGTCATGAATCGAATGCGCCGCGGAATTCTCGCACTCTCCCAGAATCAGTGGATGCGCGAACACGCGCCCCGCTTCGGATTCATGCGCCGCGCCGCCACTCGTTTCCTGCCGGGCGAAGACGTGCAGGATGCCGTCACCGCCGCGCGCTTGCTCGCCGCGAACGGCATGCAATCAGTGCTCTCACGTCTGGGCGAAAATATTGCCGACCGCGCCCAAGCTGCGCAGGTCACGCGCGATTTTCTTGAGCTCAACGATCGCATCCGCGCCGCGGGCATTCCCGCGGAAATCACCGTAAAGCTGACGCAGCTCGGCCTCGACCTCGATCCCAGCCTTTGCTATGAAAATCTCGCGACGCTCATCCAAAACACTCCCGCGGAGAAAATTCTGTGGATTGATATGGAGCAAAGCCCGTACGTAGACGTCTCCCTGGAGCTCTATCGCCGCGCGCGCAAGGCGTATTCCAATGTCGGCATCTGTCTGCAGGCCTATCTCTACCGCACGGAAAAAGATCTCGATACGCTGATTCCGGAGGGTGCGGCGATTCGTCTGGTGAAGGGCGCCTACAACGAGCCTGCGGAGATTGCGTATCCCAAGAAGAAGGATGTGGACGAAACTTTTCTGCATCTGGCGCAGCGCTTGCTCAGCCCGGAAGCGCGGCGCGCGCGCGTGCGCGTCGCCGTCGCCACCCACGATCGCGCGTTGATCGCGAAAATCATCGCTTGGGCAGCGGATCAGCACGTGCCGAAAAATTTGCTCGAATTTCAAATGCTGTACGGAATTCAGCGCGCGGAACAGCTACGCCTGGTGAAGGATGGATATCGCTGCGCCGTGCTCATCTCCTATGGCACCTACTGGTTTCCCTGGTTCATGCGCCGCCTGGCCGAACGCCCCGCCAACGTTTTATTCCTCGCGCGAAGTCTCTTCTCAAGCTAAGCTGTTCTGCGCAGACTGTATCCCCGCGCCCTTCGCCTTGCGTGCGAATCACGACTTCCCTCTGAGGCTCTGAATCTAGCTTCCGACCAGCACAAATGTATTGTGGTCCGCATCGTAAAATTGCGCCATCATGCCGCCCCACGGCTGCTTCTCAGCCATGTGCTTGAACTCCACGCCGCGCTCGGCCAATTCCCCGCACGTTTGCACAATATTGTCGCAGCCAAAAACAATTCCGGAAAATGTGCCGATGCGGTTCTCCTGCCCCGGCGGTGTGAAAGGCACCAGGTGAGTTCGAGCGCCTTCCGGCGCCACCTCAAGCCAGCGCGCATTCGGACCCATCGGTTCATCGCGCAAGACCTTGAAGCCCAGTTTGTCTCGGTAAAATTCCACTGCCTTCTGCTGGTCGCGGACATAAATACTGACATTTCCCACGTGTGTGATCATTTCTAGCTCCTTATTTTGAAGCCGCACCGTGACAGCCAGGAATAACGCCATCCGGAGGAGAATGAAATCCCGCGTCATCCACGAATTCCAGCACCGCCGGCAAATTTCTGGCAAGGATTCTGGATTTCCATCCGCTTCCCAGCACCCTGCTCACCAGCAGGCCGCGCAGCCCACGGAAGCCGGTTTGATCGAAATGAAGCCGCGTTCCCTCCGGCACCGCCTCGAGCGTGTAGGTAACCACGGTTTCCATCCCTCCGCCTTTCCACGAGTAAGACAGCCTGCGCGGCGCGTCCATCTCCAATACTTCGCACTTCACGATTCCGTCAAAACCGGGCCGTGGTTTCGTGCGCAATTGGAATTTGTGTCCGACAACCGGTTGAAAATCATTGGGCATCAGCCATCGGGCAATGGCGGCGGAATCCGTCAACGCGCGCCACACCCGCTGCGGCGAGTGCTTGTAGATGAACTCGAAGTGCAGGCCGCGGCTCATTCCGTTTCTCCGGCAGCATCCGCATCGAGACAGGCGCCCAGCGCATGGAGCTTTTCAGTCCAGAATCGCTCGTAATGTCCAACCCAATCATAGACCGTGCGCAGCTGCTCGCCGCGAAGACGATATCGCCGTTCGCGGCCCTGGCGACGAACGCGCACCAGTCCTGCTTCGCGCAAAATCCGCAAATGCTGCGAAATGGCAGGTTGCGAAATCCGGAACGGCCGCACCAGGTCACTCACCGAGCATTCCGAAACCAGCAGCAAATCAAGAATTCCGCGCCGGGTCGGATCGCTGACCGCGAAAAAAATGCGGCGCGCGCCTCGGGGTGGCTGGCCGTCCAACGGCATTCCCAGGGAGTGAGCGCGGGTCATCGCGCATCAATTTATATAAGCTGTCGCTTATATGTCAAGAAGAACTTTTCACGCCGGAAAAGCGCTTTTATCGTGACAACGGAAAGGGACAGTCGCGTCCGTCGTGGACCATTTAGCGCGCGAACATACTCCAACTTGCGAGCGGGGAGCTCAGCATCTGGGAAGGTCATTGCGGCGGGATAAAATCAGCGCACGCGAAATGATGCGGCTCGCATACCCCAGACCAGCTCAGCGGGTTCGTTCGTCTCTTTCCACTTTGCCGTCGCGCAATCGGATCACGCGATGCGCGTGCGCCGCAATGTCCGATTCGTGCGTCACGAGGATGATCGTGTTGCCTTGTTCGTGCAGCCGAGCAAAGAGCGCCATGATTTCTTCGCCTGTCTGTGAATCGAGATTTCCCGTGGGCTCATCCGCCAGGAGGATCGAAGGATTGTTCACCAGCGCCCGCGCGATCGCCACGCGCTGGCGCTGGCCACCGGAAAGCTCGTTCGGCTTATGCATCATGCGCTCGCTCAGATCCACCTGTTGCAAAGCCTTTTTCGCGCGTTCCAGACGTTCTTCGGAAGCAGTGCCGTTATAAATCATCGGCAATTCCACATTGTGCAAAGCGGTGGCGCGGGGAAGTAAATTGAAGGTCTGAAATACGAAGCCAATTTCCTTGTTGCGGATATACGCCAGCTCATCGTCATCCAGTTGGCTCACCAAACGGCCTGCCAGCCAATAACTGCCCTTCGTTGGAGTATCCAGGCATCCGATCAAATTCATCAGCGTGGATTTTCCGGAGCCGGAAGGGCCCATGATGGCCACGTACTCGCCTTTGTGAATTTCGATGGTCACGCCGCGCAGTGCGTGCAGTTGTTCCGCGCCCATGGCATAAGTCTTCCACAGTTCCTCGGTCTGAATAACGATGCCCGTATCCACCAGGTCCTGCCGGAAGCTTTGCGACGGGGCGATTTCTTCCACTGCCATGGGCACGCGCTCCTGGATTCCGATTACCTACGTCGCGGATTCTTCACGCTTCGGTGTGGAGTTATCCACCTTCACAGCGGCGCCAGGCCGCAAGGTGCGCAGCGCTTTGTAATTGCCGATGACGATTTCGTCGCCTTCCTTCACTCCGCTGGTGATTTCGATGTCCGTGACGCCCGTAATTCCGGTTTGCACCGCCAGGAACTCCGCTTTCTTGCCGCGAATCACAAAAACACCCTGCACATCCAGCTTCTGCTGCGCATCTCCCGCTGCAGCCGGCTTCGACGCCGCCAAGGTCACGTTGCCGCCGTGCTCCTTCTGCGCTTCGTCCAGATCCTTCTGTGTGCGCACCGCCAGCGCCTGAATCGGAATCGTCAGGATGCCCTTCTTCTGTTCGGTCTGAATCTTCGCGCTGGCGGAAAGCCCGGGACGCAAATCCGTCGGCGGGTTGTCAATGGTCACCACCACTTTAAAATCGCGCGCTTCCTGGGTATTCGCGGTTGCCTGCGTGGTGGCGGCTTGCCCCGACGAGCGCAGAATCGCCAGTTCGCCCACTTGGGTCACGTGTCCTTTGAAAATCTTCAAGGGGATCGCGTCAATCGTGACGTCCGCGGGATTCCCCTCGCGCACGTTGGTAATATCGGTTTCGTCCACTTTTACTTCGGACGTGACCACGCTCATGTCCGAGATGGTCATCAGGAAACTGCCTTCAGCGTTCTGGATCCCGGGCACCACGTTTTCGCCGACGCGCACCGCGATGTAACTCACGATTCCGTCAATCGGCGCGACGTAGGTCGTCTTCCGCAGCACGTCCTTCGTATGCTTCAGCACTGCGCTGGCTTGATCCAGGTTGAAGCGCGTTTGCTCACGCCCCGCGCGGCTTTGTTCCACCTGGGCCTTCACCGCGTTCAGACCGGCAGCGGCGGCATCGTAGGCGGCCTTGCTCGCGTCGTAATCCGATTTGGCGATCAACTGTTCTTTGTAAAGCTGCTGCGCGCGCTCCCAGTCGAATCTCGCCTTCTCCAGGTCCGCCTGGCGTTGCGCCAAGGTGGCAACCGCCGAATCATAGCTGGCAGCCGCGGCGCGCACCGACGCTTCGGTCGAGTCAATCGCCGCCTGCTGGGCCTGCACGTCCGCTCCCGGCTGGATGTTCTCCAGACGAAGCAGAATGTCGCCCTTCTTTACGTGGTCGCCCTCTTTCACTACGATCTCGGTTATCTTCCCGATTCCTTCACCCAATACGTTTGTGTAATTCTTCGGGCGAATTTCGCCAGAAGCTGTGACGACCGACGTCAGATCGGTCTTCATCACGTGTCCGGTCTGCACGGCGACCACGCCCTTATTCACTTGGTAGGCGCTGAACCAGGCGATACCCCCGAGCACTAGGGCAGCACCCGCGCCAATCCCTACTTTCTGCCACGTTTTCATTGCTTTACCCTTGGACTCGCCCCTCAGGGCGACAGCATTACCATGACTTGAATACGTTCTGGGGACACAAAATGTTTCTAGGTCAAGGTTAGACGTTTGCGCCTACGGAAGGACAGGCGCGCATATGACATTTCGGAGGCCGTCGCTCTGTTCTATTGCCTTTGAGTTCGTAACCTGCCGTTGCGCACACACAACCGGCGTCGCGAACGGTCGGCACCTAGCCTTCTTCGCTGCTCCATTGTAGAGCTATTTAGACTCGAAGAGAATAGGACAAAGCTCAGCTTGACTGGCGAGCACGTATGCAGGCGGGTGCCGAGTCCCGTTTTGGTGCTGGCGCCGCAGCATGCCACGAGCGCCCTTCCGCCGTCACCGTTCCCCGTCTCCACCCCTACTTCCGGCATGGTCGAGGCAACCCATCAGCCACCATCCGATTCCAATGGTTCAAGGGCAGTTAGGGGAATCCGACGTTGACCTGTACCATGGGACAGGTTAGAATTTCGTGCCTCGGGGCAAAGGCTTAATTATGCGTTCTACCGTCAAAGTGTTTCTTTTCGGTCTTTTAGCTTGTGGACTGGTGTATGCACCCAGGGTTTCCGCTCAAGGTGAATCCCCAACCCAGCAGCCGGACCAAAACGACAAGAAAGCAGCGAAACAAGCCGCCAAGCAACGCTCCAAACGAGACAAGGATCTTTTCAACGAACTCGATTCCCAGTACAAGAAATGGCTGAACGAAGACGTCGTCTACATCATTTCACCCGAAGAACGTAGTTCGTTCCTTCATCTTTCCACCAACGAAGAGCGCGAGCAATTCATCGAAGCATTCTGGCAGCGCCGCAATCCTGATCCGGATTCCGCCGAAAACACTTTCAAGGAAGAGCACTATCGCCGCATCGCCTACGCCAACGAGCATTTTTCTTCCGGCATTCCCGGCTGGAAAACCGATCGCGGCAGAATCTACATCATGTGGGGTCCCGCGGACGAAGTTCAATCGCACCCATCGGGCGGAAGCTACACACGCCCGTCCGAAGAAGGCGGCGGTGAAACTTCCACTTATCCGTTCGAAGATTGGCGCTATCGCTATCTGGAAGGCATTGGGGAAAACGTCGAGATCGAATTCGTAGATCCCACCATGAGCGGCGAATACAAGCTCACCATGGACCCCAGCGAGAAAGACGCCTTGCTCTACGTTCCCGGCGCCGGTCTCACCCAGATGGAATCCATGGGTATGTCGAGCAAGACCGCTCGTTTCAATAACACCGACGGCACGCACATGGCCGCGCCACTGGGCATGACTCCGGAAACCATGCAGGAATTCTCGCGACTGGAACTGTATGCGAAGATCCAGCAAGCTCCTCCGGTCAAGTTCAAGGACCTGGAAGCCGTCGTCTCTTCGCGCCTGGTTCGCGATCAGGTGAAATTCCAATACCGCACGGATTTCCTGCGCATTACCTCTGAAACTGTCCTGGTTCCCATCACCATTCAAATCCCAACGCGCCAGCTCAGCTTTCAGCAAAAGAATGGGGTCGAGTCCGCCTCCGTTAACCTGTTCTGCCGTGTGACGAGTCTCAGCGGCCGTATCGTGAACACTTTTGAAGACACCGTCCGCCGCGACGTTCCCTCCAGCCTGCTGCAGCAGTCGCTAGCCACAGCTTCGATTTACCAGAAGGCGATCCCGCTCAGTCCAGGACTCTACCGCCTGGACATCGTCTTGAAAGACATCAACAACGGCAACGTAGGAGTGGTGAATACCCGCTTGGCCGTTCCGCGCTTTGAAGACGACAGCCTTTCGTCCAGCACTCTGATCCTCGCCGACGAGATTAAGCGCGTCTCCGCGCACGATATCGGCTTGGGCCAGTTTGTCCTGGGCGACGTGAAAGTCCGCCCGCGCATTGATTCTTCCTTTGTCGCCAGTGATGAAATGGGCGTTTTCCTTCAGGTCTACAACCTCAAGGTGGACGACAAGACCCACAAGGCCGATGCGACCGTGCAATATCGGGTAACGATGGACAAAGAGAACGACCCGGTGCTCAAGTACGACTTGGGTCAGGACAAACTGCCGCTGCACGGCGAGGAAATGACGCTCGAGAACATCATCACTCTCGGCTCGTTGAAGCCCGGCAAGTACAAGCTGGAAGTCGCCGTCACCGACAATCTAACCAAGAAAACAATCACTCCGGCTACGGAATTTACCGTCCGGCCGACTGGTTCGCCAGCGCCACAGGCGAAGTGAGCTTTATGAATCTTCGGATGATTCGCGCCATGGGCCTCGGCATGATTCTATGTCTCTCCTGGTGTGTGCTTCCGAAGGCAGTGACGGCCGCGCAGGGCTCTGGAAAGATCACCGGACTGGTGGTGGACTCGACGGGAACTCCTCAGATGGGCGCCACGGTGATTCTTTCGTCCGGGCAGCTCCTGAATAGTATGGCGTTTCAGTTTCTGACGAACGATCGTGGCCGATTTTCCAGCGCGAACCTGCCGGCCGGCATCTATTCCGTTAAAGTCACCCTGGCGGGCTTCCTCCCAGCGGTAGAGCAGGACATCCAGGTGCGCGATGAGCACACCACGCTGCTTGAAATCGTCCTCGGATCTGTCTTCACCTCACTTGAGAAGTTGCGCCGCCAACCCGATCAGCAGGTCGCCGCCGATGATTGGAGTTGGGTGCTGCGCACCTCCGCTGCCACCCGCCCGGTCTTGCGTTGGCAGGATGGCGACGTCGTTCTCGGCGGGCGCGTCAATCCGTTCGATAAGCAACAGGATCAGACCGCGCGCACGCGCCTTGAATTTACCTCTGGATCCGATCATCCCGGTTCCATTTCGAATCTCGCGGATACGCCGGGCAGTGCTTTTGCGTACGATTACGGACTTGGCGGGCTTGGCAGCCTCCTGATCGCCGGGCAGTTCAGCTACGACGCGGGCTCGGAGTCCAACGGCTTCGTTGCGCAGTGGCTGCCTTCCGGGGATTCCGGTACGGGCCCGGTAACGACCCTCTTGATTCGCGAATCCCAGCTCGGCGACGCCGGGCCGACGTTCCATGGCTTGCGCATGTCTCACGATTCGGCGTTCCAACTGGGCGAGCGTGTCAGCATTCGCTACGGCGCTGATTTCCTGATGGCGGGCTTGCAAACCACAACCACCTCCGTGCGTCCTCGCGCAGAGGTCGCGGTGCGAATCGCTCCCACTTGGCTCGCTTCCGCTCTGGTGACCACCAATACCTGGCAGGATTCCGCAGGCGCCCCGGGGAATCTGCAATCCACGATCAATCAGCTCGACGCATTTCCGACTTTGCTGCTGCGCGGCGGCCGCTCGGTGCTGGACGATGATCTTCACGCCGAAATCGCGGTCGAACATGACCTCACCAAGAAATCCAGCGTCACTGCCGCGGTTTTTGACGACCACTCCAACAATACCGCCATCTTTGGCCACGGGAATTTCTCCGGTCCGGATTACTTACCCGACTATTTTTCGAACGTCTTTGCCTACGACGCCGGCGCTATGAATTCCCTGGGTGCACGGCTGGTTTACCAGCAGAAGATCGCGACCAATCTGGACATGACTGTGATTTATTCCTATGCGGGAGCACTGGCGCCGAATGAAGATCCCGCCGAAGGCGCGCTGCGCAATCAGCTGGCTGCGCAATATCGCTCCAGCGCGGCTGCCCGATTTTCGGCCACCATTCCACGCACCGGCACAAAGATCGTCTCCAGCTACAAATGGATCAACGGGCCTGCAGTCTCCGCGCAGGACGCCTACGGACAATCCACCTACCACATCGACCCCTACCTGAGCGTCCAGGTTCGCCAGCGTCTGCCTGGTTTTATCCCGGGCCATGCGGAGATTCTGGCCGACTGCGGCAATCTTCTCGCTCAAGGTTACGTGACGCTTGCAACCAACGACGGCCAAATTGTCCTCGTACCTACCTATCGCTTCTTCCGGGGCGGCTTGAGCTTCCAGTTTTAGGTAGCATCTCGATATTGTAATCGGGAAGCGATCTTCCACAAATGGGATGAGGCCAATATCCAGCTCTGACCATGTCTGTAAAGTACTAATAAATAACCACTTACATAATTCGGAATCTGTGATTCGCTGGAAGTTGACGTGCTACCATATTCCTCCAAGGATATTGGTGTACTCGGATGAAAGATAGTCTGCGAATGCGGCTCGGGGCGGTGATCTTAGCCCTACTCACATTGGCGGCTATTGTTTTCGCCGTTCTGAACTTTCAGCAGCGCTCACTCTACGTTCTTCCCGACGACGGGGTCACCTGGATGGACTCTCCCCAGGGCGTCGCCGCCTGGCACATCGTGGCCGATTCGCCCGGTGCCAAAGCCGGCATACGCCAGGGCGACGTTGTCGAAACCGTCCGCGGCACGACCATCCATCGCGCCACCGATGTCACCCGCGTGCTCTTCCACGTCGGCCCCTGGACCGAAATTCGCTATCAATTGCGCCGCGACGGGCGCACCTTTGAAACGCCCCTGGTCACTGCGCCGCAAGAAAATCCATCTTCCATTGAAAACTATTTGCGCGTCCTCGGACTGCTTTACCTGTTCATCGGCTTGTTCATTTTCGTGCGCAGGTGGAATGCACCGCGCGCGATTCACTTTTACATTTTCTGCCTGGTCTCTTTCGTTCTCTACAGTTTCCATTACAGCGGCAAGCTGAATTCCTTCGACTGGATTATCTATTGGGCCAACGTAGTGGCGCTGCTGCTGCAACCCGCCATGCTCGTGCACTTTGCCCTGGTTTTCCCTGAACGCCGCGGCACACTGTGGCCCAAGCTTGCTGCCGTCTATAGCGTCCCCGTGGCGCTGTTTACGCTGCATGTGTTCATCGCTACCGGCACCCTGGATTTCCTCCCTTCATTCGGCGCGCGTTACTGGCTCGATAAGGTTGAGCAGGTCAACCTGGGAATTTATTTTGTGCTAGCCGCGTTCGTTTTCTTTTTCAGTTTTCGGCGCGCGCCCAGCGGAGTGCTGCGCCAGCAATTGAAGTGGGTCACGGCCGGAGCTTTTGCCGGCAGCTTGCCTTTCGTTTTCCTCTACATCGTGCCTTACGCCCTGGGCCTGGTCCCAGCGCCGTGGATGAAGATTTCCGTCTACTCGCTGGCATTCATCCCGCTTTGCTTCGGCTACGCCATCATCCGTTACCGCCTGATGGACGTGGACATCATCTTCAAGCGGGGTTTGTCTTACACCTTCGCAACAGCCGCCGTCGTGGGCATTTATTTCGCCATAATTGCTCTGATCGGCGAACTGTTTCACCGGCCCGGTTTGTCCACTGGCCCCGCCGGCGGCATCATCGCCATCGTCGTCGCCGCGTTTCTGATCGAGCCCTTGCGCGAGTGGGTGCAGACGCGCCTCGACCGTTTCTTCTACCGCGATCGCCTCGACTACCGGCGCACGCTCATAGAATTCGGCCGCGCGCTCACCAACGAAGTGCGCCTGGAACCGCTCGTCGGCTCGGTACTTGATCGTGTTTCCCAAACCCTGCTGGTTGATCGCCTCGCCGTGTTTTTGGAAGATCCCGCATCGCCCGGGCAGTTCGTCCTTTCGCGCTCCATGGGCTTGCGCCCAGAAGGCCCGCTCGATTTGTCGTTCCTGGACCCGGCTCGTCCGGCGTTCGAGCGCGGCTGCCTGTTCTTCGAATCGGCGCGCGCTGCCATTCAGGAATCCGAATCCGTTCGGCGCACGCTCGAAGAGCTTGACCTGAATTATTTCATTCCTTGTCGCTTCCGCGAACGAACCGTCGCGATTCTTGGCCTCGGCAAAACCGTGGACGGCGATTACCTCTCGAGTGACGACCTCGAGCTGCTTTTCACCATCGCCGGATACGTGGCCATCGCCATTGAAAACGCCGGCCTCTATCATTCCCTCGAACAGAAGGCGATGCAGATCGAGCGCCTGAAGGATTTCAGCGAGAATATCGTCGAGTCTCTCAAAATCGGCGTCGTCACCGTGGACCTCGAAGACCGCGTCGAATCCTGGAATCCGCAGCTCGAGGATTTACTTTCCATTCCGCGCGCCGAAGCGCTCCAGCGCCGCCTGCCCGAAGTCTTGCCGCAGGATCTTGTTGCCGAGATCACTTCCCGCGCGGCCAGCGATCATGTTTCCGGCATCTACAAGTTCCGCCTCAACACGCAAGCCGGCCGTCACCTCGTAATCAACGCGTCCATCGCGCCGCTGGTCGGCAAGAATGGCGCGCGCCTCGGCCGCCTGATCCTGCTCGACGACATCACCCAGCGCGTTCGCCTGGAAGATCAGATGGTGCAGACCGAAAAGCTCACTTCGCTCGGCCTGCTGGCGGCCGGCGTGGCGCACGAGGTGAATACGCCGCTCGCGGTGATTTCGAATTACATTCAAATGCTCGCCAAGCAGATTCCCGCGGACGATCCGCGCCAGAAGACCATCGAGCGCATCGTCAAACAAACTTTCCGCGCCAGCGAAATCGTAAATAATCTTCTGAATTTCTCGCGCACTGGCGCCGCCGAATTCATCGAAGTGGATATCAACAACGTGCTGGAAGAGACCCTCACGCTGGTCCAGCATCCCTTCAAGACAGCACGAGTGAATGTCGTCAAGAATTACAACGAACAATTGCCGCCGGTGCTCGGGTCCATCACCCGCTTGCAGCAAGTCTTCCTGAATCTTTTCATGAACGCGCGCGACGCCATGCCGCAGGGCGGCCTGCTCGAAGTTCGTACCGGAGCGCAAAACGGCTCCGTCGAAATAGAAGTCACAGACACGGGCTCGGGGATTTCTCCCGAGCACCTCCACCGTATTTTCGATCCATTCTTTACAACCAAGGCCACCGGACGGGGCACCGGGCTGGGTCTTTCGGTGAGCTACGGCATCATTAAAGAGCACGCCGGCAAAGTCGACGTACGCTCAACTCCGGGCAAAGGCACGTCCTTCCGTCTGGAGTTTCCCGTAGCCAGGAAGCCCGTCCATGCCTAGAGGTTCGATTCTTGTTGTTGATGATGAAATAGAAATCAGGGAAGGACTCGAAGCACTTCTCACTTCCGAAAGCTTTCAAGTGACTCTCGCCGAAACGGGCGAGGCCGGCCTGCAGAAGCTCGAAGATCAGCCCTTCGATCTGATGCTGCTGGACGTCAGCCTGCCCGATCGCAACGGCCTGGAATTGCTGCGCGAAATTCGCCGCCGCGATCCGCAACTCTCTATCATCCTGATCACTGCGTTCGGCTCGATTGACATGGCCCGTGCGGCCTTCAAGGGCGGCGCGCAGGATTTCATCACCAAGCCGTGGTCCAACGATGAATTGATCGCGCAGATTTCTCTGGCGATCGAGGGCCGCCGCTTGCGCGACGAAAACGTCCAGCTCAAGCGCGCCCTGAAGCAGCGCTACAATTTCCCGAACATCATCGGCAAGAGCGACAAGATGCAGGCCGTGTTCGACCTCGTCACCCAGGTCGCGCCCTCCCGCTCCACCGTTTTAATCTCGGGCGAAAGCGGCACCGGAAAAGAGGTCATCGCCAAGGCCATCCATTCCGCTTCCACGCGCGCCGACAAGGCGTTCATCCCCATCAATACCGGTTCGATTCCCGTGGACTTGCTCGAATCGCAGCTTTTCGGCCATGTGAAGGGCGCATTCACCAGCGCCGTCGCATCCAAAAAAGGCCTCTTCGAAGTGGCCGATCAAGGCACGATATTCTTCGATGAAATCTCGACCATCGGCCCCGAAACCCAAGCCAAGCTTCTGCGCGTAATTCAAGAGCGCGAATTCATGCGCCTGGGTGGCACCGAAACCATTAAAGTTGACGTGCGCATCCTCGCCGCCTCCAACGAAGATCTCAGCAAACTCGTGCGCGAAGGCCGTTTCCGCGAGGATTTATTTCATCGCTTGAACGTCATCTCGCTGCACCTGCCGCCGCTGCGCGATCGCAAGGAAGATATCCCGCTGCTCGTCGAGCGCTTCCTCGGCCAGTTTTGCACCGACAATGGCAAGCCGCCGCGCGTTTTTACGCATGGCGCCATGAAACTGTTGATGGACTACGACTGGCCCGGCAACGTGCGCGAACTCGAAAACGTAGTCGAGCGCGCCGTCGTTCTCTCCACCCAGGAAGCCATGGACGCCGACATTCTCCCCGAAAGCGTTCGTACGCGCGAAATCGTACGCGGCGTTCGCTTGCAGCTCGCGGAATTTTTGCCGCCGCTTCCTGGACAGGTGGGCGGCCCGGGCACCGCGCCTTCGCTTTTCGAAATTCTGGAAGAAGTCGAGCGCCGCATCATCGTGGACATGCTCGAGCGCACCAACTGGAATCAGACGGAAGCCTCCGAGCGTTTCCAGGTCCCGCTCTCCACGCTGAACCAGAAAATCAAACGCCTCGGCATCGAAACCCGCCGCCGCAGCATGCCTTCGCGCGGCGCAACCGCCTTCGGCGAAGACCCCGCCGAATTTGCCGCCGGCAAATAGTCGTTCTCGTACGGAGCGCATGGGGGGCCGTGTCACGCTGTGCCGGCATCCGCTTTGCCTTTGTAGCGGCCCGCTTCAGCTGGGCGCCTTGGACGTTGCTTTTGACTTTGTAGCGGCCGGTGCAGATTTATCGAACCGGGCAGCCGTTGGTTCTGTGTTGTTTTTGCAGCAGCGCAACTTGTTGCACCATTTGCGTCGCGGCGTTTTTCCACAGACTATTCAGCAGCTGAAGTTCCGTCGGTGCCTTGGACTCGACACTCGGATAATTCCGAGACTTCAAGCTTCGGCATATCTTCAATCCCTGTGTAAAATTGGCGTCGCCGAAACATCGCGAAGCTCGACGCGAATAACCCCCGGGAGAAATCTCGCTGGCCCAGCCCATCCAATCGCACTCCGAATCGCCGCAATCAACAACCGGAGACCTCCGCCGTCAACTCGGTGTGGGCTCGGCCGCCGCAGCCGTCGCGGGCGAAGCGATCGCCGTCGGCATCTTCCTCACTCCCGCCGGCATGGCCAAATCGCTCGCCTCCCCGTTCTGGCTGCTCGTGGTCTGGCTCGCCGTCGGCGCCATGACGCTTAGCGGCGCGCTCTGCTACGGCGAACTGGCGGGCCGTTTCCCCAGCGCGGGCGGAGCTTACGTCTACCTGAGGGAATGTTTCGGCCCACGCACCGCTTTTCTTTACGGCTGGATGTGTCTGCTGGTCCTCGACCCCGGCCTCACGGCGGCATTCGCCACCGGTTTCGCCGCATACGCGGCATATATTTTTCACTGGCCGCCGCTCATCATAAAAGTCGCCGCCGTTGCCGCCATCTGGGCGATCTGCGTCCTGAATATTTTCAGCACGCGCATCAGCGCCAGCTTTCTCCGCTGGATCACCTGGCTGAAATTTGCCGTACTCGCCACTCTCACCGTCTGGGCGCTGGTATTTCGCCTGGGCTCCTGGTCGAATTTCGTACCGTTCGTCGCGCAGCGTCCCGGCGCGCTGCCACTCGCGCCAGCTCTCGGGGCCGCCGTAGTCGGCGCGTTCTTTTCTTTCGGCGGCTGGTGGGACGCTACAAAAATAGCCGGCGAAGTGCGCGATCCCGGCCGAACGCTCCCGCGCGCTCTCGTCGTCGGCGTTCTCGCGGTCACCTCCGTGTACGTCATCATCAGCGCCGTCTTTATTTATCTCGTGCCCATCGAAAAAGTCGCCTCCGACGGCACCTTCGTCGCACAAGCCGGCGAAGTCCTGTTCGGCCCCACGGGAGGAATTATTTTTGCCGCGATCGTTGTGGTGTGCGTGCTGGGCAGCCTCGCCGCGTTCATGATGTCTGCGCCGCGCGTGTATTACGCCATGGCTCGCGACGGCGTGTTTCTGAAATCCGTCGCGCGCGTTGACCCGCGCTTCGGCACCCCCGCCCGCGCCATCGCCATTCAGGGCTGCATCGCCGCGCTTTTGGCGGCGCGGGGCTCATTCGAGCAGATCATTTCGTATTTCTTTTTTGTCACCGTGCTTTTTCTGGGACTCACTGTCGCCGGCCTGTTCGTAATCCGCCGCCAGCCGCGACCGAGCGAAACCATCATCCTCACCGCCGGTTATCCCTTCACTCCGATTGCGTTCCTCGCGCTGCTAGGTATCATGTTAATTCTGCTTGCCACCCGCAGTCCGCGCGAGGCCGCACTGGGTTGCGCCGTAGTGCTGGCAGGTTGGCCCGTACATGTCCTGAGCCCGAAGTTGCTCAGCTGGATTCGCAAACGTCGCGCCGCGAAAGGAGGCCACGATGTCCCGGGATAAAAAAGACAAGCTACAGCCTGCCAGCGCACTTCCGGATCCTTCCGCTCGAAAGCATCCCACAAAAATCCGCATCAGCGAAGACGCAGAAGCCGCCGGTGAAGTAGCCACAGCCTACGATTTCTGGCGCGCTGGCTCCGGACGTCAGCAAGTCCCGGGCATCATCAAATGTTTTGGCGCGCGTCCCGATTTTCTTCGCCAGGTCGTCGAATTCTCGAACAAACTCCACTTTTCCGAAGGCCATCTCAGCCGACGTCACAAGGAGATGATCGCCAGCTACGTTTCCTTTCTCAATCGCTGCCCGTATTGACTCGATAGCCACGCTTACTTCCTGCGGGTTCAGGGAGCCACCGATCAATGCGTAGCCGCAATTCTGGAAGGCAAACTCGATGAGGCCGGCCTGACGCCCGCGGAACGCGCTCTAATGGTTTACGTCAAACAAATTACCGAAGACGCCGCGCGCTCCACCCACGCAGACGTGCAGAAATTGCGCGATGCCGGATGGAAAGAAGACCAAATCGCCGAAGCCGTCTACATTACCGCGCTATTCGCGTTTTTCAATCGCGTAGCCGACGCCTTCGGCGTCCCCTCGCAGGATTATCTAAGCAAAGGAAGAACGACCCCGTAGAGCCGGTAGGTCGAATCCTTCCGGCAGGACTTACGAAACTAACGGTCGCCCCGCAATTCCTTCGAGGATGCGAAACGGAGCCGCTTCCGGCGCCACCAGCGCGTTTGGCGGAATCAGAAACGTCTGCTCGACGGCGTATTGCCCGCTCAGCGCCGCGTGCGCCACGCCATCGGTAAATACCACCCAAGTCGCCAGCGGCGGGAATTCCATTCGAATCTTCGGGCAATCCGCCTGGAACGCGCTGTTCTCCTTCAGATAATCGTGGAACCTTAGCATGAACATGTCGTACGGCGTGCGGCTCATCGTGCCGATGCCGAGTTTCGCTCCCAGGCTCTGCACCGTGCGCCCCAAAAAAGAATCGTCCTCGGCGATTTGCTGCAGCCCCGCGGCCTTTGCGTACTGCCGCGCCAGGGCGTCGAAACTCTCCGTGGTGGTCCACACGCGCGGCCGCGTAGTATTCAAATTCGTGAATACGCGCAAAATTCGCCCGCCCCTTGTGGGGCGGCTGGGAAACGCATCCACGTGCAGCAGATCATTACGCTTGTGCACGGGTAGATCGCGGTTTTCTTCTTCCAGCGGACGAAAGCTCGCGAAATCCAGGTTCCATTTGCCGCTGTAGGGCGAAAGGAATTTCCCTACGAACTCGATGATCTGCGCGCTGCAATTCCGCATGATCGTATGCAGCCGCGCCACGGTTTCCGCGTCCCCGGAAACTCCGCGCAAAATATCCTCGCTCGGCCGGTACGAAACGTTTTTGTGCAACCGCAGCTCGGTCCATTGCTGTTCGCGCAGAAATTGCTGGTCCGCGACGGGCAAATGAAACGGCAGCTCGCGGAAAAAGAGAATCTGCCCTCGTTCGGCCAGCTCGCAATAGGCCCGCGAGCGCGCTTCCTGCTGCTCGGCGCCCATCCAGCCGGCCGGGTACTTATAGTCTTCGACCATGATCCACGGCAGATTCTGCATCGCCTTACTTCTTGCCGCTTCCCGTCGCCACGTACCCGGGCGGCAGCAGCGTTGTGCTCAAATCCAGTCCCGAGAGGTCCACGCCTTCCAGATTTGTTTCGCGCAAAATCGCCGTTCGCATTTCCGCGCCACTAAAATCAGCTCCGCGAATTTCCGCGCTCCGAAAATTTGCCGCGCCGAAGTTCGCTCGTCGCAAAATCGCGTGCCGCAAATCCGTGCGGAACAATTCCGCGCCGCCCACCAGCGCTTCCGTCAAATCCGCACCCTCCAGATTCGCTTCGGTCAGATCCGCCTTACGCAGATCGGCGCGCCGCAGCTTGGCCTTGCTCAGATTCACCGAAGAAAGCCGCGCGTTGTAGAGCCGCGCCCCTTCCAGATTCGCGCCCTGGAAATTCACCAGGTCCAGATTCATGTTCTCCAGATTTACGCCCTTCAGGTCCGCACCGGAAAGATCCGCGCGCGCGCCGGTCTCGTCGCCGCGCACGAATCGCTGATGCGCCTCGATAATCTCCGATACCCGTTTGCCCTTGTGCCGAATGCTCTTGGGAGATTTCACACCACTCCTTTCAATGCCGCCCGAATTCCCGCAATCCTCAAATGCTTCAAGAAGGTCGCTTACCGTCAAATTTTACTAGAATTTGCGCGCGGTCGCGCTAGACATGCAGAATTTCGGTGCTGTCTGCCGGAAAGGATAGGCCTTTGTCGCGATATTCATCGGCGATCATTGCAAAAACTTTCTCCAGCTCGGCTAGAGCTGCTCGGCGCGTTTCCATCAATCAGTAGCAGCCCGATAGCGCGGGGATTTCCGCGACCCAGGAACCATCCTCCTGGCTAGACAGTACGGTTTTGTAGTTGTCGATGGTCCTAGCCCCTCTGCCAGAAACCCAAGTATATCATGGACGAAAGTGGGAGATTTTATTGCTGACTTCGAACTTGTGGTACCGTCGAGCTATGGGTACGCTTTTCCGCGTCGTTTGCAGCTGCAACCGAAATGCCGCGGCGATACTTCTGCTCGCGGCAGTAACCTGTTTCTTTTTTCCGACGCAAGCCGCCGCGCAGCAGGTTCAAGACGCGCCCACCGAGGAAGTCGTCGTAAACTTCGCGGCTGGCCGCGTTGTCATCGCCGTCGTCAAAGACTCCATCCTCATCGGCACGATCGAAAATCCAATCGAGCCGGGAACCCACCCGCCTATTCCGGTGGCGATGAACCGCACCCGCGCCGGCATCCTGCTAGGCGCTGTGGATTGGTTTTCGCCCTCTTCGCAGCTTCAGCTCGCGCGCCTCGACACCGAACTACCGCACCTCCACGGACATTTCGCCGCGTCGAACCCGCACATAAACCAGGTACAAACGACCGCCGAAGCCACCGACCTCGAAGCACTCGGCCAGAACCTGTTTGAACGCATGAATACCGTCGCCGGCGATCTCCACGGCAAGCTCGATTGGCCGCAGGCTGAGCCCGTAGCGCAGCTCATTCTCGCCGACTATCTCCAAGGTTATGGCCCGGAAGTGTGGCAGCTCAGCTTCAGCTTAACTCAAGAAATGCAGCGCCTGGACTACTACGACACGCACATCTCGCATCCCGCGTATCTGCAGAGCTGGCCCCCCGAGAAGGGCCAGCCGCACACGCTTCTGGAGTTTCAGTATCCGCCCGAAAATGCAGCGCCGACTCTGCTGGATTTGCTGCGCCAAAAAGATCCGCGCCTGGAAAAGCTCTGCGCTTCCGACACCAAAATGCGCGAAGTCGCGAACCAATTCCTGACAGGTCAAAGCGGTAAAATCACTGCAGCGGACGCCACGCAATTTCTGCGCGCCGCGCTGATGGTTTTGGCTCCGCCAAACGCTCGCCAAACGATGGCGTCCATCGGCCTCGATACAGGCTTCGATTGGATTCTCCGCCCACCCCCTGAACCGAAGAGAGCCACCTCGCAGGCAGAGGAGGAAAGGCCGGCCGACGCTCCTTCGCTGTTGAAAGGTTCGTCACCGCAATAAATCAACTTGAAAAACTGCTGCACCGTGCGGCCAGCGCCCTAATTTCCCGGGCAATCATCCCCCATTCGCGTCGTCATCCTCGGGAGCGCAGTGACGAAGGATCTCGCTTGGCCATTGACGACCGGCGGGGCGGAAAGCGCCGGGCACGGTTAATGAATACGCCTACTTCCGGTCCGCAAGTTGCTGCTGCAAACGCGCATTCTTCTCCGTCACCGACCGCGCCAATTCTTCCTTGTGCTCCACCAATTTTCGCGCAATAGCCGGATCCGACAAGCCCAAAATCTCAGCCGCGAAGATCGCTGCATTCACCGCGCCGGCCTTATCAATCGCCATCGTAGCCACGGGAATTCCGCCCGGCATCTGCACCGTCGAAAGCAGCGCATCCAAGCCGTTCAACGAACTGGTCCCCATCGGCACGCCGATCACCGGCAAAGTCGTGTTCGCGGCGATCACTCCCGCCAGATGCGCCGCCGCGCCCGCCGCCGCGATGAGCACTTTCAATCCGCGAGTCTGCGCCGTAGTAGCGTATTCATGCGCGCGCACCGGCGTGCGATGTGCAGACATGACCTCCATCTCATATCCAATTCCAAACTTATCGAGCACTTTTCCTGCTTCGCTCATTACCGGCAAATCCGTGTCTGATCCCATCAGCACGCCTACGCGCACTTCCCGCTGCTTGTTCGCTGTCATCGCCTGGATTCTCTCGCTTCCCTATCGTCAGCGCTCACGTTCACTCCAACCGACGTCAGCACTTCGATTCGGTCGCCTTTCCGGATCATTCCTGCTGTTTTCACGCAGCACAGCCATCCCCTCTGACCCTTCAACTCCTGCTGCAGTCCCATGCGAATCTCGTCCATCCGTGCGCACGGGTTGCATGGTCCGGTAACCTCCAAAACGCAGCTCCCGATCTCGAGCACGCAGCCGGTCGCCAGCGATCGTAAATCGAGCCCGCGCGTAGTTATGTTCTCCTTCACAACGCCCGGAGCCAATCCCAACTTGTCCAAGGTTTCCCGGTCGATCAAAGATACCTGTCGTTTGCTCCCTGGGCGACCGTGAATGCACCCTTTGAACCCTTTGTCTTTAATCACTTCGACATCGGAAACCTCGCGCATCGGAAAGCGGTGGACCAGACAGGTAAATAAGTGTAGCACTTCACCCATTCGCACGGACCTCCGCCACCTTCGCCTGATTCGATTCGGATAAGCCAATGTCCTTTCTATAGTGCGCTCCCGGAATGTCAATCCTACTGGCCGCGTCGTAGGCAATCCTGCGTGCCTCTGCCAGAGAATTACCGACTGCAGTCACGCCAAGAATTCTCCCACCACTTGTGTAGTAGTTATTCTCTTCGTGTCGAGTTCCCGCGTGGAACACCACCACTTCCCGGGCCTTCTCAGCTTCCTCCAAACCTCCGATTGATTTGCCCAAGACCGGTTGCGAGGGGTAGCCCTCGGACGCCATTACTACGCACACGCTGGCTCCCCGGATCCACTTCGCACTCGAACCATCGAGCTTTCCCCGCGCCGCGTCCATGCACGCTGCCGCAAAATTGAAATCAGCCCGCAGCAAAATCGCCTGCGTTTCCGGATCGCCCAGCCGGCAGTTATATTCCAGAACCTTCGGGCCATCCTGCGTGAGCATCAACCCAAAAAAAATAAATCCGCGATACTCCATTTCCTCTCTGCGCAATCCCGCCAGTGTCGGACGAACGATTTCTTCCAGGATTTGTCGCTCGAGCTCGCGCGTCAACATTCCGTCCGTCGAATAGGTTCCCATGCC
The DNA here is from genome assembly GCA_013289715.1 of Acidobacteriota bacterium. Classification (GTDB taxonomy): domain Bacteria; phylum Acidobacteriota; class Terriglobia; order Acidiferrales; family UBA7541; genus Palsa-295. The sequence goes on along the minus strand of JABCZJ010000031.1, from coordinate 11,325 downwards.
GCCGGTGTTCGGTCCCTCATCGTTATCAAACGCGCGTTTGTGATCCCGAGTCGGCGCCAGCGGAATAAAATTGGTCCCATCAGTCAAAATAATGTACGAAAGTTCTTTGCCGGCGATTGCTTCCTCGAGCAGCACACGTTTTCCCGCGTCGCCGAACTCGTCTCCATTCATCAGCCGTTCGATAAATTCCTGTGCGTCGCTCGCCGCCGAAGTCACCAGCACGCCTTTGCCCGCACAAAGCCCGTCCGCCTTCACAACGAGCGGCCATGCGACGGACTTGAGCTTCGCACAAGCCGCACGCGCCGATTCAAACGCGCCATACACACCGGCCGTCGGAATTCCGTTGCGCGTCATGAACTGCTTCGCGAAAATCTTGCTGCCTTCCAGTTGCGCCGCCATTTTCGGCGGGCCCAGAATCGCCAAGCCCCGCTGCTTGAATTCGTCCGTGATACCCTGAACGAGCGGTAATTCCGGCCCCACAATCGTCAGATCCGCGCCCAGCTTCGTTGCTAGATCCGCGGCAGCTTCGACGTTGCCGACGTTCAGCGGCACGCATTCGGCGTCGCGCGAAATCCCGCCATTGCCGGGCGCGCACCATATTTTTTCCACGCTCGCACTTTGCCGCAACTTCCACGCAATCGCGTGCTCGCGTCCGCCGCCGCCAATGATCAGAATTTTCATGATGGGTGTTCGCAGGAACAGGAACAAGAACGATACGGCGGTGCGTCCGGCGCTGTCAACTCCTCTAACCATTCATTCGCGGTTCGGCTTGCTTCCATCGTCGTAAAAGTGTTTTCATTTACCATCATGCATTGGGATTTTGCGCTCATTTTGCTTTTTCTCGGCATCGCCGTGCCGGTGCTCGGACGTCGACGCGTGCGCCAGTTGATGCAAATGCCCAGCACCACAAAAATGGATCGCCTCTCTCTGTACGCTTCCACTCTCGCGTTTCAATGGATCGCCGCCGGCGTGATCTTATGGCGCAGCAACGCGCACCAAATTCGCGCCAGCCAACTTGGCTTGGCCATTCCCAATGCACCGCTCGCAGTCAGCACCGCGGTTGTGCTTGCTGCGTTGATTCTCCTCAATCAAATTATGGGCTTACGGCGGCTCGTCGCGCAGCCTGAAAAAATTCACGGAACTCTCCCGCAGCTTGCGTTGAAACTTTTTCCGCAAGACGACGTGGAACGCCTCGCCTTTTTTGCCTTGGTCACAACGGTCGCATTGTGCGAGGAACTGATTTATCGCGGTTTCCTCCAGCGCGTCTTTCAGGGTTGGTCACAAGGCTCGGTCGTTGCGGCCGTCATCGGCTCAGCCGTATTCTTTGCTCTCGCGCATCTGTACCAGGGGCGCCGCGGGCTGGTTTCTACACTCACCATCGGGCTTCTGTTCTCCGCCATACGGGCATGGACGGGCACGCTGCTCGCCTGCGTCGTCGCACATTTTGTGGCAGATATTACCGTGGGCATGCTCGCGCCGGGCCGGTTGCGTGCGGGACTGGCGAAGATTGATCCGCAAGCATATGAAAATAAGTCAGATACTTGATAGCCAAGTTACCAAACAAACTATATGTGTAGTATATAGCCATGAACCAGCTATCCAATCACACCATCCAAGCGACTCTAGCGCCATACGGCGTTACGGCGAGCGAGCTGCTTTGCGATCAGATTCGCGCGTACATAGACCTCCTGCTGCGGTGGAATCAAAAGATCTCTCTGACCACGGTCACTGACTCAACCGAAATCCTGCGCTTTCATTTTGGTGAAAGTCTCTTCGCTGCCGGGACCGTCCCCATACGGCATGGTCGGCTCGCCGACGTTGGCTCCGGTGCAGGGTTTCCTGCCGTACCAATCCGTATGGTTTCCGAAGACCTTAGCGCGATTCTTGTCGAATCCAACCAGAAGAAGGCGACTTTTCTCGCGGAAGTCGTGAGAGAACTTGACCTAAAAAACGTCGAAGTTCACAGAGGCCGTATGGAAGATATCCGCCTGATGGACGAAAATATCGATTTTGTCACCGCCCGGGCCCTCGGAATTGACGATGACTTCCTAGCGTGGTCGCGTAGCGCTCTACATTCGGATGGTTCGGTAGTTCTATGGCTCGGATCTGCGGATGCTGGCAGCATTTCTCAGAATGCAGGATGGAAGTGGTCCGATCCGATTCGTATTCCGCAATCCGATCGCAGAGTTATCCTTCTAGGCTCAAAAATCTAGGTGCGCGAAAGTTGTTCCACGTGGAACAATCGCGTGTGGTCTTCAGTGTTTCACGTGGAACACTTACTATCTTTACTGTTTCACGTGAAACATCTTGCCTCGCATTAAAACTCTCTGCTACATTTACGCCGCACTCGGGGGAACAGCCGTTGGCTCGCGTCATCGCCATAACAAATCAAAAAGGTGGAGTAGGTAAGACCACGACCGCAGTAAACCTCGGCGCCTCGCTAGCCGCGTCCGAACAACACACTTTGGTAATTGACTGCGATCCTCAAGGCAATACAACCAGCGCCCTTGGATTCCCGAAAGACCCAGCCCGTCGCACGTTATATCAAGCGCTAATGCTGGACGAACCAATCGAACGGATAATCCTGGACGCACAGGTAGAAGGTTTGGATCTGATCCCATCCGATAAAAATCTAGTAGGTGCCGCCGTCGAGTTAGTTAATCTTGAAAATCGCGAATATCGGCTCAAGGCCCTCGTTGCAGGCATCCAGGCACGTTACAACTACGTCCTGATCGATTGCCCGCCATCACTCGACCTTCTCACTCTCAATGCTCTCGCAGCCAGCGATTCGGTGCTGGTCCCGATTCAATGCGAATACCTAGCCCTCGAAGGGGTATCTGAGCTTCTGGACACCCTGATGCGCCTGCGCCGCACCATAAATCCATCGCTCGCGATCGAGGGCATTCTCCTTACTATGTACGACGACCGCACCACGCTATCGAAGCAAGTTGCCGCCGATCTACGAAGCTTTTTCGGCGCTCAAGTATTCGAAACGGTCATTCCGAGAAATGTGCGCCTCGCAGAGGCGCCAAGCCACGGCATGCCAGTTATGTTCTACGACATACATAGTAAGGGCGCAGAAAGCTACATCCAACTTGCCAAGGAGGTTATCGCAAATGCCCAGAAACGCGTTGGGCAGGGGATTGAGCGCGCTGATTCGGGAGCCGGAGCCGGCAGTAGCGGCACCAGCGCCTCTGCCGCCGCCGCCGGAGCTGGCTCCGTCGGCTCAGCCAGCACGTCCGACGACGGTGGGGGCAACGGCGGCAGCAGTGGCTCCGGCACCGTCTGAAGGCCTGTTTCAAACAGATATTGATCTGATTGACCCGAGCCCCTATCAACCTCGTACCCGCTTCCGCGAAGAAGCGCTCGACGAGCTTGCTCGCTCCATTCATTCCAGCGGCATCGTTCAACCGCTCGTGGTCCGCAGGATTGCCGGCCGCTTCCAGCTGATCGCCGGCGAACGCCGCTGGCGCGCAGCGCAGCGCGCGGGCCTGCTCCGTGTTCCGGTCGTCGTCCGAGACGTCTCGGAGGAGATGGCGCTGGAGATGACGCTGGTGGAAAACCTCCAGCGCGAAGATCTCAACCCGATCGAGCAGGCGCACGCCTTTCAGCGCCTCATCGATGAATTTCACCTGACGCAGGAGCAGGTCGCAGAGCGCACCGGCAAAGATCGCGCCACAATTGCCAATGCTGTTCGACTGCTCAGGCTCGAAGAGCCAATCCAGGATCTGCTCGAGGAGGGCCGCATCACAGCAGGCCATGCCCGTGCACTCCTGGCCGTCGACGATCCCCAAGCTCGACTCACCATCGCTCGCCGGGTTGCGCGCGGAGGCATGACCGTTCGCCAGGTCGAGCGACTTGCGACGCGCAGTTCCAAGCCTCCTGTCAGCGCTCGGGTTTTCTCGGTGGACGCCAACACCAAAGCTGCTCTCGAGGAACTGCAACGTGAGTACGGCACACGCGTCCACATGCATCCGCGCCACGGTGCCAAACCGGGACAGTTAGTGTTTGAATACTACGACGATAGTGATTTGGCCCGCCTCTACGACCAACTCATGCGAAAATAGTGCTACGCTATTCACGTAGCGTGGGGAAACCGCATGGGTTGGTTTGACCGCAAACGACATGATTCCGGGGAGTGGACTGGCTTTCTCGACCAGGGCGTGAAGCTCGAAGGCCGGCTCGAGTGCTCCGGCACCTTTCGCATTGATTCCGCAATGAAGGGGACTCTGGTTTCGCACGAAACCCTGATCCTCGGCGAGCACGCCAAAGTCGAAGGCCAGATTGACGGTAACTATGTCATCATCGGCGGCCATTTCGACGGCACCATAAAAGCCTCCGGCAAAGTCGAAATTCAAACCAAAGCCATCGTCACCGGCGAAATCCATACGCCGTGCCTCATCATGGAACCTGGTGCTATCTTCGACGGCCGCTGTCACATGCTCGCCGCAACCGAAGCCTCCAAGCCCATCACCATTCCGATACGTTCGGCTGCCGCCCACGCATAGCCCCCGCCCTGATTCTGGCTACTCCGTCCCTGTTGACCGAATGTGAAGTACGCACCACGCAACCGTCGCGCGCTATAATCATCCAATCGGTTCCACGGAGAAATGACATTGGCGGAACAAGTTCGGCTCACCACCACCGCAAAGGCCGCAGGCTGCGCTGCAAAATTAAGTCCCAGCATTCTAGACGCGGTGCTCAAACGCCTTCCGCCGCAGCTCGATCCCAACGTGATCGTCGGCTTCGAAACCAGCGACGACGCAGCCGTCTATCGCCTCAGCGATGATCTAGCCATCGTGCAAACCGTGGATTTCTTCACGCCGATCGTGGACGATCCCGAGCTTTTCGGACAGGTGGCCGCCACCAACGCGCTCAGCGATGTGTACGCCATGGGCGGCCGTCCGATTTCCGCGCTCACCATCTTGGCATTTCCGACTGCCGGCGCGCCCGAAGTTCTGGAACAAATCTTGCGCGGCGGTTTGGCAAAAATGGCGGAGGCGAATTGCACGGTCGTGGGTGGCCATTCGATTCGCGACGATGAACTGAAATTCGGCTACGCTGTCACTGGCGTCATCCATCCGCAACGAATCTGGAAAAATGTTGGCGCGCGTCCTGGCGATATTTTGGTTTTCACTAAGCCAATCGGCACAGGCGTGATTTCGACGGCCTTAAAACAGGGCCAAGCCGAAGAAGCCTGGGTCGCGGGCGCCACCGCATCGATGACCCGCCTGAATCGTGACGCCGCCGAAGCGCTCCATGAAATTGATACAGCGCAGGCGTCGGAAGCGCGTCCGATTCACGCCGTCACGGACGTCACGGGCTTTGCGCTCCTCGGCCACGCGCGCGAAATGGCCATCGGCAGCGGCGTCTCCATGAAACTGGACCATGCGCGCATGGACTATCTTCCGGGAGCCATCGAGGCGGCTCGCCGCGGCTTCTTCTCCGGCGGCATGAAGAATAACCGCGCATTCGTGGAAAGTTGCACCGCGTTTGCTCCCGGCGTTCCCGACGAATTCCGCGCGCTGCTCTTCGACCCACAAACGTCCGGCGGTTTGCTCGCCGCGGTCGCTCCGGATTCCGTCGACGCGACGCTGGCCGCACTGCACCGCCGCAATGTCCCCGGCCGCATCGTCGGAGAGGTTACCGCCAGGCGCTCTCCGCTTCTCGAAGTCGTTTGATTTCCGCGCAATCGTGTACACTCTTACTTTTTCGAATCACTTATGGACACCATAACTCACGGAATCGTCGGCGCACTCATCGCTAAAAGTTTTTTCTCCGAACGTAACGGCCGCGTCGCAACTTTTGCCGCGACCGTAGGCGCGATGTTTCCCGATGTTGATGTCGTGCAGGAAATTGTCTCCCGCGATCCTCTGGCGATCGTGAAATATCACCGCGCGATCACGCACTCTTTCGTCGCGCTGCCATTTTTCGCAGCACTTCTCGCATGGCTCACTCGCGTGGGCTTCGCGTTCGCAAGGAAACGCTGGGACCTTCGTGAATGGGAAGCACCTCCGTTAGGAATTCTCTTCATCATCTACGCTATAGCAATCGCAAGCCACATTTTCCTCGATGCGATGACTTCTTTCGGCACTCGCATCCGGTATCCACTTTCGCAGGAACGTGTCGCCTGGGACCTGCTGTTCATCATCGATTTCTCTTTCACCGCAATTGTCTTGCTGCCGCAGGTGGTCGCCTGGATTTATTCCGATCGCGACAAATTTTTCGCCCGAGCCCTTTCCCTGTGGGTGCTATTCACGCTCTGCGCTTTCGGCGCGTGGAAAATCGCCGCCGCGGTGGGATTTCCCTTTCATCTGTGGATCGTGATTGTCGTCTGCGCCATCATCACTGCGCTGTTTTTTCTTCCAGCCTTTCGCAACGTGGGCTTCCGCATCACCACCGCGCATTGGTGCCAGACCGGCTGCGCCGTAATGCTCTCCTATCTTTTCGCCTGCAGCGTCGCCCATCATGCCGCGCTCCTGCGCACCAGGAATTTCGCAGCCGCGAATCACATCCCCATTGACCGCATCGCAGCCCTCCCGCTGCCGCCTTCGCTGCTCGATTGGGGCGGCGTCATTCGCACCACCGACGGCGTTTACCAATCGCGCTTCGATCTGCGTGATTCCGCCGCGCCGGTTTTCGCCTTCAGCGCCGATTCTCCGCCAAACGAATTTGTCGCCCGCGCTCTGATGCTTCCCGAAGTTCAGCTCTATTGGTCCTTCGCGCGTTTTCCGGTGATTCGCACTTCCGGCGAGCCTGGCCGCCACTACGTGGATTTCAACGAGCACCGTTTCATCACGCGCAATCGCCGCGGCCCCGCTCCGTTTTCCTATCGTGTAGTATTTAATGACGCTGGCGAACCCATCGAGGAAGGCTGGCAGGCCGATGGCATGGACGTGCGGCGCCTAGTCAAAATTGCGCCGACTCATACGGGGAACGTGCGATGAAAATCCTGATCTTCAGCGATATTCACGGCGACTTGCGCGCTCTCGAGCGCGTCGTTGCGCGGCCCGCCGACATTTACATCGCCGCGGGCGACCTCTGCAATTTCAGTAAAGGGCTCGAACGCTGCGCCCCAATTCTGCAGCCGCTCGGCGAGCGCCTCTTCGTCTTGCCGGGAAATCACGAAACGCACGAACAAACGAAAGCTTTTTGCCAGCAGCATGGCTTCGTGGATTTTCATCGCCAATCCAGAAAACTCAATGGCACGAATTGGGCTGGGCTAGGCTACAGCAACATCACTCCATTCAAGACGCCCGGAGAATATTCCGAAGCCGAAATCGCCGCGGCCCTGGCGCCATTCGCGAGCCTGGAAAAACTCTACCTCGTAGTTCACTTCCCTCCGTTCGATACAAAACTTGACGAGTACGCCGCGGGTCAGCACGCCGGAAGTCCCACGCTGCGCGCCTGGGTCGAAAAAGAGAAACCTCTCTATCTATTCTGCGGGCACATCCATGAAACCGCGGGCATGAGCGATCGCTTGGGAACAACGCAATGTTTCAACGTCGGAAAGGAAGGCTACACAATTACCGTCTAGCCTGACTCGCTCCTAAACATTGTTGTTGAGTACGAGCACTGTTAACGGAAACGGGCAGAGCAGGGCCCGTGAAAGCCGGTGATACAGTCAAGTGGATCGGCATTCCAGCGGGGCTTTCCGATGACGACGAACTGCAAACTCGCTCGCTGTTTGAGAAATGCCTTGGGAAATCATTTTGCATCGTTGCCCTGGAGACTGTGGAGGGATTGTCTTACAAGCTCGTAAAATTAAACGTCGGTCCTATGCCGGGGAAAAGCGAATCGCTGGACAGGATCTGGGTAGAACCAGAATAGCGGGAGATCGAAACTTCCTCGGACGAAGCGGACGCGCCCTAAACCAAGACGTGACTCACTCATCAGGTATCATTTTTTGTTGATCGGATAAATCACCAGTTGCCGCCGGTCGCCCACACCTTCGCTCATCGTCCGCACGCCCTGCGCACCGCTCAGTTCCAAATGAATCAACCGTCGCTCGCGCGGTGACATCGGATTAAATCGAAACGGCTGGCCCGTTTCGCGCACGCGTTGCGCAGCCACCCGCGCCGAAAGCTTCAATTCCTCCAGCCGCAGCGAGCGATATGCACCGCAATCGAATCGCACGCGGTCGTGCAGCCGCGGATCCAATCGCAGCCAACGATGCCCCACATGCTCCAGCGCCAGCAGCAATTCCGCGTTATGCTCCAGCAGAAAATCTTGATCCGTTCCGCTGAACGCGACCAGCACATCCTTGTCATCGGCGCCGCCATCGACTGTGGCCGGCGTCGAAATCTCAAACGAAATCTCCAGCCCCATCTCGCGCACCGCCAAATCGAGATAGCGCTGCAATTCCGGGATCGCGCGCTCCCCATCCAGCCGCGCTTCGCCTTGCGCGTGTTCTCTCGTGAAAGGCCGTTTCCCGGCCCCGCTGCGTTCGTCAGGCATCGATTATTTTCTTTTTGAACTTTCCCTTCGCGGGAAGCGGTTCTGATTTATTCAAATAATATTGCTGGCCGATTCCCACCAGGTTGCTCGTGAACATGTACAAATTCAATCCGCTGGAAAGCCGGAAGAAAATGAATCCCATCATCAGCGGCATCAGCGCCATCATTTTCTGTTGCGCCGGATCCGTGGTGGTCTGCGGCGTCATTTTGGTCATCAGGTACATCATAATGGTCATGCCGATCGGCAGAATATAATACGGGTCCATCGCCGAAAGATCGTGAATCCAGCCCATCCATGGTGCGTGACGCAACTCAATCGCGCCGTTCAACACCCGCCACAGAGCCCACCAGATCGGCATCTGAAACACCATCGGCAAGCAACTGCCCAACGGGTTGATGCCTTCGCGGCTGTACACCGCCATCACTTCTTCGTTCATTTTTTTCTTGCGCGGATCGCTCATCGAATATTTCTTGTAGCGATCCTGAATCTGCCGGATTTCCGGGCCCACTTTCTGCATCTTCTGCATCGAACGCCAGCTCTTCATCTTCAGCGGAAACATTGCCAGGTTGATCACCAGGGTCATCAGCACGATGCACCAGCCCCAGTTCGTTACCTTGGTGTGCAGCGTCTGCAAAATCCACAGCAGTGGTTTCGCGATGACTCCGGTCCAACCAAAATTCACCAGTTCCGGCAGCGGCGGCTGGACCTTTTCGAGCAGCCCTAAATCTTTCGGCCCCACAAATACACGCACACGCAAAGCAGCGCCCGTCGTGGTCCCCGCCGCCATCTCCGCTTCCGGTTCGCTGGTTTGCTTGCCGTCAGCCGCGACGGAATGGTTCTGCATCCAGTGCCACAGCGAAATGTCCGTGCCATCCGGCAAAAATGCTGCCGTGAAAAATTGGTCCTCGACGCCCGCAAATTCCAGCGGCCCATACTGCACCGCGGGCTGGCTTTGATTTCCCGAAACTCCCAGCTTCTTGTACTGCAGCAAGTTCAACTTGCCGCCGGCTTTGTAATACACGGTGACGAGCTGCGCCGCGTTGTACACAGCCTTGTCGCCAAATCCGCCGCGCCAGGCCACCGCGACGGGCTGCGGTTTCCCGTCCAGCCTCACCGCCACTTCCACCGTCGTTTCGTAATTAAAATCGAACGTCAGCTTCTTCCGAACGTCCAGATGCCCGTCGCTCCAGTGCATATCCACTTCCATCGGCGCATATAAGCCGGGGCTGGATACCGGTGGAACAAATGGACCTCTGCCGGGCTTCAACTCCGTCTTGTAGGCAACCGCGCTGGGAACAACGTGGGTTTCGATCTGATAGAGTCCTGCGTTCGCACTCGCCTGCTGTTGCGGGTCAGACAGCACCAGCGAAAACGGCCAGCCAAGTTCCTGCGCCACGCTGTCGTTCACCAAGTCCAGCGGCCGTGGCGGCTTCTGGTCGTCCATATATCTGTTCAGCTGCCAGGTTTTCACCACGCCGCCGCGGTTCGATAGTTCCACGCGGTACAGCGCGCTCTGCACCACCACGGTTTTCTCATCGCTGGCTTCCACCACGGCGGAATTTGCAGTTGCAGCTGTCGCGCTACTCGCGCTCGATTGCGCAGCTGCGCCGGACGACGAAGCGTTCCCCGTCGCTCCCGATTGCGCGGAACCCTGCTGCGAGCCTTGCTGGTTCAATGGCGCGGAAGTCTGCGATGGATTCGACTGCGGAGGTGGAACCGGTGGCTTGTAAAAGTGGCCCCAGGCGAAAAGAATCAGCAGCGACACAACTACGAACAGTATTCCGCGGACCTGGTCGGACATTTCCTTCACTGCGGGCGCTCCTTGACTTGCACCGCGCCATCGAATTGCGCGGCGCTGCGCAGCCAGGCCGCGTCCGAATCTACCGCGTCCGGCACCGGATCAAATCCGCCTTTGGTGAACGGGCGGCAACGTCCCAACCTCTTCAACGCCAGCCATGCTCCGCGGCGCGCGCCGTGCAGTGCAATCGCTTCCTGCGCGTAATTCGAGCACGAAGGATAAAACTTGCAGGCTCCGCCGAGAAAAGGCGAAAAGAAAATTTTGTAGAATTGCACCAGGGCCAGCAGCCACCACGCACTGAAAGTTTTCGTGGACGCGCGCGGATTCGTCGACGCTATTGCGGCGCCTTTGCGCTCGCAGGCATCAGTTTCAACAGCTCCGCTTGCAGCGCGGAAAATTCCGCGTTGGCGGCCGAGCTGCGTGGATGTATCACAATGTCCCATCCCGGGGCGATCTCCTGTCGGTGCAATCTTACTATTTCGCGGAGGCGTCGCCGGATTCGGTTGCGCCGGACCGCGTTACCCAGCGCCTTTTTGATGCTCCAGCCGAACCGGCTGCTGTCGAGGCCATTGGGACGAAGAAATAGCGTGAACTCGCGGCTGCTCCGGCGGCGCCCTTCGCGATACACCGCGTCGTATTCGGCGCGGCGCATCAAGCGAAAAGCGCGCGGAAAATCCAGCCGCGGCGCTTCAGACGCGCGTGAGGCTGTGGCGCCCTTTTTTGCGGCGTCCTGCAAGAACTTTCCGTCCACCCTGAGATTTCATGCGCTTGCGAAACCCGTGCTTCTTATGTCGGCGCCGCACATGCGGCTGAAAAGTGCGTTTCGGCAACGATCCTCTCCCTCGAAATTAAATGTCGCTGGCGCACTACGGCGAATCGCGCGCGCAATCGAAACAACCAGTCTAGACGACCTGCGCACCATGGTCAAGGAACCCTGCCGCGCGGCAGCGATTCCGCAATCGCGACTGGAAGTGTAGTGAACTGCGCCGATTGGGCAGGGCTGTGATCCCCGGCAGTTTCTTGGGAAGGTTTGGATGGCTGGAAAAGCCGGGGGAGGGGCTTTTTCTTTC
>JABCZJ010000030.1 GCA_013289715.1 Acidobacteriota bacterium | reverse complement strand
TACAAGCAGAAGGGCGTGCGCATTACCGGCGAGCGCTTGAAGAAGAAGGCCGGCAAGGCTGGCGCGAAGTCGGCAGCGGCTTAGGCCAGGAGGAGAGCGAACGTGGCAGCACCGGTTCACAAATTATCGCGGCAAGCGCATCGCCGCCGCATTCACGTGCGGACGCGCAAGACGCTGGTGGGAACGGCAGAACGTCCACGGCTTTGCGTGCATCGTACCTCGAAGCACATCCGCGCGCAGGTGGTGGACGACCAGACGAATCGCACGATTGTTTCTGCGAGTTCGCTGGATGGAGAAGTGCGCAAGTCCATCAAGGGCGGCGGCAACATCGCCGCGGCCAAAGTGGTGGGCAAGGCCATCGCGGAACGCGCGCAAGCCAAGGGCGTCGACAAGGTGGTTTACGATCGAGGCGGATATCAATATCACGGGCGTGTGAAGGCGCTCGCGGAAGCGGCCCGGGAGGCGGGCCTGAAGTTCTGAAAATTATGTCGAAACAAGAGCTCAAAGACTCGCTAGCGGTTCGCCGTCCGGTGGAAACCAACCAGGCGAACTTGAAGGATCAGGTCGTTTCGATCAACCGCTGCACGAAGGTAGTGAAGGGCGGAAAAAACCTCAGCTTCTCCGCGTTGGTGGTGGTCGGTGATCAGGGCGGCCATGCCGGGTTTGGCATGGGCAAAGCGCGCGAAGTGCCCATGGCCATCCGCAAGGCTATTGAAGCGGCCAAGAAGAACATGGTGAAGCTGAACATGAAGGGCACAACGATACCGCACCAGGTGCTGGGGCGTTACGGCTCGGGCCAGGTGCTGCTGAAGCCCGCTCCGGACGGAACCGGAATCATCGCGGGTGGAGCGGTGCGCGCGGTGATGGAGGTTGCGGGAATTCAGAACGTGCTGACGAAATCTCTGGGGACATCGAACCCGCACAACGTGATCAAGGCGACCTTTGACGCGTTGATGCATTTGAAGGATGCGGCGAAGGTGGCGGAAGGCCGCGGGAAGATAGCGGAGGAAGCGACGGCACAGTAGTTCCTTCGCGCTAATAAAATGACAACGACGACAGCGGGCAAGAAGAAACCGGGGAAACTGAAAATCAAGTGGGTGGTGAGTTTTATTGGCTGCCCGCGTGATATGCGCCAGACCGTTCGCGGGCTGGGATTCCGGCGTATGCAGCAAGTGCTGGAAGTGGAAGACACTCCGTCGATCCGCGGCATGATCGCGCGCGTGCACCATCTTGTACAGATTGAGGGCTGAGAATGGCACAGAAACCGACACTATCGAATTTGAAGCCGCCGCGAGGATCGCGTCACCGCAAGGTGCGCGTGGGACGCGGCATGGGCTCGAAGATGGGCAAGACGTCAGGAGCGGGCAACAAGGGGCAGCAGTCCCGCCGCGGGTATTCGCGCCGGCCGGGATTTGAAGGCGGACAGATGCCGCTGCACCGGCGATTGCCGAAGCGCGGATTTTCGGCGCCGGACTCGACGACCTATGCGGTGATAAATGTCGAGAGCCTGAATGTTTTCGAGGCGGGCGAAACGATTTCACCAGAAATTCTTTATGCCCTGGGCGTGTTGCGCGTGAAGCGCGAGGCGCTGAAGATTCTGGGTAGCGGTGAACTGAAAGTGGCGTTGACGGTGCAGGCGCATGCGTTCAGCAAGTCGGCGGAGGCAAAAATCACGGCCGCCGGAGGAAAGGTCGAAGTCCTGCAATGAACAAGCTGTTCCTGGCAATTCGGAATATTTTCAGCACGCCGGATCTGCGTAACCGCGTTCTGTTCACGCTGGGCATGCTGGCGGTGTACCGCCTGGGCGGACACATTCCGACGCCGGGAATCAACACGGCCCTGCTGCAGGACATGTTCCAGCGGGGACAAGGCTCGGTGCTCGGGCTGATTGACCTGTTTAGCGGCGGCAACCTGCGCCGCCTGACAATTTTTGCGCTGGGCATCATGCCATACATCACGGCGTCGATTATTTTGCAATTGATGGTGGTGGTATGGCCTTACCTGGAACGGTTGCAGAAAGAAGGCGAGCTGGGGCGGCGGAAGATCACGCAGTACACGCGCTATTTGACGATTATTCTGAGCTTGTTTCAATCGTTCACGATCGCGAAGACCTTGACGATGCAGAGCATGAATGGCGAAGCGCTGGTGTATCACCCCGGTGTGCGTTTCATGCTGATGACCATGCTGACGCTGACGACCGGCTCGGCGTTCATCATGTGGCTGGGCGAGCAGATCAGCGAGCGCGGCATCGGCAACGGGATGTCGCTGATTATTTTCGCAGGCATCGTGGTGGGATTGCCGAACGCGGTGCACGATCTGTATCTGAAGACGACGAGCGGTGAGTGGGGATCGCTCGCCGGGGTCATTCTGGTGGGCTTGATCGTGCTGATGCTGGCGGTGGTGGCCTTCATCGTATTCGTCGAAGGCGGGCAGCGGCGCATACCGGTGCAGTACGCGAAGCGAGTGATGGGCCGAAAAGTGATGGGCGGGCAGATGACTTACCTGCCGCTGCGGGTGAATTCCGGTGGAGTGATTCCGCCGATTTTCGCGAGTTCGCTGCTCACTTTTCCGCAGACTTTGGCGCTGTTTTTTCAGAACAAGTCCACAGCGTTCGGTAAGTTCGCGAACATGATCAAGTGGGGCGAGCCGCTCTATACCGTGATCTACGTGACGCTGATCATATTTTTTGCGTTCTTTTACGTGGGGATTATTTTCAATCCCACCGAGCTTGCGGACAACATGCGGAAGTACGGCGGATTCGTTCCAGGGATACGTCCGGGGCGAAACACTTCCGAGTACATTAACCGCATTTTGACGCGGCTCACATTCGTCGGCGGCGTGTACCTGGCGGTGGTCTGTTTGCTGCCGGAATGGATGATTTCGGGGATTCACCTGCAGCATTTGTGGCTGGTGGGCGACTGGTTCGACCAGCACATGTGGCGATTCGTGCTGGATGGTTTGAACGTGCAATTTTATTTCGGGGGCACCTCGCTCCTGATCGTTGTGGGCGTGGCCATGGATACCGTGCAGCAACTGGAAGCGCAATTGGTCATGCGGAATTACGATGGGTTTGTGCGCAAGGGCCGGGTCCGGGGACGTCGCAGTTAATGACCGACGCATCGGCGGTGAGGATGGCGCTCAAACGGGCGTTAATTTTCCTGGGTCCGCCAGGAGCTGGTAAAGGCACCCAGGCGAAGCGCATGGCCAAGCAGCTGGGCGTGCCGCATCTTTCCACCGGCGACATGCTGCGGGACGCGGTGACGCGCCGCACCGAGCAGGGGCGCCTGGCAGAGCCGATCATGGAACGCGGCGATCTGGTGCCGGATGACATCGTGCTGGGAATGGTAGAAGAGCGGCTGTCGCGCTGGGACTGCGACGAGGGATTTATCTTCGACGGGTTTCCGCGGACGATTCGGCAGGCCGAGGAACTGGACGAGATTTTGCAGCGCCGGGGACTGGGCAAGCCGTTGGTGATCCAGTTTCAGGTAAGCCCGGAAACACTGGTGAAGCGGGTGGCCGGCCGTTGGACGTGCAGCGTGGGCGGCGAGACGTACAATATTTTCGAGCGGCCGCCGAAGACGCCGGGCATTTGCGATAACGACGGCGGGAAATTGATTCAGCGGTCGGACGATCAGCCGGAAATCGTGAAGGAACGATTTGCGGCGTATGAACGGCAGACCCAGCCGCTGGCGGATTATTACCGGACGCATGGCGTGCTGGAAGTGGTGGATGGCGATGCAGGAGTGGAGGAAGTAACCCGCGCCTTGAACGAGATTGTGAAGCGCGCGGAAGGGCGCAATGGTCATCTGTAAATCGCCTGCGGAGCTCGAAAAGATGTATCGCGCAGGACAGGTCGTCTGGGGCGCGCTGGAAGAAATGCGCACGATGATCCGGCCGGGCATCTCGACGAAAGAGCTGGACGAGTTCGCCGAGGGCTACACGAAGGAGCACGGCGCGCGGCCGGCGTTCAAAGGCTACCGTGGGTATCCGGGCTCGGTGTGCACTTCGATCAATCAGGAAGTGGTGCACGGGATTCCATCGGCGGCGCGGAAATTGCGCGAGGGCGACATTCTTTCGATGGATTTCGGAGTAGAGCTGGGCGGGTATTTTGGCGACGCGGCGTTGACGGTGCCCGTGGGCAGAGTGACGCCCGAGCGCGAGAAGCTGCTGCGCGTGACGCGGGAATCGCTGGAGCAGGGCATCGCGAAGATCCGGGCGGGAAATCGCTTGGGGGATGTATCCGCCGCAGTGCAGCAGTGGGTGGAAAAGAACGGATATTCGGTGGTGCGCGAGTTTGTAGGCCACGGAATTGGCACCAAGATGCATGAAGACCCGCAGTTGCCGAATTACGGTTCTCCGGGTCAGGGCCCCAAGCTGCAAGAGGGCATGGTGCTGGCGATCGAGCCGATGGTCAACACGGGCGGTCCGGGCGTACGCGTGCTGGATGATGAGTGGACCGCGGTGACGTCGGACGGCAGCGATTCAGCTCACTTCGAGCACACCGTAGCGGTGACGAAGAATGGACCGTGGATTCTGACTCGGCCGAAAGAAGCGGCGGGGCCGGTCTGGTAAGCGGCAGGAAGCAGAGGTTGGCTGGAGTAGAACACAGGAGCGCATGAGACCAAGGCCAGAGAAAGAAAACAAGAAGCCGGGCGAAAGCGGGAAAGAGGATGCCATCGAAGTGATGGCTACCGTGATCGAGCCGCTGCCGAACGCGATGTTTCGCGTGGAGCTGGAGAACAAGCACCAGGTGCTGGCCCATATTTCGGGGAAGATGCGCAAAAACTTTATTCGTATTTTGTCGGGAGATCGCGTGGCGGTGGAGCTTTCGCCGTACGATCTGACGCGCGGACGAATCGTGTATCGCTACAAGTAGTTCAGCGGCGCAGAGCAGTAGAACGCTGGGGCCCCTGCGAGGGGATGGAGTGGAAAAATGAAGGTTCGGGCATCGGTAAAGAAAATCTGCATGAAGTGCAAGATCGTTCATCGGCGCGGCGTGGTGCGCGTGATCTGTACGAACGCCAAGCACCGCCAGCGCCAGGGATAGGCCAGAGGCCGGAGGATAGAGAATGGCTCGCATCGCAGGTGTGGATTTGCCGCCGAACAAGCGGCTTTGGATTGGGCTCACGTCAATTTACGGCATCGGGCAGGCACGCGCGAAATCGCTGGCCGCGAAAGCCAACGTGGACCATACCAAGAAGATCAAGGACCTGACCGAGGATGAAGCGACGCGCCTGCGCGCGGCCATCGAGGCCGAAGGCGGCATCGAAGGCGATCTGCGTAAAGAGACGCAGATGAACATCCGGCGGCTGATTGAAATTCAGGCGTATCGCGGGCTGCGGCATCGCCGCAACCTGCCCGTTCGCGGCCAGCGCACGCACACCAATGCGCGTACGCGCAAGGGACCACGGAAGGGCGCAGTGGCGGCGAAGAAGATCGCGGCTCGCAAGTAGCAACATTCGCAAAGATTGAATGGTTTAGAACGACAGGAGAGACACGAGCGTGGCAAAAGAACCGAAAGACGCGGCAGCAGCACCAGGAGGAGCGCCGGCAGCAGCAGCGGCAAAAAGCTCCAAGCGCAAGAAGGAATTCCGCAAGAAGAAGGAAAAGCGCGTGGTGCCGCACGGCGTGGTGTGCATCCAGGCGACGTTTAACAACACGATCGTGACGCTGACCGATCCCGATGGCCGCGCGGTGAGCTGGTCTTCGGCGGGCTCGGTGGGATTCAAGGGATCGCGCAAGGGCACACCCTATGCAGCGCAGCAAGCGGCCGCGACGGCAGCAGGCGTGGCGCGCGATCAGTACGGGATGAAATCGGTGGAAGTGCGCGTGAAGGGACCGGGCGCGGGACGTGAATCGGCAGTGCGCGCGCTGGCTTCTTCGGGTTTGCACATCAATGCGATCAAGGACGTGACGCCGGTACCGCACAACGGCTGCCGTCCGCCCAAGCGCCGCCGCGTATAACGCTCGCGGCAGAGATTCTGGGAAATGGCAGAGTTGAGATAAAGGAGATAGGACTTGGCAAGACATCGTGAAGCGGTTTGCCGGCTGTGCCGACGGGAAGGGCAAAAACTCTTCTTGAAAGGCCTGCGGTGTTTTACAGAAAAGTGCGCGATCGAAAAGCGCAATTTCGTTCCCGGGCAGCACGGGCAGGCTCGGCGGGCGAAGATGGTGGGCTACGGCGTGCAGTTGCGCGAAAAGCAGAAGGTGAAGCGCACCTACGGGCTGCTGGAGCGGCAATTCCGCACGTATTTCGAAAAAGCGTTGCGGACGAAGGGGCCGACCGGCTCAAACTTGATGGTGATGCTCGAGCGTCGCCTCGACAACGTGGTCTACCGCATGGGACTGGGCGGCTCGCGTTCACAGGCGCGGCAACTGGTGCTGCACGGGCACATCCGCGTGAAGGGCCAGAAGGTGAACATTCCCAGCTACCTGGTGAACGTGGGGGATGAAGTCACGCTGAAAGACAAGATGCACGAAAACGTGATGATTATGGAAGCGCGCAATCTGGCGAAGAGTCAGGGCGTGGCTCCGTGGCTCGATATTGATCCAGCGAATTTCAAGGCGCGCGTGGTGGCGATGCCGCGTCGCGAAGACGTGCAGACGCCGCCGATGAACGAACAGCTCATCGTGGAACTGTATTCGAAGTAGCGCCGGGAGATTATCAACGTTTATAAGTTAGTCGGTTCGCCGCGGGCGAGCCAGGAGGAATGTCGAAGATGTGGAAGGGCTTCCAGAAACCAAAGCGGTTGGCAGCAGAACCAGAAACACTGACCGATAAGTACGGGAAATTCTCAGCGCAGCCTTTTGAGCGCGGCTGGGGAACCACGGTCGGAAACTCCCTGCGGCGCGCGTTGCTGAGCTCGATTGAAGGCGCAGCGATCACTGCGGTGAAGATTGAAGGCGTGTTGCACGAGTTTTCGCCGATTCCCGGTGTCGTGGAAGACGCGACGGACATCATCCTGAACCTAAAGCAGGTTCCGCTGAAGTTGAACACGGACCAGCCGAAGACGATCACTTTGATCGTGGACACGCCTGGGCCGGTGACCTCCGCGAAAATCGAAGAGGATGCGGATATCGCGGTGCTCGATAAGAACGTGTACATTGCGACGGTAAGCGAAGGCGGCAAGTTCGAACTGGAGTTGCGCGTGAAGAATGGCCGCGGCTATGTGGCGGCCGACCGCAACTTCGACGAGGATTTGCCGATCGGTTACATTCCGATTGATTCGGTGCACTCGCCGGTACGCAAGGTGAACTACGCCGTGGAAGCGGCTCGTTTGGGACAGATGACCGATTATGAGAAGCTCACGCTGGAAGTCTGGACCAACGCGGCCATCACGCCGCAGGACGCGATTGGCTTGGCCTCGAAGCTGATGAAGGACCACATGAGCATCTTCATCAATTTCGAAGAGACGCCGGACCTGCCGGAAGAAGTGGTGGAGAACTACAGCGATCCGCGGCTGGAATTCCTGGACCGTTCGGTCGAAGAGCTGGAGCTTTCGGTGCGTTCGTACAATTGCCTGAAGAACGCGAACATTCAGAACCTGCGCGAGCTGGTGCAGAAGACCGAATCCGAAATGCTGAAGACCAAGAATTTCGGACGCAAGTCGCTGAATGAAATCAAGGACATCCTGCACAAGATGGGCTTGAGCCTGGGCATGAAGTTTGACGAGCACGGCCGTATCATCTGGCCGCCGCTACCAAGCCAGACCGCGCCTCCGCCTTCCGAGGGGGATGCCACGGCAATGTAATCGCGCGGGAAACCGCGCGAGCCACGGTAAGCGACTATGAGACACCTTAAATCAGGGTCAAAACTCGGGAAGCAGCCCGCGCACAGGCGCGCGGTGCTGCGCAACCTGGTGACGAACCTCGTCGAGAAGGAACGCATTCACACCACCATCCTGCGGGCGAAGGCTACCAGGCGGCTGGCGGAGAAAATGATTACGCTCGGCAAGCGCGATTCGCTGCATGCGCGACGCCAGGTGGCGGCTTTCCTGATGACTCCGGGGGCTACCGAAAAATTGTTCAGCGATCTGGCTCCGCGATTTGCGGATCGTCCGGGCGGTTACACGCGGATTATCCGGGCGGGCTGGCGATTGGGAGACGGAGCGGATCTGGCGATCCTGGAGTTCATCGGCTCGGAGTTGAAGAAGAAGGACAAGAAGCCGCGCCGGAAGCAGGATGTGGAGACTCCGGAAGAAGAAAAGGAAAAGGAAGCGGTCACCGCGAAGTAGCTTCGTTTCTTTTCAGTCGATCATGTAATTCAAGAAGGCCCGCGCCGATTCGTCGGAGCGGGCCTTTTCCTTGTGTGCCGAGCATGTTCGATAGCTTGGAGGTGCAAGTCCCGTCCCAACCAGATGGGTGTGAAGTGATAGCGAAGCGCAAGGGCCGGGCCGCGAGGCGAGGTCTGAAGGAAGCGTGGAGCGAAGATACGGGCCGATGTACAAGAACTGGATCTGAGCCCTACGGCGTCGGACGAGCGAGCAACTGATCGCGAAGTCCGTATCCCTCTGGGACGCTGGTGGCAAATCCGGCGGCCGCGTATCGAAAGCAGTCGAGCGCATCGCGGGAGATCTGCTGCATGTGACGGATTCGTGACTGAGGGTGGAGAGATTCACTCTGAACGTGCGGCAGAAGTCAGTAGCGGGCGTAGTACTCACGGACGTGAGGAAGGCCCAAACAGTAAGAGTGAATAGTAGAACGTCGAACTCGCGGGTGGCACGGCGCCAGCCAATCAGCTTCGGCTGAGCTTCACAGGTTCAGAAGACGGTGAAGCCGAAACCGCAACCTGTCGAGTGCTGAAGGCCTTGTCGCGAACGACGACTCGAACCTCACGGCCCGCAAGGGCTCAGCTTACCGAACCGCCGTATGCGGGCGCGCCTGTACGGTGGTGTGGGAGGGGCGAGCAGGTGACTGCTCCCGCTATCCCGATTTTTCGGAGGCAGGCTTTCGCGGGCGCTTTGCTACTGTTTGATTCCCAGCCACGAATCGTAGATGGCCTTCTGCTGATCCGTGGGGTGCTCCATCGGCTTCAGTGTATACGTGGGATTGGGATTGGCTTTGAGCGCGACTGAAAACTCCTTGAATTCCCCTAGGCGCAGGACCGTCAAGCGCACCGTGTCGCCAGGCTTGTGCGTTTCGATTTCCTTGGTGAAGCCGTCGAAGTCTACGGCGCGGCTGTCGATCGCATAGAAGATGTCGTCGCGGTCGAGTCCGGCTGATTCCCCGGGGCTGCCGGGAACGATGTTGCGAATCTTGGCGCGGCCGTCGTCGTTCTTCGTTGCATCTACGCCCATCCAGGGCTTGTTGGCGTCCAGTTTCTTTTCAACCGTGATTCCGGCATAGGCAAAATACTGTTCGTAGGGAATGGGTTCCTTACCTGAAATATATTGGCGGAAAATTCCGCTGACGTCTGTGCCCGCGACCTGAGATGCAGCTTTGATGGCGTCGTCAGGCTCGAAGCCGGGTTTGGGCAACGCGTGATGTGAATAGAGCAGGCGCATCCAGTCGTCGAGTGATTTCTGATTGTTCGTGTCGTGGCGGATCGCGAAATCCAGGATGTGGCCCATGATCTGGCCGCCGTCGTAATAGGAATACCAGGTGTTCAGAAGATTGTTGTCCTGGTGGATCACGCTCTCGCGAGGGAACCAGGTGTCCCAGCTGGTGTCTTCAATGCTGCGCTCGCCGCGGCCGGGATGCGCTTCAAATTTTGTGATGAGCTGGCTGATGGAATCGAGATATTGCTCGGGAGTAATCAACCCGGCATGCGCGAGGGCCAGCGCGCCGTAGTAACTGGTGAGGCCTTCCGAGATCCATAGCGACGGCGTGTGCACCATCTGCGAATAGTCGAAGGGGCCGAGAGGCAGCGGGCGCAGGCGCTTGACGTTCCAGGCATGGAAGAATTCGTGCGCGGATACAAACAGCTTCAGATCGTAGCGATTGACGTAGCCGGGGGCCGGCTCGGTGGAATCCCAATCGACGCCGAAATTAATTTGCGTGGAGTTCAGATGCTCCAGGCCGCCACCGGTCTTGGGCCAGACGTGGAAAATAAAATAGTATTCCTTGAAGGGAGCGGCCTGGCCGGATGTGCCGGCTACGGGTTGGAACACGGCAACATCCTGCGCGACTACTTTTTGCAGGTCGTCCACGAACTTCGCAAAATCTTTTTGGCCCATCACGTCGTGCACGATCACGTGATATTTCGTGCCGAGGACTTCGAAATCTTTTTCGGCGAAATCGGAGATCTCGAGCGGGCAATCGGCGAATGTGTCGTAGTTAACCGACTGAAACGATGTGGCGGAGGTGTGCTCCATGCCGGTGGCGACGCGCCAGCCGTTGGGAACCGCGATGGATAGCGTGGTGGGGCGAACCTTGCCGCCGACTAGGTACATCCACAGGGAAGGGCCGCCGATGAATGCGTGGCGCTCGTTGTACTGCGCGATGTTGTTTTGCAGGGTGTTGGCGTAAACCTGGTATTCGACGGTGACAGATCTTGCGCCTGCTAGCTCGATGCGCCAGGTCTGGCTGTCCGTCTTGCGCCACGTAAGCTCCTGGCCAGCCGCGGAGCGCGCGCGGAAGCGCTGCACGTTGGCAGAGTAGTTTTCAATGTAGTAGGAGCCGGGCGCCCAATCCGGGATGGCGAAATCCACGAACGTGCCGGTGAGCGCGTCTGCGTGGATCGCGACGTCGAGCAGGTGTGAGTTGGGCCGTTCGAATTTCAATTCGTAACTGACCGGGGTTGTGCCAGAAGCGGCGGCGGAAAATGCTAGCAGGCAGATAGCGGCAAGGAGTGGCAGATTGCGCCAGAAACGGCTGGACATCTGTGGCTCCATTGGCGTCTCCATTTCTGTGAGCGAATTTCTTAAACTGTGTTGGTCGGGATCGTTGCGGCGGCGCTGCGTTCACCCTGAAGCCGCTTTTCACGAGCCTTTCCCAGAAGAACGAAAAGCGATGCAACGATTTGCGCTGCGATGCCGCCCGACGTGTCAATGAGCACATCACCCACGGCGGCGGTGCGGCCCGGAACGAACGATTGGTGGTATTCATCGAGAGCGGCATAGCCCGCAATGATCAAAATCGTCACCAGCGCCCAGCGCAGGTGCATGCCTTTTTCGCCGGCGCGAATGCCGCGCAAGATTAGCATGCTCAGAATGAAATATTCGGTCAGGTGTGCGCATTTGCGGATGATGTGGTGCAGGAAGTCGAGGGTTTCCGGCGCCGCATGCGGCAGAAAAAAGCGCAGAATGGGGATGATGTAGTGGCTGGTGTTATACGACGTAAAAGCGCCCGTCGAAAACCCGGAGATGGCCACGGCCCAGACAAGCGCAGGCCACCAGTAGCGGAGCCACTTCATCCTAGTGGTCCGGCGAGACACAAAAACACATTGATTGGCAGCCAATTTTCCAAGGGGCGCTCTATTCGCGTCTGTAATTCGGAGCTTCGCGCGTGATGATTACGTCGTGCACATGGCTTTCCAGCAGCCCCGCCGACGATATGCGGATGAACTTGCTGCGCTCCTGAAGTTCGGTGAGGTTGGCCGCGCCACAGTATCCCATGCCGCTGCGCAGGCCGCCGACAAGCTGGTCCACCAGGCCGCCTAGAGGGCCTTTGTAGGGCACTTGGCCTTCGATGCCTTCCGGGACGGACTTGCCGCGTTCGGCGCCTTCTTGCGCGTAGCGATCCGCCGAGCCTGCTTCCATGGCGCCGAGCGAGCCCATGCCGCGATAGGATTTAAAAGTGCGGCCTTGATACAAAATCGTTTCGCCCGGCGACTCCTCGGTGCCGGCGAAGAGGCCGCCGATCATGACGGAATTGGCTCCAGCGGCGATGGCCTTGGTGATGTCGCCGGAAAATTTGATGCCGCCGTCCGCAATCACCGGGACACCGGTGCCTTTCGCGGCGCGCGAAGTTTCGATGATCGCGGTGATCTGCGGGACGCCCGCGCCAGTAACGACGCGGGTGGTGCAAATGGAGCCGGGACCGATACCGATTTTCAGGCCGTCCACGCCGAGCGAAATCAAATCGCGCGCGCCTTCGGCAGTGGCGACGTTGCCGGCCACGACCTGCAGCTCGGGAAATTTCTGCTTCACGGCGCGGATGGCGTCCATCACGCGGGTGCTGTGCCCGTGCGCGGTGTCGATGGCCAGCACGTCAACCTTTTCGCGTGCCAGTTCCGCGGCGCGCTCCAGAAAATCGCCCGTGGCGCCAATGGCCGCGCCGACCCGCAGTCGGCCATGTTCATCTTTGGTGGCGCTAGGGAATTCGATTTTTTTCTGGATGTCTTTTACGGTGATCAAGCCTTTGAGATTGAAATCCGAGTCGACCACTAGAAGCTTTTCGATGCGATGGCGTTGCAGGATGCGTTCGGCCTCTTCGAGAGTGGTGCCCACCGGAACCGTGACAAGATTGTCCTTGGTCATTACCGAGCTGACGGGCTGATCGAGATTGCGTTCGAAGCGCAAATCGCGGTTGGTGAGGATGCCCACGAGGCGCGCGCCGCGGGTGACCGGCAAGCCCGACACTTTGTACTTGTTCATGATGTCGAGCGCCTGGCGGACGGAAAGTTCGGGCGCGATTGTTACCGGGTCAACGATCATGCCGCTTTCCGAGCGCTTGACGCGGTCCACTTCCTCGGCCTGGCGATCAATTGTCATGTTGCGATGGATGAAGCCGATGCCGCCTTGGCGCGCGATGGCGATGGCCAGGCGCGCGTCTGTGACGGTGTCCATGGCTGCGGCGACGATGGGAATGTTCAGCGAAATTTTGCGCGAGAGGCAGGTGCGCGTGTCCGCCTGCGCCGGCAGGATCGACGATTTGCCCGGCAACAGCAGGACGTCGTCGAAAGTCAGCGCTTCGGGAATGGGTCCTTCAATCATCTATTCTCCTGTGAGCCGGAAGGTCCCCATATACAGCAAAGCCCAGCGAGATGAGCTGGGCTTGTGAAAGATTCACTTGTAGCGGCAGACCTTCATTATGCAAGAACTCATTTTATGTGCATCGGGCGGCGAAATCAAGCGGGCCTGCCGCGAGCTTTTTTGATAAAATGAGTCATTCCAATCAGGAGGCCCGCCATGCGAAACGACAACTACAGCGACCAATCCTGCTTTCGAGCGCAGCAGTAAGCGCCGCAGGGGTTTCCCGTCAGAGACAAACGTAAAACGAGGTTCACGAGTCGTGCACGGAGAAAAGGAACTCGTGGAGAAGCTCGGGCGAAATGATCCGTGCCCGTGCGGTTCTGCGCGCAGGTTTCAAGCGCTGCTGCCTGAAAGCCGGGAAGCATGATGGTACGAACCGCGCCTACTTCTTTTAGAGAATGAAATGGGCGGGGCAGCGCGTGGAGCGGCTGCACTACGCTCCATGCGCTTTCGTTTTCTCATCCCAAACCAAGCTTGGCTCTTGCGTTAATTCTGAGTTTTGGTCAACACTCGGATGTGGACGCTCCCCAGGTTCAAATTCGGCGCTTAGAACCCTCGGAAGGTGTCGCGTATCGCGAGATTCGGTTGGAAGCGTTGCGGCTCAATCCGGAGGGTTTCGGGAGCACGTTTGAAGCTGAAAGCGTTCGACCGCTCGCGCATTTTTCCGAGCGCGTTGCAAGTTGTCCGGTCTTTGGTGCGTTTCGCGACGCCGAGCTTGTGGGTATGGCGGGGTTTTGGCGTCGCGAGGGCATAAAAGATGCTCACAAGGCGATGCTGTGGGGAATGTACGTTCGATCAAATGCCAGGAATAGGGGCGTGGGACGGCGACTGGCGGAAGCGGTGATTGGCTTTGCGCGCGAGCATGTGGAAGTGCTGCAGCTGAGTGTAGTCAGCGAAAATGAAGCAGCGCGACAGCTTTATGCGAGCCTGGGTTTTGTGGAGTACGGGATCGAGCGCAAGGCGCTGAAGCAAGGCGGCCGCTACTACGATGAGATCCTGATGGCGAAGCATCTCTCCGTTGCTGCAACTGATTTGAAAGCTGACGCCGAGTGATGTTGCGCGAATCGTCTGGACTCCCTACCATGTAAGAGGTGAAGGAATTCAGACCACATCCCCTGCTGCGCAATCCCCATGCCATGACCATCGCGGCGAATTTCTGGCCGCGGCCGGTTCCGCTGCTCCCGGGTGGCGTGGCGCGTTCGTTTGATACCGAACCTGGCACGCAGGTTCTGGGGCAGTGCCACTGGCAGCTGAATCCGCGCGAACATGCCACTTTGGTGGTGCTGCACGGCCTGGAGGGTTCGTGCGAATCCGGCTACATGCGCGGGACTGCCGAAAAGGCCTGGATCGCGGGATTCAACGTGGTGCGTCTGAACCAGCGGAATTGCGGCGGCACCGAGAAGCTGAGCCCGACGCTGTACCATTCCGGATTGAGCTGCGACGTTCACGGGGTGGTGTTGGAATTGGCCGAACGTGACGGCTTGCCGGAAATATTTGCCGCAGGGTATTCGATGGGTGGAAATCTGGTGTTGAAGATGGCAGGGGAAATGGATGGCTCGCCACCGGCGGAGCTGCGCGGCGTAGTGGCGATTGCGCCGGCGCTGGATCTGGCTGCTTGCGCGGACGCGTTGAGCCAGCCGCGCAATTTTATTTACGAGCATCATTTTGTGACGCGGCTGAAGCGACATATGCGGCACAAGGCGAGCTTGTTTACGGATTTGTATCCGCTGCGAACTGTGCCCGGTTTCCGGCGGATTCGCACGGTGCGCGAATTTGATGACGTAATTACGGCGCGTTATTGCGGGTTCGCGGATGCCAGCGATTATTATTCCCGGTCCAGCGCGTCACGGGTGGTCGCTGAAATTCGCGTGCCCACTCTGATCATCGCGGCGAAGAACGATCCTTTCGTGCCGTTCGGTCCGTTTCAAAATCCGGCGATCCTGGGCAACCGATGGATCACTTTGCTGGCGCCGGAGCATGGCGGGCACTGCGCGTTTATTTCGCGGGAAGACGGGCGGGAGCGATTTTGGGCGGAGGCGAGGATTGTGGAGTTCTGTAAGAGCAAGTCAGAATTAGCGAACGCTTCGAGCACGAAGCCCGAGAGCCAGAGTAGACACGTGCACGGTTAAATTCGAACTCAAATGAGCCGGCGGGACGCCCTTCGACCCTGCGCTCTCAGGACCAGCCGGGGCTCCGTTACGCGACTGGGGTTTCGAGCGATGGCTGAAAACCGGGCGTGAGCAGTTGGGCCTCTCCTGATTCGGCGATCACCATATCGTCTTCACAGCGCATGCCGTAATCACCTACGACGTAAATCCCCGGTTCATTCGAAAACGTCATCCCCGGTTCGAGGATGGTGCGATTTCCGCGGACCAGGTACGGCGATTCGTGGCCGTCCATGCCGATGCCGTGGCCCAGGCGGTGGGGGAAGTATTTGTAGCCGGGACCGAATCCGGCGTCGGTTATCACTTTTCGCGCCGCGTCATCCACCGATCCACATTCGTGGCCTGCCACCGCGGCAGCGAGCGCGGCATTCTGCGCATTGCGGACGATTTCGAAGGCGTGCTGGAGCTTTTCGGGTGGCTTGCCCAGAACGCCCATTCGCGTGACGTCTGATTGATAGCCCTCGACGGTTGTGCCATCGTCAATCATCACACCGGTGCCCTCGCGCAACACCTGCTCTTCGCGCGAACCGTGGGGAAGGGCAGAGGAAGGTCCGAAAAACACGGACGCTTCGCCCTGCAGACCCATGCGGGCGTAGCCACGCGACGCAAGTTCGGAGACTTCGCGCTGCGTCATGCCCTCGCGTAGCGACGCGAAGACCGCTTTGTACACCGCGCAGGTGGCCGAACAGGCCAGCCGCATCAAGTCCAGTTCGTGCGCGTTTTTCTGTGCACGGCAGCCGACGGTGATGGGATCGCCGCTGGTGTAATCGAGTGAGGTTGCGGCGTGGCGCAGTCCATCGAAAAAAACGTAGCGTGTGGTGGCTTCGACGCCTACTTGTCCGGTGCGGATGCCGCGCTCCGCCAGCCATTTTTCAATGATCGGATACGGGCTTTCGTCTTCCTGCCAGACTCGGATTTCCACCGGCCAGCGCATCTGCTCACGCAGTCGGCCCTCTTCAAAGGCCGGGGTGACCAGGAGCGGATCTCCTTGCCGGGGCACTAAAAGCGCGAGAATGCGCTCGCTGGGCCACCAATGGATGCCGGTGTAATAGACCAGCGTAGTTCCGGGAGTGACGTATAGAGCTTCGAAACGCGGCTTCGAGTCTGTCATCAGTTGCTGCGCGTGAGCGACGCGGGCTTGAAGCTCTACGGCGCGAATCGGTTTGACGTGATCGCCGAGAGGCTTCAAGGCATCGAACGCGGGCGGCAGTGATTGTGCCGTGGATTGTGACCCGGTCGCGGGCCGATTGAAAATGGTTTCAGCCGCAACACCGCCGGTCGCGACAGCAGCGGACTTGAACAAATCACGCCGAGAAAACTTCATGGAACTCCTGACGGAAGAATCAGTGAAAGTGCGAGATCAAGACGGCGTCCGTGACGGCGTGTCCATGGGCGTAAATTATCTGCTTGCCATCCGGCGACAGCGTGTAGGCGCCCCACTGGAAATCCGGCCCCAGATTCATCACTTGCTTGGCTGCGGCCGGCGCGCTTCCCTGTGGGCCTACGGGCTGGGCCCACAGAGTGACGACAGCATCTTTCCGAATGGGGTACAGAATTGCGCGGCCGTCTCTTGTCCAGGAGATTTTTTGGCCACCGTCGCCATTGACGGCGGCTTGTGCTTCCGGAGGGAAATCATAGACGCTGCGAATCTCGCCGCCGTCCAAACCCATGACCGCGAGTTTGGACGGTTTGCCGGGATCCGGTTGGTAGAGAACCGCCAGAGCGCTGCCGTCCGGAGCGTATGCGGGAGAATATGCTTCCTGTTTGGACACTTGGGTCGGCGTGCCGCCGTCAATGCTGACGCGCATTACGTGAGTGGCGTTGCCTGTGACATCAACGTACACCACAGACTTCCCGTCCGGTGAGCAATTGGGATGCACAGCAATTTTGCCGGTGCTGAGCCGCGTAGGATTCGATCCGTCCATTTCCGCGCGCCAGATGGAGCTGCTGTCTTGGCCGCGGCCCATGGCGAACACAAAGTGGCGGCCATCACCACAGCCGGAAAGCCAGTTGGGACTAACCACACCGGAGGCAATGTCATGTACGTTCGAGCCATCGGGCGAGGCGCTGGCGAGCTGAATGCTTCCGGAGGTGTAGTAGGTGTAGATGATCTTGCCGTCGGGCGTCCAAATGATGCCGGAAATACCATCGGCGCGGCTGATGCCGCTGGAGATCTGGCGCGGCGGCGAGAAGGAGGCGGAGCTGCCGAAGCTTGCGACCCACAAGCTTCCAGTTAGAGTCACCTGGGCGGTGGCGAGAGCGGAGCCGTCGGAGGTGATGCTGGTACCGTTGTAGAAATTCAAATCATTGGTGACTCGGCGAACTTCGGCGTCGGGATAGCTGAGCGAATAGAGTTGCGCGTTGAGAGACGCGCTGCTGACGCGCGCGTTGAACAGGATCGCGGAGCCGTCGGGATGCCAGGCCATTTGATCGGGAGAAATCCAGTCCATGGAGCCGAGCCGGGTTTTCGTTTTGGAATCAACGTCTACGATTTCGACGGCGTACTTGCCAATTTCTCCGCTGGGATTGTCCGCCACGGCTATGCGCTTACCGTCGGGCGACCACGCCGGGCCATTATCGGAAAAGCGGGGTGGATTGGTCAAAACTTCCAGGATTTGCTCGCCGGTGCCGTCTGAGTTGGCGAGCATCAAGTAGGAAGTTTTGGTCTTGTTGGATTGCCGCACGAATACAAACCGTTTCCCGTTGGGAGAAAAGCTGATGGGGCTATCCACATCTGCAATCACCTGGCGGGGTGCGCCGCCGAGCGAAGGCGCCTGAAAGAGGCTTCCGACACCAACCGATTCGTCTTGCTTGACGAAATAAAGGTAATTGCCATCGAGCGAAAAATTTAAGCCTTCGATTTCGCCGGGCGAGCCGAGCTCGACTTGCGCGGTGCTTCCGGTGGCTAGCTGGCGAATCCAAATGCCGTGGCTGCCTTTTTCGTCTGCGACGTAGGCGACCCACTTGCCGTCCGCCGAGATCGTGGCGGAGTGGATGTTGCCGGTAGAGGTGATGGGCGAAATCGTCATTTGAGAAAAGGAGGCAGCTTCCTCGTGGTGATGTCCGAACCGATCGTGTAGCGCGATGGACGCGATTGCGCCGATGGCGACCAGGACGATCACAGCCGCTGCGATCCATAAGCCGAGACGAGAGCTATGTTGCGCGGGAGCGCTTGCGGGGGTGGCCGCTGACGACGGAATCGGGGTCGCGTGCGACGCGGCGGGTTGGGCCGCAGCGCTGCCAGAGCGAGGATTTGGAGTAGAGCCCGCCGCTGCCCAAGCACCAGTCGAGCCGCTAGGCGTGCGCGAAGAGTCAGTGTCGCGTTTCAGGCGCTTCAAATCACCGCGTAGTTCGGCGGCGGTCTGGTAGCGCAGGTCGCGATCTTTCTCCAGGGATTTCCCGATGATTTCTTCCAGTTTGGCCGGGAGTACCGGATTGATGGAGGCTGGAGAGGGCGGGGTGCGGTTCAGGATCGCGTCAAAAATAACCGCCGAAGTATTTCCGTTGAATGCCGCCTGGCCTGTGGCCATCTCGTAGAGCACCGCGCCTAGACTGAAGAGATCGGTGCGCGCATCGAGGTCCTCGCCGCGCGCTTGTTCCGGGGACATATAAGCGACGGTGCCGATCGCAGAGCCGGGGCTAGTGAGAAACAGATTGTCGGTGGTGGGCTGAGTAGCGGTGTTACCAGCCCCGACTGCTTCACCGACGCGGCGGGTGGCAGCTTGCTTGGCCAATCCAAAATCGAGAATTTTTGCCTGGCCACGCGAGGTGATGAAAATATTCGCAGGCTTGATGTCGCGATGAATGATGCCGCGGGCGTGCGCGGCATCGAGCGCATCGGCAATCTGCGCGCCGAAATCGAGCAGGGCATCGGTGGCGATCGGCCGGCCGCCGATGCGTTCACGAAGCGTCTGCCCTTCGAGGACTTCCATGACCAGGAAGGGGCGCCCGTTGTGCTCACCGACATCGTAGATCGTGCAAATGGCCGGGTGATTCAGGGAAGACGCGGCACGGGCCTCGCGCTGAAAACGTTCGAGCGCGGCCGGATCGCGCGTGAGTTCGGCGGAAAGAAATTTGAGCGCGACTTGACGGCCCAGACGCGTATCTTCCGCGCGAAATACCTGACCCATCCCGCCGCTGCCCAGCGGATCGAGAATGCGGTAATGCGAAATTGTTTCGCCAATCATGTTCGCACGTCATCGTAAACAACTGCGCGCCATGGCGCAAGGAGCTAAATGCGAATGGATCGGCTGGTGGCGAAGGAAATGAGAAGAAAAAAGGCTTCTCCGCACGAACCGCGCAGCCAGATTCAGGCAGAAATTTGTGCAACTTTTCCAAAGGCCCTGGGTTTCAGTTCCAGCAGCAAAAAGGGGCTCCAGCCCCCGGCCATCATCAATTACTGGTCTAAGTTTCTAATCTAAGGAGAAATTCAAATGGGGAATCCTAAAGGGATTGGTGTGTTCCTAGCATTTCTTGCCGCAGTCACGCTTTCCAGCTGCGGAGGGGGCTCCGGGGCGTCACCTAGTTCGACCCAGAGCCAAGCATCCATTTATACCGTGGGTACCGATGCTCCGTTGCCAAGCGTAGTATCGTGTGAAGTCACGGTAAGCGGAATCACGTTGTTCAACGGCACGACGAACGTGAGCGTACTATCGCAGCCGCAGATTGTGGATTTTGCGCAGCTCAGCGGTTTGCATCAGTTGCTGGACCTTACGGCGGTGCCGATTGGGACCTATACCTCGGCGACGATCACGATTGCGTCGCCGGTGATTGGGTTTATCGATACATCCGTCAGCCCGCCGGTGATCAATACGATCAACGGAACGCTTTCGCAATCGAGTGTGACGGTGAACTTTGCTAACCCTGTGATGGTTTCCGACGCGGATCTGTTCGGCTTGCGCATGGAGTTTGATTTGCGCCGGTCGCTCGCAACCGACGGGAACGGCCAGGTCACCGGCACGGTGAATCCGGTTTTCGAATTGGCCTTGCTGAACGCGACCGATTCGCAGGTTTCCATTGATGACTTTCACGGCGGCGTAGTCGGTGTCACTGGCCCCAATACGTTTACGATGCAGGGCCCGCACGGACGCCAGTGGACGGTTACGACCAGTGACAACACCATGCTCGACGACCCCAACAGTCCAGTGAGTGGGTTCACCACCAACACGATCGTGGAGGTATCGGGTGTACTGGATCCAGTAACGCACAGCATTGATGCTTCTGAGCTGGAAGTCGTTTCCAACGATGACTTCTTCATGGGTGGCTTGTTCACTAGCGTTCGCCCGGCAACGGGACCGGCCACGCAAGCGGACTTGTACGTTCGTGAATTGCTGCCGGCGGTGAACGGAATTGCGGACGGGCAGATTGAGACACTGAATTTGAACGGCTCGGAACGATACATGATCGAGCACATCAACCTGCCGTTGACAACGCTGCTCTTCAACAATTCGGAACTGGCGGCGGGGCAACGCGTGGGAATCGGCGGGGAACTCACCAGCACCAACGGCACCACCACTCTGACCGTTCACCGCGTGGTTCTGCGGCGTCAGGGTCAGGCCGGTGGGTGGGTCCCAGGCAGCACGGTGATCCAGAACAACAACGCCGGCACGTTCCAGTTGAACGATCAGTGGACGGCAGGCGTGTTGCTGCCCCAGCCTCTGACCGTGATGACCACGAACGACACCAACTTCATCAATCTGAGTGGACTGTCTGCCTTGCAAGGGGCGCAGCCGATTTCGATTCGCGTGGTTGGTTTCATACTCGTCAATCAGGCCACGGGCCAGGCGGTGATGGTGGCGCGTTCGGTGGAGGAACTGGCCTCATAACGGTTCATAACGGTCATACCAGGTCATAACCGTTGCCGCGAGTTACTCGGCAGCGGGCCACTGTCCCACTCTACATGGAGCGGGACAGTGGCGTTTCTCTTTTGCCTTGCGCTTGTGAACGCCCGAGCTACAATCGGCCGCATGGACAAGCCTGAAAGCTTCCCGCAGTTCTGGACTTTCTACGTATTGGCGCATCGCCAGCCTCTCACGCGGATTTTTCATACGGCAGGTACATTGGTGGGATGGTCGCTGCTGGCAACCGCAATCGTGTTGCGAAAGCCGTGGTACATTCTTGCGGCGTTTGCGGTGCCCTACGCGCTGGCTTGGTTTTCACATTTCTTCGTCGAGCACAATCGGCCGGCGACGTTTGGACATCCGTTGTGGTCGTGGCTGGCGGACCAGAAAATGGTGGCGATGGTGCTGGCGGGAAAGATGGAAGCCGAAGTGCAGCGTTGCGCTTCGGTTGAACGTGCTGGATCGACGGCTTGAGTGCTGGAATTCGCCCTGCCTTAACGGATCACGCTTAGTCCTGGCGCAACCATGCGTTAGTGTTCCAGCTGAATTGCAACGATTTGCTTGCCGCGCACTCTGACCTCGATCGCGATCGGCGGGCGCACGGCCCGGCCGCTGACGATTGCACCGCGGACTTCTCCATTCGGCCCCGTTCCATACCGCGTGAGGTCGAATAGCACGCGATTGCAAGGGTCTGCGACCATAGGATGATCGGTGCGAAAACCGTATTCGTGTTCAAGCTTGCCGAGGTCCGTCATATACTCCAATTGGCATGTTCCGTATGGCTGCCGCAGCGATAGACCCCAATACACGCCACTGGGAAGATGCACGACGAGCGCCGGAATATCCTCGGAAGTTTGTGCGACGTGAAATACGAACCGCTTTGACGACCATGCGTTCGCGAGTTCTGCCGTTGTGGCCACCGCGCCTGGCCCCACCGGCACGTTGGCAGACGATTGCGCTACCACCGGTGGCAGATCGACAACGGGCGCGGCTGCAGCTGCTGGAGCGACGGTCGCCTGTTCGGGGCTACTTGAATGCTTCCACACGTACAGCACCAGAGAGACGAGCACCAAGACGATAACGGCGATGGACAGCGATTTTTGCGCCGAACTCTTTTCGGGCGCGCCCGCGGAATTTCGAAATCGCGGCGCCTCCGGGCGCGGGGGTTCCGACGCCGGCTTCGAGCGTGCCGGGTTACCGGTGACGCCGGGTATATGCGGTTCTGTCGGCTTGAATGGATCTTGTTCTCTCGGTTTTTCGGACACGGTGAACCGCTCTGTGGTAATCCTCAGCTTGATTTGGTTTGCAGGAATTTGCAAGCCGGGCGATGCCTTATGCGTCAATGGATATACAGCACCCTGGTGCAGGGGACGTCGGCACGATTTTGCGTCCTTGCAATGTCCGGCGCGGGCGAGCTAAATCAGGCGGGGTGCTCGAGCCGCACGGAATGGTGCGCGACGTATTCGTGCAGATTTGCGAGGATCAGCAATAGTTCCAGCATGCGATCGCGTTGTTCTGGCTGCGGCTCGTCGGCGCTCTCTTCCAGGTTTTTCACCGTGGCAAGTGCGTCGGAAAGCAGCCATTCCAGACTCTCTTTGGTTAACGGAGAACCTTCACGGCAGCGCGTGAGGGCTTGGTCGGTGCGCAGGAACGCTTCGTCGAGAAAATGATCCAGGCAGAGCTCCGCGCGCGCTAGCGCCGAAGGCGCCGGCTTGGCGCACCCAGGACGGGCGCAACGGACGGAAACACCGGCATTCATCGCACACCCCTGATTCTCGAGCGGCTACTGCCTCGAGGTTGAGGAGAGAGTAGCACAAAATTTTCGTGCGCAAGTCAACGTGAGGTGTAAAGGATAACAACGCTGCAGCCGAACGAGAGACGTGCCGAGAGACGCGCGAGGCGACAAATTTTCGACCCGCCAACAGCAATCGCCGCCTCACGCGTCTTCAAGCAAGAAAATTTCTAACGGATCTGAATGCTACCGGAACTGGTGCTGAGTTCCACGGTTGGCCCGCCGCCTCCCACTTTTCCCTGCAGTTCGCGCGGGCTGAGTTTGCCCTGCACTGCGATCTCGCGACTGCTATCAATGCTGCCGGAGCTGGTGCGTGCCACTAGATTGAACGCGGCCTGCTGCGGCAGCTCGACGGTGACGTCACCGGAACCCGTATGCAGCCGCCAGTCGCCCGAGGGATTGGCTTGCGCGGTGATGCTGCCGCTGCCGCTCTGCACTTTCAGCGCGCCCTTGGCGCCTTTGATTTCGACGTCGCCCGAGCCTGTTCCGATTTCCACGTCGCCAGCGGCGGTCTGTTCGAACTTTACGCTGCCACTGCCGCTGGAAGCGGTGAGAGCTCCGGCAATTCCGATCGCGCGAATGCTGCCGCTTCCCGCGACGACTCTTGCGGCCCCTTGAATTCCGTTGAGTTCGATATCTCCCGATCCGGTGCGCGCGTGCGTCTCACCGCCAATGTTGCTGAGCCGCAGCCTGCCGGAACCGCTGCTCGCGTCCGCCGGGCCGGCGATGCCAGCGATGACTTGATCACCCGATCCGGATTCGGAACGCAGCTTGGTTTGCACCGGCACCACGAGTTCGTAGCTGATGGAAATATTGTTCTTCCAGTCGTGATTTTCAATATGGCCGACGCGGATGGTATTGCCGTTCTGCTCGATCGGCGGATTGGCCTCAATTTCGTGGACACGCTGCTCGGCTTCAGCGCCGAACCAACCGTGATTGGCGTGGATGCGGCCGTGGATTTCTACCTTGCTGGAATCTCCCGTGCGCACGCTGATTTCGCCGGAGCCCGTCTGGACGTCCAAGTCCACGGCGCCTGTCACTGAGAGCGTGCGATCAAAATGGCCATCGTCGCTGGCCCGTGCGGGCCGGGAGGCCATTGTGGCGGCCAGGGACAATACAAGCGCCAGCAGTGCGGGGAAAGTATGCCTACGGATTTTCATCTTTCATCCTCCTGAGCCGATCGGGCCTAACTCGGATGAAGATACGCAGGCGGCGCCCGGAAAGTTCAGTTGTGGGTAAGGGATATTAGGCGGTTTGGCCGTGGCACTTTTTGTACTTCTTGCCAGAGCCGCAGGGGCAGGGATCGTTGCGGCCGACTTTGGCACCGGCGCGGACAGGTTTGGGAGGTTCGACTGGCGTGTTGCCAGTCTGAAAGTGCATTTGTTGTTCCTGGCGGCGCTGTTTGCGTTCTATTTCTTCAGGGGAGAATTGCGAGAGGCCGCGCGGCACCGGCGGTTTCTGCGCGGACGGCGCGGGTTGCGCCGATGCCGCGGCAGGTTGTTCCGCAGGTCGCACCAGAAAGAGGAAGCGCACGGCTTCGGTATCAATGCGATTCATCAACTCATCGAAAAGTATGAACGCTTCCTTCTTGAACTCCACCAGCGGGTCTTTCTGTCCGTAGCCGCGCAGGCCGATGCCTTCCTTCAAGTGGTCCAATGTGAGGAGATGGTCTTTCCACTGGCCGTCCACCACGTCCAGCAGGATGTGGCGCTCGAGCCAGCGCAGCGTCTGCGCGCCGAAGAGCGCTTCTTTCTCCTCGTAACGCGCGCGAACTTTTGCGATGAGCAGATCGCCCACCGTTTCATGGTTCAGCGCCGCAAAATCCATTCCCACAGCTTTGGGATCGAAGCCGAACTGATTCAGAATTTCGTTGGAGAATTGCGTGACGTTCCATTGATCCGGATGCTGTTCGCGCGGGCAATAGGTTTCGACCAATTCATTGGCGATGGCGTCGGCGCGCTCCAGCACGAATTCCTTCTGGTCACGGCCTTCCAGGAACGAGCGGCGCAGGTTGTAAATTGTTTCGCGCTGCTTGTTCATCACATCGTCGTATTCCAGCAGGTGTTTGCGCGCTTCGAAGTTTTGCGCCTCCACCGCCTTCTGCGCGTTTTCGATGCGTTTGCTGATGAGCTTCGATTCAATGGGCACGCCTTCGGTCATGCCTAGCCAGTGCATCATGGCCTTTACTTTCTCGCCGCCGAAGATGCGCAGGAGGTCGTCTTCGAGTGACAGAAAGAATCGTGACGAGCCCGGATCGCCCTGGCGGCCGGCGCGGCCACGCAACTGATTGTCAATGCGGCGTGCCTCGTGGCGTTCGGTGCCCAGAATGTGCAGGCCTCCCATGGCCACCACTTCGTCGTGTTCGGCTTTGCATTCTGCGGCGAACTGATCGTAAATGGGCTTCCACTGCTCCAGCGGAACCTGGAAGATTTTGCCTTCGATTTGGAACAGCACCATCGCCGGACTGCTGCCGCCGTTCGAAGGGGCTTGCGAAGCGGCAGCCGCAGCGCTGGCTGCGTCGGCCTGCGCTGCTGTTTCGGTGCCGGGAGCAGCACCGATCACCGAGCTGGCTGGAGCGTAGGGCAGCGCGAGCTTGTTCTTCAGGCAATAATCGCGCGTCATGGCTTCGGGATTGCCGCCGAGCAGAATATCCGTGCCGCGGCCGGCCATGTTCGTTGAGACCGTAACCGTGCCCTTGCGCCCTGCCTGCGAAATGATGATCGCTTCGCGCTCGTGCTGCTTGGCGTTCAACACCTGGTGCGGGATGCCCGCCTTTTTCAAATGCGCCGCGATCTTTTCCGATTTTTCGATGGAGATGCTGCCCACCAGCACTGGCTGGCCTCGTTCGTAATACTGGCGGACGCCGCCGGCGTGCGTGCCGTCTTCCTGCAGAATTCCGTTCACGGCGGCTTCGAACTTTTCCGCTTCGGTACGGTACACCACGTCGGAATTTTCGATGCGGATCAGTGATTTGTTCGTGGGGATTGCGACGACCTCGAGCTTGTAGATCTTGTCGAATTCGGGCGCTTCGGTTTCCGCGGTTCCGGTCATGCCTGAAAGCTTTTTGTACATGCGGAAATAATTCTGAAAGGTGATCGTCGCAAGGGTTTGGTTCTCGCGCTCGATCTTCACGCCTTCTTTCGCTTCCACCGCTTGGTGCAGGCCATCCGACCAGCGGCGGCCGGGCATTTGCCGTCCCGTGAATTCATCGACGATCACGACTCCGTCGTCTTTCACCACGTAATCCACGTCTTTCTGAAAGAGCGTGTGCGCGCGCAACCCTTGATACACGTGGTGAATGATGTCCATGTGCGCGGGGTCATACAAATTGCCCAGGCTTAGCAGCTGCTCGCACTTGGAGACTCCCTCCTCGGTGAGCGTCGCGGTTCGGTGCTTTTCGTCCAGCGTGTAGTCAATATCCAGGATCAGCTTGGGAATGATTTTGTCGATGCGGTAATACTTGTCGGTGGATTCTTCGGCTGGGCCGGAGATGATCAGCGGCGTGCGCGCTTCGTCAATCAGGATGGAGTCCACTTCGTCCACGATGGCGAAGTGGTGGCCGCGCTGCACGCACTGCGTCAGATCGTACTTCATGTTGTCGCGCAGATAGTCGAAGCCGAATTCGTTGTTGGTGCCGTAAGTGATGTCCGCGGCGTAGGCGGCCCGGCGCTGCACGTCGTCCAGATCGTGAACGATGACGCCGACCGAGAGCCCCAACATTTTGTAAATCGGCCCCATCCACTCCGCGTCACGACGGGCGAGGTAATCGTTCACAGTGACGATGTGCACGCCCTTGTCGGTGAGCGCGTTCAAATACGCAGGCAGGGTGGCGACGAGCGTCTTGCCTTCGCCCGTCTTCATCTCTGAAATTTTGCCCTGGTGTAGTACCGCGCCGCCGATCAGCTGGACGTCGAAATGGCGCATGCCCAGCGTGCGGCGTCCCGCTTCGCGCACCAGGGCAAATGCAGGCACCAGCGTGGGCTGCAGCGCTTCCTGCAGTCGAGCTTTGTAATCCGGGTCGTCGCGCTCCAGACCTTCCAGGCGTGCCTGGACTTCCGTCTTCAGCTGAGCGGTCTTCGCCGTGATCTCGGCGTCCGACAGCTTGCGCATCTCGGGCTCGAGCGTATTGATTTCCTCGACGAGCGGCTGCAGCTCTTTAACGTCGCGTTCGTGCTTGGTGCCGATGAAACGCGCTACGACGCCATTTATGAATTTTTCGACATCCATATTTTCAGATTAGACGCATGCGAGCCCACAAATGGGGCGAAATTGTCGTTTAAGCTCCCAGGAACGGGGAACCCGACCTGCAGGTATGGCGGCTGCGAGGATCGCGCGTCTCCCTAACTGGTATTGTAGCCGCTTGCGCGATTTCGTGCAAAGCAGAGTGGTGATGGGCGTTCTGTTGTGATGGCGTACTTCAGCGATTCAGTTTCAGCGCCGTCGGATGGCGAGGCTCGTACAGGCCCATTTCACCCCCGCCGGGTAGCTTGATCGCGGTGACCCGACCCCACCGTTCCTCTTTCACGGGATGCGCGAATTCGACTCCCTTGGCCTGCAGATCTTTTGCGGCTGCCTGGACGTCGTCGCACATTAGGTACAGCTGGTAATGCGATGTGCCCTCGGTCGGATGCACGGCGAACTCGGCCGGGGGCAGCGCGAAAATCAGCCAGCCGTGTCCGGCGTCTACTGAGCCTAGCCTGAGCGCGTCTTTGAAGAAGCCACGAACTTTGTCGGCGTCCTTGGAACAGAAAATCGCGTGGGATCCATTGACCATCATCACTCCTTCTTGCAGCCGTCCGCGCGAGATATGGACTCAACCCCATGGCCTGCCCGCCATCCTAGGGCTTTCGCCACTCAGCTGCAAGAATCTGCAGCGACGCCGGCGAAACATCTTGGTCGCCTTGCCGCTGGGCGCTAGGCAGTCTATGATTTGAGCGATGAACTTGTGATGTGGGAAGTCTTGTTGCGTTCGAATTCACTCAAAGGATTTATATGCCTCCCGGACCTGGACCAGGACCTGCAGTTGATAAAAAAGCGCCGATTGCGGGCGTTAAGAACCTTGTGGCCGTTGCTAGCGGCAAAGGCGGCGTGGGCAAGACCACCGTCGCGGTGAATCTCGCGATTGCGCTGAAAACCCTCGGCTTCACGGTAGGTCTACTGGATGCCGACGTGTATGGGCCGAATGTGCCGGTAATGCTCGGCACCAACGAACAACCTCGCGCGGTGGATGAGAAGACCATCATCCCCGTGGAAGCGTACGGCGTGAAAATGATTTCCATGGGCTTGCTGAATCCTGGCGACAAACCGCTGGTTTGGCGCGGGCCGATGCTGCACAGCGTGATGCAGCAATTTCTGCGCAGCGTGCAGTGGGGCACGCTCGATTACTTGATCGTGGATTTGCCGCCGGGGACCGGTGACGTGCAGCTTTCGCTGATCCAAAGCGTATCGGTTACGGGCGCGGTCGTCGTCACGACTCCTTCGATCGTGGCGCTGGCCGATGTGCGCAAGGCTGTCGAAATGTTTCGTCAGGTGAACGTCGAAATTCTCGGCGTCGTGGAAAACATGAGCTACTTCAATTGCCCGCATTGCAACGGGCGCATTGACGTATTTGGCCACGGCGAGGGCCAGCACATGGCCAAGAATTTCGGCATCCCGTTTCTCGGTGAGATTGAGATTGACCCGCAGATTCGCATCGGAGGCGACACCGGCAAGCCGGTGGCATCGCTGGGCGAAGACGCGCCCGGTGGCAAGAGCGTGTACGCGGTCGCGCGCAACGTGATCGCCCGGCTGGAAGTTGTGAACGCGTCGGCCGGCGCTCCTGTGGTGCAGATATTGTGATCTTTCGCGGTTTTGTGGCAGCGCCTCGCGGAGTAACAAAAACGCACCTCAATCGTTAATCAGGAGTGGTACCTTGCTTCGCAGCTACAAGGGACAAATACCGCGGGTTGCGGCCAGCGCTTACATTGATCCGCAGGCCGTAGTGATTGGCGACGTCGAGATCGGCGAGGATTCCAGCGTGTGGCCTTGCGCTGTGATTCGCGGCGACGTGCACTACGTTCGCATCGGCGCGCGCACGAACGTTCAGGACGGCTCGATTTTGCACGTGATGCGCGATACGAATCCGT
Source organism: Acidobacteriota bacterium (assembly GCA_013289715.1). GTDB lineage: Bacteria > Acidobacteriota > Terriglobia > Acidiferrales > UBA7541 > Palsa-295. The sequence goes on along the minus strand of JABCZJ010000030.1, from coordinate 12,430 downwards.
TGCTTCTGGGTGACGACGTTACCGTCGGCCACAGCGTTACGCTGCATGGCTGCACGATCGAATCGCGCTGCCTGATCGGTATGGGCAGCATCATTTTAAATGGTGCGGTGATTGGGACTGGGTCGATTGTGGCTGCTGGGACGCTTGTGCCGGAACGCACCGTTGTGCCGCCTGGCAGCCTGATGATGGGCCAGCCTGCAAAATTGCGCCGCGCATTGGGTGCTGAGGATCTCGATTCGATAGACGCGTACGCACGGCGTTATGTCGAGTATAAAGAAAGTTATCGCGCGGAAGAGCGGACGCAGGGAAGCAAGCAGACAGGGAAATAGCGTTGCCAGAGAAACCACAATTCCGCGCCATTAAAGGCACCCGCGACATACTCCCACCGGATACGGCACTCTGGAATTGGTTCGAGCACACCGCGCGCGAGATATTCGAGTCTTACAATTTCCGCGAAATCCGTTTGCCGATCTTCGAGCAGACCGATTTATTTGCGCGTTCCGTGGGCAGCGATACCGATATTGTTTCGAAAGAAATGTTCACCTTCCGTCTTCCCGATGGCTCTGAGCGTTTGGCAACAGAGGGAGCGAGTAGTTCGCAGACCGGCGAACAAGTATCGCTGCGTCCCGAAGCTACGGCCAGCACGATGCGTGCTTACATCGAGCACAACTTGCAGGCGTTGCCAGGGAACGTGAAACTCTACTGCATTGGGCCGATGTTTCGGCGCGAACGACCGCAGAAGGGGCGCTATCGGCAGTTTTATCAGCTGAACGCGGAAATATTGGGGCAGTCGGACGCGCCGGCGATCGACGCCGAAGTTCTGGAAATGCTGGTAGTGTTTTTCAAGCACGTGGGGTTGACGCGCACGACGCTTTACCTCAATTCGATCGGCGACAAGAATTGCCGGCCACAGTACGTCGAGCTGCTGCGACAGGAGTTGCTCAAGGTTAAGGACCAGCTCGGGCCAGACTCCCAGCGGCGCATCGAGACGAACCCGCTGCGTGTGCTCGATTCGAAATTGTCGCAGGAGCAGGAGATCATCGCGAAATTGCCGCGTATTTCCGATCATCTATGTGCCGGTTGCCGCGAGCACTTCGCAAGGCTGAAGGACGAGTTGAAGCTGCGCGGAATTGTGTACGAAGAAAACTGGCGTCTGGTGCGCGGCCTGGACTATTACACGCGCACGACGTTTGAGGTGATCGCTGAGGGGCTGGGCTCGCAGAACGCCGTCTGCGGAGGCGGCCGTTATGATGGTTTGGTGGAACTTCTCGGTGGGCCACCTACGAAGGGGATCGGCTTCGCGATCGGCAGCGACCGTGCCATTCTTTCGATTCAGGAATCCGGCAATTTGCCCGTGCTGCCGGGCTTGGACGTATTCGTTGCCTGGATGGGGGAGCCAACCTACGCCGCAGCGTTGGCTATCGCGAGAAAACTGCGGGAGTCGGGCGTTTCGGTCGAGCTGCCCGGCGAAGAAATGAAATTCAAGAAGTCGCTCAATCTGGCGGACAAGCTCGGCGCGCGCTACGCGTTGATCATCGGCAGCGACGAAGTCGCCTCCTGCACGTTCACGCTGAAACGGCTGGCCGATGCGGATCAGAGGAAGCTTTCCGAATACGAACTGCTAGAATATCTGGAATCCGAAAAACGCGGCACGCGGGGCTGACGCAAGCTCGCAAGAGGACGGAATGCGCAGCCCGCGCCGGCGGAAGGGAACCCAATCTTGCTCGATGCTCTCGGCAATCTGAAACGTACGAACTACTGTGGCGACCTGCGCTCTTCGGATGCGGACAAGAACGTAATCCTGATGGGCTGGGTTCATCGCCGCCGCGATCTGGGTCAATTGATTTTCATTGACTTGCGCGACCGCGCGGGCTTGGCGCAAATCGTTTTCAACAACGAGCTACATCCTGAAGCACACAAAAAAGCGGAGGAGTTGCGCTCGGAATTTGTAGTGGCCGTCGAGGGCAAAGTGATTCGGCGCCAGAAATCCAATCCTGAAATCGCATCCGGCGAAGTGGAAGTGGTGGCCACGCGTTTGCACATTCTGAATAACTCCAAAACGCCGCCATTCCAGATCGAAGACGAAGTGACCGCGAGTGAAGAGACGCGCCTGCGGCACCGTTACCTGGATTTGCGCCGGCCGCGGCCGCACCGCAACATCGAGCTGCGGCACCGGATACTTTTCGAGATGCGCAAGACACTCGATAGCTTGGGTTTCTTCGAAATCGAGACGCCGATGCTGACGCGCTCGACGCCCGAAGGCGCGCGCGACTACCTGGTGCCGAGCCGCGTCCACCACGGCCAGTTCTATGCGCTGCCGCAATCGCCGCAAATTTTCAAGCAGATCCTGATGATTTCGGGCATGGACCGATATTTCCAGATCGTGCGCTGCTTCCGTGACGAGGACTTGCGCGCGGACCGTCAGCCGGAATTCACGCAGCTCGACTTGGAAATGTCCTTTCCGCGCCAGCAAGATATTTTCGAGGTGATCGAACGCGTGATGATTCGCGCGCTGGAAGTGGTCGGCGTGAAAGTTCAGGGGCCGTTTCGCCATCTCGATTACAAAGAAGCGCTGCGCCGTTACGGGTCGGACAAGCCCGACTTGCGCTTCGGCATGGAGCTGCAGGACGTGACGCAGCATTTCGAGCCGGCGCGCGCGACGATTCATTTTGATGGAAAGGTCCAGGCGGCGGTTGCGCCCGGCGCGGCCGGCTGGTCGCGAAAACAACTCGACGAACTGGGCGAAGTCGCGAAGGCAGCGGGCGCGCGTGGCGTCTACGCCGTCAAGGTGACCGCTGAAGGAATCAGTTCGCCGCTGGAAAAGACGCTGGGCGCAGATGGACTGAAGAATTTGGCGGAAGCAGTCGGCGCGAAAGCGGGCGACCTGATTGTCGCGGTCGCGGCGAAAGAGCAGATCGCGCACACCGATACTTCTTTGAATGTCGCAGGGCAGGTCCGACTCTACCTGGGCGACAAGCTCAACCTGATCGACCGCGCCAAATGGGAGTTCGCCTGGATCACCGGGTTCGCACTTTTTGAGTGGAGCGAGAGCGACAAGCGCTGGGTGAGCGCACAACATCCCTTTACCGGGATTTTCGAGGAAGATCTCGACAAGCTCGAGACCGCGCCGTGGGAGTGCCGTTCGAAGGGCTACGATCTGGTGCTCAATGGCGTCGAGCTGGGCTCTGGCAGCATACGAATTCATCGTCAGGATGTGCAGGCGCGCATGTTCCAGGCGCTGGGCCTGAGCGAAGAGACCGCGCGCCAGCGATTCGGGTTTTTTCTGGATGCACTCACCTACGGCACGCCGCCGCACGGCGGCATCGCGCTCGGCCTCGACCGCGTGGTGATGCTGCTGGCGGGCGAGAAATCCATCCGCGAGGTGATCGCGTTCCCGAAAACCACGGCGGCGCAGGATTTGATGGCCGAATCGCCGTCTGCGGTGGGCACTGACCAGCTCAATGACCTGGGAATCGCCATCAAGCAAGCGGAGGCAGGGATGGCGGCAAAGAAGGATGCATGATTTCGTATCGCTTGCTGATTGGCATTTCCATTGCAGCGGTGCTGGGAGTGTTCCTGCTGGTGCGGGGGATGCACAAGCTTAACTTGCGCGTGCAATTCATGGTGCTGTTGGGATTGGGCGTGACGATCGGGTTTATTTTTCTGGTGATGGTGCAGATGCCTTCGTTTCCGGAGTGGTTCGGCGTTTCGCTCATTGCGGTCGTCTTCATCGCCAGCCTGTTTGGCACGCGCATCTTTCTGCGCAGCATGTCTCAGGAAGATAAGAAAACCGAAGACGAAGCTCGTGAGGAACTTCGACGCGGCGCAGAGGATTCGGGACTGGCTGATCCCCACTCCGCGAGCCACACTCCATGAGCCGCATCCGCATACTTCCGGAAACCGTCGCCAATAAAATTGCGGCAGGAGAAGTAATCGAGCGGCCCGCATCCGTGGTGAAAGAACTGCTTGAAAACGCTCTGGACGCCGGCGCGCGTTCGGTTCGCATCGAAACGGAATCGGGCGGCAAGCGCCTGATCCGCGTGATCGACGACGGCTGCGGCATGAATCACGACGACGCGCTGCTGGCCTTCGAGCGCCATGCGACTTCCAAGCTGCGCACCGCCGACGATTTGCTCTCGATTGCCACGCTCGGTTTTCGCGGAGAGGCACTGCCTTCTATCGCCGCGATCTCACGTTTGTTACTGGAAACACGCGACGCGGACGAAGGGGAGGGAACGCGCATCGAATTCGCAGGTGGCAAGCTTCTCGGCGTGAAGCCTGCGGGCGTTCCGGTGGGAACATCGATCAGCGTGGCGGATATTTTTTATGCCGTTCCGGCGCGACGCAAATTCCTGAAATCGGAAACCACCGAGTTGGGCCATATTGCTTCGCTGGTGACGCATTACGCGCTGGCGCATCCCGACCGGCACTTCCTGCTGAAGACGCAGTCGCAGGAAATCCTGAATTGTTCGCCCGTGGAAAAGCTGGCGGACCGCGTGTACCAGATTTTCGGCCGGCAAGCGCTGGACGAACTCACGGAAATTCCGCCGACGGAAGCGGCCGTGCGCAGCGCGATCAGCGAGCCGCCGCTGGAACCCGAAGAGCGCGCCGCTACCCTGCGTGTGAGCGGGTTCACCTCGCGCCCCGAAGTGCAGCGCAGCAATCGCAACGGCATCTACATTTTCGTGAACCGGCGGCTGGTGCGCGACCGCTTGCTGCTCCACGCCATCAGCGAGGCCTATCGCAACATCGTGCCGCCGGGCGTTTTTCCGGTCGTGCTGCTTTTTCTGGATATGCCGTACGAGGAAGTGGACGTGAACGTCCACCCGGCGAAAATCGAGGTGCGCTTTCGCCATCCGCAGTTCGTGCATGATTTCACGCGCGATGCGCTACGCCAGGCGCTTTCGGTCGCGCGGCCCATTCCTGTATTCCCCGCAGCGCGCGCAGCGACTGCAGCCGGCGGTGCCGCTACGCTGTCTGCCGCAACGAACGGTGGCTCGACTGCGTTTGCAGCCGGGGCGGCGGCGATTGATCCGGCCTATCTTTCGTCAGCGAACCCCGGAGTAATACCGGGCGTACCTCCCGGTCCTCCACGCGCGATGATCCCGAGATCGTTCGGCGACGTGGCCAGCGCGGCGGAAGGATTTGAATTGAGCGGGGCGCCCAACCGCCCGATTTCGCAGCGGCTACAATTCGATCCGACCGGCGCGAGCGATTTTTCGTTGGGCCCGCAGGAATCAGGTGCGCCCGCCGTTGCTGCCGCTGGTATCGGCGTAGCCGAAACACCCGGCGCGCTGCCCAGCGTGGAAGATATCGCGGACCTGAAACCTCTGGGCCAAGTGAACAGCAGCTTCATCGTGGCGGTGAATGGCGAAGGATTGTGGATCATTGACCAGCACGTAGCGCACGAGCGCGTGTTGTTCGAACAGCACTTGCGCGCACGCCGCAATGGCGAACTCGGGGGACAGCGCTTGCTGGTGCCGTTGATCGTCGAGTTGAATCCGCGGCAGCTCGCGATTTTCGAGCAGATTGGCGAGGAACTGCGCGCCAACGGTTTTGAGGCGGAGCTGATGGGCGCGCGCAGCGTCGCGATTCAAGCCGCACCCGCCGGCATCAACAGTGGAGACGCCGAAAAATTGTTGTACGAGATCCTGGACGGAATCGCGCGCGAGAATCAGGCTATATCGATCGATTCGCTGCAAGCCAAGATTGCCGCTTCCACGTCCTGCCATGCGGCCATCAAGGTGAATACGCCGCTGGACCCGGCGAAAATGGAATGGCTGCTGGGCGAGCTGGCCAAGACCGAGTACCCGATGAGCTGCCCGCACGGGCGGCCCGTGGTGCTGCGCTATTCCGTACGCGAAATTGAGCGCGCCTTCAAGCGAATTTGAGCCTGAATTCATCGCCGAACCACGGCCCGCGAGTGACCTCTTGAAGACACTTATCATTGCCATTGATGGGCCCGTAGGTTCGGGCAAGAGCACGCTGGCGCGGCGCGTGGCTGAGCTGCTGGGCTACGTGTACGTGGATACGGGAGCAATGTACCGCGCGCTGGCGTTCAAAGCGCTGCGCAACGATCTGACGCTCGATGGCCACGACGCGGAATTGGTGGCGCTGGCGCGCGCGACGCGCATTGACCTGCGCGCGGAAGACGGCACCCAGCGCGTTTTTCTCGATCACGATGACGTTACCACCGCGATTCGCACGCCGGAAGTTTCCCAAGCGGCTTCGAAGATTGCAGTGAATCCGGGTGTTCGCCAGGTACTGGTGGCGGAGCAGCGCCGCGCCGGCGAGCAGGGTGGAGTAGTGATGGAAGGCCGAGACATCGGCAGCGTGGTCTTTCCCGACGCGCAACTGAAAATTTTTCTCACCGCTTCGCCGGAAACGCGCGCGGAACGCCGCTGGCGCGAGCATCAGCAAAAGGGCGACCACATTGACCTGCAGCGCACGCTCGAGGAAATTCGCGAGCGCGACCGCCGCGACCTGCAGCGATCCACTTCGCCGCTGGTGCGCGCTGCGGATGCCGTGGTGGTGGACAGCACGGCCATGGAACCGGAAGAGGTGGCGCGACTGGTGGTGCTGCTGGCTAAAGACAAATCTTCCGCACAACCTGGCTAGCAGGCCGTAGCGAGCGTTCCGCGGGCGTTCCCCTGGGTGTTGCCCGGGCCGGTTTAATGGCGCAGGCGGCGACATCGCCAGCAAGCCCGCCCGCGTAAAACCTGTCTTGTGATTTATGCCGGCGTTGCTGCGGGCTCTTCGTGTCCAGAGAGAATCTGCCGCGCCCATTCGACGGCTTCGATATAGAGTGCGGAAATTGCATCTTCCTGGATTGCCGGGCGCGCGGCCGGCGAACTGATTTCCTCCCAGCAGCCTCGTTCGTAATTGCGCACGAAATCGAAAATGTCACCCAGCTGGCTCGTTTTCCCCAGCAGCGCGCGGTCTTTGGGCAGCAGGGTCGCAAAATCTCGAATCAAAAAATCGCGCGTACAATTCGGAAACGAGCGGCATCCGGGAGCCAGAGCCTGTCCATTCCGAACCGTACTATGCGGTCAATGGTCGAGGCGGAGGCCAAATCGGGCGCCGTTCCGTCGTAGCGATTTTCCGGGCCGGAGCGGAAGAGCAGTTCGTAGCCGTACATGGCTCGTGCGGAATTGAAGATCGGCTGGCGCGCAAGAAAGCGTTGTACGTGTTTCTCCTTCCCGCTGTGCGCGGCTGCTTCATAACGGAAAGGGGGAAAAGGGGCACACGCCCCGTGAAAAACGGCAGTTACGCCGGGCTCGACATGGAAGCGAGGAATTCGCCGTTGGTTTTTGTCTTTGAGAGACGTCCGAGCAGAAGCTCCATGGCTTCCACCGTTGAGAGAGGGCTCAGCACCTTGCGCAACACCCAAATGCGGTTCAATTCATCCGCGGGCAGCAGGAGCTCGTCTTTACGGGTTCCAGAGCGGTTGATGTCGATGGTCGGAAACACACGCTTGTCCACCAGGCGGCGATCGAGATTGATTTCCATGTTGCCGGTGCCCTTGAACTCTTCGAAGATCACATCGTCCATGCGGCTGCCGGTATCAATCAGCGCGGTAGCAATGATGGTGAGCGAGCCGCCTTCCTCGACGTTGCGCGCTGCGGCAAAGAATCGGCGCGGGCGTTGCAGGGCGTTGGCATCAATGCCGCCGGAGAGCACCTTGCCGGATGGCGGAGTGACGGCGTTGTAGGCGCGGCCCAGACGCGTGAGCGAATCCAGCAGGATGACTACGTCGCGCTTATGCTCGACCAGACGCTTGGCCTTTTCCAGCACCATTTCCGCCACCTGAATGTGCCGTTGCGGCGGTTCATCGAACGTCGAGCTGATAACTTCGCCTTTCACAGTGCGCTGCATGTCCGTGACTTCTTCCGGGCGCTCGTCAATCAACAGCACGATCAAAGCGACTTCCGGATGATTGGTGGTGACGGAATTCGCGATGGACTGCAGCATCATCGTTTTTCCGGTGCGCGGCGGAGCCACGATCAGGCCGCGCTGGCCCTTGCCGATGGGACAGAGCATGTCCAGCACTCGGCCCGTGAGGTTTTCCTTGGTGGTTTCCAGGCGGATACGATCAGCTGGATACAGCGGCGTCAAGTTGTCAAAAAATATCTTGCTGCGCGCGACTTCCGGGTCTTCGAAGTTGACTGCTTCGACCTTGATCAGCGCGAAGTAACGCTCGCCATCTTTCGGCGGGCGCACCTGGCCCGAGACGGTGTCACCGGTGCGCAGATCGAATTTGCGGATTTGCGACGGCGAGACGTAGATGTCGTCTGGACCCGGCAAGTAATTGTATTCGGGCGCGCGCAGGAAGCCGAATCCGTCCGGCAGGCATTCCAGCACTCCTTCGGAGAAGATCAGCCCATTCTTTTCCGTCTGGGCGCGGAGGATCTGAAAGATCAACTCCTGCTTGCGCATGCCAGAGGCGCCGGGAATGTTCAGCTCCTTGGCGATTTTCGCCAGGTCCGTGATGTTCTTGTCTTTCAGTTCTGCAAGGCTAATGCTCATCGATTTCGTTCCTTCTCAAGCCTGGTTTTCAGGCAGATTGATTTCTGAATGGATCACGGGCGGGCGCAAATTCGAACCTGCCACTCTTCTGCAACGTAAATACGGGAAAACCTACAGACAACCGGAAACCTCTGGCCGCGGGCCAAGCCTGCTGATCAAAGTGAGGAAGGACCAGAGGGTTTCAATTGGTTAGTTCATTGTCCTGCGCGACGTCCGCGCCGAACTCGGGTTCGACTCCTGCAACCGGTGGGTGGCCGGGAATCGGCAGCGGATGCTCCAGCGCAATCTGCAGCACGTCGTCCATGGATTCGACGAAATGAATAGCCATCTGCGACTGGATGTCCGGCGGGATATCCGCCAGATCTTTTTCATTGTCCTTCGGCAAAAGAATGGTGCGCAGGCCGAGGCGGTGCGCCGCCAGCAGTTTTTCCTTCACTCCGCCGATGGGCAGCACCTTGCCGCGCAAGGTGATTTCGCCGGTCATGGCGATGTCGCAGCGAACCGGAATTTTGGTCAAAGCGCTGACAATCGAGGTGCAGATGGTGATACCAGCTGAGGGGCCGTCCTTCGGTATCGCGCCCTCCGGCACGTGCATGTGAATGTCCAGGTGCCGATAGAAATCCTTGGGCAGGCTGAAAAGATGGCTGCGCGAGCGAATGTAGCTCATCGCGGCCTGCGCCGACTCCTGCATCACGTCTCCGAGCTTGCCGGTCAGCGTCAGGCGGCCGCGGCCCTGCATCAAGGTGGCTTCGGTGGAGAGCACTTCGCCGCCCACCTCGGTCCAGGCGAGGCCGGTAGTGAGGCCGATTTCGTTCTTCTTCTCCGCGAGGAAGTCGCGGTACTTCAAGATTCCGAGATAATCGTTCAGGTTCGCCGGAGTCACTTCCACGGCGACGTCCTTGCCTTCCGTGACGACTTTGCGGGCCACTTTCCGCGAAATGTTAGCCAGTTCGCGATTCAGGCTGCGCACGCCGGCCTCGCGCGTGTAATGGCGAATGGTGCTGTGGATGGCTTCGTCGGTGATCTTCAATTGACTCTTCGCCAGGCCAGTGGCTTCCAGCTGCTTGGGAATCAGATAGCGCGTGGCGATTTGATATTTTTCGTGCTCGGTGTAACCCGGGATGCGCAGCACTTCCATGCGATCCTGCAGCGGCTGCGGAATGGTGTGCAGCACGTTGGCGGTGCACACGAACATGACTTTCGAAAGATCGTATTCCACGTCGAGGTAATGATCGGTGAAGGCGTGATTCAGTTCCGGGTCCAGCACTTCCATCAACGCGGCGGACGGATCGCCGCGGAAATCCATGGACATTTTGTCCACTTCGTCCAGCACAAAAACGGGATTGGTGGTGCCGGCCTTGCGCATCATCTGGATGATCTGGCCGGGAAGGGCGCCGATGTAGGTGCGGCGATGGCCGCGAATTTCAGCCTCATCGCGCACGCCGCCCAGGGAGACGCGCACGAATTTACGTCCGGTGGCGCGACCGATGGACATCGCGAGGGAAGTCTTGCCGACCCCTGGAGGCCCAAGGAAGCAGAGAATCGAGCCCTTGGGATTCTTCACCAGCTGGCGAACGGCGAGATACTCGAGAATCCGGTCTTTGATTTTGTCCAGGCCGTAGTGATCTTCGGAGAGAATCACTTCGGCGCGCTTGATGTCGCGAATCTCTTTCGAGCGCTTCTTCCAGGGTACCGCCAGCAGCCAATCCAGATAATTCCGCGATACCGTGGATTCGGCGGACATCGGCGGCATCATTTCCAGCCGCTTCAGTTCCTGCATGGCCTTTTCCTGCGGCCCTTCGGGCATGCCGGAAGTTTCGATTTTTTTCTTCAGCTGCTCAATTTCGTTGGCTTCGCCGCGGCCGAGTTCTTTCTGAATGGCCTTCAACTTTTCGTTGAGGTAGTACTCTTTCTGCGCGCGTTCCATCTGGCGCTTCACGCGCGTATTGATGGAGCGATCCACGTTCAGCTTTTCAATTTCGACTTCCAGAATGTCCGCAATGCGGTTCAGGCGCTCCAGCGGCTCGAAAAGCTCCAGCAGCTCCTGCTTTTCTTCCACGGGAATTTGCAGATTCGCCGAGATCGCATCGGAAAGCTTTCCGGCATCTTCGACGCGCACGGCCGCGATCATGGTGTCGTAATTCAGGCTCTGCGAGAGCTTCACATACTGTTCGAACAGCCCGGTGACACGCTCGGAAGCCTGCTGCAGCTGCGGGGAAGGCTCAGTCTTGGACGTGACCACGCGAATCGAAGCGCGGAAAAAGCCTTCGTCGCTGGTAATCTGCACGATCTTGGCGCGCTCGGTGCCTTCCACCAGCACCTTGATGTTGCCGTCGGGCAGCTTCACGCTCTGCACGATGTTCGCCAGCGTGCCTACCTGGTAGATTTCTTCCGGCTTGGGGTCATCGACGGACGCATCATGCTGCGTGACCAGGAAAATCTTCTTGTCGCCGGCCAGCGCATCTTCCAGCGCGCGCACCGACGCTTCCCGGCCCACGATGAAGGGGTGCATCATCTCCGGGAAAATAACCATTTCCCGCACCGGCATCATTGGTACGCGCTTGATTTCGCCTTTTTCGCGATTGAACATCGAGTCCTTTTTTCTCCCCTGCGTTAGCCCGCTTTTTCCAGCAGGCTCCAATTGATTTCGCGTCCCTTGACCATGTCCGCCGTTACGACGAAGTCGCGCAACTTACGCTGTGCCGGCAGGTGGTACATCATTTCCAGCATCAGATCTTCCAGAATCATGCGCAGGCCGCGCGCGCCCACTTTGCGCTGTAGCGCCAGTTCCGCCACGGTGTCCAGCGCATCGTCCGTGAAGCGCAGGCGCACATTTTCAAACTCAAAGAGCCTTTGATACTGTCGCACCAGCGCGTTTTTCGGTTCGGTGAGAATTCGCACCAGCGCCGATTTATCCAGATCGCTCAGCACGCCTACCACCGGCAGCCGTCCCACAAATTCCGGGATCAAGCCGTAACGAATCAGATCGGTAGGCTGCGCCTGCTCCAGCATTTCGATATTGCGCCGCGATGCGGTCGTAACCTGCGCATCGGCCTGGAATCCCAGCGATTTATGTCCCACGCGCCGTTCGATAATCTTCTCGAGCCCCACGAAGGCCCCGCCGCAGATGAACAGGATGTTGGTCGTATCCACCGGCGTAAATTCCTGGTGCGGGTGCTTGCGTCCGCCCTGCGGCGGCACGTTGGCAACCGTGCCTTCCAGAATCTTCAGCAGCGCCTGTTGCACGCCTTCGCCGGAAACATCGCGGGTAATCGAAGGGTTTTCGTCCTTCTTCGAGATCTTGTCAATCTCGTCTATGTATATGATGCCTTGCTGAGCCTTTTGGACGTCACCATCGGCGGCCTGCAACAGCTTCAGAATGATGTTCTCGACGTCTTCGCCGACGTACCCTGCTTCGGTGAGAGTGGTCGCGTCCACGATCGCAAACGGCACGTCCAGCATGCGCGAGAGCGTCTGCGCCATCAGCGTCTTGCCCGTTCCCGTAGGTCCCACCAGAAGAATATTCGACTTCGCCAACTCCACGTCGCCCGGCTGCTTGTTCAGGAAGATGCGCTTGTAATGGTTGTAGACCGCGACCGCCAGCTTCTTCTTGGTCTTGTCCTGGCCGATTACGTAGCCATCCAAAAAGGCCTTGATCTCGGGAGGCCGGGGAAGGCGCCGGTTCGCAGGGCTCGACTGCTCGCGCTTCTCGTCTTCGAGAATCTGCTGGCAGACGCCCACGCACTCGTTGCAAATGTACGAGCGCGGATATTCCGATGGAGAACTGATCAGCTTCTCCACCTGCTCCTGCGTTTTATGGCAGAAGGAACAGCGTAACGGCTCTTCCGGTGTGAACCGTTTCACTGATTAGGCTCCCTCGCTTCGGATTTCACCACACCCATAA
>JABCZJ010000029.1 GCA_013289715.1 Acidobacteriota bacterium | reverse complement strand
TTCGGTTCACGTAGCGAATCAGAGGCTGTTTGCTGATCGGATTTTCTTGGCTCATGCCGCGAGCTTACGGCAGACTTCTTTTTTTGCAAGATGGAAATTCAGAGGTTTCTTCACAGCTTCTTCTTGAAGGGTGCGGGTTTAGAGGCCCTTGGAACCCTCACTGCCGGCCCTCCTGCGGCGGGCAGGTTCTCAGGATGAATTGCGCTGTAGCGCGAATCACAAATTCAAAACCGACGTCAACGGCTGCCCGGTTCGATGAAACTGAACCGGCCGCTACAAAACCAAAATCGCGCAGTGGCGCAATTCACAGCGCGTTGCGCACGATAGGAGCCAGCTGAGTGCCCAGGATTTCTATGGCATGCAACATTTTCTGGTGCGGGAGGGTGGAGACGCCCATTTGGAAAGTGATGCGCGAGATGCCAGCGAGAGCTTCGTTTACGTAGAGGATCTTTTTTGCGACGGTTTTGGCGTCACCGATCAAGAGCGCGCCGGTCGGTCCGCGCTGCGCGTCGAATTGGGCGCGTGTGGTGGGGGGCCAGCCGCGTTCCTTGCCGATTTCGGTAAAAGTGTGGGCATAGCCTGGAAAGAAAGTTTCCGCTGCTTCGGCTGTGGTGTCTGCCAGAAAGCCGATGGAATGAAGACCGACGGTGAGCTGCTGGGGGGAATGTCCGGCGCGACGTCCGGCTTCACGGTAGAGATCAACGAGGGGGCGGAAACGGATGGGCTCGCCGCCGATGATCGCGACCATCAGAGGAAGTCCGAGCATGCCGGCGCGGACGAATGATTCGGGCGTGCCGCCTACACCGACCCATATGGGGAGCGGATTTTGCAGCGGGCGAGGGTAGATGGATTGGCCGGTAAGGGCTGGGCGATGTCGACCGGACCAGTGGACTTCTGTGCTGGCGCGAATTGCTAAGAGCAGATCGAGTTTCTCGGCGAACAGGGAGTCATAGTCTTCCAGACGCAGGCCGAAAAGGGGATAGGACTCAACGAAAGAACCGCGACCGGCGACAATTTCGGCGCGGCCGCGGGAGATGAGGTCGAGCGTGGCAAATTCTTGAAAAACACGAACGGGATCGGAGGCGCTGAGAACGGTGACGGCGCTGGTGAGGCGAATTTTCTGCGTGCGTGCGGCGGCGGCGGAGAGGATGACGACGGGAGCTGAGTCCAGGAATTCCGCGCGGTGATGTTCGCCGATGCCGAATACGTCCAGCCCGACGCGATCGGCCAGCTCGATTTCTTCGAGGAGGTGGTGCATGCGCTCGACGGGGGTGAGCGTTAGACCGGTGGCGGGATCGGAGATGGCTGCCGCGAAACTGTCTATACCGATTTGCATCTTTGCGGCTCCTGTGACGGTGATTATTGGATGAGGATTTGCGGGCGGGCGGCTCACCCTTCCACAGCTCCGCGCATGGATTGCGGACCAAGGGATTTCCGGCCGGGCCGAGCGATTCGGTTAAGCTGGATTGCTTTGAATCGAGCCTCAGAAGTAAAACTTCAACGCGAATTGTACCAGCCGAGGAGCCAGCGACGCAGTAGGAAAACCAAATTGCGTGGCTCCGCGCTCGATGGAAAAGTTTTCGTTGGTCGTTGTGGGATCCGCGAATTGCAGGTTGGGGTGGTTCCAGATATTGAAGAACTCGGCGCGGAACTCGAAATGCATCTGCTCGCGAACGGGAAACTCCTTGATGAAGGATAGGTCCCAGTTCTGCAGTCCGGGTCCGAGGATGATGTTGCGTCCCGCGTTGCCGAACGTACCCTCCACGCCGTTGGGGGCAAACGCGCAGGTGTTAAACAGCGTTCCCGGCAGGCAATGCGCCCCGTTCGGATTTCCCACTACGTTGGGCCGCGCGCAATTGAATACGGCTCCTCCGCAATCGGAATTGGAAATGTTCACCAAGTCGTCGGTCGGCGTGAACCAATTGCCGGTCTGCGCGGAAACAATTCCAGTGACTTGCCAGTTGCCGACGAGCTGGTTGGCAACCCCCGTGAGATTGGAACCAAACTTCTGGCCGTTTCCAAACGGCAAATCATAAACAAAGTTGGTGACAAAGCGGTGGCGCACGTCGAAGTCGGCGTTGCCGTACTCCAGGTACGGCGCCGTTTGCAGCCGGAAGTCGCCTTGATTCTGCGAGCCGAGGCTGGCATCGGACGCGTCATCGAGCGCGTGGCTATACGTGTAGGCAAACTCAAACTGCAAGCCGTTGGAGAAGCGCTTTTCCAGACGCAGCTGCAAGCCGTTGTAGTTTGAGAATAGATTCGAACGCAGTGTATCAATCGAGGCGTCAATGTTGGGATCGGGGCGGCGCGGTGCGGTTGGAATAGTCGAATCCGGCGTCGGCACCGCCTGGTTTCCGTTGAACAGGCCGAAGAGATCGGCGCCGTGCGAGCCAACGTAGGAAACTTGCGCCACGATATTCGCCGGCAATGCGTACTGGAAACCCAGGAACCATTGCTGCATGAAGGGCGTGGTGATTTTCGGATTGATGGAGAAAAGCAACGGCGTATTCGGATCGATCAGGGAATTCGCGGGGAAACCTTGCTGCAGCGAGTTGAATCCGGGAATCGAACAGTCGATTTGCCCGGGATTGGGGTTCGCGGAATTCGTCAGGCAGGGCTGGTTGAATGATTGCGTCACAAAGAATGGCGGGTTGAATCCGGGACTTGGATTTGAGTAGGGACCGTTTTCCTGGCCACCGTAAAAAATGCCGTAGGAAGTTCGCAGCACGAGCTTGTCCGTAATTTTGTAGGCCAGGCCGACGCGCGGCGCAAAGTTGTGGTAATCCGCCGAAACCAGCCCCGACGATCCATTCCGCTCAATGGAAATTTGCGAGGCGAGCGTGGGAGTCAGTTGCGCGTTTTGCCCCGTGGGCACAATCAGGCAGCCGCAGGCGAAATTAAAATTGGCCTGCTCGTTGCCCGCAGCTTTCACCGGTGAATAATATTCGTAGCGCAAGCCGAGATTTAGAGTGAGGCGTGATGATTTCTTAAAGTCATCCTGAATAAATCCCGCGTAGATTTGCCGGTGATAGTCCACGTTATGAAGATTCACGATAGAGCCGCCGTCTGAAATGCCCAGAAGAAAGCTGGCAAACCCATATCCGCCGGTTCCTGGCGCCGCGGGATTGTCCGTGAATCCGGTGTTGAAATCGGCCGTGCCGCGCGAGGCTGATGGCTGAAAAATCGTGAATTGCTCGAAACGCAGCTCGGTGCCGACTTTGAGCGAATGGCGGCCTTTCACCCAGGTGAAATTGTCGGTAACGACGAAGCTGTTTTGTTTTTCAATCGAGGGCAAAAAGCCCGAGCTGCCCAGTTCCGGCGCTGAGCCGTCGCTGAAGGTGAGCGCGGGAAGGCCACCGTTGAACGTGCCCGGCTCGAAAGGAACGCCGGGAAAATCAAGGTTCGCCGAGACATTCTCGTTGTAATTGTTTTGGTAGCGGTGCGCGTTGATCCGGTTGTAGCCAAAACGAAATTCATTCACATGGGTGGAATCGAAAACGTGAGTTTCGCTCAACGCGATGCTGCGGTAGGAGAACTCCTCGATTCCATCGAAAAACCCGCCGCCGTCCAGAACGTTCTGGAAAGGCGACGGAATAAAACTGGGCTGGTTTTCGTAACTGAACCGGCCAAAGATGGAATCCTTGCTCGAAAAAGTGTGGTCCACGCGCACGTCAAAATTGTTGCGAGTTTCGCTGCGCACGGGTAAGGCGAGGTAGTTGAATCCCGCGTTGTTGCTCACGTTCGGCAGTGGAATCAGCGCGGCCAGTCGGGAAGCCAGTGGGTCCGTTGATCCCGCGGGAAACATGTTTGTAGGAACGCCTCCGGCACCCACGCCGATCGGCACTCCGCACAATCCACTGGGATTGGCGGGCGTTGTTGGAACAACCTGCGTGCGCCGGGCGTTGAAAATTTCCCCGACGAAGGTCTGGTTCCCGCTGCAATCCAAAGCCACGGCGCCCGTCGGATTGCCGCTGTTAGGGTCTATGGCCATTGCGGGCGTATTGGTGAGCAGTTCGGAGAAGTCGCCGTTCACCATGTTCTGATCGGGAATTGTCGCGGTCTGCGGTATTCCCTGCCGCAAGCGGAAGCCTTCGTAATCGCCGAAGAAAAAAGTCCTGTCCTTCTGAATCGGGCCTCCGAATGTGCCGCCGAACTGGTTCTGCTTGTATTCCGGTTTTTGCGGGATAACTACGATGGCGGGAAAAGCGTCGAGCGCGTCGTTCCGAAAATATTCGAAAACATCTCCGTGGAAAGCATTGGTGCCGGACTTGATCACGGCGTTTAGAATGGCGCCATTGCCTCTGCCGAATTCCGCGCTGTAGTCGTTGGTTTGAACTTTAAATTCCTCGATGGCGTCAATGGGAGGTTGAATCACGTACGACGATTCGTTCAACACGTCGCCCAGATTTGAATTGTTATCGATTCCGTCGAGCAGAAAGTTGTTTTGCAACGAGCGGGCGCCGTCCACGCTAAATCCAAAACTGCCACTTACGCGCGAGCCCGGTTCACTGGGAACCACGCCGGCGCCGAGCTGCGCGAGTTGCGCAAAATTCCGCCCGTTCAGAGGTAGCGTTTCAATGCGCGTCTTGTCAATCACTTCGCCCATGGTGCTCGTCTCGGTTTCCAGTAATGGGTTCTGGACGGTTACCTCCACCTTCTGCGAAACCTGTCCAATCTCCAGCTTGACGTTGGCTTCGATGCGGCCCTGCACGTCGAGTTGCACGGGACCCGCCACCGCGGTCTTAAAGCCGGCCCTCTCGACGCTAATCGTGTAACGGCCGACCTTCAGCGGACCCGCGACATACTCGCCATTTGCTTCCGTGGTGGTATCAAACTCCGTTCCGCGGTCCACATCAATCACTCTGACTTGCGCGCCCGCGACAACTCCTCCGGACGCATCCTTTACGGTTCCCGCGATTACGCCGGTGTCCTTCTGCGCCCAGGAGCTTGCACAGCAAAGGGCTATCGCCGAGGCGAAAACGACGACGCGCAAACTCGTGGTGATCTTGCCGCCAGGATGTTCGAGTAGGCTGTTGGCACTTGCTCGACCGGACAGAAAAAAGCGCACGAGTATGTTCACCGATAACCCTCCCCCGCATCGTTGGGCCCCTGTTTCCCGAGCTGGAGCTGGCCGCGGAGCACCCCACGCCGCAGGACGACGAGAAACAGACCTTAATCGCTCACGTAATTAGTCCTATTGTGCACATTTGTCAACTTTTTTTATCGAATATGATGTATTTTGTCTTTTTGCGATCATTTTTCAGCGAGTTGTGGCACAATCGGCTGCTTTTGGATCCTGAAACGGAATGGAGAAGTTTGATGAGCCTGCTGGCCGAGGAACGCAGATTTCGCATTCGCGAGGTGTTATCCCGCGAGCGAACGGTCACTGCTTCCGAACTTATTCGCACACTCGGCGTCACCGCAGCCACCATCCGCCGCGACCTGGAAGCCTTGGAAAAGGAAGGCGTGTTGGTTCGCTCGCACGGCGGCGCGGTTTCGCGCACGTCAAGCGCGAACATTCAACCTTCTTACGAATCACTGGGCCGCAGCAATCGCGCCGAAAAACAGGCAATCGCCCGCGAAGCAGAGCGGTTGATCCTGGATGGCGAAACGGTATTCCTGGAAGGAAGCACCACGGTTTACGAACTCGCGCGGCGCCTGCTGCATCGCAACCGGCTTACCGTGATCACCAATTCCCCGCCGATCGTGGCTGAATTTCAGCACAGCCAGCACGTCTCGGTGATTTCCACGGGAGGCGAACTTCAGAAGGATGTGTTTTATCTTTCCGGAGTTTGGGCGCAGCGCGCGCTCTCTGAGATACGCGTGGACAAAGCCGTGCTGGGCGTTAGCGCGATTGATCCCGGCTATGGCGTTTCCACCGCCAGCCAAGCCGAAGCGCAGATCAAAAAAATGATTCTGAAGTCGGCGCGCGTGAGCATTGCCCTCGCGGACCACAGTAAATTTGGCAATCAAGGATTTGCCTATGTGGGGCCGACTACCGACATTGACATCCTGGTGACGGATTCCGGCACCGACCCGCAATATCTGCGGCCGCTGCGCGAGGCCGGCATGGAATTAATCATTGCCGATGTGCGGGAGCCCTCCGTCGAGACGGACGGGCATGAACCGCCAAAAAGCCGTGCGCGTTCGGGGGGCGGCAAGCGTTGATTGAGAGTATGCGTGCCCACTCCAAAAAGGCTTTCTTGCTATCGTTGATCGCGGCCGCTCTGGCCGCGTCAGCATTCCTCGCGCTTCGGATTGTAGCGCGCCCCTTGTTTGCGGCCGCGGCAGCCCGGCCATCGCTCGCCCCTGGTTCCAATGATGATGCGCTCCAGGCATTCGCGGCAATGCAACCGGTGGATACCCACGTTCACGCGTTCAAGAGCGATCCTGCGTTTGCCGACCTGATGGCGCGCCTGCGATTGCGGGTGCTGGACATTTGCGTCGCAGATAAGCAAGGTATTTATGGTGCATTGGCCGCCCAGCTCGCGCGCGCCAAGGCTTTCGTCGGCGCGAGCCCCGGTCACGCCAAGCTGTGCGTTACGTTTAATCCATTCACGTTCCAGCACAAGGATTTCGCGCAGCATACCGTCAAACAGCTCCATCAGGAATTTTCCGATGGCGCTGTCGCGGTGAAGATCTGGAAAAATATCGGCATGGAATTAAAGACGCCAGATGGCAGATACGTGATGCCCGACGATCCGGCGTTCGCGCCCATCTATCGGGAAATCGCGGCCGAAAATAAGACGCTCGTCGCGCACGTGGCCGAGCCTTCTTCCTGCTGGGAACCGCCCAACCCAGACAGTCCCGATTACGATTACTACAAGGAAAATCCCGAGTGGTACATGTATCTGCATCCAGACCATCCGCGCAAGGAAGTCATCCTGGCCGCGCGCGACCGTCTGCTCGCGGAGAATCCGAAACTGCGCGTCGTCGGAGCGCATTTGGGTAGCATGGAAACGGACGTGGATGAAATCGCCAAGCGCTTTGACCGTTATCCGAATTTCGCGGTGGATACCGCGGCGCGCATGGAATACTTAATGCTGGCGCCGCGCGAAAAGGTGCGGAACTTCCTCATCCAGTATCAGGACCGCGTGGTGTACGGCACCGATCTCGAGTTTCTCGCGAACGAAACCACGCCCGACGCGTTAAAGGATTGGCAAGATACGTACGCCAGAGACTGGAAGTTCCTGGCGACGGATCAGACCCTGCAACTCAGGGGCCGCGAAATCCAGGGACTGAAGTTGCCGGAGCCGGTTCTGCGCCGAATCTATCACGATAATGCCGTGCACTGGATTTCTGGGATCGCGGACGCTGCGAAATAATCCGCTCGCCAGCGATCACGCGCGGCGGCTCTTCGTCTAGACAGCCTCAAGAAAGCCTTACCAGCTCAGTTCCTGGATTTCGATCTGTGGCAGCAGCGCGCGCACCGTCGCGAGTTCGATCCTGCCGGGCGCTGCCGCCACACAATTCGCAGCGCCACAGGCCGCCGCCAGGCGCAGAGCGTCTTCGCCGAAGATGCCCTGCACGGCAGAGTACGCGAAACCTCCCAGCGTTGCATCGCCGGAGCCTACCGCCGAGATTACATTCATGTGCGGTGGCCGGGCTTTCCACACCGGTCCGTTCTCACGCTCTACCCAGACCAATCCTTCGCGTCCCAACGTGATCGCGGCGCTTCCCACTCCGCGCTTTACGATCTCTTTGGCTGCGCCGGCAATTTCCTGCATCGTTGCGAGCGGCCGTCTCACGAGCGTTTCCGCCTCGGCACGATTTACCTTAACAAAATCGGGACGTGCGTTTGAGCTCGCACGCAAAGCCTCACCACTGGTGTCCAGAAAAACTCTCGCGCCTGAATTTCGTGCCGTTTCGATCAGCGAAACGTAAAAATCGGATACAAGTCCCGCGGGCAGACTGCCGGAAATCGCTAGCACCGCGTTGTTCCAGTCGTCGCGAAGCCCCTGCGCACACCGCTGCAGAAATTCTTCGCGCTCGTGAGCGGTCGGCTCCGCGCCCGGCTCCAGGATTTCCGTCACGCGTCCCGCAGCGTCAATAATTTCCAGGTTCACGCGCGTGCCAGACTGCGTTGGAATCGCAACCACTCGAATTCCCAGAGATTCCAACTGCCGCGCGCATTCCTGCCCGATCGCTCCGCCGAGAAATCCCACCCAAACAGGCTGGGCTCCGAGAGCGAGCGCGGCCATCGCGACGTGAGCAGCCTTGCCGCCCGCCAGCCCCTGCACGCTTTTAGCGCGATTGATTTCGCCGACAGCCAGGGATTCCATGCGCAAGCGGCGATCCATGGCCGGATTGGCGCTCAGGCAAACGATCGTTGGACCGGGCATAAATCCTTGCTCCTGGCTGGCCTTTGTGCCAAGCTATCACCCTCTGGTACGAAATAGTAACAAAAAGTAAGAAATCGAAAGCAGGCTTTTATTCATGCTCGCGGAAGAGCGGCGGCGAAAAATCCTGGAATTGACGCAGCGCGACGGCCGGGTTGTCGTCAAGGACCTGGCGCGCCGTTTTTCCACTTCGCTGATCACGATTCGCAAGGATTTGGAATCGCTCCATCAAATGGGACGCCTGCAACGCGCGCATGGCGGCGCGCTGCCCATCGACGCAACCGCGCTGCGCGATCCTACCTTGCACGAAAAAGAGCAGTTACACCGGCGCGAAAAACTCAAAATCGCCGCCGCCGCGGCGCGTCTGGTTCGCCCCGGCCACGTGGTGATTCTGGATTCGGGCACTACCACTACCGCCATCGCGCGCGCCATCAAGCATATCCGCGATCTTACGGTGATTACGAACGCGGTGAATATCGCAGCCGAACTGGCTGGCACGGACGTGGAGGTCATTCTAACGGGCGGCGTGCTGCGGCGGAATTCGTTTTCGCTGGTGGGTCCTCTCACGGAAGATTCGCTAAGGCACGTCACCGCGGATCTCCTGTTCCTTGCGGTGGATGGATTCGATATTGAGTATGGCCTTACCACTCCCAATCTGCTGGAAGCGCGCGCCAATCGCGTGATGATGGAAAACGCCAAGACCACGATCATCGTCTGCGATTCGAGCAAATTTGGGCGGCGCAGCCTTTCCTTTATCGCGCCTACCTCGGCCGTCCATCACACC
Organism: Acidobacteriota bacterium; assembly: GCA_013289715.1. Lineage (GTDB taxonomy): Bacteria > Acidobacteriota > Terriglobia > Acidiferrales > UBA7541 > Palsa-295. Next base: position 32,292 of record JABCZJ010000029.1, on the reverse strand, counting down.
ATGACAGACAGCAAGATTTCCGCGCGGCATCTTCGTGGGCTGCGCGCAGCGCACGTCAAAGTCGTTGTGGTTTGAATTTTCATCACGGGATCATTGCGGAGGAACAGTTGGTAGATTGGAAAGCAGGAGTTGGCGCCCACACCATCGCGGAGATTCTCTCGGAGCCTTCCACTTGGAAATCGTGCCTCAACGCGCTGGAGCAGACCTCTGAGCTGCAATCGCTGAATGAGAAGCTTCCCCGGAATATCGAATGGGTGTTCATCGGCTGCGGATCGAGTTTTTATCTGGCGCAGGCTGCGTCGGCCAGTTGGACGATTTTGACGGGCGAGAAATCCCGCGCGCTTCCTGCATCCGAAGTCACGCTATTTCCGCAATTATTTCCAGCCGCGTGTCAGCCCGTGCTGATCACCCGCTCGGGTTACACGTCAGAGGTCTTGCAGGCCGCCGAATATCTGGAAGAACGCCTTCACCTGCAAACTCTGGCGATCACCTGCGGCATGGATACCCCCATCGAAAAGATCGCCTCGCACTGCATCCAGCTGGCTGCCGCGGACGAAAAAAGCACGGTGATGACGCGGTCTTTCACCTCGATGCTGATCACTCTGCAATCGCTTGCCGCAATTCGCGGAGGGCGCCGCGACTTCCTGGACGCGCTACGCAAACTCCCCGATCAGGTCGCTGGCTCATTGAACGCAATTCACAGCACGATCAAGTCGCTCGCGGACTCGCGCGCGTTTGCGGACTATGTATTTCTCGGGCAGGGGCCGTTTTTCGGAATCGCGCAGGAATCCATGCTGAAGGTGAAAGAGATGTCCTGCTCCTACGCACAGTGTTTTCACACACTCGAGTTCCGGCACGGGCCGAAAGCGATCGTCAGTCCGGAGACGCTCATTACGTTCATCATCAGCGAAACGGGCTTTGCCGCCGAAGTAGCGGTGCTAGAGGAAATCAAAAAGCTGGGCGGTACGACGCTCGTGATTTCCAATGCCGGCGATTCCGTGATTCGGCGATCGGCTGATTATTTTGTTGAGTTGTCGCTCGACGTGCCGGAAACGGCGCGCGTGGCTGCCAGCGTGATTCCTGGCCAACTGCTGGGCTTCTGCACCGGAATCAAGAAGGGTTTGAATCCTGACGAGCCTCGCAACTTGTCCCGCGTGGTGATGCTGGAAACCAAATAACAGGGGCCGCAAAAATGCCGCTGGATGTCTGCGTCGTCGGCGAGATCAACCCGGACTTGATTCTTTACGGCGTGCCGGCGCAACTGAAGCCGGAAGAGGAATCGCTGGTCAATGGATTCCGGCTGACACTGGGAAGTTCGTCGGCCATTTTCGCGCACAACCTTTCGGTGCTGGGCACGAGGGTCGGAATGGTGTCAAAAATCGGCGCTGATGCGCTGGGCAAGATGGCATTCGACTGGCTGGCGAATGCAGGCGTAGATCTCGCTCGTGTGTGTGTTGCTGCGAGCGGGCCGGCAACAGGCCTCACCGTGATTCTCGCGCAGCCCGAGCATCGCTTCATCCTCACGTATCCCGGCACCATGTTTGAATTCAGCCACGACGATCTGGATCTCGAGTATATTTTTTCCGCGCGGCATCTGCACCTCTCGTCCTATTTCCTGCACCGCGCACTGCGGCCTCGCATCGTTGACCTATTTCGCGAAGCCAAGACCAGGGGACTTTCCACTTCGCTCGACACGAACGACGACCCCGAAGGCAAGTGGGGGAACGATCTGCTGGAGGTGCTTCCGTTCGTTGATATATTTTTTCCGAACGAGCGCGAGGCGAAAAAAGTTGCGCGCACCGATGATTTGCAGCAAGCGATCGATAAACTCGCGCAGCTTTGCCAATTTGTCGTCGTAAAACTGGGCTCGAACGGCGCTGTTGCGCGGAAAGGATCCGAAGAATGGCGCCGTACTGGCTTGCGCGTCGCGTCGGTGGATCCGGTCGGCGCGGGCGACAGCTTTGACGCGGGCTTCATTCATCGCTACTTGCAGGGCGCGACGCCGCAGGAATGTCTCGACTACGCGGACGTCGCCGGAGCGTTTTCAACGACTTGCGAAGGCGGGACCGAAGCTTTTAAGGACCGTACGAGAGTCGAAGCATTTTTTCGCGAGCACTTAAGTTCGAGTTGATCACTGCGGGTTGAGCGCGCCGCAGTTGCAATCCGCTGTAGCGCATCACTCCTGCGTGGCTTTTATCAGCAGATGGTCGGTAAAGCTGGCCTTCAGTTTCGCGTCCGGCGCGGTCACTTCTCCCAGATCCTTGCCGTTGACATAATCCACCACGCGATATTTTCCCGCAGCAAGCCCGCGCAGTTCGATTTCGCCGGACCACGGTGTCTGCGCGGTCTTAGGGGCGCCCGCTCTCGCTGTCAGCGCAAAGAACGCGTAGTACATCGCGCCATCCTTTTCGATCGCGTATCCCTCCGGCACATCGTAGCCGTAAACGTAGAGATCGCGGAACGTGCCGCGTGAAAGCATGTTGTCGTTATAGAGGCCAATCCACTTTTTCCAGTATTCCTCTTTTTGCGGCGTGAGATACACGTCCGCAAGCTTCGGCCCGTAGTTCGGCCACGCGAATTTTGTGCCCACCACGCCGCCCGTGCCGATTGTCGAAGCAAAATCAGATCCGAGATCTTTCTCATTCCCGTTCGGGTTCGCGATGCGCGTCAATTCCACGTGATCGCCGTAGACGGCAGAGTTCGGACCGAGCAGCGCTTTGTACATCTTCACGCGTTGCCGCACTTGCACGGAACCGACCGGATCGGCCGTCACGGCCTGATCGAGATAGCGCAGCCACGCGATGCTGGGCGGCGTGCCGCAGGGGCAGCTTTGCGTGACGCTATCGGGCTTCAGCGCGCGGGTGGTGTCGAAAATCGTTTTATAGATATCACCCATCGCATAAACGGAATCATAAGGCGTCTTGTGATGGTGTTTCGGGTTGTAGCAGGCCGGCACGCTGTAAATGTTGTCGAGCTTGTGTCCGTCGAAATCCCAGTCGCGTATGAATTTTTCGGTGAGTTGCCTGTAGTAGGCGCGCACCTCGGGAACGGCGGGACAGAGCGTCGCCAAATTCCGGGTCATGCGCGCGGGCTTTCCGTTCTTGTCCAGAATCAGCCAGTCCGGATGCTCTTTCACCACATCCGAGACGCCGTAAGAATGCGATTCGTATCCCGGGCCGCCATCTTCCACGGCCAGCGGCAACCACCACAGTTGCACTTTGATTCCCTGCTGGTGAAATTGCTGAACCATCTTTTGGATTTCTCCGTCGGGAAAAGTGTCGCTGCGCGGCTGCCAGTCGCCGTAGTTGTTGAACCAGCGGTCATCCAAAGTGGCCCAGTGAATTCCGAATTCCTTGAGTTTGGGAATTGTCCCCAGCATTTGCGCCGGCGTTACATTGGCGAGATAACCCCAGCCGCACCAGCTCACCGCGTAGTCTTCGCTATTGGTTGTGGGCCTCCTCAGCCCTTCGCCGTCAATTACGTCGGAATAAACTCTTAGCGGCTCGTAATAATCGCCCGCATAGACCGCGATGAATGTCTGGGGGCTGGAGTAACTTTCGCCCGGTTGCAACGCATTGTCGGCTGTGAGGTGGACGCTGGCATCCACGTGGCCGTCGGCTTCCGTTTTCACCGGGACGGAAAGCACCAGAGGCAGCGTTTCCACGTGGCCGATCGCTTCGCCCACGGTCTTCGTCCAAAATGCGACCACGGGAATTCCACCGCCCACGCGACCCAGGTCTCCCTTGACGTCCACCACGGAACCCATCTGGTTTTGTTGCGAAAATTTCCGTGGGATTTCAAATACGTTCTCTCTTCCCCACTCGATGCTCGCTCCGTGGAAGGACCACATATCGTTGGGCGCGACCGCCGGATCAGCCAGGGAAGCATTGAAGCGATGACGATCCAGGTCAACTGCATCGAGCTTCACTTCATTCTTGCCGGAATTACGAATGGAGACCGACACCAGCGCGACGCTCGGAAATTGGTCGTACACTTCCACCACCAGCGTTTCTTCCAGATCTGCAGCCGAGTTCTTGCCGGTTAATTCGATGCGTTTTCCTCTTGTGCCGAGTCTTCCGTGAGGTGCGGAGATCTGAGGATGCGCAACGTCGAAGACCACTTCGGGCAGCTGCTTTGCGCCCGTCGTCAGCGCGACGCCGGAACCTCCCGCAGCGTCCTCGAGCGAAAGTTTTCGCCCGCCGCTCTCCAGGCTTGCAGCGACGTACCCGTTCGGAGCGATTGCGAATTCGGCCGCGGGAGTGTCCAGGAGCACGGCATCCGGCGTGGTGGTTACCTGAACCTCTGATTCGGGCGATTGCTGCGATTTGGCGGGCGCGGTACTCACCGCGGATTCTTTCGCGCAGCCGTTCGCGAACAGCAGGAGTGCAGCAGCGGAGACGAGCGACAGGCTGGCGAAACGCCAGGTGGAGCGCGGCCTTGTCGGTTCGACGAAGAGAGTCGGGATCATGGTTCCCTCAACAGAAAAAGAAGTAAAAAGCTATATTTCGTAACATAACGATACCCGCGCAATATCTCACATCAAGGACGCACACGCCACTGAAAATGCCTTCGCCAGATGCGGCCCGCCCGCCGCCGATCTGGACATTTAGGCCTGCCTTTCAATGCGGCGCTTTTGTATTATCGAAGCTGCGTAGACCGCCACGAGGATATGAGAGCTTGAAGAATCGCAGCCGGAGCCGAAGTGCACAGAAACTCGTCCTGGGTGTTGATATCGGCGGCACGAAAGTGGCGGTCGGCCTGGTGAACTTACGAGGCCAAATTGTGCATGCGGGCCGCGCGCCGATGATGGCGCGCGGCAGCGCCGAGGAGGGATTGCGCGCGGTGCTGACTGCGATGGACGGCGTGATGCCACACGCGCGCGCGGCGCGAGTGCGCGCCATTGGCGTGTGCGCGCCGGGATGGGTGGAGAGCCAGCGCGGAGTGTTGCTGAGCGCCACGAATCTGCCGTGCTGGCGAAATTTCCCGTTGGCGCAGAAGATCGAAAAACATTACGGCTGGCCCACGCGGCTCACCAACGACGCCAGTGCCGCAGCGCTCGCCGAAGCAAAATGGGGAGCGGGCGCCAAATATGAAAGCATCTTTTATGTGAGTTTAGGAACCGGCATTGGCACGGCGATGGTACGGGAAGCGGAGATTTACCACGGGCGACCCGGCGGCGGCTGTGAAGGCGGCCACATGACCATCAACTTGAGCGGTCCACTGTGTGGCTGCGGCAAGCGCGGATGCGTGGAGGCGTACGCCTCAGGCACCGCGATTTCCACGCGCGCGCGCAGGCTACTGCGCCAGATGCGTCACAGTACTTCGCAAATCCTGAAACTGGCCGGCGGAAATATCTCGAATGTCACGGCGGAGACCGTAAACAAAGCCGCACGAAGTGGCGATCAGCTAGCCATGCAAATTCTGCAAGAAGCCGCCGACCATCTGGCCATCTGGCTCGGCAACATAATTGACCTGCTGGAACCGGAAGTGATCATCGTGGGAGGCGGCATCGGTCGAGTAATGACGTCTTATCGGACCCGCATGAGGCGAACGCTCGCGACCTGGGCGATCAATCCGGGGGCGCATCGCGTGCCCATTTTGAATGCCCGTTACGGCACCCAGTCAGCCCTGGCGGGCGGCGCTGCCCAGTGGCTTGCGCCTTCGCGGCTGCGCAACGATTGACCGAATACTCGGATCTGGCTAATCGCTAGGAACAAAACATCTTAAGTCCCTGATTTGCCAAAGAATTCACGAACCGCAAGAGTCGCCCGGAAATAGCAGCTGTTGCACTCTTTGCGAAACGCGTTGAAACCAAACGCACCCCGCTCTCGTCGGAATATAATGCGTATTGAATCTACCCCTAGGTGGTCGTCTGCGGAGGCTATCTACGCGTCGCTGGCTTAACCGCTAGATAACAACTGATATTCTTTTGGCCGATGTCGTCAGCATAAAGTAATACACAGACGTCCCGCGCGCTGAAGGTTGAATCATCGAATGAGGGAGCAAAGTGCCAGATAATAGTCCGAAGATCGGAAGCACTCATAGCGACACGACAACCACGACTGCCGCACCGTCCACGGGTTCCGCTGCGAAACGGCGGGAGGACGCGCATGAAGACGCCGGAAATAGCGGCAGTTATAAATGGATCTGGATCGTCGTGATCGTGATCCTGGGAATCGGCGGGCTGGTTTATTACCGTAAGCAGCAAGCAGCCGAGGCCGCCGCAAAAACCAAAGCGGCGCTCGCCAATCGCAGCGTTCCGATTACCACCGCGACCGCTACCACGGGGCCCATCGGCATTTACATCAATGCGCTCGGAACCGTCACCTCCGTTTATACCGCCACCATCACCACTCGCGTGGATGGGCAGATCGTCAGCGTCAATTACGTGGAAGGTCAAATGGTTCACAAGGGCGACCTGCTGGTGCAGATCGATCCGCGCCCTTATCAAGCGGCGTTGACCCAGGCCGAAGGAACGCTGGCGCACGACGAGGCTCTGCTCAATGAAGCGCGTATTGACTTGGACCGGTACCAGCTGGCCTTCAATCGCAATGCAATCGCCAAGCAGCAACTCGACGATCAGATCCAGATCGTGAAGCAGTACGAAGGTTCGGTGAAGAACGACCAGGGCACGGTTGCCAGCGCCACCACGAATCTCGACTACGCCACGATTAAAGCTCCCATTAATGGGCGCGTCGGCCTGCGCCTGGTTGATCCCGGGAATATTGTCACAGCGGCCAGCGGCACGCCTCTGGTGGTGATCACGCAGTTGCAGCCGATCACTGTAATTTTCAGCGTGGCCGAGGATTATCTGCCGCAGATTCAAAAGCAACTGCGCCAGGGAAATAAGATGTCGGTGGATGCATTCGATCGCAACCAGCAAATCAAGCTGACTTCGGGCAAGCTGTTGACATTGGACAATCAAATTGACACCACCACCGGCACGGTAAAACTGAAAGCCATCTTTGAGAACTCCGATGTCTCCCTGTTCCCGAATCAATTTGTGAACGCGCGGCTGCTGGTGGATACGCAACAAAACGCCACGCTGGTTCCCGCTGCCGCGATTCAACGAAATGCGCAAGGCGCGTTCGTGTATTTGGTTAAGTCCAACCAGACTGCGGCGATTCAATCCGTCACGATCGGCACCACCGACGGCGGTAACGCTGCCGTGCAAGGCGTGAAGTCCGGCGATGTGGTTGCGATAACCGGATTCGACAAACTCCAGGACGGCGTGAAAGTGTCAGTGCAAAATCCCGCAGGCGAGGGCAACGGTTCCGCGAATGCCTCCTCCGGCAACGGAACCAGCGCGAGCCCAGGCAGCAATGGCTCAGGCGGGCAGGCATCGGGCAGCGGGGGAAATCGTCCGTGAACCCGTCTCGTCCATTTATCATCCGGCCGGTCGCGACTTCACTTTTGATGGCCGCGATTCTTCTCGCTGGATTCGTCGGGTTCACGCAGCTGCCCGTCTCGGCGCTGCCTGAAGTGGATTACCCCACGATTCAGGTGGTGACGTTCTACCCGGGCGCGAATCCTGACGTAGTGGCTTCGGCGGTCACCGCGCCGCTCGAAAGGCAGTTCGGCCAAGTCCCCGGCCTCAGCCAGATGACGTCCACCAGCTCCGACGGGAGCTCCGTGATCGTCCTGCAGTTTTCGCTGGAGCTCAATATTGACGTCGCCGAGCAGGAAGTGCAGGCGGCCATCAATGCCGCACAGACCTACCTGCCCGCGGATTTACCCACGCCGCCGATTTACAGCAAAACCAATCCTGCGGACACGCCGATTCTGACGCTGGCGCTGACGTCCAAAACGATTCCGCTCTCGCAGGTGGAAGACCTCGCGGACACGCGTCTCGCGCAAAAAATCGCGCAGCTGCCGGGCGTGGGTTTGGTGAGCATCAGCGGAGGCCAGAAACCCGCGGTACGCGTACAAGTGAATCCCACGGCGCTTTCTTCTTACGGCATCAACCTGGAAGACGTGCGCACTGCGCTGCAATCCACCAGCTTGAATTCCGCGCTGGGAAATTTCGACGGTCCACATCAGGACTATCAAATCAACGCGAACGACCAGCTACTGACCAGCCAGGAATTCGCGAACGTGGTGGTCGCATACCACAACGGTTCGCCGGTGCGCCTCTCAGACGTCGCGCGCGTGGTGGACGACGTGGAGAATGTGCGCCAAGCGGCGTGGATGAACGAGACGCCCGCGGTGATCGTCAACATCCAGCGGCAACCCGGCGCCAACATTATTCAGGTGGTGGATCGCGTCAAGGCTCTGTTGCCGTTGTTGCAGAGCAATTTGCCCGCCGCCGTGCACGTGACCGTGCTGACGGACCGAACCGTAACCATTCGCGCCTCGGTGCAGGACGTGGAATTTGAATTGTTGCTCACCGTGGCGCTGGTGGTTATGGTCATCTTTCTATTTCTGCGCAACGTGCGCGCCACCATCATTCCCAGCGTCGCGGTTCCGCTTTCGCTGGTTGGCACGTTTGGCGTGATGTACCTGGCGGGCTACAGCCTGAACAACCTCACGCTTATGGCGCTGACGATTTCCACCGGCTTCGTGGTGGACGACGCCATCGTCATGATCGAAAACATCGTGCGCTACATCGAAGAGGGCGATGATCCGCTGCGCGCGTCCCTGCTGGGTTCGGAACAAATCGGATTCACGATCGTGTCGCTGACGATTTCCCTGATCGCCGTATTGATTCCGCTGCTTTTCATGGGGGACATCGTCGGGCGCCTCTTTCGCGAATTTGCCATCACGCTTAGCGTCACGATTCTTGTTTCCGCCGTAGTCTCCCTCACGCTGACGCCCATGATGTGCTCTCGCCTGTTGAAACATGATCCCGAAGCTCAGAACGGTCGTTTCTACAAGCTTTCGGAGCGCGGGTTTCAGAGCGTCATTGATTTTTACGGCCGCACCCTGAGATGGGTCTTGAAACATCAGGTTGCTACTCTCGTGGTGGCCGTTGCCACACTGGTTCTCACCATCGTTCTTTACGTCTTCGTGCCCAAGGGCTTCTTTCCGGTGCAGGATACCGGAATCATCCAAGGCATCTCCGAAGCTACCGAATCCATTTCATTTCCCTTGATGGCCCAGAAGCAGCAGCAGCTCAGCGCAATCATCCTGAAGGACCCTGCCGTGGACAGCCTTTCGTCCTTCATCGGAATTGACGGTACCAATACCACGCTCAATAGCGGACGCATTCTGATCAACCTGAAGCCGCTTGAGGAGCGGCACATCAATGCCTCGGACGTGATTCGCAGGCTGCAGCCGGAACTGGAAAAGGTGGACGGCATCACTTTGTATATGCAGCCGGTGCAGGATTTGACGGTGGAAGATCGCGTCAGCCGCACGCAGTATCAATACACGCTGGAAGATCCTGATTTGAACGAGCTGAACGACTGGACCGCCAAGCTCGTCGCCAAACTGAAACAAATTCCGGAACTGCGCGACGTGGCGACGGACCAACAGACCGGCGGACTTGCCGCCGCGCTCGTGATCGATCGCGTGACCGCTTCGCGCATGGGCATCACGCCCTCGGCAATCGATCAAACGCTCTACGACGGATTTGGCCAGCGGCAGGTGACCACGCTTTACACGCAGCTGAATCAATATCACGTCATTCTGGAAACGATGCCGGACTTCCAGAAAAATCCCACAAAGTTGAACGACATCTACGTTCGATCGGCGCTGGCTTCCAATTCATTGACCACCGGTTCGACTCCTGCCAGCACCGTCGTCACTTCCACCACCGCATCCGGCAATGCCAATTCGACTCCAAGTCCCGCGGCCACCAAGTCTGGGCCGAGTTCCGGCTCCGCCAATCCCACGGCGGTCTCCTCGCCGAATGGAGCCGCGGTACCGCTCAGCGCCTTCACTCATTTCGAATCCCGAACCGCGCCATTATCGGTAAATCATCAGGGACAGTTTCCAGTCGTCACCATCTCATTCAATCTCGCTCCGGACGCATCGCTCGGTGAAGCCACGAAGGCAATTGACAAGGTGCAACAGGATATCGGCATGCCGCTCAGCGTGCAGGCCGCCTTTCAAGGCACCGCAGCTTCGTTCCAGGCTTCGCTGAGCAACGAGCCGCTTTTGATTCTCGCGGCGCTCGTCACCGTTTACATCGTGCTGGGCGTGCTCTACGAAAGTTACATTCATCCCGTCACGATTCTTTCCACGCTGCCTTCGGCGGGTGTGGGCGCGATCCTGGCGTTGCTGATCTGCGGCCAGGAACTCAGCGTCGTCGCGCTGATAGGAATTATTCTGCTGATCGGCATTGTGAAAAAGAACGGCATCATGATGATTGACTTCGCTCTGGAAGCGGAACGAAAGCACGGCATGAGTTCCGAGGATGCCATCTACGAGGCTTGCCTGCTGCGTTTTCGGCCCATCATGATGACGACCATGGCCGCGCTCCTCGGTGGTCTGCCACTCGCTCTGGGCACCGGCATCGGCTCAGAACTTCGGCGACCGCTGGGTATCGCGATGGTCGGCGGCCTTTTGCTGAGCCAGGTCCTTACGCTCTACACCACGCCGGTGATTTACATCTTCTTCGATGATCTGGCCAAGAAAGTTGCGGCCTCGCGCGCCGGCCACGGAAGCACGGAGTCGGTCCCAGCGGATTAGCCATGAGCATCTCCTCGCCATTCATTCATCGCCCCGTAGCCACCACTCTTCTGACGATCGCTATTGCGCTCGCCGGCGCGGTGGCTTTCCAGGTGCTGCCGGTTTCTGCTCTTCCGCAGATTGATTTCCCCACAATTTCTATCGCTGCCACCTTGCCGGGAGCCAGCCCCGAAATCATGGCGTCGTCCGTAGCCACGCCTCTGGAACGGCAGTTTGGCCGAATTGCCGGCGTCACGGAAATGACGTCGTCCAGTTTTCTCGGCACCACCAGCATCACTCTGCAATTCGATTTGAACCGCAACATTGACGGCGCCGCGCGCGACGTGGAAGCTTCCATCAACGCCGCGCGCAGTTATTTGCCGGTGAACCTCCCTAGCAATCCGACGTACCGCAAAGTCAACCCCGCCGACGCGCCGATCATGATCCTGGGTTTGACTTCTAAGGTTTACGACCGCGGACCGATGTATGACGCAGCGTCCACCATCGTGCAGCAAAGGCTCTCGCAGATTCAGGGCGTCGGACAAGTGAGCGTAGGTGGAAGCTCGCTTCCCGCCGTGCGCGTGGAACTGAATCCCACGCAACTGAACAGCTACGGCCTCGGACTGCAAGACGTCAATTCCATGCTGAGCACGCAAAATGCAAACGTCGCCAAAGGGCAGATCACCGACGGGCAAACTACCGCGGATATCGTCGCGAACGATCAGCTGCTCAAAGCCGCTTATTACAAGGATCTGGTCATCGGCTACCACAAAGGCGCGGCCGTTAAGCTCTCCGACGTCGCCGATGTGCGCGACGAGGTGGAGAACATACGCGCAACCGGTTTTTTGAACGGTAAACCCTGCGTGCTGCTGATCGTTTTCCGGCAGCCGGGTGCCAATATCATTGACACGGTAGACCGCATTCGCGACGCCATTCCCGCGTTGGAGGCTTCGGTCCCCGCGGCAATTGATTTCACCATTGTGCTGGACCGCACCACCACGATCCGTGCTTCCGTGGCTGATGTCGAACGGACTCTGGCCATCTCCATTGCACTGGTGATTCTGGTTGTCTTTCTCTTTCTGCGCAATGTTCGCGCTACTCTGATTCCCAGTGTCGCGGTTCCCGTTTCGCTGATCGGCACGTTTGGCGTCATGTACCTGTGCCGGTACAGCATTGACAACTTGTCGTTGATGGCGCTGACCATCGCCACCGGCTTTGTGGTGGACGACGCCATCGTGGTGATCGAAAACATTTCGCGTTATCTCGAGCAGGGCATGAGCCCCATGGAATCCGCATTGAAGGGAGCGCAGGAAATCGGATTCACGGTGCTCTCCATCAGTATTTCCCTGGTTGCGGTCTTCATTCCCATTCTGCTTATGGGCGGAATTGTCGGGCGCCTGTTCCGCGAATTTGCCGTGACCTTGTCCGTCGCGATTCTTGTTTCGCTCGCAATTTCTTTGACCACTACGCCTATGATGTGTTCCCGGCTTCTAAGGAATCCCCACGAGGAAAAACACGGTCGACTCTTTCAAGCCAGCGAAAAGATATTTAACAGCGTGCTGGGTTTCTACGAACGCACCCTGAAATGGGTGCTGCAGCACTCGGCCATCACCCTCTTCGTTTTGTTTGTGACCATCGGTCTGAACATCTTCCTGTTCTGGATCGTGCCCAAAGGATTCTTCCCGCAGCAGGACAATGGCACCGTTTTCGGCGGCATCCAGGGCGCTCAGGATATTTCTTTTCAGGCCATGCAGAACTTGACGCTGCGCTTCGTGGACATCATCAAGACCGACCCTGCCGTGCAGAATGTCGGCGCATTCACGGGCGGCACCGGCGCCGTGAACACGGGATTTGTGTACCTCGCCCTGAAGCCTCTCAACGAACGCAAAATCAGTTCCAGCCAGGTGATCGATCGCCTCCGCCCCAAGCTGATTTCCTTGCCCGGTGCGACGGTTTTCCTGCAGGCGGGGCAGGATTTGCGCATCGGTGGCCGCCAGAGCAACGCGCAATATCAGTACACACTGCAAAGCGACAACATTGACGATCTGGTGACTTGGGGCCCGCGTCTGCTCACCGAAATGCGCACGCTGCGCATTCTCACGGACGTCAACACCGACCAGCAGAACAGCGGCTTGCAGGCTTCGCTGGTTTACGATCGCGATACCGCGTCGCGCTTGGGCATCACGCCGCAAATGATCGACAACACTTTGTACGAAGCGTTCGGGCAGGCGCAAGTTTCCACCATGTACACGCCCCTGAATCAGTATCACGTGGTGATGGAGGTCGCGCCGCAATTCTGGCAGGACCCGGCGTCGCTGAATGACATCTATATCCGCCCGTCTATGGGTAAGGAAGTCCCACTCAGCGCCGTTACGCACTACGCTCCGACGATAGCTCCGCTCGCAGTCAATCACCAGGGCCAGTTTCCGTCTGTTACGGTATCTTTCAATCTCGCCCCGGGCGTGGCGCTGAGCGACGCCGCTAACGCGATCAATCAGATGCAGCAGAAAATGGGCGTGCCATCCACGCTCCACGGAATGTTCTCCGGGACGCTGCAGGCTTTTCAGTCGTCGCTCTCGACCCAACCGTTTCTGATCATCACCGCGCTGCTGGCGGTTTACATCGTGCTGGGGATTCTTTACGAAAGTTACATCCATCCGATTACGATTATCTCCACGCTACCTTCCGCGGGCGTGGGCGCGGTCCTGGCGCTTTTGCTATTTCACATGGACCTCAACGTCATCGCGCTCATCGGCGTCATCCTGCTCATCGGCATCGTGAAGAAAAACGCCATTATGATGATTGACTTCGCCTTGGCGGCCGAACGCCAGGAGAACAAGACGTCGCAGGAAGCCATCTACCAGGCCTGCCTGCTGCGCTTTCGGCCCATATTAATGACCACCATGGCCGCATTATTTGGCGCGCTGCCGCTGGCCCTCGGCACGGGAACCGGCTCGGAATTGCGCCGTCCGCTGGGCATCACCATTATCGGCGGCTTGATCGTCAGCCAGATGCTGACTCTATACACCACGCCTGTTGTCTATCTATATCTCGATCGCATGCGGGTTCGCTGGGATCGCAAACACCATCTCCTGCTAGGTCCTGCGGCAGAGGAGCCGGCGGACTAATGAAAAATGTTTCGCAATTATTTCGAACGGCACGCAAATCGGTAGCACAATGGAATCATAAGACTTCGACCATGGAAAGAACTCACGCAAATTCACAAGCTCTAATCGTCTCCATCTTCGTTGCCGCGCTTATGTTTGGCGGTTGCACGGTCGGCCCAAAATATCAGCGGCCCACCGCGCAGGCTCCCGCAGCCTACAAGGAACTCACGCCCGCCGACTTCAGCAAGACCGACGGCTGGAAAGTGGCTCAACCGCAAGACAACGTCCTGCACGGAAATTGGTGGACGATATTCAACGATCCGCAACTGAATGCGCTGGAAGAGCAGGTGAATATTTCCAACCAGAACATTCAATCAGCCATGGCTAGCTACATGGCCGCGCGCGCTCTCGTGAAGGAAGCCCGGGCGCAATATTACCCGACGGTCTCCGTGGGCCCTTCGATTACGGGATCTCGTGAAGGCGCCGCGGCCTCCCTGGCCACGACACCCGGGACTTCGCTCTTTTACAGTCTGCCATTCGACGCCACCTGGGTTCCCGATCTCTGGGGCCGCGTGCGCAATCAGGTTCGCGCGAACACCGCTTCGGCGCAAGCCAGCGCGGCGGATCTCGAAAACGCGCGTTTGACGGCCCAGGCCGAAGTTGCCGTGGATTACTACTCGCTTCGCGGGCAGGACGATCTGAAGCAATTGCTCGACTCCACCGTGATCGCTTATCAGGAGTCGCTTGATCTCACCAAGGTTCTCTACGAGACGGGCATTGACTCCGACGAAGCGGTCGCGCAAGCCGAAACGCAACTCGAAACCACGCAAGCGGCGGATACCAACCTCGGTATTCTGCGTTCGCAGTTCGAACATGCCATCGCGATGCTGGTTGGGCAGCCGCCGTCCGCGTTTACGATTCCGGCTGAACCACTGAAATCAAATCCCCCAGCAATTCCCTTTGGTGTGCCGTCGCAGTTGCTCGAACGGCGCCCCGATATCGCCGCGAACGAACGGCTCATGGAACAAGCCAACGCGCTGATTGGCGTACAATACGCGGCCTACTATCCCACGCTCACTCTCAGCGCATCCGTCGGCCTTGAATCAAAGTCGTTCACTTCATGGTTTACGTGGCCGAGCCGGTTTTTCTCGGCGGGGCCCGGCATGTCCGAAACCATTTACGACGGTGGGTTGCGCCACGCCACCGTCCTGCAATTTCGCGCGCAATATGACGAGACCGTCGCGAATTATCGCGAGACGGTCCTGACCGCTTTTCAGCAAGTGGAAGACAATCTCGCCGCGCTGCGAATTCTTTCTGTCGAAATTCAGCAGCAGGATACTGCCGTGACTTCCGCGGAACGCAATTTGAAGATCGCGACGGACCGCTACAAATTGGGAATCGATCCGTACCTCAACGTCATCACCGCGCAGACCACGCTCCTCAGCAACAAACAAACGGACGTGAATCTGCGGATTCAGCAAATGACTGCCAGCGTCCAACTCGTCGAGGCCCTGGGCGGCGGCTGGGATTCGACGCAAATTCCCACGCCCAGCCAGGTGCTGCATCAGGATTCGCCGCCCCAACCGCCGGGTCCACAAGGAACTCAGTAGGGAGTTTCACAACTTGGCGCCGCCGTCGCGCCCAGGGCGTTCTAGAAGCTTTTCCGCGTTCCAAGGGCTCGTGATTTTGGTATCGTGCTAAGTGCGCTCCAGCCGTTGCCACACGTCGCGGCCGAAGCGCAGATGGTTCCGTGAATCTCCTGCAAAATTACATCAACGGACATTTTGTGCGCGGCGCGCGCGAGTTCGCCGACGTGAATCCCGCCGATGGTTCCTTGATCGCGGAGGTATCCGAAGCCAGTCGCGAACAGATGGACGAAGCCGTAGCCGCCGCCCGCAATGCCCTGCGCGGAGAATGGGGCCGCATGGCGGTTCCGGCTCGCGCCGCGCTGCTGCACAAAATTGCCGACGGAATCGAAGCTCGCTTTCAGGATTTTCTGCACGCCGAAGTCGCGGACACCGGGAAACCCGTTGCGCTCGCGTCGCGCATTGACGTACCGCGAGGCGCTGCGAATTTCCGCGCTTTCGCCGACGTGATCAAGACCGCCGGCCTGGAATCATTTCGCACCGAAACTGCCGACGGCGTCATCGCATTAAACTACGCGGTCCGCAAGCCGCTCGGCGTCGTCGGAATCATCACGCCATGGAATCTGCCGCTCCTGCTGCTCACCTGGAAAGTGGCTCCCGCGCTGGCGTGCGGCAATTGTGTGATCGTCAAACCTTCCGAAGAAACTCCCGCCACGGCCACGTTGCTGGCGGAAGTGATGCAAGCCGCCGGAGTGCCCGCCGGCGTCTTCAATGTGGTTCACGGCTTCGGCCCCAACTCAGCCGGAGAATTTCTCGCCGCGCACCCGGGAGTGGACGCGATTACTTTCACCGGCGAATCCCGCACCGGAGCGGCGATCATGCACGCGGTGGCTCCTACCGTGAAGCCGGTCTCCTTTGAACTGGGCGGCAAAAACGCGGCAATCGTTTTTGCCGACTGCGATTTTGACCAAACGCTGAATGGCGTCGCCGATGCCGTCTTCCTCAATACCGGCCAGGTCTGTCTCTGCGCTGAACGCCTGTACGTCGAGCGCAAGCTCATGGATCGCTTCGTGACCGCGCTTAAGCAAAAGGCCGAATCTTTGCGCGTCGGATGGCCAATGGATCAGGCCACGACCACCGGCCCGCTGATTTCCCAAGGGCATCGCGACAAAGTTCTCTCGTACTACCAGCTGGCGCGCGAAGAGGGTGCGACGATCGTCACCGGCGGCGGCATTCCAAAATTCAACGACGGTCGCGACCGAGGATTTTACGTCGAGCCCACAATTTTCACCGGGCTGCCGGAATCCGCGCGCTGCGTGAAGGAAGAAATCTTCGGTCCCGTATGCCATATCGCACCGTTCGACACCGAAGAAGAAGCCATCGCCAAGGCCAACGACACGCAGTACGGCCTGGCAGGTTCGGTCTGGACCACAAATCTGAAGCGCGGCCATCGCGTCGCGGAAAAACTGCGCGTCGGAATCACCTGGGTGAATTGCTGGTTTCTGCGCGACCTGCGCACGCCCTTTGGCGGAATGGGTCTTTCCGGCATCGGCCGCGAGGGCGGGGTACATTCTCTGAACTTTTATTCCGAACTGAACAATATCTGCGTTAAGTTGAGTGATTGATGGTAATCGAGAGCAAGGTCGTTCC
The DNA here is from genome assembly GCA_013289715.1 of Acidobacteriota bacterium. Lineage (GTDB taxonomy): Bacteria > Acidobacteriota > Terriglobia > Acidiferrales > UBA7541 > Palsa-295. The sequence continues at coordinate 15,338 of JABCZJ010000029.1, read as the reverse complement.
CGGGAAAGCGCAGCCGCGCGGCAAATTCCCGCACGTCAAACGCGCCGGCGATTATCTTTTTGTTTCGGGCACCAGTTCTCGCCGCGCGGATAATACGATTGCGGGAGCGGAGGCCGATGCCCTGGGCGCGACGCAACTCGATATTCGCGCGCAAACGCGCGCCGTGATCCACAATATCAGCGATATTCTCGCCAGCGTCGGCGCAAAATTAAGCGACGTTGTCGAAATTTCCAGCTACCTGGTGAACATGAATGACTTTGCCGGCTACAATGAAGTCTACAACGAATACTTCAACGAGAACGGTCCGGCGCGCACCACTGTCGCCGTCCATCAATTACCGCACCCGCATCTCCTCATCGAGATGAAAGCGATCGCCTACAAGCCAATCGCCGAATCGGAGGGAAAAAAATAATGCCGTCCATCAAAACCATGAAAGCTTTCAATTTTCAGGGCTGGATTGACGCCAATCGCGACAAATTAAAGCCGCCCGTGGGCAATGCCCAGGTTTGGGATGACGGCGACATTATCGTCACGGTGGTCGGCGGGCCGAACCAGCGCGTGGACTATCACGACGATCCCACTGAGGAATTTTTCTATCAGCTAAAGGGCGACATTTTTATTCGCGTGATGGAACAGCCCGGCGAGCCGCCCATCGAGATTCCCATCCAGGAGGGAGAAATTTTCCTGCTCCCGAAACACGCGCGGCATTCCCCGCAGCGTCTTGCGCCCGGAACAATCGGCCTGGTCGTCGAAATTCCTCGACCCGAAGGCGTCAAAGACGGCTTCGAATGGTACTGCGGCAAATGCCACCATCTGATTTATCGCGCCGAAGTGCTCTTGAAAAGCATCGTCACGGACTTGCCGCCACTGTTCGAAAAGTTTTATCAGAACGAAAAGTTGCGGGTGTGCCCCAACTGCGGCGAAGTCCACCCGGGAAAGCCGGTAAAGAAGTAGCGCGTATTTTGCGCAGCGGAAACAAAATGCCAGTCACCGACATTCACACACATTTCTTCCCGGAAACGTGGCCGGATCTCGCGGCGCGATTCGGCACGCCTGATTGGCCGTCGATCAAACACACCGAGCCTGGTAAAGCCGTGATCATGATCGGCGATCGCGTGTTCCGTCATGTCACTTCCGCGTGCTGGGATGCGAACGTGCGCCTGGAAGAAATGGATCGCGACGGCATCACTCATCAGATCGTTTCCGCCACGCCCGTGCTTTTTGCCTACAACCGCGAACCGCAGCAGGCGCTGGATTGCTCTCGCATTTTTAACAACGCGGCGCTGGAACTCTGTGCTCGCGGCAAGGGACGATTGCGCGCGCTCTGCCAGGTGCCACTGCAGGACATTGATGCTTCCTGCGCCGAACTCACTCGTTGCATGCGCGCCGGGCATCTCGGCGTGCAGATCGGCAATCACATCGGCGATAAGAATCTTGACGACCCGGGGATCGTCACGTTCCTACACCATTGCGCGGACGAAGGCGCCGCCGTGTTCGTTCATCCCTGGGACATGATGGCTGTGCAGCGCATGCCGAAATACATGATGTCGTGGACCGTGGGCATGCCGGCAGAAACGCAGCTGTCGCTCGTGGCGCTGATCGTCAGCGGCGCGCTCGACCGCTTGCCCGAGAGTTTGCGCATTTGCTTCGCGCACGGCGGCGGAAGTTTCGCATTTCTTCTCGGCCGCTTGCAGAATGCGTGGGAACAGCAGGAACTCTGCCGCGGCGCCGCACAATTTCCTCCGAACCACTATCTCGACAGGTTCTATGTCGATTCCGCGGTCTTCGACCAGTGCACGCTGCAATTTTTGGTGGAGATCATGGGCGCGGACCGCGTGCTGCTTGGCTCGGACTATCCGTTCCCACTCGGTGAAGAACGCGTAGGCTCTCTCATTCGCGAGAGTCAATTGTCGCCGGAGACGAAAACGAAGCTGCTCGGCGCGAATGCGCAGACATGGCTCGGCCTGCCGCCGGAAGCGGGCGAGCCGGGCATAAGTAAGGTTGCGCAAACAAACAGTTCCTTCGGCTGTCCAGCTCGCGGCGACGCGCACAACGTCAACCCGACAAACAAGAAGGACGCCGCACAATCCGGAAGGAAATTAACTTACAGCTCCTATCTCCAGGTTCCGGAGCTATTGCGCCTCCAGCATCCGGAATCCTCTCCCGAGCACCACGACGAATTGCTTTTCATCATTGTTCACCAGACCTACGAGCTCTGGTTCAAGGAATTACTGCACGATCTCGATGCCGTCGTCGCGAACCTGCGCGCCACCTGTGAGAATCCCACCTCGCGCGACGGCGTGTACGAAGCCGCCCGCCTGCTGCGCCGCTGCACCGAAATTATGCGCGTGCTGGTCGAGCAGTTCACCATCCTCGAAACGATGTTGCCCACGCACTTCCTCGCATTTCGCGAAAAGCTGGCCCCCGCGAGCGGTTTTCAGTCCGAGCAATTCCGCGAGCTGGAATTCCTTTGCGGCCTGAAAGACGAAAAAATGCTGCGTTATCACGAGCTCACGCCGGAAACGCACGCCATCCTGTTCCGCCGCCTGCGTGAAGATTCGCTGCGCGACGTATTTTTCAAGGCCCTGGAAGCTCTGGGCACCTTGCAGCCGCCCAGCGCAGCCGCGACCGAAGAAGAAAACTTTCAAGCCCGCGCCAAAGCGATTCACGCGCTCTACCGCGACGAACGCCATCATCGCGACTGGATTGACGTCTGCGAACGCCTCACCGAATTCGACGAACTGGTGGTGAGCTGGCGCCTGCGCCACATCCAAATGGTCGAGCGCACGATTGGCATTCGCATGGGTACGGGCGGCAGCGCCGGCTCATCCTACTTAAAGCTCACGCTGGAGAAGAAATTCTTCCCGGAATTGTGGGAAGCGCGAACGTATCTGGAAGGATGATCGCTTGAGCCGCGATCCTGCCGCGGGCCACACGCCTTTTGACGACATGCCGAATCGACCCAACACAATAACCCTCGTTGGCGCCGGCCTCACGGGTCCTCTGCTTGCAATTTCTCTGGCGCAACGCGGATTCCCGGTGCAGATTTTCGAGCGCCGCCCGGATATGCGCTTGACGCGTGCCAGCGCCGGCCGCTCCATCAACCTCGCCGTATCCACGCGCGGAATTCACGCCCTGCGCGAAGCCGGCCTGTGGGACCAGATGAGCCGCATCATCATCCCGATGAAAGGCCGCATGATGCATTCGCTCGCGGGCGAACTCACCTTCCAGCCTTACGGCCAAAACGACACGGAGGTCATCAATTCCATTTCGCGCGCGGACTTGAACGTCGCACTGATGAATGCCGCGGAAGCCGAGGGCGTAAAAATTCATTTCTGCGAACGCTGCATCGGAATGGATTGGACCACCGGCGCCGCGCGATTCCGCAACGAAGAGTCCGGCCGCGAAATCAACGTAGATTCCGAAGTCGTGATCGGCACGGACGGCTCCGCCTCCGCCATCCGTCAGGATATGCAGAAACTGGGCCGTGTGAAGTTCTCACAGGAAGTTCTCGATTACGGTTATAAGGAATTGACGATCGCCCCGGGCCCAGGCGGAAAGCATATTCTCGAACCAAACGCTTTGCATATCTGGCCGCGCGGCGCCTACATGTTGATCGCGTTGCCGAATATTGACGGCACTTTCGCCTGCATTCTGTTCCTGTCGTTCGAAGGCCGCGAAAGTTTCGCCAGCCTCGATACCGGTGAAAGAGCTCAGCGGTTTTTCGCGGAGCGATTTGCTGATGCGGTTCCGCTGATGCCGCGGCTCCAGGAAAATTACACGGGGAATCCGGTTGGCTCGATGGCCACCGTCAAATGCGCGCCCTGGCAAATGGATGGAAAGGTGCTGCTGCTCGGCGATGCTGCCCACGCCATCGTGCCCTTCTTCGGCCAGGGCATGAATTGCGCGTTCGAAGATTGCACCGCATTTCTCGAACTGCTCGATCGTCACGGCCCCGACTGGAAGAAATTATTTCAGGAATTCGAACAGGCCCGCAAGCCCAACACGGATTCCATCGCGGACATGGCCCTGGAAAACTTCATCGAAATGCGCGATCGCGTCGCGGATCCCCGGTTTCTTTTCCGAAAGAAAGTCGAGCTCGCCCTGGAAGCCAAATATCCGCGCCATTTCGTGCCCAAATATGCGATGGTGACGTTTCATCGCGTTCCGTACTCGGTCGCGCTCTCCCGCGGAGAGATTCAGGATCGCCTCCTGGCGGAATTGTGCGATCCCATCTCTCGCATCGAAAATCTCGACTGGAAAAAGGCGGACCACTTGATTCATCGAGACCTGACGCCGTTGGAGACTCTCTAAGTGCCCACCGTCAAGTTCGAGGCCGGCCGTGATTTCGCGCAGGCGATGACAGCGGCGGACCCGCTCGCGGCCTATCGCGATCGTTTCCACATTCCCAAGACGTCCGCGGGTTCCGACTGCGTTTATCTCTGCGGCCATTCCCTGGGCCTGCAACCAAAATCCGCGCGCGCCTGTGTCGAACAGGAATTGCAGGAGTGGGCACGCTTAGGAGTCGAAGGCCACTTTCACGCCAGAAATCCCTGGATGCCGTATCACGAACTATTGACGGCACCGACCGCGCGGCTCGTGGGAGCGTTGCCCAGCGAAGTAGTCGTGATGAACTCGCTCACCGTGAATCTGCACTTGATGATGGTTTCTTTCTATCGGCCCACGCCGTCGCGCAACAAAATCGTCATTGAATCGAGCGCTTTTCCGTCCGACCAGTACGCCGTGCAATCGCAGATCAGCTTCCACGGATACGACCCGGCGGCGTCTCTGCTTGAGATTGCGCCACGCTTCGGCGACACGGCGATTCGCACCGAAGACATCGAAACGCTAATCGCGGAAAAAGGCCAACAGATCGCGCTGGTCCTGCTCGGCGGGGTGAATTACTACACAGGGCAGGCATTCGATTGTTCACGTATCACGGAAGCCGCGCAGGCCCAGGGTTGCGTCGTCGGTTTCGACATGGCGCACGCCGCCGGAAATCTGCAACTGCAGCTTCACGATTGGGGCGTGGATTTCGCGGTGTGGTGCAGCTACAAATATCTCAATGGCGGGCCCGGTTGCGTCGCGGGATGCTTCGTCCACGAACGTCATGCGCGGAATCAGGAATTGCCGCGATTCGCGGGCTGGTGGGGCCACGATAAAAGCAGCCGCTTCCAGATGCCGTCGCGTTTTCAGCCCATCGCCGGCGCCGAAGGCTGGCAGCTGAGCAATCCCTCCATTCTGTCCATGGCCGCGCTGCGCGCCTCGATGGAAATCTTCGACGAAGCTACAATCGCGCGCCTGCGCGCCAAGAGCGAAACCCTGACAAGCTACCTCGAATTTCTTCTCGCTCAAGAGGAGTGCGAAAACTTTTCCATCTTGACGCCACGTGATCCCTCACAACGCGGCGCCCAGTTGTCTTTGCAATTAAAGAAAGGCGGCCGCGGCATTTGCGAGCGCCTGGCCCAACGGGGAATAATCTGCGACTGGCGCGAGCCGGACATCCTGCGCGTCGCGCCGGTTCCGCTGTACAACTCCTTCTTGGACGCCCACACGTTCGCCGATAAATGTCTTGTGGAAATGAAAGCTTAAGATTCGCGGCATGAATCGCGCGCCCGCGCCGCGTAGCCCTTGCCTGGTTACGTGCCTTTGTCCTTCGTCCCGTGGATTAGTTCGACGGTGGCTTGACCTAAAACGCTCTCGCGATCAGCCAGCCCGAACACAATGTCGAAGTGATTCGTTCCGGCAACTTCAAACGCGGAAACCGGAAATCCAGAACTGACCAGTGCCCTGGAGAATGCCCGGCTCTGCCGTTTGAATTCCGCAGTCTCGTTTTCGCCCCACGCGACGATTGTTTTCAGAGGTCGCCCCCGCTTCAGGCGCAGCGGACTCAGCGTCGCGACATCCTCGGCAGTGAGATGCAGTGCCGCGTCAATATAAGTGCCCGTCAATGGCTCGAGATCGTAAATCCCGCTGAGCAGCACGACGCCAGCAACCGCGTCGTCAGGAATACCACGCGCAGCCTGCCAGCCTTCCATCAAGAGCATCGCGGCAAGATGCGCACCGGCGGAATTGCCCGAAACATAAATGCGGCGCGGATCGAATCCCAGCGCCGGAGCCTGCCGATGCAGCGAGGCAATCGCCTGCCGGCATTGCTCGACAATCGGTCCCAGCGTGGCCCGCGGCGCCAAAGTATAATCAATCGCCGCAAACGCAATTCCATTCGTCACACAATCCGGTGCCGCAAAAAGCGATTCGTTCTTCGATAGCTCCTGCCAATAACCTCCATGAAAATAAACCAGCAAGGGCGCATCAGCGGACGCCGCTGGAAAATAATCAAACGTCTCATCCGGTCCATCGCCCCAGAGCAAATTGTTCTGGCAGCGAAATCGTTGCTCCGCGTCGCGGCTGCGCGCGGCGTAGGCTTCGAGGTACGGCGCGATCGCAGCCACACAGCTGCTCGGCGAATACTGCCGCTCGCGTTCGGCCAGCGGCCAATTGCGCCAGTTCGAGGGATCGTTTGTCATGTGGGGTAGGGCTACTCTGTTTCGAGAGAAACAATACTACAAGACGGCCGAGGCGCTGTGGAATCGCGCTCCGGTTTGCAAAGCAGGCGGGGTGGAGCTCGATGTATCGGTTCAGAGTGCTCGATGCTGAAGATTGTTCCGGAGAGGAGGCGCGCCCGTTAGATGTAAGCTTCGTCGCGCACGTTAGCCGCGCGCACCGATTCCGTGGATGGATGAACGGACGCAGCGTCCCAGGTGCGCACCAATCCGGAAAAATGATAATACCAGGAGACGTCCGGCACCCCGCGCTGGAACAACCTGGTGATCTCGTCCGCCACCGTTCCATCGCCCTTCTTCATCGTGAAAAACAGCGCAAAATCCACCGCATCAATTCGTGTAAGCGTCGCCGCCAGCGATTCGATCTCTTGCTTTTTCTCGTTTAGCAGCGCCCGCCATTCGTCCGCGGCCTCATGGTCCAGCATTCCGAAAAAAGTCTCGCCTCCCGCAAGCAGCGTGGGATGTTTCCGCAGGAACGCCAGTTGATTCGCGCCATAAGCCGTAGCGCGCCGTATCAGGTCCGCAACCGTAAACGGAAGATGCGCGTGGATGGCTTGCGCCTCGGGGACGTAGCGGACGGAAAATCTCTTGTGGCTCAATCGCGCCCCGAGATCCGAATCCTCCGCCACGCGGAAGCGTGCATCGAACGAGCCGGCCGCGAGCAGCGCGTCCCGCTTTACGCTTGAATTGCAGGTCACCACGTAGGCGTACTCCCAATACTCGCCGGCCCGCAGCGTCGGCTGTGGAAAAAAGAAAGGGCTTTGCGTCAGGAATCGCGTCAGCGCCCGCTCTTGCGCCGCCGCCGGAAAACGAAAATCGCCCGGCACGCATTGCCGTATGTCGCCGCGATTCTGATGAACATTCCAATGCCGGGCGAGCAGGTCAGAGGCGGAAATTGTGTTGTCGTTGATGAGCACCAGATACGCACCCCGCGCGTGTTGCACACCGCGCCGCCGCGCCGTTTCATTTCGGCACGGACCGCATCTCGTTCATCACGCCATCCGAATCGCAAATGCGACAGAAATTACCGCGAGGGCTGCTGCTGGGTCAAACAATGAAGCGTGCCAAATCCCCACACCAGATCCACCGCATGGATGCCAACCACCGCGCGCCCTGGAAACAATTCACCGAGAAGCCCGAGTGCCAGGCGGTCATTCGGGTCATTGAAAGTAGGAACCAACACCGCCGAATTTGCGATATAAAAATTCGCGTAGCTTGCGGGCAGCCGCACGCCTTCGAAATGCAGCGGCGCGGGCATGGGCAGTTCCACTACCTCGAGCCTGCTTCCATCCTCGAGTCGCGCGCCGCGCAAACGTTCCCGGTTATCCTCAAGCGGCCTGTAGTTCGCGTCACGCCAGTTTTTCTCGCGCACCAGCACCACCGTGCGCGCGTTCACAAACCGGCAAAGATCGTCCACGTGTCCGTGCGTATCGTCGCCCGCGATGCCCTTGCCCAGCCACACAATATTTTGTACGCCGAGACTTTCGCGCAGAGCCGTTTCCGTGTCCGCCCGGCCGAAACCCGGATTGCGCACCTGCCGTTTTTGATCCAGCAAACATTCCTCGGTCGTGAGCACGGTGCCGCGACCATTCACGTCAATGCTTCCGCCTTCCAGCACCACGTCGCGTCCGTCGTAGCGCACCGGCAGAATAGGATACTTCAAGCGTTGCGCCACCTGCCCCGGAATCGCATCGTCTTTCTGCCAGTCGGGATACCGCGCCCAGGCGTTGAACCGGAATCGAGCGATAGCCACTCCGCGCCGCGGCTTGCTACGCCTCACAAAAAGCGGCCCGAAGTCGCGGGTCCATCCGCGATTTGTCGGGAAACGAAAAAACTGCACGCGCTTCAAATCGACGCCGGTTCTTTTCAGAACGCCGCGAACTTGCTTTTCATGTGCGAGTGAATTCACCAGGATTCGCACGATTTCGCCCGGCGCAATCTTGCGCACGATTTCGCCATACACCCATTGAATCGGTTCGAGCTTGTCCGGCCAATCCGTGGGATTGTGCGGCCAGCCGATCCATGTGGCCTCGTGCTGTTCCCATTCGGCAGGCATGGAAAAACCCAGGGCAGCAGGCGTGGCTTGTTTATTCATAAGGTTTGTACGGATCGGCCGTTTCAAGGTTTGTCGTCGAGGAATCGTTGCTCGATGCCGTGATAAGCGTCAATGCGGCGGTCGCGCAGGAACGGCCAATTGCGGCGCACATCTTCCAGGTGCGCCAGGTCTACCGTGCCGTACAAAATGTCCTCGCGATCGGTGGAAGCCTCCGCGATCACCACTCCTTGCGGGTCGCACAAGAATGATCCGCCCCAGAATTCCAGGCCGTCGCCGCCCGTGGCGGGAATTTCATGGCCCACGCGATTCACCGCCGCCACGTAAATCCCGTTGGCGATAGCGTGTCCGCGTTGGACCGTCCGCCAGGAATCGCGTTGCGCCGCTCCATTCGATTCCTTTTCGCTGGGATGCCACCCGATCGCCGTCGGATAAAAAAGAATGCACGCACCGTTCAATGCCGCCAGGCGCGCTCCCTCCGGGTACCACTGATCCCAGCAGATCAGCGTGGCGATTTTCCCCGCTTGCGTCTCAAATGCTCGAAACCCCAAATCCCCCGGCGTGAAATAAAATTTCTCGTAATACGCAGGATCGTCGGGAATGTGCATCTTCCGGTAAACTCCCGCGATCTTGCCGTCCGCGTCAATAATCGCCGCGGTGTTGTGATAGACGCCGGCCGCCCGCCGCTCAAATAGCGGCGCCACCACCACGACGCGCGCCTTCTGCGCCACGCGACCCAGCGTTTCAGTCGTCGGGCCAGGAACCGCTTCGGCCAAATCGAAATTGGCGGTATCTTCCCGCTGACAAAAATATTGCGATTGAAATAATTCCGGCAGGCACACCACCTGCGCGCCGTTGCGCCCCGCCTCTTCGATTTTTGCAGTGGCCCGCGCGAGGTTCTCCTGCGGATTGTGACTCACGGCCATCTGCACCAGGCCGACTCCAAATTTTGTTTGCGTTGTCACGCTCAGAAAATCTACACGAATATTCGATGCAGGGCCACCTGCAAAAGGCGCAAGTCCGCGCGCACGTTGAGTCTGAGGGATTGTCGAATCATCACGCCTCGCACAGTTCCAGTGGGCCATTGCGCGTGACGCCCGGGGTTACCGGCCCGCGAAGCCCTTGCCTATCGATAACCCCTCGATGAGTCCAGGGGTTCCCAGCAGGCATCGAATCCGGTACCATTAGAGTCTAAGTAATATGCGCAGAGCAGAGCGGTGCCTGCGCCAGGCAAGCTGCAAAAGGATCAGATGGGAGTTCCAGTTTCACAGATGTGGACGACGGCTTCCTACGTCATCAGCCAAAGGCTGAAAGGACGCAAGCACTACCCGTTCGTCCTGATGCTGGAACCGCTTCTGCGCTGCAATCTGGCCTGCGCCGGCTGCGGCAAAATCCAATATCCCGCACACGTTTTGAAGAAGCAGCTAACCCCCGAGGAATGTTTTCGCGCCGTCGAAGAATGCGGCGCGCCCATGGTCAGCATCCCCGGCGGCGAACCTCTGATGCATCCCCAGATCGCCGAAATCGTGGACGGCCTGGTGGCGCGCAAGAAATATATCTACCTCTGCACCAACGCGTTGCTCCTGAAAGAAAAGCTGCACCTCTTCACGCCCAGCAAATATTTGTCTTTTTCCGTTCACATGGATGGCCAGCGCGCGGAACACGATTTCGCCGTTTGCCGCGAAGGCACCTACGACAAAGCCGTCGAAGCGATCCAGCTCGCCCTGCAGCGCGGCTTCCGCGTAACCACCAACACCACGCTTTTCGACGGCGCCGATGCGCAAAGTGTGCGCCAGTTCTTCGACGATATGATGGACCTCGGCGTCGAAGGCATGATGCTTTCACCCGGCTACACCTACGACAAAGCTCCCGACCAGGAACATTTCCTCAGCCGGAAAAAGACGCGCGAGCTTTTCCGCCAGATTTTGAGCAACCGCAGCGAGCGCTGGCGCTTCAACCTCAGCCCTCTGTTCATGGAATTTCTCATGGGCAAGCGCAATTACAAGTGCACGCCATGGGGCATGCCCACCTACAATATTTTCGGCTGGCAGAAGCCCTGCTACTTGCTGCAAGACGGCTACGCCGACACTTTTGAGGAATTGGTTCGCGAAACGGATTGGGACCGTTACGGCACCGAAAGCGGCAATCCCAAGTGCGCGAACTGCATGGTCCACAGCGGCTATGAAGCCAGCGCCGTGGACGATATGTTCGGTTCGCTCGGCGGATTCCTCAGCACAGTGCGCGCCACGATTTTCAACAAATACAAAGATCCCGATGCCATGGGCGGCACCCCGAAAAACTCCGGAAACAATTCCGGCCAGCTCGTGCAAATCGCGATTTCGCCGAAGGCATAGCCGCCCGCCATCGCCATGTCAGATCCCCACACATCTATGTCGCCTGAATCGGGCGGAGAAGAACGTCTCGGCATCGTGCACGAAAATCTGGAGGGGTGGATTCCCGCGCTGGCGTCGGTTTCAGAAATTCACGAGGCGCTCGAGAAGGCCTTCGACTATCGCGGCGACCTCACCATCACCCTGAAAAACGGCCAGAAAGTAGAAGGCTACATCTTCGATCGCAAGATCAAAGGCCCCGCGCTCTGCGATTGCTTGATCCGCGTGATGCCCAAGGACCAGCCGGGAAAACTCTCCATCTCCTATAGCGATATCGCCGCACTGGCGTTCACCGGACGCGACACGGCTGCTGGAAAGAGCTTCGCTGCGTGGGTAAAGAAGTACAACGAAAAGAAAGCCGCCGGAGAGAAGAACATCGGTATTGACGCGGAACCGCTCGACTAGCCGCCACAATCATGGAGTGGCGCTCTTTTTTGTGCGCGCAGCCCTCTGCTCCTGATATTCCTGCCACGTGAGATAAACGATCACCGCGTCAAATGCCGTCAGCCAGATCAGCGCCCAGGAATGTGTGTGCGTGAAGCGATGCACCTGGTAGACCATGAACGCAGTGAAAACCGCGATCGTCAGCGGGTAGGCCCAGATCTTATTGAGCATAAGGCAAATCACCAGCACCAGCTTAACCACTCCGTGCGCGAGCAAATACATAGACGCGAACTCGGTGCCGTTATCCGCGAACCGATGTGAAGCATTCAGCACATGCACGGCAAACGGGTGATGCGGCGCGTCTGCCAGCAGGTTCTCGCCCAGCCTGCGCACGATCTCGTTCATCTGCGATGGTTTTACGAACCACAACAGCAGGCCGCTGGCAATTTCGAACAAGGCGCCCACGCCCTTCAGCGATATGCCTACCTCAAATGACTGGTGCAGGATCGATTTGCGCTGCATGGTTTGGTGGTCGCTACGAAGAATGGCGCTCCAGCGTCGCCAGCTGCTCCGCAAAATGTTCGCGCCAATCGAGCGGCAACGCTTCCAACTGCGTCACTCGCTGCAACAAAGCACGATCGGTTCCTTGGTTGAAAAGCTTGTTGATGTCGCTCACTGCAATGCCGTTCGCGTCTTCCTGAATTCGCTCGATCGCGTCGCCTGCTGCCACCAGCCCTTCCTCGATCACTGAAAGATAAAATCCGGAGCGCCCGCTCTGCAGAAAACGCTTCAAAATATCATCCCGCTGAAATGTGGCAGCCAGTTTGAAACATGGCAGGCGCGGCTGCGTCACTTGCACGGTAGCCTGTCCGATCCGCAGGACGTCGCCAATGTGCGTATCGGCCTCATTTAGTCCTTCCGTCGTCAGATTTTCGCCGAACTGCCCCCAGGGTAAATCGACCTCCGGCAATACCTTCTTCCAGAACTGGTAGTGCTCCGAAGGATACGCGTACACCGCCTTGTAAGGGCCTCCGTGCACGGACAAATCCGCCTGCCGGTCGCCATCCAAATCAAGCTCCCGCATCATCACGGGACCATGGACCGGCTTCTTAAAAATGCCGGTATTAAACGTCTGACCCTTCCATGCCACCAACCGCGGCAGGGCGACATTTACGGATAACACTTTCATTTTTTCTCTCTGCATGTTTTCCAACGCAGCAGCAAGCCCGACTCCGCGTACTCGTTCCCCGTCGGGCGCACAGGTTACAGTGTATCAGTCACGCTAAGAAACTCGTTCCGTACAAGCGTTTTTTGTATGCCCGTCGGCCTGGGCCCGCTTCGTACTGGCAATAGAAAGCCGCGAGCCGCCGCACGCACTGTCACAGATTTTCCTTCTTCTTTGGATATAATCTCCTTGCTACTCACGTTTTGAGGAGCAGCTATCATGGCCAAGAAGCGCTTCAAAGATCTCAGCGAGAAGGAAATCCTCGCGCTCGCGATCCAGCTCGAAGAAGAGGACGCCCGCGTATACAGCGACTTCGCCGACGGTCTGCGCGACACCTACGCCTCCACCGCGAAAATGTTCGAGGACATGCAGGCCGAAGAGTCCCGGCATCGCCAGAGCCTGATCGATCTCTACCAACAGCGCTTCGGCAATCACATTCCGCTGATTCGCCGCCAGGACGTAAAGGGATTCGTCGAACGCCGCCCGGAGTGGCTCGTCCGCCCGCTCGGTATCGACAAGGTGCGGAAGCAAGCCGAGATCATGGAACTGGAAACAGAACGCTTTTACGAGCGCGCTCTACAACAAATTTCCGATGCTTCCACTCGCAAACTGCTCGGCGACCTGGCGGAAATCGAACGCCAGCATTACGCCGCCGCAGAATCCATCGAAGAAAAACAAGCCGCATCGGGTGCTCGCAAGGAAGAAGACACATCGAAGAAGCGCCTCTTCATGTTGCAGATCGTGCAACCCGGCCTCGCGGGCCTGATGGATGGTTCCGTCTCGACTCTGGCCCCCATTTTTGCGGCGGCGCTCGCTACGCACAAGACCCGAGAAGCTTTTCTGGTCGGCCTCGCCGCCTCGCTCGGCGCCGGAATCTCCATGTCGTTTGCCGAGGCGCTTTCTGACGACGGTTCTCTCACCGGCCGCGGCAAGCCGCTGCTCCGAGGAGTCGTCACAGGCTCCATGACCACGCTCGGAGGCTTGGGGCACACGCTGCCTTTTCTGATCGCCGATTTTCACATCGCCTTTACCGCCGCGGTTGCCGTCGTCGTCATCGAGCTCGGTATCATCAGCTTTGTTCGCCATCGTTATATGGATATGCCGATTATTTCCTCCGCCGTACAGGTGATCGTTGGAGGCGGCCTCGTCTTCGCCGTGGGAATTCTGATCGGCAGTTCGTGAGCGACGCCCGTCCGCTCACCGTCCCGGGCTGCTCGCCGACATTTCCTACATGAACACTTTGATTAATTCTTTGTTTTTGCGCCCGCCCTGTTCACGGTATCGTTGACTTAGTTTCCTGCTCCCTTGGGGCGTGCCGGCCATGAAAAGGCTCAGTTTTCTGGTATCGCTGATCACCAATGATAATGATTACCAACTCGAACAAGCCCGTGCTGCGGAAGTAACTGCGCAGCGTCTCGGCGTTGACGTAGACATCGTCTATGCCGGCAACGACTCCATCAATCAAAGCCAGCAATTATTGAACGTGATTCAAGGTGATAACGCGAAGCATCCCGACGCCATTATCTTCGAGCCCGTTAGCGGCACTGCTCTCCCTCACGTAGGCCGCGCCGCCGCAGCCGCCCAGATCACCTGGGTCGTGCTCAACCGCCAGGCTGAATATCTCTCCGATCTTCGCCGCAGCAGCCGCGCGCCCGTATTTTGCGTAAGCTCAGATCATTTGGAAGTCGGGCGCATCCAGGGCCGTCAGCTCGCGGCTCTGGTTCCACAAGGTGGCGCCGCATTATTTATTCAGGGGCCGTCGGATACCGCAGCCGCCGTGCAACGCAGAATCGGTATGCAGGAAACGATGCCCCGCAACATCAAGCTCATCGCGATGAAAGGCCAGTGGACTCAGGAAAGCGCATTCAATGCGGTATGTTCCTGGCTGCGCTTGTCCACTTCTTATAAATTGCCAATTGATGCGGTGGTCGCGCAGAACGACGCGATGGCCCTCGGCGCAAGAAAAGCGCTCATGGAACAATCGCACGCAGCGGTGCGCGATAAAGTTTTGAGCCTGCCCTTTATGGGTTGCGATGGACTTGCCAACACCGGCAAGAAGCAGGTTGGCAGCGGAGCTCTCGCCGCAACGGTGGTGATTCCGCCCAACACAATTCTCGCGGTTGAAATGACTTTCAAAGCGTTGCAGGAAGGCGGCGCGCGCCCCTCCGAGCTCGTTTTAACCGAGCCCGTATCTTTCCCCCAGCTCAGTGAGCTCTCCGCTAAGCGTCTTGAAAATAAAGGCGCTCTAACTACGTAAGTAAACCGCGAACAATACCGACTCGCTGACGAATAACTACGCATCGCAGCAGTCCGTAAGCAGGCTAAGAAATCCACAGGCAACGAATTATTCACAGCAGATTAACGCTTGACACTTTTAATGCTGTTCGGTAGTATCGGGGTTCGTCTGTAGTCCTTCCAGCTGGCCTGGATTGACCTGCTCTTTGACAATCGGATGATACATGCCAGAACCCGTTTGGTTACGGTTCGTGCGCCGGGTGTACCGGTGTACGTACCACATTTGAGATAACCGAGCGATTTAAACAGTTCGTTCCCATCCGTGGCATTTCGATGCGAATCGACCATGCACACGAGTGGAAACACCAGATTTCAAACGAGAGTTTGATCCTGGCTCAGAGCGAACGCTGGCGGCGTGCTTAACACATGCAAGTCGAACGCGCAGCATTCTGTAGCAATACAGGGTGTGGGCGCGTGGCGAACGGGTG
>JABCZJ010000028.1 GCA_013289715.1 Acidobacteriota bacterium | reverse complement strand
TGGTGCAACAGCGCGTGCTGGAGACGGCGAAGGGACGGTTCTTGTTCCGAGTGACGCAGCCGGCGCGGGAATTTTTGCTGAAGGAAGGCACGGACATGAAATACGGCGCGCGGCATTTGAAGCGCGCGATCGAGCGGCACGTGGTGTATCCGCTGGCGAGTTTGCTGGCGACCGAGCAGGTGTCGCTGGGCGATGTGGTTTCGATTGACTGGCACGGTGGGGAGTTGGGGTTGACGTTCCTGAAGGAAGCGGAGGGAGCGTTGGTGCCCATGCCGTCCCCCGCATCGGAGCGCCTCACTGAGGCTGCGGCCGCAAGTTCCGATGGCCGCACGGCGCTGTTTCCGGCGGCGATTGCGGCGGCGGATCTTACGTCGACGCAGAGGGTGGCTCCGGCGGCGATACGCGGCCTGCCGATCGAAAAGGCTAAAATCGACAAGAAGTAGGCAGCTGCGGGGTTCGGGCTCATTTCCGCGCCACGATGGGCGCCCCAACTGACGGGTTCGCGCTGATCGTCGGGTGTGAAGCGACTGTCCTTTCTGAGGCGTTATGAAGACACCGCGGTCCGCGCTGCCTCTCGCAGCCGCGGTTGCCCTGGCGATCGTGATTTGCCCTGCCGCACCTCCTCTCACGGCGCAGGAAGGTGCCACACCCTTTGGCGCAATCTCCTGCTCTTCGAACTTCGGTAATCCGGTCTTGCTCGACAAGAAATTGTTTCATCTCGTAGCCGCTCCAGCGGCAGAAATTGCGAGCCTGCAAAAATCCAAACCCGCGCTTTCCGTCGAACCCATCGCGGCCGCCAAGTTCCCCTACCGGAAGGTTGATATTTATCTGGCGGAAAAAGACCTCGGCGAGAACGACCCCGAGGAATCAGACGTCTCTCTTTACGTGCGCGCAGTAGGAAATCAAAAAGAGTCCTGGTTCACGATCGCTCACGACCGCGAGGACAGCCCTAATCTCGAATTTTTTAGGCGCACCAAAGGCGATACCGGTCCCGAATCCGGGATCGATAAGGACGACGATTCCGGACCGGCAATCTCCCTGGCGCTGAAAAACTACAACGTCCCAATTTTCCAAGTGTCCTGGTGGCGCCGCGAGGTCGGCGCCAGCACGGAAGCGGCGGAGCAGAAAATCCTGCTCCTCGACTTCCGGACGCTGCATCCCGCGGTGATGTCCGTCGTGCAATGCATCAGCGCCGAGGGAGGTGGCGTGTGCGGCGTCTACGACAACGGGTCCGCTCCGACCACCGCGCTGTCGTGCGCTTGGGATGCCATGAAGTCAGACTTCCTGTGCATGTCGAGTGAAACTGGCGACTACACGCCGCCTGTCACGCACCGATTCTATCTGGCGAGCGGCGCCGACGCACCCTACACGGTCAAGGAAGGCGACCCGCCCACGTTGAACGCTGTTGCCGCCTGGAGCACTTACAATGGTTTGCGCGGCAAGGCGCCAGACGTTCCAGGCCTGGGTGCCGTGACGGTTCTCGGGCGATACGCTCCAGATGGCGCGCAGCAGACGGCTGTGCTGCTCGCATCGCGCGGCAACAATTCATTCGCGCCACGCTATTTCGCTGTCGTTGTGGACTCGCAAGGTCGGAGCCCGGCATTCGAGATTCTGCCGCAGCCGTTGCTTGACGAGCGTTTGTCCGTTTTGGCGACTGACCTGCCTGCGGAGCCCGACACCCGCGGATATGTGGTGCCGGCCTTGATCAATGCTGCTGATAAATTTGCGGACGATGCTGCGCCTGCTTTCCAGGTGCAGGCTCTGGAATCGTTGCCCAAGGTGTCGTTGTGGCAAGTGACGGCCAGGCAAGGCATGTCGCACGAAATCGTTTGGCTAGCGGCGGGATTCAATTCCGGTAGCGGGCGATTTGTCTTCAGCGCCGTGCGCATCGCTTCGGATTTCGGCGCATACGCACAATGTGGCAGGACGCGTAGCGAGCCGTTCGCGGCGGCCATCGAACGCAAGAAGGGGACACTGGATGCAATGCTCGACGTCGAGCCCGCGCACCAATACGACCAGGAAGGAAAGCGCGACGATTCGGGAGATCAGGGCCAAGCGGTCACACCATGTCCTGTGAAGGTCAGGATGTTTTGGAACGCCAGCGTTGGTTTTGTGCGGGAAGAAACCGATGCGTATTGCCCTAACACGACGAGCGCTCGCAACCTAACCATATCCGACGCAGGCGCGATCACCACGAATCCAGACGATTCGCAGAAGCAGTGAACCAAGGCGAGCGGCGTTCTACGATTCCGGCTCGGTCATCGGTTCGTCGAAGCTGCCGCCATAAATATTGGGAACTTTGGCGCCCATCGGCCGCAGATAGGCGACGAGCTGGCCGCGATGGTGAATCATGTGGAGCAGCATGAACTGGAGATAGAGCGCGGTAGGATTATTGTAAATTCCGAAGAAAGGCCGCGGTGTGGCCCAGAAATCCGGGGAAAGCTTTTTGACTTCCGGCAACTTTGTTTCGAAGCCGTCTTCGTAGAGAGCCAGAATATCTTCGGTGGTGCCGAGATCCGCGGGCATCACATCGTCTTCCATCTCGAATTTGCCGGTGAGGAAGCCGTCGAGAAACCAGACATCGGAAGAAGCGATATGCCAGGCGAGTTCGAAGGCGCTGCGCGAGTCCGGGTGCGGGCGATAGCTTTCCTTGGCGATGGGGATCGCTTTAAGAACGCGGCGAGTGGTTAGATATTCCTTCTGGACTTGCGGCAGAAGCGTTTCGACGAAGAATGCGGCTTGTTCGGGTGTCACGTTGGTCCTCTTTCAGCTGCTACTTGATGGTGTTTGAGCAAAACCCAAACATTCTGATAGTCACTTACATTATGCCAGCAAACGGGCAGAACGCGCGAGCGGCTCTGCCGGACACCCTTTTGTGTGACTCTCGGCGATGGCCCTCGCTATGCGGATTTCCAGCGAAGAATTGGTTTGCGCGCGGCGGCGACTTCGTCGAGTCGGCCGACGCGTGTCGCATGCGGGGCGGTTTTCACGAGATCGGGCGTGGCGTCGGCTTCGGCGGCGATGGAGCGCATCGCGTCAATGAACAAGTCGCATTCCTGCTTCGATTCGGATTCGGTGGGCTCGATCATCATGGCGCCCGGAACGATCAGCGGAAAGGCGGTGGTGTACGGGTGGAAGCCGTAATCAATCAGGCGCTTGGCGATGTCCATCGTGTTTACGCCTCTCACTTTTTGGCGCGCGTCGCTGAAGACGACCTCGTGCATGGAGGGCAGATTGTACGGGAGATCGAAATAGGGCTCGAGATTCTTGCGAATGTAATTCGCGTTGAGCACGGCATCTTCGGTGGCCTGACGGATGCCCGGGCCGTAAGCGAGCGTGTAAGCCAGCGCGCGCAGCAGCACGCCAAAATTTCCGGCGAAGGCGCGGACGCGTCCCACGGATTTCGGGCGATTGTGGTCGAGGGTGTAGGTGCCGTCCGGCTTCTGAACGACGACCGGAATCGGCAGGAACGGCTCGAGGATTTTCTTGGCTAGCACAGGGCCGGCGCCGGGGCCCCCGCCACCGTGCGGCGTGGAAAAAGTCTTGTGCAGGTTCAGGTGCATCACGTCCACACCGAAATCGCCGGGGCGTGTGACGCCAGCGAGCGCGTTCATATTGGCGCCGTCCATGTAGAGCAGCGCGCCGCGTTCGTGGAGAATGGCGGCAATTTCCGCGATGCGTTCTTCGAAGACGCCGAGGGTGCTGGGATTGGTGAGCATCAGCGCGGCGACATCGCCGGTGACGAATTCGCGCAGGTGATCGGTGTCAATCTGGCCGCGGCTATTGGATTTGATGTTCTGCACTTCGTATCCGGCGATCACTACCGACGCCGGATTGGTGCCGTGCGCGGAATCGGGGATCAGGACTTTGTGGCGCGGGTTGCCCTGGCTTTCCAGGTACGCGCGAATCATCAGCAGGCCGGTTAGCTCGCCTTGCGCGCCCGCCGCGGGTTGCAGCGTGGCCGCGTCCATGCCGGTGATCGAAAGCAGACACTTCTGCAGATCGTGCAGGATGCGCAGGCAGCCTTGGGAGACTTCCGCGGGTTGCTCGGGATGTTCGGAAGCGAGGCCGTCAAGGCGGGCCACGAATTCGTTGACGCGCGGATTGTATTTCATGGTGCAGGAGCCCAGCGGATACATGCCGAGATCGATCGCGTAATTCCAGGTGGAAAGGCGCGTGAAGTGGCGGATCACTTCGATTTCGCTGACTTCGGGGAAGCCTTCGATCGCATCTCGCGTGAATTCGGAGCCTAGAGCTTTGGCGGGATCAACGGCAGGGACGTCGAGCGGCGGAAGTTCCATGCCGCGCTTGCCGGGCGCGGATTGTTCGAAGATCAGGCCTTCGTTCTGGCTGACGTGGGCGCGTGCTTTCCCTACGTTTTTGGCGGGCGCTTCGAGATCGGTGAGTTTCGGATTCAAATCCTACAGCTCCTTAAACGGGTCTTTCCAGAATACGCCGCACGGCGGCGGCGAAGCGTTCGATTTCGGCGCGCGGCGTGGTCTCGGTGACGCAGATGACGGCGCGCTTGGTGTGTTCCGGATATTGCATGCCGAGCGCGAACGGACCGATGATTTTTTCCTTCAGCAGCTCGGCGTTGATCATTTTCACCGAGCGCGGAAATTCCAGCGAAAACTCGTTGAACGTGGGGCCAGAGAAAACGCGGCGCACGCCGGGAATTTTCTCGAGTTCGGACTGCGCGAAACGGGCCTTCGCGAGATTCTGCAGCGCCTGCTCGCGCAAGCCTTCTTTTCCGATCAGACAGAGATGAATGGTGGCGGCGAGAGCGTAGAGCGCTTCGTTGGTGCAGATGTTGGAGGTGGCCTTCTCGCGGCGGATGTGTTGTTCGCGCGTGGCGAGGGTGAGCACGAAGCCGCGATTTCCGGCGGCGTCTGTGGTTTGTCCGGCGAGGCGGCCGGGCATCTGGCGGACGAATTTTTCGCGTGTGGCGATCACGCCGACATACGGGCCGCCGTAACTGGGAGGGATCCCGAAAGCCTGGCCCTCCATGGCGACGATGTCGGCCTCGGCGGGCGGGCGAACGATGCCGAGCGAAACGGCTTCGGTGATGGCGCTGACCAACAGCGCACCCGAGGCGTGCGCGGTTTCGGCCAGCGCCGGAATTTCTTCCAGGACGCCGAAAAAGTTCGGGGACTGCACGACGACTGCGGCTGCCCGCGCAAGCGTATCAGGCTTCAGCGCGGCGCGGTCGATCTGCCCGGACGCGGTGTAGCCGATTTCTTCAATTTCCAAGCCAAGATTTTTCGCGTACGTGTGCAGAACCTGGCGATATTCGGGATGCACGGAGCGCGCGACGAGAACATGGCGGCGGCTGGTGAGGCGCTCGGCCATCAGCACGGCTTCGGTGAGTGCGGTTGAGCCATCGTACATCGAAGCGTTGGCGACTTCCTGGCCGGTGATCTGGCACATCAAAGTTTGAAACTCGAAAATGGCGGTGAGCGTGCCTTGCGCAAATTCAGCCTGGTACGGTGTGTACGACGTGAGAAATTCGCCGCGCTGAAGCAGCGCATCGGCCGCGACGGAACGCAGGTGCTGGTACACTCCGGCGCCGAGAAAGGAAACGTAACCGCGCGAATTTTCCGCGGCGCGCGTCTGGAAATATTGAATGATCTCAGCTTCAGAAAGCGGGCCGGGAAGATCGAGCGGCGCACGCAGCCGGAATTTTTCCGGTATGGATGTGAAAAGCTCTTCGATCGAGCGCGTTCCGATGGCGGCCAGCATTTCCTGGCGTTCGGAAGGGCTTTTAGGGAGATAGCGCATCAGGCGGAATGTTCCTTGGTTTGCTCGGCGATGTAGGCTTCATAGGCCGCGGCATCCATCAGGCTCGCCACTTCTTTCGGATCCGCGAGCTTCAGTTTGATGAGCCATGCGGCACTGTGCGGGTCCGTATTGATTTTTTCCGGCGTGTCTACGAGCAGAGGATTCGTCTCGGTGACTTCGCCGGACACAGGGCTGTAGATTTCGCTGACGGCTTTCACCGACTCCACGCTGCCGAAAGATTTGCCAGGCGCCAGCTTGGCGCCGACTTTGGGCGCGTCCACGAATACGACGTCGCCCAGTTCCTGTTGCGCGTAATCGGTGATGCCGATGGTGCCGATGTCACCCTGAACTTTGATCCACTCGTGGTCTTTCGTGTAGCGATAATCGGCTGGGTACATTTTGCCTCTCTCGTTTGGATGCGCTTGAACTATTGCGGACGCTTGTAAAAAGGCAGAGCGACGATGCGCGCCGGCGCCGCCTGACCGCGAATGCCGATTTCGATTTCCGCTCCGACGGTGTTCTCGTTCGACGGAACGTAAGCCATGCCGATGTTTTTCTTCAAGAACGGCGCGGGACAACCGCTGGTAACGCGGCCTGCTTCGTGACCGGTGATCAACACCGGGTAGCCATCGCGGCCAATGCGTTTATCGAGCATTTCAAAACCAATCAATTTTCGCGGCAGGCCGGCTTGCTTCTGTTGCGCAAGAGTGTCGCTGCCGAGAAAAGGAGCCTTTTCCATTTTGCAAATCCAGGCGAGGCCGGCTTCCCAGGGCGTGGTGGTATCGTCAATTTCATGGCCGTAGAGGCACATGCCTGCCTCCAGGCGCAGAGTATTGCGCGCGCCAAGGCCGCAGGGAATCATGCCGGCGGATTCACCGGCCTGCATCAGATCGGTCCAGAGTCTGTCGGAGTATTCGGGCGCGAAATAGATTTCGAAACCATCTTCGCCGGTGTAGCCGGTGCGCGCGATCAAGCAATCTACGCCGCCGACCTTGCCGAATGTAAAATGATAGTAGCGGATGGTGTCGAGCGGCGCGGGAGTGAGTTTCTGCAGAATTTCCGCGGCGTGCGGACCTTGAATTGCGAGTTGCGAATAGCGCGAGCCCGCATTTTCGAGGCCAGCGTCGAATTTGTTGTTCGCTACGATGTGTTGAAAATCGCCATCCTGATTTCCGGCATTGACGCAGAGCAAGTAGTGCGTGTCCGAGATTTTGTGGACCAGCAAGTCGTCCACGAACGTGCCGCGGGAAGTCATCAGCCCGGAATAGTGAGCCTGACCCACGTTCAATTTCGCGGCGTTGTTGCAGCTCACCCACTGCAGCAGCTGCAAAGCGCCGGGGCCGCGGATTTCCAGTTCACCCATGTGGCTGACGTCGAAAAGCCCCGCCCGCGTACGCACCGCCTGGTGTTCCGCGATGATTCCGGAATACTCCAAAGGCATATCCCAGCCGCCGAAATTGACCATCTTCGCGCCCAGACGGCGATGGACGGAATTCAGAGCGGTCTTGCGCAATTCCACGGCAGCCGATGTGTTCACAGAGGGTTTCTCATTATCGCGGCGAAATATCGAACGTAGCATGCGAGTTTTGGAGTGTCAAGGAAGGGACCGCTGGTCCTTTTCGGCGCGCTGCGGCATAGCGCACGGCGCATCGAATCGCCCGCTTGCGGAGCAGGGAATCGCGGAGTGCAAGGCGCTTGTGGCTGCGTCGCGCATGTCCTACTATGAACTGAGCGAAACAGGCGCGTATTCGACCTAGAGGCGGCGACGGTGCTTACACTTTGTTCGCAATGTGACAAGCCGGAATCGCAGTGCAGCTGCGAAAAATTCTGCTGTTTCTGCCAATCGCAATACAATATACGGCTGGCGGTGGATGGAATGTACTATTGTCCAGACTGCCGCGAGGCCTGCGACGTCCGAGTAGCCGACGCCGAGCAGCACTAGTCCATGAGTAATCCCGAATGAGCAACGAGCCGGCGCACACCGAACTAATCCTGCACGAAGACACCCGGTTTTTCGGGGCGATCGCTGCGGTGGTGCAGCACGCTTCTCAGCGCTGCGGTTTGTCGGAAGCGGGCCAGCAGGGACTCACCTCAGCGGTGGAAGAAGCGTGTCGCGAGACTTTTCCTCTGATGGAAGGGAAGGCGAACGGCGAACCAACGGTGCGGATGATCGTTTCGGATTATCCGGATCGCGTGGAAGTGGCGATCGAACATACCGGAGAAGCGCTGCCTACCGCGGGTCTGGACACATTTATTGGAGATGCGGCGGGGGATCCCGGGGCGGGATTGAGCAGGGCGCTGCAGATGACAAAGGTGGATCGCGTCCAATATGCGACGAGCGGCGGCCTTTCGCGCATGACTTTGATTAAGTATTGCGACGGCGGGCGCAAGGCGAACGCTTAGCCTGTCATTTCGCTCCTTGCTGCAACTTCCAGAAATCATTTCCACAAATGGTCAGCGTCCACGTACGGATTTCTCGACGTAAATTGTTGTTAGGGGCGAAGTCAGATCGCTTGCGCAGAAGCGGGCGTAGCGGCGAGTGCTGAGCCCGGCCGCCGTTGCGCGAAACTTCGATCACATCGGCGCAGCGAAAGCCTTGGTTTGAATCAGTGACAACAGCTCTTCCTGGCTCACGGGTGCCTCGATTTTCAGGCGGTCGCCGGTGGGCGTAACTTTCACCTGATCCAGAGTTTTCGCGAGCGACGGATTGCCCTGCGCTTCTTGATATCTGCGGTACATGATGCCCGCCTGCATGGCCGCGCCCAGTAAATTCGCATCGTCCACCGAATCACAGACTGCTTGGAAGTGTGCGTCCACGCCGCTGTCCGCATTGATGTTGATGATCATGGCGTGCAGGCGCCCGATGATGGCAGCGGCTTGCGGGAATTGGCCCGCCTGCGGCACGAGCTGTTGCATGGCGAGATGCGTGTGGTCCTTGTCCAGCACGGCCCAGATGATGCCGTTGCCGTTGGCTTCCGTGATCAGCGGGAAAAGCTTGCCGGTCAGGAGCGTCTCTTCGCCGCCCATGCGGACGTTGATGAGGTGCTCGAGAACGGAGCGGTTGCCGAAAGCGGCGGTGCTGGAATCGAAGAAGACGAAAAGAATGTCGCCCGCGGCTGCGCCGCTGCCGAAGGCGTAAAGATGATAGCCCTGGACTTCAAAGGAGGGAACCTTCTGCGCTTTGAGTTTGGTTTCGACCGAAGAAGGATCGAATTGGCCGAGCGCGATGCCGACAACGTCGTCAGCGCTGCCGCTGCTGATGTTGGCCCAGGCGATCTCCTCGACTTGAGAATTCGGGTCCACGCCGGAGGAGCCTAGAAACTGCTCGAACTGGCGGAATTTCGGCGGCAGCACCTGGCCGTAGAGTTGCGTGAACCAGGGAAATTTGCGCGCGGCTTTCAGGTCGGCATAGGAAAATTCGCCGACGGTTTTCGGAAACATGCCGATGATCGCCGTGCTGAGCGACCCGGCCGAGGTGCGCGTCGGAGCGATGGTTACGGTCCCGAACACCATGGCAAAAGCGAGTAGGACCGAAACTGCGCTGCGTAGGATTGTTTTAGTCATTGGGTATCCCCTCAGTTCAATTCCTTGCTTTCATCTTCAAAAGTAAATCATCACCGGCCCACGGCGACCGGACTTTCGGCGACGCGCGCGGCAAGAGTTGTGGCCTCCGCGCGCAGCCTGGTGGCAAATTCGCTGTCTGTGATGGATTCCAGATTAATGGCCACATTTTCCAGAGCGCCGCGAACCGCCGCTGCAGCCATCAATCTTCCTACGCGGATATCTGAATACATAGACGGGCTGGAGATGCTTTCCAGCTGCCCGAGCCGGTCAAATACTTCCGCGGCCCGGCGCGCGACTTCGAGCGGAACGCTGGCTGCGCCGCGCAGCGCCAGTTGAATTGCGGCGTCGCGCTGGCCCTCTCGTTCAGACGTATCTTTCGGCAACTTGTAAGCAGCCATCACCTGGCTGAAGGACGCCGCATCGCGGTCAATCGCTTCTGCAAGAGCGTGCGAAGAGGTTTGAAATTCGGCGAGTGCGTCGCTGAGCTGATCCACGTAGGCGGCCTGCGATTTTTTCTTGCGCGAGAGGCGCGCGACCATCTGGCCAAGACTGGCGCCGAGCGCTCCCGCGAGCGCCGCGACGGAACCGCCGCCCGGCGTGGCTGTCGGCTCCGCGACGGCATCGAGAAAAGGCTGCGCGAGCGCCGCGAGCTTGCCGGGGCCTTCCGGAGCAACGTTGCGGCTGAGCGAAGCCTCGATACGATTCTCAAACACTTGCGCGGGAGAAAAGTCTTCCAGCTGCAGATAGAAATCGGCAGTCAGTTCGATGGCGCGCTTAGGAATCAGGCCGACGATTTCGCTGCCCACGATCGATACGCCGTAACGTTCCGCTTCGCGCTTCACCATTTCGAAGACGCGATGCAGCGGCGTCTGCTCGAAATCGGTCAGGTTGATGGAAACCTGCGCGAGATGGCGCGCGCGCAGATCCACGCCCATGGCCTTCACGTAACGCAGGCCGCCATTCGAGAAGCGGATGTTCTTGCTGATTTTTTTCGCGATTTCGAGGTCCGAAGTGTTGAGGTTGATGTTGTAAGCCACCAGGAATTTGCGCGCGCCGACGACCGTCGCGCCGGCGGTAGGGTGCAGCCGTTGTTCGCCGATATCGGGTGCGCGATCGGGATTTGTCGGGACTTCGGCGAGCAAGCCCTCGAACTGACCCTTGCGAATATTTTCCAAGTTGCTGCGCTCAGGACGCTGCGCCGCGGCCTCGTAGAAATACACCGGTATGCGATAACGCTCCCAAATTTCGCGGCCGACTTTCTTCGCGAGAGCGACGCAGTCTTCGATGCTGACGCCTTCGACGGGGATGAACGGCACCACATCCGTCGCGCCCATGCGCGGATGCGCGCCTGAATGCTTGGTGAGGTCAATCAGCTCAGCGGCTTTGCCAACACCCCGGAGGGCGGCTTCTGCAACTGCGTCAGGCTCGCCGGCGATGGTGACGACGCTGCGGTTGTGGTCGGCGTCGCTTTCGCGGTCGAGCAGATACACGCCGGGAACTTCGCGCATCGCGGCGATGATGGCGTCAACCTTGGCCAGATCGCGCCCTTCGGAGAAATTCGGAACTGATTCGACGAGTCGTTTCATGTGGTTAAAGATTCTTCGAGTGGATTACGGCGCCGCGCTTCATGGTAAAGGCGCATAAGTTCACACCAAAATAATACGGGATTTCGCGGTAGTCGGCCACGTCAAAGGCGGCGATGTCCGCATACTTGCCAACTTCCAGGGAGCCGGCGCGATCGTGCGCGCGCAGCGAATAGGCGGGGTTAATCGTGGCGGCGGTGATGGCTTCGGCGGGCGTCATGCGCATTTGCGTGCACGCCAGCGACAAAATCATGGACATGCTGAGCGTGGGGCTGGTGCCGGGATTGAAATCGGTCGCGAGGCCCACGATGGCGCCGGAATCGATCAGCTTGCGCGCCGGGCCGTAATCACGCAGGCCGAGATGGAAGCAGCAGCCGGGCAGCAGTGTGCAGACGACGTTCGAGAGTGCGAGCGCGCGAATGTCCGCGGCGTTGATTTTTTCCAGGTGGTCGGCGCTGGCCGCTTGCAATTCGATGGCGAGACGGGCCGCGCCTGTGTTTGCGAGCTGCTCGGCATGGATGCGCGGGACCAGGCCTCCGGCGCGTCCGGCGGCGAGGATCTTGCGCGACTGCGCGACGGTGAATGCGCCGCGATCGCAGAAAACGTCGCAAAATTCGGCGAGGCCGGCCATCGCTACCGCGGGAATCCAGCGATCCACCAGCAGCTTTACGTAGGATTCCGGACGGCTACGATATTCCCGCGGAACCACATGCGCGCCGAGAAAGGTTGAATGGATATCGAGAGGATGTTCCTGATGCAATTCCGAGAGCAGCGTCAGGATTTTGAGTTCGCTCTTCCAGTCGAGGCCGTAGCCGCTTTTGGATTCGATCGTGGTAGTGCCGTGCGTGGCGAATAAATTCAGGTTGGCTATGGCGCGCTTTTTTAGCGCGCTCGGGGTGGCGCGGCGCAGGGTATCTACCGTCGAGCGTATCCCGCCGCCTTTCTTTGCGATTTCTTCGTAGCTGGCGCCGGCAATGCGCTCTTCGTATTCCTTGGCGCGGCTGTTGGGGAAAATCAGGTGTGTGTGCGAATCGACGAAGCCCGGGAGAACCACTCGTCCCGCCAGATCGATTTTTTCGGCGCGGCGCGCTTGGCGCAACTTTTCAATGCGGCGGTGTGGACCGATGGCGGCAATGCGATCTTCGTGAATGAGGATGGCGCCGTCGGGAATGATACCAAGGTTGCGGAGAGCCTTGCCCCGGCGGGGAACGGGTCCGCGCAAGGTCAACAGCTGCGAGCAGCCGGTGATGAGACAGTCGGGCACGGGTGAAGCGATACTAACGCCGAGACGGAGTAAAAACTACTGGCGATGCGGAATTGTTAATAGGTCAGGCCGGATTTGTGAATCGCCCTCGCTCTGCGGGGACGATTCACAAGTGCGCACAGAACAAGCGAAGGCTATGCCTTAGCCGCCATACTCGAATATGCGGGCGCGAAAACTTCGGCGATGAAGGTTTCGATGGGAGTTGGCGTCGTATTTTTCGCGTTCCTCGGTTCGTGAAACTTCAGCGCGCCAGAGTTCATCGATTTCCACATTTCGATCATTAGAGCGACCGTGGATTTCGGTAGACCCGTCTGCACCATAGCCGGTTCGAGCATCAGGAAGGGAACTTGCATATATCCGAGCTTGGGCTTGCCGATCGCGTTGCCTACGACTGCGGCAACTTCCTTCATGGTCACGTCACGCTGGCCGTGCAGTTCCTGCACCGAACTGCCGCTGAAATCGCGCGCGTGCAATCTCTCCGCGGCGTAGGCGCCGATGTCCCTGCCGGCGATCATCGCGTGCGGCTCGTCCGCGGGCAGCGGGCCGGGAAGCATGCCCATGGTGCGCAGCGGCTGCACGCTCATAAAAAGATTCTCCATGAATCCGGCGGGGCGCAGGTGCAGGACGTTGAGGCCCTTGATGGCGTTCAATTTTACTTCCAGATTGTGCAGGCCGAGGATGGGGCCGGATTTTTCGGTCAGGTCGGCGCCGACGCTGCTGAGAGTCACGACATAGGGAACTGTGGCTTCCGCGATTGCCGCGGCGTAGTCGGCCACTACTCTCTCCTGGTAGCCGCGCAAGTCGTTGGTCTGCAGGTCTGGCGGGATCAGCAGGTATGCCGCCGTCGCACCCTGGAATGCTTTGCGCAGGAACGCGGCGTCTTCCACGGTGCCGACGAAGGCCTCCGCGCCTTTCTGCACGAACGGCTGCAGTTTGGATGCGTCGCGGCCGATGACGCGGACTTTTTCACCTTTGGCGAGCAGCGCCTCGGTTGCGGGCTTGCCTGTATTGCCTGTGGCTCCGGTGATTACGATCATGGTGACTCCTTTGTCCGCGCCTGAAGCGATCTGACACTTTCTCCTAAGCGCGGCAACGATGCATCTGATGCGTGAGCTATTCAGCGCGCATCGGGATTTTTAGGCCGGACTTTTTCGCGAAGGTGACGGCTTCGGGATAGCCGGCATCCACGTGGCGTGCGACGCCGATGCCGGGATCGTTGGTCAGGACGCGCTGAATGCGTTCGCCCATCTCTTTCGAGCCATCGGCAACTGTCACTTGACCGGCGTGCAGAGAATAGCCGATTCCCACGCCGCCGCCGTTGTGTATCGAGACCCAGCTGGCGCCGCTGGCGGTATTCAGCAGCGCATTGAGCAGGGGCCAATCGGCGATCGCGTCCGAGCCATCCAGCATTTTTTCGGTTTCGCGATAGGGCGAAGCGACCGAGCCGCAATCCAGATGATCGCGGCCAATCACGATGGGCCCTTTCAATTCGCCGCGCGCCACCAGATCGTTCAGCGCCAGGCCGAAGCGGTCGCGTTCGCCGTAGCCAAGCCAGCAGATGCGCGCGGGCAGTCCCTGAAAGCGCACGCGCTTCTGTGCAAGCTGGATCCAGCGCGAAAGAATTTCGTCGTGTGGAAACATTTCGAGCACCAGCTGGTCGGTGCGATGAATGTCCGAAGGTTCGCCGGAAAGCGCCGCCCAGCGGAACGGGCCGCGGCCTTCGCAGAAAAGTGGGCGAATGTACGCGGGCACGAAGCCGGGAAAATCATAAGCGTTCTTCACGCCTTGCTGGAACGCGAAGGTGCGAATGTTATTGCCGTAATCAAAAGTAACCGAGCCCATTTTCCGCAGCGCAAGCATGCCTTCCACGTGACGCGCGATGGAATCGAGCGAGCGCTTTTCGTAGGCGGCAGGATCGGCCTTGCGCAGTTCGGCGGCTTGCGCAACGTCGAGACCCTGCGGAATGTACCCGCCGATGGGATCGTGCGCGCTGGTTTGATCGGTGAGCAGGTCGGGCACCACGCCACGCCGCGCGAGTTCGGGAATCACGTCCGCGCAGTTGCCGGTGAGGCCCACGGAAGTGGCTTCGCGTTTGCGCACAGCATTTTTCAAGATGCGCAGGGCTTCGTCCAGATCGTTGACCATCACATCGCAGTAGCCCGTTTTCACGCGGCGCTTGATGCGTTCGGGGTCCACGTCAATTCCCAGAAACGCTGCGCCGTTCAGAGTTGCTGCGAGCGGCTGCGCTCCACCCATGCCGCCCATGCCGCCGGTCACAACCAATTTTCCGGCGAGGTCGCCGCCGAAATGCTGCCGCGCGGCCGCCGCGAAAGTTTCGTACGTGCCCTGCAGAATTCCCTGCGAGCCGATGTAAATCCAGCTGCCCGCGGTCATCTGCCCGTACATCATTAGCCCGGCGCGATCGAGCTCGTCGAAATGCTTCCAATCGCTCCAGTGCCCGACGAGATTGGAATTGGCGATCAGCACGCGCGGCGCATAGCTATGCGTGCGAAAAATTCCCACGGGCTTGCCGGATTGCACCAGCAGGGTTTCGTCGTTTTCCAGCGCGCGCAACGATGCGACGATCGCGTGGTAACAATTCCAGTTGCGTGCAGCCTTCCCGCGTCCGCCGTAGACGATCAAATCTTCGGGCTTCTCGGCGACTTCCGGATCGAGGTTGTTCATCAACATGCGCAGCGCCGCTTCCTGTTGCCAGCCCTTGCAGGAAAGAGCGGAGCCGCGCGGCGCGCGCACCGGTGGATAGCCGGAAACTTCCTCGGTGGCTAACTTCGACATGGAAACCCTCCGCAGGCATCTTATCGCACACGGGCGCCCGATTTGTAGCGCGGCCGCAACCTTCGCGTGTCCCCACAACGCGCCCGGGCAATCGCGTTGCGCGTCCCGCGCCTATACGCTAGAGTTGTTTGAGAGCACATGGACTATCCCGCGCTGAACAAACTTTTCCTGGACGCTGTCGACCGTTACGCGAATCCGAAAGCGCAATTTTCCAAGACCGCGAATGGCTGGGAATCCATCAGCGCGGGCGAAATGCTGCGGCGCGTGGCGGGCCTTTCGAAAGCGCTGGGCGAACTAGGCATCAAGGCGGGCGATCGCGTGGGAATCTTCGCGCCGAACTGCGCGGAGTGGCACGTTGCGGATTTCGCGATTACCGGGCTGGGTGCGGCGAGCGTGCCCGTGTATTTCAACGAGTCCGCCGACCGGCTCACGTATATTCTGAATGATTCGGGCGCGCGGATTGTGATCACCAAGGGCGAAGCGCAAGCACGGAAAATTGCCGAAGCGCGCGAGCGCGTGCCCGGTCTCGAACACGTAATTTCCGTGGCTCCGCCGAGCGATCTGCACGGCGAAATTCTGCGTTATGAGACTTTGATTGCCACAGCCGGAGACGCGGATGTCGCCGAATACCGCCGCCGCGCGAAGCAAGTTTCCAGCGATCAACTGGCGACGATCATTTACACCTCAGGAACTACCGGCGAACCGAAGGGTGTGATGCTGAACCATTCGAACCTCAGCTCGAATGCGATCGACTCGCTGAAGGAATATGTTTTTCTCCCGGATGACGTGGCGCTGGAATTTTTGCCGCTCGCTCATGTGTACGAACGCACTGTGGGTTATGGCTATCTGTCTCGCGGCGTTTCGATTGCCTACCTCGAGCAGATCGAAGCCGTCGCGGAAGCGTTGCTGCAAGTGCATCCGACGATGACGGCTGCTGTGCCGAGGTTTTTCGAGAAACTGTACGCAAACATCTTGGAAAAGGGTCATCGCGAAACAGGCCTGAAGCGCAAGATTTTCGACTGGGCGCTGCGCGTGGCGGAAGAATCGGTGCCGTGGCGGGCTTACGGGAAAGCGGCTGGCAGTGGGTTGCAGCTGCGCTGGAGCATCGCGGACCGCCTGGTCTACTCAAAAATTCGCATGGGGCTGGGCGGCAGGATTCGCACATTCTGTTCCGGCGGAGCGCCGCTGGCACCGGAACTTGCGGAATTTTTCTGGTCGTTAAATGTGCCGGTGTATCAGGGCTATGGCCTGACGGAAACTGCGCCGGTGGTTACGGCGAATTTGCCGACGGCAAACAAAGTGGGCACCGTCGGGCGTCCCATTCCGCATGTGGAAGTGCGCATCGCGGAGGATGGCGAGATTCTGGTAAAGGGGCCGAACGTCATGCAGGGCTACTATCGCAAACCCGCGGAGACGCGCGACGTCTTGAGCGAGGACGGTTGGTTCCGCACCGGCGACATCGGAAAGCTCGACGCGGACGGGTATCTGATCATCACCGACCGCAAGAAAGAATTGTTGAAGACGGCCGCGGGAAAATTCGTTGCGCCCGCGCCGATCGAAAACATGCTGAAATCTTGCCCGTACATTACGAATGCGATCGTAGTGGGCGACAAGCGCAAGTTTGTATCCGTTTTGATTGTGTTGAATTTCACCGCCATCGAAGCCGAAGCGAAGCGGCAGGGGCGTGATTTTGCGCCGCGTTCGCAAATCTTTGTGGACCCCTGGGTGCGCGATTTAATCTCGCACGAAGTCGAACGCCTGACCGCGTCGCTGGCGCAATACGAGAAGCCCAAGCGCTTCGCGCTGCTGGAGCAGGATTTCACGTATGCCAGCGGCGAGCTGACCTACACGCTGAAAATGAAGCGGCGCGTGATCGAAGAGCGATATCAGGACGTGATCGCACGGCTGTATGCGGATGTGGAAGAGCCGCGGCCGCAGCACCAAGCCTAACCCGAAACTTGGCAATGGCCGGAGGTTTCGCGTATAACCTCTGCGAGCCGCGCTTGCTGGCAGTGCAGGCCGGCGGGAATCGCGCCTCGGGCAGTCCGCGCGCTGTACAATGAAATTCGGAGAATCGTGATGGCCGACCAACTGGTGATTGCCGGGCGCGCTTTCAATTCGCGGTTGATTGTGGGCACGGGGAAATATCGCAGCTTTGACGAGATGCGGCGCGCGCATCAGGCTTCCGGCGCGGAGATGGTCACAGTTGCGGTGCGGCGCGTGAATCTCACCGACAAGTCCAAAGAATCCCTGCTCGATTACATTGACCGCGCGAATTTTTTCATTTTGCCGAATACCGCGGGCTGCTACACAGCGGACGAAGCGGTGCGCACGGCGCGGCTGGGGCGCGAAGTCGGTCTTTCGGAGTGGGTGAAGCTGGAAGTAATCGGCGACCAGCAGACGCTTTTCCCGGACACCGAGCAATTGATCGCGGCGACGAAGATTTTGGCCCAGGAAGGATTCGTGGTGCTGCCTTACACGAATGACGATTTGATCGTCGCGCGGAAATTGATTGATGCGGGCGCCGCGGCGGTGATGCCTTTGGGCGCGCCAATTGGTTCTGGCATGGGCATCCAGAATGTAACCAACCTGCGGATACTGCGCGACCGGATTACGGAAGTGCCGCTGATTTTGGATGCGGGCGTGGGCACCGCATCGGATGCGGCATTGGCGATGGAATTGGGTGCGGACGGCGTATTGATGAACACCGCGATTGCCGAGGCGCAAGATGCTGTGCTGATGGCCGAGGCGATGGGATCCGCTGTGGACGCCGGCCGCAAGGCATTTCTGGCGGGGCGGATTAGCAAGAAACTTTACGCTTCCGCTTCGAGCCCGTTGCATGGAGTCGTGAAGTAGGCTGTTCGGCTTTGTTATTATGACATTGGGGCAGCACGCCGCTCAGCGTTCAGCGGAACAAAACGTGCCACAGGATGTCCACCAGCGCGTGCACGATGGCGCCAGGAAATAGCGATCCGGTTTTAATCCACGTTCGGCCGTAGAACAACCCCGCCACGGTTGCCAGGAACACATATTTCCAATTGGGGAAGGGCGCGTGGAAGATGTGCGCAAAGCCGAATGCGACGGACGCGACAGCCAAGCCCGCCCACTGATTCTTGAACGTGCGTGAAAGAATATTTTGCAGTACCCCACGAAACAGGAATTCCTCCGGCCACGCGGTGAAAAGTAAAATCCCGACGACTTCAATCGGCGCCGTGCGCAGACGTGACAGCGACGGCGCATATGTGAGGAATCCGATGCGCAGGCCGAGCACGACGGCGATGATGGCGAATACTGCAAAATGGAAAATCACATTCCACGCGAAGCCGCGTCGCCATTCCACCGCGTAACCGATGCCGTCCAGACGCCGCAGCAGCACGAACGCCGCGACGCCCGTGCTCAGCGCCAGCAGGATTGTGAGCGTGTGCATCAGCTGCGGCGGATAAGGGAAGAGCAGGTACAGAAATGTAAGGCCCTTCCAGCGGAGTTCGATCGGCAACCAGATCAGCAGCACGGCGGCGTAGTCTTGCCACTGGCCGGCGGGTTTCCCGATGCATGTAGCGGCCAGCAACGCCGGCAGCACGGTGTAGGCCGCGCCGAGCAGCGCCGTTTTCCAATTGCCGGTGACGCCGATGGTGTAAATCAGGACAGCGAAGAGAGGGACCAGCGGCGCCAGCACCGCGCCGTGATCACCGAACAAATGCCGCGCTCGCTCGAGCACGCGAGGCGCCGCGAAAAATAACTCAAACGCGAACAGCGCCGCAGCCACGCCGAGCGCCAGCGCGAACGAACGGCCGGTGTAGCCCAGGCGAATTCCGTAGAACGTCGCGAGACCCACTATCACGGTCCACACGGCGGACGCCGTCGCCAGATTCATCGACCAAGACTGAGAGTTTTTCGCCACGGAAGGAGATTTTACCGAAGTGCGCGCCGATCGCGGTAGGGACTTCAACCGCAGCGCAAT
The DNA here is from genome assembly GCA_013289715.1 of Acidobacteriota bacterium. Taxonomy (GTDB): domain Bacteria; phylum Acidobacteriota; class Terriglobia; order Acidiferrales; family UBA7541; genus Palsa-295. The sequence goes on along the minus strand of JABCZJ010000028.1, from coordinate 25,934 downwards.
TTCCTATCGGCCGACAATCAAGTGAGGCGATTCAGGCCGTTGAACGCGGCAGTCTTGTAACACTCTGCCAGCGTGGGATAGTTGAAAACGGTATCTACGAAGTAGGTGATCTTGCCCTTCAGCTTGAAGACGGCCTGGCCGATGTGAAGCAGCTCAGCGGCGTTCTCGCCAAAAATATGTACGCCCAGCAATTCCAGCGTTTCGCGATGGAAAAGGAGTTTGAGCCGTCCGTCGGTATGCCCCGCGATCTGGCCGCGCGCGATCTCGCGATAGTAAGCCACGCCCACTTCGTAGGGAACGTCGGCGTCGGTGAGCTGCTCCTCGGTCTTCCCGATGAAAGAAATCTGCGGAATGGTGTAAATCCCGTAAGGATAGCTTTCAGGATCGGTCTGCACTGGCAGACCGAAGGCCCGTGCAGCGGCGATGCGGCCCTGTTCCATGGAAACGGAAGCCAAGCTGGGAAAGCCGATCACGTCGCCGACAGCGAAGATGTGCGGCTGCGTGGTGCGGAAATCCGCGTCAACTTGGATGCGGCCGCGATTGTCTGCCTCGATGCCGGCCGCGGCCAGCTCCAACCGTTCCACGTTGCCCTGGCGGCCTACCGCGTAGAGCAACGCATCCGCGTGGATGCGCTTTTTGCTCACCAGGTTCGCAGCCACTTTGCCATCGGCTAGTGCTTCCACGCTTTCGACTTCTTCGCTCAGGCGCATGGTGGCGCGGTGATCACGCATCTGATAGCTGAGCGCTTCGACCATTTCGGTATCTGCAAACTCAAGCAGGCGTGGCCGCTTTTCGACGATGATGACGCGCACGCCGAGCGTCGCGAACATACAGGCGTACTCGACACCGATCACCCCGCCGCCCACCACGATGAGCGTCCTGGGAATCTGCGGCATGCTCAGAATCTGGTCGCTATCAATAATGTTGCGGCCGTTGATGGGCACGTTCGGATTCTTCGCAGGCGTGGTGCCGGTAGCGATGACGACGTATTTGCCTTCAATTTCGGCGTAGCCATTGCTGTTCTCTACCCGCAGGTGATGCGCATCGATGAATTTTCCAGTGCCGTGGAGGACGTCCACCCCGTTGCGCTTGAGCTGGTCCTGAGTGACTCCAACTTCGTTCTCGACGACGCGTTGGATGCGGAAAATGACGTCGGCCATGGTAATCGTAGCCGCAGCGCCGCGATTGGCGCCGTAGAAGTTCTTGGAATAGAAGCCAGAGAGGTGCAGAACGGCTTCGCGCATTGTCTTGCTCGGGATGGTGCCAGTATTGATGCAGACGCCGCCGATGGCGCTCTGCTTTTCGATCATCGCTACCCGCTTGCCGGCCTTCGCGCCCTGGATGGCGGCACGCTGCCCGCCCGGCCCGGAGCCGATCACGATCAGGTCATAAGGCTGCATTCGAGAGCCCCTGTGCGGTTGGTTCGTCCATGGTGCGCGCGATAGGTTGAAGACTGATAGCGCAGGTGTGTTACTGCCAGATGAATGAATGTGGCGGGGGGCGCGCGTGAGCGGTTCCGGCCCGCGCGGTGCTCCGGGGATGATCCTGCAAAGGGCAACCGCTGATTCCTTTCCGGTTCCGGCGCGGTGATTCTTGTGCGATTCTGTTTCGGCTCAAAACAACGCCACACGAATGCCTGCGCCTACGAAACCCGAACGGTTTACTTACATTGATTGGCTGCGGGGATTTGCCTGTCTGCTGATGTTTCAGGTGCATGCGTACGATTCGTGGTTGAGTCCATCGGCGCGCGAGACGAAGTTTTTCAAGTGGTCGCAGCTGAGCGGCACGCTGCCTGCGCCGATGTTTCTGTTTCTCGCGGGTGTGTCGTTCGCGCTGGTCACGGACAAGCTGCGGCGCAAGGCCGTACCGGCGAACCAAATCGCGCGCAAGACGATTCTTCGCGGCGCGGAAATTTTGGCACTCGGCTACGGCTTTCGCTTGCAGGAATATCTGCTCGGGCTACCGTGGGCGCCCTGGACCGACCTGCTGCGCGTGGATATTCTGAACACAATCGGCTTCTCGATGATCCTGATGGGCGTAGTATGCTGGTTCGCACGCACACGCGCGGCGAATCTGTTGCTTGCGCTGGCGGCCACGGCGGCAATCGCACTGGCTACGCCGCCGCTCTACACCACGTGGCGGCCGAGCTGGTTGCCGTGGTATCTGGAGTCCTACATCAATGGCGTACACACGTTCAAGGCTCCGCAGGCGTGGCTCTTCCCGGTTTTCCCGTGGGCGGCTTTTGCGTTTGCCGGACTGGCGCTGGGATTTTTCCTGTTCGACGATTGGGCGATGAACAACCAGGCGAGAGGCGTCGCGTTCCTGGGCGCGTTGGGAATCGCGCTGTACTATTTTTCGACGTGGCTGGACGCGCGGCCGGTGCAGCTCTTCGCTGTGTACGACTACTGGCACACCAGCCCCAATTTTTTCTTGGCACGCGTGGGCATCCTGCTGGTGCTATTTCCGCTGAGCTACGTGTGGTGCCGCACGGTAGTTTCGCGAATCCCGTTCAGCCCGATGGTGCAGATGGGCCAGACGTCGCTACTGGTTTACTGGGTGCACATTGAGTTTGTGTACGGCCGGTTCTCCATTCTGCAGAAGGGCGCGCAATCCATTCCGATGGCGACTTTCGGGTTGCTGATCATTACCACCGCGATGGTCTTATTATCCGTGGCACGAACGCGCTGCAAGGGGAATGGGGCTGACCTGATTGCCTGGTTGCGCCGCGCTGTGCAGCCGGCTGCTGGGTCGCAAGGCTAACGGTTACTTACTGCGTAGAACAGGGCTGTTGTGGTGCGGGATGTGCCGGATCGGTCGGTCGCGGCTGCGTCTTGAAAATTAATTCTCCCGGGCGCGCCAAGCCGAAATCCTCGCGGGCGATACATTCCATCGTGGAAGGATCGGTCTTCAGATCCTTCACGTGGTTCTGCAGTTTCTTATTTTCCGCATCCAGCTGATTAATTTCCTGCTGAATCTTCCGCGCTTCGGCCTGCGAGCGGCGCATCGCCAGCACTCCGTGCGTGCCGAAAATATCTTGCAGGAGCAGCAGCACGAATCCCGCAATCAGGAACCAGTACAAATTGCGGCGCAGGAACCCGCCCAACTGCTCGGCGAAGCTCTGGCGCGGAGCGGTCGGTTCGCTTTTTCCCGGCGGCGGATTGTTGACGCTGCGGTTCATTGGGTAATCCATGCGCGCGCTTCCTCCGCCAATTTCTTAGCGGCGGCGAGCTTCGCGGCTTCGGTGTAAATCCGCACCACCGGCTCGGTGCCGGATGGGCGAATCAGGATCCACGAGCTATCGTCGAAGATCAGTTTGAGCCCATCCGTGCGATCGATCTTTGCGACTTTGTGTCCCGCGAATTCGCTGAAGTTTTCGAGCAAGCGTTTTGGCAGCTTGGCCTGAGCTTCCGCAGGGAGATGCAAATTCTCGCGCACGGGCCAAAATTCGGCACCCACGCGGCGGAACAGATCGCTCAGCTGATCGCCCAGCGACTCCTGGCGCGCTGCAATCATTTCGGCCACGAGCAGACAGGCCAGAATGCCGTCTTTTTCCGGGAGGTGACCGTGAACGGTCATGCCCGCGCTTTCTTCGCCGCCCAGCGCAATTTTTCCGGCGCGCAGCAACGGACCAACATATTTGAAGCCGACGGGAGTTTCGTACGCCTTCACGCCGTGCAGGCGCGCTACGGCGTCAATCAGATGCGTGGTGGCGACGCTGCGCGAAGCGCCCAGCTTTTCACCGCGCGTTTCGAGCAAATAATCGAACACCAGCCCCAGGATGTGATTCGGTTGCACGAACGTGCCGTCGCGGTCGAGGATCCCGAAGCGGTCGGCATCGCCGTCGGTAGCGAGGCCGGCGAGCGATTTCTTCTCGAGCACCAGTTTCTTCAGCGGCGCAAGGTTCTCTTCGGAAGGGTCGGGGCCGCTGCCGTCGAACAGCACGTCACGGCGAGTGCGAATCGATTCGACGGTCATCCCGTGGTCGGTGAGGATGCGATCGAGCCAGCCCGCGCCGCAACCGTGCACCGCGTCGTACGCGAAATTGCCTTTCGCTTTGGCCAGCCGATCGAAGCGAATCATTTTTTTCAGTTGCGCGAAGTATGGGCCGCGCGGATCAATTCGCTCGAAATCATCTGCAATGTCCTGGAAGTGGGCGTCGTCGTCCGCCAATGCGGCAGCGCGTTTTTCGATGTCCTTCGTGATGTCCGGCAGCGCCGGTCCGCCGTCGGGGCCGGAGAATTTCAGGCCGTTGTACTCGGCAGGGTTGTGGCTGGCGGTGATGTTCACGCCGCCATCGAAATTATTGTGGATAATGGCGTGGGCCAGAACCGGAGTCGGCGTCGCTTCCGAGCAGAAAACGATCTCGCAGCCATTTTTCCGCAGAACACCCGCGGCGGTACGCGCGAATTCCGGCGAAAAGAAGCGCGTGTCATGGCCGACGACGAGCTTGGGATTTTTCTTTTGCGCCCCGACGTGTCCCGCGATGGCCGCCGAAGCACGACGAACTCCAGCAAATGTAAAATCGTCGGCGATCACACCGCGCCAGCCCGAGGTCCCGAAGTGAATCGTTTGTTTCGTCACGGGCGACTATTGTATCTTGGCCTGCGAATTAAAATCACGCAAGAACGGCGCGAGTCGCAAGAGTAAAGGTAGGCGGGCGGCAAAGTTGACCGATAAGATCCTAGTACTGGTCACCTGCGGGTCACAAAAAGAGGCGCGGAAAATTGCCAGCGCGCTGGTCGGACAGCGGCTGGCGGCTTGCGTCAGCGAAATCGGGGTCCCGTTATCATCGACATACCGCTGGAAGGGCAAGCTCGAGTCGGCGAAGGAGTTTTTACTGTTGATCAAGACGACCAAGAAGCGCTTTGACGCGGTGCGCGACCTAGTGCGCAAGCTGCACAGCTACGAGCTGCCGGAAATTATCGCTTTGCCGATCGAAACAGGGTCGCGCGCCTACTTGGATTGGATCGCCGCGTCCGTAAAATCCCGCTAGTTCGCAGCAGAACGAGCCCGAGCTGCCACGAACGACCTTGTGTCTCATCTCAGACGCAGCGGGAAGCCACTCCTACGCGTGAGCGCTAGATTTGCGCGAGCGCCTGGTCCAAATCCGCAATAATGTCCTCGATGTCTTCAATCCCGACGGACAAGCGCACCAAGCCTTGCGTAATTCCAATCTGCATCTGGATTTCCGGCGGAATGGAAGCGTGCGTCATCAGCGCCGGCAGGGAAATGAGCGTTTCGACGCCCCCCAGGCTTTCCGCAAGCGAGCACAGCCGCACATGATTCAGAAACTTCTTGGCCGATTCCAACGGTCCCAAGTCAAACGAAATCATGGCGCCGAACCCACGCTGCTGTTTCTTGGCGATTTCATGCTGCGGATGGGAAGCAAGGCCGGGGAAGATGACGTGTTTGACCTTGGGATGAACCGCCAGGTAGTTCGCCACCGCCATACCGTTGGAATTGTGGCGGTCCATGCGCACCGCCAGGGTCTTCACGCCGCGCGAAACCAGGAAGCAATCCATGGGCGCGAGGCCCGCCCCCGCCGAGCGCTGCACGAAATAGATTTTCTGAGCCTGCTCCGGTGTGCTGACGATGACCGCTCCCCCAGTGCAATCACTATGCCCGTTCAGGAATTTGGTCATGGAATGGACCACGATGTCCGCGCCAAGAGCGAGCGGCTGCTGGAGATAAGGACTTAGGAATGTGTTGTCCACCACCACCGTTAGATTTCGCCCGTGTCCTAATTTTGCAACGGCGGCGAGGTCGGTGACGATCATCGTGGGATTCGTTGGAGTCTCCACGTAAATCATTTTCGTGTTGGGCTTGATGGCCTGTCGCACTTTTTCCAGATTGGAAGTGTCCACATAGCTGAATTCCAGGCCAAACTGGACTAGCAGTTGCGTCGTGATGCGGAACACGCCGCCATAGACCGACTGCGAAAGAATGGTGTGGTCGCCCGGGCGCAACAGGCGGAAGACGGCATCAATCGCCGCCATGCCGGAAGTGAAGACATAGGCAGCGTGTCCGCCCTCCAGCTTCGCGATGGTGCGCTCCAGCGCTTTTCTGTTCGGGTGGTTGGTGCGGGCGTAATCGTAGCCCTTGCTCTTGCCCATCTCTTCGATCACGTAGGTCGAGGTTTGATAAATCGGCGCGACGATTGACCCAGTCAGCGCGTCCGGTTCCTGGCCCACGTGAATTGCATCGGTCGAAAAACCCATCACTAGCCTCCAGACACGATTCCTGCAAATTTTTCCGGCTATGAATTTGACCTTTCATCATACGACAGGCGAGCGCTAAGACGACACCCAACGCCTCGCGAGGTGTGAAGGATGTAGCACCGCAAGAACAGGGGATGATAAGACCTGTGTTTGCAAAACCCGTGATGCGTTCCACACGGGTGCCGACGGTCTCCGCCTCGATGCGTGGACTTATGGCCTTGAGAGACCGCCTGGATTGGAGTACAAGAAGGATGTATGAGCCGCCGCGCCTTCCCTCGCGGACTATTCTCTCTCTTGGCAATAGCCACTGCTTTGGCAACGGGATTGCTATCACCGAACCCTTGCCGCGGGCAGGCGAACCAGCCGGAGAAGTCCGCGACTCAGAGTCAACCAAACGCGACGGACAAACCCAGCCAGAAGGACGAACAAGCTTCCGACGGCACCACGGTTCGATTAAGGATCCGCGTTACCAACAGCGAAGACAAGCCTGTGGGAAACGCCAGCGTCTACGTCCGATTCAATCAGCCGGGTGGATTCTTGCACAAGGACAAACTCGCCGAAATGAGTTTCAAGACCAACGAAGACGGCTCGGTGAAAGTTCCCGCGGTGCCCCAAGGCAAAATTTTAATTCAGGTGATTGCCAAGGGCTTGCACACATACGGCAAGTGGTACGACATCGAAAAAGATCAAGACACGATTGCAATCAAGCTGGAACCTGCTCCTCGCTGGTATTAGCTTCGCTCCCGGCAAAATTTTTTGTTTCCGCGCGCTCCCTTGCTTTCTTCTTCGGCCAGCGATTACAGATTGCCCGGAATCTGTGCAAAGAGGATTAAACCTTTGCATTGCAGAAGGATTTTGTTTTCCCTGCGTTCATTTCCACACGGTTTTCAACAGAACTGTTGAAAACTTTTACAAGAAATTTATATTTTCCTCGCCGTTCGGCGACGGAATGGTTTCAAAAATGCCTGCCCACAGCTCCACAATCCTTTCTCGCCGTGACCGCGAGTTTTCCTTCCCAAAGAGAAATAGTCCCGTGTGGTGCTCGCGCGCATGCCCGCTGCGCCCGTTCGCAAGCGCTTGCTATGATCAGTCACGTGGTTGCAAAATGTTTCCGACCCAAATGAAATCCTTGATTCTCAACGCCGATGACTTTGGCATGACGCGTGGGGTGAACGAGGGAATCATTCGCGCTCACCGCGACGGAATTCTCACCAGCACGACCCTGATGGCCAATGGTCCAGCGTTCGACGACGCGGTAAATCGAATCGCTGCGAATCCCGAACTGGGAGTGGGCTGCCACCTAGTTCTCGTCGGAGGAAAGTGCGTCGCTCGCCAGGAAGATATTGCTTCGTTGGCTGATGCGGACGGCAATTTGCCGGAGTCTTTGCCGAAGTTCGTCGCCAGACTTAGCTCGGGAATGATTCCGGCCAAGGAAATTGCACAAGAGCTGCGGGCGCAAATCGAGAAAATTCAAGCCGCGGGAATCACTCCGACGCATCTGGACACCCACAAACATACGCATGCGCATCCTCGTGTGATGGAAGCGTTAGCCAGAGTCGCCAACGAATTTGAAATCAGGCGAGTACGCAAGCCTGTGGAAAATCTTCACGATTCCTGGCAGACGATGCAGGCCGACGCAAAGGGTTTTTCCATGCAGATCGTGGCAGCGGGCGCGGTTCGCGCCGTCGCGCCGCGCTTCCTCGCCATTGCCAGGAAGTACGGGCTGCTTTTTCCCGACCATTTCCTGGGTTTGGCCGTGACTGGGCAAGTGAGCGCCGCCGCATTGCGCCGTATGGTTGATGCGCTGGAGGACGGCAGCACCGAAATAATGCTGCACCCTGGAATTTGCGACGCCGACCTGGTGCAGTCCGGCACCCGCCTGCGAGAGCAACGCGAGACGGAGCTCGAGGCGCTGCTGAACCCGGGCGTGCGCAGTGCGCTAAACGAACGAGGCGTTCGCTTAATCAGCTATCGCGAGTTAAACTAGATGCATGCGCGAACACTCAAAAACGCCCCCACGGTTCTCCCTGGTGGTGCCCTTTCACGACGAGCAGCAGAGCGTCCGCGAATTGCACCGGCAACTGAGTGAGATCATGACCGGGCGCTTCGAACCGGTTGAGTTCGTTTACGTAGATGACCAGAGTTCGGATGCAACGCCTCAGATACTCGCCGAGATTGCCGAAGAGGATCCGCGCGTCGCGGTGCTGCGCCTGAAACGCAATTACGGCCAGACCACGGCGCTGGCCGCCGGATTTGATTACGCCTCCGGCGATGTGATCATCTCTATGGACGGCGACTTGCAGCACGACCCTGCCGACATTCCCACGCTGCTCGAAACGTTGGATGCCACCGGCTGCGACATCGTGAGCGGCTGGCGGCAAAAGCGCGTGGACAATTTTATTTTGCGCCGGCTACCTTCGCGCGTGGCCAACTGGATGATGGCGAAGCTTTCCGGGGTTCCGATCCACGATTTCGGCACGACTTTCAAGGTTTACCGTCGCGAGACGATCAAGGACGTCCCGTTGTATGGCGAAATGCACCGGTTCATTCCCGCGCTCGCGGCGTGGAACGGAGCCAAGATCGTCGAAGTTCCGATCCGCAACATCGTGCGGCCAGACGGCCAATCGCATTACGGGATTTCGCGGACGCTGCGCGTTTTTTTCGACATCATCACGATTCGCTTCCTGATGCGCTACATGACGCGCCCGCTGCACTTCTTCGGTCCTCCAGGACTGCTGGGACTGTTCTTAGGCGGCGGAATCATGGCTTTCCTGCTGACCGAAAAGCTGCTGTGGTGGCGGCTGGACCTATTCGCTGAGCATGGGCCCCTGCTCGTCCTGGGAATGATGCTCACCCTGTTTGGAGTGCAACTTTTGGCGGTAGGTCTGGTGGGCGAGCTGCTCATGCGCACGCACTTCGAATCCCGAGAAAGCCCGATCTATCGGGTGGAACACGTTTACGGCGGCCCCGAAGCCACCCATATTTCCGGCTACCCCAACGCAAAAACGCTTGCTTCCCGGCAAGCTGGCGGATAGATTGTCGGCTGCCTGGCCGGGGAATATTGTATCCCCGCGAATATCCGGCGTTCGACGCCAGCGAACCCGGCGTTGATCGAGATCGAGGAAAACTTGCGCAAGGCTCTTCTTTCCGGTTCCATCACGCTTTTGCTCGCGGCAATTGTGTGGGCTGGCGGCGATCCTTGGAAGTCCAAGCCGTATCAGCAGTGGGACGCTAAAGACGTTCGCAAGGTGCTCGACTCTTCACCTTGGGCGCGGAGCATCCAAACGGAGGCGCCGTGGCTAAACGGAGACGCGGCTGCGGGTGGTACTGACGGCGGCACGACCTCCCAGCCCGGGCCCGCGAGGGGCGGGCAAAGTCCGAGGACGGGGCCTGGCGGCGCCGCTGGCGGCGCTGACGCAGGAGGCGGTCCTCCGCAAACGGCTCTAGCCACTTTCCTCGTTCGTTGGGCTTCGGCGCGGACCATGCGCGAAGCCGTGTTACGGAACGCGGTTCTGGCTGGTCAGATAAAGGAAGACGCGGCGGAGCAGCAGGTTGCGCAGCCCGTGGATAGCTACGAAATTGTGGTCGCGGGACCGGACATGAAGCCATTTCAGTCTGTGGATGAAAAGATTCTGCAGAACGCCGCATTCCTGATGGACAGGAAAACGAAACAAAAAATCGCGCCCACCAGCGTGAAGATCCAGAACAGCGAGGACGGGAAAAAGATAGTGTCCGTTGCTTTTATCTTTCCGAAGAAGTCGGACACCGGGATATCTACGATCGGCGCGGATGTGAAAACGGTGGATTTTCTGTCCGTAGTCACCAACGTAAAAATAGAAGCCAGCTTTGACACGACCAAAATGACGGATACATTAGGACGCGACCTCTAGTCTCAATCGCTCGAAGTTTCAAGTACGCAAGGAGTGCTCATGAAGATGGTGGCGCGTTTCGGTTGGGTTGGCGTTTTATTGACGATGTCGCCCGGCTTGGCGAGCGCGCAGATGGGCATGCATGCTGGTCCGGCCATGCGCGGAATTTTGAATCCGGTGGTGGGCTCGGGCGGCCAGTACGAAATGACGACGGAAAAGGGCACCACGATGCTGATGGAAATCGCCATTGTCGGCAAGGAATCGGTAGGTGGCAAAGACGGCTACTGGTTTGAGATGACCATGGCCAACACTTCGATGGGTCAAATGGTCAGCAAGACATTGACGGTTGTCGATGGCACCGACGCCGTCACCTCCCGCACAATCATGCAGATGGGGAACCGCCCGCCGATGGAAATGCCCATGCAGATGATGAAATCGAGCGCCCAAAAGCAGCCGGCCGATATCCGCGACCGTGCCGAAGACGTCGGAAGCGAAACCATCACCACTCCCGCCGGAACTTTCACGGCTGAACATTACAAAATGAAGGACGGATCAGGTGACGCTTGGGTCGCGCCGAAGGCCGGGCCGTATGGCCTGGTAAAATTCCAAGGAAAAGACACATCCATGGTGCTAACCAAGGTGATCACGGATGCCAAGGACAAGATTACCGGCACACCGGTGCCGTTCAATCCGATGGCGTTCCAGCAGGATCAGCAGCATCCGTAATAGAAATTCTGTGATTTCTGGTTTTAGAGGTGCTCCAGTGGCTCCGGGGCGCCTCTTCTTTTTTTGAGCCGCATTTTCCGGTGCATCGCACGCGAATCTGAAAGGACTGGGGGGTCCTGCTACATGGTTTCCACTGCCGACAAATTCTACCGTGGCCGCATCACGCAACGTGAAAACTTCGCGCCAGACCTGTGGAAGGTCAAGATCGATCCGGGCGGCGAATTTAATTTTGTGGCGGGGCAGTACGCGACGCTGGGCGTGGACTCGACCCTGAAGCGGGTGGAACGCGCGTATTCGATCGTCTCCTCGCCCTACGAGCGCGAACTGGAAATTTTCATCGAACTCGTGGAGCAGGGGGAATTGACGCCCTTGTTGCACAATCTCCAGGTGGGCGATGAACTTTCCGTGCGGAGAATCGCCAAGGGCCGCTTCACGCTGGACGTAAGAAGCGGGCGCCACAACCATTTGCTACTCGCCACGGTCACGGGCGTTGCCCCGTACGTTTCCTACGTCCGCACACTTCACGCCGACTGGAAGGAGAACAAATTTCCCGGCGACCTGCGCCTCTACATAATCCAAGGCGCCAGCCGCTCGTGGGAATTCGGCTATCGCGAAGAACTAGAGCGCATCGCCAGTGAAGTCCCGTGGCTGAAGTACGTTCCAACCGTGAGTCGTCCCTGGGAGGACAAGGCATGGCGCGGGGAAACCGGGCGCGTGGAAGACGTCATCCGCAAGTACACCGACGAATGGAAACTCGGCCCCGCCGATACCAGCGGCTACCTGTGCGGCCATCCGCAAATGATTGAGTTGGGAAGGGGCATCCTGCTGCGCGGCGGCTATGCCAAAGAATCCGTACGCGAAGAAGTTTACTGGGTTCCGCCTAAGTGAAATCCCCAATTCTGACGGGCGCGTGCGGGGGGCCTCGCTGCGCCCGCCAGTAAGGGAATGCGCCGTGATTCAGTCCTGCGTTTCAGCGCTCGTGGCGGCGACTTGTTCCACGGTGCTTTCGATCGCGCGGATGGGAGCGGAGACGTGCACCACGTCATCTTTATCCGTGACGTCAACCACCACTGAACCGCCAGACTTGGCGACGACGACGTGCTGCCCGGGTTCGCGAACCTCCACCAGCGTTACGTCCTCGACAGCGCGCAATTGCTCGAGCGCCGCACGAATCGTGGGCATCCATGGTTTAATTTCGGCTGAGGCGTGGCCCAGTTTGCTGCTGGGGATAAAGTGCGTCGCAATGGGAACGAGCATGGCCGGCGCAAGAACGTAAACGTGATGAGCCTCCGGCTGCTTTTCCACCACGTTCACTTCGATCATCCCTTCGCTGCAAATCAGCCCGATGCCCGCAATCGCCGTGCCGGCAATTCCCAGCGCCACTTTTCCTAGAAGAACCATCCTGCACCTCCCGAGCGAATTTCCAGCTATTCCGAAGAGCTATGCGAATCGATCCAGATGCGCACGTGTTCCGTGGCGTCCTGCACTGTCACCAGAACCGCATCGCCCGCATCGCTGAGCGCGCGAATCGCTGCGGCTACATCGAGTTCGTTGTCCTTCGTGGTGGAAAATAGCGCGTCCACCACTTTCATCGGGACGGTCACGTCCACTTTCTCGCCGTCCTTGGTCTTGTCCAAAACGTGGACGATTAAGTTTCCGTTCGATTTCGCCACGCGCACGTCCTGATCTTTTTCTTTGACCGTGACAAACTCGTTGTCCGGTGCGTTGCGAATCGCGTCCAGTATCGCGCGCACGTCCACGCCGTTGAAATCCGCTTCACCGATGGTTACGTGGCCATTGTGGAGGGAACCCTTATTCACGGTAGGCAGAATTGCCGCCGCCATCGAAAGTGGCAAGTTTACGTTCACGCTCTCACCTTTGGAAGCATTGTCCACCTTCACGTGCAGGTAGCGCTCGGTCGGCGCCGCTGCCGCCATCGCCGGTCCTGCCAAATTGCTCATCGTTAGAGCCAGCACACCACACACCCCAATCGCTCGAATTCCTTTGCGCATGTTGGGAAGCCTCCCGTGCTCTTCCTGCACATAAGTACGGAGGCCCAGTCAGAAATGTTCCGTGAATTCTTGCGGGGCCGAGCTGCGTTTCAACCGGAAGGAGCCGCGGGGCACTAATCGCGCTGGGGCTTGAAATAAAGAGCGGCCAGCGGCGGGACCTTCAACTTGATAGACCACGGACGATCATTCCACGGAATCGGTTCCGCGCGCACGCCTCCGGCATTTCCGGCGTCGCTGCCTTCGTAGTACGCGGAATCGCTGTTGAGAATCTCCCGATAATATCCCGCGGCCGGGACGCCGACGCGGTAATCCAGCCGCAACACCGGCGTGAAATTGCAGACCACTACGACGATATCCTCCGGATCGCGTGCCCGCCGGATGAACGAAAGAATGCTCGCCGCCGCGTCGTTCGCGTCAATCCATTCAAAGCCCGCCCATTCGAAGTCCACTTCGAAGAACGGTCGCTCCGTCGTGTGCAGGCGATTCAGATCGATCAAGAGCCGCTGCACTCCGCGGTGCGACGCGGACTCTCCCAGCGACCAGTCCACGCTGCCCTCATCCCAAAATTCGTTCCGCTCCGCAATTTCGCTGCCCATGAATAGCAGTTTTTTCCCCGGATGAGCGTACATATATCCGAACAGCAAACGGAGATTGGCGAATTTCTGCCAATCGTCGCCCGGCATTTTTTCCAGCAGCGTGCGTTTACCGTGGACCACCTCATCGTGAGAAAGAGGCAGAATGAAGTTTTCCTGGAACGCGTAAATCATGGAAAAAGTGAGTTCGTTGTGGTGATGCTGGCGGAACAGCGGATCGAGTGCGAAATATCGCAGCGTGTCGTTCATCCATCCCATGTTCCATTTCAAATCGAAGCCCAAGCCGCCCACGTAGGTGGGGCGCGAAACCGCAGGCCATGAAGTAGATTCTTCGGCGATCATCAGAGCGCCGGGATGCCGGCTGTGTAGCACTTCGTTCAAATGTTTCAGAAACGCGATCGCTTCCAGGTTTTCGCGCCCGCCGAAGGCGTTCGGAATCCACTCGCCGGGCTTGCGCGAGTAATCGAGGTACAGCATGGACGCCACCGCATCCACGCGCAATCCATCGAGATGATACTTGTCCAGCCAGAAAAGCGCGTTCGACACCAGAAAATTCTGCACTTCGTTCCGGCCGTAGTTGAATACCAACGTGCCCCAATCGGGATGCGCGCCACGGCGGGGATCGGCATGCTCGTAGAGATGCGTGCCATCGAACCAACCCAGGCCGTGCGCATCGCGCGGGAAATGCGCCGGCGTCCAATCCAGAATCACACCGATTTCCTGCTGGTGGCAAAGGTCCACGAAATACATGAAATCCGCAGGTGAGCCAAAACGGCTGGTGACCGCAAAATAGCCGACAGTCTGATAGCCCCAGGAAGCGTCCAGTGGATGCTCCATGATCGGCAGCAGCTCGATATGCGTGAAGCCCAGGCGCTTGACGTAGGGAAGCAATTCGTGGGCGAGCTCGCGATAGGTCAGCCAGCGGTTTCCTTCTTCCGGTTTCCGCCGCCAGGACCCGGCATGCAATTCGTAAATCGTCATCGGCGAATGCAGCCAGTCACGCAGCGGGCGCGACTCCATCCATGGCGTGTCCTTCCATCTGTAGCCGTCAATGGTGCGCACCACCGACGCATTGTTCGGCCGCATTTCCCCTGCGAAGCCGTACGGATCGGTTTTCAACCCCAGGTGATCCCCGACCCTCGAGAGAATCTCGAATTTGTACAGCTCGCCTTCCTGCAGGCCGGGAATGAACAGTTCCCAAATGCCGCTCGAGCCACGATGGCGCATGGGATGAACTCGGCCATCCCAGAGGTTGAAGTTACCCACCACGCTCACGCGCCGCGCGTTGGGGGCCCACACAGCAAAATGCACGCCGCGTGCGCCGGCAACTTCGCGCACGTGCGCGCCCAGTTTTTCGTACTTCTGGTAGTGCGTGCCTTCACCGGAAAGATACAGGTCGTACTCGGTCAACACCGGGGGGAACGCGTACGGATCGAAAGTCTCGAAAACATTTTCGTCGCTGAAGCGAATCTGCAGGCGATAGACGCCCGGAGGCACGGGTTCGTTCTGCGACTTGGCTGTGTCGCTCGCGCGTAGGCGCGCTTCAAACAAGCCTTCGGGATCGATTCGAACCGCGTGCTGCGGTTCGGCTTTCTTGCCCCACAGAACAGTTACTTCTGCCGCGTTAGGACGAAAAACGCGGATCGCGAGCAGCTTCTTTCCGTCCTGCTCGATCCAGTGGGGGCCCAGGAAAGCAAACGGATCGGAATGCTTGCCACGGACGATCAGCTCGATATCGTTCGTCGAGCTCTCCTGAGGATTTGCGGCAGGAGTTTTGAGTTTGTCGTCTTTTCCCATATCAGTCGGAAATCCAACGCCACAGTCCGGCCACCATCTTACCGGAGGGGAAGCGCCACGCCAAACTCACGGCACCGTGATTTTTTGTCACCCGAAACGTGCTGGACTTGATCGCAGAACCCCGGTAGCCTAGCCGGCAGCTCTGGGGCGCACGGCGGGGCAATCCAAAGAAGGAGATCACTCTTGAAAAGACTCGCTCGCTCAATTTTCCTCCTGGCCATAGCTGCGCCGCTCCTAGGCTTTGCGTGCACGGTACGCGCCCAGGAAGGCTCGCAGCCGAAAGCACCGCAAACGCCCACGCAAGCCGTTCTGGAGAACTGGAACGACGTGGGCAACCGCCTGATAACCATGGCGCAGGATTGGCCCGAAGAAAAATACACCTACAAATTGAATCCCGCCGTCCGCACGTTTCAGGAAGTGATTCTGCACATTGCTGGATCCAATTACGACCTGCTCAATCATCTGGCGGGCTCGAAGGTCGGCGCAGCGCAGAATGATCCGCCGGTGAGTCAATATAAAACCAAAGCGCAGACTGTCGCATATCTGAAAAAGTCCGTCGAAGATGGCGCAGCCCTGCTGCAGCAGGAAGGCGACGCCGACGTGCTCAAACATCTCTCCGGATGGATCGGTTACACCGAGCACATGGGTGAGCATTACGGTTTGCTGGTGGCGTACTACCGCGCGAGTGGCGGAGTCCCCCCGGAGTCTCGCCCCAAGAAGTAGCCGTAGCGACACTGTTCGAGCAGCGGGGGATCGTGGCGCGGAGGCTGAGTGCGCTGCCGGGCAGCACCGATCCACGATTCCCTTGTCGGGAAGCAAAGTTTTCGTCCCAATCCCACGACGCTGCCCAGTAAGCCCGTCCAGACGAATAGCGGCCTGGCTGCGAGGCCGTCGATCAGCAGCGGAATCCCCGCTCAATCCACCCGATCCCTGCCCATCGCGAGCATCCCCACGCTGAAAAACCACGGATTCCCAAGCCCCAACATGGCGAAAGATACACATTTCACGGCTGCTAAGTCATAGGAAATGTGAGTGCTTGGTACGAACGTACCATTGTGGCTCGGTTCGCCACAATCTATACAAGGGGTGGGGGAATCCTCGGGAACGAGCTCCTTGTTCCGCGCCAGAGAACATGCCAAACAAAGCCGCCACTTTGCCGAAGAATGGAGATGGTTCGTCGCGCGTCGCTGCAGGCAAGCGGCTGGCCAAGCTTCAGCACTCTGCGAACCGCGCCGCCGGCGCCGAATCCTTTCCCGAGCACTTGGATTTTCAGCTCCTGTTCTCTAGCCATCCCGAGGCCATGGTCGTTCTGGACGTAAACCACCGCATTCGGATGTGCAATCCCGCCTTCGAAAAGCTGTTCCAGCATCGCCAGACGGAAATCCTTGGCGCGAGCCTCGACGGGCTACTGGCGTGCGACGAACTCCACGGCGAAGCGCTGCGATTTAGCGAGCGAGCGGCCGCGGGGGAAGTGGTTCGCGCGAACACCCGCCGCCGCCGCTGCGATGGCTCGTTCGTTGAAGTCCAAGTCACGTGCGTTCCGCTGCTGCAAGATGGCAAGAGCGTCGGCTGCTACGGAATCTACCAGGACATTACCGAGCGCTGCGCGGCAGAACGCGCGCAGCAAGAAGCCGAGAAGAAACTCAGCCTGCTATTTGAAAACGCCGTCGAAGGCATTTTCCAGACGACCGTGGATGGCCGCGTCCTCAGCGTGAATCCGGCATTGGCGCGTATGTGCGGCTACAGTTCGCCTGCGGAAATGCTCGCCAGGGTTCACGACATTGGGAAGGATTTCTACACAGATCCGCAAACGCGCATCGAATTCCAGCGCGCGATGGAAGAACACGGGGCAGTCGAGGCCTTCGAATATCAGCTGCGCAAGAAAAATGGCGCACTCATCTGGATTTCGGAAAATGCCAGAGTCATTCGCGATGCTGACGGCAGGGTCACTTCCTACGAAGGCACCATGGAAGACATTACGGAGCGGAAACGCTCCGAGCTGGAGCGCCAGATCACCTTTGAGATTATTCATGGCGTGAACGTCACCGATAATCTGGACGAGCTGCTCTACTTGATTCATCAATCGCTCAATAAAGTACTCTACGCGGAGAATTGTTTCGTCGCGCTGTATGAATCCGCTTCCGGAATGTTTCACTTTCCGTTCTTCGTCGACCAGTTCGACCAGGCTCCGCCGCCGCAGCAGGTAGGCAGAAGTTGCACGGCATACGTCTATCGCACCGGCCGCGCGATGCTCATTCCCCAGCAGGTCTTCGATCGGCTCGCGGCGGAAGGAGAAGTCGAGCTAGTCGGAACTCCTTCGCCCTCCTGGCTGGGCGTGCCGCTGCGCACTCCTGCCGCCACCATCGGCGTCCTGGTAGTGCAGCATTACGAAAACGAAGCTGCCTACACCGAGCGCGACCTGGAGTTCCTGGCATCAGTCGGCGGACAGATCGCCCTCGCGATTGACCGTAAACGCGCCGAAGAAAAAATCCGCGAAAGCGAAGCGCGCCTTCGCGTGCTCGTCGAGCAGTTGCCGGCGGTGCTCTGGACCGTCGGCAAAGACCTTTGCTTCACCTCCGCTTTGGGCGCCGGCCTCACGCGACTGGGCTTGAAACCAAACCAGATTGTAGGCGTCTCGCTGTTCGATTATTTCGAAACGCCGGACCCGGCGTTCCTGCCCATCGCCGCCCATCGTCGCGCGATCTCGGGCGAACCAACGACCTTCCACGTGGAATGGAAGGGCGGATCGTACACCTGCCACGTAGAGCCACTGCGCACCGCAGAAGGCGATCTGCAGGGCGCAATCTGCATGGCGCTGGACATCACCGACCGCAGACAACTCGAAGAGCAACTCCGCCAAGCGCAAAAGATGGAAGCCGTCGGGCGCCTCGCGGGAGGAATCGCTCACGACTTCAACAATCTTCTGATGGTGATACAGGGTTACGCGGACCTCTTGACCGAGCGCCTCGCCGAAGGTGACCCGCTGCGCCGTAACGCGGAACAAATTCAAACAGCATCGCAACGCGCAACATCCCTCACGCGCCAATTGCTCGCCTTCAGTCGCAAACAGATGCTGGCGCCCAAAGTGCTAAGCATTCAGGGCGTCGTTACTGAAATGGAAAAGATTCTGCGCCGGCTAATCGGGGAGGACGTTCAACTGGAAACCTCCAGTGTGCCGGACCTCGGATTGGTCAAAGCGGATCGCAGCCAGATCGAGCAAGTGATCCTGAATCTGGCAGTCAACGCACGCGACGCCATGCCCGAGGGCGGACGCTTAACCATTGAAACCGCCAACGTGGATCTCGATGAGTCCTTCTCGCACTCCTCCGTCATGCTTTCGCCCGGCCCCTACGTGATGCTCGCCGTCACCGACAACGGTTGCGGCATGGACGTCGAAACTCAAGCGCACATCTTCGAGCCTTTCTTCACCACGAAAGAAAAGGGCAAGGGCACGGGGCTGGGCCTCGCCACGGTGTACGGCATCGTCAAGCAAAGCGGCGGCTATGTGTGGGTCTATAGCGAACCCGGCCGCGGCACCAGCTTCAAGGTTTACCTGCCTCGCGTTTGGGACGAACCGGCCATGCCAGGCCGCGATCGCAGAATCGAAGGGCAGAGGCTGCCACAGGGCACGGAAACAGTCTTGCTGGTGGAAGACGAAAAAGGCGTACGCGAACTCGCGCGCGAATATCTGGAAATGACCGGATACACCGTCATCGAAGCGGAGAATGGCCACACGGCTCTGGAATTAGCCGCGCTGCATTCCGGGCCCATTCACTTGCTCATGACCGACGTGGTCATGCCGGGAATCAGCGGCCGCGAACTCTCCGAACGCGTGAAGAGTATCCGCCCCGACATTCGCGTTCTTTTCATGTCTGGGTATACGGATCAAGCCGTCGTACACCACGGGATCCTTGAAACCGATGCCGTCCTGCTGCAGAAGCCGTTCACGGTGGCGGCACTTGCAGCGAAGTTGCGCGACATTTTGAATCTCGAAGTCGCTCGCTAGGTTTTTCCTCGGGCCTCAGCTTCGCATCTAAAAATTCTTCAAGTTCGCACTAAATCAGCTAGTACCCCGTTGTTTCCGCTTGGAACACTTGGGTTCATCCGAACCATCACTGCGTCCGAACTGTTCACCATCCGCGCCAGCGCGCAGCATTTTTCGCAGGGAAGCCCCGCAGTTTCATACGATTCCGAATTGCACCGTGCGCGCGCCGACTCCCCCTACATTGGCGCTTCAGATGCTTCTATCCGTTGCGTCAGGCCGGAAACGAATGCTTCCGGCTAGGGTGGAGGGTTCAGATGGACACCAGCACGGCGCAAGGAAACGTGGACATGCACAACAACGTTACCGAAGAATTGATTTCAGCCCGCCGCTTGTGGACGGCAGTGCTTCTGAATGCCATCGAGGATTGGCGCAATGGCACCCTGCGCGCTCGCCGCGAAGCACAGGAGTTCCTCTTTGAGAACGACCAGGATTTCGAGATGGTCTGTACCGCCGCAGGATTAGACTCTTACGATTTTCGCACCCGCTTGCTGAAGATCGGCAGCCGCGTCGAAATGCGGAACACATTGCGGCTTAATTTCGCGGCGTAATTCGCGCGCGCCCTGCCGGTAACGGCGCGCGAAAAATCCTCCGGTAGCACCCGCGCAAATAGCGTAGTATTTGCTGGTCGCGGATTTACGCGGGAAATGATGACGCCGGCAAACGAAAACATCCCATCTCCGGAAAAGCGATTACTCGTCTGTTGCGCCCGCACCAAACTCACTCCCGAAGTCGCAACCACCATTCGCGAAATTCTCGCTGGCCCCCTGGATTGGGATTTCCTGCTCTGGGAAGCGGAAGAAAATTCCATCACGCCCCTGCTCGATCGCCACTTGTCAGCCGTCGCTCCCGGCGCCGCGCCGCCAGCCGCGCAGGAGCAGTGGAAGAAGACCTGCCGCGCCAATACCGTGCGCTGCCTTTATCTCACCGCCGAACTCATCAACATCCTGCGCATCTTCCACTCGCAGAATATTGCCGCCATTCCTTACAAAGGTCCTGTGCTCGCCGCGCAGGCCTACGGAGACGTCGCACTCCGCGAATTTGAAGATTTGGACATCATTCTTCGTCAGAGCGACGTCCCCAAGGCGCACGCGATCATTGTATCGCTCGGCTACAAACCGAAATTCGACTGGATTCTCTCGCCCGGAGCCGCTGCATCACTCGTTCCCGGCGAATATAACTACCGCGACGAATCTCGCCGCGCCATGGTCGAACTGCACACCGAGATCACTCTGCGGCATTTTCCCATCAAGCCAGACCTCGACGCTTTCATCCGTAATCTTGTGCCGGTACGCGTAAGCGATCGCGACATGCTCACTTTCGCCGCGGAAGACTTGCTGCCGATGCTCTGCATTCACGGCTCAAAAGATTTTTGGGAGCGGCTGTCGTGGATGGCCGACGTCAGTGAACTGGTCCAATCCCATCCGGCGCTCGATTGGGATCGTGTGCTGCGTTTTGCGCAGCCACTGAACGCGACGCGCATGTTGAACCTGGGTCTCGCGCTCGCCGCAGGGGTGCTCGGAGCGTCGCTGCCGCCTGAAATCAGCGCCCGGGTCAAAGCGGACCGCGTGGCCGGCGAGGTGGCCGCCGAAGTGCGCCAGAGGTTGCTGACTCGTCCATTTCGCACGCTCGATGCCGCGGGGCGATTTCAGTTTCGTCGCCGGATGCTCGCGGCAAAATTCGACGGCTGGCGCTATGCGATGCGTCTAGCGGTGGTTCCGTCCGAGGATGACTGGGAGCGGATGCGGTTACCGCGGGCCTTGGCGCCGCTATACGTGGCGCTCCGTCCACTTCGTCTGCTGCAGAAGTACGGCTGGGCGCGCAGACGCGATGCCAAGCCCCGGTTCTGAAACTCCAAAGACCGCAGCCGCAATCAATTTCCAGTTTTCGCCGCGGTGCGCAGGTCCTCAATCGCGAAGTCGCTGGGGATTTGGAACAACGAAGGATCAGGCTCATCCCGAGAAAGATCGATCAACTGAATCACCTGCGTTCCTTCTCTGGGATCCTTGCGCGTGACGGACAAATTTATTTCCAGATCGCTCGAATACCAGAACTCCCGCGTCGTTACTACCGGCTGGTTGTTCCCAATAACTCCAGCATTAATCGTAAGCGTTTCGCGCGTACCCACCACGTTCAGATCATCCACCGTGTCGGTCCCCAGGCTCTCGCGAGTCAGGTAGCGCTTCCCGTTGTCCAGCGGGCCCGCAGGAACCGGCGTAAACTTCAGCGCCGTGGAATAGTCGGTGACGGTGCACTGGCGAGAAGCAATGCTGCAGGTCGTCCGTGTGTGCTCCAACGGATCCAGAATGATCATCTCCATAGGTTTGGATTGCTCATTCGAATCGGCCGGAACGAAGGTGGTGCGCTCGCGGCGGATCCGCCCCTGGCTGTCGCGCGCAACGATCGCGGTGAGGAGCGTAGTGACGACGCTTCCATCTTCGAGCGTGCGCGTCCACTCAATACTGTCCCGGCCCGAGAACGGCTTGCCCGTCACAGGAAGCACTTGGATGCCGGTGACGTGCACGCGGGTGCCGCCATCAGGTCCACGAGATGTCTCGGTCGATTCTTGAGCAGTAAGAGAACAGGTGAGAAGTGCGGACACAACCAAAAACAGTAAGGCGCGAAGTTTCATAAGGCCACCTCACTACTTCGTCACCAGAATATAACATCAGAATACGCGAATCTCAATTGCGGTCGGCTTCCCGTGCTCTGTTTCGTGCGCATCTCCGCTGATTGTGCGGTAGAATGGGTATTCGCGGCGCCCGCTCGCGGATTTGCTCAGGCCGCGCGTTTCAAGAAATTGCAGGACCAACTTTCTAGTTTTGACCAGGAGGGAATCATCATGAGCACCACCATAAATTCGACCGCTGCCGCCAACGCCGGCAAATCGGCTCAGAATCCCCTGAAAGACTTGATCAAGTTTGGCCAGTCCGTCTGGCTCGATTACATTCGCCGCGACCTGCTCACCACCGGCGAGCTGAAGCGCCTAATCGAAGTGGACGGTTTGCGCGGCATGACCTCCAATCCTTCCATCTTCGAAAAAGCCATCACCGGCAGCAACGAGTACACCTCCACGCTGCAAGAGCTCGAAAAGCGCAAGGACCTCGACGCCAAAGGTCGCTACGAAGAACTCGCAATCAAGGACATTCAAGACGCAGCCGACTTTCTGCGCCCGGTCTACCAGCAAACCAAGAAGCGCGACGGCTACGTGAGCCTGGAAGTCTCTCCCTATCTCGCCCATAAGACTCAGGAAACCCTCGACGAAGCGCGCCGCCTCTGGAAACGCGTGGGCCGCGAGAATTTGATGGTCAAAGTGCCCGGCACGCCGGAAGGAATCCCCGCGTTTCAGCAATTGATCAGCGAGGGCATCAATATTAACGTGACGCTGCTTTTTGCGTTTGATGTATACGTCCGCGTGGCCGAAGCCTACATCGCCGGCCTCGAAGCGTTTGCCAAGAGTGGCGGCGACGTGAGCCATGTCGCCAGCGTGGCCAGCTTTTTCATCAGCCGCATCGATACGTTGGTTGATAGCGAAATTGACGCCAAGCTAAAAACCACCACAAACGCCGGCGACCAGGCGCTCCTGCGCAGTCTGCACGGCCAGGTAGCCATCGCCAACGGCAAGCTCACCTACCAACGTTACAAGCAGATCTTCAGCGGTCCTCGCTGGGACGCTCTCGCCGCGCGCACTGCTCAGACGCAACGCGTCCTGTGGGCCAGCACCAGCACGAAAAATCCGAAATACAGCGACGTGTACTATGTCGAAGAACTGATCGGACCCGACACGGTAGACACCATCCCGCCCGCCACCTTCGATGCCTTCCGCGATCACGGCAAGCCCCGCGCCAGCCTGGAAGAAAATGTCCAGGCCGCGCAGGAAACCATGCAGGGCCTTGCAAAGGCCGGCATTTCCATGACGGCAGCTACCGACAAGCTCACCGCCGACGGCGTCAAGCAATTCTCGGATGCTTTCGATACGCTCCTCGATGCGGTGAGAAATCGCGCCGCAAAAGCTGGCTCCGCGAAATAAATCTTGTGGCCTGCACTCTTGGCAGACGTGAGCCGCGTGGATGAAGTCCCGCGCCGAATCGCTCCGCAGTATTGCCGAGCAATCGTTTGACGTTTGCGTGATCGGCGGCGGTGCCACCGGCTCCGGCTGCGCGCTCGATTCTCAGCTGCGCGGTTTCCGAACCGTCCAGCTGGAAGCCGCCGACTACGCCTCCGCCACTTCCAGCACCTCCACGAAAATGGCGCACGGTGGCGTGCGTTATCTCGAAGAAGCCATCCGCGGCTTCGATCCCAAGGAATACGCCGTATTGCAGCGGGCGTTGCACGAGCGCATTCACATGCTGCGCAACGCCCCGTTTCTCACTTCGACAAAACAATTCATCACCCCCTGTTATCGCCGGATCGATATCCCGTATTTCGAGATCGGTTTGAAACTCTACGACTGGATCGCCGGCCGCGATGCCTTGGCGCCCAGCAAATATCTCTCGCGCGACGAAACTCTGCGCATTATGCCAACCCTGGCTGCCGATCGCCTCGTCGGCAGCGTGGCCTACACCGACGGTCAATTCGACGACGCCCGCTACAACATCACGCTGGTGAAAACGTTCGCAGCAGCCGGCGGAGAAACGCTGAACTATGCGCGGGTGATTGCATTTGAGAACACGCCGGACGGCAAGCTCGAAGGGGCCCAGGTGGAAGATAAGCTCACTCGGGCCCGCTTCGCGGTTCGCGCCCGCGCCTTCATCAACGCCACAGGTCCTTACGCCGATACCGTCCGCCAGATGGCGACTCCGGCCGCGCTGCCGCGGATGCGCCTAAGCAAAGGCATCCACATTCTTTTGCCGCTCGAAGTGCTCTCCAGCGAAGACGCGCTGCTGGTTCCGAAAACCGAAGATGGCCGCGTACTGTTTGCAATTCCATGGCACGGACGCCTTCTGGTGGGAACCACCGAGGACGAAGCAAAACTGAGCGACGAACTATTCGTACAGAAAGAAGAAGTCGCCTACGTCCTGCGGCAATTGAACAAGTATCTGGCCCAGCCCGCCAAAGCGAATCAAGTTGTGAGCGGAACAGCAGGCTTGCGTCCGCTGGTGAGTTCCGGCAAGTCCGCCGAAACCAAACGCCTCGCGCGCGATCATGAAGTCGAACTCGACCGCGTCAGCGGCTTGATCAGCGTTATGGGCGGCAAGTGGACCACGCACCGCGCCATGGCCGAAGACACCTTGAACGTCGTACAGAAATATCTCGGCGCTGCAGGGCGCAGGTGCTCGACCCTGAGCCATCCGCTTCTCGGCTCCGACGGCTACGCGCCAGACTACTGGCAATCGCTCGCGGCACGATTCGCGCTTTCGGAACCGACGGCGCGTCACCTTGCCGAGAAATACGGCGTGTGCGCTCGCGACGTAATGAAACTCGCTGAAGTGGAGCCAGATCTCGCTCGCCCACTGCTGGAAGGACTGGCCCCAATCCGCGCGGAGGTTGTGTTCGGCGCTCGCGATGAGCTTGCGGCTTCGATCGAGGACGTCCTTGCGCGTCGCATCGGGCTGCAACTCTACGGCTGGCGCGACTCGATTCGTGCCGCCCCCGCCGTCGCTGAATTGCTCGCGCGCGAACTAGGCTGGCTGGAAGACGCAAAGCAGCAGGCAATTGCAGAGTACCTCGCGAAAATCGAAGGCCTGATCGAGAAAGCCGGTATTTAACGCGGTCTTCGTATCGCGAGTGCGTCAACGCACCCTACAGCACAGACCCGATGGACTGTGCATGACCCGCCATTCATGCTGTAATGTTCGCGTTAACGCCGTAGCCCGCGTTTACGTGAGGATGAACAGATGACACTGAAGGAATATAAAAAGAAGCGGCATTTCAGCGTGTCGCCCGAGCCTTCCGGCAAGGCCGCTCAACCCCAGAAGCGGGACGCGCTTGTCTACGTGGTCCAAAAACATCGCGCCACCGCGCTCCACTACGATTTCCGCCTGGAATGGAACGGGGTGCTGCTTTCCTGGGCCGTTCCCAAGGGGCCTTCGCTCGATTCTTCCGTCAAGCGGCTGGCGATGCAGGTCGAAGATCATCCGGTAGAATACGCGAGTTTCGAAGGCGTCATCCCCGAAGGCGAATATGGCGGCGGCACCGTCATGGCGTGGGACGAAGGAACGTGGACGCCCGAATCACCTGACGTGAACGCCGCGCTCGCGAAGGGCGACTTGAAATTCACGCTTCACGGCAAAAAATTGAAAGGCTCCTGGGTACTGGTTCGCACGCACGGTTGGGGCAGCAGCTCCGGAAAATCATGGCTGCTGATCAAGCACCGCGATCAGTACACTTCCACGAAAGACGTCACCATAGATAAGCCGCGCTCCATCGTGAGTAACAAGCTGCTCGCGGAAATCGCGCGCGACGGCGGCGGCGACGTCGAAAAAGCAGCGACCGGTGATCCTGGGTTCAAACCGAAGAAGCCAGCGGCAGCGAAGAAATCCGCGACGCCGGCGAAGCGGCGAGCAAAAAAGTCCGCCGCCTAAATCCCAGGTCAGCGATCGAGGCATCCGTGACTTCTCCGCCGCGTAAACGAGACGGCTTCTCAAACCACGCTTGCGATTACTTACGCTGCGTTACGGTTTGAAGGACTTATCCGAGCCCTTTGGAGAATAATTTGAGCACTAACTACATCACGC
>JABCZJ010000027.1 GCA_013289715.1 Acidobacteriota bacterium | reverse complement strand
TACAAGAATAGTCTGCTGTCAAGTCGAAAAAAAGCAATGCGAATCTGCCTCGCTAACCGCAGGAAGGGTAATTCTAAGGGCAAGCTCTATTTAGGCTCTAACCAATTTCTCGGATGCGGAATTGCTGCCGCCGCGCACGCAGCGGCACACGTATTTCATTTCCGTGCCTAGCGCATTCATCAGGGCGGGCCGACACTTTTCAACTCGGAATAGCATCTAAGCTTGGACCACCGAGTTTCGCAAAGCGTTCCAGCGAAAGGTCGCGAGTATTGCCCAGGAGGATTACAACTCATGTTCAGCGTCTCACGCCTCAGCGCTTTTCTTCTCGCGACTCTCCTCTGCGCCGCTGCTGCTTCGGCCCAGGGAAACAGTCCCCAAGTCCAGGCGGGCAACGACAAAATCCACCTCGACGTGGTCGTCACCGCAAAATCCGGTCCGCCCGTAGCCGATCTACAGCAGCAGGACTTCACCGTGCTGGATAACAATTCCCCACAAGCGATCACCTCGTTCGCGCCGGTCACCGGCCGCCAGGCTCCCGTTGAAGTCATCCTCGTAATTGACGCAATCAATATCGACGCACGCGAAATTGGCTACGAACGCATACAGATCGACAAGTTTCTCCGCGCCGAAGGAGGTCGCCTCGCCTACCCGGTCGCTGTTGTGGTGGCCACGGACACAGGCGCCAAGCTTGCTGAGAATTTCTCGAGCGACGGCAACGCCCTTAGCACCGCCATGGATCACGATCAGATCGGCCTGCGCGACATCGGACGCTCGGCCGGTTTCTACGGCGCAAGCGAGCGCTTGCAGTATTCCCTGGAGGCGCTGAATCAGGTGATTACCGGCGAGGCTCCGCATCCGGGGCGTAAAATCGTGCTCTGGATCTCTCCGGGCTGGCCTCTGCTCTCGGGGCCGAACGTTGAGCTCGACGCGAAGCAGCAAGGACAGATCTTCGCGCAAATTGTCGCTCTCTCTACGCAACTCCGTCAGGCCCGCTTTACCCTATACAGCGTTAATCCATTGGGCGCTGGCGAGTCCGTCTTCCGCGGCACGTACTACGAGGAGTTCCTGAAAGGCGTCAGCAAACCCAGCCAGGTCAATCTGGGGAATCTGGCGCTCCCGGTGCTCGCCCTTCAGAGCGGCGGCCTCGAGCTCGACTTTAACAACGATCTCGCCGGGCTCTTGCAAGAATGCATCTCCGATGTCGCGCCCTACTACGAAATCTCTTTCGCCGCGCCCGCAGCCGAGCGGCCAGACGAATACCACCGCATTGAAATCAAAGTCGCAAAGCCCGGCCTGACCGCCCGAACTCGTCAGGGCTATTACGCGCAACCTACGCCCCGCAACTAAGCAGTGTGCGCCAGAAAATTCGCTGCAGAGAGTCGCTAGCGCCGTAGGCGCTACATTATTTGCCTGACGTTGTAATACGCCCTTTTCCGCAATTTCACTCCCGCGAAACACGCAGAGCGTCAACAGAGCCGGATAGCTCCCGGTGCGTTCCTCGACACTTAACCGAAACGCACCAACCCCGTCCGCGTCTATGGGACCCAGCAAACGACCCTGTCATACTCGGCGAAGTTTGCAGTCGAATCTCGGCAAACCTTGGCTCGAAGGAATCGAACGCATGCCCAACAGCCCGCACCTCCGCTGCCTGATTCTTGCCACTTTGCTTTCCGCCAGCGCAGCGTCCGCGCAGCAAACCCCGCGGCCGACCCCACCCGCCGCAAATCAAATCCTCCTCGACGTCGTCGTCACCCAAAAATCCGGACCGCCTGTCGGCGATCTCACCGAGCAAGACTTCACCCTGCTGGACAACAAGGCGCCGCGGACCATCACCTCGTTCAAAGCCGTTTCGGGCCGCGACGCTCCGATCGAAGTGCTTCTGGTGATCGATGCGGTCAACGCTACTGCCCGGACGATCGCGCTGGAACGCAGCAATATTGACAAGGTCCTGCGTGCCGAAGGAGGTCGGCTCGCATACCGGCTCGCCATCGCGATTTTCGGGGATAGAGGAACACAAATTCTGGGCGGAGGCTTTTCGACCGACGGGAATGCGATCGCTGCCCAACTGGACCGACAGGAAATCGGTCTGCGTGACCTCGGACGTTCCGCCGGCTTCAACGGTGGCACCGAGCGCTGGCAGCTCTCCCTGAAGACCCTGTCCCAACTTGTCGCAAACCTGGCTCCGCGCCCGGGGCGTAAGCTGATTCTGTGGGTTTCACCCGGATGGCCTCTGCTCTCTGGCCCAAACGTGGACCTCGATGCCAAATTGCAAACGATGATGTTTGGGCATATTGTGAATCTCTCGACCCAGCTGCGCCAGGCCCGCGTCACACTCTACAGTGTCGATCCGTTGGGCAATAGCGAGTCGATCAGCCGCGCCTCGTTCTACCAGGAATTCGTCAAAGGAATCAGCAAGCCCAGCCAGATCGAAGCCGGCGATCTGGGTCTGCCGGTGATTGCGACCCAGAGCGGCGGTCTCGCTCTCAACTTCAACAACGATGTCGCCGCCCTTCTGCAGGAATGCATTTCGGATGCGGCCCCGTATTACGAGATCTCCTTCGTCCCAGCCGCAGCCGAGCGGCCAGACGAATACCACCGCATCGAGGTCAAAATCGCAAAACCCGGCCTGACCGGACGCACTCGTCAGGGTTATTACGCGCAACCTGCGACTCACAACTAAGTAGTTCCCGCAGGCGCACGGCAGACGCAGCTCTGGAGGATAACCTACTGGATCCTCGTAGAATTGCTGTCCGTCTCCGCGACAGTCCCGTCCCAGAACCGGGCATCCTAGAAGCCGTTTTCGCTGTGGGAACCGCCAAAGGACTGATACAAAAAGCTTTACTTGCTCCCATTCCGGAATCCGACGTGCCTCGAGCCTCACGAGCACCCGATTCGTGCGTCCGTAGTGTAGAATCCTGCACTCGTTGTGGTACAAATGGCGGCATTGGGAGCCCCTCTGTATCCTTGAATTTCCAGGAGGTCGAACCACGATGCCCGCAGCTGACCTGATACTCCGCGATCTGAAAGTTGCTCTGCGCTCCCTTGCACACACCAAGGGCCTGGCGATCACCGTGATTCTCACGCTTGCGCTGGGCATCGGCGCTAACGCCGCTATCTTTAGCGTGGTCCGGGGGGTACTCCTCCGCCCGCTGGTCAATCGCGACGAGAACCGCCTGATCTATATTCGCCAAAGCGCCCCCGGCATCGGCGTCGAGGATGAAAACTTCTCGGTTCCCGAAATCCAGGATCTAGAGTCGCGGGTCAAGACCGTCAGCCAGTTCGGCGATTTCTCCATCATCGGCTTCAGCATGGTCGGTCTGGGTGAACCGCGCGAAGTCCGCGCCGGGGTCGTGGACGGCTCGTATTTCGAAGTCATGGGCTTGCACCCGGTGCTCGGCCGCTTGCTCGACGCGCACGATGACGGCCCCAACGCCGCAGGTGCCGTCGTACTCACCTATCGCTTCTGGACGAATTCGCTGCACAGTGATCCTTCCGTCCTCGGCAAGACTCTCAAACTGGATACCGGCGATCCCGCCGGCGCGCGCTCCGCCACGATCGTTGGCGTTCTCGAACCGTCGGTGCCGTATCCAGCCGAAACCGAACTCATCGCCAACATCGTCACCAGTCCGCACCATCTCTCCGCGACGATGGTCACCGGCCGCGTGCATCGCATGACCGAGCTTTTCGGCCGCCTCGCGCCCGGCGCTGATATCAATCAAGCGCGCGCCGAACTGTACACCGTCTACAGTTCGATGGTCGCCCAGCATCCCGAAGCCTATCCGCACGGCGAGAAGTTCCAAATCAGCGCCGTGTTCCTGCGCGACCAAATCACCTCGCGCGCGAAGACCGTGCTGTGGGTGCTATTCGCCGCCTCGATCCTGGTCTTCGTCATCGCCTGCTCCAACGCCGCCAACCTGATCCTGGCGCGCACGGTCCGCCGCGAAGGCGAGCTCTCCATCCGCGCCGCGCTGGGCGCCACGACCGCCTCGCTGCGCCGCACTCTGTTGATCGATAGCCTGCTGCTGTGCGGCGCGGGCGCGGCACTCGGGATATTGATCGCGCGGCCGATGGTCGCAATCCTCGCGCGTTACGCTTCGCGCTTCTCGCTCCGCGCCCTCGACCTCACTGTTGACTCGAGCATGCTCTGGGTCGGCGCGACCCTAGCAGTCGTCGCCGCGGTGCTCCTCGCATTTGTCCCGCGCCTGCCTTCGGCGGAAGCGGCGAACGGCCTGAACGTCGCCAGCGGCGGCGTGCGCATTACGGGCAGCACCGGCCGACGTCTGCGCGTCTTCGCCGTCACGCAAATCGCCGCCTGTTTCATGCTGCTCGCGGGCGCGGGCATGTTGCTTAAAACGCTCCTCGCGCTGCAAACCGTGCACACTGGCTTCGACACGCACAACGTTCTCGCGATCAACGTTCCAGTCGTTTCCTACGGACGCACGCCCGATCAGATCCTCGGCTTCTATAAAGAAACCGTGCGTCAAGTCTCCGCTCTGCCAGGAGTCGATCGCGTCGCCGTCGGCACCGCCGTGCCGTGGCGCGATAAGGGCATCTTCGGCCCCGGCTTCCAGTTCTCCGCCGCAGGCCACGTGCGCGCGAACGGTGAAGAGGATCCGCACGCGCAATTTCGGACGATTTCGCCCGGATTCTTCGCCGCCCTCGGCGTGCCCATTATCGAAGGCCGCGATTTCAACGACCTGGATCGCAAGGACAGCGAGAAAGTCGTCATCGTCAGCCAGAGCGTCGCGCTCCGCATGTTCCCGAGCAGCGACGCGCTCAACCAGCACATCATGTGGACGGACCCGGTGATGCAATTTATTAACGTCAGCACCGGCCCGCGCCGCATCGTCGGCATCGCCGCAGACGTGGATGATGAAAACGTCGTCCCCGGCGCCACGCTCACCGTCTATCATCCGCTCGATCAGGAGATCGGCGGCGGCCGTTTGTTCGTGCACACTCATTCGGATCCCTACGCGCTGGTCACTCCCATCACGCGCATCATTCGCGATTTGTCGGTAGATCAGCCCGTGGAAAAAGCCGCAACGCTCGACGATGTGCGCGCGGAAGTGCTGACTCCAGATCGTCTGAACGCCCTGGTTTTCGGCGGCTTCGCGGCAGTAGCTCTGGCGATCGCGGTGATTGGCGTGGCAGGCGTGTTGGTATTTTCAGTAAGCGGCCGCACGCGCGAATTCGGCATTCGGCTGGCGCTAGGCGCGCAACCGCGCAATCTACTCGCCAGCGTAATCGCGCAAGGTGCGCTAATGGCTGGAGCCGGCATTGCCGCAGGCGCCGCATTCGGATATCTCCTGGCGCGCTTAGCCAACAGTTACATCGTGGATATGCGCATGCCCGACACCATTCCAGTTGTAGCCTCAGCCGCAGTGTTGCTGGCAGCAGCAGTGGTTGCGTCGGTGCTGCCAGCCGCGCGCGCCGCCCGCATCGACGTGATGGACGCTCTGCGCTCCGAGTAATGCGGCCTTTCGCTTTGTAATCGAGAAAAACGCGACAAAAACCAGCGATTCGTTTGGGGTGCGGAGCAAGGGCGCGGGGAGGGTGGAGTTCCCGGTTTGGGCCGGCTCGAGCATGTCGCGTCCTTTGGGGGCTTCAACAGTGCCCCGAC
Source organism: Acidobacteriota bacterium (assembly GCA_013289715.1). GTDB lineage: Bacteria > Acidobacteriota > Terriglobia > Acidiferrales > UBA7541 > Palsa-295. The sequence continues at coordinate 39,900 of JABCZJ010000027.1, read as the reverse complement.
CCACGCTGACTGATTCGGATTTTCGGCGCTATTCGTAGAGATACGGATAGGGATAAGGACCGAGAACCGAGAAAGAAAAACACACTCCGGTAACGTTTAGCAGGACTTGAAGCCCCAGGCGATTCTCGCCGTGCGGCTGGCAGTTGTGCCATTCTCAAATGTGTCCCAGCAGACTTCGGAAGGTGATTTTCAATTCCAGGCACGTTGGGTAGGTTTTGCCTGTGGGCTTGCACCGGAGAAAGGGGTGGCAAATGGGACCGATTCGGAATTTCTGGCTAGCTGCCGTACTGATTGCGTTGCGCACGAGTGCAGCGAGTGGGCACGCAGCGAGCAGAAAAGATGAACCAGAAAAATTTAACAATCATCTTCGGGAATTGCATTTGGAGATGGATACGGCGGGAATATTTGCGTTATGGGCGGATGACGGTGTTGCGCTAATGCCCGGAGAAGCGCCGATGATAGGGAAGAAAGTGATGCAGGCGCGGGCAGAAGACATTTTGACGAAGATGCCGGGCTACAAAGTGAAAAAAGAAGAGATAGAGTTTCACGATATTCAGGTGTCGGGGGACTGGGCGTCGGAGTGGGGGCTTGAACACCAAGTGGTGCAGCCGCCGGATGGAAAAGAACCGATTGAGGCGCGGGGAGGGATTGCTTTGGTCCTGCATCGAGAAGCGAACGGGCAGTGGAGAATTAAGCAGGAAATGTGGAACGCGGCAGCGCAACAGTGAACGGCGCCTGAGCCTAATGGCGACTGCAAGTGACTCGATTTGAGCCGGCGGGTGGCCAAGCCTTTCACGCCACGGGAAGCTGCGCCTTTGATTTTACGGGTGCCGCACTCTCGCCGCAGGCGAGGGTGCGGGTTTAGACACCCCCTCACCGGGCAGGTGGCCTACCCGCCCAGCCTCGAAAATCACCCGCCAACGCGCTCGGGCCTCCAGTACTATTGCGCCCATACCGGCCGTGATTCTACGTTCGGTGTGGTATGAATGCACAGTTTCGACCAGACAGGCAAATCCGAAGGAGCAAGCGGCTCGTACTGTCCATCCCCGTGCATGTTTTCGGGCAGGACATTTTTCTGGAATCCTTCAACGAGTTTGCCCACATGCTCTCGGTGAACGCTCACGGAGGAGCGCTTGCGCTGGCCGCCAAGGTACGGGAGGGCCAGAGGATTTTGGTCGTGAACAAGAGTACCGGCCAAGAGCAAGAATGCCGGGTGGCGCATGTGGGCTCGGTGCAGGAGGGCAAATGGACAGTAGGTATTGAATTAGTGGAACCCATGGCAAACTTTTGGAAGGTCAACTTTCCCGCTTGCATTCCCAGACCACAACTGACGCACCGTTGAGACTGCCCGCGATGCCCGGGCGCGAGTGCACCTCCAGACCTGAAACCACGCACTGGCTAAATTACCAATCAGCATCTCCGCGCTTGCCTCTACACGATTCACCCTATTGTCGGAGGGACTAGAATGTAGCTTGAGTTACTGGAGTGAGCAACGTGCCCCCAACCGATGCCTCTGGCCGTTCGGGACTAAACAGGCCCCGGACGATCCTTATCGCCGATGACAGCGAAATGGTGCGAGCGAAAATCCGTCAGGCACTCGAGCGCGAAACAGACTTCGAGATTTGTGGCGAAGCGACCGATGGAGTGGAAGCGGTGGCGAAGGCTAAAGAACTGACACCCGATTTGATTCTGCTGGACGTGAAAATGCCGCGCCTCACTGGCCTGGAAGTGGCAGGAATACTACGCCGCACACAGCCGAGGATTCGGATAATCATGGTGACCATGTATGCCGAAGAAATCAACCGGAAGCTGACATCCTTCTTTGGAGTCGATGCTGTGTTCTCGAAATCGGAGGGCGTAACCAAGTTGATCGAGCGCGTTGAGAATCTTTTGGCCGCCTAGAACTCGGCACGGGCGGCCGACCAGGCCTTTCACACCGCTATTCACTACGCTGTTCTCCATGACCGCGCAAAATGTTCTGATCAACCGCGCGCCCGTCTTGACGCTCTGGGCCACTACCGTTGCCGAGCGGCTGGGATTTAACCGCGACGAGGCGCTTTCGCTGGGCAAGGCTGTGGCCGGGCTGACTGCGCAATCGAAAGGCCGGCGCCTGGGCATCTACAAACCCGCGCTGCAGGAGATCAAGAAAGCGCGTGCGCGGAAGCGTGGGGAGGAATTTTTTGTGGAAATTGCCGGACGCCAGGTGCCCGCGGTTAATACCGAGGAAGGTGTGCGCGCGGTGATCAAGGACAAACCCATCGCGGCGCCGGGAGTCGAGCATTATCTGGAGAGCAGGTTCGGTGAGTCGCTGGCGGATGTGCGTGAGGCAATGCGTGACCTGGCGAAGGCTTTCCGGCCGGAGGAGCTTTCGCAACAGGCATTCCGACTCTACGAACAGTTCCGCCCCGCGATTCCGGAAGACGCGACTGGGTGGGGCGCGAAGGGACGCCTGGATATTGGGCTCATCCGGTCGCTGGCGCCGGAATAGCAGCTGTCTCATAAATATTGGACTACGACCGGAGAGCGCGGATTCCGGCGCTGAAGCTCCCGGTTTGCGCGGCTGCACGGCAGGGGTAAAGCCCCGCCCTTCCGGGTCGGCCATCTACGAGATGGGATCGAGTAAACGGCGGAGCTTGCTACTGCGTATTATCTGGCGGAGAATCGCATAGGCTATGAAAAATACTCGGGCGGCAAGAATCGGAAGTGACGCGGACGCGGTGGTGAGCATCAGCAAGGCGCGGGACAATTCACGCGAGGATTCGCTGGGACCGACCGCCGAAGAACGCATGGCCGCGGGTAGAGCTTTGCGCGAGCGCGTGCCACGGACTTCTCATGCGAAGTGGGCGCCTGCCGCCGATCGTCCGGTTCCGGTGACGCTGCTGAAGGAATCCGATCGCGGGCGATTGGCTGAGCTGCTGCCGATCCGCTATGGACGCATGCGGCAATCACCGTTCGCTTTCTATCGCGGCGCGGCGGCGCTGATGGCCTGGGATCTGGCGGCGACTCCAGTTACGAGGATTCGCGTGCAGGCCTGCGGCGATTGCCACCTGCTGAATTTCGGCGGCTACGGCTCGCCGGAGCGGCGGCTGGTATTCGACATCAACGATTTCGACGAAACGCTTCCCGCGCCTTGGGAGTGGGATGTGAAGCGGCTGGCCGCGAGCGTGGTGCTGGCGGGCCGGCAGAAGGGAATAAGAGAAAGGCGTTGCAGCGAAACGGCGCGCGCGGTGGTGGCTTCCTATCGCACGCACATGCGCGCATACGCGCGCATGCCCTACCTGCAAGCGTGGTATTCGCACATTGATGTGGATATTTTTATCGAGAAGGCAAAGACGGCGCGTGACCAGAAATATTGGAAAAAAGTGGAGCGCGCGGCAAAGATGCAGACGGCTGAATACATCCTGCCGAAAATCACAGAAATGTCTCGCGGCAAGCGGCGGATCATTGACCACCCGCCGCTGGTTTATCATCCGCGCGACATCGCCATCATTGACGAGCACGTGCGGGCGTTGTTTCACCGCTACCGCCTGACGCTGCCTGAAGAACGGCGCGTAATTCTGGATCGCTATCACATTGTGGACATCGCGCGAAAAGTGGTGGGAGTGGGAAGCGTGGGCACGCGCTGTGACGTGGCGCTGCTGATGGCCGGAAAAGATGATGCGTTGGTGCTGCAGCTGAAGGAAGCGCTGCCTTCGGTGCTGGAAGCGCACGCGGGCAAGAGCCGTTACCCGAATCATGGCGAGCGAGTGGTGACCGGGCAACGCATGTTGCAGGCGGCCAGCGACGTGTTCCTGGGCTGGACCCGCGGCGACGACGGACGTGATTATTATTTTCGGCAGCTGCGCGACATGAAAATGAAATTCGATCTGGAGAGCATGACGAAATCCGAGTGGCTGGAGTATGTGCAGATTTGCGGGTGGACGCTGGCGCGCGCTCATGCGCGCACCGGCGACGCCGCGCGCATCGGCGGCTACATGGGCAAGAACACTACGTTTGACGATGCGATCGGCGAATTTGCCGTGACCTACGCGGACCAGACCGAGCGTGACCACGCCGAGCTGCTGAAAGCGATTCGCGCCGGTCAGGTGCGCGCGACGGAAACTGCAGCGTCGTAATTCACAGGTCCAGCGGCAGATGCTTCTTGCCGGTGATCAATCGCGCGGAGCGATCGAAAGTTAAATACAGCCAGCCCCACTGCAGCATCACCAGCAAACGATTTTGAAATTGCACAATGTAGAGCAAGTGCACAAAAACCCAGATCAGCCACGCCGGCCACCCGGAAAGCCGCAGCCAATTTAGATCCGCGACGGCCGCGCCTCGCCCGATGGTCGCGAGATTTCCTTTGTCAAAATAATGAAACGGCGGAAGTTTCTGGCCGCGCAAGCGCGCACGAACTAATTTCGCGACGTAGTGGCCCTGCTGAATTGCGGGTTGTGCTACTCCGGGAAGCGGCTGCCCAGTCTGGTGACTGAAATTCGAGAGATCGCCGATGACAAAAATCTCCGCATGCCCTGCGATGCTCATGTCTGGCTCGACGATCACACGGCACGCGCGATCGAGTTTCGCGCCGGCTTCCTGCGAGAGGATCACGCCGAGCGGCGACGCCAGCACGCCCGCGGCCCAAAGCACGGTGCGCGTGGGAATAATTTCGTCGTGATCGCCGACGCGAATCGTGACGCCGTCAGCGCGCACGTCGGTGACCATCGCCCCGGTTCTGACCGTCACGCCGAGGCGCACGAGCATTCGGCGCGCGGCTTCGGAAAGGACGGGCGGATAGGAGGGAAGCGCGCGATCGGTGCCTTCGACGAGGATGATGCGCGTTTGCGACGGATCGATCGCGCGGAAATCGTGGCGCAGAGTATCGTGCGCGATTTCGCCGAGCGCACCGGCAAGCTCCGCGCCGGTGGGCCCGGCGCCGACGATCACGAACGTCATCCAGGCGCGCAACTTTTTGGCATCGCGTTCGCGCTCGGCTGCTTCGAACGCGAGCAGGATGCGCCCGCGCATTGCGGTGGCGTCATCGAGATTTTTCAGGCCGGGCGCGAATTGCTCCCACTCGTCATGGCCGAAATACTGATGCTTGGCGCCAGTGGCAACGATGAGCGTGTCGTAGTCGAGCGCACCGTCGCTGAGAATGACGCGGCGGTTGGCGGCGTCAATGTGAGTAGCTTCGCCCAGTAGCACCTGCGTGTTTTTTTGCTTGCGCAGGACCTGGCGCAGCGGGCCGGCAACGTTCGCCGGGGAAAGCGAGCCGGTCGCCACTTGATAGAGGAGCGGCTGAAACAGATGGTAGTTGTGGCGGTCAACGAGTGTTACCTGCAGCGGCGCGTTTTTCAGGGTTTGCGCGGCGGTGAGGCCGCCAAAACCGCCACCGATGATGACGACTTTGTGTGGGTCTGGCATTTCGATGATCGACTCCTTGCATAAAACCAAGATGACGATCGCGGCGGGCTGCCTGTGCCGTGGCGCGGATCGATGGCGGACTGAAGACCGGCGCTACAAAATCCGCACATTCGAAACTTGCGCAAGTCCTCAAACCGCGCGCACCACATTCCGCGTTTGCGTCTTGTCGCAAACCGCGTTCCGCGCCCCCACGCTATCAGATGCGCGGGCGTGAGTGAAAGCATCAGCCGGCGGTAGGTTGGCCGCGCGGTTTGTGGTTGGTCCCATTGAGCGCATCCGCGATAGACTGAACGGCGCGCGCGGTGACCCTTTCAAGATGAAATCGCGATTGTGGAAGGCTACGACGTCTTTGGCGTTGATCCTGGTGATTGCGCTGGGGGCGCGGGTGACGTTTGCGTGGAATCAAGAGCGCAAAATGCGGGCGGATCTGGTTGGCCTGGTGCCGTTTTTGAATGAGACGGGGAACATCGCTTATTCGCTTGCGGCGGGGCATGGATTTAGCTCGCCGTATTGGCAGGAGACGGGGCCGACGGCGTGGCTGACGCCGGTTTATCCAGTCGTTGTCGCCGGCGTGTTCCGCGTATTCGGGATTCACACGCCGCACTCGTTTTTTGCGGTCGTGTTTCTCAACATCCTGTTTTCTACGGTTACTTGTGTGCCGGTATTTTATCTGGGCAAACGCGTCGGCGGATTGGGAGTGGCCAGCGGTGCGGCGTGGTTGTGGGCGATTTTTCCGAACGCGGTGATTATTCCATACGAGTGGGTTTGGGATACATCGCTCGCGGCGTTGCTGGTGGCGACGATATTGTGGGCGACGCTGGAGCTTGCGGATACGCAGAGCTTGCGCGCATGGTGCGGCTACGGATTGTTGTGGGGTTTCGCGCTGATGACCAATCCCTCGGTGGGCAGTCTGTTGCCGGTGCTGCTGGGTTGGGCGGCGTATCGCGCGGCTCGAGGGGGACGATCGCGCCTGAGCCGTCCGCTGCTGGCGTGCGCGATTGTCGGTCTGTGCTGCGTGCCCTGGACCGTGCGTAATTATATTGCGTTTCACCGATTCATTCCGCTGCGTTCCAACTTCCCTTTTGAATTGTGGCTGGGGAATAACGAACAATTCGATGAAAAATCGCAGGTGGTGCCGGCGGCGGATCCGGAGCGTGCGGAGATTCGAAGCTATATTCACATGGGTGAGACGGCGTTCATGCAGGACAAGTGGAAGAAAGCGACCGCGTTTATCAGCACGCATCCGAAACTGGAAATGATTCTTTACGGGCGGCGCTTTGTGGCGACGTGGGCGGGGATGGAAAAGCCCATCGAGGGATTTCGCGATGCCGAGTCGCCGCTGGTGCGGCTGGTGTTGATCAGCAATACGCTGGCGGCGATCGGTGGGTTTTGCGGAATCGTGGTTTTGTTTCTAAGGCGCGACCCGTATGCCATTCCACTCGCGGTGGGGCCGGTTGCGTATCCTGTGATTTACTACGTGACGCACGCTTCGCTGCGCTACCGGCATCCGATTGATCCGGTGGTGCTGTTGCTCACTGCGATTGCTGTTGCAGCGGTGTTTGAGAAGCGCCATGGTCGCGCTGAAATGGTTTCTCTGCCCTCCTGAACCGATTCCATACAACTGTTCTGCCTGCGATTCTTTACGAAATCCTTATGCCTCGCTTACGGATTCCTGAGGCGATAGAAGTACCGTAGAACTTTCCACCCTGTGGGACATCCAAGGGATGGGTGCGAACCCGCGGGGCGGGTGTGCGTTCGGGCGCGGCGTGGTATTCCCTCTTACGCGATTCGGTTGTGAAGCGACTTCGGATGCGAGCCGTTGCAGGATGAGTTTTATGCTTGTGATTGCATTTTTCGCGCTGGTGGCAGCAGCGTGCGTGTTTTTTCTGTATGCGCTGGTGCAGTTCTGGCGGGAAGAGAGACAGCCGAGGCGCAGCAATGACTCGCCGGTGGGATTTCCGGTGATTTCTTCGGGCCAAATCGTAATGCCGTTGGCGAGGCTGCGCGAAGAGCGGCGTAACGATTCTGCAGATCAAAAAAACGCAAAGCGCAAGTAAGAACAGGAGATGACTTCCATGTTGAATATCTTGATCAAGTACAAGACGAAGATCGTTTTTGGCGGGCTGGTTTTTGTGCTGGGGCAATTCCCTTGCTTCGCGCAAAGCAGCGGCGACGGGCCGACCCAGCAGGCCAGCGGCGCGGACCAACAGATACCTGCCGCAATCGCCCAGGAGCTGGAAGCGATGCGGAAACGCATTGATCAACTGGAAGCGGAGCTGAAAAGCGTCAAGGCGCCGGAGCGGCCGGCAACGCCGGCGACGAGCGCGAAAATGTCCATACCGCTGGCGCCAGCTGCTGCAGCACCTGCAGCGCCCGCGACGACAACACCCGAGGCCGCGAGTTTGCAAAAGGCCGCAACCGAGGCCGCGGCGGAGCCAATCGCGCCATTTTCGGATGCGGATTGGACCTGGCTGAACGGCAACCCGCGCACCAAAGAAATATTCTGGGATACGAAATTCTTTACGCCGGAAATCCGGTCAGACACGGTGTACGTCTTCGACTTCAACCGCCCGACGGACCATTCGATGGGCGGATCCAGCGAACTTTTCCGATCGCAAGAGGTGCAACTGACGCAGCTTGGCGTGGGCGGCGATTTCCACTATGACAACGTGCGTGCCCGGCTGATGACGCAGTTTGGCATGTATTCCACGACGACCCCGCGCAACGACCCAAGCCCGGGACACGGCCAATGGGACCTCGCCGATGCGTACCGCTACGTATCGGAAGCGTACGGTGGATACCACTTCAACGTGATGCACGGGATTAATGTGGACGCGGGAATTTTTATGTCCTACATCGGCCTGTTCAGTTACTACAATTTCGACAATTGGGCCTATCAGCCGTCATACGTTTCCTCGAACACGCCGTGGTTTTTCAACGGCGTGCGCGTGCAAATTTTCCCCACCGCGCATTTGAAGATTGAACCGTGGTTCATCAATGGATGGCAGGCGTACGGTTCGGCCAATCACACGCCGGGGATCGGGGGCCAGATTAAATGGACTCCGACCAACTGGATGAACATCATCTCCAACAACTACGGCGTTGGTCAGGATGATCTTTTCGTTCCCAACCGCAAACGCATACACAGCGACAACAGCATTGAAATTAAGTACTTCGACAAACCGTACCAGCCGCTGGACAAGATGGCGTTCTCGCTGACTGGCGATATCGGCTGCGAATACGGGGGCGGCGTGAGTTGCTACGGCGATAAGGCGGGCGGACCCAAGCAAAGTTTTCTCGGGTTCATGCTCTACAACCGCTTCTGGTTCCATAACGATTTGTTCGGCCTGACGATAGGCGGCGGGAAGATCAACAATCCGGGACGGTATCTGGTGCTGTTGCCGCCGATCAACGGAGAAACCGCAATTACGGCTGCAACAAATTCTCCTTACTTTACGGAGAATCCGGGCGATCCGTTCAAGGCGTGGGATTCTTCCATCACATTTGACTACATGCCCAAGCAGTACATCACTTTTCGCTGGGAGTATGACTACCGACACGCGAGCGTGCCGTACTGGACCGGCCGTGGCGGGATTACGCCTCCTGGTGGAAATACCAACACTCCGACCGACTACATTTGCAACAACGGCGTTTCTTCCGGATCGGAAACGCTGGGACCCGCGACGGCTTTCTGCACCAGCGCGCCGCAGAACTCCAGCGTGTGGTTCCCGGACCTGCGGCGGGATGAGAATTTTATTGATATGTCCATTCTGGTGAAATTCTAAACGCTCCGGAGATCAGCGGCGTTGTTTTCCTGGAGGCTTGGTGTATGCAGGACATCGTGTTCGTGGTGCTGACAATTTGTTTTTTTGCGGTGGCGCTGGCGTACGTACGCGGGTGCGACCGGCTGAAGTAAAGGGAGTGAGAATATGGTGGGCAACATCGTGCTGCTCGTAGTTTGCGTTTTGATCCTTGGTTACTTGTTTGCGGCCTTGTTGTGGCCGGAGAGGTTCTAACGATGACGGCCAATGGCTGGCTGCAAATATTTTTATTGTTGCTGGTGACTTTTGCGCTGGCGAAGCCGGCGGGGCTCTTCATGGCGCGAGTGTTCGCGCGTGAAAAGACGTGGCTGGATCCCCTGCTGCGGCCGTGCGAGCGGGTGCTGTACAAGCTGACCGGCGTGGACGAAAAGCGGGAAATGCGCTGGACGGAATACGCGATCGCCATGCTGCTCTTCAGCGGCGTTTCGATGACGCTGCTGTATGTGATCGAGCGCGTGCAGCAACACCTGCCGTGGAATCCGGAGAAGCTTGTGGGGGTGCCGACGGATCTGGCATTCAACACCGCGGCCTCGTTCACGACCAATACGAACTGGCAGGCTTATACGCCGGAAGTGACGATGACTTATTTCACGCAGATGGCGGGGCTGGCCTATCACAATTTCACGTCGGCGGCGGTGGGCATCGCCATGGCGGTAGCGATCATTCGCGGAATCGCGCGGCGCGAACAGGAGACCATCGGCAATTTCTGGGTGGACCTGACGCGGACGATTCTGTGGGTGCTGCTGCCGGTGTGTTTGGTGGTTGCGATGATTTTTGTGTCGCAAGGCATGATTCAAAATCTACGGCCCTATGCCAAAACGCAACTGGTGGACGCACAGACGGTGACGACGACTGGCACGGACGGCAAGACGACCACGCAGGTGGTGAACGAACAAAAGATACCGCAAGGTCCGGTGGCGTCGCAGGAGGCGATCAAGATTTTCGGCACAAACGGCGGCGGTTTCTTCTACGCCAATAGCGCGCATCCGTATGAAAATCCCACGCCGTTGACTAATTTTCTGCAGCTGGTGCTGATTTTTGCGATTCCTTCGGGGCTGACTTACACGCTGGGGCGAATGACCGGATCGCAGCGGCACGGTTGGGCGGTATGGGGCGCGATGGCAGTCCTTTTCCTGGCTGGCGTGGTTTCGGTGTACAGCGCGGAGGCGCGGGGCAATCTGTTGTTGCATGGGGTGGACCAGCGGGCGAGCGGCGCGCAGTCGGGCGGCAACATGGAGGGGAAAGAAGTGCGGTTCGGCATTGCGAATACCGCGCTGTATGCGACGGTGACGACCGACGCGAGTTGCGGTGCGGTGAATGGAATGCACGATTCGTTCACGCCGCTGGGCGGAATGATTCCGCTGATTAACATTATGTTGGGCGAGGTGGTGTTCGGCGGCGTGGGATCGGGGCTTTACGGAATGATCGTGTTCGTGATTCTTTCCGTTTTTATCGCCGGACTGATGGTGGGCAGAACGCCGGAATATCTGGGGAAAAAGATCGAGGCTTACGACGTGAAGATGGCGATGCTCTCGGTGCTGATTTTTCCACTGGTGATTTTGACGTTCACGGCGATCTCCGTGGTGGCGAAATCGTTCGGAACGCCGTCCATTTCAAATCCCGGGCCGCACGGGCTGTCGCAGATTTTGTATGCGTACACTTCGGCCACGGGAAATAACGGATCGGCGTTCGGCGGATTGAATGGCAACACGCTTTGGTACAACACGACGATCGGATTTGCCACCTTGTTCGGGAGATTTTTTGCGGTGATTCCGATTCTGGCGATCGCAGGAAGCCTGGCGAAGAAGAAATATGTGCCGGAATCGGCGGGGACGTTTCCGGTGACGACACCGCTGTTCACGGTGCTGCTGGTTTCGGTGGTGCTGATCGTGAGCGCGTTGACATTTTTCCCGGCGCTTAGTTTGGGACCGATTCTGGAACATTTGATGATGCATGCGGGAAAGGTGTTTTGAGGACCCATGGCCACTAAAACGACGAGTAAGGAAAAATCGCGCTGGGGACAGGAAATTGTGGTGCAGGCGGTGTGGGAATCATTCGTCAAACTGAACCCGCGCACGCTGGCGGCCAATCCGGTGATGTTCGTGGTGGAGGTGGGCGCGCTGCTCACGTCCATCGATTTGGTGCGCGGAGTGGTGCAGCACTCGCAGGGATTCGGATTTTCGCTGCAGATCACTTTGTGGCTGTGGTTCACGGTGCTGTTTGCGAACTTCGCGGAAGCGATGGCGGAGGGGCGCGGGAAGGCGCAGGCGGAGGCTTTGCGCAAATCGCGCGCGGATACCGTGGCGCGGCGATTGAAACAGGATGGGAGCATTGAGTCGGTGCCGGGATCGCAATTGCGGGCTGGCGATTTGGTGATGGTTACAGCTGGTGAATTCGTGCCGGGGGACGGCGAAGTGATCGAGGGTGTCGCGTCCGTGGATGAATCCGCAATTACCGGAGAATCGGCGCCGGTGATTCGAGAATGCGGCGGCGATCGGTCGGCGGTGACGGGCGGGACGCGCGTGCTTTCTGATGAGATCAAAGTGCGGATCACTTCGAATCCCGGCGAAACTTTTCTGGACCGGATGATCAAGTTGGTGGAAGGCGCTTCGCGGCAGAAGACGCCCAACGAGATCGCGTTGAACATTTTGCTGGCGGGGTTGACGATTATTTTTCTGCTGGCGGTGGTCTCGTTGCAGCCGATGGCGATCTATTCGGGCGCGCCGCAGTCGGTGTTTGTGCTGGTGGCGTTGCTGGTGTGTTTGATCCCGACGACGATTGGCGGATTGCTTTCGGCGATTGGGATTGCGGGGATGGATCGCGTGCTGCAGAAGAATGTGCTGGCGATGTCGGGCCGGGCGGTGGAAGCGGCTGGGGATGTGGATACTTTGCTGCTGGATAAAACCGGGACGATTACTCTGGGGAACCGGTTCGCGACAGAATTTATTCCGGCACCGGGCGTGAGCGAGGGTGAATTGGCCGATGCTGCGCAGCTGGCTTCGCTGGCGGATGAGACCCCGGAGGGCCGGTCGATCGTGGTGCTGGCGAAGGATAAGCACGGATTGCGCGGGCGGGAGTTGGGATCGGTGGCGGCGACGTTCATACCATTTTCAGCGGTGACGCGAATGTCCGGCGTGGATATGGATGGACGAAAAATCCGCAAGGGTGCGCGAGATGCGATTGTGAAATATATAAAGGATGCGGGCGGGACCGTGCCGCACGAGACGATGGAGGCTGTGGACCGGATTTCGAATTCCGGGGGGACGCCACTGCTGGTGGCGGAGGATGCGCGGGCGCTGGGCGTGATTCACTTGAAGGACATTGTGAAGGGCGGGATGCGCGAGCGGTTTGAACATTTGCGCGTGATGGGAATTCGCACGGTGATGATTACGGGCGACAACCCTTTGACCGCGGCAGCGATTGCGCGCGAGGCCGGCGTGGATGATTTTCTGGCGGAGGCGCGGCCGGAGGATAAGCTGGCGTTGATTCGGCGCGAGCAAGCCAAGGGCAAACTGGTGGCTATGACGGGCGACGGGACGAATGACGCACCGGCGCTGGCGCAGGCGGACGTCGGTCTCGCGATGAACGCCGGAACGCAGGCGGCGAAAGAAGCCGGGAACATGGTGGATCTGGATTCGAATCCGACGAAACTGATTGAGGTGGTGGAGATCGGAAAACAATTGCTGATTACGCGGGGCGCGCTGACGACTTTTTCGGTGGCGAACGACGTGGCGAAATATTTCGCGATTATTCCGGCAATGTTCGCGGCGGCTTTTCCGGAGCTGGAAGTCTTGAACGTGATGGGGCTGAAGAATCCGCACTCGGCGATTCTTTCGGCGGTGATTTTCAACGCGCTGATTATTATTGCCCTGGTGCCGCTGGCGCTGCGCGGCGTGAAATACCGGCCGTTGGGCGCGGAGGCCTTGCTGCGGCGGAATTTGCTGGTGTACGGGCTGGGGGGAATTATCGCGCCGTTCATCGGGATCAAAATAATTGATGTGATTATCACGCACATGGGAATGGCCTAGGGGTGCTTAAATGCTGAAAAAGAACTTGCTGATTTCGATTTGGATGACGCTGGCGACGACTGTGCTGCTGGGGATTTTGTATCCGCTGGCGGTGACCTTGCTGGCGCAGTGGGCGTTTCCGCGGCAGGCAAATGGAGAAATCATTCACCTGGGCGGGAAGATGGTGGGGTCGAGTTTGATTGGGCAGCCGTTTAGTTCGGCGGGATATTTTCATTCGCGGCCTTCTGCTGCGGGGGCGGCTGGATATGATCCGGATGCGTCGAGTGGAGGAGCTTCCAATTTGGGGCCGACGAATTCCGCGTTGCTTACGCGGGTGAATAGTGATGTGCAGAGGTTGCAGGCGGAAAATCCTGAGGCGCGGATTCCTGCGGATCTGGTCACTAGTTCGGGATCGGGGCTCGATCCGCATATTTCGCCGGCGTCGGCGGAATTTCAGATTCCGCGTGTGGCTCGGGAGCGGAAGATAAGTGAGGGAGATCTGCGTGCTCTGGTGGCTGAACATACGGAAGGGCGACAGTGGGGATTCCTCGGCGAGCCGCGGGTGAATGTTTTGGAATTGAATTTGGAGTTGGATGCGGTGCATCCGTTGCATTAGGAGTTAGCGCGTAGGTCTTGGCTCGATCGAAACTGGTGGCTTCAGGGGCTGCGGCCGCGCTGATTTCGCGAAGCTTATGTCGCGGCAGACGAGACGGTCTATCAACACTCGCTTACCGTTTCCGCTTAAAGCTGGTCCCTCTCTAGCTCCCGCGCGCGCCAAACTGCGGCGGGCAAGAAAAAGCGCGGGACTGCGTTCGGGATGACACGCGATTCTCGCCATCAGCGGACCACAAAGCGTTTTGCTGAGGCAAAACTGCGGCGGAATTATCGGTTACTTTTCGGGGCGGTGGGTGCGGGATTTTGGCTTGGGTGGGTCGAAGCGGTAGCCGATCCAGGGTTCGGTGTGGATGTAGCGCGGATGGCGGGGGTCGGGCTCGATTTTCCGCCGCAACTGATTGATAAAAACGCGCAGGTATTCGGTTTCTTCCCCGTAGTCGGGTCCCCAGACGGCTTGCAGGAGGCGGCGGTGCGCCTGCGCCTTGCCGGAATTCGAAACGAGCTGGCGCAGGAGTTCAAATTCCTTGGGCGTTAGGCGGACGGGCTTTTCCTGCACCATCACGGTGCGCTTTTCGAAGTCAATTTTCAGATCGTCGGAGATGAAGGGTGGAGTGGCATCTCCCGGCGCGGCGCGGCGGAGTGCGGCACGGATGCGCGCCATCAGTTCTTCGACGCCGAAGGGTTTGACGACGTAGTCGTCAGCGCCGGCATCGAGGGCCTGGACCTTGTCGCGTTCGGTGTTGCGCACGGTGAGCATGATGATGGGCGCATCGCAGGTGGCACGAATTTCGCGGCAAGTTTCGAGGCCGGAGATTCCGGGCAAGTTCACGTCGAGCAGAATTAGATCGGGCCGCGTGCCGCGAACTTTTTCGAGCGCTTCTTCGCCGCTACGCACTTCGACAACCGAATAGCCCTGCGACGCGAGAGTAGTGAGCATGACGCGGCGGATCTGCGGTTCATCATCCACAACGAGAATGGTAGCGGCGTTCATCAGTCTCTGGTCCGGCCGCGTTCCGTGGGCAACGTAAAGGAAAAAACGGAGCCCTGGCCGCGCTGGCTTGTGAGGTTCATGGTGCCGCCGTGCGCCTCGATGATGGCTTTGGCGATGGGCAGGCCCATGCCGGTACCTTGCACCAGATAGCGCTGGTCCTTCCCGCGATAGAATTTTTCGAAGATGAGGCTTTGCTCCAGGTCGTCAATACCGGCGCCGCGATCGGCGACGCTGGTGACGACGAAGTCACCTTGCGCCTCCGCGGTGATGGTGATGGGCTGGGCCGCGGGCGAATATTGATTCGCGTTTTCGAGCAGATGGACCAGAGCCTCGCGGGCGCGCGAAATATCCACACGGACGCGCGGCAGCCCGGGCTGCACGTTTACATTCACGACGCGATCGCCGAGCGCGAATTGGCATTTGCTCATGGCGGCGGCAATAACGTCTTCGATGGGGCGCGGTTCGAGTTCCAGTTCGACTTCACCGGCATCGAGGCGCGCCATTTCACCGGCTTCGCCGACGAGGCGATTCAAGCGATCGGTTTCTTCGTTGATGATGGTGAGGAGTTCCTGGCGCTGGCGGTCGGTGACGCTGGAGTTGGAGAGCAAGTTCGTCACGGACGCTTTGATGGAAGTGAGCGGCGTGCGCAGCGCGTGCGTGACGGAATCGAGCAGCGCGGTGCGGAGGCGCTCACCTTCGCGGGCGGCTTCGGTCAAGCCAAGTTGCTCGATGGCGCGGGCGCGTTCGATGGCGACGGCGACGAGCGTGCCGATGGCTTCCAGAGTCTGGCGCGAAAGCATCGAGCCGGAAATTCCCAGGCTGCCGATGGAACGGCCGCCCAGGCGCACGGAGACGAAGCAGAGGCTGTTCGGGACGTCGATCACGGGCTCTTCGCGAAGGACGACGGTATTCAGGCTTTCCAGATCGAGTTTCGCGACAACCGGGCCGGAGCGGTAGATTTTTTGTTTTTCAGCGAGAAGCAGGGCGGCGGCGCCGACTTCGAAAATGTCCACGATCTGCGAAGGAATGCGGTTGAGCAATTGAATCACGTTGCCGGATTCGAGGAGACCCTGGCTGAAGGCGTAGAGTTTTTCGATTTCGCGGCGACGCGCCGAGGCGTCTTCGGCTTTCTGGCGGGCGCGGGTGGAAAGGTGGCTGGCCAGCACCGAGACAACCAGAAAGGCGAAAAGCGCAACCCAGTTCTGGGGGTCGGCGACGGTGAACCTGCCGATGGGCGGCAAGAAATAATAGTTGAAGGCGAGCATTGCCACTACGGACATGAAGACGGAAACGGCGATGCCCCACACGGTGGAAACGGCTAGAATGGCGAGCAGAAAAGTGAGCGCAACGGTGGTGGGATTGACGAGCAGAATGTGGCGGTACGTGAGGGAGATTCCCAGCACCAGTACGAAAGCGGCCAGAAATCGCAGGAAATGAGTGAACCAGTGCACGCGCACGCTGCCATTCTAACGTAGCTTTCACAGCGTTCGCAGAAGAGAATATACCCATGCCCAAGACTCCCGAGCAGTGGCTGGCCGCGGCGAAGCCCGCCGAAAAAACAAAAGGCGCACTGAAACTCTTCCTGGGATACGCGCCGGGCGTGGGCAAGACGTTCAGCATGTTGAGCGAGGCGATTCGAAGGCACAGCCGCGGCGAAGACGTGGTGAT
Organism: Acidobacteriota bacterium; assembly: GCA_013289715.1. Lineage (GTDB taxonomy): Bacteria > Acidobacteriota > Terriglobia > Acidiferrales > UBA7541 > Palsa-295. The sequence continues at coordinate 23,395 of JABCZJ010000027.1, read as the reverse complement.
CGGGGTGGTGGAAACGCATGGGCGAAAAGGAATCGCTGAACTTTCCGCACAACTGGAGACCATTCCCCGCCGCATGATCGACTACAAAGGAACGCTCTTCGCGGAATTGGATCTGGACGCGATCCTGGAGCGGAAACCGAAAGTGGTGCTGGTGGACGAACTGGCGCACACCAACATTCCTGGCTCGAGACATCGCAAGCGCTACGAGGACGTGCTGGAATTATTGGATGCGAATATTGATGTGATCTCGACGGTAAACATCCAGCACATCGAAAGCATCGCGCCAACCGTGCGCGCGATTACCGGAGTGGCGGTGCGCGAGACGGTGCCGGACTGGGTGCTGCAAGTGTCCGACGAAACGGTGATGGTGGACTTGACGCCGGAAGCGCTGCAGAACCGCATGAGGCGCGGGGACGTTTACGGGAAGGAGAAAGTGGAGCAGGCGCTGAAGAATTTTTTCCGGCGCGGCAATTTGATCGCGTTGCGGGAATTGGCGTTGCGCCAGGTGGCGGAACAGGTGGATCGCAGCCTGGAATCATACATGGTGGAGAAGGATATACAGGAAGCGTGGGCGGTGCGCGAGCGGCTGGCGGTGTGCATCAGCGAGAATCCGAAGGCGCAATATCTGGTGGCAAGGGCGGCACGCATGGCGCGGCGCATGGACGCGGAGCTTTACGCAGTGCACGTGGACCTGGACAGTGAAAGCGAGCAGGAGGAATCAAAATCGCTGGCCGCTAATTTGCAATTTGCGGAGAACTTGGGAGCGAAGCCGGTGCGTCTGAAGGGGCATCACGTGGCGGATGCCATGGCGCAATTTGTGCGGGAAAAACATATTACGCATGTGATTTTTGGCAGGTCGGCGACAGAGGGATGGCGGAAGCTTCTGTACATGAACGCGATTAATCGATTCTTGAATGATGCGCCGGCGGTGGACGTGCACATTGTGACCCAGGACGCGGAGTGAGCGGCGCGCGGGATTTTGAGCGGTCGATGGATTAGCGTTTAAACCCCCGCCCTTCTCAAAGCGGAGGGTGGGGCACCGTCTCGCAGCGGCTCGAGTCTGCGATTATTCATTGCGCATCCCCTATCGCTAAGTAAGCTGGGACGACGCGCCTGCCCTGGCCACAAAATCGCCAAGATTCAGGAGCGTGATCCCGCCAGCACTGGATCCTTGGTGTCGGCCTCGTCTTGAGCACCCGCGATGACCAAGAGAACGTTGAGTGCTTCGTGATCCATCGTTTTGAGGTGCTCTGAAATGAAACAGCCGCTCCGTGTGGTGCTGGTTGCAACGAGCGCAGGCATCGGAGGCTCGTTCCCGACTGCTTCGGGCGACCCCTATCGGAACAATCGTCAGGCGGGGGCGAAAAGTTTGGGAGAGATTGGGGCGCAGGGAAGGTGAGGTGGATAACGCGGTGAGTGGATGTGCGCGACGAAGGCTGGCGACGGCTTTCCGCTGGCGCTAGGATTCGTCGGAGGGGATATCGAAGTTCACGAGGTTGGCTTGGAAGCCACGGGTTTTTATGGCGCCGTAGGTCATGCCTAGGACCATCCAGATGGCGCCCAGCTTGAGGGCCGGGGCGCTGAGGTGGGTCCAGATGAATGCGCAGATCAGAAAACCGAGCAGAGGCGAAAGCAGGTTGAGGACTTGCTTTTTTTCTTCGCGTACGTAGTAACGAACGAGCGCGGCGACGTTCACGCCCATGAAGGCGAGCAGAGCGCCGAAGTTGAGCAGGTCTGCACCCTGATCGTAGGTGATGATGAATGAGCCGGCTAGAGCAATGGCGCCGACTAGGATTACGTTGTTGCGCGGGATGTGATTTTTGGGGTCGAGCGCGCCGAAGAATTTTTTGGGAATGCCGTTGCTGCGGCCCATGCCGTAGAGGAGGCGAGCGGCGCCGAGTTGGGAGCCCAGGCCGGAGCCGATGTTGGCGATGAGGATGGTGAAATTGACGAGCTGGAAGAGAAAATAGCCGCCAGCGGTTTGGGCAACAAGCGGGAAGGCGGAGGTGATTTTATCGGGGGGGAATGGCTGGTCGCGCCAGACGAGTTGCGCGGCGTAGACCTCGAGGGAAGCGAGGACACCGGTAATCAGGCAGACCAGGACGGTGGCTAGCATGATGTTGCGGCGAGGATTTTCGACTTCTTCGGAGAAGGTGGAGATGGCGTCGAAGCCGATGTAGGTGAGGACGGCGACGGATGTGCCGTGGAAAACATTCTTAAAGCTGAAAGTCGCGGGATTGTAAAACGGGTGCGTGAAAAAACCCTGGCCGTATTCGTGGATGCTCCAGAGAAAATGGATTACGAAGGCGAAAAAGATCACTACGACGATGGACATTCCGGCGGCCATTACGTCGTTGATGCGCGCGGAGGTTTTGACGCCGCGGATATTTAGAAGGGTGAAAGCGCCGGCGTAGAAGACGGCCAGAGTCCAGTAGGGCAGGAAGGGAAGGATATTTTGGGTGAGCTGGCTGCAGATAATGGTGCAGATGAGCGGATTCAGGATGTAATCCATCACGATGGCCCAGCCGGTGACGTAGCCTAGTGCGGGATTGAGTTCCTGGCCGACGTAGGTGTAGGCCGAGCCGGCGGAGGGGTACGCGCGCGCCATTTTTCCGTAGCTGATCGCGGTGAAGAGCATGGCGACCATCGCGATTAGGATCGTGGTGACTACGTGGCCGCGGGCGTCGTTGCTGATTACGCCGTAGATGCCCATGGGGGCGATCGGTTGGATGATCACGATGCCGATTATGATCAGGTCCCAGAGGGTTAGAACGCGGCGGAGTTTAACGGCGGGTTCGTTGGCCATTGGTCCTTTTTTTGAGTGCGCCTGGCGTTTCAGTCTTTGTGGCGGCGGTTTAGCGAGCACCACCGTGCCGTGCCGCGACGGCGATGACGCACTGAAGTGCGCCGCTACGACAGCAAAGGCAACGTCCAAGGTAAACCAACGGCAACGGCTGCCCGGTTCGATGAAGCTGAACCGGCCGCTACCAAGATCAATTCAACGGCAAACTCAAAAGCAACCTCAAAGACGCCCGCCGAAAAAGAAAAACCAGGCGGCCGCTGCAAATTCAAGAGCAACGGCAAGTACGACAGCAACGGCAAGGTCAACAGGCAAAGTCAGAGGCAAAACCAACGGCGCGCGGCTTCATTCAGTGATCACGGACTTTACCAGATTTCTGGGGCGGTCTACGTCGCAGCCGTTTAGGACTGCGTAGTGATAGGCGAATAGTTGCAGGGGAACTACTTCCAGGATCGGCAGGAGCAATTCCGTGGCTGGAGGGACGAATATGGTGCGATCGGCTACCGTGGTGACTTCGCGATCACCTTCGGTGGCTATGGCGATCGATTTTCCGCCGCGGCTTTTGACGTATTCGAGCACTGCTACGGTTTTTTGGTAGCGCAGGACGGAGTCGGGATCGGCGGCGTCGCGCGTGGCCAGCACTACCACCACTAGATTTTCGTCCACGAGAGCGTTGGAGCCGTGACGCAGTTCGCCTGCCGGCAGACCTTCGGCTTGAACGTAGGAAATTTCCTTGAGCTTGAGAGAGCCTTCGCGGGCTATGGCGTAATGCACGCCGCGGCCCAGGAACATGAAGGTGCGCCCTTGCTGAAACGCGCGCGCGGCCCCAGAAGCTTGCGCGTCCCAGCTCGGCAGATACTTCTCGATGTGGCGCGGCAGCTCGGCCAGGAAATTCAGATGCGTGCGAGTGACTTCGGCGGTGATCCGTCCGCGCTGGCGCGCGAGAAACAGGGCCAGGAGATAGAGCATGGTGAGTTGCGAGGTGAAACTTTTCGTCGCGGGTATTGCCTTTTCCAGGCCGGCGCAGGTTTGCAGGTTGGCGCTGGCTTCGCGGGAGATCGTGGAACCTGCGACATTCGATATGGCGACGGTTTTCGCGCCGCGATTTAGTGCTTCCCGTTGCGCGGCGGTGGTATCTGCGGTCTCACCGGACTGGGTGATGACGACCACGATCGGATCGGTGTCGGAATGCGTGGAGCGGTAGCAATATTCGCTGGCGTATTCCACGTCCACAGCTACGCCGGCTAGATCTTCCATCATGATTTCGCCCGCGAGACCGGCGTTGCGGCTGGAGCCGCTGGCGGCGATGATAATTTTCTTGAATGCGAAGAGAGCTTTTTCGATGGGCTGGAGCGAGTTCGAAAAGATTACGTCGTCCGCTACGTTCTGGCGAATGGTTTCGCGAATGGCCAGCGGCTGCTCGTAAATTTCGCGCAGCATGTGATTCGGATATTGTCCCGGAGGTATGGTCAATGGCCCGTCCTGCTCGCTGGACATCAGTGCCCTGCTCCGGTGGATGAGGCGGGGAGGCCGCGGCCTTCTTTCAGGGGGATGGTGACGGGTGCGATATTCCAGCCGGAGACGCTTAGCTCCGAACCACCGAAGACGGATTCGGACCGAAGATAGCGCGCGGTGAGTTCGCGAGATTCGCCGGGCATCAGTTCGATGTAATTATCGTCCCAGAATACGGGAAGGATTTCTTCGGACTGACCGCTCTTGTGGATGCCCAGATGGATTTGAAATGCGAGATGGTCGCTGGGGTTTTTCAGCAGGACGTGCGCGACGGGGCCATCGGGGCCGGGCAACATGCTGGCGGTCGCGTCCACTGTGACTTTTTCAAGCGACCTGAGGGCCGTTAAATCTTCGTAAGAGGATACGGGAGTGAAGCGGTAGGTGGTCTTGGTCCATTCGTAGGTGTTCTTCTTGGCGGAAAGCCAGTAGAAATTTTGGCTGACGATTTTTCCGTCGCTGCCTTGCAATTGCAGCTCGACGAAATAGGCGAGCGACGCGGGGCTGAAAGATTCCGCGGGAAGCGTCAAGGCTTTCTGAACGCCGTCGGCATCCACATCAACCTGCACCTGCTTTGAAAACCGTTCGTGAAGAGAAGCGTCGTAGAGTTTCGCGGTGACGGTGAGGCCGGTGGCTTTTTCGTAGAGGCTATTGACGACGGCGATGCTGTTGTCGTCGTAGGAATACTGCACGTGCAGCGGCTCACAGGCTTTTTTGGTGCCGAAGTATCCGCCAGCCGGCTGCAGGTAATAATCGAAGAGATGCCAGATGGTGGAAGGCCAAGCGTTATTGAGCATCCATTGAATGATACCCGTGCTGGTGTATTTGTTGCGAGAGTAGGCCTCAAACATGGCGCGTTCGCCTTCGTAGGCCATGGCTTGGGATTTCACGAGGTAATCGTCGAGGCCTGCGGGCGGGCCGTAGATCGCGTCCATCGCGCTGTTGAAATGAGTTAGGTCCTTGAAGCCTTCGGAGCCGGCGTGAAAATTCCAGAAAGCATCCTGCGGCCACAGGTGGTCGGGGGGAATGAATTTTTTCAGGCAGCTTGCCAGCGGAAGCGCGGGGCCAGGGCCGGTTTCGGTGTTGAAACCGAAGGCGCCGCCGTATTTATTGGTGTCAATGAGCCAGTAATCGGGCGGGACGTAGTCGTAGGGGCCGGTCATTTTCACGCCGGAGGGGCCGGTGACCGTGGTGGGCGTGGCCGACGCGGAAGAGATATAAGGATTGGGCCAGGAGGATTCTTTCAGGACTTTGATGTACGCGGTTTCGACGTTCGCGGGGGGAGGATTATCGCTCCCGTTGAGCCAGACGAGCATGCTGGGATGGCCGCGCATGCGCATGATTTGGGAATGCAGCGAGGCAGTGGCAATTTCCAGATGCTCGGGTTGCCAGTGCTTCCACTGTTCCCAAATATCGCAGCAGCACCAGCCAGCCATGATGAGGACGCCGCGCTCGTCGGCGAGATCGTAAAATTCGTCGCTTTCGAGCTTGCCTTCGAGGCGAATGGTGTTGAGGTTCATGTCGCGGACGTAGCGAAATTCGTTCTGCAGGCGGTCCATATCCTGGCGCAGGAGCATATCGGGGGACCAGCCGCCGCCGCGGATCAGGATTTTTTTGCCGTTGATGGAAAATTGCAGGGCGCCGGTGGAATTCAGCGCGGCGGTGACTTCGCGGATGCCGAATTTTACGGTTTGCGCATCGGATTCCTGATTCCCTGCAGTGCAGCGCAGCGAAAGTTCGTGCAGGTTTTGCGCTCCCATGCCGTAGGGCCACCAGAGTTTGGGATTCTTGATTTGCAGTTGCGGATAGCTGTCGGAGAGGAAGCGGGCAGTGCGTGTTTCGTTTGGTTTCAGCGTGTAGGTTTGCTGGAGTTGCACGTCGTCAAACCGAGCTTCGAGAGTGCCGGTGACGACTTCGCTTGTGGCGTTGTGGAGTTCGGCTTCGATGGCGAGATTGGCTTGCGCGAGCGATGTGGTGGGGAAATGGGTGATGACCTGCGGGTAGCGGATGGCTACCGGGCCGCTCGATTGCAGGTAGACGTCGCGCCAGAGGCCCATGTCTTTATCGGGGGGCGCCGGATTCCAGTCCACCCAGTTGATGCCGAGATCTTTATCGGTTTGCGCGAAGGATTCGACGGCTAGTGAATTGGATTGGCCTAGCGTGAGTTGTGCGGAGATCTCGTATTCGTAGGTGCGATAGGCGCCGGCTACGTCCTTGGCGTCGGCGATTTTGTGGCCGTTGAGCCAGATGTTGGCGCGGTTGTTGATGCCGCTGAAGTGCAGCCACACCTTTCGACCAGCGAAATTTTCGGGAAGCTTGAATTCCGTGCGGTACCACCAGGAGCAGCGGAAGGGGCTGTCTTGCGGCATGGGCAGGAGCGAAAAATTCTTGCCGATGGGATATTCGGTGCCGGGGATATCGCGGAGATTTTTTCCGTAGTAGGGATCGGAGTAGGTTTTGTCGGCGACCAGCGCGGCCACGACTGTTGAAGGGACGGTGGCGGGGTGCCAGCCCGAGGTGTTGAAGCCGGGGGTGGAGATTTGTTCGCCGGTGGCGTTTACTTGGCAGGAGGATTGGAGGGCCCAGCCGGAGTGCAGGAATAATTTCTTGGCTTCGTCTGCGCGAGTATCGGCGAAGACGCGCGCGGGAGTGAGCGCGAAGGCCAAGGCAATAAGGATCGAGGCGGCTGCGGCAGGATGGAGGCGCGACCGAACGATCTGAATTTTTTGCACGGTGCCTAGACCTCCCGTGAGAACCATTGGGCAGTAAGGGGTTTTGTATGATAGCTACAAAGAACGGAACTTCTGCCGCTCAAGCCACGACCTACAAAGATTCTCGAGCAACTTCAAAAAAAAGCAACGTCAAAGACGCCCGCCCGAAAAAAACAGGCGGCCGCTACAGATTCAAAAGCAACGTCAACGGCGCCCAGCTAGAGCTGGCTACAATGTCAAAATCAAGAGATTCATTAAAATTTATTAAAGCGAGTATTATGCGCGCGCTGCGTGCAAGTCAAGCGCAAAACCGCTGCGGCGCGGCAAAACGACGCACGACAGAGCCACGCGAGGCAAAATGCTACGCCCAGGAAACGGCGCGGGTGGATTCGCGCACGACTAGTTCGGGCGCGAGCAGCCGGTGCAGGGCTGGGGATTCGCGTTCCTCGATAGCGGCGTTGACGGCGTCCAAAATGATACCTACGGCGGCGTTGCCCAGAGCTTCCATCGGCTGGCGGACGGTGGTGAGCGACGGGACCGAGAGGCCGGCGGGAATCACGTCGTCGAAGCCGATCACCGAGCAATCTTCGGGAACTTTTATGCCCGCCCGAGCCAGGCAACGGATTACGCCGAAGGCCGTCATATCGTCGAAGGCCATCACGGCGGTGAAACGTTTTTTGTGTTTCAGGAATTCCTCGGTGAGCTTCAGGCCGCCTTCGTAGCTGGAATTGGGATCGAAGGAATCGGGAAGATCGAGGACCAGCGCGGGATCGATTTCCAGATTCACGGAGCGGGCGAAGGCGCGCACGCCGCGCCAGCGGGGGGAACTGTCCCCGAGCATTTTCGGGCCGCGGATGAAAGCGATCTTGCGATGGCCGAGGGAGTGCAGATGTTCCATGGCGAGATGCGCTCCGGCTTCGTTGTCTACCATGACAGAGCTGACGGCGCCGGAACGCAGCTCGCGGCCGATCATCACCGCGGGGATGTTGCGTTTTTCGACGTCTGCCAGGAGATCGATATCCACGAAGAGCCAGTTGGCTACGACGATCAGCGCTTCGACGGGGCGCGCGAGGAGCATTTCTAGGTAACGCTCGAAGCGGCCGCGCTGATTGTGCACGTCGGTGAGGATGGGCAGGTAGGAGGCCTGGTAGAGCGCGTTTTCGATGCCGCGAAGGATCAGGGTGCAATAGGGGTCGGTGATGTCGAAGACCATGACGCCTACGGTGCGATTGCGTTTGGCGCTGAGGAAGCGCGAGACGACTTTTGGGCGATAGGCTAGTTTTTTTGCGGCGCGTTCGATGCGGTCTTTGGTGGTGGGCGGGATGTAACGCGAGAGCGGGGCGTTATTGAGGACGATGGAGACGGTGGCGGGAGACACGCCGCTTTCCAGCGCTACGTCGCGCAGGGTGACGGCGGTGCTTTTAAGTTTTCGACGGGTCAAGAATGGCTCCGAGATCGTGGCGGATCGTGGCGCACGTAGAGTGAACATCTTTATCACAGGCGGTGCGAGGAGGCTAGCGGTACGAGGGGGCGTCGCAGGTCACGTATGCGGCGAAGCCAGCAACGAGGCGCAGGTTCGATCAGGGGAGAGCGCGCTCCAATCCATTTCCAGCATGAAGATCGCGTATCGAACAAAAGCCAGGGCCACCGCCCAAGCAAGATTCAGCAACCTCGGTTTACCCTTTCCGAAGACGCCCAACGCTACGCTCGCGAAAAGCGCCCATGCGGGAATGCGGCCCACGACTTTCCGAAGGCCAGGAGACGGCATCATTCCGTGCGGGCTTCCGCCATTGTGGAACAGGAAAAGAAGAAAACCAATTCCAATAGAGCCGCGCAGCTCGCGATGATCAGTGCAGCCATGGTGCAGTACATCCTCCAGCCAGGAGTCGTTCCTTCAGTTGCTGTCGTGGCCAAAGTTCTCCAGCCCACCCACAGCAGCGAACAGGGCAGAAGAAAAAGCATGACCGTGACGATATACACGGAATGCGCACCCCGTACCGCCGCCGCTCAATTCGCTGCCGCCAGATATCGAAGATCTTCGCGACCGAGTACAGCCACCCGCGCTTTCCTTACAAGCGATTCCGGCACGCGAGGCAAGCCTGGCGCCGGGCGAAGCGGCGGCAAGCCGCCGCACTCCAAAATAGGCTCGCTACGCGGAATTGGGCGAAGTGAGTTTTCGTCGCAGCTAGCGGCGCGCTTTTCCTATTGACATTCTATAGGTGAGTGGTAGTATTCGTATAGAACGCCGATAGGAGACTTCGATTGAGCCCTGAACAGACAAGCCTTTTGCAAGGGACTTTGGACCTGCTGATATTGAAATCGCTGCGGGCGGGCGAGATGCATGGGTTGGGGATTTCGCGCCGGATCCAGCAGCTTACCGGCGGGACTTTTGTGGTGAAGCCGGGATCACTCTTCCCTGCCCTGCACCGCATGGAAGAAGAAGGCTGGATCGCGGCATTTTGGGGAGAGTCGGAGAACAATCGCCGCGCGAAATACTACCGGATGTCTAAAGCGGGGCAGAAACAGCTGGAAGCTGAGACCAAGCGCTGGAGCCGCATTTCCTTGGCGATCGGCCAGGCATTAGAAGCATCGTAGAGAGGTAACGCACATGCCGCTGCTCGTGAAAGCACGAAGTTTTCTGCGCAATTTGTTTTTTACTCGTCGGGTGGATGCCGACCTGGACCAGGAAGTTCATTCCCACCTCGAATTACTTATTGAGGAGAAGATACGAGCGGGAATGCCGGCGGCGGAGGCGCGGCGGGCGGCGCGAATCGAGCTCGGCGGAGTGGAGCAGGTGAAGGAGCAGGTGCGCGATTCGCGCACGGGGGCGTTCCTGGATTCGCTGCTGCAGGATTTTCGCTTCGCGATACGGAGTTTGCGTCGGACTTCCGGACTTACGGTGTTCGTTGTGATCACGCTGGCGCTGGGGATTGGAATGACGTCCGCGACATTCAGCATGGTGGATGCGCTGATCTTCAGACCCTACCCTGTGCCGCATCCGAGCAATGTGGTCACGCTGGTCGGCACGACGCACGATAGCAGCTACGAGAATTTTTCCTACCGCGAGTACAGGGACATCCGCGACAACACCAAAAGCTATGACGGCGTGATCGCTTACGCGGAGATGCAGGCGGTGGGCTTCAGTGCTGAACCGGGCGTCACACCGCGAATCAAAGGTGGGGTGATGGTTTCCGGTAACTTTTTCCGCGTGCTGGGCGTGGAGCCGGGGCTGGGGCGCGGGTTTCGCGCGGATGAAGACCAGGTGCCGGGTCGCGACGCGGTGGTGGTGCTGGGACCGGACTTCTGGAGGCACGAATTCGCAAGCGACCCCGGCGTCGTAGGCAAGACGATTCGTCTGAATGGCACGATGTTCACGGTGATTGGCGTGGCTCCGGACAGCTTCCCGGGCTTATTGACATTCGGACATCCCGATTTGTACGTGCCGCTGGCGATGGCGCCGGTGTTTTCGACGAACTTGGGGAAGAATTTTTTCGAGGACCGCGACGATCGCGAATTGACCGTGAAGGCGCGGTTGAAGATGGGCACGAGTTTGCAAGATGCGCGCAACGAGCTCGCGGTGCTGGCGAAAGGCTTCGAGCGCGATTATCCGAACGTCACTCGCAGTCGCGGTGCGGCGGTTTACACACAATTTCAAACGCGGACGATCGAAGACGACAATTGGAAATTCGGCGTTGTCTTCGTGATCCTGGCGCTGGCCGTGCTGCTGGTAGCCTGCACGAATGTCGCGGGACTGCTGCTGAGCCGTGCGCGCGAGCGAGCGCGCGAAATCGCGGTGCGGCTGGCGCTGGGTGCGGGGCGTTTGCGGCTGATCCGATTGCTGCTGACGGAAAGCTTGATCCTTGCGATTTTGGGTGGACTGGCCGGGATCGCCATTGGCTACGGCGTGATCGAGTGGTTCCACTCGAAAGACACAATCGTTTTTGCGACGGAGTTGCCGCTGGCCGTGCCGTTCCAAATGGACAAGCGCGTGCTGCTGGTGTGCGTGGGATTGTCGGTGTTGAGTGCGTTCCTTTGCGGTTTGGCTCCTGCGCTGCAGAGCACCCGGGTGGATTTAGTGAACGCACTGAAGTCTGCCGACGTGGAAGTTCCCGGACGCAAGCGTCTGTGGGGCCGCAATATGCTGGTGGTGGCGCAGGTTTCCATGTCGTTGATGCTGCTGACCGCGGCCTTCCTGATGGCCCGCGGTTTCGAGCACGACTTGATGCTGGATACCGGTTTCACGAAAGACCATCTGCTGATGACCACTTTTGATCCACGCCTGATTCAGTACAACGCCACTCAGACACAGCAATTCTACAAACTGCTGGCCGAACGCATGCGCGAAACTCCCGGAGTGCAGAGCGAAGCTCTCACGCAGAACATTCCGCTGGGAAACGACGACTTTGACGGCGTGACGTTTGTGCCGGACGGCTTCACGATGCCGCCGGATCGCGAGAATTTCACTGTGACGATGGATACGATTGATGAAGGATATTTTGACACCATGGGGATTACGATCCTGCGTGGCCGCGCATTCGCGGCGACCGACACCGCGGATGCGCCACGCGTGACGATCGTGAATGCGCACTTCGCGAAGCACTATTGGCCCGGTGGCGACGCCGTGGGAAAACACATACGCTTGGATAACAGCGCCGGGGCGCCGGTGGAGATCGTAGGCGTCGCGCAGACCATTAAATATCAAAATATGGCAACCCCGGCCGATTTCGTGTACATGCCACTGGCGCAGCATCCTGTGGCGCGAATGGTCTTGCTGTTGCGCTCGAGCGGCGACCCGTTGCAGCTGCTGCAGCCGGTGAAGGACGCTGTTCGTAGCCTGGATCCGAATCTGCCGCTGCTGCAGACGCGCGCTTACGAGGAGTTCTACCTGAACCAGGCAGTGCGCGGGCCACAAATAGCGATCGACCTGGTAGGCACGATGGGCCTGGTGGGACTGTTGCTGGCCATCGCCGGTTTGTACGGGCTGGTGGCGTACAACGTGAGCCGCAGAACCAGAGAAATCGGAATACGCATGGCGCTGGGCGCGGTGAGTTCGGATGTGCTGCGCCTGGTGATGGGCAAGGGCTTCGTGTTGGTGGGGACTGGAACGGCGCTGGGACTGGTGATGGGTTTTGCCTTGGAGCAGCTGATGAATTCCATGCTGTTCGATTCCGGCGGGGTGGACGTGGTGGCTTATTTGATCGTGGTGCCATCGCTATTTCTGGTGGCCATGCTGGCGGCGTACGTGCCGGCGCGAAGAGCATGCAGGATTGCGCCGACGCAGGCTCTGAGATACGAGTAGTAAGCGCGGTGTGCGGAGACGGGCAATGTTGCCGGGAATGTCCGTTTCCGCGACGGCGCGGACACTTCGCGGCTGCTGCGGCTGCGGCGATTTCGATTCCTCTGCCGAATCTTCACTGAGTTTTCCTCTGTGGCCATCTTTCTGCTAACAATCGTGCGGCTCTGTTCGTCCATACAGCAACAGGACTAACCGCTTCTGCCAAGTTTAGGGTGTGTGCGAAGGAGGGAGCCGTGTTCACGTTCGTCCAGGATGCGCGCTATGCGCTGCGCACTTTGCTCAAAAGTCCCGCGTTCACGATTGTGGCAGTACTGACTTTGGCGCTGGGGATTGGCGCGAATGTCGCAATTTTCAGCGTGGTGTATGGAGTGCTGCTGCGGCCGCTGCCTTTCCCGCATTCGGAGCAGCTGGTGCGGATCTTCGATGATTTGGCTGGGCCGAACTCGCAGGATGTGGGCATGTCCGCGCCCGAGCTTTGGGATTTGGAAGAGCGCTCGGGTGTGTTTCGGGAAATTTCCGCAGTGGCGCCAAGCAATTCGGCGGTCGGCGGCGGAGAGCGGACGGTGCGCGCGGAAAGCCTGGTCACCAGCCCGGACTATTTTGAGTTGCTGGGAGCGAAACCGGAACTGGGGCGCGTTTACACGCGGCAGGATACGGTGCCGGGATTTTCGGTGCCGGTGGTAATCAGCGACGGCTTCTGGCGGCGGAACTACGGTTCGGATGCGAACATCATCGGGCGAAAAATGTCGCTCGATCGCGACGTGTATACGATTGTGGGGGTGATGCCGCCGGGGTTTCGTCATCCGGGGCGGACTCTTGATACGGATGTGGAAGTGTGGAGCGCGACGGGATTCAACGGCGCGCCGTTTCCTGTGCCGCCGGATCGGACGCTGAGATTTGTTCCCGGCGCGATCGGGCGGTTGAAGCCGGGGCTGACGGTCGCGCAGGCGCAATCGCAGCTGGATGCTTATGTAGCGCAGCTGGCGCGGCAGTATCCCGCTGCGTATCCGGCGGCGGCGCGATGGCGGCTGCGGCTGGTTTCGGTGAAAGAAGATCTGGTGGGGCCGCAGCGGACGGAACTGTTCATACTTTTCGGCGCGGTGGGATTCCTGCTGCTGATCGCGTGCGTGAATATTGCGAATCTGTTGCTGGCGCGGTCTTCGGGGCGGCGGCGCGAGATTGCGATTCGCTTGGCGATGGGAGCAAGTCGCGCGCGGCTGGCGCGGCAGCTCTTGACGGAGAGCACGCTCTTGGCCGTGATCTCGGGCGTGGTCGCGCTGGTTACGGTACTGTTTTTGAAGAATGCGATTATCAGTTTGGCTCCTGCGGATATTCCGCGGCTGAATGAGGTGGACGTCAGCGTCAAGGTGCTGTTTTTTGCGTTTTTGATTTCGATATTTACGGGCGTGTTGTTTGGATTGGCGCCGGCGCTGCAGGCTTCGAATCCTAATCAGGTGGAAAACCTCAGAGAAGGCGGCCGCGGATCGGGTGCGGGCAGGCGGCATACGCGACTTTCGCGGGTGCTGGTGGTGTCCGAGGTGGCACTGTCGATTATTTTGCTGGCGGGGGCGGGTTTGCTGCTGCGAAGTTTCTGGCGCGTGCTGGAGGTGCGTCCGGGATTCAATCCCAGCCATCTGACGACCGTGCAAATCTGGATTCCGCAGCCTAACGATCCGAAAACAGATCCTTACGCAGACATGGATCAGCGCGCCGCTTTTCTGATGGAAATTTATCGCCGCGTGGCGGAGCTGCCGGGCGTCGAGCAGTCCTCGATTGCAGGCAACGATACTTTGCCGATGAATTCCGGGAGGAATTATTCTCCGTTTTCGATTCCAGGGCGTGCCGATGATTCCGAGCGCAATCCGGTGGCGGACATTGCCATCGTTGATACGGGGTATTTTCACGCCATGGAAGTTCCCTTGATGGCCGGAAGAAATTTCACCGTCAGCGATACGAGCACGACCCAGGCGGTGGCGGTGATTGACCAGACGCTGGCGCGGCGTTACTGGCCGGAGCAGGATCCGATTGGGCAACAGGTGAAATTTGCATTTGGACCGGGGCCCAAAGGCGTGACGATTGTCGGCGTAGCGGGCGATGTGAAATCGGACGGATTTGAAGCTGCGAGCGTGCCGCATATATATGTTGCATTGGGACAGTTCGCGCCGGTGAATGCGGTGCTATTTCTGCGCGGGCGGGGCGACGCGGAACATCTGGGAGAAGCAGTGCGGAAGGTGGTGGAGAGCGTTGATCCGAACGTGCCGGTGCACAGCATCAGCTCGATGGATCAAATCATCGCGCGATCGGTGTCGGACCGGCGGTTTGCGCTGCAGCTGCTGGGAATTTTTGCAGCGGTGGCGCTGCTGCTGGCGGCGATCGGGATTTACGGCGTTATGTCTTATGCGTTCAGCCAGCGCACGCATGAAGTGGGGATTCGCATGGCGCTGGGGGCACAGCGATTGGATATCTTGCGCATGGCGTTGCTGGAAGGGATGCGGATTGTGGTGATCGGATTGGTTGCGGGTTTGGCGGGAGCCGCGGTTATGACGCGATTTTTTCAGTCGATGCTTTTTAATGTGGCGCCGTCTGATCCGATTACGTTTCTTTCGGCTTCGGCGGTGCTGGCTGGCGTGGCGTTTTTCGCTTGTTACATTCCGGCGCAGCGGGCGACGCGAGTGAATCCTTTGGTGGCTTTGCGCGAAGAGTAGACCAAACGTGACGAGTGGCAGGTGATGAGTGATCCGTGCCGAACGCGGCTAGTGCTGAATCGAGCGCGACGGCAATGGGATCACTCCGAGAAAGATCAGAATCATGCAGATGCCGATGGCCAAAATGATTACGGTTGGCGTCCAGAAATGAATTGGATCTTCGCTGCGGTCGAAGCAGCCGGGCGGACAGCCCTTGTAGTGGCCCTTTCCTGTAATCAGACTGAAGCCCGCCCAGACGACGGCGGCGAGTCCCAGCAGCAAGAATGGCACGGGCACGCTCCTGAATAGGATTACAACTCATTCGGAGCAGGAGGGCAAATCATGAAGCGGCGCGAGCGGATGTTGGGCGTGTGCGCCTACGGCGGTAATGGAGTAGCTGAGAGCGAGAATCGATCGGGCAGAAATTCCGTCGAACGGAGATACACCACGGTTTCTATTCGTAATGCAGCGCGGACATTGGGTCGAGGCGCATGGCGCGGCGGGCGGGTAGGAAGCAGGCGACCAGTGACACGGCGCAGAGCAGGAGCGCGACGGTCGAAAACGTGAGCGCGTCGGTGCTCGTGATACCTAGAAGCAAGCTGCTCAGGTAGCGCGTCAGCGCGTACGACGCTGCCAAGCCCAGCCCCAGGCCGATGAACGTCAAGCGCAGTCCGTGTCCGACGACCAGCCGGAGAATGTCCTCTTTCCCGGCGCCCAGCGCCATGCGAATGCCGATTTCATGGGTGCGCTGCCGGGTGGTGTAAGCGGTGACGCCGTAAATTCCCACCGCAGCGAGCACCAGCGCAAGCAGGCCGAATGCGCCGACGAATGTTCCGGCGATGTGCTGCGGGAACGTGTTGATTTGTTCGTTCAAATCGAGCGAGTTCACGTCGTACACGACGAGGTCGGGATTCAGCTGATGGATGGCGTGCTCGACCGTCTTGCCGAAAGCCACGGGATCTCCAGCCACCCGTGCGTGAATAATCATCGCAGGGGAATAAACCTGGTACAGCGGCAGATACACGAATGGCGTGGGCTTTTCCGTCAGGGTCCCTGTTTTGGTGTCGTGCGCCACGCCGACCACCGTAAACCATTCGTGCGTGGTGTCGGAGCTGAGCCGTTTGCCGAGCGCTTGCTGTTGCGGCCAGTAGCGATTCGCAAATGCTTCGTTGACGATCACCGCGCGTTGCGAGCTCTTGGTGTCCTCGAGCGTGAAATCGCGCCCTGCGACGAGCGGAATCTGCAGGGTGCGGAAAAAATTCGGAGTGACGATGGCGTCCGGAGTTTCCATCAATTCTTTTGCCTGCGGCACGTAGCCTTCGGGCTTCACGCTGGTTGAGTCCGGGATAAGGCCTAGTGGCACGCGGCTCGAAAGAGCCACCGATTGGACGCCCGGTAGCGCTTCCAATTTCACGACGAGCTGGCGGTCGAACTCCGCTCCCTTCTCTGGCGAATATCCCGCCGAGAAAAGATCGTAGGACGCGATCGTTATGTTGTGCGAATTGAATCCCGGATTGATTTGCTGGGCGCGCAGGATGCTGCGAAGGAACAATCCCGCGCAGACCAGCAGCAACAGCGAGAGCGAAACTTGCGCCACCACCAGGGCACTCGCCAGGCGCGCCTTACGCAGACTGCCTGAAGCGCTGCCGGTATCTTCTTTCAACACCGCTACGGGTGCTTCGCTGGAAGCGCGCAGTGCAGGTAAAATTCCGAAGATCACCCCTGTGAGGATGGAGATCACAACGGTTGCCAGCAGCACGTTGCGGTCCGCCCGGACAACCATTCCAATCGGAAAATCGACCGGCGGCAGGAATTTCATCAGCGTGCCCGCGGTCCACAGCGTGATCAACATTGCCACGGCGCCTCCGGCCAGTGCCAGCATCAGGCTTTCCACCAGAAGTTGGCGCACCAGCCGCCAGCGGCTCGCGCCCAGCGACATGCGAATGGCGATTTCACGCCGCCGGCCCACCGCTCGAACCAGCATCAGATTGGCCACGTTCGCGCAGGCGAGTAGAAGCACTACGCCGGCGATGGCCATCAGCGTCGGCAGCAGCAGCGCGAAAAAATAATTGAAGCTGAATGGGTTCCGCCACAGCGGATACACCATCACGGAGTCCTTTCCCTGGTGTTCCTCGGGATAATTCTTGGCTTCCCGCTGCAACCGCAGCGTCATTTCTTCCTGCGCGTGCGCTAGCGTGACGCCCGGCTCCAATCGGCCAAAAACAAAGAACGTGAAATTGCCGTGGTCATGAAGCAGCTCGGCCCCCGGCACCAGTTGCGCCTCCATCATGACCGGAACCCAAATCTCCGTGCGTACGCCGGTCTGGCTTCCTTGAAAGACCGCGGGCGTAACGCCGACGATGGTGTAGGAGTGCTGATTGATTTCGATCGCCTGGCCGACGATATTCGGATTCCGAGCGAAATGCGTTTGCCACAGGCGGTAACTGATCACCGCGACGGGCGCTCCTCCCGGCTTCTGGTCTTCCACGGGAAGAAAACCGCGGCCCAGCAATGGCTGCACACCCAGCACGTCGAAATAATTCGCCGACGCCACCATGCCCCAGACGCGCTCGGGCCTACCTTTGCCGGTCAGGCTCATGGGAGCGAACCAGCACGCCGCCATGCCTGAAAAACTTTGCTGCCCGTCGCGTATGGATGCGAAATCCGGATAGCTGAAGCCAAGCGGGCTATTTCCGGGGTTGCCGACTGTGAGCGAGACAACTTCGCTCGGTTTCGTGAGGCCAGGAATTGGGTTCAGCAATGCCGAGTTGATCCAGCTGAAAATCGTGGAGTTTGCGCCGATGCCGAGCGCCAGCGTGAGGATGACGATCGCCGCGTAGCCCGGCGCCTTACTGATCATTCGCAGGCTGAAGCGTATGTCTTGCCAGAACGAGGTCATCTGGGCACCTTTCTCTACATCTTGGTGTTGCAGAGCATGTCTCCGCCCAACCGAGTTGTCCTCCAAGCAATTGCAGGTACGCGACTTAGTCGGCTTGCCATGCACGCAAGCAACCGCAACTGTCCGATATTGGGATGCGGCTTCGGCGGGATCGCGAATCCGGCTGCACGTGGCCGATAAGAGATTTCGAGGAAGCCCAAAACGGTAATAGCGACCGAGATGCGACGCTCGCGCTAAACGGGTCTAGATGCCGGCGTACCAGGCATAGCCTGCGTCTGCAGACGCGGAGCCGAGTCCTTTACCGAAACCCTTCAGATTGTCGCTGACCGTCAGGTGGTTGATGAATTTCACGTTCTTGTAGCCGACCTGGCGAGGGACCCGTAGGCGAAGCGGCCCGCCGTGGCCGACGGGAAGCTCATCGCCATTCATCCCGTAGGTCAGTAAAGTCTGCGGGTGCAATGCGTCGGCCATGTCGATGGTTTCCCACGTGTCGGGTTCTATCGAGAAATAAAAGACATATCTGGCCTGCGGGAGGGCTCCCACAACATCCAGAACGTGGGACAGCGGCACGCCGATCCATTCGGCGATATACGACCAACCCTCCTCACACTGCAGCATCGTGATCTGGGACTGAGACGGGTAGCTCTTAAGCTGATCGAGCGAAAACGAGGTGGGGCGGGCGACCATGCCGTCTACATCAAGCCGCCAATCGGCGAAGTGGCCGGCCTGGAAGCGCTTGAACTGGTCGCTGGGAGGCTCGACTTCGTTCGCGAATGGAGGCTGCGAAATCTGGCTCTTGGGGAATTCACGCGCGAGAGAGTGCCTGGTCAGCAGACGCTGCGAAGCGTAGGTCAGCGTTTCGCCGAGGCCGTAGATGCCGCCGTGATCGGGCGGGACGAGTCCGTACTTTTGCGCGATGCGCGCGGCCACGCCCAAGCCAGCTACTCCTGCGGTGGCTGCGAGTCCGCCGACGATCAATTTGCGGCGTGACAGTTTGCGGCTTGCTGGATTGGTCATGTGCGCTCCTTATGCGTCAAGGGTTGCCCGCTGATCATTGCGCGCATGCGGCTGCTGAAACCGGCAAGAAAAATCATCCCGACATGGACGAGAAGGAAGAGCAGCAGAGCCAGCGAGACGAAGAAGTGAAGCGTGCGCGCGGATTGCTGGCCGCCCAACAGATTCACGGTGGCCGGAAATGCGGAAACAAAGGCGGGGGACATCGCCAGGCCAGTCCAGATCACTGATGGGAACAAGACGAAGATCACGAACAGGTAGCTGAGGCGCTGCAGCAGGTTGTACGACCAGGCTTCTTCCTCGCTCGGCTTTGCAAAACGCAGGTGACTTGCGAGTGTGGTCGAAAAACTCCGCCAGGAAAGATCGGATCGATTCGGGAGCAAGTCTTTGCGCAAGTGTCCGGTGAACAACAGGGAAATTACGTAGAGCAAGCCGGTCAATACCGCAATCCAAGCGGCTTGAAAGTGGAGATAGCGGCTCCATCCGTTCTGGTCTGGCAGCACGTACCCGTAGCCGGTCTGCACCAGGTGCCTCGAGGCAGGGATCGGAATCTGAAACAGCGCTGGCGTTCGTACATTTCCGGTTTCGCCCCAATAGAAGCGCGGATGAGAGATTACAATTTCAAATCCGCTGACGAGCAGGGCGAGAAAGGACAGAGTGGTAATCCAGTGAGTGATGCGGACGAGGGCAGAGTGTCGCGGACGAGCGGTCGCAGCCGGGACGGACGCGGCAGAACTCGGGGCGGAGGTGGGCAGGGGCACTTGCGCGGATTCCATTCTCGCCATTCCCAGCCTCCGTTGTCGTCGCGGCTTTCTTTGCCTGGATGTGCGCCATATTACCATGCAGCAGGCGCTGAAACGGATAGTGCTGGAGTGCCTTGCTTCTGGCGCATGCTGCGAACGCTGCATTCAAAAATCATATTGCTTGTGCCGAACCTAATCTAGACCGCAATCACCCCTTCACAAACGAGGCAGCTTGACCTGCAGCTTCGCGCGGGTTCGGGCACGATGGCGTTGCGCCTGCTGTCTTTTGAGGGGCGCATGCCTACGCACACCACCGCGTCCGTTGTCCCCCTGTCGAAAAGTCAGGCCATGCCGGATGAAGGAGAAATTTCATTTGCGATCGACAATTCGATTTCAGCTGTTCGGTTTGACCGCGACGGGACTGGAGTTTTTGGCAGCCGTGGGTGCGACTGGCTCTGTAGGTATCACCGCAGTCGAGAAGTCAGCGGCCGAGGTATCCGCGACCGCAGCGGCGATTCGTAAATACGTTCGGCGACCGTGAATGCGGAGCGAGGCGTATAA
Source organism: Acidobacteriota bacterium (assembly GCA_013289715.1). Taxonomy (GTDB): domain Bacteria; phylum Acidobacteriota; class Terriglobia; order Acidiferrales; family UBA7541; genus Palsa-295. The sequence goes on along the minus strand of JABCZJ010000027.1, from coordinate 3,178 downwards.
TCCTGCGAGATTTACCGGAGGTGCCGAAATGGCCAAGACGAAGCAATTCACAATCACCGTGGAGAATCAGCCGGGAGCGCTCGCGAAGATCGCAAAGACATTGGGGAACGCGAAGCTGAACATTCTGGCTTTGTTGGGTACCGCACAGGGAAGGAACGGCACAATTGAACTCGTGGTGGAGGATGCGCGGCGCGCGAAAAAGACGCTCGACGCGGCTGGGCTGAGCTACCAGGAAACCGCCGCGGAGGAAATTGAATTGCAAAACAAGCCCGGCGCATTGGCGCTGCAGTTGGACAAACTTGCGGCGAAAGGCGTGAATCTGAATTCGGTCTGCGCTACGGCCGCGAAGGGCGGCAAAAAGGCGACTCTGATTTACACCGTAGAGGCCGCGGCGAAAGCAAAAGCTGCGACGGCGTAGATTCTAATACCGGTGTGAATTGAATTTCGTATGTTGCGTTTACAAATGAGACTTGTCCGGCGACGGAACGTTGGCGCCGGAGAGCAGGGCGCTGTCGGTGTAGCCGGGCTTTAAGATGATGTAGCTTTGTTCGCGGAGCTCGGCCAGATAATCGCGTATCAGGGGCTGCATTTTCTGGGCGTGGAGAATGTTGCGGATGTCGGGTTCCACTTTTTCCAGGGGCTGCAATCCCGCCTGCAGGTGATCTTCAACTTTCAGGATTTCGAAGCCGGTGCGAGTCTGGATCACTTCGCTGATCTCACCTTTACTCATTTGGAACACGATTGCTTCGAGTTGCGGCGCCAGTTCTCCTTTTTTGAAGGTGCCCAGGCCGCCGCCGTTTTTCGCGGTGCTGCCTTCGGAATAAAGACTGGCGACCTGGTTGAAATTGTCGCCGTTGAGAACGCTGGTGCGCAGGCCTTCGGCTTTGTTGCGCACGGCAGCTAATTCCTCGGGACTTTTACCGTCCGTGCTCAGTGAAATTTCAGACAGCACTACGCGCTCGGGCAGCGTAAATTCCTGTGGATGCGCAGCGTAGTATTGCTTCACTTCGTCGGCGGAAATATCCAGGTGGGAACCGACTTCGCGGCGCACGATCTCCTTCTGTAGCAGTCCGTTGCGAATGGTGGTCTTGTAATCTTCCCAGCTCAGGCCGGAAGCTTCGACGCCTTTCTGCAGATCTGCGATGGTGGCGAGGCCGTTCTGCTGGCGGACTTCGTCGAGGCGCTTGGTGAGGTCGGATTCGACGCTCACGCCCATATCTTTGGCGCGCTGTACCATGAGCGATTGATCGATCATGCCGCGCAGCAGATCTTTTTGCTGTTCTTTGAACTGCGCGTCGATCTGATCTTGCGGGCAGCCCTGACAATCGCGCGCTGCTTCGTCGCGCAATTGCTGTTCGGCTTTCTGATATGCCGAGAGGGTGATGACGTCGTTGTTTACGCGCGCAACGATTTCAGCGTCGGGCGAGGGCTTGGCTTGCGCGCGGGCGCCCGCAGGAACGAGCGTCGCGAAGAACGCCAGAGCGCTGATTCCGACGACCGCTGCACGATTGTGATTTTCCATGGGACGCCTCGCCTCGAAGATGGACCTCTTGATTGTAGCTGGAATTTGAGATTCGGGCATGTATCGCGCGGGTTGTACGCCGCGCCTGCCTGCCACCGCACAGTGTGCAATAGCGGACAGCTTCTCGATTGACTTAATGGGCTAATGAAAATGTAGGGGAACCCCGGCGCAATAATCTAGCGGGTGATCCATCCGCTACGCGATACGTGTGGAATCTGCGCAGGCCGACCTACTGTGACTTCGTGACCTATGCGTCTATCTTTCTCCGCGCTAGCCTGATTGGCCTGAGTCAGCCTCGCTCTCCGGCTTGTTCTTCCCTGGTCAAACACGCTTGGAGAAAGTCCGTCTGCCCCCGCCGCTATGTGGTTCTCGTCTGCGCGTTTCTACTGTTGCTTATGGTCCCGGCAGGCACGCCCGCTCAGCAACCTACCGCCGAACCCACGATTCACCGCAATTCCCTTCTGGAGGGCCCCCCCGCCACGGCACCGGCCACGGAGAGATTAGCCAGCGTCACGGGCACGGTGCTGGATGAGAGCGGCGCGAGCGTTTCCGGTGCGGATGTCAGCTTGCTGCCCAGAGATGGAACGCAATCGCACATGATGGTGTCTGGGGCGGGCGGCGAATTTAGTTTCATAGCAATTCTACCCGGTTCATATTTCGTGATTGTCAACGCCAAAGGCTTTGCGCTTTTTACTTCTGCCGAGTTGGTGGTCGCGGCGCAGCAGACTTACGAGGTTCCGGGCGTCTCCCTATCACTTGCGGGGATGAATTCAGAGGTGACGGTGCATCCCACGGACGTGATCGCCGCGGAACAAGTCAGGGCCGAAGAGAAGCAGCGGCTGGTGGGCATCCTGCCTAACTTTTATACCAGCTACGTTCCTGACGCGGCGCCGCTCACATGGAAACAGAAATTCGCACTTGCTACGCGCGGCACTTTCGATCCGGTTGCGATGGTTGGCGTGGGCTTTGCCGCCGGCATGGAACAGGCGACGAACTCCTTTGCCGGATACGGGCAGGGCGCCGAAGGATATGGCAAGCGTTTTGCCGCAAAGTTTGCAGATGGGCGAAGCAGCGACTATTTGACTCATGCGATCTTCCCCACTCTGCTGCATCAGGATCCGCGCTACTACTACCAAGGCTCCGGTACGATGAAGTCGCGATTGATGCATGCGATCGGCTCCGCATTTTTCACCCGCGGCGATGATGGGCGCACCGAGCCTAACTATTCTTATGTGCTGGGTGACATGTGCTCGGGAGCGCTGTCGAATCTGTACTACCCGCAGGCGAATCGGGGAGCGCATCTGGTCTTCAGCAATGCCGCCGTGGGCCTGGCCGGGCGTGTGGGTGGGAATATACTCCGTGAATTCCTGCCGAAGCATTCGACGACGAACGTGCCGGAGGAGCGGACGCCGTGAACGCGGTATCGGGAGTCAAGGGCGTGGCCTAGGCTTCCTCGTTCGATGGTAGGATCTGCTGCATGCGCCATTATCGTTCGACAGCGCACGCGAGCGCGGCGATCGCAGTTATGCGACTTCTCCGCCGCGTAAACGCGACGGCTTCTCAAACCACGCTTGCGATTACTTACGCTGCGTTACGGTTTGAAGGACTTATCCGAGCCCTTTGAAGAATAATTTGAGCACTAACTACATCACGCGG
>JABCZJ010000026.1 GCA_013289715.1 Acidobacteriota bacterium | reverse complement strand
CTGGTCGCTCGGGTGATAATCCACGCCTATAATGATCATGTTCGGCTCCTTTCTCCCGAGCCAATGGTCTTCGACAAACCATAGTCTACTCGGGTCTAAGGAGCCGACGTTGTTATGCAATCACTTGAATCACATGCGCGGTTGGCGCGTTAATCAGGAGTTGCTCGAACGGGAGCACCGTCGCGCAAGCGTGGCTCGGGACTCCGTCCGTCGGTGTCTAATAGGGTCATGAGCGCACGCCGCAACTCGGTTCCTCGCTTGAACGTGCAATGCCAACTTGTGCGGTATTTGACCTTGGTCGTCGCAGTTCTTGCCGCTTCGACGATTGGAGCAACTCAGCGTTCGCCTTTTGCCACGTCCACAAATGCTTTCACGGTCACCCAAACTGTGTTAAGGATTTTCTATCCCGAGGTATTTGGAAATAGCAGGCAAGTCGTTTTTTCTGCCGAGCACCCTGCGGACTCAGATGTTTGGGGAGAGTTTACCGGGCTTCAATTTACGATAAAACGCTTTAGCTCAGACACGTCGTGGGACTATCTGGTAGACCCAAAGACTGGCAAGCCCATCGCTCCACCGGAAAATACAGCCTTCCTCGAAGGCTCAACTTGGGTGACCCCTAAATGGGGTCTAATGCAGCTAATCATTGAAGGCGACCTAGCCAATTCGAAGCAGAACAAAGCGATAGCGAGTCTTGTCCAATCGCACCCCGAGTGGTCGGACGAGCAGGCGGCTGACGCTCTGAAATCTGCCGGTGCACTCTATGGTCCAGCAGACGAGAATGACTTTACGAAATCTCTACATCTGCCAGAGCTGGAAAAATCGCTCGGGTTGAGGGTTCTATCGCCCGAGAATTCGAAACTGCCAGATGGCCGGGAATTCTCTCCTATTTGGTTTCAAGGATGGCCTAATTCGGGCCATGTCGGCTCATTCGGAAGATTTGAATGGATTGTTCGAATGGAGGCGGATTGCGGGGACGGCCACACCAGAAAATACACTCTCGCCTTCGAGCCGTTCCAAGGAAAACTGACGAACATTTTTCAACTGCCCGATTAGTCGCGTAACCGGAAACTGGAAAAATCCACTTGGACGGTTACTGCGTTAATCAGGACTTGGGACTAGAATAGGCCGTCTCTTGCTGACGAGGAGGATCGCATGCTTCGCCTTTCCCGTTTGACCAACAAGTTTTTAAGCACGATGGAGAATCAGGCGACGGCGGATACGATCCGGCTGCGCAAGCGCAATGCCGGTAAACTCACACTCATAGGTGCGGGCATTGGCATCGTCGTTGTGATTCTGGTTGCGCTTTGGGTGGCCTATCATCGATAGGCCCAGGGTCTGAATCAACTCGCCAAACTCCTAATTAGTTCGCGTTACCGGAAATTGAGGGCCAGTTTCCGGTTAGGCACTGGCGGATTATTTCACCGAATATTGCAACGATACGATTCCTGTCTTGTATAACTTCTGGCCAGTCAACTTCAGCTTCGCCTGTTTGGCGGGAGCTGGAAGCAGGGGAACCCCGTCGCCGAGAAGTACCGGGATAACAGCGACCTCAACGCTGTCTACAAGCCTTGCATCGAGGAAACTACGAAAGAGCGAGCCGCCTCCAAACAACCAGATGTCCTTGCCAGGCTTCGCCCGAAGGGAGGATACCGTCTCCTTCTCGTTGCCAGCCACGATCGTCACTTCCGAATACTCACACTGCCGTAGCGTCCGCGAAAATACAAATGTCGTCATTCCGGGCATCACTGCGCTGCCCTGTTTCACCATCGCCTCAAAAGTAAGGCGTCCCATAAGGAGGGTGTCGAATTGGTTAAATAATGCCGTGAAATCAATCTCCGGGTCCATGATGATCCAGTCCGCTTCTCCATTCGGCCCGGCGATGTACCCATCCAAACTCATCGCTACCGAATAGCGGATTCGTCGCATTGGGATCTCCAGCGTGCTGACACATTCAGCGGTCAGAACTCTATCGAGCCAAGAATTTACATCATTTGGCGCCGTAAGTCCTGGTAAGTCGCGTAACCGGAAACTGGAAAAATCCACTTGGACGGTTACGGAGTTTACCAGGACTTGACGCTCGTATCTTGCCCCGGAGAGACCAGTTTGCGAGTCGGAAAAACGCCTGCTATTGCACCCAGCGCAATTCCCGCTCCGACTGCGAGGAAGCATGTCCCGTCAGAGTCAGTGATGGGAGATAAAGCCGTAGCAGCCTGACGCCAAGGCACTTATGTCGCTCGGCCCTCGTGGTAGCTCACTAGTTCCCGGTTAGTCGCGAGGAAGAAAGCCCAGGCACTTACGCTCTCGATACTGGCTCGCGGCTTTAATTCTTTTTGCCCTCCTGTCGGGTTTTGCCTGCCATTTCCGATTACATAGATAAGCAGCCGTGGAAGGTTGGAGTTCCCGGCGCCGTTCCGACCGCTGTTCTCGTTCCGCAGTTTTCTCGAAGACCGAGAAACGTTTTCCGAGCGGTCATCACCATCTCTCAAACGTGCCAAGAAAAGCCCGTGCGGAGATTGGCACAGAGCACAGCCGTTCGGAACTCAGAACGAACCCGCAAACGGCAGAAAAACTCGGGAACAAATCCGTTATCCCAGTTAGTAAGACTTCGATGACGCGGCCCAGGGCCTCCTGTACAACGTCTGCGTTCTCCGGGAGGGGTCATGAAGAACTTCCTATTGATTCTAATCTCGATTCAAAATTCACGCACCCTCGGGCGATCTAGATCGATCAGGCACGTGGGGTTTCATTCGCGAACCATTGCACTGCTTATCGTCGCGCTGATTGGCGTTTGGGGATGCGGAGGCGGCACGAGTCAGTCAGTCAACGATCAGTCCCCGCCCCCCACTCCAACGATCACCACAATTTCGCCAAACAGCGCCGTTGCTGGCGGTGCGGCTTTCACACTTACGATCAATGGGACGAATTTCGTCGCATCTTCGATGGTAAAGTTCGGCGGGTCGGCGCCCGCCACCACCTTTGTCAACTCTACGCAATTGACTGCGGCCATCCCTGCTGCCAGCATCGCCTCAACCGGCACGCCCGCCGTGACAGTGACCAACCCCGCGCCCGGCGGTGGCACCTCGAATGCAATTAACTTCACCGTCACCAGCAGCGCTAGCACCGTTCCGACGATCAGTTTTCTATCTCCAAGCTGCGTCCCCGCAGGAGAGCAGTTCGTCGATTCAGTAGATAATCAGTTGACGGTAGTTGGGCAAAATTTTGTGCCCGGTTCCGTCGTCCGCTGGAATGGCAGCGACCGGCCGACCGCCTTTGACGAGAACGTCGTGCTCACTGCTCAGATTTCGGCGAGTGACATTGCCGCCGTCGGGACAGCCGCGGTCACAGTGTTCAACCCTGGACCCGGCGGTGCTACTTCGAACACCTCGACCTTCACAATAACGACAGGAGCCGTTGATCCGCAGTCAATCGCTGTGGACCCTGCCGGAAAGTTTGCCTATGTGGCGAGTGCGGGCTGCTCTGCCCAAGGCTACGTGTCCATGTACGCGATCAACCCCACCACCGGGGCTTTAGCATCCATCGGACCACCGGTGCCTTCAAATGACGAATCAACCGACTCCGTGACCGTAGATCCTTCTGGCAAGTTCGCCTACGTGGCGAGTTCGGGAAATGTGTGGGATATCGATTTTGGCAGCGTCTTGACGTACGCCATCAATCCCGCGACGGGGGCCTTAACGTCCACGGGAGTGATAGGCGGAACAGGGATAAACGGAACTCCGGAGTTTTTCAATTCGGTGGCGTTGGATCCATCCGGCAAGTTCACTTATGCGGCGGACGGGGGAGCTTTCCCGTACGGCGGCTCCGGCAGTTCATCCAGCGTCTCGATGTACAGCATCAACAGCACTACCGGGGACTTGACGTCCATTGGGATCATCGACGCAGGAACAAGTCCCGACTCCGTGGCTGTCGATCCTGCGGGCAAGTTCGCCTATGTAACGAATTTCGGCTCGAACGACGTCTCCATGTACACCATCGACGCCACGACTGGGACCCTAATCTCCATAGGGACGATCGCCACCGGAACAGACCCTGTCTCTATAGCCGTAGATCCTGCGGGCAAGTTCGCTTATGTGACGAATTCCAACTCGAACGACGTCTCGATGTACACCATAAACGCCACGACTGGGGCCTTAACGTCCGTAGGAACGATTGCTGCGGGAACAAATCCTGTCTCCGTGGGAGTGGATCCATCTGGCAAGTTCGCTTACGTTGCGAATTTCAACTCGAACGACGTCTCGATGTACACCATCAACGCCACCACCGGAGCCCTGACGCCCGTAGGAACGATTGCTGCCGGGATGTCTCCTGCCTCGATAGCCGTCCATCCGTCCGGAAAGTTCGCCTATGTGACAAACGCCGCCTCGAACGAGGTTTCCATGTACAGCATCGACGCTGCCACCGGCGCCTTGACTCTCATAGGCACGATAGGAACGTGAAAAGGTCCCAGCTCCTGCCGCTGCGGATCCATGGCAGTTGTTCGCTGCAATACTTCCGGATGAGCCGACGAACAAGGGGCGCTGCAGTGGGGCTTGGCAGCTGCCCGCCGGGAAACATAAGCTTCGCTAGCTCCCGAGTCGGGTGATCAGTGTGAACTCTGGTTCACGTTCTAGCCGCAAACCGAGTAATTCACGCCAACTGCCTGCATATCCGTTGTAATGTTCTTCTGTGCAAAGTCAGCCACCCTTGTTCCACTTCGGCCTCTTGGTTCTGCTGACGGCATTCTTTGGCGCAAGCGCGCAGCGCTACGTTGAACGCGAGATCAAGATTCCATGGGTATCGGCGTCCCCTGGTGGTCTCGATGCGCTGCTGGTTTACGCGGAACTGCCAGGGAAGCATCCCCTGATCGTCATAACGCACGGATCCTCCAGGAAGTCGGAGGAGCACGCCCAGGTGACGCCCTGGCAGGAGCTTCCTCAAGCGCTATGGTTTGCGCGCCGAGGATGGGTCGCTCTTGTTGTTGTGCGTCGCGGCTACGGAGGATCCGGCGGCGAGCAGGATGGTCGCCACGGCGGACGCTGCCCACAAACCGATTACGAGAGGGCTGGAGATTACTCAGCCGAGGACCTGCGCATTGCCATTGATTATGCGCGCAATCTACCAGAGGTAGATGCCACGCACATTATCGCAATGGGTGTTTCAACTGGAGGATTCGCAACTGTCGCCCTCACTGCCAAGGCTCCTCCTGGCCTGGTGGCTGCGATTAGCTTCGCAGGAGGGCGAGGCTCTCAAGCGAATCACGATGTGTGCAATTCTGATGATCTGCTGCGCGCATACCGCGATTTCGGGAAACATTCGCGGACGCCGATGCTCTGGATCTACGCGCAGAATGACAAGTTTTTCTGGCCCGAGTTGGCGCAAAAGTTCGACGCAGCGTTTCGTTCACAGGGAGGTCAGGTCCAGTTCGTACTTGCGCCTCCCATCGGAGAAGACGGGCACTCGCTTTTCCGTCACGTTGAGGCTTGGTCCTCTACGGTTGATAACTTTCTTAAGGCGCAAAATTTGGTGACGCTGGCAGAACCGCTGCCTGAGATTACCCCGCCCAACGTTCCGCCTCCCGCCGGACTGAGCGAAGCGGGGCTGCACGATTTTCAGAGTTATTTGCTGCTTGGTCCGCACAAAGCCTTCGCCACATCTCAGCACTCATTTGGCCTCTCCGCCGCACAGATGACGGTAGACGAGGCGCGTAAGAAGGCTCTGGAGAACTGCAAGCATGCGGCTGAAAATACTGAAGCATGCGCGGTAGTGTCCATCGATAACGCTAACGTGCAACAGTAAAGGTGTTCACCTCGCTGCGGAGGCCTAACTCCTGATTTGTCGCGTAACCGGAAACGAGGAAAATGCACTTTACCAGGACCTTGGCATTGTGAGTGTAATAGAGATTTTTCGCCAACTAAGCGGCCTCTGTATCCTGATATGCGCACGAGTTGATGGCGACCTAAAACGGAAACGTGTTTGAGGCTCATCGCGTTAGCGTGGGCAAAGTGGGCTTTCCCAGGATTTTAAATGAGCCCGGACTATAATCCTTCCCGCGGGAGGATTGCTGGGGAGCGTGGACATGCAACTCTGCACAACATTCGTTAGCGTCCTTCTTTTTGCCTCGGTTGTGTCGCAAAACACTGAGGCGCCTTCGCCTCCCGCAACTCCCAAACATCCCGTCGTGGATGAGTATCACGGCGTCAAGGTCACCGACGACTACCGCTGGCTCGAGGACGGCAAGAGCCCGGATGTGGTTGCCTGGACTGCAGCGCAAGACAAGTATGCGCGCTCGCATCTCGACCCCCTTCCTTTGCACACGTCCATCTACGAATTCATGAAGAGGCTCGACAGCGAACGTTCCTCGAGCTACTACGACCTGCAATCGCGCAGCGGCGTGTTGTTCGCCATGACGTCACAGCCGAGCAAACAGCAGGACATGCTGGTGACGATCTCATCTGCCGATGACCCCGGTTCCAGGCACTTGGTTTTGGATCCGACCGCACTTGATCCTGCCAACTCGACGACAATTCAGGCATTTGTTCCCTCGCTCGATGGCAGCAAAGTTGCATTGTCGCTGCCTTCGGGGGGCGCGATGGTGAGCAATATCTATATCTACGACGTTGCTACCGGGCGCGCCCTGCCCGATGTCCTCACTCACGTCAGCGGTTTAACGGGCTCCAGCGTCGCATGGAGCGCCGACGGCACTGGACTCTACTACACGCACTACCCGCACGAAGGCGAGCGTTCGGACGAGGACCTGAATTTTTACGAGCAAGTTTACTTTCACAAGCTTGGGACACCGCAAAGCACGGACACATATGAATTGGGCAAGGATTTTCCGCGGATCGTCGACATCTGGCTGAGCGAGAGCAAGGGCGGCAAGTATGTGCTGGCGGAAGTCGGAAACGGCGACATGGGCCGGTTCCAGTTGTTTCTGCGCGGCCCATCCGGAGGGTGGACGCAAATCGCAAAATTCTCGGACGAGGTGCATGCCGCGATTTTTGGCGACGATGCGCTGTACATGGTGTCTCATCAGAACGCACCCCACGGGAAGCTTTTGCGTTTGCCGCTTGCCAGTCCCGCGTTCGAGAACGCCCAGACCATCGTCCCAGAAGGTGAGGCTGTGATTCAGGATTTCCAATACACGTTCGGCGGCCCACGGCCCACTTTTGTCGCCACGCCGAACCTACTGTATGTAACGGAATTGGTCGGAGGCCCTAGCAGAATCCGAGTCTACGACCACAATGGAAAGGACCTGGGAACGGTTCCGTCTGAGCCAGTCTCGGCCATCACACAAATTGTGCCACTCGAAAACGACCGCATCCTTTTTCGTAATGAGAGCTATCTGGATTCGCCGGCGTGGTTTTATTACGACCCGGGATCCAGAAAGAGCACCGTCACGGCGCTGCGCGAAAGTCGTCGCGTCGGTTTTGCCGACGCGGAGGCCGTACGAGCTCTTTGTTCGTCGAAAGACGGCACGAAGGTCCCGCTTACCATCATCCAGCGAAAGGGGACCAAGCTCGATGGGCAAAATCCGGTAATTCTCACTGGGTACGGAGGGTTTGGACTCAGCCTGACGCCGATGTTTGATCCCGAAATCCGCGCCTGGCTCGACGCCGGCGGCGTGTATGTTGTCGCGAACCTGCGCGGCGGCGGTGAATTCGGCGAGGAGTGGCACAAAAACGGCAGCGGACTCCACAAGCAGAATGTGTTCGACGATTTCATCGCCTGCGCGGAGTACCTCATCCAAGCCGGCTATACGAAGCCGGCGAAGCTCGGGATTGAAGGTGGCAGCAACGGAGGTTTGCTGATGGCTGCCGTCGCAACCGAGCGTCCTGAGCTTTTCGGCGCAGTGGTCTCCGTCGCCGGACTTTACGACATGCTGCGCGCCGAAACGACCGAAAACGGGCAGTTGTTAACGGCGGAATTCGGGTCCGTGAAAGAGCCCGTTGAGTTCCGTGTGCTGTACGCCTATTCGCCCTATCACCACGTGCAGGACGGGACGAAGTATCCCCCTATTTTGTTTCTCACCGGGGAGAACGATCCAGCCGTGGACCCGGCGAACTCGCGGAAGATGACCGCGCGCTTGCAGACGGTAAATGCCTCAGGGCGTCCGGTGCTGCTCGTCAACTTTACCAACGCCGGGCACGGAGGCATCGGCGCGTCGGAAGAGCAGCAGGCTGCAATCGATAGTTATCTCTACGAGTTCATGTTTGATCAGCTTAGGGTTACGTGGCCGAGTTCAGGTCAAGGTTCGAGGTAGAATCCCGGGGAAACTTCTGCAAACAGGCGATTACGCTCAAAATCTGCCGAAAAATTGTGAAACAAGGCGCGTCTTCAGGTCATAGTGCCCGCACGCGCTACGGGAAACTAGAAAATCCACTGAGATGGTTAATGCGTTAATCGTTTGCAGAGTAGGTATTGATAACGCCTGATAAAAGCAGGTAGGCTGACGACCAAATTAACCGCTCCCTGTCTGCGACAACGGGGAGTACGCTATAATGCCCTCGATGTGGTACAGGTGTGCTGCTTAGTACGGCCTCAGCCCTCTCCGCCAGCCCCAGCAGAACAAGTTTCGACATGCCACCGAGGGAGATTACAAACATGGGTCTATTTAACGCGAGCTATTTCCTACACGCTGCAAACATCCTGCTGTTGGTAGCGTACAGCGTTCGCGACATTCTCTGGCTGAGGTTGTTTGCCGTGGCGGCCTCGTTAATCTCGCTGCCGTATTTCGTACTGCAGCCGGAACCGCTGTGGGAGCCAATCATTTGGAGTGGCGTCTTTGCTGCGATCAATTCGTTCCAGTCTTGGCGTCTTTTTGTCGAGCGACGTCCCGTTAAATTGACGCCTGAAGAGGAGGAAATTCGCCGGCTCGTCTTCCCGGATTTGCCGTCTCGGAAAGTCCTGCAGATTCTGAGCATCGGAGCGTGGACAACCCTGGAAATTGGTGAGCGAATGCTGGAGCGTGGTAAAAGCGTTGAGGCAATCTCGGTCATTGTTCGCGGGAAAGTGCGGGTCGCGAGAGATGATCGTGTCTTCGGGGAGCTGGTCGCGGGCCACATTGTGGGCTCAGCGCTTCTCTTGAGTGGCGTCGCAGCCGATGTAGATGCCGTGGTGGTAGAGCCTGTTCGGTGCGTGCGATGGGAGGTTGAGCCGCTCGATCGATACCTGGCCGCCAATCCCGAAACTCGTATTGTCTTGCAAGAGTACCTCGCTCGTGATCTGGCCGGAAAATTGTCAACTGCTGCCAAACTTTAGACTCATCTAGAGGCTACCACGTAACTTTCGATAAATCGCCAACGCCAGCAATCGGCCCCAGAAGCGGCTGGCTGACTCCTGATTCGCGTAACCCGACATGTCAATTTGGGGCGATTCTTCCTGCTCGTCACGCGCAGTACCGATACGCGTCTTGAAAAGGCTTTTTCAGATTCGCATGCACGCTAAGTACAACAAAAGGGGACCCGTTCCCAGGGAAAATCCGGTGCACCTGACGGAGCGGCTTAGTCGCGTTGATGAAAGGCACAGTTGCCAAAAGTAGCCGAGCAAGCTCGTGTGAATCGCCTGTGTGAAACCGCCAAGCGAGCGACACCCGTGGAACCTGGCAGTCATGTGAACTCGGGTCAAATATCCACTTCAGCAGAAGCTTTCCCGGCGTGGGAGTCATGATAGATCTCTGGCAGTCACTCCGGTGGATTCAGAAAGTGATCCTCGGGGTGCGCAGTCTTGGGGGCCGTTATGGGGCCGAAATCCGGCCCCTATGGCTCTAAAATAGCCGATTCGGGTTATAAGCGACGCGCCATCAACAGGCTTTAGGGTTAGACCCTAATTCTCATAACCCGGGGGTTGTTGGTTCAAATCCAACCCCCGCAATCATGGGCGCTGCGAGCCTAAACCTCAAAGCGCCCTTTTTTCTTTTAGTTGCACTCCGAGCTGTAACCCTGCCCGCTCAGTTCGCTGCCGCAGTTATGTTCCCACTCCCAAACGAGAAACAACTAGGAAACAGATCGCCGTAGATTGCCCGTTCCGAGATACGCGCTGTCTCACGTTCTGTCTCCTGCGAAATATGTGCGTGATCGTCGGCCGTGGTATTGACGTTCGAATGCTCAACAGTTATCTGGACCGATCTCAAAAAGAGGTTTTGATCTGCCGAAGGTGTTACTGCGAAGAGATCACGGAGCGAGCAGGCTCTTCCAGCGTTTCCAAGCGTCATCGCGCGCTTTTTTGTTGGCGTCACTGGCGTCGGGCGCTTCGCCGGCGCGCATGAATCCGTGACCGGCGCCGTCATAGGTCACGGGCTCGTAGGTTTTGCCCGCCGCTTTCATCGCGGAGATGGTGTCTGCAATTGTGGCGCCGATGCGGGCGTCGTTCCCGGCGTAGAAGCCGTAGACGGGCGCCTTGATTTGCGACATCGCCTCTTTGCTGGGCGGCGCGCCGTAGAAAATAAAAGCAGCGGAAAGATCGCCGCGGGTTGTTGCGAAGCGGAAGCTCTGTGCGCCGCCCCAGCAGAATCCTACGACGTACAGTTTGCCGTTCGCGGCGGGCAGCTTCAGGCCGTAGTCCGCTGCGGCGTTCAGGTCCGCAGTCACCTGATCGGGATTCAACTTGCTAATGGCCTCGCTAACGCCAGTAGGAAAATCTTTCGTTCGTCCGCCGTTCGGCGCCATACCGCTCAGCAGGTCCGGCGCGACGGCTATATAACCCGCCGCGGCCACTTCGTCTGCGAGCTCCTGCGCCCAGTCGCTTAGTCCGAAGATTTCGTGAATCACCAGCACCACGGGACGCTTGTCTTTCGATTCGGGGTAGACCACCAGCGTCTCCACGTTTCGGCCATCGTGTTTCACCGTGACCCACTCGCTGTGACGCGGTGATTTTTCGATTCGCTCCCGCGCCCAAGGCTGAGACCAGTCCTGCGCGGCAATCGTTTGCGCGCCCAGCAACATCCCCATCACGACGATCATCATTCCTGCAAGACGCTTCATGGATCACCTCATCCCGAGTAGCCCGAGCTATATTAGTTGTGCACGGAATCTCCGACAAGTCTGATGAGGTCAAAAGAGAGCGAGCCGGCGTCGCAGGCGGCGGCTCAGTTTGCAAAGACAGTTTTGACTCACTTCCCAATTGTCCCCAGTCCATCCGGAATTTTGGCCATCGCCAATTCAGTTTGTTTCGCACCTAAGTAACTGCGCAATTTGGAAAACTGGATCACGAACTGTATCCTTCGATCAGACGTTTGATACGATCCTCAGTCTGCGTCCTCCCCGTGTTCGGACCTCCACTCTCAGCTCAACTCTCAGCGTTGACTTAGGCGAGGTTTTAAAGTATCGTGCCCGCCATTTCCTCGGGCCCCAACGGTGATTCAGAATCTGGTCGTGACGATGCGCGAACTTCCTGTCTCAGCATTCGTCGACAACACAAGTTCCGCAATTCGAGGGTGAGAAGGAGAGCTGACATGAAATCGCAGATGACAAGAGTCTTGGCAGTCTTGGGAGTTCTGGTACTTATGTTGATCGCTCGGCCCCAGTTCGTGTCTGCCCAGGATCGACTCAAGCCTCTCCCGCACCCCTTCGATTTACCCCAGCACGCGCCCGCACAGCCGTCGGCTCAGTCCCAATCACGTGCCGCCGTTAAACGTGCGAGTTCCACAAGCAATCCTGTCTCTCCATGGACACCGCTGACCAACCAATCACTATCGGGCCCCAATGGCATTCAAATCATGATTCAAGGTACCGACGGATCAATTCTGGTTCAGTCATATGACGGCCAGAGCTGGATGAAGTTGACGCCGGACGCGAAAGGCAGCTACGTCAACGGCACATGGCGCACGCTAGCCTCGGAACCCGTTGCCCGGCTCTATTTCGCCTCCCAAATCTTGACCGATGGCAGGCTCTTTGTCGCCGGCGGGGAGTACAGCGGGCCCGGCCTGCTGCCGAACTGGTCGAACACGGGCGAGATTTATGACCCGCTCGCCGATGCGTGGACCGTAATTGCCCCGTACCCGAATCAGCCCAACTGCCCTTTCCTCTATTATGTCTCCGGCAACACCACGAGCGGCAGCGCACAGATAACCGGGATTTATCCATACACAACCGGGCTTACTGTGGGTGAGCAAGTATTCGGTAATGGGATCGCATTCCCGGCGACAATCGTGAGCGTGGATTCGTCGACGCAGATCACAATCTCCGCACCCGCGTCGCAGACACTTACCGCCGATGTCGTTACGTTCAATGAGTACTATCAACTTACTGGCTGCCTGGGCGACGACCCCTCTAGCCTCCTGTCGCGAGGAAGAATCCTCGTGGGCGACCTGGTCAACGCTAACACTTACATATACGACGTTGCCAGGAACGCCTGGCGTCCCTCAGGAACAAAGGTGTACCCGGCGGAGTCGAGCGATGAAGAAGGCTGGACGAGAACCAGCGAGGGCACGATCGTCGCCTACGACCTGTTCCAGAGCATCGCCACAAATGGCAGCTACGCCGAGAAGTACAATCCCAAGACCGGAAACTGGCGCAGCATCAGCCCCTCCGATGGCACTGCCCAAGGTACGATTCCTCAGTTAAGCAGCCCGAACCTGGGCTACGAACTGGGCCCATCACTCCGGCTACAGGACGGGCGAGTCCTCGAAATTGGCGCCTCGCAGCATACCGCACTCTACAATCCTATTTGGAATACCTGGGAAGCCGGACCGGACATCAGCGGTACGCTAAACGGGATCGCATCCCCATTTGGCGCCGACGACGCCCCCGGAGCCATCCTGCCCAACGGCCATGTGATCTTTGCGGCCGACGCGGGCGCCTCTCAAGTCACGTCTTCGGGAAACATCACCGTCAGCTCGCCCGTGATTACCGGCATTCCCTCGACGGCCATCTTCCAGGTTTTCTGGAGTGTGAGCGGCACAGGAATCCCTGGCGGGGCCTATATTGCGAGTGTGGACTCCCCGTCACAGGTGACCATCAGCAGTCCGGCGACACAAACGACCAGCGGCGATGCGATCAGTTGGGGCGGCACCTTCAGCAATCCCACGGAGCTGTTTGAGTTCGATCCGCTGAGGAATTCGATTCACCAGATTACTTCGACCCTGCCAGATGCCAACCTCCCATTCGAAGGTTCCTATCCCACGCGCATGTTGATTCTTCCCACAGGCCAGCTGCTGTTCTCCGATAGCAGCTCGCAGCTTTGGGTTTACACCTCGGACGACGGGCCCAATCCGTTCTTGCGGCCAATCATTTTCAACGTCAACTATGTGGGTGGCGGCAAGTTCCGGCTCACCGGCTTGCAGATCGACGGGCAATCGTCGGGCGCTGCCTACGGCGACGACGACCAGATGGATTCCAACTATCCGATCATTCGCATGGTGGACTCGCACGGCGACGTCCTGTACGCCCGGACATCGAACTGGAGCAAGATTTCCGTCGGTGAAGACGGAATCGAAACCGTTGACTTCACGCCTAATCCCGAAGTAACCCCCGGCCACTACTCGCTCATCGTGAGCGGTGCCGGAATATCTTCGTTCCCCTTTCCCATCGAGATCAAGCGCGATGAGGTGAAGGGCTCGAGCAACTGACGAAACTTAGAGCTCCGCATTTGGCCGACAGGCCAAACGCTCGTTCTGGCCAGCGGCCATTTCCGGCTTGCGGGAGTGGGCGGCTTTGGCTTTGGAATCGAGAAAAGCACGACAAAAACCAGCGATTGATTTGGGTTGCTGTTGTTTATTTTCAATCGTTCGCATGGGCTTTCGATTGTGTTTCGCTAGCGATTGATTTGCGCAGTGGCCAGTAATGAGCGGCACGTGTCGCGTGAACTGTGATTCGCGAACCGCCCCGCAGGGCGATTCGTCCTGAGACCCGACAGTGTCGGTTCGAAGGGTAGTATCCGTGCAGCGCGCATTCCTGGGAACGGCAATCTCCTGATTGGCGAATTCACACCTGCAGCACGAAACGGCCGAAAAACGAGCGATTAGAAAAAGTTTTCTCGTCTGTTGTGAGCGGATTAGGTGGATTTCTAATAATTGACGACTAGCGCTTAGAAATAAGCGGGTGGTGCAGCGCGATTGGTGATTCGTCGTACGCGAAACATGCGCAAAGCGCGCGCAGCCAGCCAAGCCCTCGCCCGTGCCCCAGTCTCCATGTCGCGTCCTCGGCAGCGCCGAAAAGCGCCCCGACTCACGCTAATACATTCCCCAGCCGCTGGATATTCGTAGAGATACGCACAAGGGCAAGCGATAGAAAAGACGGGCTGTACTTCGCTGTGGCGATCGATGGTGGAGCGCCTAAACCCCCACCCTTCGCATGAAACAAGGGCGCGAAGGATGGGCCAACCGGAAATTCAACTGCGTTGGATCGAGTGGTGTGGAAGGGTGCGCCGCCCGCCCGTTACCCGCAAAGCCGCTCTGAGCCCACCCATAGCTGAGCCAGATCTCCGAGGTTGTGTTTGTATGTACGCGTTACCAAGTATTCCTTCCCACTTTTTACACGCAGCCTGTACTCCCCCGTCGGTAAAGGTTGGATCTCCTCCACCGCCGAAATATTCACGACGACCGAGCGGTGGATGCGAATAAAACCGTAGGGTTTGAGCTTCTCCGCCAGGGACGAGAGGGACTCGTGCACCAAATAGGGATCAGTTCGGGCTCGCAACGAAACGTAGTTACCTTCGGCTTGCACTGCCAATATGTCTGCTAAATCCAGGAGGAGGATTCTGCCCTTTGCCTTGAACGCGATTCGTGGCGCCTGTCGTTTTGCTATAACCTCCAACTGCCGCAAGACTCGCATGAGGTTTGCAGCAGCAACTCGGATTGCCGGAAGCATTGATGTATCTGTAGCGTCGCAGAACCCGGCCGTTGTCGATTCACGGGTGTAATCCCGTTTAGTCTCAGTGGCGTAAATCGTAGCTCCCCGCAGTGGGCTAGCCGAAACGTCCGCAGTAGTGTGAGCGGCTTGTTGAACAAACATCTCACGTGCAATGGTCTTCTGATCCTGAGTTGCGCGGGCGCTCGTGACGGAACCCCTGGCTCTCTCGTTCCGACTTCCTGCCACCCGAACTGAGGATGACGGGTGCACTGCTTCCAAATGCAATGGTCCTGCATAACCGGAGCAGCGGATCCGTCTGACCACCTGCCCACGGGAACGACAAACACGTCGTTTGGTTGAGCGCCTTTGAATTGTGGATTCAGCATCAGCCGTGATTTCGGCAGATCGGCACCCCACGCCTCACCTTCCAGGCCCGTAGGTCACTGCTGCCCAGTGCTCACTGCTGACGGAAAGCTGGATTGCGCGCCGAAATAACACTCAATCGATTGCAACTTTCCGTTCTTGATTCGGAGGTACTCGACGTTCCGGAGCGATTTACCGTTCGTGGTGTAGCAAAGATACTTCACAAAAGCATCATCCGGGCCAGTGGCGACTCGCTCCAGGTCAAAATGCCCAATGAAATTGATCTGTGTCTCCCAGCATTGCTTTTTGAAAGCGCTCTTGCTGATGTGGTCGTCGCCGGCCGCGCTTGAAAAGGTGAAGTCATCGGCGAGCAGGCTGTCCAGTGGGCCCCACTCTTTCTGCCCCCAGCCTGCATACCACTTCCGGACTACCTCCTCGGTCGTTAAGTTCGGTCCTCCCGATGCTCTGGCTCTTGCGGGTCCCGGCAGGCTCACGGCACCAGCTAGCGCGCAGGCCCCCGTAGCGAGCAGATTCCTTCGCGACACTGCGGTCCTTGTCATTGTCATTGTTCATTCTCCTTTTTTCGGGATGTAGTTTGAAGCATTCGCCCGATCGCGATGCTGACTGTCCAGGCATACGAACCGGTTGGTATGTGGCAGTACCACATTGCTCCTTGAGACACCGATGCGATCAACCTCGCTTGCGGTTGCCCGGCCGGCGCAGAGACCTCAGCCAGCCCACGATATTTTTGATCCCCGCCTTTATCACTTTCGGATTCTGCGCATTCTTTGCCAGCGAGCCATACCCTTCGACCATCGCAATCAGCAGGCCGGCGGCGTCAGTGGGTTCCACGTTGCGGCGAACGCTTCCGAGGATCTGGCCCTTTCGCAAAACGGAGGCAGTGGCCTCGCGCCAAGCATCGAAGATTGTCTCCAGCCGCTTCCGGAATCCCGCGTCAAGAGGAGACATTTCCTGCGCCAGATTGTTCAGTTGACAGCCGCCGCATACATCCTCGGGCCGAACGGATAGACCTTGAACCATGCCAATCAAAGTGTCGATAGGATCCTTGACGTTCTGTAAAGGCCGCACCCATGTGCCGCGGACGTCGGGGGAGATGATCTCTTCGACGACGGCGTATCCCAAGGCTTCCTTGTTTTTGAAGTGGTAGTACAGCGCTCCCTTGGTGACGCCGGCAGAGGCCAGAATTGTGTCTAGGCTTGCACTCTGAAAACCCGATCTGTAGATCTCGCGCGATGCCGCCTGCAACAAGCGCTCCCGCGTGCGCTCAGGATCACGCAGCCTGGTCGCTCTACGTTTCGGATTCTTGCGTGCTGCCAACATACCAGCCAGCATGTATGCTAACCACCAGAGCGTCAAGAGAGATCTAACACCCCGCTCAACACTATGAAGATCCATCGTGCGTTCCGTCGCTCTTGTTGAATTGCGCAGGCAGCCTAGGGTGATCATGACTCGTAGTGTTGCCCAGCCCGATTATTAGATCGGCTTCTTCCCGTGACTTCCTAACATACGGATCGGTATGTATGTTCATTAACTGAAAGTGAATCACAATTGAGCGGCCTGACTTTTGACTGCTGACGTTCTCGAATTTCATAACATCTCGCGAGTGCGTATGGAAAGTTGGAGAAACAGCCGCTCTAGCCGTTTTGAGATCGTCCCAGGATTTTGTTAGTCCGCCGCTCGTTTTCGAACTCTGAAGTGTTGGGCCTGTCGTGTCACGTAATCGTTATGAACGTGGAACACCGCCTGCCCCTCAGTTCTCCGTCAGCAGGAATTTGTGTAGCTGTGAGCCAATTCTGCGCTCAATTGCACACGAACTGTCAGGGCGCCGAGTGGTACCTGGCGTAAATCGCCAGTCATCTCGGCACGGAGACTTTGCTCGGCCCAAAAAGGAGAAGATATGGGCGTACTGAGGTGGTTGCGGAATTTCTCGATACCGGTGGTTACGTTGATTGTTCTGGCTCGCTGCAGCGACGCACTCGCTCACACCCTTGCACACCACCGGAACTGAAGGCCTTGATTTTAGGGTGCCGCACTCTCGCCGCAGCCGAAGGTGCGGGTTCAGACGCTCGACCTTCGACCAACCCGAACGCCGACACACTGTTTACTTTTGCGATACATATCCATATCCGCATCCGTAATGTTATGTTTGCCGCATGTTAGAGTTCGCTAATGGCGCGCGCGTCCCATCAGTCGTTCCCACCCCATTCGCTTTCTCATGACCCCGTGTCCGCGTACATGCAGGGATTGCCGAGGTCGCGGCCACGTTTCGGGAACTGGCTGCTGATCGCAATCGCGGCCGGGATCGTGCTTGCTCTTGTCGTCTTTACCATCGGAAACTTGATATTCTGAAGTAGTGCTCGCGCCGGGGGACGGCACACCCTTCCGCGCCACCCAAACGAATCCCTGTGAATTTCCCGGTGAAGGGTGGCCCACCGCCTTTTAGATTTGGCCCTGCGAGTTCTTCGCTCGTTCAAATTCGCTTTGGAATCCGGGCAGAACTCCTTCCAGAATACTCGTCGCGCGTGTTGCCACGATGCCGAGCAAAGCTCCGCCCAGAGCATCCAGATTCTTTCGGGTCGCGGTGGCCAGCTTGCTCGGCTGTCGGGGCGAACCCTTAGAGATCGGGCTACCGTATTCGACGGCATTGCCCGTCGGGTGCTCCGCATAAACCTTCGCTGGTCCTCGCAGCGCGCGGAATAGCGCTGAGAGAATGACGCCGCCCGCGAATGCAACTGCGACCATCGTTCCTGGACGTTCTTCAACCTGCGAGCGCCAATCGAATGCCGCTTTCGCCCTTTGCTTCAACTCGATCAAGTTATCGCTTAGCTCACTGCGCTTTTGTGCGATTTCCCACTCTATTTGATTTGTTGTTTCGCCCATTGCACGTCCTCCTCTAACGTTCGCATCGTTTTGTCGGGTGTTAGATTTACCCGCTTCAATTTCGTGCTACCGGCGCCAATCAAAATTCCTGCCGCGAGTGCTAACACGCCGCCCACGATCAACGTCGCGAGCCAACCGGCCATGACCAACGACAGCGCGTACACAGCGGCGAGAAGTAAGAACCCCAATCCGTAAAACGCCAGGGCCACACCCGCACCCAGCATGGTGCCTGGCCCTGCGACTTTTTCCGCCCCTTCTTTCAGTTCACTCTTGGCCAGCCGAAACTCGGCTCGGACGATCTGCGTCAGATTAAAGGCAATGTTCTCCAATATTTCCGGCACGGATCGCTGCATCTGTGGCGCTGCCATAAGCAGCCTCCTTCCCGATTCCGAATTCGTTAGTCGCGACGAACGGCACGCGCCACAATGAAGCCCAGCACCGCCGCGGCGGCCAGCGCTGGTCCCGGGTACCGCTTTACGATGCCCTTCAAATCCTCCCCCATGCCCTTCAAGTCCGTCTCGCGGATATACTCTGCGGCAGCTTGAAGCTTGTCCGCGGTACGGTGCGCCACGCCCGAGATTTGGTCAGCAGCCGTTTGCGCTACGCCGGAGAGTTGGTCTCCACCTGAATGCAGTTTCACTGCTGTTTGGTCCAAGGCGCCCGCGGTGCTTTTCCGGGATTCGTCGATGTTGTCGACCGTCTTGCGGGTGAAGTCGGCAACTTTCTCTTTAACTTCTGCAGCTTTTTCTGAAAGCTTCATGCGCGCTGCCGTTGCAGCTCCACCTTCCGGCTGTCCGTACGGCGTTTCGCTAGTGGGTTTGTTGTAATCGTCCATTGTATTTCTCCTTTTTTGTGAATCGCGCCACAGCGCGATTCATCCTGAGAACCGGCAGTGCCGGTTCGAAGGGCGCCTGCGGTGGTTATGAATCTAAGCAAAGCTTCGTAGCTCGCGAACGGCCGGCCCTTCGCCAGCGGACCCACGAACCATGAAGTGTTGCAAAAGTCCCGGGCTGATGACGTGTCTCGTGATCCCTGGGTCTTCCGCTCAACCAAGGGGCCGAAATCCTCGCTGAAGCGATGACCGAACCCGCTCCATGTTCCAAGTTCCGCATTCAGCATTCCGGGGTCCGAGCTGCCGGCGCATCAATCTCCTTGAAAAAAAGCGCCTTGCTGCTGAACGAACCTCGTCGCCTTGGGGATTTGGTGCCAACATTCCGGCATTTGCAAAGATGCTGACATGGCGACCGTGATTCGCGCTACAGCGCGATTCATCCTGAGGACCGGCAGTGCCGGTTCGAAGGGCACCCGGGATTTCAGGGAGATTTGGAAAATGACCAGTTTGTCGTGTTTTTTTCGATCAGGCCAGGTCTAAACCCTGCCCGCCTGAAGGCGGCCGCTACGGAGTCAAAGGCCGCGGTGCTCTTTACACTCCGATGATTTCGCCGGCGTCATCGACGTCGATCGATGTGGCGCGCGAAACTTTGGGTAGTCCGGGCATGAGCATGGTATTCCCTGCGATGACCACTACAAATCCCGCCCCCGCCGAAAGCGACGCATCCGTCACGCGCAAAGTCCAGCCGGTTGGCGCTCCCAGCACTTTGGGGTCGTCAGTAAAGGAATACTGCGTTTTCGCAACGCAAACAGGGAGTTTCGCGTATCCCCATTCGGAAAATTGCTGCAGCTTGGCCGTGGCTTGGTCGCTGAAGCTCACGTCACTGGCTCCGTAAATTCTGCGCGCAACTTTATTAATCTTTTCGACGATCGGCTCGTCGAGGTCGTACGCCGCGTGCACGGTCGGCAGCGGATTCTGCTCAATCAGCTCGACTACTTTTTCCGCCAGTTCTTTTGAGCCCGGAGCGCCTTTGGCGAAGCCTTCCGAGAGCGCGGTCTGGGTTCCATGTTCTGCGCAATAAACCTCCAGCCGCTTCAGCTCCGCGTCTGAGTCGCGCGGAAATCGGTTGATGGCCACGATCGTGGGCAGTCCAAATCCTCTGAGGTTGTCGATGTGTCTCCCCAGATTCGGCAAGCCGCGCTCCAGATCACCTGCGCCTTGATTGCGCATACTCTGCACGGTGGTCACGAGCACGGCCGCTGCGGGCGTGATGCCGGACTGCTGCATCACGATGTCCATATATTTCTCGGCTCCCAGGTCGGCCGCGAAGCCGGCTTCGTTTACGACATAGTCCGCGAGGCGCAGCGCCATTTGCTGAGAGATGACGCTGCTGGTTCCGTGCGCAATATTGCCAAAAGGTCCGGCGTGCACGAACGCGGGCGTGCCATCGGTCGTCTGGACGAGATTCGGAAGTATGGCCTCTGCGAGAAGCGCCATCATTCCCCCCGTGGCTTGCAGATCCCGCGCACGCACCGGCTGCCCAGTGCGCGTCACACCAATCACGATGGAATCCAGCCGCGCGCGCAGGTCTTTCCGATCCGACGCGAGCGCGGCGATGGCCATGATCTCGGAAGCCGCGGTGATCACAAATCCAGTCTTGCGCGCACCGCCGTCCTTCTTGCTATCCAGCGAGATTGCGATCCGTCGTAATGCTCGATCATTCATATCGAGGGTGCGCGGCCAGGTGATTCGATCCGGATCGAGGTTTAAATCGTTGCCGTGGAAAAGATGTGCGTCGATGAGTGCCGCGAGCAGATTGTGCGCGGATGAGAGGGCGTGAAAATCCCCGTGGAAATGGAGATTGATCTTGGCACTCGGCTCGAGCTGGGAGAGCCCCCCACCCGCCGCGCCACCCTTTATCCCGAACACTGGCCCGAGCGAAGGCTCCCGCGAAGTGATGACGGCGCGCTTTCCGATCAGTGCGAGGCCCTGCGTTAACCCGATCGCCGTGACGGTTTTGCCTTCCCCGGACGCCGTCGGAGTGGTCGCCGTGACCAGGACCAATTTCCCGACCTGCTTGTACGCGGGATCCGCCAGTAGCTCCAGGCGCACCTTCGCGCCGTACGGCCCCAATGTTTCCACGTATTTCGCTGGAATTTCCAACTTCTGCGCGACGACCTGAATCGGAAGAAGCGTTTTGGTCATAATCGCCATGGGTAGTATTCGGGAATTTGAAATTCGTCGGACAGAGTACCATGGCCGTCTCTGCCCTTGCCGCACTGAGACAAGGTAATCCGTTCGCGCTGCCGAAGCGCCCTGTGAGGAGTTGGCAAGGCGCTCCTTCCCCAACGTCGGAATCGGACGGTTGAACGGCGGGGTTCCCTCGTCTAGTATAATTCCATTATTGAACGTGGTCGGCGCGTGTGCGAGTGTCGGGCGCACACGTCTGGTTGTGTTCAGCTTCAGTGCTTGGGAGGCCATGGGAATGGCGGTGTCCAGCTCGAGTATTCAGAGTGCTCATCTTGCGTCAGCTACAGGCACTACCCTCTACGACAAGCTGAACTCGGTATGGCACGAGCGCGCGTTACAGGTGTTTTTGTTCATTGTGCTGGCGCATTGGGCCGAGCATCTTGTGCAGGCCTACCAGATTTACGTGATGGGCTGGCCGCGGCCAATAGCGAACGGGATCTTGGGACTGTGGTATCCGTGGCTGATCAAGTCTGAACTGCTGCACTACCTGTACGCTTTGGTGATGCTGATCGGGCTTTGGGTGCTGCGCAAAGGATTTAGCGGCAAGGCGCGCACTTGGTGGACG
The DNA here is from genome assembly GCA_013289715.1 of Acidobacteriota bacterium. Taxonomy (GTDB): domain Bacteria; phylum Acidobacteriota; class Terriglobia; order Acidiferrales; family UBA7541; genus Palsa-295. Next base: position 27,279 of record JABCZJ010000026.1, on the reverse strand, counting down.
ATTGCGCTGGTGATTCAATTTTGGCACCACATTGAGCATTTGCTGCTCATCACGCAGGCGACTTTGCATCACAATTTATTTGGCAGACCCGTGCCGATGAGCGTGCTGCAATTCTTTTTCCCGCGCGTGGAGCTGCACCTTTTCTACAACTCGATTGTATTTATTCCGATGGTGATCGGCATGTACTACCATATGTTTCCGGCCGAGGGCGAAGCGACCCAGGACACCTGCACCTGCGCTTGGCACAAAGGATTAGCAAGAGTTCAAGAGGCGTGATTCCTGGATGCCGCTTGGCGTCGAGGCGTTCTGGCGTCACCGCTGGCTAGACTACGTTGTCCAATGCAACGCACAACCCGTCTATTGCTGTCGAGCCATCTCCATTTGATTTGATGCACCTGCCAGGATTTCGCCGTCTATCCCACTGGCGTCACCTGCGCACGGTGCTGCAGATTCCGCTGCTGATTGTAAGCATTGCGATGATTCTGGAAGGATTGCTGGGACCATCGGTCGCGCCAACAAATTTGGCGACTACGCTGAGTTGGGTGCATTTTCGCGGAGCGCTGGTGCTGGTGCTGCTGTGTGCTGGGAATTTTTTCTGCCTGGCTTGTCCTTTTATGTTGGTGCGCAACATGGCGCGGCGATTTTTTCGTCCGCGGCTGAATTGGCCGCAGAAATTGCGCAACAAGTGGCTTTCGGTGGGGCTGTTCACGCTGATTTTATTTTGTTACGAAGAGTTTAGTCTGTGGTCTTCGCCTTGGTGGACGGCTTGGCTGATCGTCGCGTATTTTCTGACGGTGCTGGTGGTGGATGGCGTATTCAAGCATGCGTCTTTCTGCAAATTTGTTTGTCCTATCGGACAATTCAATTTCGTGGCTTCCACGATTTCGCCGCTCGAAGTGAAGGTGCGCGATCTGGAGGTCTGCGACGATTGCGGGACGAAAGATTGCATTCGCGGGAGGCGCGCTCCCGGTCCCGAGTTGGTGGTGATCCAGCGCGGGTGTGAATTGGCACTGTTCCAGCCGCTGAAAGTGGGGAATATGGATTGCACTTTCTGCCTGGATTGCGTGCATGCTTGCCCGCACGACAACATTGGAATACTGAGCCGCTTGCCTGCGAGCGAATTGATGGTGGATCCACGGCGGTCAGGGATCGGGCGATTTTCCCAGCGCAAGGATCTGGCGGCGCTTGCGATCGTATTTAGTTTTGGCGCGCTGCTGAATGCCTTTGGCATGGTCAGCCCGGTTTATGCGCTGGAGAGTTGGCTTGCCGGCATTTTGCATGTGAACAGCAAGGCGCCCGTGTTGGGCGTGCTGTTTGCGATGTTCCTGGTGCTCGAGCCGGCGGTGTTGCTGGGATTGGCTGCTTGGTTGACGCAGATTTGGGGAGGTAGCCGCCGGGCGCTGGTGCCGCTGGCTGTGCGTTACACGTATGGATTGGTGCCGCTGGGATTTGGAATGTGGCTCGCACACTATAGCTTTCACTTTTTGACGGGGCTGTACACCGTGGTGCCTGTGACGCAGAGTGCGTTCGCGCGATTGGGCTGGACCGCGGTCGGCTCGCCGCGATGGACCTGGCTGGGAATTCCAATGAGAGTCGTGCAGCCGCTGGAGATTGGATTTTTAGTGCTGGGCCTCGTGGGATCGTTGCTGGTGATACACCAACTGGCTGAGAGCGATTGCGCCGATCGTCCACTGCGAGCTTTTGCGCCGTGGGCTGCGGTATCGGTGGTCTTGTGGGTTGCGGCGATGTGGATGATGTTTCAGCCGATGGATATGCGCGGGACATTTTTGGCCGGATAGGTTGGCTGCCCAATTTTCGAGATTGCACACAATTGCGATGATTATTTTTGAAAATCCGCCGAGAACGGTCTGCTGCAGGCTCGTGGCGGTGACGATGCTTCTGTTGGTTGCCAGTCCCCCGCTGAGCGCGCACAATGGGCCGCCGTTTCCCATCATTTCGGATAAGCGCGTGGGGCCGGTGGTGGTTTCGTTGTGGACCCATCCAGATGTGGGCACGGGACTGTTTTACGTGATCGTGGATCCGCCACCGGGCAGCACGATTGCGCCGGATTTGAAAATTGAGATTGGCGTGCGGCCGGTGACGGGGCGTCTGGCCGAAGCAATTTACCCGACGCAGCTGGAAAATCTGCACGGGCAAGTACAATATCGGACCGAAGCGCAGTTTGATCAGCAGGAACTGTGGCACGTGCGGTTGATCGTTAAGAGTTCGCAAGGCGGCGGCGAGGCTTCGGCGGACGTGGAAGTGACGCCGCCGGGCCTGGGACGCTGGGATCTGCTTATGTTTTCGTTGCCGTTTCTGGGGGTGGGATTCCTGTGGTTTCAAGTGATGATGCGCAAGCGAAAGTACCGAAATAGTCGGCTCCAAAAAGTGTGAGGTTCATGCTCAACGAGATTACGTTGCTGGCGCGGAAAATGTTTTGCGTGCTGGATCGGTCGCGGCGCGAGATTTATTTTCGTGCGAATAGATTGCACGGCAGCGCCGCGCTGATGGGATTATCCCTCCGCTTTAGAGCGGCGGCGATGGTGCTTTGTGTTTGCGTGATTGCTGTGGCGTTCGCGGGATGCGGAGCGGGCGCCAAGTTGCCTGACAAATCATCGAAAGAGTATGCCGCGACTGTCTCCGCGTTTTACACGGGCCTCGCGGCCTTGCAGGTTGGCGACGACGTGACCGCCGAGAACAAACTCGCGCAGGTGACGCAGCTCGCACCGGGCGAGCCGGCTGGGTGGGCCAATTGGGGAGTGCTGGCTTTTCGTCAGCGAAATTTTGACGCGGCGGCGCAACGGTATCACAGGGCGCGCGATCTCGCACCGAAAAACGACCAAATTTATTATTTGCTGGGAATTCTGCAGAGCACGCGTGGCAATTCCAAGGACGCGATTGCGGATTGGCGCAAGGCCGTCGCGATTAATCCGCAAGACTATCGCGCGGCGTATCAGCTGGCGCAGGAGGTCGAGCGCGAGGGCGGTCCGGGCAGCGACGCGGAGTTTGAATCACTGCTCCAGGATATTTTGAAGGCGCAGCCGGACAATCTGGCGGCTTGGCTTGAGCTGGCGCGGGCGGCCGCAAAACGCGGTGATGCTGACACGCTCAAATCCGCGCTGGCGCAAATCAATGCGCGGGCTTCCGAGTGGCCTCCCGAGGTGCAGCAGCAACTTGCGGCATTGCAGGCCGCCGCGGCTGGCACTGATGTGCATTCAGCTGCCACGCGCACAACATTTTTGCGCAACACACTGATGCGCGTGCCGGAGTTCCGCGAGAGCCTTGCCGTGTTGCAGGCGGCTCCTGGCGAAGAGGCTGAGCCGTTCACACATTTTCTGCGATTGGAATCAGCTGCGTTCGTTCCGGCACCGGCGGACATGGCGCTCAAGTTTGCGCCGCAGTCGCTTGCGAATTCTGGCGCGAAGCGATGGGGATGGATCGGAGCTGTACCGCTGGGCAGCGCTGGGGCCCCGGTTGTTGCAGAAGCGAATGGCCGCGCCGTGCAGCTTTCTTCCGGCGCGGCATTTCCCTTTCCCGGCGGAGCTGCTGGCGTCGCGCCGTTGCCGGAAGGAATTTTGCCGATTGATTTCAATTACGATTTTAACAACGATCTTGTGCTGGCAGGTGCCGGCGGCGTACGGCTGATGCGTCAGGACAGTCCGAAATTATTTACGGACGTGACCGCGCAAGCAAAGTTGCCGAAAGCCGTGACGAGAGCGGCCTACACCGGCGCGTGGGCGGTGGACATCGAGGCGGACGGCGATCTGGATATTGTGCTGGGCGCGAAGGAAGGGCTGCCGCTGGTTTTGCGAAATAATGGCGACGGTACTTTCACGGCGATTCATCCCTTTCCTGGCGTTACCGGGTTGCGGGCATTTGCGTGGGCGGATTTTGACGGAGACGGGAATCCCGACGCGGCGCTGGTGGATGGCGCGGGGCATCTCCATGTTTTTCACAACGAACGGCAGACGCAATTTCGCGAGTTGCGGTTGCCGGGAAATTATCCGGTCGTCAAGGCGCTCAACGTCGCGGATGTTGATGATGATGGCGTCCTCGATCTGCTGGCGGTGCAGGCGGACGGCGCGATTGTGCGGATTTCCGACAAGCACGAAGGAAAAGTTCTGGATGTTGCGGAGATTGCGCGCGTTCCCAGTGGTGCGAATGTTCCCGATTATCTCGCTGGCGAAGTGCGGTTGGGGGTCGTGGATCTGGATAACAATGGCGCGATGGATTTGTTTCTGACTGGGGCATCGTTGGATCCGAGCCACAACTCATTTGGCGCATTGATTTGGCTTGGAGACGAAAAAGGCAGGTTTGTTTTGCTGGACCATCCGTTTGGGCAGGCGCCTGCGCCCGCGCTGGTGTCTGATGCGGCGGATTTGGGCGGGAACGGGCGGCTCGATTTGCTTGCGCTTACCGCGGACGGACAGCCGCTGCTGGCCGTCAATCACGGATCGAAGAATTATCATTGGCAAGTAGTGCGGCCGCATGCAAAGCAAGCCGTCGGCGACCAGCGCATTAATCCATTTGGCGTGGGCGGCGAAATTGAAATTCGCGCTGGGATGCTGGTGCAGAAGCGGCCCATCACCGGGCCGCAAGTACATTTTGGATTGGGGAATCAGACCAGCACCGACGTGGTGCGCGTGGTGTGGCCCAACGGCACGGTGCGCGCTGAGTTTGGCGTGGCGGCGGACACCGAGGTCGTGACGGAGCAGCGGCTGAAGGCTTCGTGCCCGTTCCTTTTCGCTTACAACGGAAAAGGCATGGAGTTCATTAAGGATGCGGTGCCGTGGGGCTCGGCGATCGGGCTACGCATCAATACGATTGGCACGGCGCGGGTGGAGACGACTGGAGAATGGTACAAGATCCGGCGCGACCAGCTTGTGCCGCACGACGGCTACTACGACTTGCGCGTCACGGCGGAACTTTGGGAGGTCTACTACTACGATTATCTGGCGTTGATGACGGTGGATCATCCGGTGGGGACGGAAATTTTTGTGGATGAGCGATTTTCGATTCCGCCGCCGAAACTGGCGGTCACTACGGTCGCCACGCCACATAAGATTGCTCGCGCGATTGATGACACTGGCAGAGACGTTACGGCTATTGTGGATACGCTCGACGGAAAAGCGCTGGATGATTTTGGACGAGGCCAATATCAGGGCATCACTCGTGATCATTATCTGGAAGTGGATCTGGGGGAGGATGCGCCGAAGAGCGGCCCGCTGTATTTGATCGGGCAAGGCTCGATTCACGATACGGAATCGTCGTTGAATGTGGCCATTACGCAAGGGCATCGCTGGCGCGCGCAGGGAATGAGCATCGAAGTTCCCGACGGACGCGGCGGCTGGGTCACGGCGCGAGCGAATTTGGGTTTTCCCGCGGGACGGAAGAAAACTGTTTTGTTCAATCTTACCGATGTTTTCCGGTCCGGCACGCCGCGGCGCGTGCGCATTCGCACGAACCTGGAAATTTATTGGGATTGCATCGAATGGGCGCAGGGCATGCCGGACGCTCCGTTGAAAACGGTGCGCCTGGAGCCGAGCTATGCGGATTTGCATTATCGCGGCTATTCCAGCATCAGCCGGCCGGATTCCGGGGCGCCGGAAGTGCCGGATTACAATAATGTGGTGAGCACGAAGCAGCGCTGGCGCGATCTGATCGGATACTACACGCGTTATGGGGATGTGCGCGAGTTGCTTACGCAGATTGACGATCGCTATGTGATTGTAAATTCGGGCGACGAAATGTCGCTGCGTTTCCCGGAGCGGCCTGCGCCGCCCGCCGGATGGTTACGCGATTACGTGGTGATCGGCGACGGTTGGATCAAGGATGGCGATTTCAATTCTACATTTTCGAAGACGGTGCTGCCACTTCCCTATCACGCCAAGCAGGAGTACACGACGCGGCCCGGAAGTCTCGAGGACGAGTGGCCGTATCGCCAGCATCCGGGAGACTGGCAGAACTATCACACTCGCTACATGACGCCGGATGTTTTTCAGAACTCGTTGAGGAGCGATCCTCCCCGGTGAAGCAGACTCGTACCGCGCGGATTATCGTGAGCATTCTGTTTGTTGCGATGCTGGCCGCGCCCGTGCTGATCAAGTGGGCGGCGGTTCGGCGTGGTGGTAGCGGCGAAGCGAAGCTGGATGCACAGACGGCACTGGCGCGACACGGTTTTTATTTCGAAGAGGTGTCGCGATCGGCCGGGGTCAACTTCGTCCATCAAGCGCCTACGCTCGATCCCCAGTTAGCTCCGATCATGCCGCAAGTGGCTTCGATGGGGGCATCTGTTTCGATTGTGGATTTCGATCGCGACGGCTGGCCGGACATTTACGTGACGAACAGCGGCGAAGGCAGCAAGAACGCGTTGTACCACAATCTTCACGACGGCACTTTCAAAGATGTAGCGGAGGAAATGGGAATTGCGGATGTGAACCGGGCCGGAACCGGCGTTTCGATGGGCGCGGTGTGGGGAGACTACGACAACGACGGTTATGAGGATCTGCTGCTGATCAAGTGGGGGCGGCCTGAGTTATTTCACAATGAAGGTGGGCACGGGTTCACGCGAGTGACGGAACTAGCCGGGCTTCCGTCATGGGTGAACGCGAACACCGCGCTGTGGTTCGATTACGATGGCGACGGGCTGCTCGATGTTTTTATCGGCGGATATTATTCGGAGGATGTGGATCTGTGGCATTTGAACACCACGCAGATCATGCCGGACAGTTTTGAGTACGCGAAGAACGGCGGCAGGAAATATTTATTCCACAATCTCGGGAATGGGAAATTTGAGGAAGTCAGCGCGCAGGCGGGGATCAACAGCCGCCGCTGGGCATTGGCGTCCGCGGCGGCGGATCTGCGCGGCACGGGGCATCCGGATTTATTTATCGCGAATGATTACGGCGTGTCGGAACTGTATTTCAATGACGGCAAGCACTTTCACGACGTGAGCGCGCAAACGGGCGTGGGATTTTCACCGAAGAGCGGGATGAACGCTGCGTTCGGAGATATCTTGAACGATGGCCGGTATGCGGTGTACGTTTCGAACATTTCCGAAGATGGCGTGCTGATTCAGGGTAACAATTTGTGGTTGCCGAAGGAAGGGACCTCGGGCGAGGGCCTGAAATTTGAAAATCTGGCGCGCGATCTGGGCGTCGAACTGGGCGGCTGGAGTTTTGGCGCGCAGTTTGGGGATTTGAATAACGACGGTAATTTGGATCTCTATCTCACGAACGGGTACGTTTCGCTAGACCGCAATCGCAGCTACTGGTACGACTTCTCGAAAATTGCAGGCGGCAACAGCATCATTATTATTGATGCTAAAAACTGGCCCGCGATGCAGGGGCGCAGTTTGTCGGGATATCAGCAGAAGCGAGTGTGGGTGAACGACGGCGCGGGCAAGTTTATTAATGTCGCGCAGGCGGTTGGCGTGACGGACACTTACGATGGACGCGCGGTCGCGCTGGTGGATTTATGGAATCGCGGAGTGCTGGATGCCGTGGTCGCCAATCAAAAAGGGCCGCTCTTGATTTACAAGAACACGGTGACGGCGGAAAACAAGTGGATCGAATTCGCGCTGGAAGGCACGGCGAGTAACCGTAGCGCGATTGGCGCTGAGGTGACGCTCTACTGGAATGGGCAGCAGCAGAGGCAGGAAGTCTCCGGGGGCAGTGGATTTGCGGCGCAGAACGACCACCGCCTGCATTTTGGATTGGGCAAGGACCCGCGTCTGGAGAAGGCTGTGATTCGCTGGCCGTCCGGCAAGATTCAAACACTCGATCATCCAGCTGTGAATCAAATTCTGAAGATTAAGGAGCCGGCGTGAGCGAGCAGACTACCGCTCCGGTCGCGCCGCCTGCGCGACCTGTGGAGCCAGCCGCGTGGAAACGCCGGTTGAGCCTTGATAACCGTTACATCGCTCCCATTTTCATCACCTGCATTCTGGTGGGGGGGCATCTCTCGTTCGGGATGCTGGAGAGTTATCAGAAGACGGCGCTCGCCATTATGGCAAGCGTTTTGGCCGATTTGGTGCTCGGGCGCGTGTTTTTCGGCAAGTGGCCCAACCTGGCCAGCGCTTATATCACGGGGATCAGCGTTGGCATTTTGGTGCGCTCGCCGGCGTTCTGGCCGTACGTTTTGTGCAGCGTGCTTTCGATTACTTCGAAATACGTTTTGCGCGTGAAGGGGCGGCATATCTGGAACCCTTCGAATTTCGGAATTTCGGCGATGCTATTTCTCGCGCCGGAGACGGTGGCGACATTGAGCATTCAATGGGGCAATTATCTTTTGCCGATGATGGTGATTTGGGCACTAGGATCGGTGATCATCTGGCGATTGCGGCGCTTCCATATCACCGGGATCTACGTGCTATCGTTCATCGCGTTCGCGTTTTTGCGGAGTTACATCACGGGGAGTCCGTGGCAGTCGGAAATTGCGCCGTTGACTGGGCCGATGTATCAGCTTTTTATTTTTTTCATGATCACGGATCCGAAGACGACGGTGCGTTCGAAGAGGGGGCAATGCATCGTGGTATTTCTGGTGGCGTTCGCTGAATTTCTGCTGCGGCTGCACCAGGTGGTTTATGCGCCGTTTTACGCGCTTTTCATTGTGGGGCCAGCTGCAATGCTGGTTGAGATGTGGATGGACTCGCGATGTGCGCCAGCGGCAAGCATGGGTGCGAGCGCCGGTGCCAGCGCGTAGCATGTGATCGTGACCGCGCGGCTTCTCGTGCTGTCTGCTCCAGTCATCACAGAATCCTGATTCGTCTCGCGAAAGGAAATCACTCTTTGAGGCAAGATCGCCGCAAAATGTGCTGTGCGCTCATGGTCGTCACCGCTTTGTTGATGAGCTATATCCCTCGAGCTTCCCACGGCGCAGCAATGCCGTCGCCAGCGCGTCCGGCCGGGCCAATCGAATTCCGCGACGTGACCAAGCAGGCTGGCGTTCACTTCAAACACAACTCCGGGGCATTCGGCAAAAAATATCTCCCCGAAACGATGGGTAGCGGCGTTTGCGTTCTGGATTACGACAACGACGGCTGGCAGGATATCTTGTTCGTCAATTCGATGGACTGGCCGGGACACAAGGGCGCCGCGAAATCCTACCCTGCGCTGTACCACAACAATAAGGACGGCACGTTTACGGATGTGACGCGCGAGGCCGGGCTTGCGGTGGAATCGTACGGGCTGGGCTGCGCGGTGGCGGACTACGACAACGACGGCTTCGAGGATATTTACATTACGACGGTTGGCTCGAACCATCTGTTCCACAATCTGGGCAACGGGAAATTTGCGGATGTGACACTGAAAGCGGGCGTCGCGGATCCGGGATTCAGCACCAGCGCGGTGTGGTTCGATTACGACAATGATGGGAAGCTGGATTTATTCGTGACGCATTACATTGATTGGTCCATCGCGAAGGATCAATACTGCACGCTCGACAACAAAAATAAGTCCTACTGCACGCCGCAAACTTATAAGGGAGAAAGCTCGACGCTGTTTCACAACATGGGCGACGGAACGTTTGAAAATGTGACCAAGCGCGCCGAATTGCACGACCCTACGAGCAAGTCGCTCGGCGTCGCGATGCTGGATTATGACAACGACGGCTGGATGGATTTGTTCGTCGCGAACGACACGGAGCCGAACAAGCTTTACCACAATAATCACAACGGTACTTTCACGGACGTAGCGGTGCAAGTGGGCGTGGCGTTCAGCGAATCCGGCAGAGTACGCGCCGGGATGGGTACTGATGCGGGAGACTACGACGGTTCGGGCTGGCAGAGCCTGGTGATCGGAAATTTCACGAATGAGAGCATGTCGCTTTATCGCAATGATGGCTCGGGGCTTTTTGTGGATGAAGACGTGTCATCCGGAATTCGCCAGATGTCTTTACAGGCGCTGACGTTTGCTTGTTTTTTCTTCGACTACGATCTGGATGGACGCTTGGATATTTTTGCCGCGAACGGGCACGTTTCCGACGACATCAGCGTGGTGCAGCCGACGCTGCAGTATGCGCAGCCTGCGATCCTGTTTCACAATAAAGGCGATAGGAAATTTGAAGATGCCTCGACAAGAGTGGGACCTGCAATGCAACAGCCCGTCGTGGGCCGCGGCGCGGCGTATCTGGATTACGACAATGATGGCGATTTGGATCTGGTAATTACAGCGAACAACGGCGCGGCGCGTTTGCTGCGCAACGAGAATGGCAATCCGAATGACATGTTGCGCGTGAAGCTTGTTGGCGTGCGCTCGAATCGCGACGGGATTGGCGCGAAAGTGACGCTTACGACGAGCGCGGGCGCGCGGCTGTTCCGCATGGTGAAGACGGGGTCGAGTTATGCTTCGCAGAGCGAGTTGCCGCTGACGTTTGGATTGGGCAAAGCGGAAGGTAGTAGGACGGTCAGCATTGAAATTGTGTGGCCCAGCGGGCGAAAGGATGCGCTGAGTAAAATCGGCGAAAATCAGTTCATCACTGTGAAAGAAGGCGCTGGCATCACTTCGGCACACCCTATCGTGATTGCGAAGCCGTAAGCTGCGCACCGTCTGCTGCATTTATGTTTGCGTCTTTGCGTGCCCGCCAAAGTCCAGACTACAAAGATTCTCGCGTACCCACGCAGAGTTCAAAGCTCGAGCGCGCCGAGAAAATACCCTGTACCGCGCCCGCCCAGCCGCGGCGGGCAGGAAGAAGCGCGGGACTCCGTGCGGGATGACACGTCATTTTCTCCTTGGCGCACCGTGAAACCTCGCCGTGACGCAAGAGAACTGTTCTAGCGCACACTGTGACACCCCATTCGCGTCATCCAGCAGATGTTGCCGCCAGGGACGCGTCTAGTTGTTTTGTACTATTGGTGCGCTCACGGCCGCAGTGATAGTTTGCCGCGGTGTCTTTTCCTACCGCTGACTACGATGTGACTGTTCTGGGTGGAGGCTTGTGCGGAAAGGCTGCTTCGATGCAGCTGGCGGCGGCCGGTCTGCGCGTCGTGTGCATCGAGCCGGAAGATGCGATGCGGCAGGCGGTGGGCGAGTCTCTCGACTGGTCCGCGCCGGACTTGCTGGCTGCGCTGGGGCTGCCGATGGAAGGTTTGGTGAACGCGGGATTGGCGACCTGGAAGCGGCACGTGACCGTGAAATTGCGCGACGGCGCTTCCGAGCACTATGTTCCGGGAGCCTGGCTGGCTGGCGCGCCGTTCCGTGTGGAACTGCGCACGTTGCACGTGGATCGGCTACGCCTGGACGAAGAGTTGCTGAAGAAGACGATCGAGAACGGCGTGACCGTGGTTCGAGACACGGTGGCGCGGGTGGAGCGGGATGGCAACCGGCTTTCGGCTGTGCACACCGTTGGCGGCGTGCGGTTTTCTTCACCGTGGTTTATTGACGCTTCGGGGTTCGCGGCTTCCCTGCTGGCGCGCGAGTTTGAGCTTCCGGCGATTCAGTTCGGTCCTCCTAAAGTGGCGATCTGGACGTACTTCGCAATTTCCGAGCTGGTGGAAGGGACGAGTTTGTACATGGAACCGTTGCCGAAGGAATATCTGGACTGGGTTTGGGAGATTCCGATCGGTCCGGAGGTCGTGAGCGTGGGATACGTTACGACTGGCGCGGCGATGAAGGTGTTCCGGGAACGGGGTCTCGGCGTCGAGGATATTTTTCGGCAGCAACTCACGAAGTTCCCGCGCTTTGATGCCTTGCTGCGGGCGGGGGCTTTGGGACCTTGCAACACGACTGCGTTTCGCTCGCGGGTTTACGACGGCGTGGCTGGGCCGAATTGGTTTGTGGCGGGCGAAGCTGCGTCCATGGTGGATCCCATCACGGCCAATGGAGTGACGGCGGCGCTGCGGCATGCAGCGGAAGCCTCCGCGCTGATTTTGAAATGCCGCAAACGCGGGACGCTGCCGCTGCGGGCCAGGATTTCATATAACCGACGCATTCTGCAGATGGCGAAATTTTTCAACGTGGGAATCGAGAAAATTTTATACGAGCCCGCCGTCAGGAACCGACTGGGCGCGCGAACTTCCGGGACTGTTTACACCACGCCGGCCTGGAGCATGAATGTGGTGTACGCGCGGCTGAAGCCGAAAGGAATTCTGAAGACGTACGTGCTCGGTTTGGTTCTGGGTTTCTGGCGGGGCTGCGCGTGGATTTTTTCAGAATGCTGCAAGCGGTTGCCGGCTTCGGCTGAATCGGCAGGTTAATTTGCCGTGAGGCGAGCACAGAAAGTCGGTGCTTCCCGTCTGTTTCCAGGAAAGGAGACCGGCCGGTCATTCCGGCGTCCAGTTAGGATGGCTGGTGAACATTCCGCTTACGTAGCCCATTTTGTAGACGATGAAGATTCCGAACGCCAGGCTTATGACTCCTGAAACGACTTGCAGAGCGCGATTGAAGCGCGCGAATCGTTGCTGCGAATATTTGAACGGCAAGGCAATCGCGGTGGTGATGATCATCATGCCGGCGATCGTGCCAATACCGAAGACGAGAAGGTAGGCAATGGCCCAGTAGGGATCGCGAATCGTGGTGAGCACGAGCAAGGCAACTGCGGCCGAGCCGGCGAGGCCGTGCACGAGACCGACCAGTAGCGGCCGCACGGCTTGATAGAGGCCGAGTTGTCCGAAAATGCGATCCATCCAGCCGACCGGAGTGGCTTCTTCGGCGTGGCCATGTTTTTCGGGCTCGTGGCCGTGTGCGTGGGTGTGGATGTAGTCTCCATGCACATGGGGATGGACGTGCCCGTGCAGCGCGTCGACCGAGGGCGTGAACATTTCGGTGATCCAGCGAGTAAATCCGGAGAGATTCAGGATTCCCAGCAGGATGAGCATCAGACCTACGCCTAACTCCATCGTGAGGCCCAGCCGCGGCGGAATCACAACTCCGAATAGAATGATGGCCGAACCGACCAAAACAATTGTGATGGTGTGCCCCACGCCCCACAGCGCGCCAATCACCGCGGCGTGGCGCATGCTGCGTTGGCGACTGACAATCGTGGTGACGGCTATCACGTGATCGGGATCCGTGGCGTGGCGCATGCCAAGGAAAAAGCCGAGAACGATGATGGAGATTAGCGTAATCATTTTTGTTTTGCGGACGAGGCTTCGAAAGCCGTTCGGGCATTCTACCCAATTTTCTGACGCGATTCGCGCGAAATACACGTGTCAGCGACCGACGGCGGAAGATTTCACTTGGTCTCGATTCCGTGAATTGCGGGAGTTCAGCAGCAGCTTCTTGAACGCGGTGCCCTTCTCGTGATAGTGATGCATTCCATCAACGTTATTGATTTGACTGATGACGCGCTAGTAGGTTCCATACCTAGTTGCATACGGCGGGTTTTCGGTTCCAGACGAAAAGGAGCAGGCACAAATGAAGCGAATTGATGCCGTTATCAGACCTTCCCAGCTGGACGAGGTGAAGCTGCGCGTCACCGCGCTGGGAGTGACGGGCCTGACCGTATCGGAAGTGCGGGGTTTTGGCCGGCAGAAGGGCCACACGGAGACTTACCGCGGTTCGGAATACACCGTGGATTTTCTGCCGAAGATTTTTGTGAGCATCGCGGTGGTGGAGGAACTGGTGGATCCAGTGGTGGACGCGATTTTGGAGGGAGCGCGAACCGGCGTGATCGGCGACGGGAAGATATTCGTGACGTCGCTCGACGAAGTGATTCGCATACGCACCGGGGAGCGCGGGCCGAGCGCCATTTGAAGATCCATAGCCGTGAATTTGAGAGGAATCGGAGCGGTTACCCTAATCGGGATAGGAGTTCGAAAATGGAACGTGCATTTGTCCGGCGGACGACACAATGGATGCTGCAAATGGTTGTCGCCCTCGTCTTTGCGCAAATCCTTTGCGGTCCGATGAGGGTGGTGCTGGCGGACCAGACGCAGCCGGATCCCGCCGGAAGCGCGACGGGCGACCGGTCGTCGGCGGCCGATGCCGCGGGCAATCCGTTCGTGGTTCCCGAGCCGACGGACACTGGCGCGCCGGATTACCCCAAGCTGAAGAAAGATTTCGATGAATATCAGGCGCAGGCCGCGCGGGAACCGCTAGCGTTGAAGCTGGCGGACGATGTGGGCCACACGCGGATCGCGACGAATTTTTCCTGGACGCTGCTGACCGGTTATCTGGTGCTTTTCATGCAGGCGGGATTTGCGCTGTTGACGGTCGGGCTGGTGCGCAAGAAAAATGCCGGGCACTTGATGATGCTGAATTTTGCGGCGTATGTTTTTGCGTTTCTTGCTTATTATGCGATCGGCTATGCGTTTCAGTTTGGCGCGGTAGCCGTGAATGCGGCGCCTGCGAATATCGGCGGCGCTCCTACCTTGAATCATTTTCTGATTGGAAGCGGCCAGTGGGGATTTTTAGGAGGCAAGGGATTTTTTCTGAGCGGGCCTGCTTATGACGCGAGCAGCAACTGCTTGACGCTTTTTCAAGTGGTGTTCATGGAAACCGCCGGGTACATCATCGTCGGCGCGATTTGCGAACGCATCACGTTTTGGGCGTTTCTGCTGTGCGAGCTATTTATTGGCGGCATTCTGTATCCGATTTCCGGTTGCTGGGCTTGGGGTGGCGGATGGCTTTCGCAACTCGGCTCGAGCATGCATCTGGGGCATGGATATGTGGATTTCGCGGGCTCGTCGGTGGTGCACTCGATTGGAGGATTCTGCGCCATGGCGCTGGCCATTATTTTGGGGCCGCGGCTGGGTAAATATGGAGCGGATGGTAAGCCACGCGCATTTCCTGCGTCGAATATTGTGTTCGTGGTGAGCGGGACGTTTATCTTGTTGTTCGGATGGATGGGATTTAATCCGGGCTCTACCTTGGGCGCGACCGATTTGCGGATTTCCGTGGTGGCCGTGAATACCAACCTTGCCGCGGTGGCGGGGTCAGCGGCGGCGATGCTGCTGTGGTACTTCATGTTTGGAAAACCCGATATCACGATGGCATGCAATGGAATGCTCGCGGGGCTGGTGGCGATTACGGCTCCTTGCGCGTTCGTATCGCCTAACTCTGCGGTGATTATCGGAGTGCTTGCTGGTGTTTTGGTCTGCCTTGGCGTGCTATTCAATGAGCGCGTGCTGAAAATCGATGATCCTTGCGGAGCCATCTCGGTGCACGGGTATTGCGGATGGTTCGGCGCCGTGGCGGTGGGAATTTTCGCGGACGGAACATATGGTGCGGGATGGAACGGCGTGGGTGCGGCAGCGTATCTGGGGAAGGCAGGGCAAGGCGTGACGGGTTTGCTGCACGGGGACTTTACTCAATTCTGGGTGCAGTTGGGCGGAGCTACGTTGCTGGCAGTGTATGCGCTTGGGTTTACGTTCATTGTTTTTTCGCTGGTGAATGCGTGGCGCTCGATGCGCGTGACGCGCGAAGTGGAGTTGTC
Source organism: Acidobacteriota bacterium (assembly GCA_013289715.1). Lineage (GTDB taxonomy): Bacteria > Acidobacteriota > Terriglobia > Acidiferrales > UBA7541 > Palsa-295. Next base: position 11,907 of record JABCZJ010000026.1, on the reverse strand, counting down.
CGGTTTGGACGTTCCGGAATTTGGGATGCTGGCGTACCCTGAAGACGCTGTCGAAATGTTGGGGCCTGGTTCGCAGGCCGCGCAGCAGCGTGGAGCGTAGGGAGCTGGACTTCTGAGGCTCGCATCGCATTTGTCACGAGCTGCATGCCGTCGCGCGGGCGCGCGTCTGTGACTTTCCGGCCGCGATCCATCGCGGCAAGGATACAAGCCTGACGAACTGGCAGTTTCGGGCGAACTTTGATGCCAACGAGTCCATCGCTTTCCTCTGAACTTCGCGAACTAGCCGCGAAGGAATCGGCGCGCATCAAGGAACAGTTCGCCGCAACCGGGGACGGCAAGGCTGCGCTGCTGGGCCGCACCGCATTGATCGAATCCATCATCGATCGTCTTTGGAAGCAGCATGTATTTTCCGAGTCCAACGGGCCCGCGGATTTTGCGGTAGTCGCGCTGGGCGGCTTCGGGCGGCGCTGGCTCTTCCCTTTTTCCGACATTGATGTGTTGTTTCTGCATGCTGGAGACGGAACAGAAGAGAAATTCAAGGAACCGATCCGCAAATTTTCGCAAGACCTGTGGGATTTGGGACTGAAACTTAGTCCCGCAACGCGCACGCTCGCCGAATGCGCCAAGTTCGAGGCCGCCAATTCCGAATTCGCAATTTCGCTGCTCGATTGCCGGTATCTCGCGGGCGATCATCGCGTGTTTGCGCGGCTGCACAATGACCAAATTCCGAAATTGCTGGCGCGTGAGTCGGACCAAATCGTGAAGCGTTTGGGCGAGTTGACGCGTACCCGGCATGGAAAATTCGGAAGCACGGTGTTTCATCTTGAGCCCAATGGGAAGGATGGCCCCGGCGGGCTGCGCGACTACAACGTGGTTTGCTGGCTCTCGTTGCTGGCCGCGATCGAGCAGTATCACGTGTGGCCCAGCGACGACGCGGTCTTGCCAGTCTCGATTCAGGGATCGTTTGAGGCGGCTCTCAACGCCTTGATGTCCATCCGTTGCTTTCTGCATTTCCGGCACAATCGCGACGACAACACGCTCACTTGGGAATCGCAAGACGCCGCAGCGGCACAGAAAATCGGCGTGGCGCATTCGCCGCGGACGATTCGCGCTGCGAGCGATTACGGCGCGGAGGCCTTGAGCACCGCGGAGTGGATGCGGCTGTACTTCAGCCATGCGCGCACGGTGCATCACGTTTGCGTGCAAATGCTGGAGGAAATTCCGGCGGCGCGGCTTTCGCTGCATCATCAGTTTCAGCAATTGCGTTCGCGTCTTTCGAATGCGGAATTTTTGGTCGAGGACGGGATGCTGCTATTGCGCCAGCCCGCGGCTTTGGACGATCCCGAGCTGATTCTGCGGGCGTTCCGTTTCATGGCGCGGCACGGGTTGAGGCTGAGTTCGAGCACGGAAGCACAGATCGAGCGCGCGTTCCCGGCGCTGGAGGCGGTGCCGCCGAAAGGCACCGAGTTGTGGCACCTGTTGCAGGAAATTCTGGTGGCGCCCCATGCGGCGGATGCTTTGCGCGCGATGCACTCGCTGCGCCTGCTCACTTTGCTCTTCCCGGAGTTTGCAGGAATCGATGCGCTGGTGGTGCGCGATTACTCGCATCGTTTCACGGTGGACGAGCACACGTTCGTGGCCATTGATAATCTGCACGCGCTGCGTCAATCGCAATCCAAGTGGGATCAGCGCTATGCCGAACTGCTGGAGGAACTGGAACAGCCAGACCTGCTTTACCTTGCACTGCTTTTGCATGACGTGGGCAAGGGCGCGAAGTCGGATGACCATGTGCGCGCGAGCGTGAGAATTGCGGAAGCGGCGCTCGAGCGACTGGATCTGGATGCGCCGGATTGTGAGACGGTTCTGTTCTTGATCGATCGCCACCTGGAATTGAGCGCGGCGATGCGCAGGGATATTTTCGATCCGGAAACGGTGCGCGCATTCGCGGAAAAAGTGGAGACGCCGGAACGGTTGAAAATGCTCTGCCTGCTGACGTATGCCGATATTAAGGCTGTGAATCCCGAAGCGCTGACACCGTGGAAGGCAGAAAACATCTGGCAGCTTTATATCGCGACGGCAAATCATTTGAATCGTAACCTAGACGAGCGCTTGCACGTGGACGCGCATGATGAGGTGATGGCGCATCTTGGCACGCTCGCGCTGACTGTGGGAGATCGGCTGGACGCATTTCTGGAGGGTTTGCCACGGCGTTATCTGCTGACACATGCGGCGGGAGAAGTGCTGGCGCATCTGGAAATGGCCGCGCGGCTGGGTAAAGATCCCGTGCAGCTGAATTTGCGGCGCGGACGGCACTGGTATGAGCTGACCCTGGTTACTACCGATCGCCCTTCCCTTTTTGCGAAGATGGCGGGTGTGCTGGCGGCGTGGGGGATGAATATTGTGAAGGCGGCGGCGTTTTCTAATCAGGCCGGCGTGGTGGTGGATACGTTTTATTTCACGGATCGCTTTCGAACGCTGGAATTGAATTTGCCGGAGTGGGAGCGCTTTCAAACGAGCATTCATGACGTGCTGACTGGAAAGGCGGACCTGGAGCGGATGCTGCGCGATCGTTTACGGTCGGAGAAACGGCGCGCGCCGAAAGTGAAAGTGGAGACTCGGGTGAAAACGGACGATGCTTGCTCGGCGCATAGTACATTGATTGAAATTATTGCGCAGGATCAGCCGGGGCTTTTGCACCGGATCAGTTCTACATTTTCGCGGGAACATTGCAATATTGAGATCGCGCTGATTGAAACTGAAGGCGAGACTGCGATTGACGTTTTTTACCTGACTTCCGCTGGGGCGAAATTGTCCGCGGGGCACCAACTACGGTTGCATGAAGCCTTGCTGGCGGAATTTTCCAAGGCGGACTAGCGCCTGATTCGCGAATGGATCGCTCACAGCAAGAGGAGCGCAGTGAGCCGCACCCCCACCACTGACTCTTCTCGAATGCGCTTCTACTTTTTCAGTTGTTCAGGGGTTTGTCGGCTCAGTTCGGCCCAGCGCGCGTAGAGTTCATCCACTGTTTTTTGAGCGGACTCCATTTCCACGTAGGCGGTGTGAAGGCGCGGAGCATCGCTCGAGATTTCGGGATCCTCCAGTGCCGCGCGCTTGCCTAGAAGCTCCTCTTCCGCTTTGGCAATGCGTTTTTCGATGGAGGCAACCTCGCGGCCTTCGGTGTGGGAGAACTTTTTCGCTGTTGCGCCCGGGCGGTTCGTGTCTGCCGGAGCGCTGGAACGCGCGTTGCGTGCGTTTGCAGCGGCCGCGTCCGTGGATCGTTTTGCTTGTTGCGAGCGCAGCCAGGCGTCCCATTGCGAATAATCGGCAAAGCGTTCGGCATCGCCGCGGCCGTCCAGCCCGAGCACGATAGTGGAGATACGATCGAGCATATAGCGATCGTGAGTGACCAGAACCAGGGCGCCACGATATTCGAGCAAACTTTCTTCGAGAATTTCCAGCGTAGGGATATCGAGGTCGTTGGTCGGCTCGTCGAGTAACAGAACGTCCGCCTGTTGCAGCATCAGCTGAGCGATCAATACCCGGGCGCGTTCGCCGCCCGAGAGGCGTGCTACAGGACGATTCAGATCCTCACCGGAAAAAAGAAAGCGGGCCGCCCACGCGGCGACGTGAATTACCCGTTCCTGATAAACCACTGAATCACTATCGGGAGCCAGCGCGCGGCGCAGCGAGACATCTGGGTCGAGCTGGCGATTTTGATCGAAGTACACGATTCGCAGAGAATCGGCTTTCTGGATTTTTCCAGCGGTGGCAAGAATGTCGCCGCGCAGGAGGCGAAGCAGGGTGGTCTTGCCGCTGCCGTTCGGTCCGACCAGGCCGACGCGCATCCCGGACTGGAGGGTAAAATCGATATTTTTGAAAAGCGTGCGGCCGGCGATCTGGTAGGTGACGCCATCGAGGCCGATGAGCTGCTTCGTTTGGCGATTGGAGGCGGAGAAATCGATCTTGGCGGTCGCGGTGCGCGTGCGGTTGTTCAAGTCCGCGAGTTCGCCAATCATCGAGTTGGCTTTATCGATCCGAGATTTCGATTTGGTGGTGCGAGCTTTCGGGCCGCGGCGCAGCCATTCGATTTCGGTGTGCACCAAATTCTCCAGCGCTTCCTGGCGCTTCCCTTGTGCGTGGAGATATTGTTCTTTGGCTTCCAGGAAGTGGCTGTAGTTTCCATGGACGCGCAGGAATCCGTCTTCGTAGGCGCGGTCGAGCTCGACCATGTGATCGGCGACGTTTTCGAGGAAGTAACGGTCGTGGCTGACGACCACACAGGCGAAAGAGGCGTTCTGCAGCAGCGTTTCGAGCCACTTGATTCCAGCGAGATCGAGATGGTTGGTGGGCTCGTCCAGTAGAAGAATATCCGGCCGCTGGACGAGCGCTTCGGCTATGGCCAGGCGTTTTTTCCAGCCGCCGGAGAGCGACGCGGTGGGGATTTCAAAATCTTCGAACCCGGCGCGGCTGAGCGCTTCCTCGGTGCGAAAGGCGCGATCTGCTTCCGGTACGCCGGATTTTTTGAGCGCGGCTTCGATTACGGAGTGAGCGGTTTCTCCGGCGGCGAATTCCGAGATCTGCGATACGCAGCTTAGCCTGGTGCCTTTGCGAATAGCTACGTTTCCGCTATCGGGCTGCACTTTTCCGTGGAGAATTTCGAGGAGCGTGGATTTGCCCGAACCGTTGGGGCCGATCAGGCCGATGCGATCGCCTTCCGACACGGTGAAAGAAATATTCTGGAACAGCGGCGCGGTGCCGTATCGCTTCGAGAGTCCTTGCGCATTGATAATCGGGGGCAAATTGTTTGGTCTTCTCCTGGAATCAGTTTACCCTCGAAGAGTTCGCGGGGCAAAATCTGGCGGCGTGAACACGGCAATTATTCAGAACATCGCGAAGCTGTTGGGTGCAGCCGCAAAGATGCAGAGTGGGCTAGAACCAATCGCTGCGGTAGGCGAACCACCAGCTCGCATAGCCGATGGGGATCGTCGCGGCCAGCGCCCACCAGAGAGGAAGCGCCATATCGGCAATAAGGCCAAGCACGGTGAAGGTGATCCAAAATATCTTGCGCTGCATTTGTCTATTTTAGACGCATCGGTGCTGCTGATGTCGCGTCGTCGCGCGAAAATGTTCCAGATTCAAATGCTGCTCTGCCCGGCGATTCCCATGACCCCGAGCCGTTCGCGACATGATTGATAAATTCGACGCGGTGGTTCTGGGGGCTGGCGCCGCGGGACTGATGTGCGCGATCGAGGCGGGCAAACGCGGACGGCGGGTGGCGGTTCTGGAGCGCGCTGAGCGGCCGGGGAAGAAGATACTGATTTCTGGCGGCGGACGCTGCAATTTCACGAACATTTACTGTCAGCCTGAATATTTTCTCTCCGCGAATCCGCATTTTGCGAAATCCGCGCTAGCGCGATATACACCTGCGGATTTTATTGCGCTGGTGGAGAAGCATGGAATTCCCTACCACGAGAAAACGTTGGGGCAGCTTTTCTGCGATCGTTCAGCTAACGAAATCACTCACATGCTCGAAGAGGAGTGCCAGGCCGCCAGCGTGAAGACCTATTTGAACGTCAACATTCGCGAGGTGCAACGGACGGACGAGTTCCTCGTCCGAGCCGGTGCGGATGAATTCCACGCGCCGGCGTTGGTGGTGGCAACGGGTGGGCTTTCGATCCCGAAGATGGGAGCAACATCTTTCGGATACGACCTGGCGCGGCAATTTGGATTGAGGGTGCAGAAGATGCGACCTGCGTTGGTGCCACTACTATTCGGCGCCGCGGATCGCGGTCATTATTGCGATTTGGCCGGCGTTTCCGCAGAAGTCGTCGTTGCGTCTGGTGAGCAGCGATTTCGCGAAAGCATGCTCCTCACGCATCGTGGATTGAGTGGGCCAGCGATTTTGCAGATTTCGTCCTATTGGAACAAGGGCGAGCCGCTGCACATTGACCTGGCGCCGGGACGAAATGTGACGGCGGGGCTGCGCGACGGGGGAGCAAGGAATATCGCGGCCGCACGAGCTGCATTCCAGGGCGTGTTGCCAAAGAGGTTCGCGACTCGCTGGCTTGATCTACATGCGCCCGCCACCAAGGGTGTTAAGGATACTTGGAGTACGCAGGAGTTGGATGAATTCGAGCGCCGCGTGCATGAATGGATGGTGGTTCCGGCGGATACGGAGGGCTATGGCAAGGCCGAAGTGACGGCGGGCGGTGTGGACACGGACGAGCTTTCCAGCAAGACGATGGAGGCGGGCAAAGTGCGTGGATTATTTTTTATTGGCGAGGTTGTGGATGTGACGGGCCATCTGGGTGGATTTAATTTTCAGTGGGCTTGGGCTTCGGGGGCTGCGGCGGGAAGATCGGTGTGAACGGTATGCGCTCGCAGCTCAGCCGGCTGCGGCGGCGGAATAATTGTCGAGCGGTTCGGCGGAATCGGCTGCGATCCCGTCCACGAGGCTGATCGTCTTGCCTGAGCTGGATGACACGCGGTCGCCCGGAATCAGGATACCGACCAGATTAAGCGGGTCGGCAGCCGAGAGGGTTACGACTTCTCCCGATCGTGGCTGGCGAGCCGATGCACGCAGGGACTCGATCGCAACGGGTAGCGCGAACTGTTCGCCGAGAAATCCACTGATGAAGCGGCCACCGCGGATTTCGCCCTGATCTTCGAGACGGCGCAGCGCGATTAGCAGCTCGCGCCAGCGGGGAGCCATTGTTTCGCGCGCGACCATTTCGCGGAAGACGACGCCGTATCTTTTCAGCAGCGTCCAGCAGACGGATTCCATTACGCGCGAGCGGTCGAGCGCCTCGCTGGTGTAAAGCAATGACCAGCGGCCGGCGCTGTGGCGCGGGCGCGCATTGTGGCCCTTGCCGTGGCCAGCGCGGCGTTTGGGATCGATCAGGGCGCGGATGTTGTCGAATCCGTCGGCAGTGATCATTCCCACGGTCACGAGTTCCCACAGCGCTGTTTCCAGTTCCGCTTTGATTTTTCCGGTGCCGCGGACGATGTCCGCGAAAAACGAAGCGCCGCGCTGGCGCAGGTGAGTTAGCACCGCACGCGCGGCGTGGCTGAGGCCGACGGATTCACCACTGTCCCCGACTGTGTCGGCGGCACCATCAGAAGCCTGGCGCGAAATCATCCAGTCCGCGTCTTCGCGGATAAAAAATGTCAGCGGCGCGACGCTGGTGGGAACTACGCGACGAATCGCTCCATTGCGCTCGCCCAGGGTAGCTGGATGCGGAGAGAGCCGGCCCCAGCCGACTGCTCCGGTGAGACAGAGACGGTCCAGAACGGCCGGATCGTAGTTCGCGACGCGGCGCGCGAGAATTTGCTGTTCCCAGGCATTTGCCGGCGCTTCGAATCCTTGCAACTGCTGCAGCGCTTCGAGCGTGCCACGCTCGCCGAGGAGGTGCGTCTCCGGCGTGACGTGTTGCCAGCGGAGCAGCCAGCGCATAAATTGCGCGGCATTCACGGGCTGAATCTGTTTGCGCAGCGTTCCCAGCGTGAGGCGGTGAATGCGGGCTAGCAGGCGACGGTCGCACCATTCCGTTTCGCCGCCAGACGAATCAGTGAACTGGCCCCGCAATATGGAGCCTGCGGCTTCCATGCGCAGCATGATTTTTTCAACGTCTGCTGACGTGAGACCCAGGAAACCGGCCAGACCTGGAATCGTGACCGGGCCGAGATGCGCTAGCCAGCCGGTTATGCACGTGAAGAGAGCGTCTTCACGCGACGGTTGTTGTGGTTCGATGTCCAGCGCCTGCGATTCAAAGCTAGCCTCCGGAAAAATCGCGCTGAACGTTTTTGGTTTTTCGGCCGCGAGCCAGTAGGTTCGCGCGCCAGAACGAGCGCGAATCGCGCGGCTTGTGGCAGCGAGCGTGGCAAAATGATCGGCCCAATCTGCGATTGGTTTCGCGGCGACGCGCGTGGCACCGCCATCTTCCGGCAGCGCTACGAGTTCTTGCAGAACGTCGTGAAGCTCGTCCGCGTCGCGAACGTCGGGCCAGGCCTCCTCGCGAACCTCGGCGATGGCCGCGGGATCCAGCCGGCCGATTTCGGAGAGCACCGCTTCGGGCAGCATGCGGCGCATTTCGACGGCGCGGGCGCGGCGTTCTTCCAGCGGCGCGTCGTCGAGATAGGCGTAGGGGTTGGCGTTCAGGATCTCGTGCGAAAATTGCGACGGCACCGGCGTTTCTACGGCAACGCAGCGCATGCGGCCTGCGGCGATATCTTCCAAGACGACTTTCAGACCCGCAACATCCATCGCTTCGGTGAGTGCATCCTTCATCGTTTCGCGCGCCAGAGGGTGATTCGGGATCTCAATGTCGCCGGAAATATTTTCCTGGCAGGCGAGCGCCTGCGGGAACACCGCGGCCAGCAGGTCGTCGGAACGCATGCGCTGTATGGGTGGCGGGACTTTTTTGCCGCCCATGAAGCGCAGCAGCGCGAGTGAGCGCCCGGCGACCCAGCGCCAGCGCGTGGCGAAAATGGGCGATGTCAGCACGGCTTGTTCGAGCAGCGGCTCGAGGGTGGCGGCGTGAAGGAAATGAAAGACATCGGCGAGCGGAAAGCTGTGCTGGTCGCTGAGAGAAATGTTCAGGCCGTTGTCGGTCGCGGCGGCTTGCAGCTCGAAGTTGAAAGAACGGCAGAAACGCTTGCGCAGAGCGAGGCCCCAGGCTTTGTTGACGCGGCCGCCGAAGGGCGCGTGGATCACCAGTTGCATTCCGCCGCTCTCATCGAAAAAGCGTTCGGCGACGATCGTGGTCTGCGTGGGAACTGCGCGCAGCACGGCGCGGCCTTCGACGATATATTGTGCGGTTTGTTCGGCGCCGGGACGGTCCATGCCGCACTCGTCTTCCAGCCATTTTATGGCCGCAGCGGCTTGCGGCGAACTGCGCAGGTCCGGCGAAGGCGCGAGCCCTTTGGTGAGCGCGCCGACCTGTTCACGGACATGCGCGACTTGCTGCGATAGCTCCTTCGTGCGCGATGGGGCTTCGCCACGCCAGAATGGGACGTTGGGAGGCGCGCCTTTTGCGTCTTCGACGGATACAGAGCCCGATTGCACGCGGCGAATCCGCCAGGATGAATTTCCCAGGAGGAAAATATCGCCGCGCAAACTTTCAACGGCGAAGTCTTCGTCCACAGTGCCGATCAAGGTGCCTTCCGGTTCGGCGACCACGGTGTACATCGCGTTATCTGGAATCGCGCCGCCACTGGTGATGGCGGCGAGGCGGCTGCCGCGGCGTCCACGGAGCCGATGGTTCACCTGATCGCGATGCAGGTAGGAGCCATAGCGGCCGCGGCGCGCGGCGATGCCATCAGCAAGCATCGTGACGATTTCGTCGAAATCTTTGCGATCAAGTTCGCGATATGGAAACGCGCGGCGCACGAGGGCGAAGAGATCGTCTTCCTGCCAGTCTTCGGCGGCGCAGGCTGCCACGATCTGCTGGGCGAGAATATCCAGTGGAGCTCGAGGAATTTCGATGCGATCGAGTTCTCCGTGACGGATGGCGCGAACCAGCGCGGCGCATTCCAGAAGTTCGTCGCGCGTGGTGGCGAAGAAACGACACTTGGGAATCGCGCCGCGCCAGTGTCCGGCGCGCCCGGCACGCTGCAGCGCGACGGAAATCGAGCGAGGTGAGCCGATCTGGCAGACCAGATCTACAGTGCCGATATCTATTCCGAGTTCCAGCGAGGCGGTGGCTACGAGCGCGCGAATTTCGCCGGCCTTGAGTTTGGATTCAACGGCGAGGCGCCGGATTCGCGAGAGGCTGCCATGATGCGAAGCGACCGCATCTTCGCCAAGCAGCGCGGCGAGATGATGCGCCAAACGTTCGGCGAGGCGGCGAGTGTTCACAAAAATCAGCGTGGAGCGATGCTGCTGCACCAGACTCGCGATGCGTTGATAGATTTCGTCCCACATTTCGTTGGAGGCGATGGGGCCGAGTTCGCTCGAGGGCACTTCGATAGCGAGGTCGAGACGACGGCGCTGCTCGATTTCGACGATTACCGGCGCGGGCCGGTCGCTGCCGGTGAGAAATTGGCCGACCAGTGCGATCGGTTTCTGTGTGGCCGATAGGCCAATTCTAGTGAGCGGTTGCGCGGTGAGCGCTTCCAGGCGTTCCAGAGACAAGGCGAGATGCGTGCCGCGCTTATCGTCCGCGACGGCGTGGATTTCGTCCACGATCAGGGTGCGAACAGTGCGCAGCAGTTCCCTGCTCTTTCCCGCCGTGAGCAGAATGTAGAGCGATTCCGGAGTCGTGACCAGGATGTGCGGGGGGCGCTTCTGCATCGCCAGGCGGTCGCGGATCAGCGTGTCGCCGGTGCGCACGGCAGTGCGGATTTCGGGCATCAGGAAACCGCGCTGGTGGGCCAGTTGGAGAATCTCTCCCAGCGGGATGTCCAAATTCTTTTGGATGTCGTTTCCCAGAGCTTTCAGAGGAGACACGTAGAGGACTTCTGTCTGATCGAGCAGGTCGCCGGCGAGGGCTTTGCGCACCAGCACGTCAATGCAGGCGAGGAACGCCGCCAGAGTTTTGCCGGAACCGGTGGGAGCGCAGATCAAGGTGTTCTTTCCGGAGAGAATGTGCGGCCAACCTAGTTCCTGAGGTTCCGTGGGCGTGCCGAATTTGGCGACGAACCACTCGCGAACGAGAGGGTGCACCCATTCGAGAGATTTACATTCGGGAGCTTCAGGGATAGCGGTGTGGTTCATCGTTTGTTCCTGCAATACTTATTCCGGACAGAAGGACCACTCGGAATGCGCCTAGAATATCATTGAGTCGCTTGTGAAGCGAATCGAGTTGACGCAGGGCATCGCGGCTACAACTTTTTCAGCGATTTGGCGGCGTCTTTCAGGCTTTGGCGATTTCGAAAGAGATCCGCCCAGGGGTCTTTGGCTTTCAGGCGTTTGCGAAAGTTGCCGAGATTGAAAGTTGCGGGGTCGAGACTGGGTTTCACTTCCGACCACGCCAAGGGCGTAGAAAAAGGCGCTTTCTCGCGGCGACGAACGGAATAGGGTGCCACAACCGTTTGACCGAACCCGTTGCGGAAGGGGTCGAGATAGACTCGTTGGCCGCGCTCAGCGATCGAATGTTCGACCGTCAGGTCTTTGGGGTTCGTTGCTGCGACGCGCGCGACGAATGTGCGGGCAAATTCGAGAACTTCGTCGGCATCCGGGCCGCTGCGAAGTGGAACGAACACGTGGATACCGCGGCTCCCGGAAGTCTTCGCGTAGGAATCGAGTTTCAGCGCGTCCAGACCGTCCTTGACCTGCAAGGCCGCGCGAGCTGCATCTGCAAATTCTCCGGTGGAGGGGTCCAGATCGAAGCACATCCAATCCGGCTTGCGTGGTGCGCTGGAGCGGCCGGCCGTCACATGCACAGCGATGCAGCCCAGGTTTACGAGCGCGAGCTGTGTTTCCAGCGAGCCGCCCACTACGTAATTCGTTGATTCGGAAGAACCGCCCGCATGACGAATGCGCTTCGTCGGCGTGTTGGGCGGCATGCTCGTGGGCTTTTCTTTTTGGTAGAAACATTTGCCTTTCATGCCGTCGGGGCAACGTTCGAGCGACAGGATGCGATCGTCCACATACGGCTGGAGTTTGGCGAAGATCGCGGCGTAATACTCGGCGAGGTCCAGCTTGGTGTAGCCTTCATCGGGCCAGAAGACTTTGTCGGGATTGGAAATGGTGACGGGGAGTTTGGCCATAGATTAAAAACCGCAGGGAACTGCTCGCTTTAGCGGGCAGAGGAATGCGGTCCTCCTCCTGTGCGATTTCCTGCATATCTCTAACTTCCGTGCTACGCTCGATGTGTGATTGACAATCGCTACAGAGTCAGCATCGCTGCCCTTTACTCGCTCCAGTATCACTTCGTCTGGTGTCCGAAGTACCGATTCAAAGTACTC
>JABCZJ010000025.1 GCA_013289715.1 Acidobacteriota bacterium | reverse complement strand
CTGCTTTCGGTTCACGTAGCGAATCAGAGGCTGTTTGCTGATCGGATTTTCTTGGCTCATGCCGCGAGCTTACGGCAGACTTCTTTTTTTGCAAGATGGAAATTCAGAGGTTTCTTCACAGCTTCAAGACGAAGGGATGCGGCACCCGGAAATTCAACTGCGGAAGTTTGGGCGGTGCGGAAGGATGTGCCACCCGCCCACCAGGTCTTCAAAATTGCCGTTGACTCTAGACTATCCTCCAGGGTGTACGGTTCAGACGGGAGCCGAGGCCATGCAAATCGGCATCGTCGCGAAAAAGATTGGTCTCAGCGTTGACGCGATTCGATTCTACGAGCGCAATGCGCTGCTACCGCGACCACCCAGAACGCGGGGTGGATTCCGTCAGTACGCCGAAACAGACGTAGAGACACTCGCCTTTATCCGCCGCGTACAGGGGCTGGGGTTCAAACTCAGCGAAATTCGCGGTCTCTTAAATCTGCGAGGAAACCGGTTACAACCGTGTGCACCAGTGCGCCGCCGACTGCAAGAAAAGCTCTCTGACGTACAGCAGAAACTTGCCAGCCTTCACAACCTGGAGCGCGATCTGCGTTTGGCCCTGCGCCATTGCAACCGAGAGATGAGAAAGCGGTCCGCTCATTGTCCGATTTTGAGAGAAAGAAACCCAAGTAAGCCAGAGGGTGCCAAGTGAGAGTTGAAGTTCTGTATGTGGCGGAGTGCCCTTGGCATCCCGCAGCGGTGAAACTGGTCAAAGACGTACTGGCCGCAGAAGGTGTCGCGGCGGAGATCCAAGAAGTGCTCGCTCGAGACGAAGGAATGGCTGACGGACTTAGATTCACTGGTTCGCCGACGATCCGAATCAATGGGCGAGATGTCGCCGGAGAGCCGCAGAATGCGCAGAGCTTTGCGCTGAGTTGCCGGTTGTATCCGGGGTCGAAACAAGTCGGTCTTCCACCCGTGGAAGTAATTCACCGAGCAGTGCGGGCAGCGCGGCAAGAGCGCAGATCGTGAAAACCGGGACGGGCATCTCGGCCTCATTGGCAGCGATCCTGAGTTCCGTCGCGACGATCAGTTGTTGCCTTCCGCTCGGATTCGCTGCCGCTCTCGGAGCCGGTGCCGCGAGCGCTTTCTTCGCGACGTTGCGTCCCTGGCTTTTGGGTCTCGCCGTTGTATTGCTTGTTCTCGGATTCTGGCAACAGCATCGTGCGAAACAGTGCGCCGTTCGGGGTAGACTGCTCGGCACTGTGCTGCTTTGGGCCGCGTCGGTTGTGGTCGCAGGGATGATTCTCTTTCCCCAGCAAATTGCCGGATTCATCGCCGACCGGCTCTACGAGACGGGAAAATGACGAAGCAGAAAGTCATCGTTCCGGCGGTGATAGCCATTGTTTTACTTCTGGCTGCCATGTATCTGTGGGGTCCGTCGTCAGTACCGCGAGGCCAAGAGCCTCTCGTTGCGCTATCGAGTACAAATTTCAGTGACTTCGAGAATGCCTTTGACCGCGGCTCCGATGCTCCTCGGCTGGTGCTGCTCCTTTCTCCGACGTGACCAACTTGTCTGCGGGGGTCCTCCGCAGTTCAGGAACTCTTGACTCGCCACCCCGAGTGGAAGCTCCGTGTGCTGGTGGTTTGGGAGCCGATCCTGGCAACTGACTGGAAGTCGCCCAGTGCAAATACGATGGCGCGAATTCCGGACCGGCGGGCCAGGCAGTTTTGGGACTCGAAGCACGTCGTGGCAAGCACTCTAAGTGAGATTGTTAAGCAAAAACCTCCGGAGCTTGAGCCAGGCTGCTGTGTGCAGAAAGGATTCTACTGGGATGATGCGATTCTTTACGCACCGCACGCGCACTGGAAGGACGAGCCGACTTCAGTGTTTTGGAATGGTCCAGTTGTGCGAATTATTCCGGCGCTCGAGAACGCACTCAGCGAGCAGCGTTGAAGGTAATGCTGGGTGGGTCTCAGATTTCAGGTGCAAAAGCAGGCGCGTCACGGTGCACCGACTGTGCAAGAATGCAACGTTTTCAGAAGATTCGAGTCAGCTTGAGCGAAAAGCAGGTTCCCCGATTTGTTGGAAACGTCAGTAGCTGTCAGCGATGGATCGAGCGGCTGGAATCAAGTTTGATGCTTTGCAAGTAGGGGGTCGCCGGTTCGATCCCGGTCACGTTCACCCGTTCTCCTCATGGCTTACGCTAGGCCGAAGTCCCCTCGGAGAATCCCACGTACTATATAATTCCCGCTCAATGCAGACACGAACGACTGACGCTGCGCAATTCCAGCGCGCGAGCGATCAATCGCTTTTGGTTTACCTCGGCCAGCGGATCACGCTTGAGGCTCACGAGCGCGTTCGGAAATTGCTGCGCTTGCTGGAACGGAAACCGATCGCCGGTGTGCGCAATCTCAACCCCGCGTATTGCTCGATCCTGGTCAGCTTCGACGCGCTGAAGTTGAATCACCGTGACCTGGAAGAAATTCTGCGTGGCTATCTCGACCGGCTGGACGCCACGCCAATTCCCAAAGGGCGGGAGTTGCAGATCCCCACATGTTATGGAGGAGAGTTTGGCCCGGACTTGCACGAAGTAGCTGCGCTGCATGGGATCACGCCCGCACAGGTGATCGAATTGCACGCCTCGGTCAGTTACATTGTTTACTTTCTCGGATTCGTTCCTGGGTTCGCGTACCTGGGTGAATTGCCGGAAGCGCTGGCGACGCCGCGGTTGGATAGCCCGCGCCGAAGCACGCCGCCGGGTAGCGTGGGGATTGCGGGGAAACAGACCGGCGTGTATCCGTTTGCGACGCCGGGAGGCTGGCGATTGATTGGACGCACTCCCATCCCCATGTTCCGGCCAGGCCGCAAAGTTGTGAGCTTTCTCTCGATTGGCGATCGCGTGCGCTTTACGCCGATTTCCGCCGCGCGATTCGCCACGATGGAGAACGCATGAGCACGATTCAGGTGCAGACGCCGGGGCTGCAGACCACGGTGCAGGATCTGGGGCGTAACGGTTTTGGTCCGCTTGGTGTTTCGCCATCTGGGGCTGCCGATCCGATTTCGCTGCGACTTGGAAACCGGCTCGTTGGCAACGTTGAGGATGCGGCTGGATTGGAGATGCTGCTGCTGGGTGGAACGTTGGTGTTTCCGCGAGGAGCGATTCTGGCGCTAGCCGGTTCGGACTTCGGCGCGATTTTGGACGAACTTCGCATCGATGTGGGAACGCCGGTGGAAGTGCGGCCGGGACAAACGATTCGACTGGGGCCGACGCGTTCGGGGGCACGTTGCTATCTTTGCGTGCAGGGTGGAATCGCGGTGAACGCGTTTTTGGGGAGCGCGTCCACGCACATTTTGAGCGGGCTCGGCGGATTCCAGGGCAGGGCTCTGCGGAAGGGCGACGTGCTGCGCATCGGGTCCGCGAGCAAGGACTTTCGCAGGAGAACGATCGCGCCGCGAGCGCTGGAGCATTTGTCGCCTCGCAAGGTGTTGCGCGTAACTGCGGGGCCGCAGGTTGATTGGTTTTCGGAGTCATCTCTGCGCTCGTTTTATGCGGGCACTTATCGCGTGGGCGAGCAATCGAATCGCATGGGGCTGCGCCTGGAAGGCGCGGCGGTGGCACAGCAGGGCGCCGGTCAGATGATTACCGAAGGGGTTTCGCTTGGCGCTGTGCAGGTGCCTGCGGGTGGTACGCCCATCATTATTTTTGTGGAGCAACAGACGACGGGCGGCTATCCGAAGATCGCCAACGTGATTGCTGCGGATATTCATCGCGTGGGACAGCTTCGTCCGCGCGACGAGATACGTTTTGAACTTGTGACGTGCGATGAAGCGCGCTCTTTGCTGGTCGAACAGGAAAACATGCTGGCGTCTCCGGAGTTGATTCTGGAATGAGGCGCATGGATCTGAATTGCGACATGGGTGAATTGCCGGACGCTGTGAGCGATGGCACGCAGGAATCGTTGATGGCGTCGCTGACGTCGGTGAACATTGCCTGCGGTGGACACGCGGGCGACGCGCGGACCATGAAGGAAACGATCGGGCAGGCGCTGCGCTGGAAATTGGATGTGGGCGCGCATCCTGGTTATGCGGATCGCGCAAATTTTGGGCGCTTGGAATTGCGTGTGCCGCCGGAAGTAATCGTTGACTCCGTGTTCGAGCAAGTGCGAGCGCTTGCCGCGATTGCCGCCGAGTGTGGCGCGCGGGTAACGCACGTGAAGGCGCACGGCGCACTTTACAATCAAGCTGCGCGTGATCGCGTCGTGGCTGGGGCGATCGCTGACGGAGTCGGGCGCTCGAACCGGGATTTAGTGCTCGTCGGTTTGGCTGGATCGCTGATGTTGGATGTGTTTCGCGAACTTGGCTTCCGTGTGGCAGCCGAAGCGTTCGCGGACCGGCGGTACGAGGCGGATGGCAGTTTGCGTTCGCGGAAATTTGCGGATGCGTTGATCCGCGATCCCGCAGAAGCAGGGCAGCAGGCATTGCGCATCGCGGAGCGCGGTACTGTGATTGCGCACGACGGGAGCGAGATCGCCGCGAATGCGCAGACGATTTGCATCCATGGCGACACTCCGGGCGCCGCGGTGATTGCGGCGGCGGTGGCGAAAATGCTGCGGCAGGCGGGAGTGGGACTCAGCGCGCTCTCGCGAGGATCGCGCCACGATTTGCGCGGCTAGCTTTGAGTTTCGGGATTTCTGCGTAACCGCGCGCGCTGCGATTTTCGCCAGAGCCAGTAAACCGGCACTCCCGATAAAATCAGGATCAAACCTGGCCACGTGTATTGCGGCTTGTAGCGCAACAATTGCACTTCGATGAGGGAGGCGATTAAGAGATAGAGCGCCGGAAGCAAGGGGTAGCCGAGGACTCGGTACGGCCGCTCCATATCGGGCCGCTGGAAACGCAACAGGAACAGACCGAGGATCGTCAGGATGTAAAACATGACGACGGCGAAGACCAGGAAGTCGAGTAATTGTCCGTAGGTGCCGGACAGACATAAGACGCAGGCCCAGAGGCATTGAACCCATAGGGCGACGGAAGGAGTGTTGCGTTGATTTACGCTCGCGACACTCTTGAAGAACAAGCCATCCTTGGCCATCGCGTAGTAGACGCGCGCGCCTGCGAGGATCAGTCCATTGTTGCAGCCGAATGTGGAAATCATCACGGCGACGGCCACGAGGAACGCGCCGCTGGGGCCGACAATGACTTCGGCGACGGCCGTGCCTACACGATCTCCGGAAGCGAACTGGAGTCCGCGAGCCAGAACGGTTCCGCCGTCCGGAGTTCCAGCCAGTGGCAGCACGTTGAGATATGCGAAGTTGGCCAGAACGTAGAGCACCGTGACGATTCCAGTGCCTAGAGCCAGAGCTAGAGGAAGGTTGCGCCTCGGATTCCGCACTTCGGATGCGATGTAGGTGACGTTGGTCCAGGCGCTGGAGGAGAACAGAGCGCCGACCATCGCGAGTGCGACCAGTGTGAGAACGCTGACCCACACGGTGCTTTGGCCGACTTGATGTTGATGCAAGCTGGAGAGATTCGCGTTGCGCCAAAAATCGCTGAAGTTGGAATGGCGCGCTGATTTCGTCGCGAAGACGAAACCCAGGAGAGTCAATCCGGTCAGCGCGGCAATTTTGGCGAGTGTGAAAATATTCTGCACCACGGCGCCTGCGCGCAGGCCGCGTGTGTTGATCCAAGTGAGAAAAACGATCGAGGAAATAGCTAGCAGGTTTTGCGTGTTCAGCCCGACATTGTATGGCCCCAACGCGCCGAACCACATTTTGTAGGGGCCGAATGTTCCGAGTTTCCAGACCCACGCGGAGGATGAGACCGCTGGGAACAGCGCGCCGGTGAAGTTCGCGAAGGCGATGGCTACGGCCGCGATGGTGGCCGTCTGAATGACGAGCAGAGTGGCCCATCCGTACAGAAAGCCCCACATGGGGCCGAGGGATTCGCGCAAGAAAATGTACTCGCCGCCGGCGATGGGCAGCGCGGCGGCAAGTTCTCCGTAGCAGAGAGCGGCCATCGAGGTCATCAGGCCGCTAACCAACCAGACAATCAGGAGCAGCGCGGAGCTGCCGACCTGGCGGGCGATTCCGGCGGAGACGATGAAAATACCCGAGCCGATCATCGAGCCGGCGACGAGCATGCTGGCGTCGAGCAGGCCAAGGCCCCTGATCAGTTCGGATTCGGCTGCGGCTTGTGCTGCGGTGTGCGGTGGGATTTGCGCGGGCATGGGCGACGATGGGCAACATTACACCGGATGAAGGAGTTTCGAGAAACTGCAATCTGAGCGCGGGAGGGACGGGACGAGCGGATGATTGCAGTGAAGAGAAATGCGGCCAGCGGGACGCCGGCGCCCCGAAAGGCAGTGGCCGAAGCTTGCACGAGTTACCAGGGAAGAAAATGGTGGCGGTCGGGCTTGGGCTTAATTCGGCTGATGGCTATCGAGATGAAGGCGACCACGCCCAGCGTCGCCAGGCCGAAGTAGATGTCTATGTAGGAGAACAGCCTGCTCTGGGTGATGACATTATTTTGAAAGAGCTGCAAGGCTCCCAGCGCGGGATCGCTGCTGCCGCCGCCGTTGCGGTGAATCAGATTCGCGTATTGGGCCAAAGTGGAGCGAGTCGTCGCGTCCAGACGATTGGAGATGTCCAAGAGGCGCGAGGAATGCAGCGTCATGCGGCGATCGAACAAGACGGTCGCCGCGGTGACACCAAAAGTGTTGCCGAGCTGGCGCACGAAGAAGTACGTGGTGGAAATGTCGTTGACCTGGCCTATCGGCGCGTTGGCGGAGACAACGTTTCCGGCAGCGAGGATCACGGGCCCGATGCAAAAGCCTTGCAGGAAAATCACGGGCGCCAAGACGATGGTAGGGGTGGTGGGGGTCCAGATATAGCAGATCGCGAGGTACGCCGCGACCAAGATCAGCAATCCGGCGGCTAGCGTGCGCACGGGACCCAAGCGGGGAATCAGCAAGTGCAAAGCGTACTGCAGCCCTAATCCAAGGCCGAGCGTGTACATCGAAATAAAACCGCCCGCCTGCAAGGCGCTGTAGTCCTGGACGAAGCGAAGGTATTGCGGTACCACATAAAGCCCGGCGCCGAAGAACGCTCCCACGATCAGTATCACCAGAAAGTAGGTGCGCAGGGTCGCGGTCCGCACAATCATGCGCAAGTGCAAGACCGGCGAGGGGTTCTCGGGGCGGTAATCCCACCAGAGAAACGCGACAAAGAAAATGGCCGCCGCAACCAGAGCCAGGGTAATCCAGTTCGACTGGAACCAGAGATCGCGCTCGCCGCGGCTGATGGCAGTTTCCAGGCAGGCCAGCGCGGCAATCAGCAGCAGCGCGCCCCAGATGTCAACCTTGCTGTCTCCCCGGCGCTCGCGCAAAAATCCTGGCGGGACAAGCTTCCAGATAAAAAAAGCGCCGATGGCCAGAAAGGGAAAATCAACCAGGAACGCATAATTCCAGTGAAACGTGTCGGTGACCCAACCCATGACAGTCGGATACGGGACTTCAAAAGCAGCAAGAACGAGGTAAAGCCGGGTGACGGCGGCCATCCTGGCTTTTCCGGGAAAAAGCAGCCCGGAGAGAATCACGACGCGCACCAGAAACGCGCCGCCGCCGAATCCCATAATCAGGCGCGAAGCCAGCAGTTGCCCCAGACTACCCGTGCTCAGCACGCAGCCCATCGCACCCGTGGCATAGATCGCGATGCTTACCAGCAAGTGACGCCTGGCGCCCATGACGCGCGTCATCCAGGTCGCCATGGCAATGGAGCAGAGGTAGCCGACGTTATAAAGAATAATCACCCAGCTGATTTCATCGGAGCTGGCGCCTACGTTGCCCTGCATGTCCGGGAGGAAGACGTTGATGGAGAGGCGGTTGGAGATTTCGATGGCGGCAACCATGCCAACAGTCAGCAGGACGGCAATGCGCTGGCCGTAAGGCAGTCCGGGCACTACGCTGTTGAGGAACCGCTCCTCTTCGAGTTCCCAGGATTCTGGGGAGCTACTGAGATAGGCCATTGCCCTTGTTCACCGTGAGCGAGTGTAAATGGTCGCTTCCACATTCATGCCGGGCCGCAGCACGAGATTCGGATTCTTGTTTGGCTCGACCAAGATTTTTACCGGAATACGCTGCACGACTTTGATGAAATTTCCGGTGGCGTTCTGCGGCGGCAGCAAGGCTTGCCGTGAACCGGCCGCTCCAGCGATGGAATCGACCCGGCCTTCGAACTCTTCGCGGTAGGTATCCACGTGAATGCGAACTTTCTGGCCGGGTGCGACGTTTTCGAGTTGCGTTTCCTTGAAATTCGCGGTGATGTACACCTGATCGAGAGGGACTATGGTGAAAAGCAATTGTCCGGGCGAAACGTACTGGCCCAGGTCCACGGATTTCTGGGTGACTTGTCCGGTGATGGGGGCGGTGATGTGAGTGTAGGCGAGATTTAATTCGGCTTGTTGCAGCGTGGCCTTGGCGCGCTCGACGGTGGCTAGCGCGGATTTGTAGCTAGCTTCGGCGATGGGGACCTGTTGCTCGCGGGCTTTGGTCTCCTTGAATTGAGATTCGGAGCGCGATACACGAGCCTGTGCGGAGTGCGCGTTGGCGCGGGCAATCAGCACTGCTTGTTGCGCCGCCGAAAGCTGCTGTTCAGCGGCCGCCAGATCGCTTTTGGCCACGCGCGCGGTGGCATCCACAGCGTCAAATTGATATTTGGAGACGTCGTCGGTGCCGAGCAAAGGTGTGTAACGGGCGAGATCGCTTTGCGCGCGATCGTTGGTGGCGCGCTTGGCGGCGACGTTAGCCTCGGCGACCTGGAGATTGGCGGTGGCCGATTGTTCGAGTTGCGCCTGAGACATGGCGTAATCGGCGGCATCGGATTCCTTCTGATGGACGGCACCGCTGGTGCTTTGGGTGGTGGTTTCGCGCGTCAGGCCGATCTGAATTTTCGCGGAATTTGCCTGGGCTTCGGCGAAATCGAGATTCGCTTTGGCCTGTTCCACTTCGGCTTCATATTCACGGGGATCGACTTGCACCAAGAGGTCGCCGAGCTTGACCGGAGTATTGTCGTTGATGAGCAGGTCCACGACGTAGCCGGGAACCTGGGGAGCGATCGCGGTGATGTGGCAATCGACCTGGGCGTCGTCGGTGGTGACGCGACCGGTGAAGATGTACCACACGACTGCGAGCAAGATGAGGACGACGACGAAAGCGCCCTTCGCGATGGGATGCAGATTTCGAAACCAGTGCCGCAAGGAGAAGGATTGCTGCGGGATCTGCGGTGCGGCAGCAGGAGAGGCGGCGCTGGGTTGTGGCGGTGGCGTAGGTGGCGCGGAGCTCATGATCTGGTTCACCTTTTACTTCGAGTACATTGCTTCGATCTGACCCGTGGCGCGTGCCAGCGACGCGCGAGACAGGTTGAATTGATACAGGGCGCCGATTTGGTTGTCGCTGGCGCGTGCCAGCTCATCCTGCGCGGTGATGACTTCGACGTTGGTGGTGACACCGGCTGCAAAGCGACGCTGTGCTTGGGCTACTTCCTCTTGGGCGAGCTGAAAGCCCAGATTGGCGACGTCCACGGAATTGCGCGCGGCCGTGAGTTCATCGAGAGCGGATTTTACTTCATTTACGATTTGCGCTTCCAGCTGGCGGCGAGTTTCCGCGACACGCTGCTCTTCGAGCTTGGCGCGCGCTTCTTCGGCGCGGATGCGGCCACCGGTGAAAAGTGGAAATTCCAGAGAGAGCGCATAGTTGTAGGCCGGGATGCCATTGTTGAAGTGGGATCCCTGATAAAACCAGAATCCGGCGAAATCCAATTGTGGAAGGCGCTGCTCGCCCGCCGCATCGGTCGTGAATTTGGCGATGCGTTGCTGCGAATTCAAGGAGTGGATCTCCGGGCGGGCGGTTAATGCTTGCTCGAGCAGTGCTTGTTTATCGAGCGCCGGAAGGTCGTAGAAATCGAGGCGGTCGGTGACTTCAAGATCCTGGTCGCGAGGTAGATCGAGGAGCGCGGCCAAGCCGTACCGGGTGGTGTGGGTGAGCGTTTCGGCATCAATCAGATTCTGGCGCTCGTTTTGCAATTCGACGTTGGCGCGGACCGTGTCAATACTCAAACCGATACCTGTTTTTTGCAGTTCCCCGGCCTGCTCGTAGAGACGCTGTGCGAGCGCGACACGGGCGTTGGCGGCGTCGCGAGTGGCTAGAGCGCTGAGAATCAGGAGGTATTGGTCTACGACGGCGTTTACCACAATTTCGCGCGCGGTCTGTTCGTCGGCCCGCGCGCGGTGGGTGCCTTCGCGGCCGATCTGGTACGCGCGAATTTTCTGGAAGTCCAGGATGGTTTGCGAGAACGCTGGGCCGGCTTGGATGATCTGATAGGGACCGAGCCCTCCGCGCTTCGCTGCACGCTCGATGCTTTGAACGTTGTATTGGTTTATATAACCCTGCGCCTCGATGTCTGCGTGGGGAAGCAACGCCGAGCGAGCGATCTGACTATTGCGGTCGCTTTCGGAAACGAGCAGTTGGGCGATGACGCGCTGCGGATTCTGTTTGAGCGAGAGCTGCACGGCTTGTTGCAGCGTAAGTTGTAACGGTGCAGGCGGACCCGCCGGCTGCTGCTGCGCAGAAACATCGAGCGGCAACGATACTTGCACAATCAAGAAGAGAACGACAAATATTTGCCGGAAATTCGCGGCCATGGATCGACCTCCAAAACATTCGAACGCAAGCAAGAGTTGGATTCTATCCTTATTGATGGGGTGTTCGCCTCCCCGGAGAACGGCGCGGCTACCGACAGACGGTGAGGCCGTCGTCGCTGTATAGGATGTGAAAATGGCCCGACACCTGGCTGGACCTACCAGGGTCTCTGTTGCGAAAAGTCCTGAACGCGCGCTCCGCCCTTGACGGCACGAGCGTCTAGTTTTCACGGCCTTGCATCGTCTTAGTACTTTCGTACCAGTAACTTACAGGGCTACCCAGACCGATGGTCCATCGACACCTGCGCAACGCGCCTCTACCTTAATAACTGAGGCTGCGAAAGGTCTCGGTGACCGAGACTGGGGCAGGGGTTCGGCCGGAAGCGCTTTCGCTCCGCCCGTTCAGGCTCGCGGTCACCGCCATCTTCGCCACGCGGAAATTCGGCGAGAAGGAATCAATGCAAGTCTTGCTGCGAGTCAAAGACCTGAACGTCTCCTATCGCGGAACGGGCGCAAGCCAGCACGACGCCGTGCAGAACGTGAGCTTCGAAATCGGTGAGGGTGAAGTATTGGGGTTGATGGGAGAGTCAGGATGCGGAAAGACGAGTATTGCTCTCGCCCTGCTCGGATTGCTTTCCGTGGAACAGGCCCGCGTCTCGGGGTCAATCCAGTTTCGTGGGGAAGAGTTGCTCGCGAAGGACGCGCGTGCGCTGCGCGCAATTCGCGGAACGGGAATTTCGCTGGCGTTCCAGGAACCTGAGCTCGCGCTGAGCCCGGTAATGAAAATAAGAGATCAGGTGGCGGAAGTGATTCACGCGCACAACGATTGTGCATGGGAGCGCTGCCGCGCAGAGGCGGAATTGGCGCTGGCGCGCGTTGGCTTTTCGGACGTGCGGCGAATCTGTTCGGCGTATGCGCACCAGTTGAGCGGAGGGCAGCGGCAACGAGTGGTCCTGGCGCAGGCTCTGGCGTGTAAACCAGCTTTGCTGATTGCCGACGAGCCGGCGGCTGCGCTCGATGCGCGGAGCCAGGGCGAAATTTTGGCGCTATTGGGGAAGTTGCAACGCGAATCGCGTATTTCGATTTTATTGATCAGCCATGCGCCGGAAGTGCAGGCGACCCTCGCGGACCGTTTGATGGTGATGGCGAGTGGCCGGATCGTGGAACAGGGACCGTTCGAGCAGCTCTACCGGAATCCTTCGCATGCATGTACGCAGGCGATGCTGCGAACCGCGGCGCCCGCCAGCGTTGCTGCAGACATGGATTTCGAGATGGTTACTTAAGATGATATCCGTTTCGCGACGCGAGAACGACAGGGGCAGAGGATGAGCCCGCGGCCGCATTCGAACATCGGTCAATTCGAGCCGCTCTTGCGCGTCTCCGGCTTGAGCAAAGAGTACGTGCAACGGCGGCCTTTTTCGCGCGACAAGATTACCGTCAACGCGTTTCAGGACGTTTGTCTGACGATTTTCCCAGGTAAGACGCTGGCGGTGGTGGGAGAGTCTGGCGCGGGGAAGTCAAGCCTGGCGCGGTGTATCGCGTTGCTGGAGCGGCCGAGCGCGGGGACGATCGAACTTGCGGGTAAGAACTTGCTCGGGCTGAATGGGAAAGAACTTTTTGCCGGGAGGCGCGAAGTTCAGATGATTTTTCAGGATCCATCGTCCGCGCTGAACCCCCGATTGACTGCTGGCGAGATCATCGCGGAGCCGCTGCTGATTCAGCGGGAGGGGACGAAATCGCAGCGACGCGACAGAGCGTTGCAATTGATGGAGCAAGTGGGCCTGGAGCCTTCGTGGGAGCGCAAACGGCCGCTCGAGTTCAGCGGCGGCCAACGACAGCGGCTTGCGATCGCCAGAGCGCTGGCGCTTGGCCCGCGGTTGCTGATTCTGGACGAGGCGCTATCGAATCTTGATGCAGCGAACCAGGCTTTGATCTTGAAATTGCTGCAGGAGCTACAGGCTGCGCATCCACTGAGCTTCCTGCACATCTCGCACGATTTGCGTTTGGTGTCTGAGTTTGCGGACGATGTCGCGGTGATGTACCAGGGCACGGTTGTGGACTGGCAGAACACGCGCAGTTTATTTGCTTCCCCCGAGCATTCTTATACCAAGGAACTTCTCGCGAGCGTGCGTTCCGTGGAATCGATCCTGCTTGAGCGGTCGGCATAGGGCCGCGATGAAATATCTTGCGCGACGGCTGGTGCACTCGGTGCTGCTGCTCTTCGGAATTTCGGTTTTTTCGTTTGGGATTCTACAGCTGGCGCCGGGGGACTTCTTCACGCCGATTCGCTTGAATCCGCAAGTCTCCGCACATACTGTTGCCGCGCTGCGCTCCCAATACGGACTCGATAAACCTTTTCCGATTCGCTACGAACACTGGCTGCGTTCCGTTTTTCGCGGCGACTTCGGAATTTCATTCGCATACGGCACTCCGGTTGCGCCGCTTTTGGCGGTGCGCGCGCGCAATACTCTGCTCTTGACCGGGACGGCGCTGCTGGTTGCGTGGCTGCTCGCGATTTCCTTCGGGATGTGGAGCGCCGCGCGGCGCGGAAAATGGGGCGACCGCGCAGGCGGAATTGCGACTTCTTCGCTGCTGACTGTGCCGGACCTGGTTTTGTTTCTCGCGATGTTGTTAGTGGCCGTGCGCACGGGCTGGTTTCCGACGGGCGGGATGATGTCTGCGGGGTTCGAGGATTTGAGCGTCGGCGGCAAGGTGAAGGACCTTGCGGCTCATCTTTTTCTGCCCGCTCTCGGGCTGGTGCTCGCGACGCTGCCGCCGCTGGTCCGGCATGTGCGTTCGGCAATGATCGAAGTGCTGGAAGCTCCCTTTGTGCGCGCTGCGCGCGCTCACGGGATTTCTGAACGCCGCGTGCTGCTACGTTATGCGTTACCGGTTGCCGCCAATCCGCTGCTTACTCTTTTCGGGTATTCGATCGCGGGGATGTTGAGCGCTTCATTGCTTGTGGAAGTCGTATTGAGCTGGCCAGGAATCGGGCCGTTCCTGGTGGATGCAATTCTCGCGAAAGATGTCTACGTGGTTGTGGGCGCGGTGATGCTCTCGTCTGTATTCCTGGTGGCCGGAAACCTCGTCGCGGATGCATTACTTTTTGCAACGGATCCGCGGATTCGGATGGACTGACGTGCTGACGCAACGGCAAAAACTCGTGTGGGCGGTCGTTGCGCTGTCGGCATTCTGCGGCGTCGTGCTGTTGGCGGGCTTTTTTGCTCCGTATGATTTTGCGGCGCAGGATCGCGACATGCCGTTCGCGCCGCCAACTGCAATCCATTTTGTAGCCGGCGGTGGGAGATTACAGGTTCGTCCGTTCGTTTATGGCCCGCGCGATTCGAGCCCAATCCCTGTGGGTGCTGCCGCAGATTCGGATCAGCCTTACCCGCTACGCTGGTTTGTTCGCGGCGCGCCCTACAAAATCGCCGGGGTTTTCACGTCACGCGTGCATTTGTTCGGCGTCGAAAAGCCCGCACGAATGTTCCTGATGGGCTCGGACGGCTATGGCCGCGATCAGTTTTCAAGATTTCTTTTCGGAGGCCAGATTTCCCTGCTGGCCGGATTGATTGCCGCTATTTTTTCTGTTTCCGTCGGAATACTTGCAGGCGGGATCGCCGGATATTACGGCGGATGGATTGATGAAATTCTGATGCGTGGAGCAGAGCTGTTTCTCGCGTTGCCCTGGCTCTACCTGTTATTCGCGGTGCGCGCTGCGCTGCCCCTGCACATTTCGCAATGGCAGGTTTTTCTGCTGCTTGTCTCGGTGATGGGACTCATCGGCTGGACCCGCCCCGCGCGGCTGATTCGTGGCGTAGTGCTCAGCGCGAAAGAACGCAATTTCGTGCTCGCGGCGCGCGGGATGGGAGCTTCCGACGCATACCTGTTGCGACGGCACGTGCTGCCACAGACGTATGCGGTGCTGCTTACGCAGTTCACGCTGCTGGTCCCTCAGTATGTGCTCGCTGAGGTGACACTGACTTTTCTGGGGCTGGGTGTTGGCGAGCCGATGCCCAGCTGGGGCGCGCTGTTAACTTCTCTGCAACAGTATTCGGTTCTTTCCTCGTACTGGTGGATGTTCTTGCCGGCGCTGCTTATCATCCCCTTCTTTGTGGTCTTCTACGCCGCCGCCGATGCTCTGCAGGAACTTCACAAGACCGTGCCGCTGTAAAAACCGGGAAATCTCTGCTAAGAGTGGATGCATGGGGAGAAATCGGCTATCGCGTGTGTGCCTGGTCCTGCTCGTGGCACTTTCTTGCTCCTGCTCGGTCGCGCGCGGTTTCACCGCGCAGGCAGGCGAAGAGCGGATGCTCACCGAGGGTGCTCCAGGCCATGCGGGTGGCCGACTGGTGATTGCTTTACGATCGGAACCAAAAACGTTGAATCCGGCACTTGCGTTGGATGAGCCTTCGCGCGATGTGATTCGCTGCCTGACGGCTGATTTAATTCATATTAACCGCGGGTCGCTCAAGACGGAACCTGCGCTGGCAAAATCGTGGAGCGTCTCGCGCGACGGGCGGCAATATACGCTGCAACTTCGCCATGGAGTGCGCTTTTCCGATGGCGAACCATTCAGCGCGGACGACGTGACATTTAGTTTTCGGGTTTACCTCGACGACAAAGTTGATTCTTCGCAGCGAGACCTGCTGCTGGTGGGCGGAAAGCCTATTACGGTTGTGAAAGTGAATGACTTCGCCGTCCGTTTTGAATTGGCGCAACCCTATGCCGCCGCCGAGCGATTGTTCGATAGCATCGCTATTTTGCCGCGGCATCTTCTGGAGAGCGGCTACCGGGCTGGCGGGTTTGCTCAGGCGTGGAGTCTTTCCATGCCGCCGGGCCAATTCGCCGGGCTCGGCCCATTTCGTTTGAAGGAATATGTGGCCGGGCAACGCGTGGTGCTGGAGCGCAATCCATATTATTGGAAGGCGGACCGCGCTGGAAACCAACTGCCGTATCTGAACGAAGTTGTGTTTCTTTTTGTTCCGAGCGAAGACGCGCAGGTGATTCGCTTCCAGTCCGGTGACACGGACGTGCTCAGCCGATTCAGCGCGGACAATTTTGCGGTGCTGCAAAAGCAGCAATCGCGGAAGGGCTACCATCTAGACGATTTGGGCGCGGGGCTCGAATACAATTTCCTCTTCTTCAACATGAACGATCTGGCTGCGAAAGGACTTCCGGAAATTGCCAACAAGCAAACGTGGTTTCAAGATCTGCGTTTCCGGCAAGCTGTTTCGGCGGCGATTGACCGCGAAGGGATCGTGCGCCTGGTTTATAGCGGACGCGCGACGCCGATCTGGGATCAGGTGACGCCGGGAAACAAACTGTGGCTGGACGAGAAGATTGCGCGTCCGGCGCGATCGCTGGAGCGCGCGCGGCAACTACTGCAGGCCGCGGGTTTTTCGTGGAAGAGCGATGGCGCACTGCTGGATGCGCGCGGCGATCACGTAGAATTCTCGATTCTGACGAGTTCATCGAACGCGCAGCGGACGAAAATCGCGACGATCGTGCAAGATGATTTGAGCCAATTGGGAATGACGGTGCAGGTAGTGCCGCTGGAATTTCGCGCGATGGTGGACCGGCTGACCAATACCTACAACTATGAGGCGGCGCTGATGGGATTGGTGAGCGGCGATGCGGATCCAACTTCGGAGATGAACGTGTGGCTATCGAGCGGCGAAACTCACCTGTGGCATCCGCGCCAGGAGAAGCCGGCGACGCCGTGGGAAGCCGAGATAGATCGCTTGATGCAGGAGCAACTCGTCACTTTAGACTACGCGAAGCGCAAGAGTCTGTACGACCGGGTGCAGGAGATCGTGGCTGAGGACCTGCCGGTGATTTGCCTGGTGAGCCCCAATATACTGGTGGGCGCTGCCAATCGCGTGGGAAATTTTCGCCCGGCCATTCTGGTTCCTTACGCGCTGTGGAATATCGAACAGCTTTACGTACAATAAATGGCGAGCCTGAGCCGCAACGCTGCCCGAAAAACGCCGGCGCACGATGACGCGCGCGCTGCGTGGCCGGACGCGCGGCTGGTCCGCGAATGCATCGGCGGCAGCGAAGAAGCCTGGCGCGCGCTGATCTTCAAGTACAAGAACCTCATCTTTTCGATTCCGGTAAAATATGGCTTCTCCACAGAAGACTCGAGGGATATTTTTCAGGCGGTGTGCCTGGAGCTTTTGTCCGAACTGCCCAAATTGCGCAAAGTGAAGGCGCTGCCGAAATGGATCATGCAGGTTACCGCGCACAAATGTTTTCACCGGAAACGGCAGCAGCAGCGGACGGAAGTTCTGGATCCGGCCGCCAAGGAATTCGAGCAGAGCACGCCCGCGCGCGCCGAGGGGATTCTGCGAGAGGCGGAAGACGAGCAGAGTTTGCGCCAGGCGATGGCTGAACTACCGCCGCGCTGCCGGGAACTGGTGCATATGCTTTTTTATGACGAGCCGGTGCGGCCGTATCAGGAAATCGCCGCGACGCTGGGAATTGCGGTGGGTTCGATCGGGTTCATCCGGCAGCGGTGCCTCGGGCGGCTGCGCAAACGCTTGCTGGAAACGGGATTCGCGTGAAGCCGGAAAACCAGAAGGCTCCGCTTTCCGAGAAGCTGCTGCGCGAGCTGGCGAATCTCGCGACGGAATCCAATCGCAGCAAATTCATTGCGGCACATCCGCGCTTGTTGAAAGACGCCGTGGTGCAGCAACTGAATGATGTGGTGCGCGGCAGATTGCGCGAAAACGCGCGCGAGGCGCTTGCTCTGGCGGAAACGAGCGTGGCGATTGCGCGACAATTGCGCAATCAAGAGGCGCTGGGGCGCAGTTTGCGCGCAAAAGCCAACGCTCTCTACATGCTGGGAGAAAATCAGCAGGCGCTGGATTTTCACGCCGAAGCTTTGCGCATCTTTCGCGAAATTGGAAATGCGGAGGAAGAAGCGCGTACGCTGATCCCCTCCATTCAGCCCTTTATTCTGCTGGGAAAATACGACCAGGCATTTGCAGTCGCTGCCGACGCCAAGAAAATCTTCCGGAACTTGGGCGACGATAAGCGCTGGGCGCACGTGGAGATCAATGTCGGCAATATTTACCACCGCCAAGACCGTTTCGAGGAGGGGCTGGCGTGCTATGAGCGCGCCTACGAGATGCTGCTGCCGTTTCGCGATTCCGAGGGGCTGGCCATCGCGCTCTACAACATGGCAGTGTGCCTGATTACGCTGAATGATTTTCCGCGGGCGCTCGCGACCTACCAGCGCGCCAGGGAAATGTGCGTGAGCCATGGCATGACGCTGCTGGTGACGCAAAGCGACTACAACATTGCCTACCTTTATTATCTGCGGGGGGAATACAGCAAGGCGATCGAGATGCTGCGCGCTACGCGCGAAGAGTGCGAGAAAAATGGGGATGCGCACGTGCTGGCGCTCTGCTACCTGGACGTATCGGAAATTTATCTGGAATTAAATCTGAGCAGCGAAGCGAAAGAGGCCGCGCACGAAGGCTCTTTGCGTTTCCGGAAGCTGGGAATGGGGTACGAGGAAGCGAAATGCCAGGCCTATGAAGCCATGGCTTCCAGCCAACTGGGAAAAGCACTCGGTTCGCTGGAATTGTTTGCGCAGGCGCGCGCGAAATTTGTCAGCGAAAAGAACCTGGTGTGGCCGTGGCTGATGGATCTGTACCAAGCCGTGGTTCTTTTCAATGAAGGCCGGTTGTTCGAAGCGCGACGGCTGTGTACCGGCGCGGCGACATTTTTTGATGGCTCGTTCCTGCCGAACAAAGCCGTCCTTTGCCACTTGCTGCTCGCACGGCTTTCTGTGCGAACCGGAGAGCTGGGGGCCGCGCAGGCGGAGGCTTCTCGCGCGATCGAACGTCTGGCGCATTTGCAAGCTCCGGTGCTGCACTATCAGGCGCATTTTCTGATGGGGCAGATTCAGCAGGCTTCCGGGGACCTTTCCGCCGCCTACGATTCCTACCAGAAGGCGCGCCAGTCTCTGGAGACTTTGCGCAGCAGCTTGCATGGCGAGGAACTGAAGATCGCGTTCATGAAGAATCGCCTGGAAGTTTACGAGAACCTGGTCGAACTGTGCCTGGTACGCGCGGAACGGCCGAATGGAGCGGAGGAGTCGTTCGGCTATATCGAAATGGCCAAGTCGCGCAGCCTGGCGGAACTTCTGATGCGTTCGGGTCCGGCGATCAGGCCGGCGGACACGGGCCAGAGCGAACTGGTGCGCCACATCCGTGAAATGCGCGAGGAACTCAACTGGTATTACCGGCGCATTGAAATTGAGCAGTTGCGCGCGGAAGAGCCGTCGCCGGAGCGCATAGCGAAGCTGCAGAGAGAGGCCCTGACGCACGAAAACGAGCTATTGCATGTACTGCGGGAATTGCCGCAGTCGGAGGGCGCGAGCCAGGGACCGGCAATCAGGTCGCTGGCCACCATTCGCGCGTGCCTGCCTGCGGAAGCTGTGCTTGTAGAATATTTCAGCCTGAAGGACCAGTTCATCGCCGCGTTAGTGACGCACGACGGGCTGAAAATCGTGCCGCTGACGCCGATGTCGAGGGTGATCAACCTGCTGCGCATGCTGCATTTCCAGATTTCGAAATTCAAGCTGGGCGCTGAATATGCGCGGACGTTTGAAAAATCGATGTTGGGCGTAGTGCAAGCGCACTTGCGCCAGCTTTACGAAGAGGTGTGGGCGCCGGTTCGCGCGCACATTTCCGCGCGACACCTGATCATCGTGCCGCACGGCGTGCTGCACTATCTCCCCTTCCACGCTTTGCTGGACGACACAGGATATCTGATCGATTCCTTCACGATCTCTTATGCGCCGAGCGCCAGTATTTTTGCCCACTGCCAGGAAAAACCTGCGCACGCCAGTGGCCCGTCCCTGGTGTTGGGAATTCCCGATGCGCGGGCGCCTTTGATTCTGGAGGAAGTTCGCGCCGTGGCGGAAATGGCGTCGGATGCGGAATTATTTGTTGGCGCGCAAGCAAACCAGCAGCTCTTGCGCGAGAAGGGTTTGCAAAGCCGGCTGATTCACATTGCGACGCATGGCAAGTTCCGGCAAGACAATCCGATGTTCTCGGGGATTCGGCTGGGCGACGCGTATCTGAATCTTTACGATCTCTATCAGCTCAAGCTCAACGCTGAATTGGTGACCTTGAGCGGTTGCGCTACGGGAATAAACGTCGTAACTCCTGGAGACGAGTTGCTCGGCCTGATACGCGGACTCCTCTATGCCGGAGCACACTCCCTGCTTCTGACGCTGTGGGACGTTCATGACCAGAGCACCGCGGATTTTATGGCCATTTTCTACCGGCGCTTCCAGGACGGGGCGGGTAAGTCGACCGCCCTGCGGGGAGCGATGATCGAGCTGCGCGAACGCTACCCCCACCCCTACCACTGGGCTCCCTTTACTCTGATTGGCAAGGTTTCCCCCGTCTGAAATCCGGCAACTTTTTTTGATACCCGCTATATTTTTTAAGCACGTGCCCACCCTTATGAGTTGGTGGTGGTAGCAAGCGGTGGGGCAGTTATTTGGGCGAAGCTGGGAGATCAAATTCGGCGGGGGGTGGCATGCGACATTATTCGTTGGAAAAGTGGGTTGATTTTGCACGGAACGTAATCGACGAGGGTGAAAAGGTAAAGATGCAAAGCCACTTACAGACCGGTTGCACAGCGTGCTCGAAAGAACTGCGCATGTGGCAGCGCTTGCAACAAGTTGCACGACGCGAATCGGTCTACGCGCCGCCCGAGGGCACGGTTCGTACCGTGAACGCCTCCTTCGCAAATCGGTCGGCTGGGCAGCTGCGTCATGCGAAGTCGGAAGCTATAACCTTGCTATTCGATAGCTTCCGCAGCCCTCTATTGGCCGGGGTGCGTTCAGCCGAAAGCGCTTCACAACAATTGCTTTACGGCGTTGGCGACTACCGGATCGATGTTCGGATCGAGCCGCAAATGGACTCAGAAAAGGTGGTTGTAATTGGCCAAGTCCTTAACTGCTCCGACCCCGACGAACGCTTGGCAGCGGCACCGGTTAGCTTATTCACGGGCCGAAAGATGTTGGCTGAATCAGTCACCAGCGAGTTTGGCGAATTCCAGATTGAGTGCGAGTTGGCAGAGAGTTTTCGACTCGTCGTACTGCTGGCCGACGGAAAACAGGTGAGCATCCCGCTCGTGGAACCTGGATTCACCACCAGGGAGATGCCCACGCATGTAGCTGAAAATAATATCCTTAGAAAGAGTTCGAGAATCAAGAAAAAACAGTACTAGAACTAAAGATGGATGCGGTGAGTGCGGAAAGTAGCCATTTGTACCATTGCTGGGAATTAGTCGTCCGAACAAAATGGAACCGACACAGCTACCGGGCAATTGGACTACTGTTCGACACTTAAAAGGAGCACGGGCAATCATGAAGCGTCTAATCGGACTTTCCATCCTTCTAACGCTGGGATTCTGGGGCCAGCCAGCCAATGCTCAAGGACTCTTGGGCGGCCTTCTGACGACCGTCAGTGACGTGCTGAGCGGTCAGAATCAGCAACAAGGCGTTATCGTCCGAACGACTTTGGGCCGTGCGGGACTGCAGAACGCTTGCTTGTCGAACGGATGCACGGTGGTCCGTAACCTCGATGGCAACGCCAACCAACTGTTCCTGGTGCGGCCGGCGCAGGGTTTGCTAGCGCAACTGCTCGCGGATGTGCTGAAACTGGTGACCGGAATTCTCGATGCCGAACCCGATCAGACTCTGATGATTCCACCGAACGAAAATAACCAGGCCACGGCGTCCACCGCCCCGCAGGGGTTGTGGGACACCACTCCGGTCAACTACTACGGGACTTCGGTTACGCATGGCTATGTGAATCAGCCGGCGGCGCAAATTATTCGCGTCGCTCAAGCGCACAGTGTCTTCAATGTGACTGGCTCGGGAATTGTTGCGGACATCGACACGGGCGTGGACCCCAACCATCCAGCGCTGCAGGGCGTGCTGCTCGCGGGTTATGACTTTACGCGGAACCAGCCCGGCGGCTCGGAACTGAACGATATATCAATGTCCTCGCCGCCGCCTTGTGAGACTTGCGCCGCTGCGTACGTAAATCAACACACGGCGGCGATGCTCGATCAGCACACGGCCGCCATGCTGGACGGATCGCAGTATGCGGCGTTTGGACACGGCACGATGGTGCTGGGCGTAATTCACCTGGTGGCGCCGACGGCCAAACTGCTGCCACTGAAAGCCTTCAGTGCGAACGGAAACGGATCGCTTGCGAATATCCTGGCGGCGATCTACTACGCCGTGCAGAACCATGCGAACGTCATCAACATGAGCTTCGACTTGACGACGAGTTCGACCGAATTGGGAACCGCACTCAACTATGCGAACAGCCAGAATGTGATTCTCGCGGCTTCCTCGGGGAATGATGGTAAGCAGGAAATGGTTTATCCGGCCGGATTACAAAACGTGATGGGCGTAGCCTCGACGAACAATCAAGACCAGCGATCGAGCTTTTCAAATTACGGAAACCAGATCGTGTGGGTCGCAGCGCCCGGCGAAGGCGTTATCACGACCTATCCGTTCGCGAGTTACGCCGCTGGTTGGGGAACGTCGTTCAGTTCGCCGATGGTTGCCGGAACCGCTTCTTTGCTGGTTAACATGCAATCCAGCGCTAGCGAGAATCAGGCTGCTTGGGCGATTGCTCACGCCAAGTGGATCGGCCCGAACCTGGGCAATGGACGGCTGGATGTCTACGGCTCTTTGTCGGCCTACAATCCCATCCTGGGGTTGCTCCAGTAAAATAGAATGATGCAAATTGCAACCCCAGCGAACGATATGCAACCGGCCGGCGGCTTGAATCCGATTCCTCGCATCGCTGAAGCCGCCGGGCACGCGATATTTTCCAGAAACGCCACCGAGAAAATCGTGGCGCCGTGGGCTTCTGCCGCTATTCGGGTGAAGCAAATGGAGGAACAGATCGGCGCGTTGCGCAGCTCTTTGATCTGCGCATTCAATCAGCTGCTGGACTTGAAGGACTTGAATACAGGAGTTCACAGCACGCGCCTGGCGGAATGGGCGCTGCACGTTGCAGGCGAGCTCGGTCTGGATCAAAGCTATTTGGGCGATATCGAAGTTGCAGCGCTTCTGCACGACATCGGGAAAATCGGCATCTCCGACGCCATCTTGAACAAACCCGCAAAGCTAACGGCTGAAGAATACGAGCTGATGAAGAAGCATCCCGAGTACGGCTGGGCCGTGTTGCGGCAAGTGCCGGGAATGGAGCGCGCCAGCTTGATCATTCTTCATCACCACGAAAGCTACGATGGTAAAGGTTATCCGGGTGGATTGAAGGGCGAGGAAATACCGATTGGTTCGCGCATCGTCTCTGTGATTGACGCCTTCGACGCGATGGTTTCTTCGCGGCCCTACCGCCAGGGCCTGCCGTTCGAGGAAGCCGAACGACGTTTGTTGCAAGCGAGCGGGACTCAGTTTGACGCGCGGGTTGTAGAGCGCTTCCTTCCACTGGCACGGGCGGAGATGTCCTCCGTGTTTGCCGCAGCCGGAACCGCAGTCTCGACCGTTCTGTAACGTTTCGCCGAACAATCCTATCCATTACGCGCTTCCACCTCTGTATTTCGCCAAAATCGCGCCTTCCTGCCGAAATACCTTTTCCGAATCTTAGGCGTTGAGTATG
This sequence comes from Acidobacteriota bacterium, assembly GCA_013289715.1. Classification (GTDB taxonomy): domain Bacteria; phylum Acidobacteriota; class Terriglobia; order Acidiferrales; family UBA7541; genus Palsa-295. The sequence goes on along the minus strand of JABCZJ010000025.1, from coordinate 30,139 downwards.
ATGCGCCACTCGATCTAGGTGCGCGGTGAGGTGTCTATGAAACTGCGAAATGTTGGTTTGCTATTGGCACTCACGATCATCGCGGCTGTGTCGGTCGCGGCGGTTCCTCCGGATGAGACTCTCGGTTTCGTGCACGCCACCGTGATTGATGCCACGGGCTCGCCTGCCCAGCCGGACATGACCGTGATCGTCGCAGACCGGCGCATCGTCGAGATTGGAACGAGCGCCAGCGTCAAGGTTCCGAAGAACGCGCGGGTGGTGGAGGCGCGTGACAAGTATTTGATCCCGGGCCTGTGGGACATGCACGGGCACGAAATTTTCGGCGCTTGGCTTCCGGAAGACGAAAAAGTGACTCCGTTGCTGTTTGTCGCGAATGGAGTGACCGGGGTGCGCGACATGGGCGGGGATCTGGAACCGCTGAAGAAATGGCGCTCGCGGATTGCTTCCGGTGATTTGCTTGGGCCGCGGATGGTTATCGCAGGTCCCATGCTCGACGGTCCGGTTCCGGCGTTTCCAAGTTCGGCACCGGTGAAGGACGCCGCGGACGGGCGCAGAATCGTGGATGAGTTGAAAGCCAACGGCGCGGACTTCATCAAGATTCAATCGCTGGTTCCGCGCGATGGATATTTCGCGGCGGCGGATGAAGCAAAAAAGCAGGGCATTGTATTCGCTGGGCATGTGCCGGACGCGGTTCGCGCCGCCGAGGCTTCCAACGCCGGGCAGAAAAGTATCGAACACCTGACGGGCGTGTTCGAGGGCTGCTCTTCGGTTGAGGCCGAGTTGATGTCCAAGCCCCGCGGACCCGGCCGCGGACGCTTTTTGTCCACGTATGACCCGGCCAAAGCGAAAGCGCTCATCGCGTTGTTCTTAAAGAATCAGACGTGGCAGGTGCCTACGCTTTATTGGGAACAAGGCGAATGGCTCATCGAGCAAACGAACGCTGGACCCGATCCGCTCGCAAAGTACGCTCCGGCTGCTTGGAGAGAGCGTACCTGGCCGATGTTTACGCGCGAGATTTTGAAAAGTTGGTCCACCGATCCTGTGGCGGATCGCGAAGCGTTCGTGCAGGCGGAATTCAAAATGGTGGGCGAAATGCACCGCGCGGGCGTGCCCATTCTGGCTGGGACGGACACAGCGGCCGGAGTGCGCGTCTATCCTGGATTCAGCCTGCATAGTGAGCTGGAGATGATCGCGCAATCCGGTTTGTCGCCGATGGAAACACTGCAGACAGCCACGCGCAACGCCGGCGTGTACCTGGGACTTTCCGATACCGGGACGATCGAGAAAGGCAAGCGCGCCGATCTGGTGCTGCTGGACGCGAACCCGCTGGACTCAATCAGCAACACGCGCAAGATTCGCAGCGTAGTGATCAACGGGCGTTATCTTTCGCGCTCCGATCTGGATGGCCTGCTGCATACCGTGCAGCTAGAGGCCGCGAACGCAAAGTAGCAAAGAGAACTGGAGAGTGCCCGCTCAGCATTTGGACAAGCGCTCCCTAAAAAAACCACCGAGTGGCATTCACAATGGCCTATCATCAGCACGATTCGCAGGCTCGGCGGCCTCGATCGGTTAACTGGTCGCGAGGATTTCGGCGGCGACGCCGAGCGCGGGAGGAATCTTACGTCTGATCGCAAGGATCCGGCCGATCTTCAGGAAGCAGGCGCGCACAGTTTCAGCCGCGGCCTGGGGTTGTTCGACAGCACGATGATCGTGGCCGGGTCCATGATCGGCTCGGCCATTTTCATTGTCTCCGCAGATATGTCGAGGCAACTCGGCAGCTCCGGCTGGCTGTTGCTTTCGTGGATTATCGCAGGCGTCCTCACCATCACCGCGGCGCTTTCCTACGGCGAACTGGCATCCATGATGCCACAGGCGGGGGGGCAGTATGTGTATCTGCGGGAATCATTTTCGCCGACTCTGGGATTTCTGTACGGCTGGACGCTCTTTCTCATCATTCAGACGGGAACTGTTGCGGCCGTCGCGATTGGTTTTGCGCGGTTTCTCGGCGTGTTGTGGCCGACGATCGGTGAATCTCACTACGTTATCGAACCTGTGCACGTGACGTCTGGTTATGCAGTTTCTCTTTCTACCGCTCAGCTGGTCGCGGTGCTGGTGATTCTGCTGCTCACATGGAGCAATACGCGCGGCCTGAACTACGGCAAAGTGATTCAAAATGTTTTTACCACGAGCAAGATCGCTTCACTGGCCGGACTGATCGTTGCCGGCATTTTGTTTGGTCGCAACGCCGCGGCGATTCATGCGAACTTCAGCGCGATGTGGTCGCCCAGCGGATACGTTCCGATCGCCGCTGGGATTAGTGCCGCCACCGGTTACGGACTTTTTGTCGCGTTGTGCGTTTCGCAGGTGGGCTCGCTCTTCGCGGCGGACGCCTGGAACAATATTACCTTTACTGCCGGCGAAGTGAAGAATCCGCGCCGGAACATTCCGCTGTCGCTCGCGCTGGGCAGCGGGATGGTGATTGGATTGTATCTGCTGGTGAATCTCGCTTACCTTTTCACCCTTCCGCTCAACGCGATCCAGCACGCGGAATCCGATCGCGTTGCTACCGCTACGCTGCAGGCGGTGTTTCCTGGGCTGGGCGTCACGTTGATGGCTCTTGCCATCATGGTTTCCACATTTGGCTGTATCAACGGGATGTTGCTGACGGGTTCTCGCGCTTACTACGCGATGGCGCGCGACGGGCTGTTCTTCAGGCGTACGGGAATTCTGAATCGCGCGGGCGTCCCCGGAGTTGCACTGATCGTGCAAGGAGTTTGGGCCGCACTTCTGGTTGTGCCGCGCACCTATGACCCGCTAACTGGAAAATACGGCAACCTTTATAGCAATCTGCTGGACTATGTCGTCTCTGCCGTTTTGATTTTTTACATCCTCACCATCATCGGAATTTTTCGTTTACGACGAACCAAACCTTTGGCGGAGCGTCCGTACAAGACGTTTGGTTATCCCGTTGTGCCGGCACTGTACATCGTGGGCGCGAGCGTAATACTCGTGATCTTGCTTTGCTACCGGACTGCTACGACGCTGCCGGGGCTGGTCCTGATCGCCAGCGGGCTGCCCGTTTATATTTTGTTCCGGGCTGTTTCGCCGCGTGGTACCGAAAATGTTCTGCCGGAGAAAGAATGAAAGCGACATGCTCGAAGTTCCCGCTGCTCCTAACGAGCTGTTTGCTGCTCTGCGCGAGCGCTCATGCACAGAGCTCGGCGAAACCTAAATCGAATCCTGCATTGGACGATGCGATGCACGGAATGTTTGGCGTTCGTGCCTTTCCGCAGGCCGCGATCTCGCCTGACGGAAAACGTGTGGCGTGGGTCGAATCGCTCCCTGGACCAGGCAATACACCGTCGTCAAACTCGGCGATCTACATCGCGGCCACGGATTCCGCCGCCGTTGCGCGGCGAATCACTGCTGGAGACGGCAAGGCCGCGCGCCAAGAGCACGATGTGGCTTGGTCCGCGGACAACCAGCGCATCGCATTTCTCTCGGATGCCGGCTCGCCGGGTCAACTCCAGCTTTTTATCGTTGCTGCGAACGGAGGCGCGCCAAAGCAGCTCACCCACCTGAAAGGATTTCTTTCCGCGCCCGGTTGGTCACCCGATGGTAAGACGATTGCGATGCTCTTCACCGAGAACGCCACGCGCGCTTCCGGGCCGTTGGTGGCGGAAACACCCGACGAAGGCGTGGTGTCCGAGGATTTGCACGAGCAGCGGCTCACGTTGGTGGATGCCGCAACCGCGCGCGTGCGGCAAATCTCGCCGGCAGATCTGTACGTCTATGAATTCGATTGGGCGCACGACGGCAAGCGACTGGTGGTCACTGCCGCGCACGGCAGCGGCGACGACAACTGGTACATCGCGAGTTTGATGGCAGTCGATGCGGCCTCCGGCGCGATGAGGACGCTGATCGAAAAACCGGGCCGCCAGATCGCCCAGCCGCACTGGTCTCCTGACGGACAGAAGATCGCCTTCATTGGTGGATTGATGAGTGATGAACCGATCGCCGGTGGCGATATTTATTCCGTGGCCGCGGATGGCGGCGAAATGAGCAACCTTACTCCGGATATGAAATTTAGCGCCTTCAACCTTAAGTGGTCGGCCGATTCATCGCACATCATTTTCGCCGGGATTGTTGACGGCGGCAGCGGCATCGCACGGCTGGACGTGGCGGACGATAAGGTGGTGGAACTCTGGCGTGGCGAGGAGCGCGTCGCCGACACGGACTTCGGTTGCAGCATATCGCTCTCTGCCGATGGGAAGTCCTCCGCCGTCGTCCGGCAATCGTTCACGCAGCCGGCGGAAGTCTGGGTGGGCGCGATCGGCGAGTGGCGGCAAATCACTCATCACAATTCCGGACTGCGCCAGGCTTGGGGAAAATCGGTGAGTTTGCACTGGACCACGGATATCGGAACCGTGCAGGGATGGCTTACTTATCCCAAGGATTTCGACGCCGCGAAAAAATATCCACTGGTGGTGCGCGTTCACGGCGGACCTTCCTGGGCCGTGATGCCCTACTGGCCCACGCCCTCGGATTACGCGATGGCCTTGCCTTCGCAGGGATATTTCGTGCTGCAACCCAATCCGCGCGGCAGCTACGGGCAGGGTGAAAAATTCACGGCTGCGAACGTGAAGGACTTCGGCTACGGCGATTTCCGCGACATCCTTGCGGGCGTGGACGAAGCTATTAAGGTCGCGCCGATTGACCCTGCGCGTCTCGGCATCACCGGCTGGAGTTACGGCGGATACATGACCATGTGGAGCGTGACGCAGACGAACCGGTTCCGCGCCGCGGTGTCCGGGGCGGGCCTGGCGAACTTCCTGAGCTATTACGGCGAAAACAAAATTGATCAGTGGATGATTCCGTTTATGGGCGCCACGGTTTACGACGATCCGGAACTATATGCAAGAATGTCGCCGATTACTTTCATCAAGAAAGTCGCGACGCCCACGCTGGTGATCGTCGGCGATAGCGATGGCGAATGCCCGCCGCCGCAATCTTACGAATTCTGGCACGCGCTGAAAACTCTCGGCGTGCCTACCGAGCTGGTGATCTACCCGCACGAAGGGCATCATTTCGCGAACCCGGCGCATTCTCGCGATGTGATCGAGCGCTCGGTGGAGTGGTTCAACCAGTATTTGGTTCCTACGGCAAATTAGGAAGTTTTCGGCGGCGCATCCGTTTTGCGCGCGAAATCCGGCGCTGCGCTCAGGACCTTCGCTCGATTTCCTTGGCCATTCTTACAATCGGCAACATTTCTCCGTTGCTGAGGCGCACGTCCACATTTTCGAGTGCGACGTAGCCCTTCGCGCGATAGAAGGCCACGCCGCTTAGTGTTGCGCCCATTTCCAGGCGCGTGAAACCTGCGTCACGGGCCGCATTCTCGCATGCTTCCAGGATCAACGTGCCGACGCCGCGGCGCGCCCAATCCGGATGAACGAAAAACGCTCGAATTTTCGCAGCGTCTCGCGCCGGGTCCAACGGCGAGTCTTCGCGCTGGGCATATTGATCGCCTCCATATAGAGTCTTGCGCTTGCTCCAGCCTCCGCAGGCGACAATCACTGCTGTCTTTGCGCCCGGCGCCGCAACCTCTACCGCAAAGTACGTTCCATCCGCGATAAGCTGGCTGTCCACACCATAGACCGATTGCAGCGCACCTTCGATCTGTGCCGGCGAATAATCCCCAGAGTGCAGGCCGCGCACCGACGCCTCAATCACTTCACCTAACCGCGGAACGTCGGCTGCTGCTGCCTTCCGTACCTGAAAGCTCATTCGCTCGCGCCTCGCGCTGCATTCCCGCAATTCTAACTGCAAATTCCTTGTGGGGCCGGCCTTTGTGTCGTTCCCTTTTCGTGTGCGGGCATCTTCCTGCGAATCGGGTAAAATCTCCCTTCGCAAGAGCAATGCCGACGCTGGAAGGGCAGGCAGCGATACATGAACAAACCAATTCTGGCGCAGACCGAGCATTTCACCAAAGATGTGGAAGCGCGCATCGAGCGCGATTTCACGCCGCGCCGCGTTGCTCCAGACTCGCCTTCGCGACGCGAGGAGCTGCTGCGCGCGGCGGACGGTGCGGATGCGCTTTTTATCAGCCCGGTGGACAGGCTGGATGCTGAATTCTTTCGCCGTGTACCTGCGTCAGTGAAGGTGATCGCAACCTTCTCGGTTGGCTACGATCACATTGATCTGCGCGCGGCAGCGGGGAGGAAAATTGCGCTTGCCAATACTCCGGGCGTCTTGACCGACGCGACAGCGGACTTGGCGATGCTGTTGCTGCTGGGCGCTTCGCGCCGTGCCTACGAGTCGGAACAACTGCTGCGGACCGGAGCATGGGCGAAAACGAGTTCCGCCAGGCTGCTCGGCTGGCAGCCGACAGGCAAAGTGCTCGGCATCCTCGGCATGGGACGAATCGGCCAAGCGGTTGCGCTACGCGCGCGCTCTCTCGGCATGAAGATCCACTATTCCAACCGGAATCCGCTTTCGCAGGAGCTTGCGGGTGACGCGGTGTTTCACGAAAGTCCGCTGCATTTGCTGCGCGTCAGTCAGTTCCTCAGCCTTCACGCGCCGCACACGCCGGAGACGCATCATTTTCTGAACGCGCAAACGATCGCGCTGCTGCCTGCAGGGGCGATCGTGATCAACTCCGCGCGCGGAGGACTCCTAGAGGACGAAGCTCTGATCGCGGCGCTGAAAACTGGCCGCGTGGCCGCCGCGGGCCTGGACGTTTTCGAGGGCGAGCCAAACATTAATCCCGAGTACGTCCAGCTGCAGAATACTTTTTTGCTGCCACATATCGGAAGCGCCACACTGGAAACGAACAGCGCGATGGGCATGCTCGCTCTGGACAATATTGACGCGGTGCTGGCAGGCGTGCCGGCACCCTCGCTCGTGAAACTCCCAGCCGATAAATCTCTCGCTTAACCCGGCAGGACAGGAGAAGCCATGAAAGCAATTCGCGTCGAAGAATTCGGCGGCCCGGAAGTGATGCGGCTGGAAGAAGTGCCCGATCCCAAGCCATCTGGCGCGCAGGTGGTGGTGCGCATTCGTGCCGCGGGAGTGAACCCTGTGGAAGTCTATATTCGCTCAGGAACGTACCCCCGCAAGCCGGCGCTCCCTTACACGCCGGGGACGGACGGCGCGGGCACCGTGGAATCGCTCGGCCCGGATGCGAAGCGGTTCAAGCAGGGAGACCGCGTCTATCTGGCCGGCAGCTTGTCTGGCACCTACGCGGAACTGGCTCTGTGCGAGGAACAATTTGTGTTTCCGCTGCCGGCGGCTGTTTCATTTGCCCAGGGCGCCGCGATGCATGTGCCATACGCGACGGCTTTTCGCGCGCTATTTCAGCGCGCGCACGCTCTCGCCGGCGAAACTCTGCTGGTGCATGGCGCGAGCGGTGGCGTGGGAATCGCGGCGGTGCAACTGGCACGCGCCGCGGGGCTTCGCGTGATCGGCACGGTTGGTTCCGAGCGCGGGCGAAAACTCGTATGGGCCGAGGGCGCGCACGAAGTGCTCGATCATTTGGCTGCGAATCATTTTGAAGAAGCGCTGGCGGCGACGGGCGGGCGGGGATACGACTTGATTTTGGAGATGCTCGCGAACGTGAATCTGGGCCGCGATCTGGGGATTCTTGCTCCGCACGGACGCGTTTCCGTCGTAGGCAGCCGCGGCAATGCGGAGATTACCCCGCGCGACATGATGGGACGCGACGGCGCGATCCTGGGCATGAGCCTGTGGAATACCACGCCGCAGGAGCTGATCAGCATCCATTCCGCGCTCGTCGCCGGCCTCGAGAACAAAACGCTTCGTCCTGTGATCGGCCAGGAAATTCCTCTCGCTGAAGCGGCGCGCGCGCACACCGCGATAATGGCCTCGGGCGCGTACGGAAAAATCGTGCTGATCCCGTAGGAATTGCGCTGCTGGGCTGGAATCGCGCGCGGACTCGCGGGTGGGATCGCAGAAAGGTTCGATGGATTCCGCTGAGATCAGTCGTGGAGCACGACGCTCAATAGAGAAGTGTTGATCTGCAGGCCGCCGTTGTACTTGATGAAGCCGAGCTTGCGGAATTTGTTCATGAAAAAGTTCACGCGTGAGCGCGTCGTACCCACCATTTCCGCAAGTGTCTCCTGTGCGATCTTCGGAAGAACTCGCTGCGGTTTATCTTCGGTGCCGTAGCGGGCCAGCAGCAAGAGCGTTCGCGCCAGGCGCTTCTCGCTGGAATTAAAAAGCTGGTCCACCAGGTCCTCTTCAATACGGATGTTGCGCGAAAGCATGTAAGTGATGAAACGGTCGGAAAATTCGTGCTCGTGGTGCAGCAGGCGCATCATCTCCTTCTTTTCGATGACCAGCAGGGTGGCCGGAGTGATCGCCGTCGCCGTCCCGATGCGAATCGGCTGACCGGCCAGGCATCCCTCGCCAAAAAAATCGCCCGGTCCCAAGACCGCCACCACCGCTTCCTTGCCGGCTTCATTGACGACGGAGAGCCGCACGCCGCCTTTTTGGATGTACAACACATCTTTGCAGACATCGCCTTGCGAGAAGATCGTTTCCTTCTTACCAAACTCGGCGATCTTCCTCGACAGGCCAGCGGACTCAAGAAAATTCTGGGCGTTGAATGTCTTTTTGCTGCTGGGTTTTCTGCCGCCTGTTGTCCGACGAATTGGCGCTTTGGTTGCCACTCCTGAAATTCCTTTCCCGAGTTAGATATCGTAGCACCGGTTCGCGCCGGCACAATCAAAATCCCCCTACTGTGCAGTAGTGAACAGATATGTCGATTGGACCTATCTAGGATATTGCCGTAGGTGATGTCAACGAGCAGGCCGGAACCAAGTCCAAGAGCCTTCGCCTGAAAGACACCGGAGATCGCAGGTTTCCTCTCAGTCCCGCCGCCGGTAACAGGTCTTTGGATCAAGCCAGAGATTTCGTGCAACAACTTGGCACGCGCCGAAGTGTCTGCCGGTAAAGAGAAAGGGGTAAAAAGCTTATGCCGTTACTGCAAGTATTGATGGTTCTGGTGGTGGTGGGAGTTCTGCTGTGGCTGGTGAACAACTTCATTCCCATGGCGGGATCGATCAAGTCGATATTGAACGCCGTGGTGGTGATCGTGACGGTTTTGTGGCTGCTGAACATTTTTGGACTGTTTCACTCTCTGTCGCGGATGCGCGTGGGGACGTAAACAGGCCCTGAATTTCCCGCAGCGAAAACAGCCATCGCGCGCCAGCCAGGCGCAGCGCGGCGAAGCAACTGCCACGCCGGACACCAAGAGCGATGGCGCGCGGATTCATATAAACGGAGGCATCCGTCATGGAACGATTCGGGGTGCTCAGCACGGCGGCACTGCTCTTGCTCCTCGGTAGCACTGCGAGTGCTTACGCGCGTCAGGAGCAGCACGAAGAGGAGACCAAGCCCGAAAACAGGGCGGAGGCCAAACCTGCGAAACAAGAAGAATCCAAGCCCGTGAAACAGGAAGCCACCAAACCCGAAAAACAGCAAGAGGCCCAGCCTGCGCAGGCTAAATCGAACCAGCAGCAACCTGCGCAGCGGACTCCGGCCGAAGAGCAGAGGCAACGCGCGGTGCCGGCACTGCGGCTCAGCGCAAGAGGCAGCGCGCGCATTCCTGATGATCGCTTCCGTGCCAATTTTGGCCATGAGCACCTGTTCGTCATCAGCCAACCCGTGGTGGTTACAGGATATTCGCGTTTTCAGTACGGCGGCTTCTGGTCCGGATTTGTGCAGCCGTGGCCGGTAGGCTGGTATTACACCGATGACGTTTAGGTTGACTACATGGACGGCGGGTATTACCTGTACAACCCGTATGATCCCGGCGCTCGTGTTTCCATTAGCGTCGTGCTCTAACCGTCTTTCCCGTTCCGTGTCATGGGCGATTGTGATCCGCACGGATCGAATCGCCCCGGCGGCGCTGGCGGTGCCGCAAAGTTGCATGGCCGCTTCAGACGAATGGAAAAAAGGAGAAACAAATGCTCGGAACGATCTTGATTATCTTCTTGATTCTGGCGCTCGTCGGCGCCTTCCCGCGTTGGGGTCACAGCCGCGAATGGGGTTATTTCCCGACGGGCGGCTTGGGTCTGGTGCTGCTGGTAGTTGTGATTCTCGTGATTCTCGGACGCATTTAGATTTCTCGTCGCCGGTGCGCGCGACGGATCGAGCAAAGGTCTGCTGCGCACCACGGAATTCCCTCGCTCAGACAGAGTGAGTTTTTCAGCCGGGAGGTCGGCGATGCACGATGCGAAACAACAGGCCGTCAGATTTCTCGAGAAAGAAATCAAGACATATACAGCCTTATCTCTATTTTTGTCGAAGAAGGGTGGCAGCAAGCACCCGAGCGCCGGCGCGAACAGTGCTGTGATTGGCCCCTCGTTTTACAAAGAGAGAATGAAAGAGGCGAAGAAGCTCGTCTATGACCTCAGGACAGCAGACTAAGACACGGTCTCCGCAAAGCTCTGCATTCGGTAGCCGGGCCCGCTGGTCAGTCCGCTTCGTGGCAGTTCTTCTCGCCGTGCTTCTATGCAACACACATTCCTACGCATACTCCGTGCTCACGCACGAGGAAATCGTGGACTTGGTGTGGTCCGATGAGCTCCGCCCTCTTCTCCTGCAGCGGTTTCCAACCCTTACCGAAGACCAGCTCACTGTGGCGCACGCCTACGCTTATGGCGGCGCTGTGATCCAGGATCTCGGCTACTATCCGTTTGGCAGCGTGGAATTCAGCAATTTGGTGCACTACGTCCGCAGCGGCGACTTCGTGCGGGAACTGCTGGCGCAGAGCCAGGACGCCAACGAGTACGCGTTCGCTCTGGGAGCACTAGCGCATTACACGTCTGATGTTGCAGGCCATCCCGCCGTCAACGAAGCAGTTGCGATCGAATATCCAAAGCTGCGTGCGAAGTATGGAAATTCAGTCAAGTACGCCGAGGACCATACCGCGCATCTGAAGACAGAGTTCGGATTCGACATGGTGCAAGTGGCGAAGAATCGCTACGCGTCGCAGCAGTATCACAATTTCATCGGATTTCAGGTCTCCAAGCCGCTGCTGGAGCGGACGTTTCCGGTGGTTTACGGATTGGAGTTAAAAGATGTGTTGCCACAGGAGGATCTCGCCGTCAGTTCCTATCGCTTTGCGATCAGCCGGATGATTCCGGAGCTGACGCAGGTTGCGCTGCGGACTCATCAGAAGGACATGATGCGCGAAGAACCTGATTTTGCGAAAAAGAAGTTCCTCTACCGCCTTTCGCGCTCCGACTATGAGAAGGAGTGGGGCAAGGATTACGCGAAAGCAGGATTCATGACCCGGGTGAGCGCCGTGCTCTTGCGCTACACGCCGAAAATCGGGCCGTTCAAGGCGATGGCGTTCAAAAATCCGACTCCGGACACCGAGAACAAGTATTTCGAGAGCATCAATACGACCGTGGACCAATATCGCGCTCATCTGCAGGAGGTGCGCGCAGGCTCGCTGCAGTTGAGGAATATGGACCTCGATAGCGGCAAAGAGACCGTCGCAGCGGAGTACACACTCACAGACGAAGCCTATGCGAAACTGTTGTCGCAACTGACGGAGCGGAAGTTCGATCGGACCTCAGCGGAACTGCGCGACAACATTTTGAACTTCTATGCGGATCTTTCCGCTCCGATCGAGACAAAAAAAGACGCTGCTCGCTGGCAAAGCGTCTTAGCCAATCTCGATCAATTGAAGGTGGTTACCCCGGCTCCCATTCTCGCGGCCGGCGGCGCAAAGTGACCGCGCGACCAACCTTCCGTTGTGTGCACAAGTGAACAGATACCTTTGGCGATTCAGACTACTGTTTTGCTTCGCGTGAGACTCAGGATTGTTTCGCAGGCCAGTTCGCGCGGTGCACTCCAGCCGACTCTGCCTTGAACCTGCACAAAGTAAAGGGAATAAGAGGCCAACATGCTTTGAACAATTTTCGTGATCTTGGTCGTTTTGTGGCTGTTGGGGATCGTGACTTCTTACACCCTGGGTGGATTTATCCACCTGCTGTTGGTCCTGGCGGTCGTGGTCCTGCTGATTCGTGTGCTACAAGGCCGCAGCGTAGCTTAGTGATCGCGGAGCGGAAGCAAACATATGAAACCGATCTCTCTGGCTGGCATTCTGTTATTGGTTCTGGGTGTGCTGGCGCTCGCGTATCAGGGCATCAACTATACGCATCGCGAAACAGTTCTCGATGTGGGGCCGATTCATGCCACCGCGGACACCCAGAAGCACATACCACTCCCCCCTATCGTCGGGGCCCTCTCGATTCTGGGCGGAGCTTTTCTGCTTTTCGCTGGCGCTAAGAAAAACTCGTAAAGAAATTTCTCGGTTGGGGATCGCTCGAGACGGTTTTCATTCGACGGCTGCCCCGGCTCACGGCGTGGTGTCAGGCGCCCTCACAAAGGTCTCGGAGAGCGCAACTTCGTGAGCGCAACTCTGGGGCCGCAACTCTGATCATGGAGGTCAGCAATGATACGTAAATCAATTCTAGTCGTAGGTTTAGGACTGCTCGCAAGCACTACGCTTTTTGCCAACAACAAGGAGCAAAGGCGCCTGGAAAATTCCGGCGTGGTGATGCAGGAAATCATGAACGTGCCGGACGATCTCCCTCGCGATGTGATGGAAAGAGCAAAGTGCGTTATCGTATTTCCGTCCGTGCTTAAGGCGGCATTCGTGGTTGGCGCCAGCTACGGCCGCGGCGCGATGGTTTGCCGCACCGGCAAGGACTTTCACGGACCGTGGGGCGCGCCGGCGATGTATGCGCTCGAAGGCGGCAGCGTTGGATTCCAAATCGGCGGACAGGCCACGGATCTCGTGCTGCTCATTATGAATGACGCAGGCGCACAGTCGATTCTCAGCAGCAAGGTCAAGCTGGGCGGAGATGCCTCGATCGCCGCGGGCCCGGTAGGCCGCGACGCTTCGGCGGACACCGATGCCTTCATGCGCTCCGAGATTCTCAGCTACTCGCGCACGCGTGGTGTTTTTATCGGAGTTTCCTTGGAAGGTTCGACGCTGCGCCCAGATGATGACGCTACTTTCGACGTCTATGGCCGCAAACTTACCGCCAGGGAAATCGTAATTGAAGGACGAATCGGAATACCTCCTTCCGGCCGTCACTTGGTTGGCGTATTGCAGAGGAATTCGCCGTACAACGAATCGAAAGAATCCGCGGGCAACAAGTAGCCGTTCAGGATTTGCGGTTGTATTTCGACTACCGCAGGATTGGGACCCGGTGAGAAGTCCGTCACCGGGTTCCCAATTTCTCCGGATTGCGTGAACGCTGTCGTGTTTTGAACACGAGTCGCCCCCACTGCCCTCATAACGTCCCGTCTCGTTAGGTTCCTCGAAATTCAGTGGCTCGCCGCTACACACTAGTATGTTCGCACTATTGCCCGATTTTCCCGGCGTACTACAATCTCGCCACTTTTGATTCGTAACTGACTTATTGGCAGGCATTGCGTGCGTTGTGCCGTCGAGATTTCGCGACGGCTTCGCGGTTGTGTGTCCAGCGGTTCCGCGGCAGCCCGGATTTAGCGTCCGCTGGCAGTTTCGTTGCCGCGCCACCTAATTAAATTCTGGAGGGTTCCGTTGAAAACGTTCTGGGCTTGCATCGTGTTACTTTTTCTGGCGTCACCCGTGCTGGCGCAGTCCGACCAATCCGCGCCGCTGGAAATCGACGGGGTGACGTTTTCGGGAAGCATTCGTGAGCGCTATGAGGCATGGGATTGGTTTACGCCAGCCGACGGCCAGAACCTCTACGGTTACTCCGGCACGCTTATGCGTTTTTCCTTCTCGCAGAAGAAGCAAAATTACGACTGGAACATCGAGCTGGCCGTGCCGGTGCTGTTGGGTATTCCGACGGGAGCGGTGGTTGCGGCGCCACAGGGGCAGCTGGGCCTGGGAGGGAACTACTACGCTGCCAATCACGACGACAGGTACACCGCGTTCCTTTTTCCCAAGCAAGCCTATGTGCGTTTCAAATGGGATCATTCCAGTTTGCAGGCGGGCCGTTTTGAATTTACCGATGGCAGCGAGGTGAAACCCCTGGACCCCACGCTCGCTTCGCTGAAGAACGATCGCATCGGACAGCGCCTGCTCGGCACGTTTGGCTTTTCCGATGTGATGCGCAGCTTCGACGGCCTGCACTATGCTTATTCCAACGGTTCGTGGAATTTCACGGCGGTCAGCGCGATTCCGACGCGCGGCGTTTTCCAAGTGGACGGCTGGGGCTGGGTGGACACGCCAATCACTTACGTGGCACTGACCAAACAGGTGGAGTTGGGATCAAGCCACGCGGAATGGCGGGCTTTCGGACTGTTTTATTACGACGATCGCCAGGTGCTAAAGACCGACAACCGCCCCGCCGCTGTCCGTGCCGCGGATCACGACAGCATCGCCATCGGGACCTATGGCGGGCATTACATCATGGCGACGCCGACGGGCGCTGGTAGCTTCGATTTGCTGGGCTGGGGCGTTTTGCAGAGTGGCGAGTGGGGAGAGCTCGCGCAGAGATCGGGCGCGGGCGCGATTGAAGCCGGCTTCCAACCCAAAGGTGTCGAGCGCATCCGCCCCTGGTTCCGCACGGGCTATTACTATTCGAGCGGCGACGGCAACCCGGCCGACCGGACACATGGTACGTTCTTCGCGGTGCTGCCCACTCCGCGCGTGTATGCGCGGTTTCCATTTTTTAATTCCATGAACAACCGCGACCTGTTCGGCGAAGTGATTCTGCGGCCCACGAAGAGTTTCACGGTGCGCGGCGATGTTCACGGATTGTGGCTGGCTAGTTCCAGAGACCTTTGGTACACCGGGGGCGGGGCGTTTCAGCCATGGACGTTCGGCTTCAGCGGCCGGCCATCCAATGGAGCTTCAAAGCTCGCCAACTTGTACGACATCAGCGGGGATTACAACTGGCGGCATGGAATTTCCGTGGGGCTGTATTTCGGTTGGGCGCAAGGCGGGCAGGTGATCAAATCAATTTACCCAGCGAACTCGAACGGCGCGCTGGGCTTTACCGAATTCAACTACCGTTTCTAACGCGACCGCGCCAGGAATATTAGGCGTTTGCGGCGCGCGCCAGCTTAAGGTCCGGACGCAATAGCGAGCCTGTCGACCGCGGCCGCGGCCTGGCTGCACGGGGCGTGCCGTGGATATTTACGACATCCTTCGCGCCATAGAAATTTTCCTTCTCGCAGGCCTTGCAGCGCAAATTAAACACGACCGGCCGGATCTCCGCCGTCGGGTCGGAAGCTTCGGCCTCGTGCGCCGCCAAGGCTCTTTCCGCCCGGCTAGGCAGGGAGATTGGCTCTCCACAGGCGCGGCAATAGACTCCAGAGTATTGCTGCGTTACCGTTGCTTGGGTCACGAGACACCTCAATTCGAAGTAAGTTTCTATCGGGCAGGAAAGGATAGTATACAATGCCCGGCAACGCGAAAGTAGACTCATCCTGTGAATTCTACGCAACCGCTGTGAATTTTTAGGCATAACCGGCGAGCTTATACCGAATCCGCAGTAACTCAATATATATCAATGGTTTAGCCTAGGCCCAAAACGGGACAATCGACCATCGGCAGCGCCCATTTTCGCGGGAATTCCACAGGGGCTTGGGTTAACCAGCCAATTACGCCCCCGCCTCGCGCGATTGGTGGATTCATCGCTTGGCTTTGCCCGGGCCCTACGCTTCAGGACTAGAACTGGGCTTCGAAGCGGCTAAATTCGGTTTCCTCTACCCACTGGAGACGCGCTCGCTCGCTGCTCGCTAAGAAATTTCGGCATGCCGCGGATTGCGCTTCCGTTTCCGGACGCTCGCTTGAGCAAGCCGAAACCATCGTGAAATTCTCGGGTGCGATCCACAAACTTGCACCGGGCACGAAGGCGTGCTCCAGGCTATCGCGCACCATGCGTTTCAAAGCGGGGTAGTCGACGTGATATCCCTCGACCGCGCGCCTGAAATACCAGGTCAACTCGGAGCGCGCGATGCCTTCGTCGTCCGTCGCCAGCGCCACTGGCACGCCTGCGCGCAGGTAAATCGGCAGCACATTTTCCGAACCGGTCAGACCACGTACCACTTCGTGGCTGTACACGCAGTCTTCCACGAGGATGTGGCGCCGCGCCATTTCCGCCAGCAGGCGCGGGACTTCGGCTTCATACAGCACATCCAGCCCGTGGCCGATGCGTTCTGCGTGGCCCACTTCGATGGATTCGCGAATGTGTGATGCGAGCAGTTCTTCCGGTTTCGTTTCGCCAGGGGTCAGCTCGCCCGCGTGCAATGAAATGTGCACGCCGGGATAAACTCCATGCAGATCATCGAGCATGCGCATGTGCAGATGGAAATCGTGCAGAGCGGGATATTCATCCTGTGATTGCACCAAATTGACGGCTACCACTCGCGGATCCGCGCTCGCAAGCTCAAATCCGGCGAGCATCTGGGCGAACACTTCTTCCCTGGGGAACGCGCGCAACACTTGATTCTGGAAACGCAGCGTCACGGCGCAACCGATGTCGGGTTTCGCCGTCGCGCATCCTAGGATCTCTCGCATGCCGCTTTCGCCGGTGTCTAGATTCTTGCGGGCGCCGGCGACGACTTGCGCCATGCCCGCGGCGAGCAAGCGCGAACGCATCGTCGCGAAGTCGTCGTTCCAGCCGAGCGCGCGTCCTAGCTTTGCGGCTTCGCCCTGGTCGGGCGTCAGCATCGTTTCCAGGTAGATTTCATGCTGCGCCGCCGCGCGGTGCACAACTTCCGCTAGCATTTCGCCCCAGTGTTTGTTGGTCACGGGATCGAACTTTCCGAATGTAGCGAAAAAATGATGGCGCACGTCGCGGTCGTCGGGAGCCGGCACAAAATTGCGGATCGACCAGGTATCGATTACGTGGTTGCGCAGCGCAAAATCCGTCAGCGCCTGAGCGGCGGGTACTTTGCCTTGCGCGGGATCGCAGGGCGGCGGCGAAAGCGTCACAACGACGCGGTCAATGCACAAGCCATCTTCCACGGCATAGTCAATGTAGCTTTCGGCATAGACCGCACCGGTAAGGTGATGGTGCAGATCGCCGCCCTTGGGCATGCGCGCCAGGAAATCCATCAGTGCGGCGGGATTGTTGCGCGCCGACTCCAGAAATTGCGCGGTGCGATCTGCGGGTGACAGCGATTGCGCGGCCAGCCCCAGGCAACAGCAAGCCGCTACTGCGAACGCAACGGTCTTATTGAGGATAGCCATTCAGACTCCCGCTCGTCGCCATATTGAATTTGGGTTCCGGCCACGCAATGGATCGTGCCGCGTGCTTTCTACGGCTTGCTCGGCTCGGTCTTCCAGAAGTCAATCCCGGCGGCTTGGGTGGGGACATCTAGAGTTGCGACGGTTTTGAGCGAGTCGAGGTCAATCACCTCCACCGTGCCTGGGTCCGAGCCGATGCCTTCCACCGAAATGAACGCGTAGCGATTATCCGGCGTGACCACTGCGCCGTGGACCACCTTGCGCCTGGTGGGCAGGCGCACAAGTTCTTTTCCGGACTTCGGATCGAAGACGGAAACCGACTGGTCGCGCTTGTTGGTGGCGACCAGGCGGCCATCCTTGGTCATCGCCAGGTTGTAAACGCCGTTGGCGGCGGGGAATCGCTTGATCATTTTCCAGGATGCGGTGTCCACCACGACGATGTCGTTTGCTTTGTTGCAGGCGACGTAAATTTCCGAGCCGTCGTTCGAAGGCTGCGCCCAGGTGGGCACGCAGGTGAGGTCGCCCATCTTCATCTGCGAGTGCGGCGCGCCCGGCATGCCCATTTCTTTTCCCACGGAAAGCATGAAGTAACGCGAGACGGCGAATTTCTGCGTATCAATTTCCGCGAGCATGTCGTCCATCATGCAGGCGGAATAATGTTTGGTGCCGTCGGGGCTGAGGCGTGAGCCGTGCGGCATGGTGCAGGTGGTGATGCGTTTCACCTCCAGCAACGCGCCGGTGGCGACTACGGAAATCGACGACGGGACCATATCGCCGTGGAAATTCGCGTTGGCGACATAGAGAAACTCGCCATCCTGGGAGATGTCCGCCGTCGCGGGGAATAGGCCGAGGGGCGTGTACTGCACCACTTCTTCCGTGCCGGCCTTCAGTTTCCAGGCCGAGCCGTCCGGGCGTCCGTGTCCTACGGACACATACACAAATTGCTTGTCCGGCGATACGGCAATGCCGTGCGGACCATTGATATCGACGGGGAGCAGGCCGATGTGCGTTTCGTGTTCCTCGTGGAAGCCGTGTGGCCCGAAACGCAGCAGGACGACTTTGTCCGCAGACTCGCAGACCACGTAGACCAAATAATCCTGGGAAGGGCCCGCCGACGATGCCTGCAGAGATGTTTTCGCCGTTGCGAATGGCGCGATCAAGGAAAGAAGGAAAGCAGCAAGCGCTCGTCTAGAGCGGAACATCATCAAGTCACCTCGGCCGCGTCGCAGCAGTCTTCGAAAATTGGACTATTTGCCGCAGCCAAGTCTACATCCGAAAGTTTCCATTGTTGGAGAACAAATCGCCGGGATAAATCAAGGAATCTTAGCGGAAGCTTCGTGGGTATTTCGCGGGGATCGACTGGACGATGCCGATTACCGAAGGAGAAGAGCGCCAAAATCCCGGCGCGGATTGCAGAAATTCCAAGCCTGCCAGCACCTGGCCTCGTTCGCTGCGAACCAGGCGCGCTACGCGGCAAGTCAAGTCCTCGTCGGTCTGCAGGTTCGTCAGAATCAATTTTTGCGCGCGCACCACGTCGGCGGAAATCGGCACCAGTCCACCGCAGGCGCTCACGTTGATGGTTTCGGTATTTTCGGAAAACGGCACGCCGTCCCGCTTGCCATATACCTGCACCGGCAGGTAAATCGGCAAACGCTGCGCACGGCGTTGATCGTCGAGGAAGCCGATCATTTTCTTTCCCGCCTTTCGAAGAAAGCGGCGGACGTGCCTCCCCCCCATCCAGGAGAAAAACCTCGCCAAACCCACACGCACCCCAACAAAGGTATGCGCCGAACGAAACTTGGCCGCAAGGAGTTTCGAGGTTGCACCGTTACCCACAGGTCACATTCTATCGTGATGGTGCGGGCCCATTTGTAGCTGGAAGATTATTGACTTCAGGCGCAATGCCGCATATTGTTGCGCCGGTTATTTCCCCGGACCGTAAATCCCGTGAAATTCCCAACGAGAGACACAATCCACTCGCCCAACCACGGAAGTTCGGACCCAAGGAGGGTCACTCATGAAGCGTCTCTTACAGTTTGTCGCGATTACTGTTCTAGCGTTCGCTGGTTCCGCAGCTCTGCAAGCTCAAAGCAATCCGCTGGTGGGAACCTGGAAACTGAACGTTACAAAATCGAAATTCGATCCAGGACCGGGATATAAGAGCCTGACGCGGACCGTTGAAGCGCAAGGCGACGGCGTGAAATATACGTTTGCAGGAGTCTCCGCCGACGGCAAGCCGATTGCGTACGGCTTCTCCGTCACATTCGACAGCAAAGATAGTCCGGTCTCGGGCTCCATGCCCAGCGGCGCAGATACGATCTCGGCCAAGCGCATCGACTCGAACCATTATGTGGCGACACAAAAAAAGGGCGGCAAGGAAATTGCCACATCCAAAGTGACAGTTTCAAAGGATGGAAAGGTCACGACCGTGGAGCAGACTGGCACGACCGCGAGCGGCGCAAACTCGCACGACGTGCAGGTTTACGACAAGCAGTAGGGAACGAATCCAGCGCCCGAGCATTCCGAATATTGGCGCGACACGGGGGCAGCCCGAAGAAGGGCCGCATTTTCGTTGCTGCCGGGCGCGGCCGACGTTGCGGGACGCTTGGCTGTCATCGATAAGGATGATAGATTCGCGCCGCCTGCTTCCGCGAATCTCGGCGCTCGCCGCGGGCGTGCTTGCCCTTGCCCGACAACACTCCATCACGCGAGGCGCAAATCATCGCCCGGCAGCCGGAGCCGCGCCCGACCCTCGCGGCGCGCCTGGGGTTATTTGACGCGACGATGCTGGTGATGGGCGGCATCGTGGGCTCGGGTATTTTTATCAACCCTTACGTTGTCGCCGGGCTGGTGCACACACCTGCGCTGATTCTTGGCGCGTGGCTCGCCGGCGGAGCCATCGCGTTGGCGGGCGCGTTCATTTACGCCGAGCTGGCCGATCGCATGCCCCAAGTCGGCGGCCAGTATGCCTACCTACGCGAGGCCTACCATCCGCTGCTCGGTTTTTTGTACGGCTGGATCTGCTTGCTGGTGATTCACGCTGGTGGCAGCGCCGCAGTGGCTGTAACATTCGCCAAATACTTCCGCGTATTTTCGCATGACGCAATTCCGGAAAAATTCATCGCTGTCGCGGTGGTGCTGGTGTTCACCGTGGTGAATTGTCTGGGCGTGCGCACCGGAGGCGGCGTGCAAAGTGTTTTCATGCTGCTGCGCATCGTGGCGGTTGCCATGATCGTCGCCTGCGGCGTGCGGCTGATCTTCTCACCGCCCGCAAACGCCGCGCAGACCTCGTGGTTTCCGCTGCTCGATCGTCCGCTATCGTTCGATCTACTGACGGTGTTCGGCGCAACGATGATTCCGGTGCTTTTTGCCTACGGCGGCTTTCAGACCTCGAACTACGTAGCCGGCGAAATTCGCGAGCCGCGCAAGAATTTGCCGCAAGCGCTGCTGCTCGGCGTGATCGGCGTGATCGTGCTGTATGTAGCCGCGAACTTTATCTACGTCCAGGCGCTTTCGCCCGCCGGCCTGGCGGCCACTGCCACTCCTGCGTCGGCGGTGATGGGCCGAGCACTCGGTTCGCTGGGCGGCTCGTTGATCGCGGTGGCCATCGCGATTTCGACGCTCGGCTTTCTGAGCCAGGCGATGCTGAGCTATCCGCGCGTAGCCTTCGCGATGGCGCAAGATGGAGTGCTGCCAAGCGTCTTTGCGCGGCTGGGAACGCGCAGTCGCGCGCCGGTGGCGGCGATTGCGCTGCTGGGCGCATTGATCAGCGCAACCGTACTGCTCGGTACGTACGAGCAAATCCTCAGTTACGTGGTGGTGATGGACTGGCTGTTTTTCGGTTTCTCCGCCAGCTGCCTTTTCGTTTTTCGCGCGCGCGACGCACGACGAGGCGGCGCCGAACAGCAAGCCGGATACCGTGTTCCCGGACATCCCTGGACCACCGGCGTTTTTGTCGCGGTCGCCTGGTTGGTCGTCCTCAACACCATCTACAAATTTCCTCGCAATGCGGGCGTCGCTCTGTGTATCCTTTTCGCCGGGGTCCCCGTCTATTTCCTGTTCCGCGGCCGCGCACGGCGTCCGCGCAGTTCTGAGTAAGAATTCCGAGAGTCCACTCGCATGAGCCCACAAAGACGAGACATTCGGTCTGGCTATATTGAATGGGCGAAGCTGCGCTCGCAAGCCCGTTACAATCTGGCACAAAGCGACGTGGAGCATTTTCCGCTCGCGGATCTCCACGCCCAGATTACCGACCTGGAGATTTCCGGTCCCGGTGGCTACGGCTACGAGCCGCTGCTGCAAAAGCTTGCGGCGAAATCCAGCGTGCCGGTGGAATGCATCGTTCATGCGCAGGGAACTTCGATGGCCAATCATCTGGCCATGGCGGCGCTGCTGGAACCGGGCGACGAAGTTTTGATCGAAGAGCCTTCTTACGGAGCGATTGTTTCCACTGCGGAATATCTGGGCGCGAAAATCCGGCGCTTCCCACGCAAATTCGAATCGGGGTTTCAGCTGGATCCGCGCGAAGTGGAGCGCAGCATTTCGGCGCGCACGCGCCTGATCGTCATCACCAATCTGCACAATCCCAGCGGCGTGCGTTCGGCGGACGCGAAATTGCGCATCGTGGGCGAAATTGCGCGCAGCATGGGCGCGCACGTGCTGGTGGACGAGGTGTACCTGGAAGCATGCTTCGATTCGCGGTGGCAAACGGCCTATTTGCTGGGTCCGAATTTCGTCACCACGAGCAGCTTGACGAAAGCTTATGGCTTAACCGGATTGCGCTGCGGCTGGATTTTCGCGGCGAAGCCGCTGGCGGAGCGCATGTGGCGGCTGAACGACCTGTTCGGAGTGATGGCGCCGCACCCGATCGAACTGCTCAGCGTGCTCGCGTTCGAGCATCTGGCGGAAATTGCCGCGCGCGCGAAACAGCTGCTCACGACGAACCGCGCTCTGCTGAAAGATTTCTTCAAGAGCCGCCGGGATTTGCTGGCGATCTGGCCCGAAGCCGGGGCGGTCGCGTTCCCGCAACTCACCAGCGGCCACGCCGACGCTTTTTGCCAGCTGTTACGCGATAAGTACGAAACCAGCGTTGTGCCCGGCCGCTTTTTCGAAATGCCGGAACATTTTCGCATCGGCGTCGGCGGGAAGACCGAGGACGTGCGCGAAGGCCTGGCGCACATCGGCGCGGCGCTCGATGAGCTGGCCGCGAAGAGTTAACGTTGCGGCGAAACGCTCTTCGCTTTCGGCGGCGCTTTTTTTCGCGGAAGTATTACGTCCACCAGCGCGCGCGCCGCGGCGGTCAGCGGGCGATCCTGTCTGTACACTAAATATAGCTTCCGCTCCAGCCGCATCTGCTTGATTCGCAATTCGCGCAAATCTCCGCGCGCCAGTTCACCTTCGACGCACATCCGCGGCACGATGGCCACGCCTTTCTTCATTTCCACGAAGCGCTTGATGCTTTCGATGGTGGGCAGCTCCACTTCCATCCGCAGCGGCACTTTATGCTTTGCGAACAATTGCACCACGCGATGGCGATAGGGCGATTCCACGATATGCGCGACGAAAGTCTCTTCACCCAGCGCGCTGATATCCACGTCCTTGCGCTTCGCCAGGTGATGGCCGGGCCACACCACCAGCACCAGCGCGTCGCGATAGAATTCCGCCGCGGTGAGCTCGCGTTCCTCGGGCAAATACGAAATCACACCGATGTCCAGCTGATGATTCAGCAATTCGCGCGGGACATCGCGCGAGAACACGCGGTGCACGCGTATGTGAATCCCCGGATGCAGGCGCCGGTAATGCTCAAGGGCGGGTAACAGCGCATGGATCGAACTTTCATTCACGCCCAGCGACAATTGGCCGCGTTCCAGCCCGCGCAGTTCCTGCAAACCCTTGCGAATCTCCTCGCGCATGTTCAGCATCCGCTCGGCGTATTCCAGCAGCAGCGTGCCTGCGTCGGTAAGCGTGCGCGCGCCCGAGCCGCGCACGAAGAGCGGCTGGCCCACCCAGTCCTCGAGCTTGCGCATGGCAATGCTGATCGCCGGCTGAGTGCGAAACAGTTTTACCGCGGCGCGCGAGTAGCTGCGCTCGTTCGCGACCATCTGAAACATCTGCAACGCCGCCAAGTCCATGCCATGCACCTCCCGGTTTAACCTCTTGTATAAGAGAGATTTATCTCACATGCAAGAATTATAAATTGGACTCCTCGCAGCGCACAGGAAACACTGGTATGGTCCAAAGGAGTCTGCATGGAACACGTTCACATTTTTGACACCACGCTGCGCGACGGAGAGCAGTCTCCCGGCTTCTCCATGAATACGGAGGAGAAGCTGCAACTGGCGCGTCAACTGGAGCAGCTGGGCGTGGATGTGATCGAAGCGGGCTTCCCCATTTCCTCTCCCGGCGATCTGGCAGCCGTTCGCGCGGTTGCCGCGGAAATCAAGGACTGCCGCGTGGCGGCGCTGGCGCGCGCGCGACAGGAAGATGTGGACGCGGCGCTGCGCGGCATTGAACCCGCGGCAAAGCCTCGCTTGCACATTTTCCTGGCTACTTCGGATTTGCACCTGAAGCACAAACTGCGCATTTCGCGCAGCGAGGCGCTCGCGCAGATCACGAAGGCCGTGGCTTATGGTTGCGCGCACTGTGACGATGTGGAATTTTCCGCGGAAGACGCGAGCCGCACCGATCTGGATTTTTTGTTTGAGGCGATCGAAGCCGCGGCCGCTGCGGGCGCTAACGTCATGAATCTTCCGGACACCGTCGGCTACACCACCCCGGATGAATATGGAGACATGTTCCGCGCCGCCCGCAAACATCTCGCGGCGTACCCCAAAATCATTTTCAGCGCGCATTGCCACGACGACCTGGGCCTCGCCGTTGCCAATTCACTGGCGGCCATTGCCGCCGGTGCGCGCCAGGTGGAATGCACGATCAACGGCATCGGCGAACGCGCCGGCAACGCTTCGCTTGAAGAGATCGCCGTGGCGCTGCAGGTGCGCAAGAGCCACTACGCGGTGCGCACTAATATTTCGCTGGAAAAGATTTACGCCACGAGCCGCATGCTCTCGGCCATCACCAGCATCAACGTGCCGCCGAATAAGGCAGTGGTCGGCGCCAACGCCTTCGCGCACGAAGCGGGTATTCATCAGGACGGCATCCTGAAGAATCCGCTTACATACGAAATCATTTTGCCGGAAAAAGTGGGCGTCCCGGCGCGCCGCCTGGTGCTAGGCAAGCATTCCGGACGCAACGCTCTGCGCGCGCGACTCGAGGAACTCGGCTACACGACCAGCGACGCGGAACTCGCCGAATGCTACGGTCTGGCGACAACGCGAGCCGACGCGGCCAAACAGGTCACCGATCGCGACCTGCTTTCGATCATTCACAAGGTACGCCGTGCACGCACGCAAGCGCCGGCGCGACAAACCGCAGCTGCCGGAGTGACGCGCTGAGCGGAACGATTTTGATCGTTACGGGAGATTACAGTCATGTCTGGAGTAAGGAAGACGATCGCCGTATTGCCGGGCGACGGAATCGGGCCGGAAGTAACGCATGCCGCTGTGCAGATCCTGGAAGACTGCGCGAAATCCTTCGAACACAAATTTGAATTCCACGAACTGGCATTTGGCGGAGCCGCCATCGAACGCTATGGCTCACCGCTGCCTGCCGAGACGCTGGCGGGCTGCCGTTCGGCCGATGCAATCTTGCTCGGCGCGATCGGGGGTCCGCCGTGGGACGGTCTGGCGCTCGACGAGCGCCCCGAAGCGGGTTTGCTCGGCTTGCGCAAGGCGCTCGGCTTGTATATTAATTTGCGGCCGATCCGGGTGCGTCCCGCGCTGAGCGGCATTTCGCCCCTGCGCCGCGAGCGCATCAACGATTGCGATTTTGAAATTATTCGCGAGCTTTCGGGCGACATTTATTTTGGCGCGCATGAGCTGATCGGAGAGGGCAGCGGAGCACGCGCGCGGGACGTCGCCGAATATAGCGCGCCTGAAATCGAGCGCGTGGCGCGCTACGCCTTCGAGCGGGCCGCCGGGCGCAATCGCCGTGTGGCGAGCGTAGATAAAGCCAACGTGCTCGCGACTTCAGCGCTGTGGCGGCAAACCGTGACGCGCATCGCTCGGGAGTATCCCGAGGTTACGCTCGAGCATCTCTACGTTGATAATGCCGCGATGCAGCTGTTGCTGCGCCCCGCGCAATTCGACGTGATCCTCACGGGTAATCTGTTTGGCGATATTCTCAGCGACGAAGCGGCGGCGCTCGCCGGCTCGATCGGACTGATTCCTTCGTTCAGCCGCGGGCGCGACGGACAGCCCGCGCTGTACGAACCGATTCACGGCTCGGCGCCATCGCTCGCGGGCAAAGATGTAGCCTGCCCGCTCGGCGCGATCTTTTCTGCGGTTCTGCTGCTGCGCGAATCGTTCGGCCTGGAAATCGAAGCGCAGTGGATTGAGGCAGCCGTGGATCGCGTTCTGGATCACGGTTTTCGCACCATTGATATCGCCGAGACCGGCGGGCGAGTTCTGCGCAGCTCCGAATTCACCGAGCACATTCGCGCAGAATTGCACGACGCGTTGGTGCATTCCGAGCGTTACGGCTGGGGAGTGTAGGCCGCGGCTTCCGGGGGCCAAAGCCCCGCCCTTCGGCGGCGGCTGGCCAAGGATGGTTCACGTTCTTCGCAGCACCAGGCAGCTGGCAATCATGTCGTGCAGCGCTTGCTTCTTCTCGGTGAATCCCGCCATCGCGTAACCAATCCCGAACGGAATCAGTCCAGTGACAATTTTTGCGAAATACCTGCCGCTGGCGTGGCCGAAACCGATGGGCCGTCCTTGCAAGTCCGTAACGAACAAGCCCAGCGCCATTTTGCCGAGCGTCCCTTGATGCCGGGAACTTTCCATTCCGGCATTGTAAATCCATGCAAGCAGCACCGACGCAAGGCCGACGAAGATGATCGCGGAGATCATTGCCGCCGGGATCTGGGGATTTTCTCCATTCATGCCTTCAAACATCGTTCGCAGGGACCCGACGCCGACAATCGCGACTCCGATCAAAACGAAAACCCCGATCCCGATCCCCAGCAGCACGTCGTCAATCAAATGCGCCACCACGCGCAGCCAAAATCCGGCGTAAGGCGAAGGCAAGGCTGGCGCGAGCGCCGGCGCAACATACGGCGCGGGTCGTCCCGGAGCCGGACGTGCGACCGCGGCCGGAATCGGCGTCGCGGCGGCGCCGCTGGGCTCCCCGCACGCACTACAAAATGCCGCGCCGTCGGTGACGTTTGTCCCACACTTTGAACAGAACATTATGCTCCCTTAATCGCGCGACCGCGGCGGCATTTGCTCCTACACTTTGCGGATTACCAGCGTGCCGGCAAGAATATCGTGCAGCGCCTGTTTCTTCTCCGTGAACCCCGCCATGAGGTAACCGATGCCGAGGATGATGCTCGAAATTATTTTCGCGAAGAACCGGCCCGTGGCGCGACCGAAGCCGATGCGATTCCCATCCAAGTCGGTGACTTCCAGCCCCAGCGCCTTCTTGCCCAACGTGGCCTGCCACGCCGAACTCTCCAGCAGCGAAAAGTAGAGCCAGTTGAGAATTGTGCGTAGCAGCGTCAGCCGGATCATTGCGTGAATCATAGGCAATAGTCCTTCCAGATTCGGCGGCCGACCCGTCATCATTCCGCGCATGCCCATCGAGCCGGCAAACGGAAGAAACAAGATCATCCCCACGAAATAGAGGACGAGCGCGTCAATGATAAAAGCCACGACGCGCAACCAGAATCCCGCATACGCCACGGCGGGACGCGTGGCCGGAGTTTGCCACCCCGCTTGCGCGGGCGGCGCGTAAACGGTGCCTCCTGCCGCCGCTGGCCCGACGGAGAATCCCACCATCGGCTGCCCGCACGCACTGCAGAAAGCAGTACCGTCCGCAACATTGGCCCCGCATTTTGAACAGTACATCGCGCCTCCACGCAGCCGCGCTGGGGCCGCGCATTCGAGAATATTGTTGCGCATCGTATCCAAGCGGGAAGCAACGGGTCAATGCAAATCGTGCTGCGTCGCGCGGCGAAGTTCCCTGCACGCAACGTGTTGCTCGCTTGCCGCGACCTCGCTTAAACTCATGACGATGACTCATCGCCGAGGAGAACCAATGCGAATCCAGTTTACGAACGCAGGAAAGATTTTCTGCGGCGTGCTTGCTGCCGCGGCTTTGTTTGCCAGTGGTTATCTGGCCGGGCAGAACCGCTTCGGCCAGCCGAAAACCATTCTGCACGTCGTCGAGCTGAAATGGAGCCCTGCGGCCAGCGACGCCGAAAAGCAACAAGCGATTGACGGCATCAAGGACATGGCCACGAAAATTCCGGGCATTAAAAACATTTGGATCAAAGGCGAACGCATGCAGCCGCGCGATTTCAATGCCGCGTACGCCATCGAGTTTCGCGATCGCGCCGCCGCCGACGCCTATGCGGAAAGCCCCGCGCACGCAGCGTGGGAAGCGCAGTATGTTCCGCTGCGCGCCGCTAGCGTCTCGATTCAAGTGACAAACCCCTAGCGCTGCTGCGAATTCACGAACGCCAAACCTCTCCTAAATCGCCTAGCGGGCGATCTTCGGCAGAAACGCCTGACGGCCCGAGCGTTGCGCAAAAATCGCTATCGTCGCCACCCGGGCGGTGCTAGGCTGCGCCTACCGAGTGCGCCGGCACGCACTGGGAGCATTTCCTTCGCAGGTATTTTCCCAGGGCTCAAAAATCCGGCAGCAGGAGGCAATCACGGCCATGAAGAAACTGGTACTCGCGATTGTAGCGGCTTACATCGTGCTCATGCTCACGAACTATCTGGTACATGGGGTCTGGCTGATGAGCGACTACGCGGCGATTCCCGCGAGCCATCGCTCTCCTGAGGGGATCATGCACCGCTTCTGGGCCATGGCCGTCGGCCAGTTCTTTTTTGCGGCGTTCTTTACCTACATCTATACACGGGGGGCCGAGAAAAAGCCGTGGATCGTCCAAGGGATTCGTTACGGCATCCTGATCGCCTTCCTCACCGTGATTCCAACCGCGCTGACGGAATACGTGGTGTACATCGTGCCCTACCAGCTGGCGATCAAGTGGATGGTAGCGGGAGGAATGCAAATTGTCATCCTGGGATTGATTGTCGCAGGCATCTGCGGCGATGCGGCCGCTTGAAATCGCTCGCAATTTCAGCGGAATTATTTTCGCGAGTCTGTTTGCGACGTTCGGTGAAAATCGGGGATGCCCATGGTCTTGCGCATCTGGCGGTCCAGCGCACGATCGGAAAGCAGCCGACGGAACAGGATGCCGATCTTCGCTTCCCGAGTCACGGGGTAGCGTGCTCGCGGCGGATCGTCTTCGACCGCGCGTAGAATCACCCGCGCACAATCTGCCGGCGTGTACTGCGAGGACTTCGTGGTTTTACTCCACGAGTTGAGAAATCCTTGATATACCGCTTTGTACGGACTTTGCTCCGCGCCTTTGGCGTAAGCAGACGATAGTTCGCCCGCGTTGCGATTCATACTGGTGGAAATGTAGCCCGGCTCAATCAGCACCACCTGAATTCCGAACGGATACACTTCCAGACGCATCGCGTCGCTAACCGCTTCTACTGCGTGTTTGCTCGAGCTGTAGGGCCCTAAAAGCGGCGAGACCAGTTTGCCCGCAATCGAGCTCATATTTATGATTCTGCCGCTGAGCTTGCGCCGCATTCCCGGCAACACCCGCTGGGACATTCGCACCAGGCCGAAATAATTCGTCTCGAATTGTTTGTGCAAATCCGCGAGCGTGATTTCCTCCATCACGGCAGCGATGGCGATGCCGGCGTTATTCACCAGCACATCCACTGTTCCGGCGCTCTTTTCGATTTCCGCCACGGCGCGGTCCACCGAGGCGTCGTCGCAAATATCGAGTTCCATCGCGCTGAGCGGCAATTTGCGCTCTCTTGCAAGTTGCCGCAGCGCCGCGATCCGTTCGGCGTTGCGCCCGCCGGCGAAAACGCGATAGCCGCGCTCGGCCAGCATCACGGCCGTGGCGCGACCGAGACCGTCGGTCCCGCCCGTGATCAAGGCGATTCGGCCGTCGCTCTGTTCTGTGTTCGGCATCAGCGCGTGCCTCCTTGCCGGGTGAGAACATAGCGCAGAAATCGGCCGCTGGCGAGGAGGTCTACAGCAAGCAGCGTATTGATTCTGCGGAGTAGAGGAGGAGAATCGGCGCAAGGAGGGTAGCGCATGATCAAAAAAGTGAAAGGCGGATACAAAGTGGTTTCCGAGAAGAAGGGCAAGAATCTGGGCGGTCCTTACAAGACGCGCGAAGAAGCCGAAAAACGCCTAAGGCAGGTGGAATTCTTCAAACACAATAATGGCTAGCAAGCGGTCAAACTCGGGCTCGATCCCCTGCGTGCGCGAATATCCACAGAAGCAGGTGAAATCCACAGAAGAACGCCGAAAAAATAAATCATAAATACTTGACGAAATTCCTAAACTTGCTATACTCCCCTGATGCGAGTACACACCTGAAATGGTGTGCGCTTCGCTGACGAACCGGTTTCCGCCTTCTCATCCAGAGGTGAGTTTGGATACAAACACCGGGTAGAAAGAAATCGAGCAACGAGCACGTCCGCCCTAGAGGCCAGCAGCATGGCCCGCAGGATCGGCGGATCCGCCCGGCGCTCGACGCCGGGTTTTTTATTGCAAAAAACAGTTTTCGCTTCAGCGGCTCCAAACCGCTAGAGCGCTCCCCCGGGAGGGGAGACAATCCAGTCGGAAGTTGTTGACAGGATTGAAGTTCTTTGACAACTGAAGGAAGCTGGCACTACGTTATGCGAGTTTCAAGTCTCGCATGGCGTAGTAAACCGCAAATATTTGCTCGAGAGTAGCGCAATGTGGAAAGGCGAATTT
>JABCZJ010000024.1 GCA_013289715.1 Acidobacteriota bacterium | reverse complement strand
ATGCAACCATGCTGAGGGATAACCCGACGGGCTCTTCGCAGCAATGCCTTGAAAATCCCC
This sequence comes from Acidobacteriota bacterium, assembly GCA_013289715.1. Classification (GTDB taxonomy): domain Bacteria; phylum Acidobacteriota; class Terriglobia; order Acidiferrales; family UBA7541; genus Palsa-295. Next base: position 57,582 of record JABCZJ010000024.1, on the reverse strand, counting down.
GCCCCGCAGGGGCGGAACTTTCACTAACGGAAGACGTCACCTCTCCATTTCAGGCTGAACCAAGACAGAACCTTGCAACTGAGAGCCGAACGTCAACAAAGGGAGTTCACGCAGATCCCGTTCGGCAAAATTGGGTATCTGGCGCACAAGTTCTGCGAGAGGTTTGGCCATCGCGGAGCAGAAGTTTGGGACTGCCGTCTGTTGCCTCCGAAATATGGTGCCCAGCTCTTCCATGCTCTTGAATTGGCCCATCCCCGTTGCGCCCTTATAAAAGCTTTTCTGCGGGGCACCCAGCAGTAGGCGATAGTAACCAATCAGCGATGGCTTCGATTCGAGAACGGCAGGAACCGGGAACACGTATTCATCCCGCAGGCCCGCTGCTGCAAGCCGCTTCTGCACGTCCGGTGGGACATACTTTGCAATTTGTTCTTTGATTTTCTTTGGGTCAAGGCTGCCCAAGGCATCTGAAAGGGCGTCAATGAAATATTTCTTACGCGCTGCCACGAGAAGCTGATGAAAGCCAATCTGTCGCGAGGGGTTGGGCGGCGTCAAAGCTCGCAAGCTGACAGCGCTAGTGGCAGGGTTTACTGGCTTCGGCTTCAAGGTCCTGGGAATTACTCACACTTCTTGGATTTTCGGAATATCAACCAGTAGCAATGCTGCCTTCTGCTGTGGTGTGCGTTCTTCCATTTAGGATCAATGATCGGCCCTTTTCGAATTTTCACGATGCAGTCGCAAGGCGTCAGGCCCGCTTCACGAGCAGCATTGATGAATTCAATGTGCGCCCATTGATAGCGATGGTGGTGAACGTAGTCCGTGATCTTGCAGAGCAAGATGCCCTCCGCTTTCAGAACACGATAGGTTTCCTTCACGAAAGGCGGAAACGTGTGAGTGAACGTATAGTGGTTCTCTTTGGATGAACGCACCACAAGCCCGAAGCGCGTGTTGAAGTCTTTTGACTTGTCTTTTCCCTGATTGGGTATGTGCGGCGGATCATAAACAATCACGTCAAAGGAGTCATCGCGGAAGGGCATTGCAGTGTTGTCAGCAACGAATGTAGGGCGGTGGCGCGGGTCAATGTCGATCCCGATCACCGGCCGCTTGCTGTCTTTCCAAAACCTGCCGCCGTTTACCGTGGCATCCAAGATTCTTCGCGGTCTTTTTCGTGGGTAGAAGCTTAGTAGGCGTTCGATCAGCTCCGCGTCTTCTCCATACCACACCGACGCCAGTGGTTCGTACGCGGAACCCTTGTCCGTCGATGATGGAGCTTCGCGCCTAGTGACCGGGATGAGTGGAAGACTCGTTGCCATGTCTCGTATAACCTTGTACACGCCTGCGCTAGAAAAGCGCAACAGCGAACTGCTGCACGCTCGAGCCGGGCTGTGGATTCCGAAAAATTCAACACCAGGACCGCATTGTACACGGAAGGCGAATAAAATGCGAAAGCATTGTGTGGCTGCGCCCTAAGATGCCGGGGCTCTTGGGGGATTCTGAAACCCTGCGCGATTTTTGGGTTGCTCGATGCGTGAAATGAATACTGTGACGTCCCTTGAGTGCTCGAAGCTGCGCACTCGGTCGGTCACGACTGCGTTCCCGACTCTGCCACGATTGTTTCGACGCTTTGAATCCCTCGTTCGAACGCGCCCAAGAGGTCGTCAGAGCGAGTCCGCGCTGTCGCAGCCTCGCGACGGAATGCTACGCTGTGGGTTTCAGAAGTACAATGCACGGGCTCGGGGAGCGTGCGATGAATAGCATTTTGCGATTCGTACAGGTGTTTGCGTTGGGCACTTGGGTGGGGTCGATAATTTATCTCAGTTTTGTAGTCACACGGGGCGCGTTCGGCGTGTTGCAGAGCCGCGATCAGGCCGGGCTGGTAGTGGGGTATTCGCTGGCGCGTTTGCACTACATGGGGATGGTTGCAGCGGTGCTGTTTCTGGTGGCGGGTTTCGCGCTGGCACCTTCGCTGAAGGCGTTTGTGCAGCCGGCGATGCTGGGCGTTTTCTTGATGCTGCTGCTAACGGTGGTGTCCCAGACGCGTGTGACGCCGCGCCTCGCGGAGCTGCGCACGGAAATGGTTTCAGTGGACGCGACGCCAAAGGACAATCCGTTGCGCGTGGAGTTTGACCGCTTGCATCAGACCTCGGTGCGAATTGAGGTCGTTGTGTTGCTGCTGGGGATCGTGTCGCTGTTTTTCACGGTTCGGAACGCGGGAAAGTAGGAGTAGGTCAAAAGACTTAACGCGCAGGGCGCAGAGGCCGGAGCTCGCAGAGAAAACCGCAGTCAAAGGCGCCCGCCTGACGGCGGCCGCTACAAATGCAAGTCAAAGGCGTGCCCGGTTCGATAAACCCGAACCGGCCGCTACAAAGGCAAATGCAAAGAGCCGGCGAGACGCCGGCGCTACGAAAGGCGTAGCGCACCTCAGCCCTAGGAACGCTTTTTTCTTCGCGACGATTTCTTCTTCACGGAGTGCTTCATTACGGCGGACCGCTTGCTGGATTTCTTCTTCGGCGGCTTGAGCTTCTTGGCTTTGGTGTTTTTCGTGATCGTGCGCGTCTTGCCGTAGTGTTCGACGGCGCGCCACATGTACCAGCTGGCGACCGTGCGGTAGGGGCGCCAGCGTTCGCCGAAGGCGGCCAGTTCGCGCGGCTTGGGAATTTCTTTTTTGCCGTAGGCGAGCGCAAAACCTTTTTGCACACCGTAATCGTGGATGGGCAGGACGTCGGGGCGCCCTAGGCGGAAGATCAAAAACATTTCGACGGTCCAGGCGCCGATGCCGCGCACGGAAACAAGGCGCTCGACGAGTTCCTCGTCCGACAATAGTCCCGCGGCTTCGAGCGTGGGCACGACGCCTTCGATGGTTTTCTGCGCGAGGTCTTTCATCGCCGCGGTTTTCGCGCCGGAAAGCCCCGCCTCGCGCAGTCTTTGATCAGGAAGCGCGAGAATCTCCGCGGGCGTCGGGCAAAGGCCGTTCGAACCGAGCGCTTTCACGCGTGCGTAAATCGTGGCGGCCGCTTTCCCCGAAATGCTTTGATAGACGATCGCTTCGAGCAGCGATTCGTAAACGCTGTCGCACTGGTCCAGCTGGAATCGGAACGCGCCGGTCTTGGCGATGATGCGCGCCATGCGCTTGTCCGTGCGCGTGATATGTTCGTGCGCTTTGACGTGATCGAAGGGAAGCGGAATAATTTCAGTCATGGGCGTGGACCTCTGGCGAAGTTCCGCCGATAGCTTGGCCGAACGCGAGTAAGTTTCCGTCCGGCGCGAGCACCAGCAGTTCGCGCCGGCCGTACGGCTTGTTCGCCGGCCCGTGAACGTCGCCCTTTGGCAGCGTGTCGAGTTTCGGCTTTAGCTCCGCGTACAACCGATCTACGTCGCGAACGTCAATGTAATACGCGAAGCGGCACGTCCCGGGAGGCGCGGCGTCCTTGCCTGTCTGCTCCCAGATTCGGAAGCCCGCGGTTTCGCGATGCACGTAGGCGTGATCGGGGTAGCGAACAAGTGTTTCGAAGCCCAATATGGCGGTGAAGAAACTCTCCGCGCGGTTGATGTCTCGGACCATCATGAATGGCGTGACCTGGATGAAATTCGACAGGGCTGCTCTCCTTGCGGGAGATTAGCATAATTCGCGAGCCCAGACGTCGTCACCAAAAATTCAAACGCAAAAGCATCGTGCCTGTCGGCAACTGCGGTGCTGCGCGCTTGTGTTAGTATCGTGGGCTCATGAAAACAGGAATAATTGGGTTGCCGCAGGTAGGGAAGACTAGCTTGTTCCGCATTCTCACAGGAGCGCGCGTCGAAGGGCGCAGCACGCCTAACCAGGCGCACATCGGCATTGCCAAGGTGCCGGACGCGCGCGTGCTGAAGCTGGCGGAAATATTCAAGCCGAAGAAAAACACGTTCGCGACGATCGAATACGTTGATGTGGGCGGCTTGCAGAAAGACCGCGAGAAAAATTCGGCATCGCTCGTGCCTTTGCGCGAAGCGGACGCGCTGGCGCAAGTGGTGCGGCTGTTTGAAAATCCCGCGGTGCCGCACGAAGGGGGCTCGCTGGATGCGCTGCGCGATATTGAGAGCGTAGAAATCGAATTGATGCTCTACGACCTGGAACAGGCCTCCAAGCGCGTGGAACGCCTGGAAAAAGATCTGAAAAAGAAAAAAGAAACGATCCTGGAAACGGAATTGGCGCTGCTGATGCGTTGCCGCGCGGCGCTGGAATCCGAAAAACCGCTGCGCGAACTGGAATTCAAGCCGGAAGAATTGAAAATGCTGAGCAGCTTCGAATTTCTGACGCGCAAGCCGATGCTCTACGTGTTGAATCTGGGCGATGACGAAGCGGCGGACATCGACCGCGTGATCGAGAAGCATCATCTGGAAAAACTCGGCGCCAAACCGCAGACGGCCGTCGTGCCGTTCTGCGGAAAGATCGAAGCCGAACTCGCGGAATTGCCCGAAGCGGAAGCCAAGGAAATGATGAGCGCGTATGGCCTGAAGGAATCCGGCCGCGACCGCCTGATTCAGGCCAGCTACCAGCTGCTAGGGTTGATTTCATTTCTCACTGCGGGCGAACCGGAATGCCGCGCGTGGACCATCCGTCGCGGCATGAACGCGCAGGAAGCCGCGGGCGCGATTCACAGCGACATCGAGCGCGGATTCATCAAGGCCGAAGTGGTGAACTGGGAAAATTTGGTAAAGGCTGAGAGTTTTGCAGCCGCCCGCGAGAAGGCGCAAGTGAAGCTGGAAGGGAAGGAATACATCGTGCAGGACGGCGATGTGATTTTGTTCCGACATTCGGGATAAATGACGCGACCTCGAGGCAGATCGAATGAAATCGAAAGCGCCAGCACCGTGCCGATTGCAATTTCTTCTCGCACGGCGCGCGCCGATCGGCGTCATTTTCCGGCGAGGTCCGAGCCAATGGGTCCAGATCGTCAAATGGGACACGAAAACCGACTCGTTCGAGCCAGGGCAGTGGTTCCACGGTCATATTTATGCGGGCCGCTCCGATGTATCGCCGGACGGCTCCTTGCTGATTTACTTCGCCAGCAAATTCAATAAGAAGACCGTATCAGACAAGGAATACACCTGCGCCTGGACCGCGATCAGCAAGCCGCCGTTTCTCACGGCGTTGGCGCTCTGGCCAAAAGGCGATTGCTGGCACGGTGGCGGACTTTTCACAACGAGTCGCGACGGGTTCCTCAACCACCGCCTCGATGCTTCAGAACCGCATCCTAGACATCTTCCGACCGGCGTTCGCGTTCGTTCCAACTCCAGCGCAGCGGGCGAAGACGACGGGGTGCTGGTTCCGCGCATGGAGCGAGACGGGTGGAAGTTTCTGCAAAATCTCGAATACGACGATCATGGACGTCGCACAATCCAGCCCGCGATGTTTGAGAAGCAAGTCTCCAAAGGCGGCACAAAACTCCGGGTAGAAAAATACTTTGATCCGGGAGAGCAATGGCTTTGCTCGCTCGCAACCAAGCAAGGGAAATCATTCCTTGTGGGTACGGGTACATGCGCCGATTTTGACCAGCAGGGAAGGCTTGTTTTTGGCAATGAGGGTAAATTGTTCGCGGCGAAGCTCAAAAACGGCGAAGTCGCTCCGGACTTCAACCGCGCAAAGCCCACCTCTTTGAATGCGCCTGCATGGGCCACACGATGGTAGGGCAAACGGCGATGCAGTCGCGCAGCTTGCGAGGTATTTCACACTCATGCTGACAAGCTCGCGCATACTCTTCGGCGCGCTGCTGGGCGTTACCGCGGCAGGGGCGAATGTGCTGGGCGGGTCGTTGATTGCGCACGGGCAGTGGTCGCGGCGGTATTTGAAATATTTTATCGCGCTGGGCGCGGGCTTCATGCTGGCGACGGCGCTGCTGGAGATGATTCCGGAATCGCTGAAGCTGCGCGGCGATCACGAATCATTCTTCTTCCGCGACACCAGCACCGTTTTTCTCCTCGTACTGGGCGGATATTTCCTCGTTCATTTTTTCGAACACACGCTCGCGCCGCATTTTCATTTCGGTGAAGAAACTCACCAGGAAGAGATTTCTCACGCGCACGCCAGCTACGCGGCGCTGCTTGGCCTGGGAATTCACACGCTCTTCGATGGTGTGGCGATCGCTTCGGGCCTGCTGGTCTCCACTTCGCTGGGCATTTTGATTTTCCTCGCGATCTTCCTGCATAAGTTGCCCGAGGGTTTTACCGTGGCGTCGCTGATGCTTGCAAGCGGACAGAGCCGGCGCGCAGCGTTCATTTCGTCGGTGATTCTCGGCGGCGCCACGTTGCTGGGCATGGCGCTGATGTTCGCGCTGCGCACCACGGTGCAGGATGCCTTGCCGCTCTCCGCGGGAGTCACTCTGTATGTGGCGGCCTCAGACCTAATTCCCGAAGTGAACCGCGAGCCGGCGTTCGGCATGGCCTTGCTGGTATTCCTCGGAGTAGCCGTCATGCTGGGACTGAAGGCCCTATTTCACCTCTAGTTTCCAGGTATACCCAGTCGGATTTAACCTGCTGAAGGCAAAAGAGTAAGATGCGCACTGTCGCGCGCGCCACTGCCACCGTCCAAGGCAACTTTTCGGCGTCAACCGGGTTCCATAGACTGAGGCCAGAGCACGGCTATGGAACACACCCAAACCCTGCAACTTTATGGCACGGCAGGTGTTAGATACAATGTGGGGGCCATGACCAGGTCTGACGTCCAATTGATGCTGGACGTGAAGGCGGGAGACGAAGCGTCCTTCAACCTTCTCCTCCAAAAATACCGCACGCCACTGGTCAATTTTCTCTACCGCATGGTCCGCAATACGGGGACGGCGGAAGATCTGGCGCAGGAAGTTTTTTTGCGCGTGTACCGCGCGCGAAAGCAGTATTCTCCCAGCGCGAAATTCACCACCTGGCTTTTTCGCATCGCGACGAACCTGGCTCTGAATTCGCTGCGCGATAATCGCTACCGGCAGATGGACGTTTCGATTGACGCGCCGGTGGAAGAGGATGCCGCGCCGCTGCAATTGCCGGCGCGCGAATTGCGCATTGACGAAAAGATGATTGAGCGCGACCGCTCGGAATTTATCCGCCGCGCCATCGCGGCGCTGCCGGAAAAGCAGCGCGTCGCGGTACTGCTGCATAAATACGAAGAGATGGATTACGGCGAAATCGCCAAAATTTTGGAATGCTCGGAAAGCGCGCTGAAATCGCTTTTGTTTCGCGCTTACGAGACCTTGCGCGTGCAGCTGGCCCCGCTGGTATCTCAGTCGGTCGCCAATCGCGCAAGGGAAGGACGGCCATCATGAAGAAGTGTGAAGACGTTTCCAAGCAACTGATTGCCTATCTGGATCGCCGGGCGAATTCGGCGGAGCGGCACGAGGTGGAAGAGCACCTGGCCGCGTGCAGCGCCTGCCACCAGCGCGCGGAAGATTTCCGCAAGCTGTGGGGCGTGCTGGACGAAGTGCCGCTGGTTGAGCCTTCGCTCGGTTTCGATGCGCGGATTCGGGCGCGAATCGCGGAAGAGCCGCGGCGCGGTTGGCTTGGCTGGCTGGTGCCGCAGCCTCGCCTCGCATTTGCGATGGCGCTGCTGCTGGCTTTGAGCGTGTGGATGGCGAAGCTGCCGCGCGAAGGAAATGTGGCGGGCACCGAGCAGCAGGATTTCGAGGCGATCAAGGATCTGGGCGTGCTCGAAAATTACGACGTGCTGAGCAAGTTCGACGCGCTGTCGGAAGTGCCGGTGGAAGCGGCGCCCGCGGACCAGCAAGCGCAGCCTGTGAATCCGGCGAACGATCAGCAGCCCGCTACTGAAGAATAAGGCGAAGCACAACAGCTGAATAATGGTGAAATGAAAATGCGTTATCGCAGGACACTTTTCGCGCTAGCGATGGGGCTGCTTCTTGCGCCCCTGCTGTTGATGAGCGCGCAGCCTGCGTCGGCGCAACGGCCTTACGGCGGGCGGGGTATGTACCCGGCCCGGCAATTCCGGCCGCAGCGTGTGCAAGCGGCACGGCCTCCGCATCCTCAGTATCATCCGCAGTACCACGCACAAGGTTCTGGAGCGCACCCGAATGCCAATCAGGGTGGCAGTCGGGGCGGCAATCCCGGCGGGAATGCGAATCACCCGAATGGCGGCGGTGGCGCGGGCGGGAATCAAGGCGGCCAGCATCCCAGCGGCAATAATTATCGTCCGCCAACGAATGCCAACGGCGCGCAGGGGCAGGGAAGTAGCGCTCCAGCGAATGAACGCGCGGGCGCAAACGGACAGGGCGCAGCGAAATTGCCCGGACCATGGGTGCAGCGCCTCGGGCAAATGTCGCCGCAAGAGCAGGAACACTTTCTGCAGAATAACGAACGCTTCCGGAGCCTGCCCCCGGAGCGTCAGCAGCAGATTCGCCAGAATTTGCAGAAGTACAATAATCTGTCGCCCACAGAACGTGGCGCGCTCAAAGATCGCGCTGCGACGTGGCAGCGCATGACGCCGGATCAGCGGCAATATGTGCAGCGAACGCTGCTGCCGAAGTGGCAGCAGATGTCGCCGGACCGCAAGCAGGTGGTCACCGGCCGCCTGCACACGCTGCAGCAAATGAACCCGGCGGACCGGCAGGCCGCCCTGAACGATCCGCAATTTATGCGCGGCCTGAGCCCGGATGAGCAATCCGTGTTGCGCGGCCTGGATTCCGTGCGCAATCCTTCCGGTCCTTAGCCCGGGAATATTCCTGCAATCAGCGATCCGCGCGGGGCCTGCGAATAAGAAAAAGAGCCGGCGAGACGCCGCCGCTACCAACACCCGGCTGTAATGCTTTTACATTATTGCGTTGTTCCGGCTGATTCTCTAGATTGGGCGTGCGTGGCAGTCATTCCGGCGCCCTGGCAGACGCCGGAGTCAAAACACCCAGACGCAACAGAAGTTCACCCCGGCCGGTACCCCCATACCGACCGGGGATTTTTTTTCGCGGCAATTACTCTAGCTCGCAGTCACGACCGTCTGCCGTTCGGTCTGTTGCTGCGGGGCGCTCTCACCCTGCTGCGGAGCTTTTCCACAGTTCAGCAACAATTTCCGGAGCTTGCTGCGTTCCTCGAATTCGATGTCCACAATCTCGAAGGACGCCTCCTGCGGAGTCGCGTTGCGAATGACTCCTTGGAACCGGATCGCTTTTCTGCCCGGGTTCAAGCGCAACTCCACGATAGCTCCGGGATGCAAAATCTGCTGCGGTTCGCCCATTCCACCGGACAAGCTGAGGGCTCGCACCGCGATCTTGCATTTCTTCTTCGATGCCAGCGCTTCACCGGGCACGGGCGGGTCCATCTGGAATCGTACGTATCGCCGCTGGCAAACCGTCAGGGATTCCGGATCGGCGGCCAGCGGCTCGATCATTAGATCCGCCACGTTCAGTTCGCTGCGCGGAATGAAACTTTGCACCCATTCCAGATTGATATTGTTCATCGCCTGCACCGCCGCCAGCCGCATTTCGTAAGGGTGCGCCCAGCGCAGAGTCTTGCGGGCCTCCGCCACTTTCCGCAGCACCGCTTCAGCCTGCGAAGTTCCCAACCGGCCCAGCGCTTCGACGGCTTTCAGCCGCAGATATTCACTGCCGTTCTGCGGCAGGTCTCCCTCCACCAAGCGCAACAAGCTCATATCAGCCGATGCTTCACCGCTCATGCCGATCTCATCAAGCAAGGCTGGACGCACCAGCGGATCAACATACGGAAACAGGTCGAGCAGCAATCGTCCGCGCCCTGGCGCGCGGCTGACGGCGATTTGCCGCACGACGCGGTCATGCGCGGCGCGTTTCCATTCCTTCACGCGTCCCGGCAGGATTCGTTCGACGCTTTCAATGTCTATGCGCGTGAGCAATCCGACGGTATCGATTGCCGCGCTGGGTTCGCCATGTTCCAGGCGTTCGCGCAAATGTTCGATCACCTCGGGGCCCAGCACTTCCATCATCCACAAAAGGCTTTCCGAATCCTCGACCAGCGACGCGCGCCCAAACCGCGCCGCAATGTGCTCGACGGCCGCTAGCGGCATGCGCCGCAACAGTTCTGCCAGTTCCTCCGGCACATCGCCGGTTTTCAACGCTCCTTCGATGAAGTCCGGTACGCGGAGCTCGAGGCCGATCCTTGCCCGCAGATTGTTGGCCATGCCGGGATTTTCGGATTCGATGAAGCTCGTCATTTCCGCGGCATGCTGCACTACCGGATACGCCCGCTTGTTCGCCGCTTCTTGTGCGAGACGAACGAATGCCGCTCCCACCACGCTCTGCAAATTTGGATCGCTCGTCTCGGCGAACTGCAGCCCGGCCAGGCGGATCACGTCCAGGAAAAGCTGCTCGCTGGAGTTGGCATACACCGGCGCGAGTTCAATTAGCCCCGTGGCGGCGTGCCGCCGTTGCTCGGGATTATTGCTCGCGATGCAATTCGCGTAATTCCGCAAAATCTTTTCCGCGGCTTCGGCTTGTCCGTTCCGACGCAGGCCTTCGACGTAATCCCGCACTTTCGCCGCGGGCACGCACCATGCCTCGCCGGATTCCAGCACGCTCTTCTTCTTCTCTTCCGTCACTTGGCCCCAGAATCGGTGCGCCAGCACTTCGTTTTCCGATTGCAGCTCAATCCCCGCTTCGGTCATCTTTTCTTCGTAGACGCCGAGCGTCTTGCGCAGAACATCGAGCTCCTGTTGCATGTCGCTGAGCGTCTGCTGTACCGCGTTCACTTTCGTGTCGCCGCGCTCGTAACTTTCCAGAGCAAAGCGCACGGCGATGTGTTCGGCGAGCTTCAAGAGTTCCGCGGGATCCGCTGCTTGCGTCGGAGCGTGCGCCGCGAGTGTCGCGAGCACCTGGTTGGCCGTGAATTCCGCATTCTGCGGCAGCGCCGCCAACTGCGCTTCGATCGTGTGCAGTTTCCCCTTCGGGCCGTCACTCGCGCGCCCAAGCTGCCCCAGCACTTGCAAGATCCCTTTCAGTTCGCCGGCCTTCAGAGCGATCTGCCCGGTCTTCAGCGTCTCCGAGCCAGGCCCCTTGAAGCTGCCTAGCGGTCGAGCGCTTGCGGCCGTATCGCCGCTTCCTGCTCCGTCGCTCCAGCTGGTATAATCGCCGGCCTTCGATTCGAATCCCGGGGAAGCGCCGCTATTTTGCCAGTCGCCCGCCGCTTCGTTCCTGACGACCAAACCTGGATCCTGGCTGACGTATTGGATCGCCGAGTTTTGACTTTCCGGTGCGACTGCATTTCGCGGATCGAGACCGGATCCGCGCGATGCACCCCCGTTCGCTCCGGTATTCCCAGACCGCTTCGTGCCCTCAGCCGCCATAATCAGTTGCAGCAGTTTCTCGGGGTCGCTGAACAAGTTTTCCGTTCTTTCCGGACTGAATCCCAACGAGCGCGCCGCCAACTGCGCGGCCATCGTGGACTTCGCGACCGCCGAATCCGCCGCCACGAAACACACTTCGTTCACCTGGATGTGCGGATCGCCTTGCAATGCGACCTTGAATTGCTCCCCGACTTGCGCGGCCTTCATGCCTGATCCTGTCGGGAAGGCCTTTACGAGTTTGGCGAGGCTGGCTTTCGTAACCTTGGGAGAAAAATGAAGGCTGGCTATCCCCGCGTTGGAAAACAGCCGCGCGAAGCTCTTCTCCGCTGCTCCCCCTTCCAGTGGTTTTCCGTCCAGGAGGAGTTGGTTGCCGGAAACTGCCAGCAGCAGGCTCGCTTGATCTTCCTTGGGTCCGAGGGCTACCTGCAACTCACTCCACGCCGTTTCGTACTGCGTCGTGGTTCGCGGATGCCCGAAGTCATACATCTTGGCGAACTTCAGCAGGATGTTAAGGCTGCGCACGAAGGCGCGTGCCGCAGTCATCCGGACATTTGCTTGATCTTCCACGAAATCCCGCCGTGTCTACAGAGATGGGTTCAGTATTGGTACAGCCCCCTACCCGGGCAATAGTACAGGCGTGCATTTGTATGTGCGCGATGACGTGAGAGTTACCGAACACTCTCGCCCGCCGGCTAGTTGCGCGCGTTGTTGAGCGACCAGTTCAGCCGTGACGGGGAACAGGCCCGCTACAGTGCCACATCTCCCGAGATGTGAACGCGCGATGACGGTTTCCTTCCCCCTTTGACGCATAGCGTAGTGAATGTCCGCGGCTGAAAGGCCCGGCGGGTGCAAAGCGTACCGGCGTCTCCCTGGCGCCAGGGCTTTTCGCGTTGCTTATGGGCGGCGACATCGTTTTCGGGGATCGGAACGGCCACTGCGCAAATTCCAAGGACTTCAAGTGAACCAGGTACAAGGAGGAGGAACGATATGCCAGGATATGAATCGCAACAAATGGGCGACGCGACGGAAATCTCGACGACTCCGGAGCCCGTGCCCGCTCCGTGGCTGCTGGTGGCGATCCCCGGCGGTCTGCTGGTGTTGATTGCGCTTGCGACGGGCTTTCTCTACGGGGTGCTTGCCGCCGGCTTCGTCTACGGCGCGATGTACTTGCTGATGCATTCGAAGCAAGCTACGCTCTACCGCACGCCCGCGAAATTCCGCGTCTCGAAGAACGGCATCGAGGTGAACGGAAACACCATCCCGAAGGACGCCATTCACCGCGTAATCCTTCGCAACCACGTGCTGCAAGCGGCCGGCGATGTGATCATCGTAGCCGACGGCCACCCCAACAGCGGCCAGCAAAACGTCGTCGCCGGGATGAACTGGGCCGTCAGCAAGCTCGGCCCCATCTCCTATCGCGTGGACGCCGAAGCGCGCGGCGTGCCGACCACTCTAGCCGGCGGCCTCACCGAGCCAACCGCCGCCGCGATCATGAGCGACGTCAACAAGACCCTGCAACTTTCCTAGAGGGAACGGATCTTTCGAGCCAGACGACGCGCGCATTCGCCTGGCGCGTCGTCTGGCGCTTCGTCCAGCACTGGACGACTACCGCATCCGGTCATCCGAAATTGCACTTCAGCGCTCCATAGCACGCCTCCCAGCGCGTCTCCGCCGCACCGCCGCGCAAAGTTACCGCGCAGATGTCTGAGCTACGCCTCGAAACACACCCCGAACGGATCGAACGGCGAAGAAGAGCGACGTCAAGGTTGAGTTTGAAATTTTTCTCGCGGATGTTAACTGTTACAAAACATTTTGGACTTTTTTCTGCAACGCGGGGACTAGCGCTATGAATGGATTCTTGCGCTGCCCCTAGTAATTGTGGTTTGCGTTGCGGCGACCACAAGAAACGCGCCGCGCCTCCGAAAATCCACAACTATTTTCCATTTCCAGAACAATTCCGCTTGACATGTTTGCGAAGCTATCTACAATCAGGGCACAAAGTGGGAAGAAGTGGCGCAGAGTGGTAGAACTTGGCAGCGAGTGTAGGGCAGTGGGGCCCTGGAAGCAATCGGCGATCCCAGCAGCAAGCAGTGGCGAACTCAGATTCAAGCACTTTTTTATATCGGAACACGACAGCAGGGGCGAACCAGCGAGTGATTTTAACGATGCACACGCCGGGCAGGCTGTTCGAGGGCTTTCATGCTGCGGGGCAACTATCTAGCGACGGTGGACGAGAAAGGCCGGCTGAAGATTCCCGCCGACTTTCTGGCCGAACTGCGCAAGAGCGGCACGAAGTTCTACATAACTTCGACGAAGGGCGATCGCGCCACCATCTATCCCATAAAAGCCTGGGAAGAAATCGAAAAGAAGCTGGCGAAGCTTTCTACGCACCACGCGGCGAAACAAAAATTTCTATCGCGCACGAATTATTACGGTCAAGTGGTCGAGGTGGATGGTTCGGGGCGCATTCTGATTCCACCCGTACTCAGAGAATCGGCGGAAATGAAGGGCGAAGTGGACGTTCAGGGGCAGTTGACGTTCCTGGAAGTCTGGAATCACAGCCGGTTCCTGGACCAAATGAGCCGTAATCCGATGACGGCGGAAGACGAAAAGGCACTGGACGATCTGGGCATTTAAGTTTTGACCGTACTGCATACGCCGGTTCTGTCGGCAGAGATTCTGGACTGGTTGCGTATCCGGCCTGAAGGGACGTATGCGGATGCGACGGTCGGCACGGGCGGTCATATTTTGGAGATCGCCAAGCGGCTGACCACCGGACGAGTTTTGGGTTTGGATCGCGACCCGCGAGCGTTGCAAATCGCGCGGGAGCGGTTGGGGCCGCACGAGCGGCAGGTGATTCTGGTGCACGTGGAATTCTCGAAGATCGGCGAAGTGGCGGCAGCGAATCAATTGCCGCCGTTCGACGGCATCATCGCCGATCTGGGGATTTCAAGCCTCGAGCTGGACAGCCCTGAACGCGGATTTTCTTTCCGCTGGGCCGGACCTCTCGACATGCGCATGAATCCGGATAACCCGCTGACAGCGGACGAAATTGTGAATCAGTGGCCGGAGAAAGAGCTGGCCGATCTCCTCTACCAGAACGCCGAGGAGAGAGATTCACGCAGAATCGCCAGGGCGATCGTACGGGCGCGGCCCATACGCGACACCGAACACCTGGCAACGGTTGTGGCAGGGGGACGAAAAGCAAGGGGAAGGCAGAGACTGCATCCCGCGACAAAAACGTTTCTGGCGCTGCGGACAGCGGTGAATCGAGAAGAGGAGGAACTCGGGCAGTTTCTTTCGCGTACCCCTGCCACTTTGAATCTGGGAGGACGGTTGATTGTCCTCAGTTATCACTCGCTAGAGGACCGCGTTGTGAAGCATGCGTTCCAGCGGCTCTCGCACGAGGGATTTCGCATACTCACCAAGAAAGTAATCCAGCCCGGCGACGCGGAAATCGCAAGTAATCCGCGGGCGCGGAGCGCGAAGCTGCGCGTAATCGAGAGGGTGGCGACGGCGGAGACTCGTTTCGACGGGGAACGTACGGCGCCGCAAGTTTGCTGATGACCGAATACCACACAGTGAAGAGGATCGATAATTCGCGGCTGGTGCGATCCATGGCGCCGGCGCGCTTGCAGGATTTCTGGCGGCGGGTGGCGGCCGGTGGCGCGATGGCAGCGTGCCTGCTGTTTTACGCCTGGCAGCATTTTGCGTGCATCCAATTGCAATATGAAGTCGAGCATCTTTCCGCGTTGCGCGCGCAGTCCGCGCAACTGAATCAGCAATTGCACGTGGAAGTAGCGACCCTGAAGGCGCCGGGCCGTGTGGACGGCATCGCGCGCAACGAATTGGGATTGACAGTTTCCGTGCCGGGCCAGGCCATGCCGGCAGACGGGCCGAGCGAAGCCGTGTTGGCTGAGGCGCGCGCGGTCGTCCAGCCACAGCGGCCCTGAAAATCCGGCTGAAGATTTTCTGGCGGTCCGTTTTCCGGGCCCATTCCGGCAGAGCGGCGTGAACGATGGCCGGACAAAGTTTCTCGCAAGTTAGGGCGGAATCCATGGAGCAGCGCAGCCCGCGTCTCCGCTGGTTGGTGGTCTGGGTCGTGGCGGTGATTTGGATGGTGGCGGTGCTGGCCCGCCTGAGTTACCTCCAGCTCTTCTGCTATAGCGAATACTTCGCAAAAGCCCAGCATCAGCAACAGCGCATATTTGAAATCAGTCCGATGCGCGGCGTGATCTACGACCGCAAAGGCCGGGAACTGGCCGTCAGCATTCCCATGGACTCGGTTTTCGCGGACCCCACCGATATAAAGGATCCCGAGATGGTCGCGCGGCTGCTTTCGCGCGTCTTGAATCTGCCCGCGGACGACCTGGAAACAAAAATCAACGAAGCCAGCAAGCCCGTGCGTCTGGCGAAGAAGCTTTCGCCGGAAACCGTTGAGCGCATTGACGACATGAATTTGAAAGGCGTCTTCTTCGAAAAGGAAAACCGCCGTGTCTATCCCGAGCACGATTTGCTGGCGCATGTGCTGGGCTGGGTGGATACGGACGAAAAGGGCATGGGCGGCATCGAGCACCAGCTCGATAAGCAGATTCGCGGCCGGCCGGGGCGCGTGATGCTGATGGCCGACGGCAAGCGGCGCTTTTACGATCGCCGCGAATCGGCCGCTGATCCGGGCGCGAGCGTGGTGCTGACGATTGACGAAACGATCCAGTACATCGCCGAAAAAGAACTGGCGCGCGCGATGCAGGAATCGCACGCTCACACCGGCACGGTGGTGATTCAGGATCCATCGAACGGCGCGCTGCTCGCCGTGGCGAATCGTCCGACGTTTGATTCCAACGATGCCGGGAAATTTTCTGACGAAGTGCGCATGGACCGCGCCGTGACGGCGGCCTACGAGCCGGGCTCGACCTTCAAAGTCGTTACCATGACCTCCGCCATCGAAAACCATGTCACGAATCCCGATGTGCTCGTGGATTGCCAGATGGGTTCGATCCTGGTTGCCGGGCGCTTGATTCATGATTGGCATCCCTTCGGAGTGCTCAGCGTGCGCGACGTGCTGGCGCATTCCAGCGACGTGGGCTCGATCAAGGTCGCGTTGAATCTGGGTGCGCCGCGGTTTTACGACACGATGCGCAAATTCGGAATCGGCCAGCTCACCGGGATCGAATTGCCCGGAGAAAATCGTGGCCTGCTGCGTCCGCTGGAGAATTGGACGGCCAGCTCGATTGGGTCGGTGGCCATCGGGCAGGAAGTCAGCGTCACGCCGGTGCAGATTATTTCCGCGATTTCTGCGATAGCCAACGGCGGCACGCTCTATCGCCCGCACATCATCCAGGAAATTCGCGGCGACGTGCCGATGGCGTTGCCCGCACGCGCGGAACCGCAAGCAGTGACCGACGCGCAGACCGCCGCAACCCTGCGCGGCATGATGGAAACCGTAGTGTTGAGCGGAACCGGAACGCCGGCGCAATTGAACGGCTACACCGCGGCGGGAAAATCGGGAACGGCGCAGAAGATCGATACGAACACCGGACGTTATTCGCCGAATCAGTACGTCGCCTCGTTCGTCGGTTTCGCGCCGGTGAACGAGCCGGCAGTCACGATTTTAGTGGTGCTGGATTCGCCCGAGGGAGCGCATCACGGCGGCGAAGTGGGCGGCCCGATTTTTAAACGCATCGCCGAGCAGGTGCTGGCCTATCTCGACGTGGCGCACGATGTGCCGATGACTGCGCCCAACGGGCTGCAGACGGCCAAGAATTCGCAGCCCCCTCCGACAGTCGTGCCCGGACAGGATAAATTCCGCGCGGACTCCAATCAGGCGGCAGCGGATCATGAAGCCGCGAACCGTGAAGATGTGGCGCGCTTTCAGGCGGTGGTGGATACGAAGAACCACGCGGCGGATCAGCTCGCGGCTAAGGACGCCAATAGCGCGGCGCCGACCATTGCGTTCAGCGAAGAGGATGCGGTGGAGGTTCCGGACTTGTCGGGACAAACCGTGCGCGGCGTCACCGAGGCTTGTTCGCGGCTCGGCTTGATTCCCTCGTTGCTTGGCAGCGGAGTTGCATTGGAACAATCGCCGGAGGCCGGCGCGCGGGTGATTCGCGGCAGCACGGTGACGGTGCGTTTCGGGCGCGCGACGACGCAGTCCGTGCCGACGACGCAACCAACGACGCTCGCGGGGAGTTCGCAGAGGAATGTGCATTGAAATCCGTGGTGGAAGGCGGCCCGAAAGTGCAATCGGCAACGCGACGGCTAAAAAAGCGCGTAGGGATGCAAATGGAATTGTCCGAAGTGATCGCGGGAATTGAAGGCGTTCGTGTCACGGGCAGCACGCGGCCGCGCGTCGTTGCGGTCGCATGCGACAGCCGCAAGGTTGCCGCCGATACGCTGTTCTTCGCCATGCCCGGAGCAAAAACGGACGGCAACGAGTTTGTCGCGGATGCGCTCGCGCGCGGAGCTGTGGCAATTGCCAGCCCGAACCCGCGGCCTGCGCACATCTCGCAGGACGTGACCTGGATCGAAATGACCGCTGGATCCGAGCGCAAAGCTCTGGCACTCGCGGCTGCGAATTTCTACGGACATCCCGCGGAGGCGCTGAAACTGGCGGGCGTCACAGGCACCAACGGCAAGACCACCATCACATTTATTCTGGATTCGATTTTGCACGCCGCGGGATGGAAGACCGGTCGGATTGGCACGACCGGATACCAGACGCCGCGCGGCAGCCGTACCGCGACGAACACCACTCCTGAATCACTCGACCTGCAGGAAATGTTCGCGGAAGTGCGCGGCGCAGGTGGCACGGCTGCGGTGCTCGAAGTCAGCTCCCATTCGCTGGTGATGGACCGCGTCTGGGGTTGCCACTTCACCGTCGCGATTTTCACGAATCTCACGCGCGATCACCTGAATTTTCACAAGACTTTCGAGGAATATTTCGAAGCGAAACGCCTGCTTTTTTCAGGTACCGGCGCAGGCGCGCCCGACGTAGCGGTCATTAATCTTGATGATCCCTACGCGTCGCGCCTGCAGGCCCTGGCCAAGCGCACGCTCACCTATGGATTGAGCGAAGCCGCCGACCTGACCGCCAGGAAATTCGCGCTGAGTTTTTCGAGCTTGGAATTTACGGCGCAGACTCCGGCGGGGAAAATTGAAGTGCGCTCATCGCTGGTGGGGCGAATCAATGTTTACAACATCCTCGCGGCCATCGGCGCGGCGCTCGCGCTCGATGTGCCAGTCGCAACAATCGAAGAGGGCATCGCCAATCTCGAGCAAGTGCCGGGACGCTTCGAACGCATTGACGAGGGCCAGCCGTTCCTCGTAGTCGTGGATTACGCGCACGCCGACGACGCCTTGCGCAATTTAATTTCTACAGCGCGCGAGCTGAATCCCGCGGGAAGAATCATCACGCTGTTCGGCGCAGGTGGAGAGCGCGACCGCTCAACGCGCCCTCCGATGGGCGAAGCGGCGGGCTCGTTGAGCGACCTCGTGATTCTCACCAGCGACAATCCGCGCACGGAAGATCCGCTGCTGATTATCAACGATGTGGTCGTGGGATTGCAGAAAGTGAATGCGCAGTACCGCATTGAGCCGGACCGCGATGCGGCCTTGGAAATCGCAATTGATGAGGCCAAAGCCGGAGACATCGTGTTACTGGCGGGAAAAGGCCATGAGAATTATCAAATCCTGCGCGATCGCACCTTTGAGTTCGACGATCGCGAAAAAGCCCGAGCCATTTTGTACCGGCGCGGGTTCGTAAAGAAGAAGCCTTTGTAGCGGCGGTCTTTAGACGGCCATCGATCCAAGGCGCGCACCGATGGCGCAGTGCAAGCTGCTGCAAACGCAGGGCCTGAGTGTCATAAAATTTGCTCGGCGGATTTCGGCAGCGAAATCGAGCACTTTCGAGAGTCCAGGCTAGAGAGTGAAGCCCAGTCCAGGGGAGACGCAATGCGGTGGACCGTTGCTCAAGTGGCTGAAGCTCTGGGTGTCGCGGTTCCCGCGCGCCTTGACGCCTTGGCCGGGGTGGCCGGCGTCTCGATTGATTCTCGCACGATTCAGCCTGGAGAACTGTTCATCGCCATACACGGACCGAGTCACGACGGACACGATCACGTGGCTGCCGCTTTGGCCAGCGGCGCGGCAGCCGCGGTGGTGGCGCGCGCAAGATTTGCGCAGTGCGCGCAAGAAATCCGCGGAAAACTTTTTGCCGTGGACGACACGCTCGAAGCGCTGCACCGCCTGGCCTCGCGCGCATGCGCAATCTGGCGCGCGGCGAAGCCGGGCCGAAAAATCGGCGGCGTCGCGGGCTCGGTGGGAAAAACCACCACCAAGGAAATCTTCGCGGCGTTGGTGGCCGCGCGGTTCCGCGTATTGAAGACCCAGGGAAATTTGAATAATGAATATGGGCTGCCGCTGACGCTGTTGCAATTGGATGACCAGCATGACGCGGCGGTGATCGAGATGGGCATGTCGCACCGCGGCGAGCTGTCACGTCTGGCGCGCATAGCACCGCCGGACGTGGGTGTGATCACGCGGATCGCCGTCGAGCATTTGGAATTTTTCGCTTCGATCGAGGAGATTGCACTGGCTGAGCGCGAGCTGATCGAAAATTTGGCCTGGCCGGATGCGACCGCCGTTTTGAATGCGGACGACGAGCGCGTGGCGAGATTCGACGAAGTCGCGCGCGGGCGCGTGCTCTGGTTCAGCACCGGCGCTGGCGATAGCACTGGCACGCGCGGGGGTGCGGGTGCGCGTAGCGCCGTGCGCGCGGAATTTCGCGCGGAGAAAATCGAAGAACGCGGCGTCAGCGGCTCCGCATTTGATTTCGTTTCTCCCGCGGGGCGCACGCGGCTCGAGCTCCCGCTGATCGGGCGGCACAACGTGATGAATGCGGTGGCAGCACTGGCAGCTGCGAGCGTGTGGGGCGTCGACGCGGCAGATGCGCAACGCGTGTTTCCGCAGTTGCAGCCGGCTGACAAGCGCGGCGAAGTCGTGAAGTTCGAAGCAGGGTTCACGGTGATCAACGACAGCTACAACTCAAGTCCCACGGCGTTAAACGCGCTGGCAGAATTGCTCGCCGCGACGCCCGGTTTCTCGCGCCGCATTCTGGCCGCAGGTGAGATGCGCGAATTGGGCGAATCCGCGCCCGACCTGCATCGCGAGTGCGGTCGTCATGTCGCGGGCCTGCGCAAGATTGACTGGATCGTCGGCGTACAAGGCCCAGCCGAAGAATTCGTGCGCGCGGCCGTCGCGGCTGGGCATCCCGCAGAACGCGCGAAATTTTTCCAGAACTCCGCGGAAGCCGGAGAATTTGTCGCGAGCTTCATCCGGCCGCACGACCTGCTGCTGCTGAAAGGTTCCCGCGGCGTAAAAATGGAAAAAATACTGGAAGCGATTGACGCAGGCCACGCCCGCAGCGGCGCGCAGGTGAACTCCAATGCCAACGCCAACACCGAGCACGCCGCGGCGCAGCCGAAGGGCCCACGCTAGATGCTCTACTATCTATTTGTCTACCTGCTGCGCCCGCACTTCAGCCCGTTGAACGTGTTCCGGTACATCACCGTGCGTACGGCGATGGCCAGCACCAGCGCGCTGCTGCTTTCGCTGCTGATGGGCCCGTGGGTCATCGAGCGCCTGCGCGATTTGCAGGTGAAGCAATACATCCGTGAGGAAGGCCCCAAGGGGCATCAAAAAAAAGCCGGCACGCCTACGATGGGCGGCGTCCTGATCGTTGCCGCGATCATAATTCCCACGTTGCTGTGGGCCGACTTGCGCAACGCCTACGTGCTACTGGCGATGGGCGCGACTCTGGCCTTTGGCACCATCGGCTTCGTGGACGATTACAATAAAGTAGTGCGCCGCAGAAACCTAGGGCTCACGCCGCGCGCGAAATTTTCATTGCAGGTGATGACCTGCGTGCTCGTGGGCGTCGCATTGGTTTCCTTGCAAACGCAGGGCGCCTATTCGACGCAGCTGAGCGTACCGTTCTTTAAACGCCTGCACCCGAATTTGGTGATTTCCTCACTGTTCGATCACACTTACATCTGGCCGCTGGCGTATGTGCCCTTTGTTTTATTTCTGGTGCTCGTCATTGTGGGCTGCTCGAACGCCGTGAATTTGACGGACGGGCTCGACGGCCTCGCCATCGGCTGCGTGCTGGTTTCTTCCACGGCGCTCACCGTGCTCACCTATCTTTCCAGCAACGCGAAGTTCGCCGATTACCTCGACCTGCAGAAAATTCCCGACGCCGGGGAACTGGTAATTTTCTGCGGCTCGCTGGCCGGCGCGTCGCTAGGATTCCTTTGGTACAACGCGCATCCCGCGGAAATGTTCATGGGCGACGTAGGCTCGCTCGCGCTCGGCGGCGCTATCGGCACGGTTGCGGTGATCATCAAACAGGAAATTTTGCTGCTCTCGATTGGCGGCGTGTTTGTGCTGGAAGCGCTTTCGGTAATCATTCAAGTCGGCTCGTTCAAGCTCACCGGCAAGCGCGTCTTTCGCATGGCGCCGCTGCATCATCATTTTGAGCTGCTCGGCTGGAGCGAATCGAAAATCATCGTGCGTTTCTGGATCGTAGCGCTAGTCTTCGCGCTTTTCTCGCTCACGACCTTAAAGTTGCGCTGACTGTGCCGGTGCCGTCCGTTTGCAGCGCGCAGGTGTTGACTTTGTAGCAGCCAGCTTTGGCTGGGCGCTTTGACTTTGCGGTTGTAGCGGCGCACTTCAGTGCGCCAGCGGTAGCGCAGGTAGCACCGATGGCGGTCTAAGGACCGCCGCCAGATCTGAAGGTGAGGTAAGGAGCTCCGTTGCGACTCGGTTTCGATCTGTCGGGCAAGCGCGTACTGGTGGTAGGCCTGGCGCGCACGGGCGTAGTGACGTCGCTCTTCAGTGCCGGCTACGGCGCCGCAGTCACGGCAACCGACGAGCGCCCGGAATCCGAGCTTGCCGAGACAGCCGCGCAACTGCGCGCCGCCGGAGTGAAGCTTGAACTCGGCGGACACGTAGACGCAAGTTTCCTCGAGCAGGACCTGATCGTCGTGAGCCCAGGCGTGCCCGCGAAACTGCCGCCGCTCGAACTCGCCCGCGCGCGCGGCATCCCGGTCTGGAGCGAAATCGAACTAGCCTGGCGTTTTCTGCGCGGCAAACTGGTAGCGATCACCGGCTCGAACGGAAAAACCACCACCACCGCACTCCTCGCGCACATCTTGCAAACATCGAACATTCCGACGCTGGTAGGCGGCAATATCGGCACCCCGCTGCTCGCGCTCGTGGAACGATCCACCGACCCGGCAGTGACGGTCGCCGAGATCAGCAGCTTTCAGCTCGAAACGATCGACAAATTCCGCCCGGAGATTGGCGTGATACTGAATCTCACGCCCGATCATCTCGATCGCCACGGCACATTCGAAGAATACGCGCACGCCAAAATGCGCATGTTCGAAAATCAGCTAGATCGCGACAGCGCGCTCCTGAACGCAGACGACCGGGAAGTCACCGAGCGCATGCCTGCGAGGCCGCACATTTTCTGGTTCAGTCGCCAGAAACGAGTGGCCAACGGATCGTTCCTGCGCGACAACGAAATCATTTTTCGCAACGAAGGCTCGGAAGCGGTGCTGGCGCGACGCGACCAGATTCCACTGCGCGGCGAACACAACGTGGAAAATGTCCTGGCCGCATGCGCCGCGGCCTATCTCGCAGGAGCCACTCCGGCCGCCATCGCAAACGGTGTGAAATCCTTCAGCGGCGTCGAACATCGCCTCGAATTCGCCGGCGAAATTTCCGGCGTGCAGTTTTACAACGACTCCAAAGCCACGAACGTGGATGCCGCCGCGAAGGCCATCGAAGCGTTTCCCGGGCCGCTCGTAGTAATTCTCGGAGGCAAAGACAAAGGCAGCCCGTACACGCCGCTGCGCGACTTACTGCATGATCGCGCGCGCCTGGCTCTGCTGATTGGCGAGGCCGCGCCGAAGATTGCGAACGATCTGGAGGGCGCAGTCGAAATCCGGCGAGCCGGCACTCTGGAACGCGCGATGCAACTAGCGATCGAAACGGCGCGACCCGGCGACACAGTGCTCCTCGCCCCAGCCTGCTCCAGTTTCGATCAATTTGAAAATTACGAACAGCGCGGCCGCAGTTTCAAAGCGCTCGTAACACAGCGCGCAGGTCAACTCGCAAGCGGCGCCGCCGGCGCAGCCGCAACTGAGCCGTCGTCAGCGGACAAAGGATAGCGATGCCACGAAGCCTGCAACCCGATAAACAACTTTTCGGCGTGACGCTCGCGCTCTGCCTGATCGGTGCGGTAATGGTCTTCAGCGCCTCGGCCATGACCGCCAGCGAACAATTTGGCGCCGGCTACATTTTTCTGTTGCGCCAGCTGATTTACGTCGTGCTGGGAATCGCCGGAATGTTCTGGCTGATGAATGTGGATTACCACAAGCTGCGCCAGCCGCGCGTCGTCTTCACCGGCCTCGCAGTTACGTTCGTGCTGCTGGTCTGCGTCTTCTTCCTGGACCGCTCGCACCAGACGCACCGCTGGTTCCGCATGGGCCCGTTCAGCTTTCAGCCGTCGGAAATGGCCAAGCTTGCGCTGATCGTTTATCTCGCATGGCTGCTCGAGCTGCGACGCCTGCCCAGAAATTTCGGCGTGAACGATCCGCTGTACACTTTGGCTCCCGCGATGGGCGCGACACTAATGATGGCCGCGCTGGTGGTGAAAGAGCCGGACATGGGCACCGCGTTCATGATCCTGGTGATTGCGATTTCCATGCTATTCGTCGCCGGCCTTTCGTTGCAATATATCGGCGGCACGGTGCTGGCCGCCATCCCCACTATCTATTTATTGATTGTGCGCGTGCCCTACCGCCTGCAGCGCATCGAAGCGTTCCGCCATCCTGAACTCGATCCCAAAGGCGCCGGCTTTCAGTTACTGCAATCGTTGATCGCCGTCGGCTCCGGAGGAATGAGCGGCGTGGGCCTGATGGAAAGCCACCAGAAACTTTTCTTTCTGCCCGAAGCGCACACCGATTTTATTTACGCAATCATCTGTGAAGAAATCGGATTCATCGGCGCGGTAGTCGTCCTGGGACTTTTTGCGATATACGGCTGGCGCGGGTTCGTCGCCGCGATGAAGGCGCCCGATGATTTCGGCAAGTTTCTCGGCCTGGGTATCACGACGATGGTCGTCGGCCAGGCGCTGATTAACCTAAGTGTCGTGCTCGGATTGATGCCGACGAAGGGAATCCCGCTGCCGTTCATCAGCTACGGCGGCTCGAGCCTTTTCAGCATGCTGTTGGCGACGGGCGTGCTCCTGAACATCAGTCAGCACGCGGACGAGACGTGACCGCAAGTGCCAGGACCGCCGCGCGCGACGCGGCGGCCGAACGCCTCGTGGCAAAGGGCGCGAAAGCAGGAAGTCTGCTGATCGCAGGCGGCGGCACCGGCGGCCACGTTTTTCCCGCCATCGCCGTCGCGCGAGAATGGCTCCTGCGCGAGCCGGAGGGAGCGCGAAGCGTCGTGCTCGTGGGAACCCAAGCGGGAATGGAAGCGCGCCTCGTGCCGCAGGCCGACCTGCCGCTTGAAACGATTCGCGCAGCCGGCCTGAAAGGCATGGGCGGCGCAAAACTCGCGCGCAACCTCGCGAAGCTTCCCGCGGGCTTGTGGGATTCGGAAAAGATCGTGCAGCGGCACAATTTCAACGTGGCGTTCGGCGTAGGCGGCTACGCCTCCGGCCCCATGATCCTCGCCGCGCGCTTGCACGGCATCCCATGCATGATTTTCGAGCCGAACGTCGAGCCGGGCTTCACCAATCGCGTCCTCGCCAGCCTCGCGAACCGCGTGGCCTGCGGTTTCGTGGAAACCGCCAAGCGTTTTGGCGAAAGAGCGGTGGCGACAGGCATTCCCGTGCGCCACGAATTTTTCTGCATCGCGCGCAAAGAGCATCGCGAACCGTTCACCCTTCTCATCACCGGCGGCAGCCGCGGCGCTCTGCCCATCAATCGTGCCGTAGTTGATTCACTCGACCTTCTCGCGCCTCGAAAAAACCAGCTTTTCATCGTGCATCAGACCGGAGAACGCGACTATAATGCTGTGCGCGTGGCTTATGCGCGACGCGAATTCCGAGCGGAGGTTGTGCCCTTCATCGAGAATATGGCGGAGCGTTTCGCCCAGGCGGATTTGATTCTCTGCCGTTCGGGCGCGATCACGACGGCCGAAGTTGCCGCCGCCGGTCGTGCCGCCATCTTCATCCCCTTCGGCGCCGCCACCGACGCGCATCAGACGCGCAACGCCGAGGCCATGCAGAACGCAGGCGCCGCCCGCCTGCTGCCACAGGAAGATCTGACGCCCGATCGTTTGACGAAAGAAATTTTCACCCTCCTGGACCAGCCCCGGAGAATCACGGAAATGGAAGAGCAGGCGCGGCGTTTGGCTCGTCCGAGCGCCGTGAGAGATATTGTGGACCTGCTCGAAGGGCTGGTGCGCGCATGAACGTTCCTTTTCGCAATTTTCAACGTATTCATCTGGTCGGCATCGGCGGCTGCGGCATGTCCGGCATCGCCGAAGTGCTGCTTTCCAGCGGCTACGCGGTTTCCGGTTCGGATTTGAAGCAGACTCCGGTGACCGAGCGGCTGCGCAAGCTCGGCGCCAGCATTTTCGAAGGCCATCACGCAGAAAACGTGCACGGCGCGCACGTCGTGGTGATTTCCTCGGCGGTGCGCACTGATAATGTTGAAGTCGTCGAAGCGCATCTGCTGAAGATTCCGGTGATTCCGCGCGCGGAAATGCTGGCGGAACTGATGCGCCTGAAATATGGCATCGCAGTGGCGGGCGCGCACGGAAAAACGACAACGACTTCGATGGTCGCCGCCGTTCTCGCGGCTGCCGGTCTCGATCCCACCTTCGTCGTCGGTGGTCGCGTGAATCATGCTGGCTCAAACGCGCGCGTGGGCCAGAGCGAATACATGGTCGTCGAAGCGGACGAAAGTGACCGCTCATTCCTGCTGCTCGCGCCGGTGGTTGCCCTCGTCACCACGATAGACCGCGAGCATCTGGATCATTACCACTCGCTCGAGGAAATTCAGGATGTGTTCCTGCAGTTCGTCAATCGCGTGCCATTTTACGGTACGGTGATTTTGTGTCTCGACGAGCCCAACGTGCAGGCCATTCTGCCGCGCGTGAAGCGCCCGGTGATCACCTACGGCACTTCCAGCCAGGCCGACCTGGTGATCGGCGACGTGAAGCTGCGCGGCCTTGCCAGCGAATTCCGGCTGAAATACCACGGCGATGATTTAGGAGTTTTCAATCTTCCCTCACCTCCAGGAATTCACAATGTGAGTAACGCTGCCGCGGCTGCAGCCGTCGCGCTCTCGCTGAATGTTCCGGCGGACCTGATCCGCGCGGGCCTTTCGAAATTTTCCGGTGTCGGCCGTCGCTTTGAGATCAAAGGCAAGTTCAACGGCGTAACCCTAATAGACGACTACGGCCATCATCCCGCGGAAATTCGCGCCACGCTCGCTGCAGCGCGCGGCTGCGATTATCAACGCCTGCTGGTGCTCTTCCAGCCGCATCGCTACACCCGCACGCAACATCTCTGGGAAGATTTCAGGCGCTCGTTCAACGAGGCGGACATTTTAGTGATGACCGACATTTACGCCGCGGGCGAAGAACCCATCCCGGACATCACTGGAGAGAAGTTGGCCGAAGCAATTCGCGGCGCCGGGCACAAAAACGTAGTCTTCACCAGCACCATGCAGGCCGCGATCGAATATCTGCTACGCGAAGCGCGCCCGCACGACGCGGTATTGACGATCGGAGCAGGCAGCGTGGGCCGCGCGCTCGATCAACTCGCAATGTTATTGGGCTCGAAAGTTTCGACGACGGTGGTGGATTAGGGCAGATGCGGATTAGCGACACACTTGCGGCGCGCCTGAAAGAATTCGGCGTGGAACTGCGCCCGAGCGTCCCGCTCAGCGAAAAAACATCACTCGGCATCGGCGGCACCACCGACCAGTTGCTGCTGCGCAAGTCTGAAACGATTCCGGACGTGATGCACTTGCTCGCGAACGAAAATATTCCGCATCGCTTTCTCGGCGGCGGCACCAACGTGCTGATCGCCGATGACGAGCTGCCCTACGTCGTCCTGCATCTCCCAACGTCGCAACCCGGAATGCGCGTCGAGGGCAACGCTGCCTACGTGGACGCGGCCGCGGACCTCGGTGGCATGGTCACGTTTTGCGCGAAGCGCGATTTGGGCGGCATGGAAGGCCTGATCGGAGTTCCCGGCAGCGTGGGCGGCGCGCTGCGCATGAATGCCGGCGCATACGGCACGCAAATCGGCTCTTACGTACGCGAAGTGGAGCTCTACCGCGCGTCCACCGGCAAACTGGAAATTTTGCGCGGAGATGACATTCGTTTCGATTACCGCCATACTTCTTTCGCGGTCGAGGATGTAATGCTGCGGGTGAAGCTGGAGCTGCCATCCAAGCCGTTCAAGGAAATTCTGGCGCTGATAAAAGTCTGCAACGAGAAGCGCCGCGCCAGCCAGCCGCTGAACCAGAAAAGCGCCGGCTGTATTTTCAAGAATCCGCCGGGCGGGTCGGCGGGGCGCATGATTGACGAGCTCGGCTTGAAGGGCCACCGCGTGGGCGACGCGATGGTCAGCGACCGCCACGCGAATTTTTTCGTGAACGTCGCGAACGCCAGCTGTGCGGACATGCTGCGCCTGATTGACGAAGTGCGCGAGCGCGTGCGCGTCAGCTACGGCGTCGAGCTCGATAACGAGGTAATTTTCTGGAAAAATTGAGAGCCATGGACGCGGACGCTTACCCCCAGGAAGTTCTGGCCGACGAAGAGCCGAAGTATCTGCGGCGGCAAAGGCCGCTGGAAATCAAGCGGCGCAAGTTCGGCAAGAAAGCCTGGAAGACGTACCTGCGCGTCACGTTTTGGGGTGTGATCGCCCTTGCAGCCGCGGCGACGAGTTACGCGCTCGGTCGTTACCTGCTGGTCTCGCCGGAAATGGCGCTGATTCACTCCGATCAAGTGCAAGTCGCAGGCAACCAGTATGTTCCGCGCGGGCGAGTGCTGGAAATTTTCGCGGCCGATCGCAATCGCAGCGTTCTGCGCATCCCATTAAACGAACGCCGCCGCCAGCTCGAAACCATTCCGTGGGTCGAGCAGGCCACCGTGCGTCGCGCGCTGCCGAATCGCATCGAAGTCGAAATCGCCGAGCGTACGCCGATCGCCTTTCTGCGCGACGGTAACAACTTGGCACTCGTCGACGTCCACGGCGTGATCCTGGATCGTCCCCTGAAAGCCAATTTCCATTTTCCGGTGATCACCGGCATCGGCGCGGATATGCCTATCGAAGATCGCGAGCTGCGCATGCAGATGTTCGCCGGATTCTCGCAGCAGGTAGAATCCGCGCGCGCCGGCGCGATGGACCAGGTCAGTGAAGTGGACCTCACCGAAGCGAAAGACCTGCGCGCCACGATTTCCGGATTGCAGGTGGTAAATACATCCGCCGGCGCCGCCGCAAACGACGCCTGGGGCGATGCCGACGCGCCGATCGTAGTGCACTTTGGTGACAGCGATTTCCAGTCCAAATATCTAACGGTGCTGAACGATATCGGCCAATGGCGCGCCGCAGCAGGCCGCGTCGAATCCGTGGACCTGCGCTTCAGCGGCGAAGCGGTGGTGAATCCAGACCGCACTCTACTAGCGCTGAAGAAAGATCCTCCGCCGATCACCCCGATCGCGCCGAAGTTGACCGCGCCGCATCCGGTTGCACCGGGAAAGCCAGCGGCGCCCGTGAAGGCAGCTGCGCCGCCGAAAGCAGCGAAACCAACGAAGTCAGCATCGGCGAAAACGGCGCCGGCAAAGACAGCGTCGGCAAAAACAACAGCGGCGAAGACGAGCGCCGTGCAGCACGGCGCGACCAAGGGATCGGCGAGGCACGCAAACGCACAGCAGCAACAATAGCGTAGCGCCGGCGTCCCGCCGGCTCTTCGCAGTTGCATTGGCAGTAGCGGTTGAATTTGTGAATCGCCCCGCAGGGCGATTCATCCTGAGATGCGGCAGTGCCGCATCGAAGGGCAGTGGCCTTTGCAGTTGACGTTGTAACGGCCGCCTGTTTTTTAGGCGGGCAGTTTTTGTTTTTCGGTTTTCTTCGAAAGAGGCGCGACAGAATCGGCGTGGCGCGCGGTCATTAAGGAGCACCTGATTTGACGAAGAAGGAACGGCACATCGTAGCGCTGGACATCGGCAGCACAAAAACCTGCGCGCTGATCGGCGAACTGGACGAAGACGGCAGCTTGAAATTCGCAGCGCTGGGCGCGGCGGAATCGAAAGGCTGGCGCAAAGGCCAAATCGTCAACCTCGATCTCGCGGTCAGCTCGATTCGCCGCGCGGTCGAAGAAGCCGAAGCGCTCACAGGCGTCCCTGTGGAATCCGCGCTGATCGGCGTCGCCGGCACTCACGTGCGCGGCGTCAATAGCCGCGGCGGCATCACGGTAGGTTCGCGCCCGCGCGATGTGCAGCGCGACGACGTGCGCCGCGCCATCGAGGCTGCCCGCGGCGTGCAATTACCCGAAGACCGCGAAGTCCTGCACGTCCTCCCCCAGGAATTTTCGCTCGACGCGCAAGATAATGTTCGCGACGCCATCGGCATGGTCGGCCAGCGCCTGGAAGCAAACGTGCACATCGTCACCACCTCCGGCACCGCCACGCAAAATATCGTCACAGCTGTGAACCGCGCCGGCGTGCGCGTGGACGACACGGTTCTCGAGCCGCTCGCCTCCGCCGAAGCCTGCCTCACGCAGGACGAGCGCGAACTCGGCGCGTGCCTGCTCGATATCGGCGGCGGCACCACGGAAATGGTGGCCTTCGCCGGCGGCGTGGTCCGCCACACCGCGGCAGTACCGGTCGGCGGCGATCATTTCACCAACGATCTCGCGGTCGGCCTGCGCACGCCGAGCAGCGAAGCGGAAAAAATCAAGCGCCTGCACGCCTGCGCGTTGCGCGAACTGCTGAAAGAAGACGCCGCCATCGAAATCGCAAGCGTGGGCGACCGTCCGCCGCGCACTGTGTTCTCGCGCATGCTCTCCGAGATTGTTGAGCCACGCGCGCATGAACTATTAATGTTAGTCCGCGACGAACTCCGCCGCGGAGGCGGCGAAGGCATGATCCCCGCGGGCATCGTGCTCACCGGCGGCGGCGCGCAATTGCGCGGCCTGTGCGAACTGGCAGAGCGAATTTTCAATCTTCCGGTGCGCGTCGCGTCTCCGCGCGGACTCGCCGGAATGAGCGAAGAAGTTTCCCAGCCCGAGTATGCAACGGCCGTTGGACTCGTACTGTACGGCGCGCGTACGCGGCGCGCCGGCGGATCGCGTCCCAGCGGCTGGGTGGGCAAGTTGAAAAGCATGTTTGCAGGGGCGTAACACGAAGGAGATTCAAAAAACGAAATTGGGAAAAGACTGGGGAGGAAGCATGGCGCAAAAAGAATCGGCAATGCGAGTGTCGTTCGCGGAAGAAGCAACCAACGGGGCAAGAATCAAAGTCATCGGCGTGGGCGGCGGCGGTTCCAACGCCGTCAACCGCATGATCCGCGCGAAAGTGGAAGGCGTGGAATTCATCGCGGCGAACACCGATTTGCAGGCGCTGAAACTTTCGCAAGCGCCCGTAAAACTTCAACTCGGCGCGAAGCTCACTAAAGGACTCGGCGCGGGCGCGAATCCTGAGGTTGGCCGCAAAGCCGCGCTCGAGGACACCGAAAAAATTCTCGAAGCGCTCGACGGCGCGGACATGGTGTTCGTCACCGCAGGCCTGGGCGGCGGCACCGGCAGTGGCGCCGCACCCGTCGTCGCCAATCTCGCCAGCGAACTCGGCGCGCTCACCGTCGCCGTCGCCACCAAACCGTTCGCGTTCGAAGGCAAGCGCCGCATGGAGCAGGCCGAACAGGCACTCGCCGAGCTGATCGGCTGCGTGGACACGGTCATCGTCATCCCCAACGAACGGCTGATGGATTGCGTCGAGCACGGTACCAGCTTCTTCGAAGCGTTCCGCATCGCCGACGATATTTTGCGCCAGGCCGTGCAGGGCATCTCGGACATCATCACCATTCCGGGCATCATCAATCGCGATTTTGCCGACGTGAAAACGATTATGTCCGGCCAGGGTTATGCGGTGATGGGCACCGCCGTCGCTTCCGGCTCGAATCGCGCCATTGACGCCGCGAATCGCGCCATCAATAGCCCGCTGCTCGAAGACAATTGCATTCAGGGCGCGCAGGGAATTTTGATCAATATCACCGGCTCCTCCAGCCTCAGCTTGCAGGAAGTGCACGAAGCTTCTTCCATCATCCAGAAAGCCGCGCACGAAAATGCCAACATTATTTTCGGCGCCGTGATGGACGACGCGATGAAGGAGTCCGTGAAAATCACCGTGATCGCCGCGGGCTTCCGCGATGTAGCCGGCCGCAAATCGCAACAGAAACCGTCCTATCTGCCGAAGACATGGAAAGCTTCGCGCGAGCAACCCGCCGCCGGCAACATCGCGCCACAACAAACGAACGTGGTGCAGCAGGTCGCCCGTAACGTCGCCGACGTAAGAAGCGAAGTCCCAGCCGACGACCTGGACGTTCCAACGTTTCTGCGCCGCCAAGCACAAAAAGCGTAGCAATCTCCAAACCGTAGGGACGGTTCGCGAACCGCCCCTACGGCATCGGTTTTGCGGCGCGATACGCTGCGGCAGCCCCGCAGCATCAATAAAGACGGTAGTCGTATGCGTTTATGCGACACGGCGTAATTTTCTGCGCTCTGCTTATTTCGGGCAGCGCAGCATTTGGTCAGACGCCTAGCGCAGCCTCGCCCCCGCCCGATCAATTTGAAATCGGACACCGAACGTTCTGCGATTTTGGCCCGCCTTCGGACGATTACGAATTATTCGTAGTCCATCCCACCGTGAACGGTACTTCCATCGAAAGGATTACGCTCACACCGCCCCTTGACTCATGCACACGGCAAGCGAAGCTGGAAGTGGCATCCGCAGCCATAAACGAATCGCTTGCTTCACTAATTGGGGCCCACAAACCCATGCGCGATTCCCGAGAAGGAGGTGCACCGCGAACTGAGGCGGTGCAAGAACTGTCTGGTATTCAGCGGCGCAGACGTCGCGATAGAGGTTGAGTGCGGAAGTCAAACCCGAGTGATCCGTTCAGACATTCTCGATAAAGATATGTTCGATCACTCGGCGAACCCTCCCAAACACACCCCATGGACGATGCAGCTGTGGCGGCGTTCGGACGCAGCGGTTGGTCCCGGCGTGATGGCCAGACCGATGTTTCCTGTGGGCGAGGGCGATCAGCTTTTGCCGCAGGACGCGGATCCGACGATGCTGGAAAGCCTGCGTTCTGGCAAATACGATGGGTTGTTCCGCGGAGCGCCCGACAAACCGTCGGACCTG
Source organism: Acidobacteriota bacterium (assembly GCA_013289715.1). Lineage (GTDB taxonomy): Bacteria > Acidobacteriota > Terriglobia > Acidiferrales > UBA7541 > Palsa-295. The sequence continues at coordinate 24,848 of JABCZJ010000024.1, read as the reverse complement.
TATCATTCCGCGCAGGTTCATCCGCCAACTCCCGCGATCCGGCTCGTCAGCAGCACACCCGTCGAGCCAAACGCCTTAGTTGCGCCAAAGTATCCTCCCATTGCGAAGTTAGCCCACATGTCGAGGGCTCGGCTTCCTTCACCATGCTCGTTGATTCGACGGGAAGCGTGACGAATCTTTCATTTGGCGGCGGTCCGCTGCTCCTTCCGTCAGCAGTGAAGAATGCCTCCAGCAGCTGGAAGTTGCCCGAGACTTCACTCCGCGAGGTGCATGGAGTGATCGAGTTTTCTTTGAATTGCCTCCCCCAGTCGAAGTAGCTGCTTTCGCATGCCAGGACCTTTTCCGTTTTGAGTTGCCGCGATATAGACTGGTCCTCGTGCCAAGTGGGATTCGGGTTCAGGACGCCGTGCTTTTTGCGCTTCAGGCGCATGCGCAGGGTGCGCCTGAGCATGAACGTTGCGGGCTGCTGGCGGGTCGCGACGGCGTGATTACCCTCGTCTTGCACGCGCACAACATCGCCGGCGATCCCGCGACGCAATACGAGATTGCGCCGGCGGAACTATTTCAGCTGATGCGAGAGATTCGCAGCACCGGATTGCAGTTGCTGGGAATTTATCATTCCCATCCGCACGGTGCGAACCAGCCCTCGCGCACTGATATCGCGCGCGCCTACTATCCAGGCGCCGCGTATTTCATCATTTCGCCGCAGCCAGATGTGGAAAATCCAGTGCGCGCATTCTCGATCCGCGATGGCGAAGTGTCGGAGCTGCGCATATCTACAGTTTGAGAGCCAAACGGTTTTGTAGCGGCGCACTTCCGTGCGCCATTTTGCCGCGGTGATCGGTGCCGGCGGTTTGCGGACCGTCGCTACGCGGGCACTTTCAGCACGATGGCCGTGATGTCATCGTGACTACATGCGCTGCCGGAAAATGCGCGCACCTCGTCGAACAGAAAGTCCAGACAGTCGTCCGCGGATTTGCAGCCGCATTGCTTCCAAATTTCTTCCAGCCTGCCCCAGCTCAGGTCCTCGTTCCCTTCGTTGCGCATTTCGTGCAGGCCGTCGGTGGCAAACAGCACGGCGTCGCCTGGCGCCGGTTGCACGCTGTGGATCTTGTAGGCAGCGTCGGAAAACATGCCCGAAGGAAAGCCACCTTCACCCAACGAGCGGCAGCCATCGGTCGAGACCAGCAGTGGAAACGGAATACCCGCATTCGAAAAAGTCAGCACGCCCGAGGCCAGATTGAACAGCGCGTAAATCATGGAGCTATAACGCCCGGGCACCGGGCGCGCACGCAGCCGTTTGTTCAGCAGGCCCAGCACCGCGGCGGTGTCTTCCCCGGTCTTGTTGATTCCGCGGATCGTGCCCATCACCGGCGAAGCGTACATCGCAGCGGTCAACCCCTTGCCGACGACGTCGCCCATGTACATTCCCACCAATCCGTTGGGCAGGTTAAAAAAAAATCAGCGAAGTCGCCGCCCACTTCACCCAGCGGCGCGAAACGGAACGCGATCTCGAATGCATCTCCCCGCAAAGTGCCGCGTGGCAGCAGGGAATCCTGAATCAGGCGCGCCTCATCTCTGGCGGCTTCCAGAGTATGTGGCCAGGCGACTGCCTCCACGGCCGGGCTGGTGCTCATGATGGGCGTTTCCTCCACTAGGATGCACTCGCAAATTCGCTTCCAAAAGCGGTGTTGGGGTGAGTGCCGAAGCGTGGCACTGGAACGAGTTAGGGCGCGAAACAGGGTTGCTGGCGACGGAGCAATCGCACAGTTGTCCCGCGACGGCACCCATGTATTGATTTGGAACTTTGCGCCCGGAACGCGGGCCCGGCGCGAGCGACGCCATGACAGCCAGCCTGTCTCTGCGAGCCTAGCTAGAGCTGAAGCGGACGCTTGACGACATACCGACTAGTTGGTATCGTGTGAGCTCAAAATTAGCAATCCTATGAATAACAATGGACACCCATCCAAGACCAAGTTCCTCGACGCGGCTCTCCACGTCATCCGCTACAAGGGCTACACCGCCACCCGCGTTGAAGACATCTGCGAGGCGGCTCAACTCACCAAAGGCAGCTTCTTCCATCATTTCGACACCAAAGAAGCCCTGGCGCTCGCGGTAGCGGAGTATTGGGGAACTAGGACCAGTGCCGTGTTCGAAGCGGCGCCCTATCAAGCGCTGCCCGACCCCCTGAACCGCCTTTTGGCGTACGTGGACTTCCGCAAAGCGATCCTGCAAGGCGAATTGCCCGAGTTCACCTGCCTGGTCGGCACCATGGTTCAGGAAGTCTACCAGACGCATCCAGCCATTCGCGCAGCATGCGACAAAAGCATCAGCGATCACGCCACAACGCTCGAAGCAGACATCGCCGAATGCATGAGCAAGTACAAAGTTAAAGGGGATTGGAGCGCGCGCAGTCTCGCGCTTTACACCCAAGCGGTGATTCAAGGCGCATTCATCCTGGCGAAAGCAAAAGGCGGCCCAGCCGTCGCCGCCGACTGTATCGATCACCTGCGCCGCTACATAGAATTGCTTTTCGTTCAACCCAAGTCACAAGGAGAAAACATCATGTCCAGTGCAACAGGCCGCGGTTTGCAACTCACGGAAGTACCGGAAGTGATGAACTGGCCTGAAACACACTACGTTTTCATCGAGAAAGTTGGACCGTTCCAAAGTACCGCCCCGCAAGCCTGGCAGCGGATGCATCAGTTAATTGCCAAGGTCCTGGAGCAAAACAAAATCACCGGATACATGAGCCTCTACAAAGTCGCGCCGCAGGTCTATCGCGCCGGCGTCGCGCTGACCGCAGCCCCGAAGGATTTACCCGAGAGTCTGGCCTACGAAAAATTCAAGGGCGGCAAGTACAGCCGTTTTGTGCTGACCGGACCTTACTCGAACCTGCCCGAAGCCTGCGGCCGTGTTTTTCAGATCGTCGCCGAGACAAAGATCCCGCTACGCGACGACTTCGGCATTGAAAATTACGTCACTGATCCCAGGAACACGCCTGAGGAGAAACTGATCACCGAAATTCTTGTTCCCACGGCGTAGAGCCTGCTCAGTTCATAAGTGAGGTGTCGCCCGGCGATCTAGGTGGAAGCGCGCAGCTTTAACCTGACGAGCTCAGAGCGCCGCGCGCGAGCTTAGCCGGCAACTTTAGAGTGCAGCGCGCCGACAGCGTCGGCAGCTTCGAGGCGCCGTGCATAGAGCGGAAAGCGCGCGGCCAAAGACGCAACTTCCGAGCGCACGCGCTGTTCGATAGCCGCGTCGCTCAGATGCGTCAACACTTCCGCGATCCACGTCGCGATCTTTTCCATCTCAGGCTCGCGCATTCCGCGAGTAGTTACCGCGGGCGTGCCGATGCGAATTCCGCCGGCCTTCATCGGCGGCAGCGGATCAAAAGGAATCGCGTTCTTGTTCACCGTCATGCCGGCGCGTTCCAACGCCAATTCCGCGTCGCGTCCGGTAATCCCGCGCGAGTGCATGTCCACCAGCATCAAATGATTGTCCGTGCCGCCGGTCACGATGCGAAATCCGCGCGCACTCAATCTCGCAGCGAGCGCCTGCGCGTTAGCCACCACCTGCTGCTGATACGCGCGAAAATCCGGCGCGGCAGCTTCCTTCAAACACACGGCCTTCGCCGCGATGATGTGTTCCAGCGGCCCACCCTGCAATCCCGGAAACGTAATGCGGTCCAGATCCTTCGCGTATTTCTCACGACACAGCACCAGGCCACCGCGCGGCCCGCGCAAAGTCTTGTGCGTCGTGGTGGAAACAAAATCAGCATAGGGCACTGGGCTAGGATGCACGCCGGCGGCCACCAAGCCGGCGATATGCGCCATGTCCACGAAAAATAGCGCTCCCACCGACTGAGCGATTTCCGCGATGCGCGGAAAATCAATGATGCGGGCGTAAGCGCTCGCTCCGGCCACAATCATTTTCGGCCGATGCTCGCGCGCCAGCTCCCTGATTTCGCCGTAATCGATCGTCTCGCTATCCTTCGTGACGCCGTAGGCGACAAATTTGTAAGTCTTGCCCGAAAAATTCAGCGGGTGGCCGTGCGTCAGGTGGCCGCCGTGCGCCAGGTTCATGCCCAACACGGTGGCGCCCGGCTCCAGCACCGTCATGTAAACAGAAATGTTAGCTTGCGTTCCGGAGTGCGACTGCACGTTGGCATGCTCGGCGCCGAAAAGCTGCTTCGCGCGTTCGATCGCCAGGCGCTCCACGCGGTCCACATTCTCGCAGCCACCATAGTAGCGCTTGCCGGGATAGCCTTCCGCGTACTTATTCGTGAAGACCGAGCCCATCGCTTCCAGCACCGCTTCGGAAACGAAATTTTCAGACGCGATCAATTCCAGCCCGGTGGCTTGCCGCCGCACTTCATCGCGCAGCGCTTCAGCGACCTCCGGATCGACTTCGTCCAGCGAGCGGCTCATGCGTAGTAATTCTGCAGATTCATGTTTCATGTCAGGGCACCCGGCCGGGATTCGCAACAGCGCGATACTTGCCAGCAACTTTGCCTGCGCCAGCGTGTTTACAAATTCGAGAAGAGTTTATCGGAGCGCTGCGCGCTTTGCAATCGAACGAGCGCGCTAGCGCACCAGCTCAGGGAGGCATAATAAAAATGCGATTCAATACGCGTTGGTTGGGAGCGTTCTTGCTGGGTGTGGCCGCGCTTTCACCGGTCGTGCTGACCGGTTGCGCCTCGCACGCCACGGTCCGCGTCTACGATCCGTACTACAACGATTATCACGTCTGGAACGACAACGAAGTCGTTTATTACCGCCAGTGGGTGGTCGAAACGCATCGGCCGTATCGGGAGTTTCGCAAGTTGCCGCCTCCGGAGCAGCGCGAATACTGGGCCTGGCGTCACAATCATCCGGATCGTCGCTAAAGATCCGGCAGCATCCGCGCCCATGGCAATTTAAAGCAAAAAAGCCCGCCGAAGGGAAGACACCGGCGGGCTTGCAACCTTCGCGACCGCTTCCATCAAAAGATTACTGCTGCTGCGAACCCGTTGCGTTCGAAAGCACCGGCACGTGATGCTTGCCCAAAAACGTGTGCGGCCCGCCATAAATAAATTCCAGCGCCACGTTCAGCCCCGCCTGCACGGCCAGGTTGTAATTGCCGATGCGGAAGCCGTCCATCGCGTCGTAACGGCTCGGGTACCAACCCAGCGCCGCGGTTTCGCCTCCAGCATACGGCGCGACCAGCGACGCAAACGAAAAGACGCGATGTCCATCGTCGCCTCGGCGCGCAGTAATCGTCGAAATCAACGCATGCTTTAAACGGGGGACAAACCCGTCGCACTCGCAGCGGTAGAAAAGCGTGTCTTCGTGGAAAACTGCAGCCAAACCGTAGCGAGTCGTCTGCGTCACCAGGTTGATGCCAAAATTGTTGGCCACGCGCACGCCGTAGGCATCCGCGCCCTGGCCCCACTCTGGCGCCGCGTTGTCTGCTTGTTGCACTCCAGCCGCGGCAGCCGAGCCGACGAAGGCATAAGGCCCGAACGAAACGAAAGCCCAGGAGCGCAGTTTTTCCTTTTCCGTTGGGCGGTGGTACACCTCGCCCGGCTGCACATTCGCCACGTTCGGAGACATTAGCTTGGGCTGGCTGGGTTGCTGCTGGGCCGGGGGCGTCGTCTGCTGCTGGCCAGAGGACGTCGAGGACGTGCCTGCTCCCGCACCGCCTTGCGCACTTACCGGAACGGAGAACAGCGTCACACACAAACAGAACAGCGATACTGAAGGGGCAAGGCGCATCTTCATCTCAAAAAATCTCCTTCGAATTTGGATAACCAGTCCGGGGGAACCAGTGCGAAATAGCGTACACTGATTTCGCATTTTGCACACGCGGAAAAGCCCACCTCCAGCAAGCGAATTAGCGTGCCGGCAACCCGATTTCCGAGCGCAGTGCAAGCCCCCGCGCTTCCGCAAAAGCTCTGTCATTACCGTTATCAGTGTTCATCGTTACCATCTGTCGTGCGCTTCGACCCTTAGATTCGCGCACCCGCGCCAACGTCGCATTCTTTTTTACGGTGATCACATTGGACGGTAGCAGTGTTGATCTGCGTTCATCAGTGCTGCCTTTGACTTCGTCACAGAATTGACTTCGCGCACACTCTCCCCTAACCTTGATTGCTTACCGCGCCGACGCCCGCGCCACTGTGCGCGTGCCCGATACAAATCGGCGCAGAAAAGAGCCCACCCAGGCATGTCCGACCAGAAACTGCCAAGTCGCGCGGAAGATTTTTCGGAATGGTATAACCAGCTCGTATTGCGAGCCGAACTGGCTGACTACGCCCCGGTGCGCGGGTGCATGATCGTCCGGCCCTATGGCTGGGCGTTGTGGGAGAACATCACTGCGGCGCTCGATAGCCGCTTCAAAGCCACCGGCCACGTGAACGCCGCGTTCCCGCTGCTGATTCCGCGCAGCTTTATCGAAAAAGAAAAATCGCACGTCGCAGGATTTTCACCCGAACTGGCGGTGGTTACGCACGGCGGCGGCGAAGAGCTGGAAGAGCCGCTCGTGATTCGTCCCACTTCGGAAACTATCATCGGCCATTCATATGCGAAGTGGATTCAGTCCTACCGCGACCTGCCGCTGCTGATCAATCAATGGAACAGCGTGGTCCGCTGGGAACTGCGTACGAAGCTATTCTTGCGCACGCTGGAATTCTTCTGGCAGGAAGGCCACACCGCGCACGCCACGCTGCCCGAAGCGGAATTCGAAACGCGCCAGATGCTGGACATCTACACCGATTTCGCGGTCAAGGAAGCCGCCGTCCCGGTAATTCCCGGACGCAAGTCCGATTCCGAGCGGTTCGCGGGCGCCGATCAAACCTTCTCGATCGAAGCGATGATGGGCGACGGTAAAGCACTGCAAGCCGGCACTTCGCACAATCTCGGGCAGAATTTTGCGAAGGCCTTCGAAATTCGCTACCTGGATAAAGGCGGCGTGCTGCAGCACTGCTGGACCACTTCGTGGGGCCTCTCCACCCGCTTCGTCGGCGCAATCATCATGGTGCACGGCGACGATCAGGGACTGATTTTTCCGCCGCGCCTCGCGCCCATCCAGCTGGTGATCGTCCCGATTTTCAGGACAGACGAGGAGAAGTCGAGCGTCCTCGAATGCGCCCACACGCTGCGCAAGGAATTGGCGCACGCCGGAATCCGCGTGAAGCTCGACGAGCGCGAAGGCTCCAGCCCCGGCTTCAAATTCAACGATTGGGAAATGCGCGGCGTGCCGCTGCGCCTGGAACTCGGCCCCAAAGACGTCGCCAAAGGCTCGGTAGTGCTTGCCCGCCGCGATCGTCCCGGAAAAGAAGGCAAGGCGTTCGTAGCGCAGCAGGGAATCGGCGCAGCCGTCGTGCAATTGCTAGAAGAAATCCAGAAAGCGCTCTTCGATCGTGCGCTGGCGTTTCGCAAAGCGAATACCCATGAAACCGCCGATTACGAAGAATTCAAGACAGCCGTCGAAAAAGGCTTCGCCTTTTCTTGGTGGTGCGGCAAAGCCGAATGCGAAGCGAAGATCAAGGAAGAAACCAAAGCTACCATGCGCTGCATTCCGCTCGAGCAGCCCGGCGGCTCCGGCAAGTGCGTGCATTGCGGCGACGCTTCCACCGAAAAAGCCATTTTCGCGCGGGCGTACTAGCGGTACGTTCGTACGCCCCGGCCCAGTTACTTATTCAGAACACGAGCTTTAACCCAGCCGTAAAGGGCTTGCCTATACTGCTAGCATCAGCACTGACGAAATTGCTCTCGGGAGGATTCTTCACTTTGCGTGCGCAGCGAGTTCAAGACGGCCAACGAGGCGGGGCGAAGCTGAGCTTCGCCATAACCATCATCATTCTGGGGACGATGGTCTTCTGCGCCGTTAAAGTCGTACCATCGTGGTTCGCGAATTACCAGCTGCAGGACGCCATCACCACCGAAGCGCGCTTCGCAACCTCCACCTATCCCAAGAAGACCCCGGAAGACATCCAGGGCGACGTCTTTAAGAAAGCCCAGGAGCTTGGTGTTCCAGCGAAGAGACAAGACATCAAAGTAACTTTCGATGGAAACCTCGTCACCATTTCGCTGGACTACTCCGTCTCCTACGATCTGGCCGTTACTCAGATCACTCATCAATTCCATCTCTACGCAGACAGCCGTCCGATTTAGCTTTACAATCCATTCTGATCGAGGTCGTGCGGAACGAATCGTGCCAGTGCCGGGTCCGCCCAACCGTCAGGCGCGCGCGCGCGTCTAATCATTAGAGAGTATTTCTGAGTGCAGTTCGTCTGCTGCATTTCATGGAGAAACTGATTGCGGATTCGAATCGCCCCGGGCTTCTGGACCTCGCGCGTTGGTTTGGCCGTCTTGGGCGGCGTTCTACTTGCCTTCATCACCGCCACTTCCATATTTGCCTACTACTACGTTCAGTTCGGCAAGCTGATTGATCAGCGCCTCACGGGCCAGGTCTTCCAGAACACTTCGCGAGTTTTTTCCGCCCCCGGGCACGTTTACCTCGGCGAAACCATGCACGCGAGCGACTTGGCCACCTACCTCCTACGCGCCGGATATCAGGAAGGCGAGGCGGAAGGCGCTCTCGGCTACTTTAAGGCAAAGGGTCCCTCGGTGGAGATTCACCCGTCATCCGCTTCATATTTCCGCGGTGGCAACGCGCTACGCGTGGATTTTTCCGGCGGCTCGATTTCGCGCATCGTGGACCTTTCCGCCGTCGCGCCTCGCGATTCCGCGGAAATCGAGCCGGAGCTGATCACCAACCTCTTCGACAGCTCGCGCGAAAAACGCCGCGTGGTGCGCTTTGACGATCTTCCCAAAAATCTCGTGGATGCGGTCCTCGCGGCCGAGGACAAGCGCTTCTTCGAGCACGGCGGCCTGGATATCGTGCGCGTTTTCGGCGCGGCGCTCGCGGACCTGCGCCGCGGGCAGAAAGCCCAGGGCGCGAGCACGATTGACATGCAAGTGGCGCGCAGCTTCTTCTTCACCACCAAGCGCGAGTGGCGCCGCAAGGTAAAAGAAATCCTGATGGCCGTCGAAATCAATCAGCGCTATTCCAAGCAGCAGATCTTCGAGCTGTACGCCAACGAAGTTTATCTTGGCAACCGCGGCAGCTTTTCAATTCGCGGGTTTGGCGAGGCCGCTGAAGCCTATTTCGGCAAGGATGTCCGCGAGCTGACTCTCGGCGAATGCGCCTTTTTAGCTGGAATCATCCGCGCCCCCAATCGCTACGCCACGGCCGAGCGCCATCTGGATCGCGCCGAAGAATCGCGCGACCGCGTGCTGCCGCAGATGGTCGAAGATAGCTACATCACGCAAGAGCAAGCCGACGAAGCCAAAAAAATGAAACTGAAATTCGTCAACGGCGGCATCAACAGCGGATCCGCGCCCTATTTCGTGGACATGGTGAAAGACCACCTGCTCGAAAAGTTCTCTGAATCCGACCTGGAAACGCAGAGCTATCGCATTTACACCACGCTCGATCCGCAACTGCAGCATGCCGCGGCCGAAGCCATTCAGAGCGGCGTGCAGGGCGTCGACAAATTACTCGCCAAGCGCTACGCCGCCTGGGCCAAGAAGGGCGAGCCCGCCACGCGCGCGCAGGTTGCGCTCGTCGCAATGGACGCGCGCACCGGAGAAATCCGCGCCCTCGTCGGCGGACGCAATTACGGTGAAAGCCAGCTCAATCACGCGCTGGCGCGCCGCCAACCAGGCTCGGTGTTCAAGCCGTTCGTCTATGCGGCGGCCTTTGACAACGCGGCCGAGGGCTTCACGCCGATCGTCACGCCAGTAACGACAGTAGATGACGTGCCCACCACATTCGAATTCGACGGTAAGGAATACACGCCGGATAATTACGGAGAAGAATTTTACGGAACGGTTACTGTGCGCGACGCGCTGATCCATTCGCTCAACGTTGCCACAGTAAAGGTCGCCGAGCTAATCGGCTATCAGCGAGTGGTAAACCTCACGCGCCAGATGGGCCTCGGCACCAATATTCAACCAACGCCCGCCGTCGCGCTCGGCGCCTATGAAATGACGCCGATTGACGTCGCCGCCGCCTACACGCCCTTCGCCAGCAATGGCTTTCGCGCCGAGCCGCTCTTCCTGCGCAGCGTTCTCGCTGCCGACGGCACGATCGAAGAAACCGTCGGCCCCCGCACGCGCGCCGTACTCGATCCGCGCGTGGCGTTCCTCACCACCAGCATCATGGAGGAGGTTATCAACCGCGGTACAGGCGTCACGGTTCGCTCCATGGGGTTCACGCCGGTAGCCGCAGGGAAGACCGGCACGTCGCGTGACGGCTGGTTCGCAGGCTTCACTTCGAATCTCCTCTGCGTCGTGTGGATCGGATTCGACGACAATCGCGACCTGGGCCTTTCCGGCAGCGCATCCGCCGCCCCGGTTTGGGCGGAGTTCATGAAACGCGCCACGGCTCTGCCGCAATACAAAATGACCGCGGATTTTGACCCGCCTCCCGGCGTAATAGCCGAAATGATTGATCCGAAAACCGGCGAACTGGCCAACTCCAGCTGCCCGCAATACGTGCAGGAATATTTCATCGCGGGCAGCGAGCCGACCGAAGTGTGCGGCCAACAGGCGTCTTCGCCCTCCAACTGGCTCTCCCATCTCTTCGGCAAAGGCAGCAATCCGCCGCCTCCTCCCTCCGTTACCGCCAATCCGCCCGGTCAGCCGCCCCAGGCCGGCGCCAAACCGGCCGCTCCCGGCGACGCCCAGGCTCCCCCTCCAGCCAACGGCGACACCGAAAAGAAAAAGGGGCTTCTGGACAAGATTTTTGGTATCTTTGGGTCAAGCAAGAAGCCTGCGGAGAGCCAGAAACCACAGCCGTAGGTTCAGGGGCGCGGAAAAAAGGAGTCGGGCTATGAGCCGATTGACTCTCTTTGCTATCCCGCTATTTTTGGTTGCAGCTTGTCCCGCATTTGCACAAGAAACTCCAACCAAAGTTAGCGATACCACTTCCAGTTCCACGGCCGACAGGGCTGCCGACTCTTCCATCGGCGCGAAGCCTCTGTCCTCCATGTCCCCACGCGACGCCGCCGAAATGCGTGCGGACATCCTGATGGCGCGCAAAGAATATGGCCAGGCCGTCGGCGCCTACATGGCGATTCTAGTCAGCGAACCCAAGAACGCTTCGCTGATGAACAAGGTGGGAGTCGCCTACCAGCAATTGGGTGACCTGGACCGCTCCGAGCGGTTCTACAGGCGCGCGATGCACGCGGACAAAAAATTCGCCAGTGCCGCGAATAATTGCGGCACCGTGGAGTACGAGAAGAAGCATTACGGCAAGGCCATCAGCTTCTACTCGAAAGCGCTTGAGCTGCACTCCGATCTGCCCACCGTGTATAGCAACCTGGGCTATGCCTATTTCGAAGATAAGCAGTATCCGCGCGCCATGGATTCCTTCCAGAAGGCTCTGGCGCTGGATCCCACCATCTTCGACCGTCGCGGATTGGGCGGCACGGTTGTGCTGCAGCGCACGGCCACCGACCCCGGCCTGTTTTATTTCTTCGTCGCGAAAACGTACGCGCAGGCTGGAGACGCGGAGCGAGCCGCGCATTACCTGAAGCTCGCGCGCGACGACGGCTACACTCAATTCCTTTCCGCGCAGACCGATCCCGCATTCGCAAAAGTCATCAAAGATCCCGCGCTGCAGGAAGTTCTAAACGTACCGCCTTCCTACGCGGGCACGACCAAGAAACAAATTCAGAACTGATACAATGCATTTCGGGGGAATCATACTATGGCAGGCGAAGCTCCAGCTGTCGCACACGAAGATCTGCTGCACTCAGTTTATGACGCGTTCAACGAGCGCGATCTCGACTTCATGATGCTGCTTCTGCATCCCGACGTGGATTGGCCGAACGGCATGGAAGGCGGCCGTGTGCGCGGCCACCAAGCCGTGCGTGAATACTGGACGCGTCAGTGGGACATAGTCGACCCGATCGTCAAGCCGCAGCGCTTCGAACTGCTCCCCGATGGCAGAATTGTCGCCCACGTCCATCAAGTGGTGCGCGACCTCGACGGCAAAGTAATCATGGAACGCATGGTCCAGCACATCTATCGCCTCGACGGCGCCCAAATCGTCAGCATGCATATCCACGAGCCGCACAACTAATTCGCGCACGCCATCCGGAACAGACTCACTCTCACGCGTCGTCATCCTGCCTGCCCTGAGAGCCTTGGCGAAGGGAGCGCAGCGAAGGATCTCTCTCGTCTTTGCCTCGGGCTTTCGCTGCGCCTTCCTTGACCTTCGTATGCTAAGAGGTTACAGTACGGCCAAGTAATCCACCCGGACTTCGTCGCGGACTCCAATTCACCTCTCGCGCGTCCAGGAGTCCATCGGAGGCGCCAGTGCCACGCCGCAGCAAATTTCCATTCCTGGTCCTGCTCGCATTCATTTCTATCGCGGCTTGTCCCCTCGGCACGCGCGCCAATGCTGGCGGCCCGTGCGATCTCGCCAACTCGGACTATGCGGGCCACCGCTTGCTCTCCGGCGAACCCGGATTGAATTACTACGAGGTCGGCCAAGCCATCGCCAACGCTTTCAACCGAGACCGCGCCCCGCAAGACCAGCTGATCGCTTGCCCGAGCGACGGCTCCATCGAGAATGTGCGGCAACTTAGCGCTGGTAAAGCCGCGTTCGCCCTGGTGCAGAGCGACGTCGCCCACTCTGCCTGGTTCGCGCACCCTTTGCACACCTTCAGAAAAGTTCCTTCGTCGCCGTGTTTTGTCGACTCCCCCAAGTTTCCACCCCCGTCGAATCCGCATCACGTGCTCTTGGTCGTCCCGCTGTTCACCGAAGCCGTCCACGTCCTGGTTCGCCCGCACTCCTATATTTCCAGTGTCGCGGACCTCCGCGGACGCAAGATCTGGGCCGGAAAAGAAGGCGCAGGGGGCTACCTGACCGCCGAACGCGTCCTCGCCGCCGCCGGCCTGGGAATGTGCGACGTAAAATTAATCCACGCGGACGAGCGTGACCAGCACATGGAGTCCGTGCAAGACGCGCTCGTCAGCCTGCAAAGTATGGATCTAGACGCCGTCATCTTCACCGGCTCAGTGCCCACCACCGCCATCCAAGCCGCGTTCGCGCCTCCCGCCGATGCCACCAATCTCAATTCGGAGATTACCTTCCTACCCTTGAGCCTCGGCATGGTCACGCAACTAAGCCGCGATTCCAGCTATGTGGAAACCATGATCCGCAAGGACGAATATGGCCCCGGCAATCCGAATGGTCAGGGCATCGCGACGGTGGGCGTCGAAGCGTTTCTCGTGGCCAGCGACGACCGCGCCAATAGCGATGTCGCGCAAGGCCTGGTCAACTTTCTCGCCGGCAATATGGACAGCGTGCGCCACTACATCCCGAAAGACGAACGCGCGCTAGCTCGCCTCGATCTGGTGGACGCGCCCACACCCGCCTATTTGACGCCGGAATATTTTCTGCCTGTGGCGCGCGCTGCGTTCTACAAGGATCGCTGGAGCTTCTGGCGTCGCGCGATCCTGTGGACCGGCGGCATCGTGATCTGCCTGTTCGTCCTGTTCTGCTGGAAGCGTAAAAAAATCGGTCCGTGGCTGATGAAGGAACCCGGCCTGCTTTTTGCATTCCTGGGGATTCTGGTCACCTGGGTCGCGGGAAGCTTCACCCTGTGGGCCTACGAAAGGCACGTGAACGGAGATTTCACCACAGTCCTCCGCTCCCTGAAATCACTGGCCTGGTATCTGCTCCCATGGATCGCCAGAACGCCGGTCACCGCCAGCGGCCAATCCACCGCCACGATCGTCCGCTACGTCATGCTCGCGTTATTCGGCGGCGCAGTCTGGCCTTACGCCAAAAAATTCCTGGTCGAATATATCTGGCGCCCGCTAGCAAGATGGCTCCGCGGCGGCCACCTCTTCGCCCGCCACAATCACAGCTCGCGCTAGTCTCCCGCCGCCGCTTCGGTTTTCCTTTTGTAGCGGCCGCTCGGGCAGCGAGCGGGCAGCCGTGACTTTAGCCCGTGCCAAAAACGATCCGGCATCGGCTATCTGGTTCTTGCGCGTTGGAATCGATGAGGTGTCGTCTCCCGCCCAATGGAACACGCAAATCCCCCAAGACAGGCGCGGTTCGTTTTTGTATGGGGAGTTCTCGGTTGGGGTGGTTCAACCGCCCTGGCGATTGCGCTCTTCAATTGGTACACAACTCGTCATGTTGAAACGAATTATAGAATAGCTGGCCGGTTCCTGATTTTCATGGCGTTAGGAGCTGTGTGGGGGCTCCGCATCTGGAATAGGCGCGATGAATTAGGTCGGAAGAAACTGACGAGAGCCGCAAGCATTACACAACTCGTGCTCGTCGTCAGCCTAATGCTGGGGCTGGCTCTGCGGGCGATGGCCCATCACTAAGTCGCGTGGTCACAAGCAGGCCTAGCAGCGGAACTTTGCAGCGCAACTCGCTTCTGTTGCTATAATGGCTCGCGAAATGTACCGCCGCGCAGTTCGTCGCTTCTTGCTGCTTTCCTCCGCACTCGCCGCACTATCGCTCATCGCCCCCGCGCCGCTTCGAACGCAAACCGCGCCACCAGCCCCATCCACATCGGCAGCGAATTCCACCGTAGTCGAACTCCACATTGACGGCGAAATCGAACCAATCCTAGCCGACTACCTGGTCCGCGAAATCGAACAGGCCAACAGCGAACAAGCCACCCTGATCCTGATCACCATCAACACCCCCGGCGGCCTCGACAGTTCCATGCGCGAAATAATCCAATCCATCCTGCGCTCGCGCGTCCCGGTCGTCACCTACGTCTACCCCACAGGCTCGCGCGCCGCCTCCGCCGGTTTCTTCATCCTGCTCTCGGCAGATGTCGCCGCCATGTCGCCCGGCACCGAAACCGGCGCCGCCTCCCCGCTAATCGAAATCGGCGGCTCGCCCGTCCAGATCGACGACACCCTGCGCAAGAAAATCGTGAACGATGCCACCGCCTACCTGCGCAGCTACACCAGCAAGCGCGATCGCAATCCCGAGCTGGCCTCAACCGCTGTCACCGACGCCAAAGCCTTCAGCGACAAAGAAGCGCTCGACGGCAAGCTGGTAGAAATCGTCACCGCCTCGAAAGAAGACCTGCTCGCTCAGCTCAACGGCCGCAACATCGCGCGCTTCGATGGCACCAAGCTAACGCTCGCCATGCCGCATCCCGTGGTCGTCGCCCGCGATATGACCGGTCGCGAAAAATTTCTCTCCCGCATCGTGCAGCCCGACGTATTTTTCATCCTCCTGATCATCGGCGTCTTGGGCCTCTACGTAGAGTTCACCCACCCCGGGGCATTCGCTCCCGGAGTATTCGGCGCAATCGCGCTGTTGCTCGCGCTCTACGCCATGCACATGCTGCCCATTAATCTCGCAGGCCTGCTACTCATCGCCTGCGCGTTCGTGCTATTCGTTCTCGAAGCGAAGTTCCCCACGCACGGCGTGCTCGGTGTGGGAGGAGTGATTTCCATGGTGCTCGGCGCGCTCTTCCTGATCAAGTCGCCGCTGACGGGCACGGGCGTAAGCCTCTGGACCGCCCTGGCAGTAGTGATTCCTTTCGCAGTGATTGTAATCATCCTGATGCGTTTGGTACTGCGTTCGCGCACCTGGAAAGTTTCCACCGGCCGCGAAGAGCTGGTGGGCGAAGTAGGCGAAGTCCGCGAGCCAGTAGGCTCGGGCGAATCAATGGGCAGCGTCTTCGTCCACGGAGAATTATGGCGCGCCGCAGTCCGCGCAGGCGAAAGCATCCCAGCCGGCGCCCGCGTCCGCGTAAGCAAAGTAAAAGGCCTAACGCTGGAAGTCGAGCTCGTCGAATCGCACTAGACTTCGCAGTTGAATTTGACGTCGCATTTGACGTTGCTGTTGAATTTGTAGCGGCCGCCTGCTTTTGCCTTTTAGGCGGGCGTCTTTGACTTTGTTCGTGAACCTGTAGGGACGGGTCTAAGACCCGCCCCTACAGCGTCGGCTCGATCGCAACCCGCTCCGTCATCCTGAGGAGCGCAGCGACGAAGGATCTCTGTTCGCGCCGAATCAGCACCGAGGACGCCGACGAAGCGTCTTACGCATCAGGCATTGAAGGAGACAAAATGGATTTCGCAATGATTCTCATCGGGGTGGGGGTCGTCATCATCCTCATCTGGCTCTCGAACTCCGTCTTCGTCATCAAGGAATGGGAACGCGGCGTGGTGCTGCGCCTGGGCCGCATGCAGCCGGATCCGCTTGGTGCGGGTTTGCGTCTGGTCTTCTTCCCGATAGACAAACTCACCCGCATCAGCCTGCGCATCGAAACCCTCGACGTTCCCCCGCAAGACGTAATCACCCGCGACAACGTCTCCGTGAAGGTCAACGCCGTATGTTACTTCCGCGTAGTAGACGCCAATCTCGCCCTGTCCCAAGTCCAGAATTATCTATATGCTACTTCCCAGCTGGCCCAGACCACGCTGCGCAGCCTGATTGGCCAGTTCGAGCTGGACTCCATTCTCTCGGAGCGCGAAAAGGTTAACGCCAAGCTGCAACAAATCCTTGACCAGGATACCGAGCCTTGGGGTATCAAGGTAACGAAGGTTGAGGTCAAGCAAGTAGATATTCCGGAGAATATGCAGCGCGCCATCGCGCGGCAGGCGGAAGCCGAGCGCGAACGTCGCGCCAAAATAATTGCCGCCGAAGGTGAATTTCAAGCTTCGGCGAAATTGTCCGAAGCTGCGGCAGTGCTGCAAAAGGAACCGACGGCCATCCAGCTGCGCTATTTGCAGACGCTGGTGGAAATTGGCGTGGAGAAAAATACCACGGTGATCTTTCCGCTCCCCGTGGACGTAATTTCGCAGTGGATGAAGTCGTTGGAGAAAAAGTAAAAGCAATGGCAAGTAACGCAAGACGTGGAGGCGGCGACCGGGTTCTCGAGAGCCGGCACCTGGTAGGACTTTTTCTCGGCGTGGTCCTGCTCTGCGGAGTTTTCTTCACGCTAGGTTACGTAATGGGCCGCACGCAATACGGCGGCGCCGTGCACGCGGCCGACGGCTTTAACAGCAACGTGCCCTCAGCATCAGTTTCCCCGAAATCAAAAGCCGCGCCCGCTGCGAAGCCGACTCCCGCGCCGCCCGATAATGGCGGCTGGGATTTCTACGACAATAAAAAATCCGCGAGCGATCATCTGGAACCTCCGCCTGCCGCGTCTTCCGCGCCGGCTACAAAAGCTCCCGCCTCGGTTCCGGCGGTAGCCAACAAGCCAACCAACGCGCCACCTCCAGCAGCCACCAAGACCGTCGCAGCCACGCCGAAACAGCCCGCGAGCTTCCAACCGCCGGCCATGGCCAAAAATTCCATTGTCCTGCAAGTGGCAGCCGTAAAACTGCAGCGCGACGCACTCGAAATGGCCGACGCCATCCAACAGAAAAAACTCCCATCCTTCGTAGCCACGTCGCCGGCCGATAATTTCTATCACGTGCAAGTAGGCCCCTACCCCGACATGCCCTCAGCAGAAAACGCCAAGCGCGCCCTCGAACAATTAGGTTTCAAGCCTATAATCAAACACTAGATGAATTTGCCTCGTTACACGCGAGTTTTGCTCGCCATCGGCAGCGGCGTCGCCCTCGGTCTTTCGTTTCCCAATTACAATTTGTATCTGCTGGCGTGGATTGCCATGGGCATGCTGGTGCTGGCATCGGCCGGAGCGCCGCTGAAACAAGCCCCGCTCTACGGTTTTCTCCACGGCCAGGTGTTCTACCCGGTGTGCCTTCCCTGGGTGGATACGGTCATGCGCCAGTACGGCAACATTGACCCACTGATCTCCGCCGCGTTCGTCGGCTTGATCGGTTTCATCGGCGGCCTGATCTGCGCCACATTTTCCACCGGCGTCGCGCTAGCCTCGCGCAAAAGCAAGCTGCTGGCTTGCGCACTGGCGCCCTTCCTCTGGACCAGCCTGGAGTACTTCCGCACCAACATCCCCATCATCGGCTCGTCCTGGGATTTATCGGGCTATCCCGCCGCCCGCAGCATGGCCCTGCTGCAAATCACCTCCGTCACCGGAATCTACGGCCTGTGTTTCTTGATCACCGCGTTCGGATCGGTCGCAGCCTATGCCGTGCTTGTGAAGACACGGCGCGCGTGGACCACAGTCGCAACCGTGACGATCGTCTTGGTGCTCGTCGCGCTAATCGGCCCGCACCTGATTCCCACGGTGACTCCCCATTCCGTAGCGCACCTGGTGCAAACCAATTTCCCCCAGTCCGAAAGTTATCCGCCCGATTGGCTGCAAGTCCACGCTGGCGAACTCGACCAGCTCGAACACATCAGCGTCGATGCCGCGCATCAGATCCCCGGCATTATCATCTGGCCCGAAGTCCCCGCCCCCTTTTCATTCACGGAGCCGCCCTTCGCCGAGCGCGCCCAACGCATCGCGCAAGAATCCGGAAATTATTTTCTGGTAGGCGTGGTGGATTGGAAACGAGACGCGGAAGGGAGGTGGCTCGCATCGAACAGCGCAGACCTGCTGAATCCCCAAGGTCAGCGCATCTTCAGCTACGACAAAATTCACCTGCTCCCGTTCGGCGAATACGTCCCCCTGCGCGGCTGGCTAACGTTCGCAAAAAAACTCACCGCCGACATTTCCGATTTCACTCCCGGCTCCACGTACGGCGTCGCACAGCTGCCGCAAGGAAAATTCGGCACCTTCATCTGTTACGAAGCAATTTTCCCGAGCGAAGTCCGTCACTTCACCGCCAACGGCGCGCAATTGCTAGTCACCATTTCCAACGACGGTTGGTTCGGCCGCTCCTCCGCACCCGAACAGCACATGGCGATGGCCCGCGTCCGCGCAGTAGAGAATCGCCGCTGGCTCCTGCGCGACACCAACAACGGCTACACCGAATCCATCGATCCCTACGGCCGCACCGCCGCTCAACTAGCCCTCGACGTCCGCAGCCAACTGGACGCCCCCTACGATTTCCGCAGCGACCTAACCCCGTACGCGCGATTCGGCGACTGGTTCAGCTGGCTCTGCGTAGCCTTGACCATCCTTCTGCTAGCCATGGCCTTCGTGAATCGCCATTCCACATAACGCCGCGCGCTGTTGAATCCGTAGCTGCGGGTCTCAGACCCGGACCTACAATGTCAGCGCTCCGCGGCGCGTCTAGCTCCGGCTCCCAATGACACCGCATGAAAAATCAATTAACATAGAGACACCCCATGGCCGAACACATCGAAGACCTCCAACAACGCTTCGCCGAGCTGAACAAACGCATCCAGCTCGTGCGGAGCTTTCTTTGACGCAGAATCCGCCCGCAAACAACTAGCCGATTTCGAAGCAAAAACCAGCGACCCCAATTTCTGGCAGGACCAGGAAAAAGCGCAAGCCACCCTGCAACAACGCAAAGCCGTAGAAGACCGCGTAAACGCCGAAGTAGCTCTCGACTCAAAAAGGAGCGACATCGAAACCTATCTAGGCCTAGCCCAGGAAGAAGAGGACGACGCCCAACGCGCGGGGCTCCTCGAAGACGTCGCCAAAGAAATCGCCTCAGCCGACGCCTACGTCTCCGACCTGGAAACAAAAACGCTCTTAGCCGGTGAAAACGACAGCCTCAACGCCATCGTCACCGTAAAACCCGGCGCTGGCGGCACCGAATCCCAAGACTGGGCCGAAATGCTCCTCCGCATGTATCTGCGCTGGGCTGAGCAAAAAGGTTTTCGCGCCACGATCCTCGATTCCACTCCCGGCGAAGAAGCCGGCATCAAATCCGCCACGGTCCAGATCGAAGGCGAAAACGCCTACGGCATGCTCGCCGGCGAAAGCGGTGTCCATCGCCTGGTGCGCATCTCGCCCTTCGACCAAGCCGCGCGCCGCCACACCTCGTTCGCCTCCGCGTTCGTAATCCCTGAAATCGACGATCGCATCGAGATCAACGTCAAGCCCGACGACCTGCGTATTGACACCTTCCGCGCCGGCGGCCACGGCGGCCAGAACGTCAACAAAGTCGAATCCGCCGTCCGCATCACGCACCTCCCGTCCGGCATCGTCGTCCAGTGCCAGAACGAGCGCAGCCAGCACAAGAACCGCGAAATCGCGATGAAAGTTCTGCGCTCGCAACTCTACGAACTCGAACTAGAAAAACGCCGCGACGCGCTCAACAAACTCGACGCCTCCAAACCCGAAATCAGTTTCGGCAGCCAGATCCGCTCCTACACCATGCAGCCGTATCAACTAATCAAGGACCACCGCACCAAAGTCGAACGAGGCGACATCCAGAAAGTCCTCGACGGCGACCTGGACCCGTTTATCCGCGCCTACTTGCTCTACCGCCGGGACACGGCGTAGCCCCCGTTCACGCACCGCATCAGGAAGGGCGGGGCTTCAGCCCCTGAAGCAACGACATCTGATCGCCGCCGGCAATTCGTCAAGCGCCAATCAGCCCCGCCCTTTCCCTAAGTTGGCAATCAATTTCCCCATCGCCAGCCATACTCCATCCACCAACGCACAATTCCCCCTGCTTTCGCGACCATTCACCTTCGATTTAAGGCCTTTCGATGCAAAAGTTTGACACCCCCAAACCCCCATGCTAGCCTGCTTTTTTGGGCAAACTGTCGCTCACGCACTAGGGGCCCCCGAATTGCAACAATTCCGCTGGAGGATACTGTTTTGGCTCACCACGACGAAAAGTTTCTCTTCACCTCGGAATCGGTAACCGAGGGTCATCCCGATAAAATCGCCGACCAGATTTCAGACGCCGTCCTCGACGCCGTCGTCACCGACGATCCCATGGGCCGCGTAGCCTGCGAAACCCTAGTCACCACTGGCCTGGTAGTCGTCGCCGGAGAAATCACCACCACGACCTACGTTGATTTCTCCGACCTCGCCCGCGAAGTCATCCGCGACGTCGGCTACACCCGCGCGAAGTACGGTTTCGACGCCGAAACCTGCGGCGTCATCTGCACCATCCATAAACAATCTCCAGACATCGCCATGGGCGTAGACACCGGCGGCGCCGGCGACCAGGGCCTGATGTTCGGCTACGCCTGCGACGAAACGCCTGAGCTGATGCCCATGCCCATCCAACTCGCGCACAGCCTCACGCACAAACTCGCCGAGGTCCGTAAGCAGAACGTCGTCGATTTCCTCCGCCCCGATGGAAAATCCCAGGTCACCATTGAATATATTGATGGCCGCCCGGCCCGGGTAGACACTGTAGTCATCTCCACGCAGCACAGCGACAAGGTTTCACTCAAAGATCTCCAACACGCCGTGCGCAAGCACGTAATCGATCCGGTGCTCCCCGCGGCCATGGTGGACAAAAATACGAAGTACCACATCAATCCCACCGGCCGCTTCGTCACCGGCGGTCCCATGGGCGACGCCGGCCTCACGGGTCGCAAGATCATTGTCGATACTTACGGTGGCTACAGCCGCCACGGTGGCGGCGCTCTATCCGGCAAGGACGCGACCAAAGTTGACCGCTCCGCCTGCTACATGGCCCGCTACGTCGCGAAAAATCTCGTCGCCGCCGGCCTGGCCACCAAAGTGGAAGTCCAACTAGCCTACGCCATCGGCGTCGCCGAGCCCGTTTCCGTGATGGCCGATACATTCGGCACCGGCACCATCCCGAATTCGCAGATCACCGAACTGATCCGCGCTTTCTTCAAATTAACGCCCAAAGGCATCATCGAGACGCTCGACCTGCGCCGCCCGATTTACCGGCCCACAGCGTCCTACGGCCACTTCGGCCGTACCGGCCCCGGCTTCACCTGGGAGCGCACCGACAAAGCCGAAGCCATCCGCAAAGAAGCCAGCTCCCGCGGCGCCGTTGCAGTCTCTCGCAGTTAAGTAGCACCGGCGTCTTGCCGGCTCTTTGCAGTTGAATTCGTAGGGGCGGGTCTCAGAACCGCCGCTCGTGGCGGCGCTGTCTCACCGGCTGCGTCGGCTTTGGAGTTGTAGCGTCCGCCTTCCGGCGGGCGATTTTGACTTTGGTTTTTTCTGCGCCCTCTGCGTCTCTGCGGTAAAAAAGGATTTAGCCGTACATCACGCACCTAAAATTTAAAGGGAGTCTCCAGTGGAAACAGCAACCAAGCTAGCCGGCGACGTAAAAGACATCACCCTCGCGGAAAAAGGTAAACGCAAAATCGAATGGGCCAATCAACAAATGCCCGTCCTGCAACTAATCCGCAAGCAGTTCATAAAGGACCAACCCCTAAAAGGCATTCGCATGTCCGCCTGCCTTCACGTCACCAGTGAAACCGCAAACCTCGCAATCACTCTGCGTGACGGCGGCGCCGACGTGGTCCTCTGCGGCTCGAATCCACTCTCCACACAAGACGAAGTCGCCGCATCCCTAGTGAAGGACTACGGCATCCCCACGTATGCCATCAAAGGTGAAGACAACGCCACCTACTACGCGCACATCGCCGCCGCAATCGACCACAAGCCACAGATCACCATGGACGACGGCGCCGACCTGGTCACCCAACTCCTCACCAAGCATCCCGACCTAGTCAAAAACGTGATCGGCGGCACAGAAGAAACCACCACCGGCGTAATCCGTCTGCGCGCCATGGCGAAAGACGGCACCCTGAAGTATCCCGTCATCGCTGTGAACGACGCGCTCACCAAGCATCTCTTCGACAATCGCTACGGCACAGGCCAATCCACACTCGACGGCATCATTCGCGCCACCAACATGCTGCTAGCCGGCATGCGCGTAGTCGTCGCCGGCTACGGCTGGTGTGGACGAGGCGTCGCCATGCGCGCTAAAGGTCACGGCGCCGATGTAATCGTCACCGAAATCAATCCCACGCGCGCGCTCGAAGCCATCATGGACGGCTTCCGCGTAATGCCCATGGCCGACGCCGCCAAGATCGGCGAAATTTTCGTCACCGTCACGGGCAACAAGTCCGTAATCGCCCAGGAACACTTCGAAAAAATGAACGATGGCGCGGTGATCTGTAATTCCGGCCACTTCAACGTCGAAATCGACATCGCCGCGCTGGAAAAAATGTCCAGCTCCAAAAAGCCCGCGCGCCCTTTCGTGGACGAATACGCCATGAAGGACGGCCGCAAGATCTATCTCCTAGGCGAAGGCCGCCTCATCAATCTAGCCGCCGCCGAAGGCCACCCCGCCGTCGTGATGGACATGAGCTTCGCCAACCAGGCCCTGGCCTCGGAATACATGGTGAAAAACGCCAAGGACCTGAAGCCGCAAGTTTATTCAGTCCCCGAACCCATCGACCGCCAGATCGCCAAGCTAAAACTAGACTCCATGGGTGTCCTGGTAGACAAACTAACAGCCGACCAAGAACACTACCTAGCCAGCTGGTCCGAAGGAACGTAGCCACTGGTAGCATAGACAATCTTGTCTGTGCAAGCCGCAGCAAGCCGCATCGTCTGCGTGTTGGGCATTTCAGCCGCACGTTAGCCGCGCGCGGCGAGCGTGGTCGTTGTTTTCGTAGGTGCGGGTCCCGCAAAGCGGGACCCGCACCGCTTTTTCTCCATCCATCACTTTCACGTCACTCGCGCGCGCAACCGCAACCGTCCGGCCTCATCCTACTCACATGCGCTCGCTCCAACTCGCACCGCTCATCATCCTCGCCGCAATCCTTGTCCCCACCAGCGCCACCTCCGCCCAAAGCGCCCAAACGATCCCGTCGCATGCTGAACCCGAAATCGCCTGCCGCGCCCACCCGCTCTCCACGCAATCCTTCAAACGCAAACTCGGGGACGGCTACCAAATCTCCCTGGGCCCCGTGCACAGCGCCGAACCCACCGAATTCGTCTGCACCGCCGCCATCTACAACCCCGAAGGAAAAGTCGTCTACCGCACCAGCGGCTTCAACGTCACCTTCGACGAACACCTCAGCGGCCAGGATTTCGACGACGACGGCCATCCCGAAGTCGTCTTCATGACCGACGCTGGCGGCGGAAATCACTGCTGCTGGGAATACAACGTAATCTCGCTCTACCCGAAACCGCACAAACTCTTCGACATCCCGCAAGACGGCCTCGTCCAGTTCGAAAAGGACCCGCAAGGCAAAATGATCATCTGGGTCCGCACCCAGGGTCCCGGCGGCGATTTTTCCATGGCCAGCCGCCCTTTCGCCGAACGCGTCTACCGCGTGCGCGAAGGCAAACTCGCGGACGCCACGCCAGAATTCTGCGCGCGCATCTTCAGCGATAAGAACAGCGACTTCCGCCACTGGACCGGCATACTCTCGCCAGAAAATCTCTCGCTCATGCAATCCATTCCACAGCCAGACAAACCCGCCGATACCGAGGAAATCGCTAGCGCCGTACTAGCCCGCGCCGCCCAACACGTCTTCTGCCACCAGTACGACGCCGCCATCGCCGACCTCGACCTCTGGCCCGCATCCACCCGCGCCAAAATGAAAGCCGATTTCGCCGCCTCTATGAAACAAGACTATCCAGATTTCGCCGCCCAGCTAGCCCAAACGCCACCTACGCGGTAGCCCCGTGTGATTTGAAAAGCGCCGTTATCCTGAGCGGGGCGAAGGATCTTTCTCGGTCTTCGTCCATGGGAGGCAATGTCGGTGTGCGGCCGTTTGCGTCTCTCAGGCTCCTTGTCTTTTTCGTTGCCTTTTCTTGGTAGGGGCGCTGTTTGCTGAGCCCCAGCTTGCCACGATGCTGATCCCGTGGACTTCCAACTTTCAACTGTAAACTCCTGTCCCTGCCACACTCACCCCGACCCTCTCCATGGACACACCAGCAATTCCGCATCCGAGAAATTGGTTAGAGCCTAAATAGAGCTTGCCCTTAGAATTACCCTTCCTGCGGTTAGCGAGGCAGATTCGCATTGCTTTTTTTCGACTTGACAGCAGACTATTCTTGT
>JABCZJ010000023.1 GCA_013289715.1 Acidobacteriota bacterium | reverse complement strand
GCGTGATGTAGTTAGTGCTCAAATTATTCTTCAAAGGGCTCGGATAAGTCCTTCAAACCGTAACGCAGCGTAAGTAATCGCAAGCGTGGTTTGAGAAGCCGTCTCGTTTACGCGGCGGAGAAGTCACACTACCCTCCGGCTTCTATGCTAACGCCGTTTTGTACTGCGCCAGAACCGTTTGGCACTCGGCGTCAATTCTGGTTTTCGCGGCGCTCCCATCTTTTGACCTATCTCCCTTAATTCAGTAGAATCGCGCGCGGCGCAATGAACTGCGTTGCAAGCACATCGCGCCGCATTCTTCCTGGGGAGAAGCGTTTGTACAGCCTGACCCAAAAATTACTCGCCGAATTCTTCGGCACTTTCGCCGTGGTTTTCTTCGCCGCGGGCGCCCTCTGCGCCGACCAATATCTGCGCTCCTCCGGTCAAGGCAGCATCACCATCCTCGGCCTCGCCCTGGCCTACGGCCTCACCGTCGGCATCATGGTCACCGCCATCGGACACATCTCCGGCGGTCACTTGAATCCCGCCGTCACCATGGGCTTCTGGGTCAGCCGCCGCCTGAGCACCATACAAGCCCTGCTCTACTCGGTCGCACAACTTGTCGGCGCCATTGCCGCCGCCTACGCGCTCGTCGTCATCATCCCGGACTCCAGCTGGCGCCCCGAAGCCCTCGGCTCCATCACCCCCGCGCTCGCGCCCGATTTCACGCACCTGCACGGCATGCTTCTCGAAGGCGTGATGACGTTCTTCCTCGTCTTCGTTTTCTTCGCCACGAGCGTCGACGCCAGAGGCGCCTTCAACCGAGTGGCTGGCCTAGCCATCGGTCTAGCCGTCACCATCGACGCCCTCTGCGGCCTCCCCTTCACAGGCGCAGCCGTCAACCCCGCCCGCGCCTTCGGACCCGCCCTCGTCACGCGCAACCACTGGGCCCACCACGGCGTTTACTGGCTTGGCCCCCTACTCGGCGGCGTCCTAGCCGCCGTAGTCTACGACCGCATTTTTCTCCCCGATCAGCCCCCGATTTAACGCACTCCCCACCTGTCCCTAAGTTCAGGTTGTCCATTTCGCACCATCCTCGCCCGCTCTGCCTTGCAGCGTCCTCAATCCATGCTAGCTTGACTAGACGCTCCATCGAGCCCAGGACTTTAAATGGCCATCAATATTGACGATCTGCTGCGCCGCGCTGTCGAAAGCCGTGCCTCCGACTTGCACCTGAAGGTCGGCAACCACCCCTATCTCCGCGTTGATGGCATCCTGAACCCGCTCAGCGACGTGCCACGCATCACGCCTGAAGAAATGCTCTCCATGGCCTTCAGCATGATGACCAATCGCCAAAAGCAAAAATTCAAAGAAACCGCCGAGCTGGACATGGCGTACGGTGTCGCCGGCCTCGGCCGTTTCCGCGTCAACGTTTTCCAGCAACGCGGCAACGTCGGCATGGTGCTGCGCGTCATCCCCACAAAAATTCGCACCATCGAAGAACTCGAGCTCCCGCGCATTCTCTCCACCGTTTGCGAAGAGCAGCGCGGCCTGATTCTCACCACCGGCACCACCGGTTCCGGCAAATCCACCACGCTCGCGGCCATGATTGACCGCATCAATTCGCTGCGCTCCGAGCACATCATCACCATTGAAGACCCGATTGAATATCTGCACCGCGACAAAAAAGGTTTCATCAACCAGCGCGAAGTAGAAGTGGACACCGCGTCGTTCTCCACCGCGCTGCGCGCCGCATTGCGCCAGGACCCGGACGTAGTCCTCGTCGGTGAAATGCGCGACCTGGAAACCATCTCCACCGCCATTCTCGCAGCCGAAACCGGCCACTTGGTTTTGTCCACCCTGCACACCCTCGACGCGACGGAAACCATTCAACGCATCATCGCCGTCTTTCCGCCGCCCGAGCAGAAACAAATTCGTCTGCAGCTCGCCGGCACACTGAAAGCCGTCATCAGCCAGCGCCTGGTGCGTAAAGCCGATGGCTCCGGCCGCGTCCCCGCCGTCGAAGTCATGATCTCCACCGGCTACATTCGCGATTGCATCATCAATCCCGACAAGACGCGCATGATCCGCGACGCCATCGCTGCGGGCGTCAGCCAGTACGGCATGCAAACTTTCGATCAATCACTGTTCGATCTCTACTCACGCAACCTGATCACCTTCGAAGAAGCCATTCTGCGCGCGAGCAATCCGGACGATTTCCGTCTCCGCGTCCAAGGCGTCCGCTCCAGCGCCGATTCCGCCCGCGAAGACATGGAACGCGCCATGTCCGAATTCGACAGCAGCAACGCCCCCCGCCGGTAACGCCAAGGTGGGAATCGTCAGCCTGTCGCATCTGCAACTCTGCCGATGCGTTCAACCTCGCGGTCAGGCTGAATCCGTTTGTAATCGTTAGGTGGCAGACCACCACGCTGGAGCTACAGAAACAATCGCTCGCCCTGGCGGTTTTCGTCTTGATCGCTCCGGTACTCCAAGCTCATTCCTCCACCGCGCAGACTCCCACCTCTCAGACTCTTCACGACGAATCGCCTACGCTTCAAAAAGCGAAAAAAGTCTGGACCAACGATGATCTCGGACATTCGAAAGACGTCGCCGCAACAGCGGGCGCAGGTGCCACCGGCCGACCTTCGCCACGCAGCTTTTCCTCGAGCGGCATATCCATCGTCAGCCCAGCCGCTGAAACCGCAGTCGCTCCGGGCGAAACTTTCTCGGTTGAAGTCAGCGTGGACAGCGGCAGCGATGTGGGCCAGATGGCAATCATCGGTCCTATGGGATTCGGCACAACGATCAGGGAGGCTCCGCCATATTCGTTCCGTACACGGTCCCGCGTGATGGCATCGGAATGTCCGACCCCTGATGGGAGAGGAGCCGATCTACGCTACGAGCTCATCGCGGTTTTCAATATCTGGACCGGACGCCAGCAGCGTCGTTGACGTTGAGGCGCCCGGCCTGCCGGCCAAGCTCTCGGCGCTATTGCCACAGCTGACGTCTGAGTCGATCGCTGAGTCGGTTCCCCTCCAGATGCTCGCGACGTTTCCGAACGGCAGTGAGTGGGGCGTAACCGAATCAACGCGGACTGCATTCCGCTCGTCTGATTCCAGCGTCGCCACCGTCAATCCATTCGGCATCGTCACGCCGGCTGGTCGCAGAAAGGCCACCATCCTCGTCACCTACGGGTTTGAAAGCAGCACAGTTGAATTGAACATTCCGTTCACCTGCCTCGGCAACTCACCAGCCAGAGGAAGTGCACGCCAGTAGAAGTGCGCACCCGCGAGTAACGTACCGTCCTCTTGCAATTTTCCGTTTTCTCTTTTCCATTATCGCCTTAGTCTTTATCAGTGTTCATCTGGGTTTATCAGTGGTGCCTTTGAACTTCTCCTCGACCTCCTCCACCTCCTGCTCTATCCTCAATTTATGCGCTCGCGTCAACCGACCCGCAAACTCCTCACCGAAACTCAGCTCTACATGTCCGCGCAACGCGCCCTCATGCGCCGGGCGCATTCGGTCTCCGAAATGAAAAAACATCTCGAACGCCGCGCCGAAAATAAAGACCTGATCCCCGCGGTCATCGCGCGCCTGCGCGAACTCAACTACCTCGACGACGCCAAGTACGCACTGAACTACGCCGCGCAACACGCCAAACTGCACCGCCAAGGCCGTTTCCGCATCGCCCGCGAACTGCGCGCCCGTGGCGTCCCAGACCGCTACATCGAATCCGCCGTGGACTCCGTATTCGCCGAGACGGACGAGGCCAGCCTCGTCCGCGCGCGTCTCACCCGCCGCTTGGCCCATCTCCGCAGGCCGCTCGACCAAAAAAAGATCGCCTCCCTCTACCGCAATCTTCTCGGCGCCGGTTTCTCCTCCGACATCATCCGCGCCGAACTAAAAGGCATCAGCCACGGCGACCTCCCCGAACTCCCCGACGCCGCCGACTCCGAACTCTCCGAGTCGTAGCGAATTCTCCGAGCCACTAGCGCAGCCCCCGAGAAAACCGCGTGTCATCCCGAACGCGGTTCCGCGCCTATTCTTTCCCGCCGCAGTTTGGCGGGCGCGGGACGCAGAGAGGGATCTGCTTTCCGCGGAAGCGTCGAGCCTCCCAGCGGCCCAGAGCCCTCGACTCTGCGTGCGAACATGCGCATCTTTGCGGGTCGCGGGCGAAGAGTTTGCAAAAAAATCGCCGCCACAAAAAGAATTTTCACGCCATCCTCCGTCTAAGCCCCACAGCAACCCACGGGGAGTTCCATGAAGCAATTCGTCGTTGCACACTCCAAAAAACTGGAGCTTCGCAAAGGACACATTCCGAAATCCGGTTCGACATCTCGATTCCGGGCATCTCGCCACTAGCTTTGCCGATTTCGGACAGCGCCCTGCCCCGCGGGACGCATGACCAAATTCGCAGCATGTGCTTCGCACAAGGAGAATCACAGATGAAGAAACTTTTGATGTTTGCAACGGCTCTGGCCCTGCTGCTGAGCGCCAGCGCGTCCCGCACTTTCGCGATGTCCGGCCCGGCCGCGCAGGCCGCTCCCGCCACGCAAGCGAAGGACACGACTCCGCCCAGCTACGACATGAAACCGCAATCCCTGCTCGATCTCGACGGCATGCATCAAAAATTCGTGGACCTCGCTACCGCCGTCCCCGCCGACAAGTACAGCTGGCGTCCCGCCGAAGGCGTTCGCTCCATCGGCGAAGTCTTCCTGCACATCGCGAACGCGAATTACAACATCCCAAATCTGATGGGCACGCCGCTTCCTGCTGGCTTCGATCCCAAAACTTTCGAAAAGTCGACCACCGACAAGGCCCAGATCATCGACGCGCTCAATAAATCCTTCGCCAGCGCCCACGCCGCGATCGAAGCCATGACCAACGCCGATTTCAATAAGCCGCTGCCCAAACTCGGCCCCGACGCCAACTACGGCGACGTGGTCTACATTCTCGTCACTCACGCACACGAGCACCTCGGCCAATCGATCGCCTACGCCCGGATCAACGGCGTCATCCCGCCGTGGACCGTAGCCGCCGAAGCGGCAGCCAAGGCCAAGAAACAAGCCGCGCCGGAAAACTAGCGCGACGTTAACCCGCCGCGACGTGTGGCCTCTGTAGGGGCGGCTCTCAGCGCCGCCCCTGCTGTGTCGCTTACCTGCCCGTAGCTTGCACGCCTCTGGATTTCTCTGAGCGATCCAGGCCTCTGTCGCGGTGACGCAGGTGCGAAACAGCGAAAAAACTAGCGATTAGAAAAAGTTTTCTCGTTTGTTGCGAGCAAGTTAGACGGATTTCTAATTCTTCAGTAGCGATTCGAAATGCTGGAGCGGTGAGTTGCGATGGGTGGTTCGCCTCGTGCAAAACGCCCGCAAAACACGCGCGCAGACATCCTATTTTCGACCGATTAGAAAAAAATAAGGGATGTGGTTTCAGTGGGTTACGACAATCTCTCATCGCGGTACTGTCGCTTAGGAATTGCGTGTTTAGTGGGTTCTGATTGCTGAGTAATGACGCGTGATTTGTGAGTCGCGGTTCGCAGCCCGTGGCCTGCGACGCGTCAGAGGCGTCGGGCGCCCGGATAAATTACGCGATTGTGAGGGCGATTTCATTTTTTGGTTTCCGTTCGAAATTAAGACCGAGGCGAGGTGAAAACAGCTGGGCGACGGGACTGAATCAATTCAAGCTGGCCGAAAAAGTTTCCAATCTGTACCTTTTCCAATGAAGATTTAGGACAGCTGTACTTTTCTGATTGGGCCTCACACCGCGACGCGTGGCGTTGCGAGCGTTGTGACCCTCTGCGATAATGAACCGTTTCGACAGAGGGCATCCTTGACTGAGAAGCAGTGGACCGGCAACGAAGTCCGTAGCACATTCCTGAAATTTTTCGAGGAGCGCGGCCACCGCGTGGTGCGCAGCTCTTCGCTCGTTCCCAGCAACGACCCTACGCTGCTCTTCACCAATGCGGGGATGAACCAGTTCAAGGACGTATTCCTGGGCCTCGAAAAGCGCGATTACAACCGCGCCACCACCTGCCAGAAATGCGTGCGCGCCGGCGGCAAGCACAACGATCTGGAAAACGTCGGCTTCACCAATCGCCACCACACTTTTTTTGAAATGCTGGGGAATTTTTCCTTCGGCGATTATTTCAAGAAGGACGCGATCGCCTTCGCGATGGAGCTGATTACTTCGCCGGATTGGTACGGCATCCCGCTGGAAAAACTCTACTTCACCGTTTTCGGCGGCGCGGAAACTTCGCCGGGGAAAATGCTCGCCCCCGATGACGAAGCCGCAGCTCTCTGGGTCGATATTGGCGCGCCCAAAGATCGTGTGATCGAAATCCCCGGCCTGAAAGATAATTTCTGGGCCATGGGGGACACCGGCCCCTGCGGCCCCTGCAGCGAGATTTTCTACGATATGGGCCGCGCAGCCGTTGACGACCCGCGAGGACCAGATTGCGCAACAGGAAACTGCACCTTCCCCTGCGACTGCGGCCGCTACGTAGAAATCTGGAACCTGGTCTTCATGCAGTTCAATCGCGACGCTTCCGGCAACCTCAATCCCCTGCCGAAGCCGTCCGTGGATACCGGTATGGGTCTGGAACGCACGACTGCGGTCCTCGAGCACGTAATCAGCAACTTCAATACGGATTTATTCAAGCCCCTGATGGAAGAAGCTACTTGGATTTGTGGCAAGCAGGGCGCCCAAGTTAAGGACAACGCGTCCCAAGCTTCCCTGCGAATCATAGCGGACCATTCCCGGGCGGCGACATTCCTCATCTCAGATGGCGTAGTGCCTTCCAACGAAGGTCGTGGCTACGTTTTGCGCAAGATTATCCGCCGCGCTCTTCGTCACGCACAAACGCTTGCGGCGCCTTCACCTTTTCTCTCCGTGATGTCGGTTCATGTTCGCAAACTGATGAAGAACGCCTACCCGGAGCTCGAAGAGCACGCTTTGCGCATCACGAAAATTCTCGATGCGGAAGAGGTGCGCTTTCAGCGCACCGTCGAGGTTGGACTAAGAAAACTCGACGAGGACCTCAAGGAATTGCGCCCTTCCGCTAAGCGCGCAGGTGGCCCTGCCGATTCCCCCACGATCGAATCGTCTTGGGCGGTCACGAAATCGGCTGCTGTGTTTGAGTATCCTGGGCACCAGGCGTTCAAGGTCTATGATACGTACGGGCTTCCGCGCGATTTTATCGAGGATGTAGCACGAGACGCGGGATTTAAGGTCGATTGGATCGGTTTCGACAAAGCGATGGAGGAACAGAGGGCCCGCGCCAAGGCATCGTGGAAAGGTGCGCACAAGGAAGCGGCGAATCCCGTCTATTCTAAGTTGGCGCAAACGCATAAGACGGAGCCCTGCTTTTACTCCGGCACGCGCACGCGTGACGCTCGCATCGAGGCCATTGTCACCAAAGATGGCGCGGTGAATGAAATCAAAGCGGGGACCGAAGCCGAAGTCGTGCTCGACCGGACTTCGATCTACTCCGAATCCGGCGGGCAGGTCGCCGATGCCGGCGGGTTCTACGACAATTCCGGCGCACGGGAAGTCGCCGAAGTGCGCGGCGCCTACTACCCCGTCACCGGACTGATCGCACATCGCATCGTCGCAAAAGAGGACCTGCACGTGGGCGATCACGTGGCCACCATCGCCGACCCCGAGCGACGCGTGCGCGACATGCGCAACCATACTGCGACGCATCTGTTGAATGCGGCGCTGCGCAATATTCTGGGCACGCATGTGAAGCAAGCCGGGTCGCTGGTCGCGCCCGATCACTTGCGGTTTGATTTTTCGCATTTCGCGCAAGTGGACCCCAGCGAACTTTCTGAAATCGAGCAGCAAGTTAACGAAGAAATCCGCAAAAATCTGGAAATGCGCACGGACATCATGAATATTGACGACGCGCTCTCGTCCGGCGCGCTGGCCTTCTTCGGCGACAAGTATCCTGAAGCAAACGTCCGCGTCGTCACCATTCCCGACGCGTCCACGCCGCGCGGTTTCTACAGCAAGGAGCTTTGTGGCGGCACGCACGTCGTGCGCACGGGTGACATCGGCGTTTTCAAGATCATCGGCGAGCAATCGGTGGCTGCAGGAGTCCGCCGCATCGATGCGATTTCCGGCGACCGCGCTCTAGCTGACTATCAGAATTCGCTTGCCACACTGCGCACGGTCGCCGGAATGCTCAATGCGGGCGAAGATGAAATCATCGCCGCGCTCGAACGGCAATTCGAAGCCAGCAAGCAGCTGGAAAAGCAGCTCGAGGCGCTGAAACGCAAAGCGGCCGGATCGCTGGCTGGCGACCTGGTCGAAAAAGCCCGAAGCGTGAAGGATGTTCGCCTCATCGCCGCCCAGGTAAACGGATTTGACCGTGACGCCCTGCGCCAATTGGTGGACGTTTTGCGCCAAAAATTAGGCTCCGGAGTGGTCGTTCTGGCGTCGGCCGATGACGGCAAAGTTGCTCTAATTACAGCGGTTACCAAGGACCTCATCCCCAAGCTCCACGCAGGGAAAATCGTCCAGGAACTGGCCAAGCTCGTCGGCGGTTCCGGCGGCGGCCGTCCCGATCTGGCAGAGGCTGGCGGAAAAGACACATCGGGCATACAAAACGCCCTAGACCAGGTTTACCCCCTACTCGACCGATTGTTATAATTGCTGTTGTGCCAGATGCTTACGACGAAGAAGCCTCCTTCTTCGCCGTATGTGTGTCTTTCGTTTGTGGCTTGGAAGCAAAGCGCTCTGCCTTCCCCGAGGCTCGCTGTTTGGTTGTGCGTCGGCGCCCTGAAAAAGCGCTGGCGAAAACTAAAACCATGAACAAGAACTGCATCCCAGTTGCAGTGGTGGTCGCGGGCGCCTTCTTCGCGCTGTCCACGCCGCTTCGCGCCCAGATTGCGACCGCGCTGGACGAGCACGGTAAGCTCGTCTTCGTGAATGGGGATTCCCCGAACGCACGCCGCGGGAGTACTATCAGTCCTACGTCGGGCGCGTTGCATTCCCGGTCCGGGATTTCGGCCGAGTCTGCGGCGGAAACACTCGGTGCCGATGACGGACGGCTGGATCGCATTGTGCGCGATGCAGCGGCGCGTCATAAGGTGGATCCCGCGCTGGTGAAAGCCGTAATCAGCACGGAATCCGGGTGGAATCCGCAAGCGGTGTCTCGCAAGGGCGCCGTGGGGCTGATGCAGTTGATCCCTGGGACGGCACAACGCTTTGGCGTCGGCAATCCCTTCGATCCCGCGCAAAATGTGGAAGGCGGGACGACGTACCTGAAAGCTTTGCTGGATCGTTACAACGGCGACTTGAGCAAGACGCTCGCGGCTTACAATGCCGGCGAGCACGCCGTGGACGCCAGCAGAGGCGTTCCAGCGTATCTGGAAACGCAACGGTACGTGCAGAAGGTGCAGAACGCATACTTTCGCCCCGGCTCGGGCCGCGACTCGACGCTCTGGACTCCGCCAAGAAATCCAGTGCGAAAAGAAGTGGACGCGAATGGCCGGGTAATTTTCACGAACGAATGACGCACGTGGTATCCGCTAGAATTCAATTGCCGGCCCGATGGCTCCTCCTAGCCCTGGCGCTAGCCGTTCCCCTTTTTACGTCCGCGCGAACCGATCACAAGATGGACGCGCGCGAGCAGTTCGAGCGCGCGGTGCGGATGCGGACGACGCTGGAAGGCACACCTCAGAAAGAGCGCTCGTTTGTTGATTACCGCGCGACTGTTTCCGCTTACCACAAGGTTTATCTGATCTCGGCGCAGGCGGAAGAAGTGACGCCTTCGCTGATTGCGGAAGCTGAGCTGTACGAAGAAATGGGGCGGTTGTTTGATCCGAAATACTTTCAATCCGCGATTGATTCCTACAATTTCCTGCTGAAACAGTATCCGGGCAGCCGCTTTCGCGAGCAGGCGCTTTATTCCATCGGCTTGGTACAGAAAGACGGGCTGCACCAGCCGGATGTGGCTGAAGCTACGCTGAAGGATTACATCAAGCGCTTCCCGAAATCGGATTTGGCCAGTGACGCGCGCGTGGCGTTGAAGGACATTGCCGAGACGCGAGAAAAAGCCAAGGCACAGGCTCTCGCACAGGCACAGGCCCAAGCTCAGGCTCAAGCACTGGCCCAAGCGCAAGCGCAGGCGAAGTTGCAAGCGCAGGCCAAGATTCAGGCTGTCGCGGCGGCGGAGGCTTTTCCGGAGTTGAAAGGCAAAGTGGTGGAACAGGCCGAGAGCGACAATGGAACGCCGCGAGTGATGGACCTGAAAACCTGGAACACGGAGAATTCGGCGCGCATCGTCGTGACTTTGAGCGACACGATTGCGTTCAACGCCGCGCGGATTGCGGCTCCCGACCGTGTGTATTTCGATTTGCACCGAGCGAAGCTGACGCCGGATATCGCCAAGAAAAACTGGGAAGTGAAGGACGGGCTGCTGAAGTCCTTGCGGTTGGGGCAGAACAAGGACGGCGTGGTGCGCGTGGTGTTGGATGTGAACGGAGCGCGCGATTTTTCCGGTTATTTGCTGGCGAATCCTTACCGGCTGGTGATTGAGGTGCGCGCGAAACCGGTCGCTTCCTCCGCTGGGAATGAGCTCGCTGCTGCGGCTACGCATGCTGCGTCGCCCGTCACCCCGGCGCCGAGCGCGACGGCGAAGAATGCGAACGCGGAAGCTGGCGATGCTGATTCGAAACCGCGCGCTGTAGCAGGTGAGACAGTTTCCGTGAGCGCCGAAAGCAAGCCTGCGGCCGCGGCGAAAACGGCGGTATCTGGAGCAGCTGCAACTGCGGCGAAATCGAAGGCGGATACGACCAAATCGGCTGCTTTGGTGCCGCCCACTGAATCGAAACCGACGCGCGATGGGCAGCGTTCCCTGACGCGCGCGCTGGGCTTGAAAATCAGCCGGATCGTGATTGATCCCGGGCACGGCGGGCACGATACGGGAACGATCGGGCAGCACGGACTCATGGAGAAGGACCTGTGCCTGGACGTGGCGCTGCGCCTGGGGCGCGAGATCGAAGAAAAGCTTCCGGGCGCGGAAGTGATTTATACGCGCAAGGACGACACGTTCATTCCCTTGGAAGAACGCACGGCCATCGCCAACGATGCGAAGGCTGACCTTTTCATTTCCGTGCACGCCAATTCCAGCCACGATGCGGCGGCGCGCGGAATCGAAACTTATTATTTGAATTTTGCGACGTCAGAAGAGTCGATGGAAGTGGCGTCTCGCGAGAACGCGCTGGCGCAATCTTCGCTGCACGATTTGCAGGACATCATCAAGAAAATCGCGCGTAACGAGAAAGTGGAAGAATCGAAGGAACTGGCGAGCGACATTCAGGATTCGCTCACGCACCGCTTGCAGTTGGTGAGCCAGGATGAGCGAAATCGCGGCGTGAAGAAGGCGCCGTTTGTGGTGCTGATCGGCGCGAATATGCCTTCGGTGCTCTCGGAGATCTCTTTTATCAGCAATCCCAGCGATGAAAAATTGCTG
This sequence comes from Acidobacteriota bacterium, assembly GCA_013289715.1. GTDB lineage: Bacteria > Acidobacteriota > Terriglobia > Acidiferrales > UBA7541 > Palsa-295. The sequence continues at coordinate 52,379 of JABCZJ010000023.1, read as the reverse complement.
CGCAAGACCGACCAGCGGCAGCGCGTCGCCGACGGCTTGTATCGCGGGATCGCTTCGTACCTCGACAGCCTCAACAGCCTCTCCTACGATAAGTCCAAGCTGGTCTCTGCCAACCGACCATCGGGCGGCGGGTCTGCAACAGTAGCTTCCGACGGGAACCCTAAGTAGAATATTGGCGTCTAATAGAAGGACACTATGCGCCACGCCTTAGGCTTGCTTATTCTATTTGTGCTTCTGGCCGCCCTGCCTGCGTCTGCGCAGGGCATTCTGCCGAACTCCTTCGGCGGATGGAGTGGCAGCACCAAAGCCGGACTGAATCCTCCTGTCGTATACGACGGCGATCATGTTGCGAGCATGTTTGCCAGCCAGCGAGCGGCGGCACGGCAGGAATATGGGTTTCTTTCGGGCGAGGAGGGAAGCTATGCGCTCGGTCAAGATGCGCTGCAGGTGACGGTTTATCGGATGAAGGATCCCAGCGGAGCGTATGGGCTGTACTCCTATCTGCGCGCGCCGGATATGGTGCGATCGGGACCGAACCAGCATTCGGTTATGTCTCGCGAGGAGGCGCTGGTGCTGCTGGGAAACCTAGTGCTGGATATTCACGGCAGTGATTTGACCAAGGATGCGAACGATTTGACGGCTTTGGTGAGCGCGGTCGCATCCAAGGCGCAGCAAGGCCCATTGCCTACGCTAACCGAGCATTTGCCGACGAAGGGATTCATCGATCGTTCCGACAAATACATTTTGGGACCCGTTACGCTGAACCAGTTTTTCCCCGTGTCGCAGAATGACTGGCTGGGTTTTTCAACTGGCGCCGAAGCGGAGGTCGCGCGGTATCACGTGGATGGGCGCGAGCTGAATCTTCTGATCGCGGACTTCCCTACTCCGCAGACCGCGCAGAAAAAATTGAACGAGCTGCAGCAGGTTTATCATGTGAACGCGGCCGACGCGGACCAAAATGGTTCTCCGGTTTTCGGCAAGCGCTCCATCACGTTGCTGGCCATCGTGTTCGGCGCGCGCACACAAGCGGAGGCGGATAAATTGTTGAATCAGGTGCAATCGGGAGCGGAAGTCACCTGGAATGAGCCGACTTTTCAATTTAAAGAGCCGCCGATCACTACGATGATTGTGGGAGCGATCATTGGCACCGGCATAATTTGTTGTTTCGCGCTGATTTCGGGGATCGCGTTCGGTGGATTCCGCATCGTGGTGAAGCGATTGTTTCCCGATAAGGTGTTTGATCGCAGCAGCACGATGCAAGTGCTGCAATTGGGGCTGGGCAGTAAGCCCATCAATTCAGAGGACTTCTACGGAATCGAGCGCAATCAGCCGAAGTGACCACCCGGTGGAAAAACTGCGCTTTGACGCATAAAGTTATTCTTTTCAGCATTTTAACGAACGGTTAAAAAGCGCCCTTTCCTGCTTGACTGGTTTCCGCACCTCGTACTAGACTGCGACCGAGGAAAGAGTTCTGCCGCCCACCGCGCAGTGGCCGTGGAGCTTTCTCCCCTCGAAGGCCCGCTGCAAGGCGGGCCTTCTGCTTTTAGCGGCCTTTCGGTTCGTCCCGCCATCGCGATCTGTTCCTGATTTGTTACACCAGACATGATCTCGCTTTCGGCAGCGGGATACCAGTACCTCACGAAAGTGCAATCGAGCCGTCAATATGGAAGCGAGTTACAGAAATTGGCGCGACGCGCGTTTCTTCTGTCCTCAAGGAGCGGGCGTGGCGGGCAACTGTTCCAAACCGTATGGATTCTGAGCCGGACGTGGAGGGACCGCCGAATGCTGTGCAATTTTGTGGACTTGTCGCGCGCCAATTTCGCGGTTGTGGTTGCCGTCTTCGGTCTACCCGGTACGGTGTTCTGGGCGTATTTCGCGGCACTCGCGCTGTTCATCATCGGTCTGGTAAAAATCATCAACGACGAGCTACCGCAAACTCACGGGCTCGACAAGATCATGCCATTCGGCCGACTGTTTTTCGCGATTCCGATGGCGGTGTTCGCGACGGAGCATTTTACCGATACGGCGGACATCGCGAGCATCATTCCGCAGTGGATGCCGGCGCACCTATTTTGGGCTTACCTTGTGGGCGTCGCTCTGCTTGCCGCGGCGCTGAGCATCACGCTGAAAATACAATCGCGGCTCGCAGCAACATTGCTCGGCGCCATGTTTTGTTGCTTCGTGTTGATGATCCACGGACCCAACATCATCGCGGACCCGGGCAATAGAATTTTTTGGGCGGTCGGATTGCGGGAGATTGCCTTCAGCGGCGGCGCTTTTGCGTTTGCAGGTTCGCAGACGCGGGCAAGGCATGCGGGCGGCGCTCCGCTGTTGCTGACCGTGGCGCGATTTTTCGTCGGGATACCGGCGGTGTTCTTCGGCGTGGAGCATTTTCTGCATCCGACGTACGCGCCCGGCGTCCCGCTGGGGAAAATTATTCCGGAGTGGATTCCGGGACGGCTGTTCTGGGCTTATCTCGCGGGCGCGGTGCTTATTGCGGCGGGGCTTTGCGTTCTCGTGAACAAGAAAACGCGGCTGGCGGCGACATATCTGGGCGTTATCATTCTGCTTCTGGTGTTGTTTGTTTACTTGCCCATCTTGATCGCAAGTCCCTCCGATATTGTCAGCCTGAACTATTTTTTCGATACTTTGGCCTTCAGCGGGGCTGTTCTCGTCCTGGGCGACGCAAGCAACGAACGGACTGCGGCTCACATCTGATCAATCGTGCCAGGGGCGTGCTAGCGGCGGAGTGGAACGGTTCGCTGGACGCATGCCGCAGGGCGAGAGTCCGCAGTGTGGCATTGCGAAGATGGCAACTCCCCGATGCGCCCCATCACGATTCTGGTATGCTTATAGTTACATCCCATTTCACAAGAGAGCGGCGCGATTCGAAATGGCGCGCGGTTTCAAGAGTTCCAGACGCTGACGAGCGGATTGTGGAACTAACCAGCGGCTCGTAGTGAATTCCTAATACACCCAGCAGAGACGGACGGAATTGCAGCGATGAGCTTGTCGCTTGGTGGATGGGCACGGGGAAGTGCTCAGATAGCGGCTCAGAGCCAGGGGATTATCGATTTACATGACAACCAGACGTTGGCGGCCCGTATTTCTATTTTCGGCGTCATTTGCGATCGCGCTGCTCTTACGAACGCCCTCGAGTTACGGCCGGCCACAAGCGGAGCCTCCGCCGCAGCCCGCCCAGCAACCGTCGGGGCAACCACCACCGGCACAGCAACCACAGCCCGCAACTCCGAGCACCGCGCAGTCATCTGGGCAAGCGACTAGCGGCCAGAAACCCGCCGATCCCAACGATCCACCGGGCACCACTCAATCTGACGCTGGATCGAAGGACCGGCTGTTCTTCGCGCTGCCGAATTTTCTGACGCTGGAAAACTCGGCGCACGTTCCGCCCATGACTGTGGCGCAAAAATACAAGGTTGCGGTGCGATCTTCGTTCGACTACGTGCAGTATCCGTGGTACGGAGCGCTGGCGGGGATCAGCCAGGCTCAGAACAGCGAACCGGGTTACGGCCAGGGCGCCGAAGGATATGCCAAGCGCTTTGGAGCGGCGTTCGCGGACGGCACGATTGAGAATTTCATGGTCAATGCGGTGCTCCCGTCGGCGTTGCACACGGACCCGCGTTACTATCAATTGGGAACAGGTGGATTTGTGCACCGCACGGGCTACGCGTTGAGCCGCCTATTCGTCACGCGAACGGATTCGGGCCATAATACGTTTAACGCTGGTGAAATCGGGGGCAGCCTGGCGGCGGCCGCGATTTCCACCTATAGCTATCATCCCGAGGCCGACAAGAACTTCCCGAACACGGCATCGGTTTGGGGCACGCAAGTGGGGTATGACGCGATTCGGATTGTGCTAAACGAGTTCTGGCCGGACATTCGACGCAAATTTGCTAAACATAAGCGTGAGCCGCAGCCGTAGTTATCACGACCACCTGCCAAGTCTATTTCCGAACTGCAAAATCTGTACTGCAGCGGCTGACGCCGCACTTCCCTGGCGATCTATGTCATGGCAATAGCTGGGTGTGTGACCGACGCGGATTCTCGTTTTCGCACGTAGACCATACCCTGCGGCGCAGGACTGCTAAATTCTGAAGAGTCGGATGCGCGTCGCATGCGCCCGTTCGCTTCCTTCTTTCCGAATTTCACGACGCCGACGCTGAGCTTCCTGGGGTGAGCTGCGGTGCCTCGGGCGATCGAGCGAATTAGCCTGGCTCGGGAAGCGGCCTATCTTTGAAGACGATTCGCCAATCGAGGAGTTCGTCCACCATTAATTGACCGGCTTCGGCGACGATCAGGTTGAGGGCCGCGAGCGATATTTCCTGCTGACGCCGGTCGCGCGCGTCCAGCTCTTTGCAAATGCGCTGCAAGGTGTGCAGCATCGCGCGCGATCTTTTTTTCACGCGTTCGAATTCCGCCTGGCTGCGTATACCTGCCAGGGCGGCTCCCAGAGTAGGAGACGCTGTGGCAAGAAAGGCAATCGCGGCCGTGATCCACAGAACTGCCAACGAGTGCGCCACCGCTTCCGGAAGAAGACACTTCAACAATAGCACCTGAAGAATCCCGGCGGCGACGGCCGCTGCGATGGCAACGACGAAAAGCGCTTTGGTCAAGCCGACAAATCTGGAATCGAGTGTTTCCATCCGGTCTGCATTGTTCTCGTGATAGTCAATCTGGCCGCGAATGCCGTCTTTACTGTTCAGAAAGGAGCGCACGGAATCCAGGTAGGCGTGACTGTACTCGCCGCCGACCATGCCGATTTCGCGACGCAGGGCCAGGTAATGCCAATACATCCAGGTCGTCTTGGGATCGCCCGCCGACATATATTTCGGCAGATGCGGCGAGGAGAGTTCGCCGGGACCCAAGGGCATCAAGAAAAACAACTGGCGCAGGTACTCAGCGAGCAAGCGGTAGTCTATCCAGCGTTCGTGCCAACGGTGCGACCTGCCGGTGGCGTAAATGAAGGCTATCAATCCTAGCAGCACCAGTTCCGCAGCGATGAATCCCAAGCTTGTTTTCTCCCAATTGAGTTGTTCCAGGGCGTAGTGGACGAATGCACAAAAGACCGCCAGGGCGCTGAGGAGGTAGTTGGCGACAAACGCCGAGCGATAGAGGTTGCCGTAGTATTCGGCGAGGCCGTTGGCCCAGCCGAAATGATCGCAAAGACGAGCGTTGTCGATGAGCCCGATCGCGCTGTCCGAAAACGCCTCGGTATTTTTCAAAACCGCGAGCCACTCCTCCACGCCGGACAATCCGAAATCGGGAACCGTCCAGCGAGGCTTGGTCGGACGAAACAACCACAGGTTGCGAAACGGGATCCAGCCCATGCCCCAATTCCACCACTTTTGCGCTTCGGAGAAGTAGTCGTGCGGAGACGTCGCGAGCTCTTCCTCTTTTTCCTTCTTGGTGTGGCGCGGAGGGTTCAACAGAGTGCGCAACTGGCCAAGCAACCAGTCTCTGGCTTCGCTAGAGGATTCCCAATTGTCGGCGGAACGGCGGTAGAAGATGCGATGCGGAGCGGTGGATTCGATGCGGATGGACAAGATATTGCGCAAGCCCGCTTCGGCGACGATCTGCGCCGTGCCACCCTCGCCTCGCGGATCTTCACCATCCCAAATCGCGAGCAGCACGTCGGATTGGCTCAGAATGACGCGGCCCGCTGCCAGGTACGATTCCGATGCGCGGTCGCGGGAGCCGTCCAATTCGAGGATCGCGGTGGTGTGCTCGGAATCGTCGAGCAGGCGGTTGAATTCCTGGGCGGAGGCGTCTGTTTCGAAATCGTTGAGGTATTCGTCGCGGGCGAAGGGCAACGGGCATTGCAGTTCGTACCCGAGCGCAATCGCCTGGTGCGCCGCGTAGCGATCCGCACCTTCGGCCAGCGCGGAAACCAGCCGCAGGATTGGTTCGTCGCGCTCGCGATAGGACGCAGAGACTCGCGGATGTTCCAGCGCGAATTGCTTCAGGATTTGCAGCACTTCGTGAATTTTCTCTTGCAGCACATCGATTTGGGCAACGCGCAGGGCTGCCGGCTTGTGGCCGGTGACACCGACACGCAAGGCGAGCCTGGGTTTTGGTGGTTGAGATTTAGGCATCACTCACTTTTGACGATGCGATATCCCAGGGCGAGAATGGCTTTCAAGGTTTCGTTGACCATCACGCGGTCGTATTCCTTTTCCGACTCCGAAAGATTTTCGTACGGGACCAGACCGGGATGCGTGCGCTTCACATCGTCGCGATGCGCGCCGTAGGTCCAGCCATCGCGCAGGCGTTGTTGCGCCCAGATCTCGTGCGCGTTGCGCGCGAGGCCTTCCAGAAGTGGTTGCAGGCCCTCCAGGCTTACTTGCGAAACATCTACGGGGTGCGGGACGTAGCTTTGGTCGGGCATAGCCGCTGAAAACTCCGCAGGAGATTCGGGCCGCGACGATACTGGCGCGAGGCCTTGATTCGAAACCTGGACGAAGTGGTCCAGAGGGCGGCAACTATAGCAGAAATGGGACGCGGTTCAGAAGAGGCTCGCGAGTCGGTAGTGAGTCGGTTTCCGGGTGCGCGGCTTGTCGGGAGCGGGCGTGCCTGCAAAAATAAACTCGGATTTACGTGGGCTTGAAATTGTCTTGGACTTCTCTGTTCTCGATAACGATGCAATAAGTCGCGTGCCAGTTAACTTGCCACCGCCAGCCTTTTTTCGTGCCCGGTGCATTTGACTCGATGTATTGAGAGGCAATTGGGGCTGACAAAGGGTGCTTGTACTGTGGACAGCGCGGAAACAAACTTTTTTTGGAATACCCCGCCGCATGGGCGCGGCTCGAGGGATTGCTCCAACTCCGCGCAAATCTCCTCGTGCCGGGGGCAATCGCACGGCATACCAGGCATTTGCTTGCTCCAGTACGAAAGAACTGCCGTCATGCCACATTTATCGCAGCAGGCGTAAGAGCATTCGCCAAAGCCGCGGTGGTATAGCTGCTAGCCAAACGCGTTGGTGCAGTGTTCGCACCGCCCCAAGCTGAGTTCTGTCATGTCTAACAGGATCGTACAACAGCGTTACTCGGGGCCTGTACCGGGACGAACTTCGCGACGGTCGAGAGTGATGATCGGCGAGGATGAAAAAATGGTAGAGGCGGCGAGGCGTCTTCGCGGTGCTGCACAGGAGCGCTGGCGCCGCCCAATCGCGAGCTAATCAACTTCCATAATTCGAGTAGCCTTGACGACAGGGGATTTCTTCTGCCGGTCGGCGAACTTCTGAGCGCGATCGCGATCAATGTAAACGCGAGCAAACTTTTCGCCGTCGGCGTAGTACACGGTAACCTGCCAATGGTGGTGCTTACGCCGCTTGTCGCGCTTCATGCGGCTGGTCTTCTTGAGCCTGGGCTTAGTCACGATGAGTGGTTCCCTCCGCTGTGAGGACTATGGCAAGTTTAGAAGGGCCGCGCAAGTAACAAGTTAGGGGTTAACGTTCGTATACTTGATTTTGGCAACGGCGCCGGGTGGCAGCCAATTTGGCGAAATTAAAGTTGAAAAATGAGGAGCCCCTGCAACATTTTGCAGCATCCAACCGTATAAGTAGTGAGGCAGGAAAAAAGGCTGGGGGAGGAGCAAGCTGATGCGCTGGGCATGTGACACGCAGATCGAAGACTTGCGGGACCATCCAACGGAATTGATCGTGCAGTTGTGCCATTTATTGGCCAGTGGCGCGCCGGCAATTCCCGATCCGAGACATCCTGAGTTGTACGAGATCAAGAGCGACACGCACGTATTTTACGTGCACATTTCTCCCGTAACGGGAAAAGTGCTGCTCGTCGCGACATGGCCTACGGAGAACGTGTTGGAAGAAATGCACACTACGGCCTGATGCGGTCGACGCGCGGGACGTGCTGCGGCCGCTGTGAGGATGCTCTTTCGTGCGCGGTTAGTTTGTCAGGTCGGAAGGCTTAAGATCTAAACCCGTGAGAATTTGGGGTTTTAGTTTGTAGATCGTCGGAGCTTCACTGGTACGTCCGTAAACGAACCCGCTCGATACCTTCGAAATTTCAACTTTTAGCACTTTTCCGTTCTTGTCGGTGAGGATCGCTGCGAAGGCGGGCTTCGCCAGCTTCGCGAGCAGTTCGGGCGTAGGCCGGTCGAAGATTTCTTCAGAGGTGACTTGCTGCAGCGGATTGAAGAGCTTGTCGAGACTTACGGGCTTTGCCTGCTGATTGTCTTTCTGTTGGCCGTTCTTCGGTTGGTCATTCTGCTTCGTTTTTTCGTCTGGTTGACCCGTTGCGTCAAAGGTCCAGTTTGTTTCATCTTCGCGCGTGACCAAGATCGTGCCGCTGGCGTTGTGAATTTCAGCGTGGGTGATCGTCGCCGGATCGAAATGAACGAATTTTTTATCGCGCAGGTCGCTGAAACTTTGCGTGAGCTTCTTGTACACGTCCTGATTGATGCGGAAGATCGTCGGGCGCGAGGTATCGCGCGCGAAATACTCGTCGCCTTCCTTTTTTCCCACGAGCAAAGTCGCGGTCTCGCCCTTGGCATCCGTAACGGTAAGTGAAATTCCGGGACTTGCGAGACCAAACTTCGCGAGATCATCCGGGGCTTCGCTGGCGATGGTAGTCATCCGGCTGCTGGCAATGGAGGCGAGAAGCTGGTCGATGGCGTAAAGGTCGCCGGGCGCGCTGCTGGGTTTCGTAAACTTCCACGCGTCGTGGTCCTTGGCCGCCGCGAGTTCGCCCGATGGATTCTTGAGGTCGAACGAAGTCATGTCTGGGGCAACGAAGTGCAGGACGGAATGATCGCGCAATTCCTGCAGAGGCTTGTCCGCGCTGGCCAGCAAGGATTCGGGGAGTAAAGCTACGTCCTTCGCGCGGTCCACGATCGCGTAGACGGAAACCCCCGTGAAATCTTTCTTGCCCAAGCGAAGCGAATGCTTGGCGCCGTTCTTCAGTTGAAAATCGAGCGTGACGTCTGGAGTTTCCAGCCCGAATACTTTCAAGCGATCCGGCGTGCCGGGCTCGGTCTGCGCGACGCGGGCCGACCCGAGCTGCTGCAGAATTCCCTGGAGCGAGGCGTCATCGGCGCTTGTCTGCAGAGGCTGGGTAATTTGCCACACGCCATTATGTTTTTCAAAGTGGATTGGTTGTGCTTTCGGGTCGGCCGGAAAGGAGATATTCAGCGACGCGATATCATCGGCCTGGAGCGTGAATGCGGGCTTGGTGTTGTCCGCAGACGAGTTCGCGGCTTCTTTTTGGCCGCGCTTCCAATCGAAATAATAGGCAGCCGCGCCTACGATGATAGCGGCGAGCAGGACAATCAGTGTGGATTTCTTTATCATGGCGTTCGGAAATGTTTATCAATTCCTTTGGGTCGGCATTAGCGACGTTTCCACCAGATATAGACGCCGGAGAAGATCACCAGTCCCGGAAGAAAGACCAGATTGACCCAGTGCAGCGCGGCAGATTGGGCTTCGGAGAGGGTGACGCGGCGGTTCGTCGCGCTCTTGGGACGGATGGAGATCAGGTTTTCATCCTGCGTCAACCAGTCGATGGTGTTGAAGAAAAGATCGCCGTTCCTTTCGTGACTCACCGAGGGATTGGCCGCGAATTGCGAGTTGCCGATGACCACCAGGCGCGCGTCTTTGTCGCCCACTTTGCGATTCGCTGCGACTCCCAGAGAAAGCGGACCAATCTTGTCCGTCTTGGAGTCAAAGGATATTTTCTTCTGGCCCGGCTCCAGCTTGGGGATCGTAAAGCTGCGTTCGGAGGTCTTCAGCAGCTCGATCGTCTGCGGAATTGACTTGCTCTTGTCAGCGATCGAGGCAGTGCGAGCAAAGGGAAAGAATGCCATCGAGCCCTGAAATCCCTTGGTGATGGGACTGGAACCAAAATCACTTACGACCGGAATAATTGGACCGCCGCCGAAGATTTGGCCCATCCCGCTAGCATCCACCACCACGTTGCTCCCCACATCCACATTCCAGGCCTGGAAAAGGTCGTCGAGTTTTGCATCGGTCGCCGGATCCACCATAACGAGCGCGTCGCCACCGGCGTCGAGAAACTTGCCAACCATCGCGGTCTCTTGTGGGTAGTAGGATTGTTTCGGTCCGGCGATCACCACGACGCTGCAGTCGGAGGGTACGCCGTTCTCAGCAATCAGATTGATTGTTTTGGTGGTGTAATTTTCCTTCTTGAGGCCGGCATCCACCTGGGTGTAACCGTCCTGCGAGCCGTCGGTGAGAGACTTTTCGCCATGGCCGGTGACGAAGCAGACTTCCTTCGCCTTATCGCTGGTGAGTTTCACGATCGCGCCGGTGACGTCCTCTTCGCCGAGCTGGCCGCCGTGCGCGCCGGCATCCAAATGGTCTTTGCGGATACCGTAGGCGACGACGACATCTCCCATGTGCGTCGCGCCGAACTCCTGCGCCACTTCCGGTTTCTGATTCGGGTCCACGAATTGATACTTGAAGTGCGGGCTGAGGGCCTTGTACTCGGTCATCAGGTCGTCGAATGCGTTGTTGGGAGTCTTGTCAAAACGCGCGACGGTGAGGTCCTGTTTCAGGCCGCTGACAATGTTGCGAGTCTGGTCGGAGAGGGTGTAGAGCTTTTCGGTCGTCAGATCGAGAGTCTTGTGATGGCGGAAGCCGACGAAGTTGATGACTACCAAAATGGCGATGACGGCGAGCGTGAGGATGGTCGTGTTGGTGCTCTGCTGCGCGGTGCGGCCGGAGAATGTTCGAACGATGCCGCGGAAGCCGAGGACGACGGCGGCTAGCACGAAAACTCCGCCGCCGATCAGGAGCACTTTGCTCGTGGTGAGCAATTCGCCTTGAATGGAATACCGCACGCCGCTGGCGACGAGCATCGCCACGCCGATCGTGCCTATGAAACTGGCTATCTCTTCTCGATCCCATTTCATACTGCGAGTTCCTCCATGAATTGCGAGCCGCGCGGGATGGAATTAGGCGCGGCGCCAGCGCATCGAATCAATCGAGCGCACGGTTAAGAAAACGAACAGGACCATAAAGCTGAAGTAATAGATCAGCCCGGAGGTGTCTATGATGCCGCGGGCGAAATCGTCGTAATGGCGGCTGGCAGAAAGATATTGCAGCACGGAACCCAGGCCGCCTTCGGATGTGTGGCCAAGATCTAGAACCCAGAGAAAAAGGAAAGCGACGAACGTGAGCACCGCAGCGATCAGCTGATTTTCGGTGAGCGAAGAGATGAAAGTGCCCAGTGCGAGCAGCGAGCCGCCGAGCAGCAAAATTCCGGCGTAGCCTGCGAACAGCATGCGCCAGGGCGGAATCGGATCGCTGTGCAGATACATGTAAACCACGTAACTGGCAGTCGGCAGAAGCATGACCGCGAAGAGTGACAAGGACGCGAGGAACTTCCCGAGGACGACCTGAATTTCACTGATTGGCGAAGTCATCAGCAATTCCATGGTGCCGCGTTTGCGCTCCTCGGCGAAGACGCCCATGGTGAGGAACGGCGTGATGAAAAGAATCAGCGTGGAGAGCAGGCCCAGAAAAGCGCGCATTACCTGGCCCGGCACGTCAAATTGCTGCGGCATGCCGAATTGCATGCTCTGCATTTCCATTTGGAAGGACTGCTGAATTACCGCGGACAGGAAGAAATTGAAGAAAAACGCGCTGATGAGCAGGAACAAGCCGATGCAGACGTAGGCGACCGGCGAAACGAAATAATGCCGCATTTCCTTGCGATAAATGGCGTAGAGATTGCGCATCGTTTTCAGACTCCTTGGTAAATGTGGCGCACTGCGGTCAATTGGCGGATGCCTGCGCGTGCGCAGCGTCGTCGGTGGTCAATTCCAGGAAGATTTCTTCCAGGCTCAGGCTGACGCCGCGCAATTCAAAGAGCGGCCAGCCATTCTGCACGATTTTTGCGGCGATGGCGCTGCGAATGTCGGCGCCCTGCGCGGTTTCGACGATCGCGACGAGATGGCCATCCGCGGGAAGTTGTTCGGAGTCCACGCGGGTGGTGCCTGAAACCTGCAGGAGCGCGTCGCGCAGAGCTTTTTCGGGCGCTTGCACTTCGACGCGGATTTTCTGGCCGCCTTTGAGCTGCGAGGTCAGGTTTTGCGGCGTGTCCACGGCGGCGATTTTGCCTTTGTTGATGATGACGACGCGGTCGCAAGTCATGCTGACTTCCGGGAGAATATGGGTCGAGAGAATGATGGTGTGATCGCCGGCGAGACCTTTGATCAGGTTGCGCACTTCGATGATTTGTTTGGGATCGAGGCCGACCGTTGGCTCGTCGAGGATGATCACGTCGGGATCGTGCACCAAGGCTTGCGCGATGCCTACGCGCTGCTTGTAGCCGCGCGAGAGGCGCTTGATCAACTGCGCGCGGCGATCTTCCAGATTGGTTTTGCGCATCGCTTCGGTGACGCGTGCGGCGCGCTTGTCGGAGGGAACATTCTTGATGCGCGCGACAAAGTCCAAGTAGTCTTCGACGGCCATATCCGGATAGACGGGCGGAGTTTCGGGTAGGTAGCCGATGTGGCGGCGAACTTCCATGGAATCGCCAAAGACGTCGAAGCCGGCGATCTTCGCGGTGCCGGAGGTCGCGGGCATGTAGCCGGTGAGGATACGCATGGTGGTGGTCTTGCCCGCGCCGTTCGGTCCGAGGAAACCCAGAATTTCGCCTTTATTCACTGTGAAAGAAACGTGATCCACGGCTGTGACGGCACCGTAGGCTTTCGTCAAATCCTGAACTTCTATCAATGCATTCCTCCCGCTGAGATCAACCCGGCAAAGCTGCCGGACACTTCCAAACAAGTGTTTATACTAAAAAATGCGGCAAATTGAAAATCGGGTGGAAGAATCGCGGTGGGTTATTTTGAGCCCGCGCCGGGGAGCCGCCACATCCCGGACTCCGCTCAGCGATGCGGATGTTGCGCAAGAACTCATCAGGTAGCGCGTCCCCCCGGATTGCACCTACCCGGAGCGACGCCACTCCCGTTGGTCTGCGTCCCCATGAGGCTAGTTGCACGCTCAACTATTGGATTTAACTCACTGGGTTTTCGCGCGGAGCGCAGTCTGTTGTGCCATTTTCTGAGCGATGAACACCAATAGCTTCAAGTCACTCGCGCTGACGCGTTTCAGAAGCCTGCGAAGGTTTCGCAGGATCCGGGCATCCTTGCCGGTAGTGCCCCAAGGGACTTGGTCCCCCTTCTTGCGCGCGGGGAAATCGGGAAGCTTGAGGGGCTCCTCGCCATCATAGAAGATTTGATGGAGAGGAACTTCCAGCGCGCGCGCCATCTTTTCCAGCGTTTCGACGGACGGAACGGTATGTCCGTTCTCGACGCGGGAGATGTAGCAGCGCAGCAAACCGCTGCGTTGCTCGATGTCGCCCTGCGATAGATTCTTCGTTTCTCTGAGAGTACGCAGCCTGTCACCAATGATCATGTCTGACACCTTCCTGTTGCGGTACGTGCCGTCAACCGTAGTGGGAGAGCTGAAGTCTTGGGCATCGACTTCGGCATTGACGATAACGCGAGTTTCGTTCGCGAGGATAGCTGACCCACTATAACAGGTCAGGGAGTGCCCTCCTGAGAGGAGGGGCTCGCTCGAAGTGATCTGTTCTTGGCTAGCTCGACCCGAAGAGCCTCAACGGTATCTTGCAGGACGCGAATTTCGCTCTCCTTCACATCTTTCAGAACGCAGTACATCCCGAGCACATCTTTTGTTGCGCTTTTCTGTTCTGCGTTCGCCGCCGCGATCGTCATGGTCATCGCCGTACCCACAGCCATGAAGCCACCGACGAAGAGCGGCAGGCCCGTTGCGTTTCCAAACGGCCCCAATCCGTGCACAGAACCCCAGACCGTAAATCCGCCCATGACGAGCGTTGCCCCCGCCGCTTCAAGCGGGCAAAAGCGCAGGGCCGACCAAACCAAAAAGGGAGCGCAAAGAAACAGCAGGCCGTTTCCTGGGAGCCAGGGCAATGGCCGCTGGCCGAAATTCAGCACGCACATAACACTTAGGCCCGCAATGAGAGCCGTAATCTCAAGCGGTTCGGCTAGACCGAAGAAACGATGCTTGTGGCCCAACAAAAGCACGAGAAACGGGGTCAGGAAAAGTACGCCCAGCATGTCCCCGACCCACCAAACGAACCAGATCGAAGGGAAATTAGCCGACCGGGCAAAACCGCCCAGGCACAACAGGCTCGCTCCTACCGTGGCGCACAGCGCCGGGGCGAGCATCGCCGCGAATAGGATAAAACGCAGCACATCCCGCGCTTTAAAGAAGGCGTTAATGCCGTTCGCATATTTGTTGACGAGATAAACCGCGAAGAGCGCTTCGAGCATGTTGCCAAGAGCAAGACCCAGTGAAATCGAGATGGACCCCGTGATCTTGACGCTCAGCAGAAACGCTCCAGCAAATACGCCAGGCCAAACTCGCTTGCCTCGTAAGAGAAAAGCCGCCACGGCGATCCCTGCTGGAAGCCAAATCGCGGTGACCGAATGATTCGGCGCGGTCGGCCGTTGGGCGACCTTCCCGACGATGAAGTAAGTGAACGCCAAGCAGGCGATGGTCGCGAGATTGACAGGTTCCAGGTACGGACCTAGCTCCTTGCCGAACGATCCTTGGAGTCCAAAAAAGACATCACGCGCACGCTCATACTTGCGCGAAAGTATCATTGCTTCCTCCGTGTTTCGCGTCACGCGCGGACAATGGGCCTTTGGTGGAAAATCTTGCACAGGCGGTCACGAACCATTGTACATAGTTCCAACGCGTTTTGTTGTGAAGGGGATATTGATTGCCGCGGCGGGTCAGTTTCCAATTGCGCGACAGCCGGGGGCCCCTGGATTCCGTTAGCGGCCGAGTGAGTCGCCCAATGACACAAAGCGCTCGTGCTGGGCGACGACTTCTTGAAAGACGCTCGCCTCGAAACCCTCGAAAACCCCATTTGCCGATTGGACACGGCGTGCATGGTGCTTAATCGAAAACTGACCCACCGCCAGAGCTTGGTCGGGAGTGATTCTGCGGCGTCGCGAACGAGCCGTCACGTTCTGGGACCGCTCCTGCATACGAGCAGCGCTGCCGCGTCCGCCAATCTGGTGCGCCGGGCGATTTCTCAGTATGATGCGCGGCAAAGCGAACCAGGAGTCTGCACCGTGAAACGAATTCTTGTGGTTTTTGTCGTCGTGCTTCTTGCTGCGGTGCTGGTCGCACTGGTTCTGCGCTTGCGCGGTTCTTCGATGCCATTCAATGTGGGCATCGTCAAAAAGAGCATCGTGTTCCTCTACTATCCGAAGCGGAAGGATTTTGAAGTTGGCACCGGGTTCCTGGTGGATATTCCGTCGCAGGAGGATCCGAAGCGGAGCTTTGTGGCGATTGTGACGGCGCGGCACATCGTGGATCCGCAGTGGGAAGGCTGCTCGTGGACGAATCCACAGGAAATCTACGCGCGCGTGAATGTGAAGAACTTCAAGGTGGGGCAGAAGGAGGACGGAACCGACGACGTGCCGCTGGGTCTGGTGAACGAGGGAAAAAACGTGTGGTGGGCGAGCCCGAACGACCGCGTGGACGTCGCGGTGATTCCGGTTTCGAGCACGCACGTGGAACAGCTACTGCGGAACGACGTTCGCCTCATTCCTGTCGCGGATTTCGCTACCAAAGCCGAAACCGCAAACTACAAAATTGGGATTGGCGACCAAATCGTCACGGCCGGGCTGGTGCCGGCACTGCTGGATGCGCAACGCAACTATCCCGCCTTCAAGTTCGGGCGGATCTCCAATATTCCAGAAGAGGCTATCAATATGAAGTGCACGCAGGCAGACAAGGCGCTGCCGCGGGACGTTTGGCTGCTGGCTGGAAATTTTGTGGGCGGCAATAGCGGGTCGCCGGTGTACCTGTTGCCGGCGGTGCCTTCCCTGGCACATCGCGTGATGCTGATCGGAATTATTGCGGGAGCGATTCCCGACGTTGACCTGGGGCAGATGGTCCCATCTGAGTATGTGTTTGACGTAATCCAAGCGCATTACCCCACCGCCAATCTGTATCGCGGGCACACCGAACACAGCATCATGAAATAGCGCGGCGAGGAATTGCGTCGCGGTTCAGTTCGTTCCGACTCGCAGCGACACGCTTGAGGTTCGTTTGCACTGCTCTGCGAATGCTAGAACGTAAAGCGTCCGCCGATTTGCGCGGCGAAGGCGCCGCCCACCGTGGTGCCGGGACCGAAAAAATCGCCGAGCGCGCCTGCGGGGAAGCTCAACTGCTTGAGGCTCGTAATGGGCGTGAAGGTTGAGCACGTGGGCGGGTTCGCGCAGATGCCGGTGATGTTGGAGGTGTCGTTCACAGGCACGGGGAACGCGCCGACGTTGGTGACGTAATTCGCGCCGGGATTATTGCGATTGAAAATGTTGAAGAATTCGATGAACGGGGTGGCCGTAAAGCGCTCGTGGAACGTGAACGGACGGCTGACGCGGAAATCCCACTGGATGTAGGGAGTTCCGCGGAATTCATCGAGAGAAGTTTTGACGCCGTTCACTGTGATGCGGTCGGTGCCGTCGGTATTGGTGATGGTGAAGGGGCGGGCCGATTCGACTTGGCCGAGGAGAGAAACTTGGAACCCTGCGGGAAGATAAAACACTCCGGCCAGAACGAAACGGTCGCGCACATCTTCGCCGGAAGGGCCGTAATCACCCTTGGCGAAGGGATCGAGCGGATTGCAGACGCCGTTGACGTAGTCGAACAACTCGCCGAGCACGCAGCCCCAGGTTTGCGCCTTGGAAAGCGTGTAGTTCGCAATCAGATTGAAATGGCGCGAGACGTTGCCCTGCAGATGCAGCGAGAGGCCGTTGTAGCTCGAGCGATTGTCGCTCTTGAAGAGCGCGATGTTTGGCGCGTCCGCCGGAAGATTTACGGTAGACGTGTAATCGTAGCGGCGATAGCCGTGATTGCCCTGCTCGTGTGTGAAATCGGCGCTAACGAGCCATTCGGCGTTGAATGCGTGTTCGACGCCTGCCGTGGTGTGGATGGCGTAGGGCGTCCTGTAGCGGGGGTCAATCAGAGCGCCTGCGGAACCGGGCGGGAGGCAGCCTGAGTCCGTCGGCACGACGCAGGGGCCGGGAGGCGCATTCACTGCCTGGAAGGCGGTGACCCATCCGTTCTGCGCGAGGTCGTTGTAATAGAGGCCGAAACCCGCGCGAAAGACGGTGGTCCCGGATGGACCCGGAGAATATGCGACGCCGAGACGGGGCGCGAAGGCGTGGCGATAATCTTGTGGAGCGCTCGCGACCAGCGGGATGTCCAGCGCCTTCAGCGTCAGATAGGCGGGATTCTCCAGCTGGCTGCGGCCGGAGCTATTGAACAATCCGAAAGTCGTGTCATAACGCAGTCCGTAATTCACGGTGAGGCGCGGCGTGACGCGCCAGGAATCCTCGGCGTAGAGACCCAGGCGTTGCGCGTTCTGCACGAAGCTGCCGTCGCCGCCCGGAGTAGCGGTGCAGTTGATGTCGATTGGAATTGGCGGTGCGCAGGTCAAATCAGCATAGAACTGGGACGGACTCGCGGCGTAGAAGCTGGGATTTTCCGGATATTGGATGAGGGTTTCGGCGTTGCCGGCTAGCGCGCCGCTCATCACCGGTTCGTGGATGAAGTTAATTCCGACGCGCGGGGAGTGTTTGCCCACGGTGTGCGTGACGTCATAACGGAATTGGTATTTTTCCTGATTGCGCAGAACCGGAAAATTGGTGATGGGCGTGACGAATTGATTGTCGCCAAACGTTTCGAAGCCGGAGATGGAGCTGTCCGTAGAACTGAAGGGAAAGGCGAGCGCGTATCCGAGATCGCCGTTGCGCGTCTCGGTGTGGTGCAGTCCGCTGGCTTCGGCGACGAACGAGCCCACCCACGTGGGGCTGAAGATGAATTGTTGGCTGAGCAGCAGGTTCATGTAATTCGAACGTGACGTCGCGCCGGTGGAGGGCAGCGTCGCCTGCTGGACGAGATCGTTGGTCGTGGTGTAACGATCCAGCGCGGCGCGCAGGAACCATTGCGAGCGGGCGGATTGCGTCCAATCGAAGCGCGTGGTCACCAGGTAATCGTGAAAGGGCACGGGAGCGTTCTCGGGCACGGCGATGGAATCTACTTCCGGGACCAGGCCGGCCGAGGCGAGCGTCGCCAAAGCATCGAATTGCGAAATGCTGGCTGGACTGTAGGCAATGCTGGCGTCTTCGTGAACATACTCGAGCGACGAGAAAAACCAAATCTTGCCTTGGACCACGGGGCCGCCGAGCGTGCCGATGTAATTCTGGCGGGAGAAGGGCTGTTTGGGTTCCGGCGGAGGATTATCAATTGGAAGCCGAGCGTTGAGAGCGGCGGCTCTTTCGTAGATCGCGGTTTCACCATGCCAATCGTCGGTGCCGCGCTTGGTGGTGAGCACCACCGAGCCGCCGGTAGTGCGGCCGGTGTCCGCATCTTCCTGCGAAGTGCGCACCACGAATTCCTGGACGACGTCGGGCGAGTAGTTCTGCAGAAAGCCGCCGATGTAGTCGTCGGAGTTGTCGCCGCCGTCGACAGATAGTTCCACATTCAGCCCCGAACTGCCGCCGAAAGAAACCGCGGTGATGCGTGCTTTGGTGGGATCGGAAGGCTCGACCGGCTCGGTGCCGGGAACGAGGAAAGCGATGTTGGCGAAGCTGCGATGCGCAAGAGGAATCGTCTGCAAGTCTTCGGCTGAGACCGCGCCTTGGTGAACGGCACTGGAAAGATCGATCTGCTCGGTGCTGATCGAAGAGGTACGGGCTTGCACTTTGACGCTCTGCTGAATGGAGGCAGGTTGCAGCGCGGCGGTAATTTCCCGCACCATGCTGACAACCACTTCGAGATCCGAGCCTGCCTCGGCAAATCCGGGGGCGGTTACGCTCACGTGGTAGCGGCCGGACGGCAGATCATCCACGCGAAAATCTCCATTGTTGTCGCTGCTTACGGTGCGCTCCAGGGCGGAGGCACGGGCATGGACTACGATCGTGGCGCGAGGAATACGTGCGCCGGAGGCGTCCTCGACGTGGCCGACTATGCTTCCGCGGAAAGCTTGCCCCCAAGAAAACGCGCAGAAAATAAACACCGAACAAATCAGCACGGCCGCACGCCACGATTTCACGATCCGCTCCTGTTATTCGCCAGCTTGTTCGTCGGTTTGGCGGAAGCGGCGTCACGTTACCGGAGAAATGGATCTACTACTACGGATCGTAGTCGACGCCACCGGTGAGTGGCAGGCTCGCGGAACAGGCAGAGAGCGAAATGCGTGGGCGAAATTTAGCGCAACAGATGCTCGAGGAGTTGATGCACGGCGTAGAGAGTGGCAGGCCGCAGAATCACTGCAGCGGTGGCGCAAACCGCAAGCAGCGCGGCTGAGATCGCCAACCCATGCGCGTACCAAGGCGATTTCGAGGGCGACGTGGCTTTGCCTTCGATCAGGCGAAGGACGCGCGCGGTTAGATCGCGGTCATCGGCGACGAGTGACGCACTGAGCAGCAGCTGCCGAGGAGCGTTGCCAAGCTGCGCGACGGAGACAAGGGCCGCAGCAAGCTCGAGTCGCATGCGTGCGTCGCCATGCGTCGCCTCATCATCCGCGGCCCATTCCGAGAGTTTGGCCCAATCGCGTTCCAGCGCGAGCAGCGCTCCGGAGAACGGCCATGTCGCGGGAGCCAGCAGCACGAGCAGGCGTTTGAAATTGTCACGCGCGGTACGGTGCACATCCTCATGGCGCAGCGCAGCGTCCAATTGTTCCGGAGATAGCGCGCGTTGCACGCCGCGCGAAAGCACAACTTGAGAGCGAAACAGGCCGGTTAATACCAGGAGCGGAGCTTCCACCTCGATCAATGAAACGCGGCACGATTCGCCGGCCAGGCGAATGGCCCGGTGCGATTTGGGCAAGGCTCGCGTCCATCTACTGGAGTGGAGGATTGACGCGGCTGCCCGCGCGAGCGAAACGCACCAGAGTGTGGCGGTGAGCAGCGCGGCAAACAGGCAGGCGAATCCAATTTTCTCAGGCGTGCCTTGCGGCTCCAGCCATAGATAGCTCGGGATGCATAGGGCGATGGTGGCGAGGACAGAGACGATCAGCGGCAGCATGCGCATCGCGTAGAGAAAACGCGCGGCGGTTCGCGGATTCATCCCTGCTGCGAGGCGGAGTGCCGCAGGGGCGAGTAGCGCGACGAACGTAGCAGCAGCCACGTAGATCAGCAAAAATGATGCGCAACACAAAAGCGCCAGGCGCAATAAATAAGCGGAATTCACGAACGCCGTCCTCCGGAGATTTCTTTGCGCTTCGATTGGATCTTTTTTTCCAGTTCCTCCAGGAGTGCGGCGTCATGCTGGCCGACGGCGTCCAGAAGACCTGAGATCAGAAGCTGGCGGGAGTTGTGAGGCCCGGCCAAAAAACCGGCCACGAATTCGCGAGCGATTTGGCGCTCCCAGTCCCGCCGTGCCAACCGCGGAGTGTAGATAAATGCGCGGTCGATTCTGTGGCGCTGCAACAGACCTTTCTTGAAGAGGCGGTCGAGCGTGGTCATTACTGTGGTGTACGCCAAGGGACGGGCTAAGCGTCCGGCAACTTCGCGCACGTTACTGTCGCCGCGCGCCCAGAGGATGTCCATCACTTGGGATTCCAGAGGTCCCAACGTCGATGGCCCGCCGCGATTCGTGCGAACCGCGCCGCGTTTTCTCAGAAAATGAATCACCGCGCTGTCCCCTGCACTACGTGCTATTAGAACTCTGCGACCCTCAGGCCGCATACGGGCGGTCGGCCGCAGCCGCTGATTGTGCCGGATGAGGCCGGGCAACGAGGTTCGCCCAGTCTGCATCCTTATGGCTGACCGATGGGGCGCATTATCGCAGATCAATTCGCAGGTGGTACAGCCTTTTGAGGCCGGCAGCGAGCCGACGGCCGGGTGGAGATGTGCGTTGACACGCTGCGGCGGTTTTGTTATTCAACTAGTTTCGTTTAATGAGCCAATGGTTCGACGTGGGAGCAACTCCCTCCGTTCCGGGCGGATCCGAAAAGAAATCCAAGGTGCTATGACGACATTGAAGGTGTATGCCCGAATGATGAGGTTTTTGGCGCTGCGGAAAAACGGAAGCAGCAACGATGGCGTGCGCACGAGCGGCCTACTGTCGCTCGCGTGCGCTTTGATTGCGTTTCTATGCCTGACGTTCATATCGAGCTGCGGCGGCGGGAATGGTTCGATCACGCTGGCGGTCACGCCGAAAACCGCCAGCATGGACCAGGGGGAGTCGCTCCTTTTTGTCGCGACGCTCGGCAATGATACGAAGAACCTGGGAGTCACCTGGCAGCCGCTTACCGGTTCCGGATGCGCCGGGACGAGTTGCGGCACCCTGACCAACATCACCGCTACGGGCGTGACCTACACCGCCCCATCGGGCCTCACCACCGGCATATCCGTAAGCCTGGAAGCCATTGCCAAGGCCAATGGCAGCGTAACCGCGACGTCAACGATCACGATCGATCTGCCGGTGACGTTCACGACTACCTCTCTGCCGAACGGCGCCAACGGCGTTGCCTACAACCAAACAATTATTACTTCTGGCGGAGTCGCACCGATTACCTATTCGATGGGGACTGGCACTCTGCCTGCGGGCCTTAAACTCAACAGCGTTGGAACCGTCATCGGAACTCCCACCCGTTTCGGAACGTCCACGTTTACGATTAACGCCACCGACTTTGGGACGCCGCCGCTAACCGTGCCTTCGCCGATCTACACGATCACGATTAATCCACCGCCTCCGCTCTCCATCACTTCGACGGCGATGGCTAACGGGATTACCGGCACATTTTATAGCTCCGCGATTGCTTCTGCGGGCGGTGTTCCGCCTTTGACGTGGAGCGTGCCGGCGGGGACTTTGCCTCCAGGACTTACGCTGACGCCTTCGTCCGGATTAATCAGCGGCACGCCAACGACCCCCGGCGTTTATAGATTTTTTCCGACGGTCACCGATTCTGCCATACCGCCGCAGACGTTCACTTCGACGGCCGGCGTAACGATCTCAGTGATCACTGTGTCGCCGCTGCAGGCGGTGACGCCACCGCTGCCTTCCGGCGACGTTGCCGTGGGCTATAACGCCAGCCTGGTGGCTACCGGTGGAGTGCCGCCATACACGTGGGCTATAACCAACGGCCAGCTTCCTTCGGGCCTGAAACTGGACCCGGCGACGGGCATCATCTCCGGCGTACCAATTCTGGCCACAACTCCGCCGACGCCCACTAACTTCGCGGTGCGAGTGGAAGACTCCAATTCGACGACATCGACGCCGCAATCCCTGAGCATTGTAATCAACCCCGGAACCGCGATTACCAATTCGCTGTTCAGCGGCGCCTACAGCTTTCTTTTCCATGGCTTCGATTCGGGCGGAAACGTTGAGATGGCGGGTAACTTCAACGCCAACGGAACCGGCACGATTATTGCCGGCGAGGCGGACAGCAACCGTTCGGGCGGCACGCTGGGAGTCTTCACCGGCTCCACGTTTAGTGGCACTTACAGTGTGGGGAGTGATGGGCGCGGCACGATGCAGTGGATCACGACGAACAGCAAGGGAGCGATGTCCACGACGAATTATCTGCTGGCTGAGGATTCCGGCGGGAACTTCCACATGATCGAGAACGACCCGATCGGCACGCCGCAGACGCATGGATCCGGAATCATCAAGCCGGTGGTTGGAGGCGCGGCGTCCGCCGCCAGTTTCAGCGGAAATTATGTAATTGAGCTCGACGGGCAGGACAACACCGGAAAGTCCGAAGTGATTGTGGGAGTCGCGCACGCGGACGGCCTGTCGCAGCTTACTCCGGGAATGTTCGACGTCAACGACGGCGGAACTTACAATTCAGCGGTCCAGTTTACGGCAACTTTTTCGCTGGGCTCGAGCAACAGCAAGGGTATTTTGGTTTTGACCTACCAGATTCCGGGGTCGACTACCGTTAACCCGCCCCCGTCATACACTTTCTACTTCGTATCACCATCTGATCTTTTCTTGATCGCCGTGGATCCTACCGATGCGACGCACCCGCGTCTGGCGGGCGAGATGTTCCTGCAACAGCCCTCCACGGCGTTCGATGCGACGGCATTGCACGGAACGAGCGTGGTAACCGGCAGCGGCTTAGACGGCTCGAACGCCAGCGTTCTTGCCGGCCTTCTTACCGGCGTGACTACCCCGGGCGGAAGCAACGAAGCGAATGTCACCTACGACCAAAATGATGGAGGCGCGGTCACTGCGAACAACGCGGCCGCTGGAACCTATACCCCAGACCCCAGCACGAATGGGCGGATCGCGTTTACGGGATTGGGAGCGCGATTTGCCGCAGCTTATTTGACCGGGCCGAATCAGGGAATATTGATCGGTTCCGATCCCGCGGTCAGTTACGGCCTGCTTGATGCGCAAACTTCCACTGCGCCGTTTGCGAGCACCTCGATACTGGGCGGATACACGCTCAGCGCCGAAACCACGCTGGATCCGGCGGCTCTGAATATTACTGGACAGCTGGATTCGCTTACCGGCAACGGGACCATGACGGGAATCCTGGACGAAGCGGATAACGACGGGACACCGCACACGGATCAATCGGTGGTCATCCCGAATTACGTGGTGGCAGCCAACGGGCGCGGGACGATGCAGATTGGTTCCACGATCGGATTACCGGCGGGGATGGTTTTCTACATCGTGTCGCCGAGTAGTTTCCGCGGGATCTCCACCGATTCGAATCCTGGGAACGGGCATCCTGAGGTTATTTACTTCAACCACTAGGCTGCGTGTCGACGCGGCGCAAAGATCTGTCAGCGCCGCGCGTCGAACGCTTACTTCTCGTCTTTCTTTTTTTCCTCGAGCTTTAGCGAAGCGGAATTGATGCAGAAGCGCAGGCCGGTTGGATCGGGGCCGTCGTCGAAGACGTGACCCAGATGCGCATCGCAGCGGCTGCAGATGGCTTCGGTACGGACCATGCCGTGGCTGCTATCGCGTTTTAGTTCCACATGATCGGCCGCGACCGGTTGGTAATAGCTGGGCCAGCCTGAGCCGGAATGAAATTTCGCGTCGGATGAAAACAGCGGCTGGCCGCAGCAAACGCATACGTAGGTCCCTTCGGCTTCCTCGTTTTCGTATGCGCCCGTGAAGGGCGGCTCAGTTCCCTGCTTGCGCGTGACATGGTATTGATTCTCGTCTAGCTGTGCGCGCCATTCGGCGTCGCTCTTGCGGATTTTTTCGCTCATGGCGATAGCTTACACGAAGTTTATATTTCCTGTGAAGCACCCAGGACCGCAGAACATGGCGTATGGTCGGATATACTAGGGAAGGAAATATCGTGCGCCAGCCGATAATCGCGCTCGCGAGTTTGTGCTCACGCGCCATGGCACCGTGTGGGGTTCGCGCCGACGACGAATCGAGATTGGCGGCTTCTTCATCGAACCGATTGGAGAAAATTTGTGAACGAAGTTTTCATTTGTGATGCAGTACGCACGCCTTTTGGCCGCTACGGCGGTGCGCTGGCGACGATTCGCACCGACGATCTTGCAGCGATTCCGATTCGCGCGCTGCAGGAGCGAAATTCCGCGGTGGATTGGGCGGCGGTAGATGACGTGATCTACGGATGCGCGAACCAGGCCGGTGAAGACAATCGCAACGTGGCGCGCATGGCGCTGCTGCTGGCGGGATTGCCCAAGGCAGTGCCGGGCGCGACGGTGAACCGGTTGTGCGGCTCGAGCCTGGACGCAGTGGGCGTCGCAGCGCGCGCGATTAAATCCGGAGAGACCGATCTGATGATTGCCGGCGGAGTAGAAAGCATGACGCGCGCTCCGTTTGTGACGGGCAAGGCGGACAGCGCCTTCAGCCGCAACGCGGAGACTTTCGATACCACGCTTGGCTGGCGCTTCATCAATCCGCTGATGAAGGCGAAATACGGAGTGGATTCGATGCCGGAAACCGCGGAGAACGTCGCGGAGGAATTTCACGTGGGCCGCGCGGACCAGGATGCTTTTGCGTATCGCACGCAGCAGCGCTGGGCACGCGCGAATGCCGCCGGCTTTTTCGCGCAGGAGATCGTTGCGGTGCCCGTGCCGCAGAAAAAAGGCGATGCGAAGATTTTTGCTACGGACGAGCATCCGCGTCCGGACACGACGCTGGACGGGCTGGCGAAGCTGAAACCGATCGTCAAGCCGCACGGAACCGTGACCGCCGGAAATGCATCCGGTGTGAACGACGGCGCCTGTGCGCTGCTGCTGGCGTCGCAAACGGCCGTTACGAAGCATCGCTTGACGCCGCGCGCGCGTATGCTCGCGGCGGCAACCGCTGGAGTGGCTCCGCGGATCATGGGAATCGGGCCAGCGCCGGCGACGAAAAAACTGTTGGAAAAAACCGGGCTGAAAATTTCACAGCTGGACGTGATCGAACTGAATGAAGCGTTCGCCGCACAGGCTCTCGCGGTGACAAGAGAACTGGGATTGCCCGACGACGCGTCCCACGTGAACCCCAACGGCGGAGCGATCGCGATCGGACACCCGTTGGGCGCCAGCGGTGCGCGGCTGGTGACCACGGCGATGTATCAGTTGCAGGCGATCAAAGGACGATATGCGCTGTGTACGATGTGCATTGGAGTCGGCCAGGGAATCGCGGCGATCATCGAGCGCTGCTGACCTGAACCGCGGCCGCCGCGGCTAGTCACTCTCTGCTAATTCCGGCTGACGACCAGGCAGGTAATGTCGTCATACTGCGGCGCAACACCCACAAACTCATCGAGACGTTTCATGATTCCCGAGAGTGTTACCGCGGCTCGTTCCTTTATTCTCGGTTGCAGCAAAGCGAGCAGGCGTGCTTCACCAAACTGTTCGGCTCTTTCGTTCTGCGCCTCGGTGACTCCATCGGTGTAAATCACCAGAAGATCGTTGAGTTCGAGGACTGTCTTACCCGCTACAAACTTCTCGGTCAGTTCGATTCCGAGCGGCATGCTGTCAGAGTTCAGCCGCTCGATGCTGCCGTCTTGGCGCACGAGCATTGGGGGGTTGTGGCCGGCAGAAAGATAGCTGAGCTCGCCCGTCGCAGGGTTCAATTCCGCCAGGAACGCGGTGGTGAAGCGGCGGCCGTTCAGATTGTTGCCGCAGGCCAGCCGATTCAAGTCGGTGACGAGCTGCGAGAGCGACCCTGGAGCACCGGCAAGCGCGCGAAGACTGGCCTGAAAATTCGCCATGAGCATCGCCGCAGGCACGCTCTTGCCGGAAACGTCTGCGACGGCGATCAGCAGCGGACCATCAGCGGCGCGACGAAATGCGTCGTAGTAGTCTCCGGCCACGGTGTTGGCGGGGCGCGTGGCAAAAGCCATATCAATTCCCGGAACTTCGGGTGGAACGCGCGGCACCAGCCAGCGCTGGATTTCTCGCGCAATTTCGATGTCGCGCTTCATCGCCACATGATCGCCCAGAACCATGACCAAGAGGACGAGCAGACCGACAAACGCCAGGAGAAATTCCACTTGCGTGGTGATGAGGAGAAACTGAACACCTATGACCGAGAGGCAAGCCAGAAGCAGGCTGAATACCAACAACACCCGCCGGGCGGGCGAGAGCTTTTTCAAGATTCCGGCAAACAGCGCCGCCACAATCTTGAATGGCTGCTTCCAGGCTTTTTGCGAATCCACGGCGCGCCAGTCAACGTCCTGCTTGTACAAGCGCGAACTCGCGTGGGCTTCGGCTTTGAATTGCACCCAGAGGTCCGCAGCCTCCATGCCGGCGGTGAGTTGGCGCCAGCCATCCTTGGATCTCCAGACCGTGCGTTTGGCTTTCGTCTTGAGGTTGTGCGCGAAATTCTGCAGCTTCGCCCATTTTGATGGGGCCGTTGCGCGGAGCTCTTCGCTCACGAAGGTAGCCACATCTTTACCATACGCTCTTCGGCGGCGCCGCGCTGATCAGGTTTTTCAGGTATTCTTGTACGAGGGCTGTGCTGTTCTGGGGCAATCGACTCTTGCAGCGAGTCCGGGGCGCCGGGAAATTTCTCTTATGTGGCCGAGTACTATTTCGAGTAGAACTTTCCGGAACCACGAAAAAAAATCGTGTAGCAAGATTACGGCCATTTCTGTAGGTCTTTACTTCTTAGCAAGTTACAGGGAAATCAGTATTGGCAGCAGACGTGCACTCTTGCATAATCGAGTCTCGTCGATAGGCAACATGACAAGGCGAGACCGCAGCATTCTAGAACGGAGACCCAGTCGTGAGCACAAGAGCTCTAGTTGGCAACCCAGCCGGCAAAGACGCCAACCCCGCCGAGGATATACCTAGCCCTAGATGGGCAGAGCGCCTGCGCGCGCTGAGGAACATTCCCCCCGTAATGAAATACGTTTGGGATGCCGCGCCTGGCGTTGCCGTCGCGAACCTGACTTCACGCGTGGTGGCTGCGCTGATTCCACTTTCCATGTTGGCGGTCGGCCGGATGATCCTTGCCGCAATTTATGCATTGCGCGCCGATCACACGCCGCTCCCACATTATTTTTGGGGGCTGGTGACTCTGGAATTCGCGCTGGCCGGAATCGCGGCGGTGCTGATGCGCGTGATCGATTTCTGCGACACCACGCTGGCCGAACGGTTCATGAAGCACATCAGCGTGCGGTTGATGAAGCACGCTGCGAACCTGGATTTGATGTCCTACGAGGATCCGGTCTTCTACGACAAGCTGGAACGCGCGCGTGTGCAGAGTACCGACCGCGTGCAGATGATCAAAATTTCCGGACGGCTGATTCAAGAAACCGTCACGACCGTGAGCTTGGCGGCGGGGATTTTCGTTTACTCGCCATGGCTATTGATCGCGCTGGTGGCGTGCGTGGTGCCGGCGTTTCTGGGCGAAACGCATTTCGCGTTCCTGGGATATTCGTTGAGCTTCCAGCAGACCCCCGCACGGCGTGAACTCGATTATTTGCGGTTGCTGGGCGGCACCAAAGAGGGCGCGAAGGAGTTGAAGCTCTTCGGCCTTGCTCCGTTCCTGGTGGGCCGCTATTCCGATGTTGCGACCGAGCTGCACGACCAGACGATTGGCGTGGCGCGGCATCGGCTCTATATTGGCGCGCTGCTGGCGATCGTCGGCGTGGCTGGTTACTACGGAACCTACGCATTCGTGATTTATCACACGGTGATCGGCCTGATCTCCATCGCCACGATGATTTTTCTTACAGGCGCGATTGGCGGCGCCAGCTCCAACATCCAGGCAGTCTTCACCACGTTTTCGGAAATCGCGAACCAGGCGTTGTTCATGACCGACTTGCTGGAGTTTTTCGCGGTGAAGCCGAAGATTATCTCTAAGCCCGGCGCGCTGCCCGCTCCCAAGAAAATTCAGCAAGGGTTTGAATTCAAGAATGTATCGTTCGCCTATCCGGGCAGTTCGCGGATGATTTTGAAGAACGTCAGCTTCAAACTCGCGCCTTCAGAGCGCATCGCCATCGTCGGTGAAAATGGCCAGGGCAAGACCACTATCGTAAAATTGCTCACGCGCTTGTACGATCCGACCGAAGGACAGATTCTTCTCGATGGCAAGGACTTGCGCGAGTACGACCTGGAGAGCCTGTGGCAGGAAATCGGCGTGATCTTTCAGGATTTTATGCGCTATGAGATGACGGCTTCGGCCAACATCGCGGTGGGCCGCATCGAGGAACGCAATAATCCATTCCGGATCCGTGCGGCTGCCAATAAGAGCCTTGCGGAGCAGGCCATTCGCCGGCTGCCCAAAGGATTTGATCAGGTGCTGGGCTCGCGTTTTAAAGGAGCCGTGGATCTTTCGGGCGGCGAATGGCAGAAGATCGCGATCGCGCGCGCCTATCTGCGTGATGCGCAGCTGCTGATTCTCGACGAACCTACGGCGGCGCTCGATGCGCGTTCCGAGCACGAAGTGTTTCAGCGCTTTTCGGAATTGACAGAAGGCAAGATGTCGCTGCTGATTTCGCACCGCTTCTCCACCGTCAAGATGTCCAACCGCATTCTGGTACTGAAGGACGGAGAGATTGCCGAGCAGGGCCAGCACGATCAGCTGCTCAAAGTGGGCGGGCACTATGCAGAGATGTTTGAGCTGCAGGCCGCGAATTACCGCTAACTCTTAGCTGTCTTAATCGCTGTCGGGAGCAATCCGCGGTCGAATTGGTGACTGCGGATAACCGTCCGGTTTCCCTTCCCCAGTTACTTACGACGTCGAGCGCAGGTGCATCCCAACCAGTTCCTGTGGCGCGAGCGGCTGATAGGATTTGAATCCCGCGCGTTCCATACCTCTCTGTGCTTCCGGGTTCTTCATGAAGGTGTCCCAGACAAATCCGGTGCGCGCGTTTTCCGCCATCACCATGGTAATTCCGGAATCGATACCGACCACGTCGCTGTCGTACCAATTGGTCAGGGGATTGAACGCGTCCACGAATCCGTAGCGACTCCATGTGCCGGCGCCGTAACGATTGTCAATGGTGCGCAGCACGCGCATCGCTGGACCCGGCAAGAATGGCAACGAGCCCGCCGCTGCACACGGGACGATTGTGCCATCAATCGGGCCGGTTTCCGGCGGGCCGCCCCAGACGCGATATCCATTGATGGAATCCGAAGCGGTGATGCCCCAAAGGTCATTGCTGTAATCGGGGAACTTGTTCGCCAGACTCAAACAAAATCGCCGGTGCACGTCTGTCGCGAGAATCGAATTCTGGAAATAGTCCGCATAGAGGTCGCGCTTGCCGCGAAAATCAAACCAAGCTTGCGAATATTGATGGACGAACAACGGGGCGTAGGAGCCGATGAACTTGATCCCGTCGAATTCGAAAATGGTGCGCTTCCAGGCGTCCCAGGTGGCGGGAGCCAGCGCGTGGGAGGTCGAGCCCAAGCCCAGTAGATACATCATCATCATTTCGCTGTAGCTGTCCCAGCGATATTGCAGGAATCCGGTTTCGGGGCTCCAGCCGTGCGGAAGGATGCGCGTATCTTCCGACAACCAGTTCCAATCCACACGATTGAAAATCTGATGCGCGAGATCGCTGATCTCGGAGTGCTCAAAGTGCTGGCGACAGGTGAGAATGCCGCAGAGCAATATGGCTGTGTCAATCGAAGAGAATTCGGATTGCCAGAGCCGTTCGCCGGTATTGATATTGGCCCAGTGGTAGAAAAATCCGCGCTCGGTGGGCAACTTTTTCCAAAGAAACCGCAAGGTATTGATCACGCGTTCCCGAGCAAGAGTGAACGAGACATAGCCGCGCTTTTCACCGATGCACAAAGCGGTCAAGCCGAATCCCGTGGCCGCGATACTGCCCACTATGCCGCTATCGGAGGAACGAACATTGCAGCGGTCCTTCACCATTCCCGTGGTGGGATTTGTTTGGTCCCAGAAAAACTGAAAAATCGCTTTTTCAAGTTCCTCGAGAAAGGAATCGTCTCTGGGAGACAGGTATGTAGGGGGCGGGAGCTGCGATGCGAGAGGGGCGACCTGGGTAGCCTGGCGGCTGGCTACGGAATGTTGGAGCGAAAGGCCTCCGGCGAGCGGTATCCCGCAGGCGGAAAACGCCGCGAAATCTCGCAGCAACTCACGGCGCGATAGGTTCCTTGGCCTCAATCTGTTCGTAGTCGGCACAATTAATGGTAGACGAACCAGCAATCGAATGAAACTGCGGAAGTTACCAAACCAATGACTGTTTCGACGAATGTGGGCTCCCCCAAGGGGGAGGCTATGGTTCGGGTTCTATGCTCAGCCTAGTACGATGCGCACCTGATGCACCGCGCCGTCGTCCATCAGGTGAATCGGGGTCGAGCCCGCCAGAAGTTTCCCGTCAAGCTCGGTAAGCGCCACGCCGCGCGCCACGCCGGAAGGATTCTCGACAGTGATTTTGTAAGTGGACGAGTGATAGCGGAACTCCATGCTGTATCCCGGCCAATTGCGCGGAATGCACGGGTCGATCCAGAGCGAAGTTCCGCGCACTCGGAAACCCAGAATTGATTCGATACCGGCACGATAGAGCCAGCCCGCCGAACCTGTGTACCAAGTCCAACCGCCGCGGCCAATGTGCGGCGCTTCGCCGTAAATGTCGCCTGCCGTAACGTAAGGCTCAACCTTGTAGCGCTGCACGTTGGCGCGCGTATCGGCACGGTTGATGGGATTCATCATGCGGAATAGCTCTCCGGCTTTATCGCCGTCCCCCAGCTCCGCAAAGGCCATCAGCGTCCAGGTTGCCGCGTGACTATATTGCCCACCGTTTTCGCGGATGCCTGGCAGATAGCCTTTGATGTAGCCGGGATCATGATCCGGGTGATCAAAAGCCGGGGTGAGCAGCAGGATCAGGCCGTCGGGGCGGCGAACGAGTTGCTGGTCGGCCGCGGCCATGGCCCGCGCTGCGCGACCGGGCTCAGCTGCGCGACTGAGAACGGCCCAGGACTGGGCAATCGCATCAATGCGGCATTCCGTGTTCTGCGCGGAGCCCAGCGGCGTGCCATCGTCGAAATACGCGCGGCGGTACCACTCCCCGTCCCAGCCATCGTGTTCTAACGCAGCCTTGAGGCTGCTGACGTGAAGGCGCCACGTTTCAGCTCGCTGATGTTCGCCGCGACCATCCGCGAGCTTTGCAAACTCCTGGAGGACGGTGTGCAGGAACCAGCCGAGCCAGACGCTTTCGCCCTTGCCGTCCTGTCCCACGCGGTTCATGCCGTCGTTCCAATCACCCGTGCCCATGAGCGGCAGGCCGTGACTGCCGACGCCTAGGCTGCGGTCTATGGCGCGCGCGCAGTGCTCGAAAACAGTAGCGCGAGTTTCCGAAACGCGCGGTTGGAAATACGATTCTTTTTGCCCTTCCGCCAGAAGCTCGCCCTCGATAAACGGGACGATTTCTTCTAGGACTGTCATGTCGCCGGTCGTCTCGATGAACTGGACGACGCTATAGGGCAGCCACAGCAGATCATCGGACATGCGCGTGCGAATGCCGCGGCCGGAAGGCGGGTGCCACCAGTGCTGGACGTCTCCTTCGGGAAATTGGTGAGCGGCCGCGCGCAGCAATTGTTCGCGAGCCACGCCGCGTTTCGCGATATTCAGAGCCATCACGTCTTGCAACTGGTCGCGGAATCCATACGCTCCGCTGACCTGGTAAAAGCCCGCGCGCGCCCAGACGCGGCAAGAAAGCGTTTGATACAAGAGCCAGCGATTCAGCAACACATCCATGCTGGGATCGGGCGTAGTAACTTTCACCGTGCTT
This sequence comes from Acidobacteriota bacterium, assembly GCA_013289715.1. GTDB lineage: Bacteria > Acidobacteriota > Terriglobia > Acidiferrales > UBA7541 > Palsa-295. The sequence continues at coordinate 20,172 of JABCZJ010000023.1, read as the reverse complement.
AATAGTTCGTCCCAGCGCCGCGTGACGTCGCCCAGAACTTTGTCCAGATCCGCCGTGCGGTAGCGCAGCAGCAGGTCTCGGGCCCGTTCTTTGTTTTCCGTCTGGCCCAGAAAAAATACGACTTCTGCGCGCGCGCCCGGGCGCAACTCGATCGTGGTCTGCAGCGCGGCGCACGGGTCCAGGGCCGGACCCACTTTGCCCGACAGTGGAGTACCTCGTTCCAGCGACGCAGGATATTCCGGCCGGCCGTTGCGACCGAGAAATTCCGTGCGATCGCCGGTGCAGGAAGTTTGCTGACCGCGCAGATCGGCGAAAGCGATGCGCCCGCCGAACTCACCGTTCCAGGCACTGCGCGCGAGGATGGCTTTCGACTGGGGTTCCACCTCCGTGATGATGAAGGGCGCCGTGGCGCTGTGCGAGGTACCCAGCACCCATTCGACGTAAGCGGTTACGGAAAGGCGGCGCACACGGTCCGAATCGTTGCGCAGGGTTAGCCGCGAGATTTTGATGGGGTCTTCCACCGGCACAAACTGCAGAAGCTCCAGCGCGATGCCGCGCGAGCCGTGCAGGAAACGGCTGTAGCCCTGTCCATGACGCGCCTGATAGCTTGCGCTTTCATCTCGGATCGGCAGTGCGGTGGGAGTCCAAACCTCTCCGCTCACTTCGTCGCGGATGTAGATCGCTTCTCCCGGCGTGTCGAACACGTGATCGTTGGACCACGGTGTAAGCTGATTTTCATGGCTATTGAGAGACCAAGTGAAGCCCGAGCCCGATTCGGATACCAAGAACCCGAACCACGGATTGGCGATGACATTGACCCACGGCTCCGGCGTGCGCAGCCCTTCGTTCAATGCAATCACGTATTCGCGGCCACCATCGGCGAAGCCACCGAGGCCGTTGAAGAATTGCAGAGTCTGTTGCGGCAGGCGAGCTTCCGGGGATTTCGTGGCACGTGCCGGACGCGTGAGGGCGCGCTCAGCCGGCTCCGGGTATTGCGAGCGCACGATCTGCTCGGCGAGCGTGCCACGGCGGCTTAGCAGCACAGCACGGGCTACGGCTTGCAGTTGCGTGCGAGCCTGCGGAGTAAGCAGGTCGCCGCGCAGCAGGAAAATTTTCCCGCTCACGCCGCCAGAGTCCGGCGAAAGCCTCAGCTGGCTGCCGCGCACGAGCGCTTCGAGCGAGTCTTGCAGTTCCTGCACGTAGGACGCCGCTTTTTCGTTGATGATGACCACGTCCGCCGACAGCTGCTTCATCCGCCAGTATTCGTGCGCGCGCAACATTTGCCGGATGATGTCCACATCGTCGGGATCGTCGATGCGCGCGAGAATAATCGGCAGGTCGCCGGAGATTCCCTGCGACCACAGCGTAGAAATATCCAGCGAGGTGCGCGCCAGCACGTCGGCCGTGGGACGCAGCGATGGATCCACGTACAAAACGGCATTCGCGAGGCGCTGGAACAGGAGCGCTTCTTCGGACGTGATTCCCAGATGATGCAGCTGCACCTGCGCCTGCGTCCACGCCAGCGTGTGCGTGCGCTCAAAAGTTCGCCCGTCGCGATACTTGTCGGCCAGATCCAGGACCGCTTCGCGCGTGGCGGCGGCAATCGTGGAAAAAATCAAATGGACAGTGCCGCCGGGAGGAACGCGAACCGTGCGGCGCAGGCTCAGTATCGGGTCCAGCACGGCGCCAACCGTGTTGGAAAGCGGCCGGCCATCCATCACCGACACGGGATCGCGCAGGTCGCGCGCCCGCCCCACGAACCGCGCGCGGTCCGTTTCAAATTGCAATTCCCCAACGGTTTCGGCGTCCGTGACGAGAACGTGCGCGACCCACACGGAGGTTTCGTCGTCGGAACGCTTGCGGCGCGTGGCTATCAGCGCGCCGACGTCTGCCGCAAATTCAGTTTCGACGAACAGCTTCGCGAAAGCAGGATGCGCCACATCGGCCGCTTGCGGCGTGAGTGAAAGTTCCGCGTAGGACGTGACTTGAATATCGCGAGCGCGAACGCCGACATTGCTCAGCGAAATACGGCGGACCTCGGCGTCGTCTTCGGAGGAGACCACCACTTCCAGCGCTGTGGTGAGCGAGCGGTCGCGCCGGATAATTTCGGCATGGTCCTCGAAGAAAATGGCTTCGTATTCATCGGCTTCGATTGCCGCGGGCTGATAACCAGCCGACCACACATTTCCGGATTGTTCGTCGCGCAGGAAGATATACTGGCCCCAGTTATCGAGCGTGAGGTCTTCGCGCCAGCGGGTAATCGCCAGATCGCGCCAGCGGCTGTAGCCGGAGCCCGCGGCCGTGAGCATTACCGAATAGCGTCCATTGGACAGCAATTGCGTGCGCGGGATGGCGTCGTGCGGCGTGCTGAAGCGCCGCACGAGCGGAGGAACCAGTTCGCGCACTTTCGAAGCCGCGGAAACTTCTTCCGCGCGCGGACGGGCGACCAGCACATCGCGCGGGGTGCGTTCTTGCAACAGCAGCTCCGTCGCGCGCACGATCGGTTCGGCATGAAAACGGTCGCGCATCGCGCCGCCATTCACAATATCGGCGAGCGCGACGATGGACATGCCCTGGTGATGCGCCATGAACGCGCGGATCACCGCTACATCCTTTCCTTCGGGTAAACGGCTGCTGGTGTAATCCAGCGCCTCGTAGAATCCATAGCTGCCGGCGGCGCCCGCCCTCGCCAGCCTGATGAAATTCTGTACAGCTGCGGTTGGATCGATCATCGCTGCCAGCGCCGTAGCATACGGCGCGATCACGAGGTCCTCGCTCAGCCCGCGCTTTAGCCCCAGGCCCGGAACTCCGAAACCCGAATACTGATATGTAAAATCCATGTCGCGGGCGTTGAAGGCTGATTCCGATATTCCCCAGGGAACGCTGCGCTCCTCTCCGTATTCGATCTGGCGCGCGACGACCTGCTCGTACGTCTGGCTCAACATGCTGTTCGCGGGAGAGCGCATCACCAAGTCCGGCATCAGGTATTCAAACATCGAGCCCGACCAGGAGATCAGCGCCAAGCCGCGGCCCACCGGAGTGAGCGCGCGGCCCAGACGGAACCAATGCGAGGCCGGCACTTCTCCTTTGGCGATGGCGATGAAGCTGGCGAGACGTGCTTCCGATGCCAGCAGGTCGTAGCAATTGCCGTCCAGCGTTCCGTCTGTGCCGCGAAAGCCGATGGAGAAAAGCTTGCGCGACGTATCAAACAGAAATGTGAAGTCCATCCCGTCGAACATGCTTTGGCAAGTGTGCGCGATCGCGACCAGGCGGCGGGTAAGGGCTGAGGCATCGCGGGCGGCGCCAGTGAACGCTGTCGTAAGAGCGTCAATGCGACGCAGAATTTCGCGATTCGTTGTGGTATCAGAACCCAACCGTTCGCGCAGTGCTGCGAGTTCGCGCACGGCGTACTCGCAGCGGTCCGGAACATCCGCCAAAGCAGGCAGTTGACGAAATGAAGACTCGATGGCGACCCATTCGGGCACTTGTTCCTGCGGACGTTCCGCCATGGCCAGCACTTCGCTGGGTTCCAGACGCAGCCACGGAATCATGATGCGCGCATCGCGTGCGTAACTTTCCAGATTGGCGCGCGCGGCTTCGGCCCAGGCGCACAATTCGGAATCCGCCGGCGCGCCGAGTTCCTGCGCCAAAGCTTGAGCGATATCGGCCACCGTCTGAGCGTGTTCCTGAATCGCCAGAAAGCGCGCGGCCCACTGCCGCGCGCCGATCGGTACGGGGTCCAGCAGGACAAAAAGCGAGTCCAGCGCGTTGGCCAGTTGCTTGCGCGTTACGGTGTGCGTGCGCTGCGTATCCGCAATTTCTTCCAACGCTTCACGCAGGAGATTGAGTGAATCGGCAACTCCGGTGAACGGGCGTGCCGCGGCGAACGGTTCCTGAATGATTTCGCGGCAGCCGTTGCCCAGAACGAGCAAATTGGCGGCGAGGTTTCCGCTGTCAACGCTGGAGACGTATTTGGGATCGAGCGGCACGAGGCGATGCGTGTCGTACCAATTGTAAAGATGGCCGCGGTACAGCTCCATCTCACTCATGGTATGCAGCGTTGCTTCCAGCCGGTCTGCCACTTCTTGTGCGCCCAGCCAACCCATGTCGCGTGCCGCGAGAGTGGACAGTAGATAAAGACCAATATTGGTGGGAGATGTTCGATGGGCCACCACGGGCTTGGGATCTTCCTGAAAATTATCGGGCGGAAGGAACCGGTCTTCGGCGGTGACAAATTTCTCGAAAAACCGCCAGGTGCGGCGACAGATTGTCCGCAGAGCCTTGGTGTCTGCCGCCGACAATGGCTCGACGTCTTCGACCGGAGGTGGAATGCTGATCCAGCGCGCCACGGCGGGCGCCGCAATCCACAGCGCGGCAAACGGAATCGCCGCCCACAAAGCCTGCGGCCGCAGGACCGCCACAGCCAACAGCGCCGCAAACGCCACCAAGACGCTGGCCACCATGCGTCCGTACGAAGCCCACAGACTCAAGTCCACGGCGTGTTTGGCCTGCGCCGCAGTTACCCACTGCAGCAGATTTCGCCTCGTGAAGAGCAATCGGACCAGCGTGCGCACGATCGCGTCCGTCATCAACCATCCCTGGTACGCGATAAACGTGATGGTTAAAGCGATCTGCGATGCGCCCAGCGACAGGTCGGATAGAACGTCACGAAAATGGCTGCGTTTGGAAATGCCGCTCAGCCGCGCGTTCAATCCGACGAGAAAAGGGATCAACGCGGGAATCGCAATCGTGGCTAGAACGAAACGAGTCCACATCCAGGGCGACACTTGCGGTAACAGCCATCCCGCTACCATAAGAAGCAACATGCACGGCGCGGAAAGTGTGCGGCGCAGATTGTCAATCATCTTCCAGCGGCTGATCGCGGGAATCGAAACTTTGCGGCGTTCTTGCTTCGACAGTCCGCCGTGCCCGAAAATCCACGGCAACAGTTGCCAGTCTCCGCGGGCCCAGCGATGCTGCCGCGCGGCTGACACTTCGTAATGCGATGGAAATTCGTCGAAAAGTTCGATGTCGCTGGCCAGCGCGGCGCGCGCGAAAATTCCTTCGAACAAATCATGGCTCAGCAGGGTGTTCTCTTTAACCTTGCCCGCCATGGCGGCCTCAAAGGCATCGAGATCGTAAATTCCCTTCCCGGTGTATGACCCTTCATGGAACAGGTCCTGATAAACGTCTGAAACCGCTGCGGCGTACGGATCGATTCCACTCGGTCCGGAAAAAATTCGCTGGAACAGCGAGCCTTCGCGATCGGTGGGAAGCGAAGGCGTAACTCGAGGCTGCACGACGCCATAGCCGTCCACCACGCGGCCCAGCTCTGCGCTGAATTGCGGCCGGTTCAGCGGATGTGCCATGGTTCCGACCAAGCGCGCCGCGGTGCCACGCGAAAGGCGCGTGTCTGCGTCGAGCGTGATGACGAAGCGAATCCTGGGGATGGATTCGGGCACCTGCTCCCCGACCGGAATGAAATTTGTCTGCGTCGAGCCGCGCAGCAGCTCGTTCAGCTCGTGCAGCTTTCCCCGCTTTCGTTCCCAACCCATCCATTTCTTTTCGCGGTCATTCCAGGTGCGTTTGCGATGAAATAGAAAGAAACGTGCGCCGCCTTCGGGGGCGGGGCCGTGGGCTTTGTTCAAACCGGCGATACCACTGGCGGCGGCCGCCAGCAGCTCATCATCTCCCGGCAGACTTTCCGTGGCGGCGTCCACCCAATCGGTGAGCAGCGCGAAGCGCAGATCGCCATCAATGTTTGCGAGGTAATGAATCTCCAGGCGCTCAACCTGTTCTTTGATCGCATCCTTCGAGATCAACAGCGTAGGAACTACGATGATGGTGCGCAGCGCCTCCGGAACGCCGTCGCGTAATTCCAGGCGCGCCAAAGTACGCGGGCCCAATAAATCGGCCACCACCCGATTGATCAGCGCTATGGCCAGATCAGAAGCAGGCACTGAAGCCAGCAGCGCAAGCAGCGCCAGAATCGGCGCGCTCAGTCCCGATTCGCGCGCATGTGCCAGCGGCAGCGCCAAAATCAGTGCCGTCATTACCGCGATCGTGCCCAAATACCCTGGTACGGCGTGTCGCACGTACAAGCGCAACACACCGCGGCGCCACGCGACGTGAAATCCGAGTTCTCGCTCGAAATCGAGCCGCCCGCGGGAAATCAGGTAGTAGCCAGGATCGGCCTTGCGCTCGTCGGGTGGATGCCCATCACTGTGAAGTTCTGCACGCGCGTGCTTCGCGCGTTGCACCGCGCGTTGCGCCACTTCGATTTCGGAGTGAGACGAGCCGCGGGAAAGATCCTCGATCGCATGGCGATAGTAATCGCGCGTCACAAAGTCCATATCTCCGAAATTGCTGCCGCTGCGCAGCACTTCGTCCACCAGGCTGACACTTTCGAAAAATCCTTCCCAATCGAAGGAGGAAGTCAGCCGCATGCTGGTGATGATGTTGCGCACCGTGACGCTCATCGCGGCCTGCTCTTGATGCTCGGCGCGCACAATCTCATCCGCGGTGGTGCCTTGCGCGGCGAGGCGTTCGTCCAGCCACACCAGGATTGGGCCGACCTTGGGATCGAGGTCGCGCAGCCGCTGAACCAATTGCACGGCGAAGGAGCGCTCGAGAGGCTTGTTCTCGAAACGGCGCAGCACGGCGGCCGGTGAGACCGCGGTCTGCCCGGCCGCACCGAGGACGCGGTCGGCGAGGATGTCGGCTTCGACACGCGCGTTGCGGCTGCGCACGATGCGCTCGGCAACGCGCCGCAGATTTTCCACGAGCACGATGCGCAGCGTGATGGCTACGGCCCAAAGCTCGCCGATCGTCAGCGGCTGCACGCGCTGGTAAGCGCTGACGAACCGGCGCAATACTTCGGGATCGAAGCGGCTGTCGTTGTGCGCCACAAACGCCCAAGCGACGCCAAAGACTCGCGGAAAGCCTTCCAGGTGCCCGGACGCAAGCTTCGGCAACTTGCGGTAGAAACCGGGAGGAAGGTCGTCGCGAATTTCGCGCAGTTGTTCTTCGACGATATAAAAATTATCTACGAACCATTCGGCCGCGGGGGTGATGGCCTGCTCGTGCTGAATGGCGCGCGCCGTGGCCCGGTAATATTCCAGCAGGACGCGCCCGTTCTCGAGCACACGAGGAATCAGCGGGCGTCCTTCCTCGGGATCGGTAACGACCAGTTGCGCAGCCGCCAGGCTTTCTGCGTGTTGCTCCAGGCGCTCGACGCTGAAAAGCTCGGCGCGAATTGTCTCCTCTGGCTCTGTGAAAATGGGCGGAGGGGGTTGGGCCAACTTAGCCATCTTCTAGCTTCAATTCTCCATTCGTGTCGTTACTGGCCGCCGGAAATCTGTGAACTGCGCATTCCGACCGGCGGAACGAAGCAGCAGATCCGGCGGCCATCGGGAGGGGCGGCCGCAAGACAGAAGCGCCAGGGCTGTACGAGCTGGAATTTTACAGGACAGCGCCCACAATGGAACGATAAATCGCTGCGCATCAGGTGAAGCAAGGATTGGCGTGAAGTGAATTGCGGGCCAGATATGCAGGAAACCACCGATGTGCGTGAAGCGTGAAAACTGCGCGGCGTAATCACAAGAAGCGCAATGACGAAGCGCATTAATCAGATCGCAAGAAAGTGGTGAGCCGGGGAGGACTCGAACCTCCAACCCGCTGCTTAAGAGGCAGCTGCTCTACCATTGAGCTACCGGCCCTTCGAAAATCAAACGCTCACTATTCGCAACTGTTTAAGACTACAGCTAATTAGGTTCTGTCGCAACTGAGTCCAGTGAGTCCACTGAGTCCAACAGAGCAATCCCATTTGCCAATCTTTCGACAGTTTTGCGCGCGAAAGCCTCGGAAAAATGGGTGTAACTGCCCGTCATCCTTAGGCTGGAATGCCCGACTTGAGACTTCGTGAAATCACCCGGCACGTTGTTCGCCTGAAGGTGACTCACTCGTCCGTGCCGAAAAGCGTGCAATCCTCCGCGCGGAATCGAAAGCGAATCGCACAACGGATACAGCGTCTTACTCAACACGTTGCTCGTATCTAGCGGTGTCCCACTCCTGCTCTGAAAGACGCGGCCGGAAGTGCGGGTACCAAGATGTTGCTTGAGCATCTGAGACGTACCTGAATCAACCCAGACGTCTCGATATCCCTTCTTGGTTTTAGTGCTCACTTCCCTACCGCGCCATACGGAGCGTCGGACTCGAATCATGCCACGATTTAAGTCCAAGTCTCCGACGTGAAGTCCGAATAGTTCACCCGCCCGTAGACCGCTTGACCCGGCAAGATGAAATAGCAACTTGTGTTGACCTTCCGCCGCCTCAACAAGACGCCGGACCTCGGTTTGCGTGAACCATCTTTGCTCGTCTTCAGGAATCGTCGGAAGAATGGGATACCACTTCCGAGGATGCTCGTCGTTTTGTTGAGCGTGCCAGTTCATAATCGCCCGGAACAACTTCCACATGTTATGAATCGTCTTGGGCTCCAATTTCTTGCTCTGCATTTCCAGAATCCAGTCGTTGACGTTGCCGGTCTTGATTTCTTCCAACGCCATGTGACCGAAAAACGGGCGGACGTGCTTTGCAAGAAGTTTTGGCACCGAATACCTGCTGCTTTCCTTCAACTGTGGAAGCCGTTTTGATTCCCACAAATCGGCTACCGTGTTGAACACCGTAGCCGGTCTGAGCGAGCGTACCAAATGTTCAGGCGTGTTCACGCCTTCATCCGATAGCATGGTTTTAAGTTTCAGTTTTGCTTGCGGTTTTGTGATTTCGTTTATCATCCCAAGCACTACAGCTTTGCGGACACGGTTGGTTTGATCCGGCACGTCAACGTAATACCGTCCAACCCAGCGTCCGTTTCTGCCGAACACCTGCCCTGCTTGTCCTGACCGCTTCGACATGTATTTCTTCCCCTTCTGTCGAAACGGCTTCGCTGTCGGGACATTAACACCCGAATTGATTTCCGACAATGGTTCTAAAGTTGGGTTGCTTGTAGGCGCCGACGGCGCCGAACCAATAGTCGTTTGGAATGCTTTCGTTTTGCTGCGCCTGTCCGCTCTGACTTCGATTTTTCCACTCGTGGTTACATCGACGTTGCCATCTCGCATTGCCTCACTTCCAGCGGTGGTGGTTCAGGCGACTGGAACCCGCTGCGTTTCCGTCGCTGCCTCGTCTCCGTGAGGCGTCCGCTCCCTACCGTGCGGAACACTTTTCGCAGCAGGTACTTTGTTGCCGCCGCCTGCCGTCGGGTTGAATAAATAAGAATTTCACGGTCGCACGTCTGTTCGTCGTCGTGTACGTCTGCGGGCCCGACGTTCTGCCGTCAGGCCTGCAGGCGTTTGAAGATTTGCCACCGGGATTTTACAGATTCATCTACTGCTGTTCGCTTTTTGGCCGTGCCGCACTGCCTGAAAACGGAAAGCGATGGGCAGCCGCATTCAGGGAGTCCATCAGTTCCATAAAATACTTGTCCAAGCGGTCGAACTGTTTTTCCACTACCGGATTATTAAGATTGCCTTCTGTTCTACCGCCTCTTAACGCCTGGTAAACGTTAAGAAAGTCGATGTAGGCCTTCTCAAGCATTTCCGCCGCCTCTGGGATTGCCTTTTTGTTCATTTCTTTTGATTCCTTTCGCTTAAATTTTCCGTGCTCCTTCGGTACAACTCATTTGCTTTGCGTTTCCGCAAAGCGCTTTTCCCCCACGTGGCATTTTCGTCCGCCAGTGGTCGGACGTGTAATGCAACATCTCTGAAGAAGTTATACAGATTTCATCATGACGATCCTGAGCGCGGCGGCCAGCGAGTCGGTGATTGAAGAGTTCCGACTCGCTGGCCGGCCTCCGAACTCCGCTACACCTGAAGCGCTGTCCCATCCTCCAGGCGTTCAAAGATCGACAGCACACGCATCCGCGAATTTGTGCCCGTCACGACACCGATCGTACCCACCCACTTCCAGAGCTTGGTCGAGAATGCCGGCGTCATAACGTGAAGCAGCGCTAGATATCCGTTTGGGCGGAGCACGCGGTGGAACTCCGCCATGGCTTTCCTGAGTGGGAAGTGGCCGGTACCGTAATTTTTAGCATCCTTGTCCGAATACGGCGGGTCGCTCAAGACCAAATCGAAGGAATCGTCTTGGAACGGCAGCGCACAAGCCTCGGCAACGATTTGTGGACACCTCACGGCGTCTCTGATTTTGTCCACTGTGATGCCACGCACCCCCTGAACGGTGCCACTAGGGCAATGGAGAATGTCCGTTGCATCCGGAAACAGAGCGAGCGCCCTCTTGAGGAATGTCGTCGGGTATTGTCCATACAGTTTTGTTTTTTGGAAGCTGCGACTGCAATACCAAACCCCATAAACCCAGCCTTTGTCCTTTACTGTGATTGGATACTTAGGAAATTCTTTGTTCAGATGTGCAACGTCCGGTGCTGCATTCATAGCCTCGCTTTCTTCGCGTTAGAATTATCGGCGCATCGAAACCACGAAGGATTCCGCCACCGCACCATTGCTGGCTCGTCCAAATCGGCATGCTGGTGAAACAAATCGCCCGTTGGCACGAAACTTTCGTCCGCGTGCCATCGGACGTTGCGAATCGTTGATCAGGGCTGTCTGTTTTGCCGGCCTTGTGGCCCCGTGGAATAGCGCTCGATCATTTCTTGGTGGGACGCAGATGCGTAAAGCTAACCGGGATCGGCCGTAAGTTGTCCGATTCAATTTTCGGGTAAAATGGTTCAGCATCCGTGAAGGTATCGAATCCAATTTCTTCACAGAGCCGCAGCTGTTCCGATTCGCTTTCGTCACGCCAGGATGAGAACAGATTGGAGCCGATACACCAGCGCGAGCGATGTTTCTTACAGATGAACCAATGAACCCTTCCAATGTTGAGATAGCCGTCTGTTTTTTTGCAGGTTGGGCATAGACCGAAATAGCCATCGTTTGCCATTTTCTTCTCCGTTTTCACTCTTTCTTGCCGCCGACAGACCGTGCTTGCCGGGTCGGCTTCAGCTCCGACTCCCTTTTGTGTTCCCGGCTCTTGCACTTCGTCAGCGTGCAATCGGCCGTATGACGATTTCTCCCCATGCTGAGTTATAGAGATTCCGACATCGGAATCCCGGGGCGCGGCGGATCAGGCGCAGTAAACCGCGCGGACATTTGCACTTCGACCCACAACCGGGATTTCGGTCGCCACTAACTAAAATTATTCCTCGGGAAACTCCCGTCGCTTGCGATGGGTTCGCAGTTCTGACGCCCCGGGGAAGGCGAGCTTGCTCGCATCCACCGCCAGAATGCGCTTTCGGTTTCCCTGGATATTCGCGGACCATAGATTCCGACCTTCTTCGTGACGGACGGTATGGCCGCGGTCTTTCAATCTCTTCCACAAGGTCTTGACACCGACGGCTAACGGATCACCCTGTTCGCGGGCAAGGCGCTGCACTGCTGCAAATGCAGCATCAGGTTCCAGCAACGCGACGTCACCGTCGATCCAGCCGATACACGGGCCTTTCACTCCGTTCGGGGTGTATCCATCTTTCGCGTCCGCGAAGTGAGCCGCACCGCTGGCCAACACGCTGTTCAGCAAGCCCATGAAACGCGCAGCGGGCTCCTCCGACCGCTGGTGCTCACGCTGCTGCGCTGCTGCGGCGCCTAGCGCCTTCCAGAACCGGCGCCAGTAAAGCTTTCGCTCCTGTTGCGACAAGGCTTTGCACGACATGGCAAATTGCAAGAACGTATGCAGACCGACGGCAAGTTGCGCCACGATATCTGGTGTCCGCTTGTGTGCCGCTGATTGAGAAGCTAGGGCCCGGAGCTTCGCTACTTTCGGCCGAAGCTCGGATTGAAGCAAATCATGTCGCGCCGCGAGCCACTGCAGATACCCAGCCAGCGCTTTTGCGTAGTGGCCTTCTCGCGCATCCTCTTGACAGCGCGTCAACCGGTTCCAGTTCAGATCATTCCCCGCGAGTTCGACCACGAGCAATCTTGCGCGTGTGGAATGTCCCCGCGGAATGTCCTCACCGGTTGAAAGAATCAGGCCCCGAGGAGATTTAGTCGGCCGTAGTGTGGCGTCTGATCTCATCCGCGAGCGCCCTGTGTTGTTTCCCTGAGCCCGGATTAACCGATCCGCATCGCGATGCGTCCGTGATACATCGTGCTGACTCCCCTGGGGAGCAAAATCATCAACCAGCAGCAACGCATCTTTGGCGGCGAATGCGATTGCCTCAAGGGAATTTGCCGTCCCCGACCAGCCTGCGGCCAGATTGCGTGCGTCAAACGCCATTCCGTAATGTTGTTGAGCTAGGACCGCCGCCTCTGTTTTGCCCGCGCCAGTGGGACCCGCCGCGTGCAGTGTAAAATCACAGGATCCGAGCGGCGCACGCCAAATGCTGCCGTAGATGGGAACGCTGACGGCGTCTGGGGTCACGTCTAGTAAACGGAGGCTGGCCTGCACAGCCACTCTAAGTTCATCACCAGTTGGTGGGCTGGGAAGCTCAAAGTTTTTCAGAACGTCGGGTAGCCGTACCATCACGTTGTTCTTCACGCCGGTATCGGTGATGACGCCTGCGGCATGCAAGTATCCCCATTGATTCCTAAACTTCCTCCATCCCAGGTGGGTAAAAACCCGGCGCCGACGCATATCCTTCGAGAGAAGTTGCACTGCGGCGCGTGCATGGTCCCTATGGCTGGACGGCGGATAGATGACTCCAAGTGCCCCGATCTTTTCGGTGACCCAGTTCATCGCAGCGAACTGGCCGGCCGGAACTTCGAACCGCTCGATGCGGTTACCGTGTGAGGCCTCAATCTCAAAACGGCGGTGGCAGTCCACTCCATCGTCTTCCAAGGTGTCCGTAGTGATCCGGGCATTGAAATTGGTCAGCCGAACATCCTCCTCGCCGTCCCGAGTTGGTTTGTGCCAAATCATGCCTGCGGATGTAGATTCGTACGGCAACGGGGCGTTGTTCGCTACATATTGGAACTTCTCACCAATCTCCTTCTCGATGGACGCCCACGGTTTCGCATTGGAAATCGCATCATCCCAAGACTTCCGAAACCCCTTCGGGTTCTGCAGATACAGTTCCGACGGGTCCTTCACGCCATCCAACTTTACGACCCACATACGATCGCGGAGCGCGGAGCGCGCGAACTTTTTTAGCACCGCATCGCCACCCTGATCGGGTTCGACAACGACAAATATTTTCTTAATGCCATCGAGATAGTGCGCCCACTCCTCCTTCCAGCTGTTTGCGCCTGGCAAACCCAACGCCGGGATTCCGTGAAGCCAGAGAGTCTGGGTATCAGATTCGCCTTCGTCAATGCAGACGTAACCGGCTTTCCGCGCATTAGCGAGGCGCGGGAGCCCATACGGATATAGCTTCGAGCCATTCCGCCAAGCGAAACGCGGCCCAGACGGATCCATGGAAAACCGGAAGCGCACGGATACGACTTCACCATACTCATCCATGTAGGGAATTTTCACCGCCACCTTGTCGCGCAGATTGATGTCGGACAGGCCCAGCTTCATTAAGAAATCTTCCGGCAGCCGCTTCGCCTTCGCGTATTCTGCGAGCGTAAGGGACGTGGTCCCACGACCGGTGATTTTGGAATTCATCGCGCCCCCTTGCGCTTGGTGAACAAGCTGCGGACGGTGATGCCGAGGGCTGCTACGACGTCTTCGAATGAGCAACCAGCGTGGCAATGCAAGAGTGCGCGACCGTCGTCACCCTCGCCCACCGACAGCGAGTTCACGTTATCGTTATGGGCAGGGCAGCGAGCGACCCATCCCGCGGAGATTTTGGCCACATTTTCCAGGCGAGCGAGAACCATGGCCACAGGTTTACTGGCAGATGTGGGGTCAACTTCAGAAGGATCTTTCAACTATTTTATCTCCTTTCAGATCAATGTCACATTCGACTTCGTTTCCCCAAGAGTCCCAACCCGGGACTTTCGTGCGGGCAAAAAGCTCTATTCGCGGCAGATTTCCCATGAGGGTCACAATGCGCTCCCGCACCTCGTTCGGCTTTTCGCTATGCCGCATGATCGGGTGATGGACGATCTGTCGAACCGACGCGCACACTCGCTTCGGTTTGCCCTTCACGCCGAGCAAAACGATCTCCGCGTTCGCCCTTGTCCAGTTCCCCATTCCGAAAAAAATCTGTGCCCGATTTCTTATTGCTCTTAACCCACACGAAAGAAACGGTCTTATAGTTGAACCCCCAGGCTTTCATAACTCGCAGCGCGTCGGGCAACATCGGGAACGTGGCCCACATAAAGAGGACGCAATCGTCAGCAGCGAGATCGGCCACAGGTAGTGCGCAAACACCCTCTGTGTCGAGAACCGGGTACTTGTAACAAGCCCCACGCTGTCCGGCTGACGCCTTGTCGTTGTAGCGCCAGGGCGGATCGGCATAAATGATTTGGTATTTATTCAAATTATTCCCCCCGGAGATACACACGTAAGTCCCGATCGAGAACCAGAAGTCTGCGACCCGTCCTGCGTGCCCGAAGCCTTCCGGCTTTGATTTGCTTCCGGAGGAAGCCTGTGCTCAGACCTGTGCTAAGGGAAATGTCGCCGACGCCCCAAGCCAATCGATCCGGCGTGACGCTTGTTCGGTTGCTCATTTTGACGCCTCCTATGGTACAATGTGACTCTAAGTGTAGCTATGGAGCGCTATACGTCAATCAGTGCGTCCAACACATGACTGTCAAAAAGAAACGACAAGCGTCACGACTTCACGCAACTTCAATTGAATTAATGGGATACATTAGTCTGGCTAACGCTCTCCCGGGTCCGGAGAGGCTTCCAGGAGCGGAACCGAAGGGCACGCCATCGGTCCGTGAACACTGGGATTCCGACGAAGCCGACGTGAAGGCTTTGATCCGACGCTTTCCCCGTTTTCGGTCGTTCATGGCTGGCGTTAACGTGTCGGAGGAAATTCCGGTTCAGATGGTTCAACGGTGTCTTCAGCTCAAAACAATTCGGAGCATTCTCTATACGATTGCCCGCCTGCATTCCAACAATCCGCTCACGACCACGAGCGTGCCGGTTGCGCCGTATCTTGAAAATCTAGTTTCCGTGAAGACGGATGCCGGAGGGAATCTTCGGGTCGAGCACGATCCATTGTTACAGGCGCTGGACGGAGTAGAAGTCAGGCGCATTCGCGAATGCCCGATCTGCGGTGAACTCTATTGGGCCCGGCGCATAGATAAGCCCACCTGCAAAGCTAAATGTGCGCATGTCCTTCGGGAACGGCGTTATCGTAAGAACTATCTGGAGAAATACAAACTACAGCGCGATAGCAAGACGGAAGACAAGCACCGTCCCGAGGACACGGCTGCTCAGTCGGAGCGCGAGCGCAAAGAGCTGGAGTCCTTGCCGGAATATAATTCTGCGCGCCGCTCCGCTCGCCCTCCTATTGGTCCCAAGTAGAATGCGGGGGGAGGTTAGTGATGGATGCGCATGCTTTCTTGGGAATCGGGCAGCGCGCCCGCAATCCCGGTTCTAACCAGCTTTCTCCACCACATTAAAGAAATCGGGATTAGAATTACGCTGTTTTGCAGAGGAAAAATGAGATTTGTACCGATTTTCCCGATTATCCCGATTTTCTTACCACAGCACATCCGCTCTAAGCTCCCTGCTCAGCTATGGCGTCCTAGGACCCAGCTGCGCTCATTCTGCTAGTCAACAAGACGGAAGTGATCCGAGCTTACATTCTCATGCCCGTGCGGTGAGCATAGCCTCACATCTCCCGAATCGGGATTATCGGGATTTCCGGGAATGAACGGTGACAAAGGCTGGGAATACGCGTAATTAGTGCCTGCTTCTTTTCCCGATATTTTCCCGGTACGCCAGAATATCGGGAAAAGAAACGGATAGAATGTGGGCAACCTTGGTGCTCTCCTCGATGAAAGATGATGGTAAAATAGTTACAAGCACGGATTCGATAGCACGCCGTCCTCTCAGCACGCTGACGCGTTGGGAAATCCAATTTGGAGCAGCGTGCATGCCGCGAAATGCTGCAGTTCGATTTGGTAGCACTGACACTCAGGCCATCGTGCGGTCGGCCAATCACCGCAAACAGCCGCGCAAAACCACAAAGGCACGCGGGTCCTATCTTTCCAAGCCCAAAATCCTGCGCATTCAGCAGCGCTATCTCAATGGCCAGAACAAATCTGAAATCGCTCGAGAAGAAAAATGTGACCGCGAAACCGTCACGCGGATTGTGCAGTTTCCGGAGGTGCAGAATTATATCGCGCACGCGCAGCAGGAATTTTTCGGACTGATACCCGATGCGATGGCGGCTGTGCGACACGCGCTACGGGTGGATAAAAATCCGATGCTCGGATTAGCAATCCTCGAACGAACCGGCGTAACTGCGTATCGGGGAGAGCGGATGCAGTTGCCGGAGACAACGCCGTCCGAATCTGGTTACGAAAGACAGGCTCGACTCGTCGCCCATGTTCTGCTCGAAGCGCGCGATCGCATGGGTGTTGAACTGCCGCCGGAAGCCGAAGAGGCGCTGGCGAAAGACGCGCAGAAGAGTTCAGAAGCCGCAAAAGCGTCAGGGGCGAAGCTGTCGCGCCGCTGACCAGCACCTCGACTGCAATTACGATACAGCATGGTGCATCTGCGGCCAGGGATCCGGCAGAGTTGCGGCCTTCTGATGCAATTTAATCGCGGCGCTGCTGCTAAGATCAGCTGTCGTAGAAACCCTTCCCAGTCCACTTCAACTGCCATGCCACCTCGGTGCCACGCAATGTCCTTCTGAACCGTTGCGCATTGATGGGATTGCGCTGCTCCAACGGGGTTTCAACTATGGCGATAGGGCCCATCAAACTTCGCTGAAAGCCATACATGATCACTTCTTCGATAGCCAGCGCGAGAATACTGAAGACGCGCGCAACATATTCACTGACCGGTTTTCCTTCGATCAACGGCTCGACCATCGAAACCACGCCATTGCTAAACGTGTATTTGACGTTCGAGAGGTTCCAACCTTCAACCCTCATCTTTCTGAACTGCTCGTCTATGTCGAGTAGGGATGGGCGCAGCTTCCTAAGATATGCGACCAACTCTGGGTGTTTCGCTTCGTTACGCTCGCAGTCCTTGGCAAAACGTTGTTCGCGATCGGCCATGTGGTCGATATTGATCACAAAAAACTTCATCGCTGACGGCAGATTCTTGATGATGGCATCAGCCATCTCGAGAAAGTGCACGGTGTGCGAACGTAGGGGGTTGTCGATGCGTTCTGAAAGCAGCGGATCGACCTGTGCCTTGCGGACAATCGTGCCTTTCTGCAGAGCCTCTTTGTGACCGGATACCAGTTCCCCGACGCTGACCAGAGCCCTCCGCAGTTCAAGCGCCGGATTCAGCGTGCCCGTGAAACGCTGATCGAAAGTATTCTTGTCCTGGGGCGAAAATATGCTCGCCGCCATTTCGATCAAGCCGAGAAAAACTCTGGCGATGAATGGCTCGGCAGTTCCTTCCATTCCGGTCTCTCGCACCTCGAATGGCGGAGGGATTTCCAGGGTCGCCGTCATGTCACTCTGTCGTTCAATGGTTGCAGGCCATTTCTGGAATTCCGGCCGTGTCACCTTCATGACTGTCGACAGTTCAGCATCTTCGACCTGCATCGTGTGCGGCGGCCCGCCTTTGGTGAACCACACCAGCAACGCTATTAGCGGAATTTTGCCCTTTTTTCGGATGACGCCGCCGTCCTGCCACGGGATATAGGTCAGCGCTGCCAATTCTTCTTTTGACGTTTTGTGTCTGATACGGATGATCGGGTTTCGCTCTGACAACTTGGCCGGCGGAGTTTCATAGCGAACCAATCGTCTTTCAGTGTTGTACTGGTATACCCCCAGACTGTGGACAATGGATGACGTTCCTTCGAGAAGCACGGAAAACGGCGGAATGCTGGGGCGCCGCGGGTACAGCGCGAGATGCGAAAGCAAATGCGTGAAAAGCCTGTTCAGCGAGAATGCGCCATCTTCACGCGCCACCAAATGCACGTAACATGGAGGAATGACGAACTCGTCGTCGGTAGCAACGGCGATATCGCCCATATTTCGCGCGCCGACGAATTGGGCGGAGTAGTTGATGACGCCCACATCCAGCACAACGATGATGTCGGGGCGGTAAGCCGTTTCATACTTCTCATTCAGCTCCACGCAATGTTCCGCCAGCTTTCCGAGACTGATGTCCGATCCGAATCCGAGAATTATTCCGAGAGTGCCCGTCGTAGTCAGCGTGCTCGCGGTTGCCTTCTGATCCATCTCGCTGATCGGGCGCTTTTTCAGTCTCTTGACCTCTTCTATCTTTGCGAAAGCTTCCTCAAGCTGGCTCTTGTTGAGCACCGCCTTAACTTCCATGATCGCGGCGACCGCATCGGCAGAGACGATCTGGTTAGCGCCGTCATACTTGTAGACGGGACTAGATTGTTCATCGTAGATGATGACGTCCTGATGGTCGCTCATCTGGTTGTCAGCGTCGATCACAAAGCCCTTCGTCGCATGGAAGCGCTTCGGCATGTGGCCGTTCAGAAACTCCCTTACCTTGTCCTCGGTCTCACCGCCCTTCTCCCCGGAATGCGAGATTGTCTCGCGTATGTGCTCGAAATCGTCGCGAAGCTTTTTGGCAGCTTTGGAAATTAGCCCTGCGATCGTGCTTTTCTCACTCACGGCATTTTCCAATCACACGCGTTATTGCAATTGCGCGTACCCGAGCTTTTCGATGATGCGGTAGTGCGAGACGGTCTGGCCGATGCGAGACGAAGTATCCGCCACTTGGGCAGATATTAGGTTGCGTACTCCGGCAAGTCAACGTGAAGAGATATTCCCTCCCACAGCAGTCAAGGCGCCTGCTCTGGCTAGAATTCTGCAGTAGACATATGTATGCCTATGTGTTACTGTAGCCCCGGTGAGAAGAACTGCCCTGTTTTTGAAGGAGCAGCAGCTGGGGAAGCTCCAGAAGCTATCAGAGAAAACTGGCGCCCCCGTCGCAGAGTTGGTTCGCCGCGCCATTGACGCGTACTTGCTTTCGAGGAAGAGGGAACTGCGATGAAGAGTTCCGCCAAACAGCAGGTAGTCACTGGGACGGTTGAAGTCCCGGAAGGCCCAAGGGAGGAACCCGCGGCAAGTCCAGCCGTGATTCCCTTCGCCGCCAAGAAAGCTCGTCCAGTTCGCGCCAAGCGCACGCAAATGGCTTTTTTGACCCCCGAAGAAGTGCTGACATTACTGAAGGTAGCGCGTGAGCGCTCGACCCGTGATTGGGCAATGATTCTCCTGGCGTATCGACACGGACTGCGAGCTTCTGAGGTCTGCGGCATTAAGCTGGCCGATATCGACCTGAAGACCGGTTCTATTTCCGTCCGGCGTCTGAAAGGGTCGCTCCAAACGATACAGCCACTCTACCAGCATCGGGGGCAGCCTTTGCTCGATGAGACGGCTGCGCTACGAGTTTGGCTGCGCAAACGACCGAAGGACGGTTCGGATTACCTGTTCACGAGCCAAAAGGGCGGGAAGCTTGACCGGACGCAGTTTTTTCGGGCGTTCCGAACGGTTGGCCGTCTCGCGGGCCTGCCAATAGAGAAGCAGCACCCACATGTACTTAAGCACAGCTTGGCATCACACCTCGTTGCGGGCAACGTCAATCTAGCACTCGTTCGACAGGCGCTGGGCCATCGCTCAATCAATTCCACGATGCAATACGTTGGAACCAGCGACCGCCAGGCGAGTGAAGCGGCTCAAGCAGCCCTGATGAACCTATTTTGATGCACAACAGAATATATGTTCTGTTGCATTCGGTAGGTAGCGGCGCACGACTCTAAAGGGTTTGTGTACCGACGGGCGAAGCGGGCGGACGAGGGTAATGTTGCATTTCTTGCTTACTATCCGCGTCCGGACAACAGCAGTACGCTCAAAACGCCACCCCCTGAAGCAGGCCAAATCTGCTTTGCCGTCCCCGCTGCAGTCGTCGGTGATGCATCCCGTAACCGATAATTGCCGGACGTCTGACGTACCAGTACGTCGCGCGTCCGGGAGATTGGTAATATCAATCTGGTTTGCAGGCACCGAGGGCAAAGTCGATGAGGAACGCCAGATTCGGTTGGGTCGTCTTTTACGCGTTAGCCGCTACAGTGGGTTGCCGGTCGTCCTCCCCGGACTGGAA
>JABCZJ010000022.1 GCA_013289715.1 Acidobacteriota bacterium | reverse complement strand
CGAAAGAAAAAGCCCCTCCCCCGGCTTTTCCAGCCATCCAAACCTTCCCAAGAAACTGCCGGGGATCACAGCCCTGCCCAATCGGCGCAGTTCACTACACTTCCAGTCGCGATTGCGGAATCGCTGGCGCGGCGGCGAATTCGTTGTGTCCCGGACCGGAGGGGCGTACCATGCGCGAGCCGGAATTGTAAATCGGAAATTCCGGTTCCGTGGGTGAGTGCTAAGATTTTGGCGCGACGCTGACGTGCGGTGAGTGGGTTGAGACGCTGACGGGTTGCGTTTCGCGGATTGCGTAGTGCAAAGTGCGTAGTGCGGAGGCTCTTCTCGTGTCGTTCGATGTGTTCATCAGTTATGCGTCGAAAGATAAACTTGTGGCGGACGCGGTGTGCGCGCGGCTGGAAGCTGCGGGCGTTCGCTGCTGGATCGCGCCGCGAGACATTGTGGCGGGAACCTCCTACGGCGAAGCCATCATTGACGCCATTCATGGCGCGAAGGTGATGGTGCTGGTGTTTTCGTCGAACGCGAATGCCTCGGGACACATTCCGAAAGAAGTGGAACGCGCGGTGAGCAACGGCGTGGCGATTCTGCCATTCCGGATCGAGGATGTAGCGCCGGGGAAGTCGCTGGATTATTTCATAGGGTCGGTGCATTGGCTGGATGCGATGACGCCGCCGATGGAAAAGCATCTGGATGCTTTGGCGGCGACGGTGCACAAGCTGATTCCGGAGAAAGCGGGCGAGCCGAGGCCGGGCGCGTCACCGTCAGGCTTGTCCGATGGGACTGTGATGTGGCAGCGCGGCGCGGCGGGGACGGCAGCCGCAGCTGGTGCCCCGAAGACGACGCCCATCATGGGAACCAGTGCGATTCCGTCTGCAGGCGTGGGTGCGAGCGGCGGCGGATTATCCGCGAAGAAGATTTGGATTGGCGTCGGGGCGGTGGTGGTGTTGTTGGCGCTGTTCGCGATCTTTTCGCACAGCGGGGGAGATTCGGGAAGCAGCGCTGCGACCGGGCCGAACGCACCGGCTGCGACGAATCCTGCGGGTGGTGGAGATGCAGCGAGCGATGCGCATGCTGGTGGAGGCAAAAGTGTGGCGCCGGCGCCCCAGACGACGCCGCGGTCAGCGGCCGTGAATGCGAATGCGGATCCGCTCGTGGGCTGCTATCAGTGGTTCAACAACTCGCCGGTGGTGATTCATGCGGACGGCACGATGGTTGGCGGGCCGTTTACGGCGCACTGGCGGCTGGTGGATGCGGGGCGGCGGGCTTACACGTTCACGTGGCCGGCGATGATTGAGACGCTGACGGTTTCTCCGGACCAGCGCACGATGAGCGGAGGGAATCAGTACGGCTATCCGATTTCGGGTGGACGCGTGACGGGAAGCGTGGGCTTGGCCGGAACCTGGCACTGGGCGAACGGATGGAACGTGGACGTGGCGCCGAATGGAACTTTCACAAGCGGTTCGTTTCGCGGAACGTGGCGTGCGGTGGATGCGTCGCGGGGACTCTACGAGATGAATTGGCCGAGCCCGGTGGATAGCGTGGTGCTTTTAGGTGGAGGCACGCGCATCGCAGGAGCGAATCAGTACGGCGTGGCGATTTCCGGAGTGAAAACGGGAGCTTGCGGCGGAAATTAGTTTGTTGATAGCGGAAGTGCGGGCGAATTTATTGTTCCCGGAGGGTGCGCTTCAGACCCCGTCCAAGAATCTGATGCGCACCCTTCCGGGAACACCGTGCAAATCGAAACTGCCATTGCAATTTTGTAGCAGGGCCCGTTGCGCCAATTCTCTAGTGCGCGGCTTGTGCGACTGCGACCGTTCCCGTTGCTGACGCGCTGGTTCCCGCCGCGACGGGTCCGCACGCGCCGTAATTCTTGACCAGGTAGTTCACGCGAAACGCGCGGGTCGCGGAACTTTCCTCAGTCATGACGCCCTTGAGTTCGACGCGGTCTCCCGGTTGGAGCAGTGTGCTGCCGGGGATGAGCGCGTAGGTCTGATGGTCCGTCTCGTTGGCCAAGCGGATGCCGTGGAGATCGTGCTGGGTGCAGCCGATGAGCGAGGCTTGCGAGGCCGCTTCGGTGGCGTGATGGTGGTGAACGAGCAACAGGACGCCGACCACCGCTGCCGCTGCGACGCCTACTCCGATTCCGATGGCTTTGCCGTTGCCGGAACTGTATCCGTTTGTGGTTCCTGTGCCGGAGGAGCCTGAGCCGCCGGAACCGCCCATGCCACCGCCGCCGTATTGAGCGGACGCCGTGGCGGATACGGCGAGACAAAGCGCGAGAACTGCTGCGAATTTTGCGAAACATTTCGTGAACATTATTTTTTTCCTCCGATTGAGATCGAATCCGCGCGACGTTGTGGCCACTGGCTGTTTCTGTGGAAGGAGTGTGCAGGTTTGTGGCGAAAGAGTTGTCGAGAGGGAGCAAAATTCCTGTCACTTTGAAGTCATGGATTTGTCGGGGGGCTTTCGGTTTGCAATGATTCGGAGTAAAGCCGGACAGGTAGGACCGCTCAGTCGAGCGGGCTGCGATGGCGCGAGGAGGAGCGATGAGCGTTTACGCGATTGCGCAATTGTGGATCCATGATGCGGCGAGGTACGGGCGATACGTGGAGCGGTTTATGGATGTTTTTAAGAAATATAAGGGGCGGGTGCTGGCCGCGGATTCAAGTCCGGTGGTGTTCGAAGGGCCGTGGGACGGAAATCGAATCGTGGTGCTTTCGTTTCCGGATGAGGCGTCGTTTCGGGATTGGGCGGAGTCTGCGGAATATCAGGCGATTGCGGAGGATCGCAAGGCGGCGGCCAGATCGGTGATTGTGATGGTGCAAGGGATTGCGGGGCGGGAGGATCAGGCGAAGAAGTGACGGGTTATGCGCTGCGGCGGCGCGAAAAACACAGTACGGCGCGCGCGGCCCGTCGTTCGCAAGCTTTTTGCTTGGAACCATGCGCGGAATTTTGCGAGGCGTGCGGCGGGGAGGCGCCAGCGTTCGTGTCGCATTCGGTCAGAGGGTCGCGAAGATGTGGTAGCTCACCGTGCCTAGCGCGATTCCGATGGCGGAGCCGGCCAGCACGTCGCTGAGGAAGTGCATGCCGAGGATTATGCGCGAAGATGCGATGAGCAGCGCGACTGCCAGCAGGACGCCTTGCAGTTGCGGGTAGAACAGGCCGAGCGAGAGCGCGATGGCGAATGCGGTGATGGTATGGCCGGAGGGGAACGAATATTTGTCGGGAGGAAGAATCAGCGACCAGCAGTGCGGTTCGATTTCGCAGGGGCGCTGACGCTTGCTGGTTTTTTTCAGGGCGCGGAAAAGCAGGATTCCTGCCAGTGCGGCCGAGGCGGCGGCGCCGATGGCGAGGAAGCGGTGTTCGCCGCCGTAGACGAGCAAGATCAGGCCGACGGAATACCAGAGCCAGCCGTCGCCCATGCGCGTCATTAATATCATCAGAATGCGAAACCAGCGCGGGGCGCGCCAGCGGTGCACGCGGCGCATCAGGCGGTGATCGTTCGATTGAATCTGGTTCCAGACAGCTTTGCCGACGGTCATACCCATTCCTCCGCCGCAGATTGCGGCACCGATATCCAGCGGGGATGTTTGCGGGTTTCAGGCGTGGCGAGAATTTCCGCGGCCCAACGGCGGCCGAAAGCGCGTTCGTCGTGGTAATTCCAGTAGGTGATCACCGGAATCAGCGCGGCCAGCGGCGAGAGCAGGGTGGTCCAGGATTTTTCGCGCATCATTTCGTAGGCGATCACGAAGACGTCGCGCGTAAGTTTGCTGAAGCTGCCGGATTCGCCGCCGACGCGGCCGATGCCGGCGCGCAGGCCTTCGAAGAATTCTTCTTTATCGCGCGCGCCGGGAACTTCGGTGTAGGCGGTGCCGGCGGAAGGCAACGCGTGCGCGTCGCTGCCGCCGATGGCGATTTTGTCCCACTGCTTGGCGAGCTGCGCCGCGCGCTGGTTGGCGCTTTCGAGCATGTGGCTGTTGCGCGTTTCGACGGCGGGAAAGTATTCCTGGAACCAGGCGAAATCCTCGCGTTCGCGGCGGCCGGTGACGCTGGAGAAAACGTGATTGATGCTGAAGAAAAGACGGCGCTCGGTGAGATACATCAGGAGCGCGACGAGATCGTTGCGGCGTTGCTGCAGCTGCTGGTGCTGGCGGTCGGTGATGTCGTAGACGCCGATGTGGACTTCTGTGCCGCTGGGCATTTTGCAGGTGAGCTCTTCGCTGACAAAAAAATCGGGATGCTGGCGCAATGTTTCGGCGCCTTCGATGGAATCGTGATCGGTGAGAGTGAAAAGATTCATGCCGCGGCGCTGCAGGAGGGAATACACGGCGCGGGGATCGCTATAACTTTCGCGGCAAAACTTTCGGACAAAGGGGGTCGTACAAGCACCGGAGAAGTACGAGTGAACATGCAGGTCGCATCTCACGACTACGAGAATAGGGGACCAGTGTTACCGGCAGATGACATGCGTGCTAAAGTTCTGAAAATACAGATATTTAACTCTTTCGACACAGTCACAGTCTTTTAACCATTCCGTAGCCGAACTCGGCATTGCGGATGCGAGACTCCGCGCGCATGCAACGAATCGAGTTTTGCTTTTTCGACGCCGGCGGCGGGCACCGCGCGGCAGCCACGGCCCTGCAGATGTCCATCGAGGCGCAACAACGTTCGTGGGATGTTCGCCTCCTCAACATACAAGAGTTGCTCGATGAGCTGGATATCCTCAAGAAATACGCGGGGATACGCATCGAGGACTACTACAACTGGATGCTGCGCAGCGGATGGACTCTGGGCAGCGTTTATTTGATGAAGGTGTTGCAATTTGCGATTTGGTCGCGGCATCGCGCGACGGTGCGCGTGCTGGAACGGCACTGGCGGGAGACTGCGCCGGACATGGTTGTGTCATTCATTCCGCACTTCAACCGGGCCATATGTGAAAGTTTCGCGAATGCGTATCCAGAACGGCCACTCGTTACAGTACTCACTGATATCGCCGATTATCCGCCGCATTTCTGGATCGAGCGGCAGAGGCAGTATTTGGTATGCGGATCGGAACGGGCGGTGCAGCAGGCGCGGGAACACGGGCACATGGACAACCGCATTTTTCACGCGTCGGGGATGATTTTGCATCCGCGATTTTATGAAACGCCGGTGGAAGAGCGCGTGGCGGGGAGTTTGCGTTTGGGATTGCGCGCGGACTTGCCTACGGCGGTAGTGCTTTTTGGGGGATATGGGTCGCAGGCGATGCTGGAGATTGCGAACAGGCTGGATGCATCGAAGCTCGAGCTGCAATTGATTTTTATTTGCGGGCGGAATGAGAAGCTCGCGGCGGCGCTGCGGGCGGGAAAACCGCGATTGCCTCGGTTCGTGGAAGGATTTACCAAGGATGTGAATCGGTATATGCATTTGGCGGATTTTTTCATTGGCAAGCCGGGTCCGGGAAGCGTGAGCGAAGCATTGGCGATGAAGCTGCCGGTGATTGTGGCGTGCAATGCTTGGACTTTGCCGCAGGAGCGTTATAACGCGGAGTGGGTGGTGGAGAAGGACGTGGGCGTGGTGCTGCGGAGTTTTGATGAGATTGTGCCGGCGGTGGGAAGGATGATCGGGCCGGCGAATCTGGCGCGGTTTCGCGCGAATGCCGACGGATTGAAGAACCAGGCGGTCTTTGAGATACCGGGGATGCTCGAGCAAATTTTGGAGAAATCGGCGAGTGCAGCGGATGCTTTCGCTACCGCCAAAAGTTAAGCGTCCGCCCGGAGCACTTGGGATATCTTATCTACCCGCTGGGTTCAGCGCGTCAAGTATGCGACTAGGATCACCGCTGCAGCTGCGATTACGCACAACACAATTCGCGCCCAGCGCGGGATGTATTCCCAGCCGCCTCCCAAATTCCGCGTCGAGTGCGGTTCAGGATCGACGATTCCCTGAGCCATCATAAGTCTCCGAACGTCATTCTCGGCACGTGCTATTGCAACGGAATCGCCTCGCCGTTCTCGATTCCAAAGGTTATCGAGTCGGCGCGCTGTGACTCGCCCTTTTCCTTGACCACAACTACCTTGCCGTTTGCGTGAAGCGTCCGATTCTTTTCTTCCTATGTGACATGGTCCGCTCGAAGGGTGAAAAGGTTGTAGGCTAGGAAAACTGGCGTCCCCAAAGTCGGAGGATCCCAGCCGCTTCTGTATACCTGCGACAGTTCAGGTATAGCGCTGAAGTCCACACCCCAGCAAGACCCGTACGCGAGCGGCTGAAGCCGCATGATTGTTCTGCGTTAATGTCGTGGCTGAAGCCACGACCTACAAAGACGGTCGAGTGGCGCGCGAATTTTTTACGGGCCGCTGCCGTCAGTCGCTGAATTTTTGGTGCAGGACTGCGAAGTCTTTTTGGAGTTGCTCCCATTGAGGTAGCAGGTCGTTGAGACGTTTGGTGGATTCTGCAAAGGCAGCGGAGGTCGTGGCTGTGGGGGCGCTGTCGGCGCTGCCGGCTGCTATCGCTAGCGTGGCCAGGGTAGCGTCTTCGCCGATCAGGCCGCCGGGAGTGGCGGGCCATGGGGCTGCGGGATTGCCTTGGATCGATTGGGCGCGTTTGTCGAGGGCATCCACTTCATCGAGGATGGATTTTGCGTCGGGCTTTTCACTGAGGCTGGTGTGGAGCGCTTTGAGCTGTTCGCGGAGAGCGGCGATGGACTTCGCGGTGTCGGTGGTTTTGGTTAGGGCGTTGTCGATTTTTTGTTCAAGCTCAAGTTGATTGACTAAATCTTCGCGCGCGATTTTTACGCGTGGGTCGATGTCTATCGTTAGAGGGGCTTTGTAGGTTTGATTCCCGCTGGTTAGCACGACTTCGTATTCACCCGGGAGCGCCAGGGGGCCTTGCGGCTCGGTGACCGTGCCGTTGCCGATTATTGCGGCCATGGAATATTCGTTGTGCAGCGCGGCGGGCGGGGCGTAGCGCAGATCCCAGACGAAGCGGTGCATTCCGGGTGCGTTCGAGAGCGGGTGGAATTTTGGCAGCCAGGCTTTTGGGAATTCGGGCTCGGCACCGGGCTCGGTCTCTTTGTCTGAGCTGGAATACTTGCGGACTACGTTGCCTTGCTGGTCGCGGATTTCGAGAGTGACAATTTCTACATTGGGGCCGGCGGCGGGTGATTTCAGAAAGTAATCGAAAATGGCGCCTGTGGGCGGATTTGTGCCGACCGGAGTTTCGGGCGGCAGCGGGGAATCGCGATTTTCGCTGCGGCGCATGCGGATGGCGTGCGCGGGCGGAAACAGGTGCGCACTTTTCTTTACGGCGTCTTCGTTCCATCCGCGGAGGGGGGCGATGTCGTCGAGGATCCAGAAGGCGCGGCCGTGGGTAGCGACGACGAGATCGTCACCATGAATCACGAGATCGCGGACGGAGCTGACGGGCAAGTTATTTTGTAGCGGGCGCCAAGTGGCGCCATCGTCGAAGGAAACGAAGACGCCGATTTCGGTGCCGGCGAAAAGCAGGCCTTTGCGCACGGAATCTTCGCGTACGGCGTGGACATAGGCATTTTCTGGCAGGCCTGCGACGGTCTTTTGCCACGTCTTGCCGTAATCGTGCGTGCGATAGATATAAGGATGAAGGTCGTCAACCTGATGGCGGTCGATTGCTGCATAAGCTGTGGCCGCGTTGTAGCGGGAAGCTTCGATCAGGCTGATCTGGCTCCAGTCTTCTACGCCGGCGGGTGTGACATTGGACCAGTGCGCGCCTTCATCTTGGGTGAGTTGGATTAGCCCATTGTCTGTGCCGGCCCAGATTTCTCCGGCGCGAGCGGGGGATGGCGCGATGCTGTAGACCACGCCACCGACTTCGCCTGGTTTTGGCGCGGTGTTCTCAGGCGCTGCGATTCTTAGCGTGAGGTCGGGACTGATGGCTTGCCAGCTTTGGCCGGCGTCGTCTGAGCGCAGCACGAATTGCGCGCCGAAATACAGGACGCGCGGATTTTGCGGCGAGTCCGCCACGGGGGACGTCCAGGTGAAGCGCAGCTTGCTGCCGTTGAAAGGAATCGCGGCGGGAGAAATATCGAAACTTTGCCCGGTGGACCAACTGAAGCGGCGTAGGACGCCGAAGGGGCCGCCGCCGTATACGATATCGGGATTCGTGCGGTCGACGACGATGTAGCCGCTCTCTTCGCCGCCGATGGGAGACCAATCGCGAAAAGTAACTTGGCCGTAATCGCTGCGGCTGGCGACGGCGGCGGTGCCGCTGTCTTGTTGCGCGCCGTAAACGCGATAGGGGAAACGGTTGTCGGTGGCGACATGATAAAACTGCCCCGTTGGCTGATTGAACCAGGAGGTCCACGTGGCGCCGCGGTCTACGCTGATAGCGGCGCCTTGATCGCTGCCGAGAATCATGCGCGCGGGATCGTCGGGGGCAATCCAGAGAGTGTGGTAATCATCGCCGCCGGGAGCGCCTTTGAATGATTCGAAATTTTCGCCGCCGTCGGTCGAGCGATAGAGCGCGGTGTCGGCGATGTAGACGACGTTCGGATCGCGCGGATCGGTGGTGATGCCGCCGAAATACCAGCCGCGTTGCCAGACGCGCGCGTCGGAAGAAACACGGCGCCAATTTTGGCCGGCGTCGTCGGAGCGATAGATGCCGCCCTCGTGGGCGTCAACTACGGCGTAGACGCGGCTGCCATCGTTTCCGGGAGCGACGGCGATTCCGATGCGGCCCAGAGCTTCGCTGGGGAAACCGTTGCCGCTGATTTGATTCCACGTGACGCCACCGTCGGTCGATTTATAGAGGCCGCTGCCGGGGCCGCTCGTGGGGGCGTAGACATTCCACGGCGGGCGACGTGCTTGCCACAAGGACGCGTAGACGACTTGCGAGTTGGCGGGGTCGGAGCAGAGATCGATCGCGCCGGTGTCGTCATCTTTGCCGAGAACTTTTGTCCAAGTCGCGCCGCCGTCGGTGGAGCGATAGACGCCGCGTTCTGGATTCGGTCCGAAGGCGTGGCCTAGCGCGGCGACCAGGACGATGTTCGGGTCGCGCGGGTCTACCAAAATACTGCCGATTTGGTGCGACTCGCGCAGGCCGATGTTGCGCCAGGTAGCGCCGCCGTCGGTGGATTTGTAGACGCCGTCGCCGAAGGAGATATCGGAGCGCATGTCCGCTTCGCCGGTGCCGACGTAGATGGTTTGCGGGTCGGAGGGCGCGATGGCGATTGCGCCAATGGAGGCGATGGGCTCGGCGTCGAAGATTGGATGCCAGGTGCGACCGGCATTTTCTGTTTTCCAGACGCCGCCGCCTACCGCGCCGAAGAGATATTCGTTGGGCTTGCCGGGAACGCCTAGCGCGGGGAGGACGCGGCCGCCGCGGTGGGGGCCGATCATGCGCCATTGCATTTCGGGGAAGACAGACTGCGAGTCCTGTTGCTGCGAGAATGCTGGTTGCGCGCAGAAAATCGCTGCGGCCGAAACCAGTGCGACCAAGGTTAACGTGCGGAATCCGATGGGAGTGTGCATGGTTTGTTTTTTCGCTCGCGGAGTATACACCAAGTGATTCGGGGCGACGATGTAGCGTCCGTAGCAAGTCGGTTTCCGAGGAACACTCTCCTCAGCATGGATGCGAAATGGTTGCCGGTCGTCAATTTCGCGGGTTTGGCATATTATGTGGCTTGGTTGGACGCGGCCGGGCCTGAGGTTTCTGAGGCTTTATGGGCTCTTCAGCGTCACGCTGACGAATCCTCAATTCATAAGCAAACCTCAGAGAAGGAGAAACTTCATATGAGCACACAGGTGGAGGTAGCTCCCGCTTCAGCGTGTAAGGGCACGGAACCGCAAGAGTATGACGTGGTGATACTCGGCGGCGGTACGGGGTCAACCGTCGCGGCATGGACGTTTGCCGGCGAGGGGAAACGCGTCGCGGTGATTGACCGCAAGTATATTGGCGGCTCGTGTCCGAACATCGCGTGCCTGCCGAGCAAGAACATCATCCACAGCGCGCAGGTGGCGGAGTACGTCCGCAGGAGTGAGGATTTCGGGATCACCACGAAAGGCTTCACGATTGATATGGCCGCGGTGCGTGGACGCAAGCGCCGGATGGTCTCCGGCTTGAATGCCATTTACATCAACAACTACGAGAAGACGGGCGGGGAATTCATTTTGGCCGCCGGGAGGTTCGTGGCGCCCAGGACCGTGGAGGCAACGCTGCCGGACGGGACCGTTCGCCGATTGCGCGGGGCGAATGTGATTATCAGCACCGGGACGCGCGCGGCTATCGATCCGATTCCTGGTCTGGCAGAGGCGCAGCCGCTGACGCATATCGAGGCGCTGGAACTCGGAGAGGTTCCCGAACATCTGCTGGTACTCGGCGGCGGCTACATTGGATTGGAATTGTCGCAGGCGATGCGCCGCTTCGGGAGCAAGGTGACGTTGATCGAACGAAACGAACGGCTGGTGTCTCGCGAAGATGAAGATGTGAGTGAAGGTCTTCGTGGACTGTTCCTGGACGAGGGCATTGAACTCTTCTTGAACACGAAGACCAAGCGCGTATCGGGGAAATCAGGCGAATCTGTGGAAGTTGTGATCGAGCAGAACGGAGTGGAGAAAACGCTGCAGGGCAGTCATCTGCTGGTCGCGACGGGTCGGAAGCCAAACACGGGGGGAATCGGTCTGGAGTTGGCCGGCGTGGAAGTGACCGACCGTGGATACATCAAGGTGAACGAGCGGCTGCAGACGACGGCGCCGGGCGTTTGGGCGATCGGCGAGGTGGCGGGCAGCCCGCAGTTCACGCACATCAGCATTGACGATTTCCGCGTGGTGCGCGACAACCTTAACAGCGGGAACCACGTGACGACCGGCAGGCAAGTGCCGTTCTGCCTGTTCACGGATCCGGAATTCGCGCGCGTGGGGCTCAGTGAGACGGAAGCCAAGGCGCAGGGGATTTCCTATCGTTTGTTCAAGGTCCCGATGGAAGCGGTGCTGCGCGCGCGCACGCTTGGTGAAACGCGAGGATTCTTGAAGGCGCTGGTTGGTAATGACAGCGATCGCATCCTTGGCTTCGCGGCTTTCGCCGTCGAAGCGGGGGAAACGATGTCGTCCGTGCAGATCGCGATGATCGCAGGGCTGCCCTATACGGCGCTGCGGGATGCGATTCTTGCTCACCCGACTCTTGCGGAAGGGCTAAGCCCGTTGTTTGCGTCCGCGCCAGCGGTGCAAAATCAGCGGACGCGCGCGGCGAAGCCGTGATTGGGACGCCTCGACCGATTTGCTGCAATGTGGGAACATGGGTTGTGGCGGAGCGGAATCGAAAATTGATAGGGAAGGAGTTTTTCAATCATGGCTAAGGCAACTTTTGCGGCGGGATGTTTTTGGGGAGTGGAGGATGCGTTCCGGCAGGTCACGGGGGTGACTTCGACTACCGTGGGTTACACCGGCGGAACTGCCAAGAACCCGAACTACAAAGAGGTGTGCACCGGGCGGACCGGGCATGCGGAGGCGGTGGAGGTGGAGTTTGATCCTGCGCAGGTTTCCTATTTGGAATTGCTGGCGGTTTTCTGGAAGAGTCATGATCCGACGACGATGAACCGGCAGGGGCCGGACGTGGGAACGCAGTACCGCTCGGCGATTTTTTATCATGATGCGGTGCAGGAGGAAGAGGCGCGGGCGTCGAAAACGGTGCTGGAGAAGGATCATGTGTTCAAGCGGCCCATCGTGACGGAGATTGTTCCGGCGGGAGAGTTTTATCGCGCGGAGGAATATCACCAGCAGTATTTCGAGAAGACTGGCGTGCGGGCTTGCCATAACTGAGCGGATCGTTGCGAGAGATAGGCGGGAAGTCAAAGGCACCACTGCTGAACGCAGCTGAACACTGATCAAGGCACTGATGAAATCAAAAACGATGAGAATGAGCGAAAGAAGGACGAACCGCAGAGGGCGCAGAGGAAGGCACCTGAACGACGCAGCGGAGCGACTGACATATGGGACGGAGAACGAACGGGTTAGGGCTGCGTTCGCGCTCGTTTGAATCTGCGTTCGCTCATTAGTGAAGTCCGCCTCGACAGACTCACAACTTCTTTCCGGGTAAGCTTTTCCGCAAAATTTATTGCCGCACGATTTGGCACACCACTACAGACCTGGTGCATTTGTGACGCGACAAATTATTGATTTGGGTTGGAAGGGCTCTCGCTCAGGTGATACCAGAGAGCGTAGCTGGCGCCGCCGACTGCTCCGAGAAGGATCAGGTCGAACAGCAGGTGGCGGTGGCGGGGAGCCACGACTTTGCTGTTGGCGCCTGCGCCTGCAGGGGCTTGCGGTTCCGCGGCTGCGTCGAGCTCCATGGTGACGCGGTAGGATTTCCCGGCGGGAATTTCGTGCAATTCGCCGTCGTTGTCTAACACCAGCGTGCCGCGATACGCGGAAACGATCACTTCGCGCGGACCGATAATGGTGACCTGGCCGTAACCGGGCTGGCCGTTCGCGGCGCGCACAATCCCTTCAGGAATTTGCAGCGCCAGCTGATCCGTGCCGTTGGAGGAAAAACCGACTGTGCCGCGGGCGACGGAAGCGTTCACGATGGTGGAATCTTCGGACAGAGTGGCGCTGCTGGAAGAGAGCAAATAGAACTGGCTGCTGCCGACTTTGACGCGGGCCGTGCCGCCTTCGTCGGTGGCGAGTGTATCGCCGGGGTACACCGTCGTCCCGATTGCGACCGTGGCAGAACCCAAATGGGCTTCCGTCGCCTGCGTGACGAGGCCGAGCGGCTTTTCGGTTGCGGCGAAGCTTGGGATGTTGATAAGGCCGACGGACAGGATTGCGACTAAGAAAGTTCTCACCAAGTCACGCCCGGGGTATCGCACGGCAACCTCCTATGAACACAACAACAATCTAGGCGCAGAAGCAGCTGGTGTCAATAGACTTGAACACATCTTCATCGGCCGAAAACGAAGCGCCGTGAATCGAAATGGGACCAGCGGAAGGGCTTCGCTTGGTTTTTGCCGAAGCCGCGTCTGGCGGATGCGTTCTGCGCTAGAATAAAGAGGAGTTGGAGGCCGCATGATTCATGGTTTTGTCTTTCATAATGACCGCTTGCTGCCGGTAGCAGAAGTGCGGCTTTCGCCGGGGCAGGCGGGGCTGTTGAATGGATGGGGACTCTTCACCACGGTGCGGATTTACGAGGGGATTCCGTTTGCGTTTGAGCGGCATTGGGAGCGGTTGCAGCGCGACGCGGAACGAACGCATTGCCCGTTTCCGTTTCAGGAGAGCGTGGTGCGCGGGCAGTTGGGCGAGGTGCTGCGCGCGAATCATGTGCGCGAAGGCGCGGCGCGGGTTTACATGATTTACAACCAGGTGGGATTCTGGCGCAGCGATGAGGATTTTCCGCGCGTGGATTTGCTGGTTTGCTCAGCGGACTTGCCTTCGTATCGCGAGCCGGCGCGATTGGGATTGCGCGAGCATGGACGGAACGCGGCTTCGCCGCTGGCCGGGGTGAAGGTGACTTCCTGGCTCGATAACGTCTGGAATTATTACGAAGCGCAGCAGGCGGGATTCGATGAAGTGGTGTTGCTGAACGAGCGCGGTGAAGTGGCGGAATGCACGGCGGCGAATATTTTTTGCGTGAAGGGCGGATGGGTGGCGACTCCCCCTGTGTCGGCTGGGTGTTTGCAGGGGATTACGCGCAGCGTGTTGCTGGAGATTGGGGCGGGCGTGGGTGCTCCGGTGGAGGAACGTACGCTGCGGCCGGAGGATTTGTATGCGGCGGATGAGGTTTTTATTTCTTCGACGAACCGGAGCATGTTGGGAGTGAGCGAGGTGAATGGGCATGCCATCGCGGCGGCTCCGGGAGTGGTGACATTGAAATTGGAGAAGGCGTTTGGGGAGTATGTGCGGCAATATCTGGAGGCGCGGTCGGCGGCTTCGGGGAAGCGGTGAGCGCATCAAGCGTTGCGCGAGGCGCTAATCGGGAGATTGGCGCTCCCCGGGGGCGGAGGGCCGAGTGGCGTGCCCCGATTGAAATCCACGGACAAAGTCAAATGCACCCGCGCAAGAAAAGCAGGCGGCCGCTACAAATTCAAGCGCACCGGTAGAGACGCCCAGCTAAAGCTGGGCGCTACAAAGTCCAATGCGTGGCGCGACGAGTTAGTGAATCATCAGGCCGGTGACGCCTAGGACGATTCCCGCGACGGCCAGCACGATTCCGAAGAGCCAGAAGATTTTCTTGCGGGTTAGGAGGGTGATCGAGGAGATTACCAGCGCGGCTTCCAGCAGGACTTCGGCGAGATCGTAGCGGTCGGCGCGGGCTTCTTCGACTTTTACTTCGGCTTCCTTACCGCGGGCTTCGGTTTCGATTTCTTTTAGTTCTTCGGAATACCGCTCAACTTCCTTCTTGTACTTTTCCCTGACGGTTTCTACCTGCTTGGCGTCTTGTAGAGAGAAAACGGAAAGCTCGTCGAGGAACAGTTCGTAACTGCGGCGTCGAATTTCCTTGCCCTGGTAATAGGCCCATTGATCGGCGGCGCGCGTTTGCAGCAGGACTTCCTCGGTGTGGGCGCGGTGTCCGAGCAAAGTGACGGTAGCGATAACCACGGCGAGAATGGCCATGGTCAGAGTGACGGGGGCGAGGCTGGGTTCGTGCGCGCCTTCTTCCGCGCGTTCTTTGAGTTCGTCGATTTCATCGGGCATTGTAAGTCCTCACGGCAGCGAAATTTACGACGAGTCGCGTCAGCGGCGGTTCGGGAGTTACCGCGCGCAAGAGAATAGCAGAATGGGTCGACGAGATGCCATCGCGGGATTTTCTTGTTGTGGCGGGCTTTCGACAAGATAAGCGGCGGGAGCGTGATTCTTGTAGAATCGGAGTCGAACGGGAATTCCGGAGGGGCGATTTATGAGCGAGCTTGCGAAGAAGACTTGCGTGCCTTGCCGCGGCGGAGTGCCGCCGCTGGCCGGGAAAGAATTGGAGGCGCTGGCGAAAGAAGTGCCGCAGTGGAAGGTGGTGGACGGGCATCACATTGTGCGGGCGTTTGCGTTTCCGGATTTCAAGCAGGCGCTGGCGTTTGTGAATAAGGTGGGGGCGATTGCCGAGGAGCAGGGGCATCATCCGGATATTTTGTTGGGGTGGGGGAAGGCGGAGATTACGACGTGGACGCACAAGATTAATGGACTGACGGAGAGCGATTTTATTTTGGCGGCGAAGATTGACGGGATTTAGAGGTTGGGTTGCGGCTGTTCGATCGCGGGGCAGTAATGCTGAGATTCCCGGCACGGTTCATCCTGGCGTGCCCACTGGCGATGGCTCAAAAGACGGTGACGGGCCGGGAAGGTGATTGCTGCTTTTCACAGCTCCACCCAACAGAAATTGTCCACTACGTTCGGAGGGATGCCGCGAGCAGAGCGTCCGCCCCGTACCCTCTCGCGGCAAGAGCAAGAGGGGTGACGGGCATGGTGAGAATCCGTATTCTCAACCATTCGCACGGTTTGGTCGAAAGAACCCGTCCAGAGTTCATCGCGAATGAGGATCGATCGGACCGGAGTCTTGTTGTTGCAGCCGAAGCCGCTGCGCTCCCGTGGAAGTTTATTCCGCACTTCGGTTTTCCGACCGATAAAGATCTCCAATTCAAATATGTCCAAGGCGTTTTGATTTCCGATTTCACGCTCGATTCTCCGGTGCAAGGCATTACGAGTCCGGGTGGATCCCCTTGAACTTGAGGCGGGATGGCCGCTACAGAGTCAAAGTCAGAAGCAAATTCAAAAACAAAGGCAGATCCAAGAACAAGCGGACAGGCGGGGATTTAGGGTTCGTCGTCGCCGCTGGATTCTTGTTCGGGTTCAAGTGACGTTGACAGATTAATGATGGGGAGGTTCGTGCGGCGGAGTTGGTCGTCTAGCGCGGGGACGTCGCGGGTTTTTACGTCGTCCCATTGATTTTCGAGCGTGGTTAAGGCTCGCTGCAGGTCTCCGGTGGTATCTTGCGCGGTTTGCGTGGGAGCGGCGTCGGCGCCGTCAACGACTCCCAGTAGCTGTCCGAGTTGTCGATTCAATTGCGCGAAACTGTCCTGATGAGCGGTTTGGCCGAATGCTAGCGGCCCGCCTTCGAACGGCGCGATTTTTTGTTCGAGGGCGTGGATGGCGTCGGCTACGTCACCTTTGGGAGCTTGGTGTGCGAGGTCGCGCAATTGCGCGCGCACGGCGCGAACCTGGCCCAGCGAGCCGAAGCTGGCGTTCATGGCATCGCAAATTCTTGAGGCGAGGCGGAATTGCTGGTCGAGATGGTCCACGGGGGCGGTGATGCGCGGATCCATTTTGATTTCCAGCGGCTGTGTGAAGATTTGGCCGGCGACGTCGAGTTTTACGGTGTACATGCCGGGCATTACGGCTGGGCCGACGGGCAGGCGCGGCGTATCGTGCGCGATTGCGGAGATAGGATATTCGTGACGGAGCGAGGCGGGCGGAGGAGCGCGCAAATCCCAGACGAAACGGTGCGCGCCTGCGGCAACCGAGAGAATCTGCGGCGGGCGAATCCAGTAGAGCGGGACGTTCAACTCTTTTCCGAGTTGCTCCATCGTTGCTTCGGGTTTATCCGTGCTGGAAAAGGCGCGCACGATTCTGCCGTTGGCGTCCACGATTTGCAGCTTCACGGGGGCGGGGGCTGCCGACTGGAGTTGATAATCAATGATGGCGCCATCGGGTGGATTTTTTCCGGCGGGTTCTTCCGGAGGCAGAGGCGTATCGGGGTTGACGTTGCGGCGGACGCGATAGGCGATGCCGGGTTTGTAGAGGAACGCGCCGGCGGCGGTATCCGCCGTGATCTGGCGCAGCGGAGTGATGTCGTCGAGGATCCAGAACGAGCGGCCGTGGGTGCCGACTGCGATGTCGTCACCGTGGACGACGAGATCTCGCATGGAAGTCGCCGGCAAATTCAGCTGCAGCGATTGCCAGGAGTCGCCGTCGTTGAATGAGACGTAGATGGCGTGCTCGGTTCCGGCGAACAGCAGGCCCTGGCGGACGGGATCTTCGCGGACTACGTTCACGGGCGCGTCGTCGGGCAGGCCGTTTGTGATTTTTTCCCAGCTCTGGCCGCCATCGTGGGTGCGATAGATGTAGGCGTGCAAATCGTCGAGGCGGAAACGATTCACCGCGGCGTACACGGCATTGGGATCGAAGTGCGAAGCGTCGAGTTGCGCGATTTTGCTCCAGGCGGTGAGGCCGGGCGGCGAGACTTCGCGCCAGTTTTGTCCGCCGTCGCGGCTGAGCCAGATCAGGCCGTCGTCGGTGCCGGCCCAGATTAAATTTGCGTCCAGCGGTGAGGGCGCGAGGGAATAGATTACGCCGCGATGTTTGCCTTGCGCGGGGTCGCTCGCGATCATGTCGCCCATGTTCGGTGGCACGCCCGGGTCTTCGCGCGTCAAATCGGGGCTGATGATTTGCCAGCTGTGGCCGGCGTCGGTGGTCTGAAACAGGACGTTTGAGCCGAGATAGAGCGTGTGCGGCGCGGCGGGCGAAAAAATAAGCGGCGCGGTGCGATTGAAGCGAAATTTTCCGGTGCGCAAGATTACGGGCGAAACGTCCTGCGTCTGGCCGGTCATCATGTCGAAGCGCGTGGCTTTGCCGCCGTAAATCAGATTGGGATGGAGCGGGTCCGGCGCGACGTATCCATATTCTTCGGTGCCCACCGGATGCCAATCGCGAAAAGTGATTTCACCCCAGTCGCTGCGACTGGCGGTGCCGGCTGAGCCGCTTTCCTGTTGTCCGCCATAAACCCAGTAGGGAAATTGATTGTCGGTGATGACGTGGTAGAACTGCGCGCTAGGCTGGTTGTACCAGGAACTCCAGGTGTCGCCGCCGTTGACGGTGATGGTGGCGCCTTGGTCGGAGGCGAGGAGGATGATGCGCGGATTTTCGGGATTGATCCAGGCGGTGTGATAGTCGTCGCCACCGGGAGCGCCTTTGATGGCGGTGAAGCTCGTGCCGGCGTCGGTGGAGCGATAGGTGGAAGTGTTGCAGATATAAAGGATGTCGGGATTTTCCGGCGAGACGCGCACCCAGGCGAAATCGAAGCCGCGTCCCCAGATGCGGTCTTCATGATTTACGCGTTGCCAACTTTCTCCGGCGTCGTCGGAACGATAGAGGCCGCCGACTTCGGGCGCGGCATCCACAAGCGCGTACATGCGATTCGGATTGCTGGGCGAAATGCCGAAACCGATGCGGCCTAGGGCTTGCGCGTTCGTGGGGAGGCCTTTGCTGAGGGGATGCCAGGTATCGCCGCCATCGGTCGATTTGAAGAGGCCGCCGTTGTGGCCTTCGAGCGGGCCGCCCGTGGTCCAGGGCGGGCGGCGCGAAGACCACATGTCCGCATAGAGCGTTTGCGGATTTTTCGGATCGAAAGCGAGGTCGGTGGCGCCTGTGTCGTCATCTTGGTAGAGAATTTTCTGCCAGCTATCGCCGCCATCGGTGGAACGGAAGACGCCGCGTTCGGAGTTGGGGCCGTACGGATGGCCGAGGACGGCGACGAAGACGCGATTGGGATCTTGCGGGTCGATGATGACGTTGGTGATTTGCTGGCCGTCGCGCAGACCGAGATGTTTCCAGGTGTTGCCAGCGTTGGTGGATTTGTAAATTCCGTCGCCCGTGGAAAGGTCGGGACGGCGCAGGCCTTCGCCGCTGCCTACGTAAATAATGTCGGGATTCGATGGCGCTACGGCGAGCGCGCCGATCGAGCCGGTGGGCTGGTCGTCGAAGATGGGAACCCAGGTGCGACCGGCGTCGGTGGTCTTCCACACGCCGCCATTATTTACGCCGATGTAGAAGAGATTTGGTTTGCCGGGGACGCCGGTGGCGGCTACGGTGCGGCCTCCCCGGAAAGGGCCGATACAGCGCCATTCGAGACTTGCGTAGAGGCTGGGAGGGAATTGTGGAACACTTATATTTGTATTGGCGGCGGATGATTGCGCGCGGGTGGCGAGCGAGAGCGGTCCGAGCGCCGCGAGAAAAAAGATGGCCGAAATCAGTGTGCGCATTTGCTGCCGGAATTTCATGACCTGCCCCCTGTGCCCGCAAAACTATACTACCTGAGGGACGTTTCGCTTGCAGCGTAAGAAGCGAATTCTGCGGTTGGCTGGAAATGTTTGTTTTTTGTTCGCGCAGAATGGGCGCGGCCGCGCGGGCGCAGCGCTTTGTTGCGCGCGGTTTCCGAGTTGATTGTTCCACTACGTGTCCACTACAGCGTTATTGGTACGCACCACTTCGCCGCATGTTCGTTGACCACATCGCCTGCAGAGCCTACGTTGAGTTCGTACCACCCGGAGGGCTTTGTGCGATCTGTGGCGCGATTGTGTCTCGTGGTGTTGCTGGTGTCCAGCTTGCTGGATCTTCCAGCGTTTGCGGCTGCTGAAAAACCGCTGGGGATGGTGATCCAGGCGCAGGAAGCGGAGCTGGACAATGCGAAGCTGGCGGTGGGAACTTCGATTTATCGCGGCGATACGCTGATGACGGAGACCGGCGGCGGCTTGCGCCTGAAGCTGGGCCGCAGCCAATTGTATTTGCTGGCGGACAGCGCGGCTACGCTCTCGCAAAATGCCACGTCGGTTCACGCGGTGGTGGCGCGCGGAACGGTGGGATTTTCTTCGAATGGAGCGGACAACATCGAGCTGGAAATTCCGCAGGGAGTTTTGCGCGCGGCGGATGGGCAGCCCGCTTTCGGGCAGGCGACGATTCTGAGCGCGCAGGAAGTGGTGATTTCGGCGTATCGCGGCGCGTTGGTACTGGATAACGACGGCGAGCTGCACACGATTCCCGCTGGGAAAAATTATCGCGTGGTGATGGAAGTCGATCAGGCCGACCAGCAGACGCCCGCCGCAAGCCCGGGTGGAGACAATCCGATCATTCAGCCGCGGAAGCGGCGGCGCCGCAAGTTGCTGTTCTATTTGATTCTCACGGGCGTGATGGCGTTCGCCTCGTATCAGATTTGGCAGGAACTTTCCGAGAGTCCTTCGACGCCCAGCTACTGATTCGACGAGTTTCGGGCCTTGCCAACCGAATCGCGGCCTTCAGGATTTTTTCGGGCGTTTTGTGCTTGCTGCTTTGCGCTTGGTGGGGGATTTTTTCTTCTTCTTGGTCGGCGCGGCTGGGGTGCCCAAAGCGGCCAGCAATGCGGCGCCGTCCGGCGTGCCGAGTCCTGTGCAGGCGTCCCATCCTGGTCCTGCGGAATAGGTTCCGTTATTTCCCACGGTAATATCGTGCAGGGTGGATTCGACGTTGCTGGTGTAGAGCAGCGGATTCAGGTAACCCACATTTTTTCCCAGCGATTGATTCATGCGCACCAGCAGGCCGGCCCACAACGGCGCGACCGCGCTGGTGCCGCCGATCACCGTTTGCTGTCCATCCACGAACACGTTGTAACCGGATTCGGGATCGGCGTCGCCCGCCACGTCTGGCACGCCGCGGCCTACGAAACCGTTCGGCGCTTTCGGCACGCCGGCGCTTTGCTGATAACTCGGCAGCGCGAAAACCTCGCTGACGCCGCCGCCGCTAGCGCCTTCGTTTGAGGCCAATTCGTTCCACGTTTGTTCGCTGGAGATTGTGGTGCCGGACAGCGTGAGCCTCGTGCCGCCGCAGGCGAGGACGTACGGACTCGATGCGGGAAAATCCACTGTGGGCGTGCCGCTGGATACTCCGTCACTGGAACCGTCGTCGCCCGACGCGACAAGGATGGTGACGCCGATGGTGGAAGCATCTTCACAGGCGGAATTGAAAGCGGTGAGGGCCTGCTGCGTCCAGGAACTTTCCGGTCCGCCCCAGCTGATGGAGACGACGGCGGGCTGTAGTTTCGTGTCGTGCACGGCAGTGGTGAGCGCGTCCAGAAAACCCTGGTCGGTGTTGGGCGTGAAATACATGGCGATCTGCGCGGAGGGAGCTACGGCTCCAGCGACTTCGATATCGAGTTCGACTTCGCCGTCGGGGCCGTTCGCGTCGCCGGTGGGAGAATTTGTGGCGCCATCCACGGAGACGGCGGTGACCGTGGGCGTGGCGATACCGAGATTTTTGAAATAGGTGGCGAGATCTGTCGCTCGGTAGCCGCCCGATAGTTCGAGGATGCCGATGGTTTGTCCGCTGCCGGTGGTTCCGGCGGGGAAATCGTACGCTTGCGCCACTTGCGGGGCGCTATAGGAAGCGCTGGAGGCTTGGGCGGGCACGGCGGGTTTTTTCGATTGGTTGCGGACTCGGAAATGCGGCTTGGCTTGGGGGCGGTTATCGAGGCCGAAGACGCCTTCGATGATGCCGCTGAGCGACGCAGGGATTTGGATGGTGCCGCTGCGCATGCGGCTGGTGCCGGCGGGATGTTGGTAACTGTTCAGCTCGACAGCAAATGCGCTGCTGAACGCGGCGATGGAGCCGCTGAGAAGCACGGAGCGGCGCGGGCGGCTGACTTCGACGATTTTGAGTCCATGCGTCTTTGCGAATGCGCGGATTTTTGTGATGTCCGCCGGGCGCGCGCCGTGGCGCGAGGCGAATTGCGCGCGGGAAAGATCGTGGCGTTGCGCGGGGAGCAGCTTGCCGAGTTTTTTTATGTCGGGAAATTGTTTGGGCGACGAGCCGCGGCGGAGAAATACGGTTACCTGGATTTGTTCCTTGGGGTCGCATGGCCCGATTTTGCGCGAGCCAGGTAAAAGGCTTCGTTGGCTGCCGGGTAAGTCTACGCGTTTTTCAATCTTTGGCATGATTTCCTCCTATCGGTTCCAATGGTAGAGGGTGGGCCAGAGAAATTATGTGAGTTCTCGAAACTCATTGCCTCAGCGGCTCAAGCCGTGCCCTGACGCTAAGCAACAGTTCTCACGCAGCCGATAAAGCGGCGACCAGCAAACGTTGCAGCGCGGCATATTCTGTCAGACCGGTTAGCTATTGAAATAATTATTCTGCGCTCGCCAGACATTCTTTCGCGGTCACCGCCTGCACTTAGGCATGGCACCGCCGGCGACCGGCTGGGTGGACCAAGTGGCCGGCGCGTTCGGTTGGGAGAGACGCGCAGGCCACAACGAGTATAAACTTGTGGGCGACTTCGTTGCCACTGCGTGAGCTGATTGCCGCTGCGCCTGCCCGAAGTGGTTCTCGTTTAATTCGCCAGGATTATTTTTTCATGCTGAAGCGTCTGTTTGCACATTATATCGCCGAAGAAGCGCGCCCGATGCTGCGCCTGGCGTTGCCGCTCGTCCTGGCGGAGCTGGGATGGATGACCATGGCCATTGTGGACACCATGATGGTGGGGCGGCAGGCGAACAGCGCCGTGGCGATTGGCGCGGTGAGCCTCGGCAGCATTCTTTTTAATTCCGCAGCGATTTTCGGAACCGG
The DNA here is from genome assembly GCA_013289715.1 of Acidobacteriota bacterium. Taxonomy (GTDB): domain Bacteria; phylum Acidobacteriota; class Terriglobia; order Acidiferrales; family UBA7541; genus Palsa-295. The sequence goes on along the minus strand of JABCZJ010000022.1, from coordinate 48,488 downwards.
TTTGATGCTGGGGCTGGACACGCTGGTTTCGCATTCATACGGCGCGGGCGACGTGGAGGATTGCCACCGCTCGCTGGTGAATGGCGTTTACCTGAGCCTGGCGATCAGCCCGATTTTGATGGGCGTGGTGTGGCTGTTCGAGCCGGTGCTGCGCTCGCTGGATATACAGCCGGCGGTTTTGAATCAGGCGCTGCCGTATTTGCGGACGTTGAACTGGGGCACACTGCCGCTGCTGCTTTATTTTGTGTTCCGGCGTTACCTGCAGGGAATGAATCTGGCGAAGCCGGTGATGTTCGCGTTGTTTTCCGCGAACTTTATTAATCTGCTGGGCAACTGGGCGCTGGTTTATGGACATTTGGGTTTTCGCGCGATGGGCACGGTGGGGTCGGGGTGGTCCACGTGCGCGGCGCGCGTCTATATGTCGTGTGTACTACTGGCTTACGCGGTGTATTACGATCACCGCAACAAGACCGGGCTGCGCAATGCGGCGCGATTGCCGAACTTTCCGCGCGTTTGGAGGCTGGTGTATCTGGGACTTCCTGCGGCGACGCAATTTGGGCTGGAGGTGGGAGTTTTCGCAGCGGCCACGATGCTGATCGGCCGCCTCGGAGCGGAGGCGCTGGCAAGTCATCAGGTGGCGCTGAATACCGTGAGTCTGACGTACATGGTTCCGCTGGGAATTAGCGCGGCGGCGGCAGTGCGCGTGGGGCAGGCGTTGGGACGAAACGATCCGCACGGAGCGAGCCGCGCGGGATGGACCGCGATGCTGCTGGGGACAGCGTTCATGGGCTGCATGGCGATCGCGTTTCTGCTGGTGCCGCGAGAGATTGTGCGTGTGTACACGCCGGACCAGGCGTTGATTCCGGTGGCGAGCAAATTGCTTTTTGTCGCGGCGTTTTTCCAGTTGTTCGATGGGATGCAGACGGTGGCGACCGGAGCTTTGCGCGGAGCCGGGGATACGCGCACGCCGATGCTTTGCCATTTGTGTTTTTACTGGCTGGTGGGACTGCCGCTGGGGGCGCTGCTTTGTTTTCACTGGGGATGGGGCGCGCCGGGAATGTGGGCGGGTTTGAGCGTGGCGCTGATTTTGATTGGCAGCGCGCTGCTTTATTTCTGGCGGCGCAAGGAAAGGTCGTTTGCGACGATGGCGTTGCGGCGGGCTAGCATGCCGGATGCGATGGTGTGATGGCGCAGGGAGGCTGATACACCGAAGAACGAAAGGCTGCCCGCTCTGTCAGGAAAGACGCGGAACAGAGCGGCCGCTACAAATTCAACCGCGAAGTCAGCGTCAACGGCAACAGAGCCGGCGAAGCGCCGGCGCTACGGACGGCTGCCTCCTATATTGAGCTAGCGGGCCGGCGGACATTCTCATTCCTGCAGATGTGACCGGCTGCGCTACAATCACGAGCAGCGAATTGGAACGTAGCACCCGGACTGATGCCCGATCGAAAGGTCAATCCATTGTGTGACGGCTTTATGGCGCGCGCGCTGGCGTTGTCGCTGGAGAACGTGCGCTCGGGACGAGGTGGGCCTTTTGGCGCGGTGATCGTGAAGGACGGCAAGATTATCGCGGAGGGCATGAATTGCGTCACGACCGCCAATGATCCTACCGCGCATGCGGAGATGGTGGCGATTCGCGAGGCCTGCCGGAAATTGCAAAGCTTTGAATTGCCGGACTGCGAAATTTATACCAGCTGCGAGCCCTGCCCGATGTGTTTGGGCGCGATTTACTGGGCGCGGCCGGCGCGAGTTTATTTTGCGAATTCGGCGGCGGATGCGGGCCAGGCGGGATTTGATGATGCGTTCATCTATCAAGAGCTTCGTCTGCCGCATGCGGGGCGGAAAATTCCGATGATTCAGCTGAAGAATGATAACGCGCTCGAGGCATTCCGCGCCTGGCGGGAGAAGTCCGACAAAATTCGCTATTGAGGCCGGCTGATTTGGAAACGCGTGTGATTGGAAAATCGGTGCCGCGCAAGGAAGGGCGCGAAAAAGTCACCGGGCGCGCGCGCTATGTGGATGATTTGAGTTTCCCCGGCATGCTGCACGGCGTGACGGTGCGCAGCCCCGCGGCGCGCGGTCGAATTCGCGCGGTTCATTTCGAAGGCGACATTCCCTGGCACGAATTCACGGTAGTTACCGCAAAAGACATTCCTGGAAAAAATTGCATCGCGCTGTTGATTGAAGATCAGCCCTGCCTCGCCGCTGAATTCGTGAGTCATCCTGAAGAAGCTGTGGTGCTGCTGGCCCATCATGACAAATATTTGCTGGAAGAAGCGCGCCGCTCCGTGCGGATCGAGATTGAGCCGCTGCCGGGACTGTTTTCCATTGAGGATTCGCTGGCGCAGAAGGAAATCATCTGGGGGCAGGACAATATTTTCAAATCGTTCTACGTGGAAAAGGGCGATGTGGATAGCGCGTGGGCCAGGGCTGAATTTGTGGTGGAGGGTACCTACGAAACCGGAGCGCAGGAGCAACTTTATATTGAGCCGCAGGGAATGATCGCGCAGGTGAACGGAGCGGAGGGCGTGACGGTGTGGGGCTCGCTGCAGTGTCCGCATTACGTCCACAAAGCGCTGATGATTCTGTTCGGACTGCCGCGTGAGCGCATACGCGTGGTGCAAGCGGAAACAGGCGGAGGATTTGGCGGGAAGGAAGAGTATCCGTCGATGATCGCGGCGCATGCGGCGCTGCTGGCGCGGAAATCCGGGCGGCCGGTGAAAATTATTTACGACCGCGCGGAAGATATGGTGGCGACGACGAAGCGGCACCCTTCGCGCACGCGTCACGTGACCGCGGTGAGCCGCGACGGAAAACTGCTGGCGATGGATATTGATTTCACTGTGGACGGCGGTGCGTACGAAACGCTCTCGCCCGTGGTGCTGTCGCGCGGGACAATTCACGCGGCGGGGCCGTACGCCTGTGCAAATGTGCGCATACGCAGCCGGGCCGTCGCGACGAATGCGCCGCCGCACGGAGCCTTTCGCGGATTTGGCGCGCCCCAAAGTGTTTTTGCGCTGGAGCGGCATCTGGATCGCGTGGCGGAGGCTGTGGGAATTGCGCCGGAGGAATTGCGGCGACGGAATTTCATTCGCGAGGGGCAGACTTTGGCGGTGGGGCAAGTGGTGAAAGAGAAAGTGGACATGAATGCGTTGTTGGGGCGCGCGTTCGAACTGAGCGGCTACCACGCGAAACGCAAGCAATTTGCTGCCGAGAATTCTGACGCGCGTGGCGCGATCAAAAAGGGTATCGGCTTCGCATCGTTTCTGCACGGCGCGGGATTTACCGGATCGGGCGAAGAATATCTGGCTTCGGAAGTGGCGATGGAGGCGATGGCGGACGGCAGCGTGCACATTTTGGCCGGCAGCACGGAAATGGGGCAGGGCACGAACACAATTTTTGCGCAGATTGCCGCCGAAGCGCTGCGCTTGGATTGCGAGCAGATCAGAATTGTGCAGCCGGATACGGCCCACGTGCCGAACAGTGGTCCTACGGTGGCTTCGCGCACGGCGATGATTGTGGGCAAGCTGGTGGAAACGGCGGCGACTAAATTGCTGAAGACGTTGCGCGACAGCGGATTTCTGCGCGAGGGATATAGTGCGGAGGATTTTTCGCGCGCTTGTGGTGAGTACATCACGGCACACCGCGAGCTGAAATCTTTTGTGAAGTACGAGCACCCGCGCGATTTGCATTGGGACGACCAGAAATATTCGGGCGACGCTTACGGCGCTTATGCGTGGGCGGTGTATGTGGCGGAGGTTTCCGTGGACATGCGCACGGCCGAGGTGCGCGTGAACGATTTCGTGGCGGTGCAGGAAGTGGGCAGGGTGATCAATCCGGTGCTTGCGGCGGGGCAGATTGAAGGCGGCGTAGCGCAGGGGATCGGATTCGCGCTATACGAAAATGTCGTGTGGCAGGAAGGGCGAATGGTGAACGCGCAGATGACGAATTACGTGATGCCGACTTCCGTGGATCTTCCTGCGATTCGCGTTTGCTTCGAGGAAATTCCGTACGGGCGCGGGCCTGCAGGCGCGAAGGGCATCGGCGAGCTGCCACTGGACGGGACTGCTCCGGCGATTGCGAACGCGATCGCGCACGCTACGGGCGTGGACGTGCGCGCCATACCGGTTACCGCGGAGACGCTGCTGGAAATGCTGGAGGCCGTGCATGCCTGAGCGCGCGCGGAAAATTCGCGTGTCGTGCGTCCTGAATGGATCGGCGTCGTCGTTCGAGGCTCATCCGATGGCGCGGCTGCTGGATGTGCTGCGCGAAGATTTGAAACTTACCGGTACGAAAGAAGGATGCGGCGAAGGTGAATGCGGTGCTTGTTCCATTGAAATGGACGGCGTGCTGGTGAACAGCTGCCTCGTTCCGGCATTGCAGGCGCAGGGCGCGAAGATTCGCACGATTGAGGGCGTCGCGATCGGCGAGTCGTTGCATGCGGTGCAACAGGCGTTCATCGCGCATGGCGGGGCGCAGTGCGGAATCTGCACGCCGGGAATGATTTTGGCGGCGCTGAATTTGCTGGCGCGGCATCCGGAGCCGGACGACGCGCAAATTCGTGAAGGGCTCTCCGGGAATTTGTGCCGTTGCACGGGGTACATGAAGATTTTCGAATCGGTTGTGGCGGCGGTGCGGCGGGCGGAGACTGGAGCGTGAGGGCGTACCTGCCGGCGTACGAAATGGAAACGCCGCAGGATCTTGCGGCGGCGCTCGAGCGACTGGCGGCTGAATCGGGCGTGTGGAAACCGTTCGCGGGCGGAACCGATTTGATGGTCTTGCTGGAAGCGGGAAAATTGCCCCACAAGAAATTTCTAAATATCTGGAATCTGGAAGAGCTGCGGGGGATTGAGGTTCGTACGGAGCATGTGACGCTGGGCGCTTTGACTACTTACGCTGAAGTGCAGCGGAACGAAACCCTGGCGCGTGAATTCCCGCTGCTGTGCCGCGCGGCTGCTGCGACGGGCAGCGTGGCGACGCAAAATCGCGGAACGCTGGGCGGAAATATCGCGAACGCTTCGCCGGCCGCCGATTCGCCGCCGGTGCTGGTCGTTTACGACGCGGAAATTGAAATTGTTTCTGCAGGCGGGGCGCGCTGGGTTCATTACGCGTCGTTTCACACTGAGTACAAGAAAATGAATCTGCACGCGGGGGAATTGATTCGGCGGATTCGGCTGACGCGGAAGCATGCCGGGTGGAAGCAGTATTTTCGCAAGGTAGGAACGCGGCGGGCGCAGGCGATTTCGAAGATTTGTTTTGCGGCGGCGGCGCGGATGGAAGCGGGCCGAATCGCGGATGTGCGCATTGCTGTGGGGAGTGTGGCGCCTATTGTGCTGCACGCGGTACGCGTCGAGGAATCATTGCGCGGGCAACGGCCCGGGGACGCGGTTTTGCAGGCTGCGCAAGACGCACTGAGCGCGGAAATCACGCCGGTTGACGATATGCGTTCGACCGCGCGCTATCGGCGGCAGGTCGCGCGGAATTTGCTTGGTGAATTTCTGGAAGTTCTGGCGGGCTGAGCGCAGATGCAAAATTCTTCGCAGACTTCTCGGAGTTCGCCGACCGCGGCGGATTTGATTGTGCGTGGAAAGCGCGTGATTACGCCGGCAGGCGAGCGGGCGGCTGCGATTCGCGTGCGTGGGGGTGTCGTCGCAGCTATTTCCGGGTTCGATGAGATTGTTCCGGGTGCGACGGTGCATGAGGCCGGAGATTTTGTGCTGATGCCAGGTGTGGTGGACACCCATGTGCATATCAACGAGCCGGGGCGCACCGAGTGGGAAGGATTTTCGACGGCGACGCGCGCGGCTGCGGCGGGCGGCGTCACTACGTTGATCGAAATGCCGCTGAACAGTATTCCCGCGACGACAACGGCAGCGGCGCTTCGCGAAAAGTTAGCAGCAGCTGCTGGGAAACTTTGGGTGGATGCGGGATTTTGGGGCGGTGTAGTGCCGGGAAGTTCCGGGCAGTTGCAGCCGCTGTGGGATGCGGGCGTTTTTGGATTTAAATGTTTTCTGGTGCCGAGCGGCGTGAATGAATTCGCGCACGTGACCGAAGGGGATTTGCGCCTCGCGCTGCCGAAGCTGGCGGCCTTGGGCGCGCCTTTGCTGGCGCACGCGGAATTGCCGGAGCCAATCGAGAAGGCCGTCGCGAGCCTGGCGAAGACTGCTTCGCCGCGAAAGTATGCTACGTGGCTTGCGGCGCGGCCTCCGGAGGCGGAGAACGACGCTGTCGCGCTGCTGCTGCGGCTGGGCGGCGAGTTTGGCGCGTGGATTCACATCGTGCATGTTTCTTCGGCGGACGCTCTGGCTTTACTGCGCTGCGCGAAGGCAGCAGGCGGCGCGGTTACCGCGGAGACTTGCCCGCACTATTTGACGTTTGCCGCGGAAGAAATTACGGACGGTGCTACGGAATTCAAATGCGCGCCGCCGATTCGCGAGCTCCAGAATCGCGAAAAATTGTGGCACGGGCTGGGCGACGGGACGCTCGACTTCATCGCGACGGATCATTCGCCTTGTCCGCCGGCGATGAAGCTTCCCGAAGAGGGAGATTTTCTGCGCGCCTGGGGCGGGATTGCTTCCTTGCAACTGAGTTTGCCGGCCGTGTGGACGGAGGCACGTGCGCGCGGCTATGCTGTGACCCATCTTGCGAAGTGGCTGTGCGAGGGGCCTGCGCGGCTTGCTGGCCTTGCGGGAAGAAAAGGAACAATCGCAGTGGGCTGCGACGCTGATTTCGTGATCTGGGACCCGGAAGCCAAATTTCAAGTGGAACCTGCACAGCTGCATCACCGGCACAAAGCCACACCCTACGCGGGGCGCGAGCTTTGGGGGCGCGTGGAGACAACGTTTTTGCGTGGTAGAAAAATCTTCGAGCGCGGAGAATTGTCCGCGGGGCCGCTGGGACATGTGCTGCATCGAGGCGCGGTATGAAGGAGTGCGCGCAATTCGTGGATCTGGCGTCCGAACGCTTGGGCGGCCGCGTGGTGGTGGCGAACGATGAATTCTTCGGAGCCAAGGAAAATTTGCTGCAGCAAGGCAAGCCGATTTTCATCGAGGGAAAATACACCGACCGAGGGCATTGGATGGACGGGTGGGAGACGCGGCGCCGGCGCACTCCGGGATGCGATTGGTGCATCGTGCGGTTGGGGCTGCCGGGAATTCTGCGCGGGGTAGTGGTGGATACGAGTTTCTTTACGGGGAATTATCCGGCTCGGTTTTCTTTGGAAGGATGCGATCTGGGGAATTCCGCCCCCTATAAGGACGAAAAGAAACGGCTGAAAGCTGCCGCGACGCATTGGGACGAGATTTTGCCCGAAACCACGCTGCAGGGCGATTCGCAAAATTCAGCGGCGTTGTCGCACCCTGGGCGTTTTACGCACGTGCGATTCAAGATTTATCCCGATGGCGGCGTGGCGCGTTTGCGGCTGTATGGTGAGGTGGTACCGAACGCCGCGGAGATCGCGAAGCGCGAACTGGACTTGGCGGCGGTGGAAAATGGCGGGCGAGCGACTTCCACGAGCGATCAATTTTACAGCGAGCCGTTGAATATGCTGATGCCGGGGCGGAGCAAAATTATGAGCGACGGCTGGGAAACGCGGCGCAGACGCGGGGCAGGGCACGATTGGGCGATCGTGAAGCTGGGAATGCCCGGCACCATTCATCGTGTTGAAGTCGACACGGCGCACTTCAAGGGAAATTTCCCGGATAGCTGTTCGATCGAGGTTTGTGATGCCGAAGGATCTGGCGCGGAAATTTCGCGCCTCGATTCGGCGAATTGGCGGCAGCTGCTGGCGCGGGTGCCGCTCAAGGCTAATCGCAGGCATACCTTCCGTCGCCAGTTGCGCGACGTGGGCGCGGCGACGCATGTACGGCTGAATATTTATCCTGACGGCGGAGTTTCTCGTTTCCGTGTGTTCGGGCGCGCGGCCCAGGCTGCGGACCGGCTGCAGGGAATCGCGCGGCTGAATTATTTGTCGCGCAAGCAGGCTGCGAGCGCGCTGTACGATTGTTGCGGCTCGAAAAAATGGGTGGAGCGAGTGCTGGCGCACCGGCCATTCACGGATGAATCCGCGTTGCTGGATTCCGCGGCAGAAGCTTTCGAGTCGCTCGGACGCAAGGATTGGCTGACGATATTCCGCAGCCATCCGGCGATCGGCGCGAAGAAAACGGCCGCGAAGCAAACGACGTCGGCGCGGGATTGGTCGGCGGGCGAACAAGCGCTGGCACGGAAGGGTTCGGCTGCAACGCTGGCGGTGCTGGGCGCGGCGAACGAGGCTTATGAGGCGACATTCGGTCACGTGTTTTTGATCTGCGCCACGGGAAAATCCAGCGAACAGATATTGCAAAGCCTGCAGGAGCGCCTGGGGCACGACGCGGAAACGGAAATGCGCACTGCCGGCGAGGAGCAGCGCAAAATCACGCGGCTGCGTTTGGAGAAACTACTACGATCATGAGCCAGATCACCACTCACGTGCTGGATACTTCGCTCGGACGGCCCGCGGCGGGCGTGGCGATTATTTTAGAAATTCAAAAGACCGGCGGCTGGCACGAAATCAGCAAGGGCGCGACGGACGCGGACGGGCGGCTGCGTCATCTGCTGGAGCCGGGGGCGCTGGTGGCGGGGATTTACCGGCTGACGTTCGAAACTGGCATCTATTTTCACGCACGGAAAATTCACGGTTTGTATCCGCAGATTACGATTGTGTTTCAGGTGGACGATGCGAAGGAGCATTACCACATTCCGCTGCTGCTGGGCCCGTACGGATATTCGACGTATCGCGGGAGCTGACGAATGGCCATCAAGCTGGGGAAAAATAATTATGGCAAGGCGCGCGTGCGGCTGTTGCGCGTCGTGCGCCAGGATGGCCGGCACGACATACGTGAGCTGACGCTGGGAATTTCGTTCGAGGGCGATTTCGAGGCCGCCCACACCAAGGGCGACAATCGGAAACTTTTGCCGACGGACACGATGAAGAACACAGTGTACGTGCTGGCGCGGCAGTATCCGGTGGATTCGATCGAAGATTTTTGCACGCACCTTGTGGAACATTTTTTGACTTACAACCCGCAGGTGACGCGGGTGCGGATCCACGCGGAGGAAAACCTCTGGGGGCGGATCGCTTTGGGCGGGAAGCCCCACGCTTCGGCTTTCTTGCGCGGCGGGCAGGACCGGCGAACGGCGGCACTCGAGGCGACGCGCGAGGGAACGGCGATTCGCGCGGGGATTGCGGGGCTGGTGGTGCTGAAAACCACGAAGTCGGCGTTTGATAATTTTTTGCGCGATCCGTACACGACTTTGAAGGAGGATCGCAACCGGATTCTTTCGACTTCGATTCACGCGGATTGGCTGTACGAAGCGAGCGACATCGAGTTCGGACCGCTGTGGCATGGGATCCGGCAGATCTTGCTGGAGACTTTCGCGGAGCATGAAAGTCAGTCGCTGCAGCACACTTTGTACGCGATGGCTGAGGCGGTGTTGAGCAATTTCGATCGCGTGCGGGAGATTCATCTTTCACTGCCTAATAAGCATTTTAATTTGGTGGATCTTTCACCGTTTGGAATGGACAACCCCGCGGAGGTGTTTCTCCCTACCGATGAGCCGCATGGATTGATTGAGGCGACGTTGCAGCGGGAGTAGGGTGGGCCCGGCATGCGAGCGTTCGCCGCAGAGTGCGCCGAGAAAATCTGAGCGAGATTTGGGAACGCAGTGCGCAACTTCGCCAATCAGGAACTTGGCCCCCGCAGGCAAAGTTCCCGGACGCGGTTCCGCCAATTCTGGCGGCCATGGTTGAGGCAAGAGCGCTTGCAGCGTTATTCGGGTTCGAATCATCTCATGAATTGAGGGTTGTTGGAATTTCGGGGACGGGTTACATTGGATTAGTTGCGGAGCTCGCCAGAAACTCCGATTGCGCCGTGTTGCATGCGGCTCGCACTGTGCGTCTCAAAAATGCTCGAAAATCTGAACTTGATGGATTGCATGCGAATCTCCATATGTATTTATGCCTGAAAAAATATTAATCGTGGACGACGAAACGGGGGCGCGTGCGGCGCTGGAGTTCCTCTTGCGGCGCGAGGGATTCGAAGTGCGCGACGCCGCGGATGGTCCCGCGGCCATTCAAGAATGCGCATCGTTTCGTCCGGACCTGATTCTGCTGGACATCGTGATGCCCGGGATGGACGGCTTCGAAGTTTGCCGGCGCATTAAAGCGACTCCTGAAACGCGGCTTACGCCGGTGGTGCTGATCACCGGGCTGACGGGCACCGAAGACCGCATCATGGGCATCAACGCGGGCGCTGACGATTTCTTGAGCAAGCCGATTGACTTGAACGAGCTGCTGGCGCGCACCCGCTCGTTGCTGCGGTTGAAGCAGTACACCGACGAATTGGAAAACGCCGAGGCGGTGCTTTTTAGTTTGGCACACAGCATTGAGGCGCGCGATCCCTATACGCATGGGCACTGCGAGCGGCTGGCGGAAATGTCTGCGCGCATGGGAGAGCGGCTCGGCCTGACGGAAGAACAAATTAAGGCGCTGCGGCGCGCGGGAGTGGTGCACGACATCGGCAAAGTGGCAGTCGCGGATTCGATTTTACTGAAGCCGGGGCCGTTAACCGCGGATGAAGCGAAGATAATGCAGAAACACCCGGTGGTCGGCGAGCGCATCTGTGCGCCGCTGAAAACTTTTCGTTTGGTGTTGCCGATCATTCGCCATCATCACGAGAAGCACGATGGGACGGGCTATCCGGATGGTTTGCAGGGCGAGGAGATTCCGCTAACTGCCCGGATTTTGCAGCTGTCGGATGTGTATGATGCGCTCACCACCGACCGGCCATACAAGGTGGCGTTCACGGCCGAAGTTGCGCTGGACTTGATGGAAGAAGAAGCCGAGCGCGGGTGGTGGGACCGGGAACTGTTCGAGGCTTTTCGGGAAATGATTCGCGTGCACCACAAAGCGCTCGCGCCGGATATTTTCCGCAAGGCTTTGCATTAACCGCGCCGTGCCGCCCGGCGCCGCTGCGCGAGGCAAAACCGCGCGTCACTTTTTCGCCGCTTTCGCTGCCACGCGTTCCTCGCCTGCATAGATTACGAAACGCCTGCCTCGCAAGAAACCAATCAGTGTTAAACGCAGTTCGCGCGCCAGCTGCACCGCCAGGCTGGAGGGCGCGGAAACGGACGCCACGACTGGCACCCCCGCCACGATCGCTTTTTGCACGATTTCAAATCCGCCACGGCCGCTGACCAGCAGTACCGAATCCGAGAGCGGCACAAGGCCTGCCAGCAGCGCCCAGCCGATTCCTTTGTCCACGGCATTGTGACGCCCGATATCCTCACGCAGGACGAGTAATTTTCCGCTCGGGTCGAAAAGAGCGGCGGCATGCAGGCCGCCAGTGCGTTGGAAAACATCTTGCGAGGAGCGCAGCGCGTCTGGCATGCGCACGAGGATCTCTGCATCGAGGCGAAAATCCGGGTTGGGCGCTCTAAGCAGTCGCGAGCGGATGGAATCGATGGAGGCCTTGCCGCAGATGCCGCAACTGGAGGCGGCAAAGAAGTGGCGCTTCATTTTCACGAAATCGGGCGCGGCATCCGGCACGAGTTCAGCTTGAATCACGTTGCCGCGATTCACGCCGTCTTGCGCCTCGCGGGTTTCCAGTTTGACGATTTGTTCGCGGCTTTGCACGAATCCCTCGGTGAAGAGGAAGCCCGCGGCGAGCTCGCGGTCGTGGCCGGGGGTGCGCATCGTTACGCTCAGCGGCTCATCGCCCACGCGAATTTCCAGTGGTTCTTCGGCGGCGAGGTAATCGTCCTTGCGACGCAGCTCGCCGTCGTTCCATTCAGAAACCTGCGTCAGGTCTACGCTGCGAGCTTTTCGCGGCACGCTGGCACTCCTCGCGCACCATTATGCCTGCCGAGCGGCGTTTCCGAAAATGCAACAGAGCTTTGCTGGATCGCGTCGGAGGAAAAACTGGCTCGAGCCGAGGAATCGGCTCGAGCCAGCGGGCGTTACTTCCGTGAGGTGACAGCAGAGGATCTGCGTCGTCGAGTCGCGTGACTACTTCAGAACCACACCGGTTGACGGGTCCAGGATCAGCTTTGGCGCCTGCCGGCCATCGTCGAAATCGAAAAGGCCATCTAGTTTTCCGGCCTTCACGTCGCTGGAGTCGTTGCCGATGCGGCCGAGGTCCCAGTTATCCTCGATGAAGCGAAGAATGGAGGACTGGTCCACTGCGCGATGATCAATGTAATTCTGCTTCGCGTAAGGCGAAATCACGAGCAGAGGTAAACGAGGACCGTAGCCGCAACGGCCTTGTGTGCCGACCGCTGTGGCGGCGCCGCAATCGCCAGCGCCGGCCAAAGCATCGTCCGCGACGGCGGACTGATTGACCACCGGTCCGAGGACGTGATCGTACCAGCCGTCGGAGTCGTCGTAGGCGATGATGATCGCGGTATCTTTCCAGTATTGGCTGTTGGCGATGGCGTTGATCACACCGACGACGAAGACTTGCTCGTCGATCGGATCGGAGTAACCGGGATGGCCATCCTGATACGCCGCCGCTTTCAGATAGGTGACAGCCGGAAGGCGGTCCTCACCGAGAGCCAGCCAGAACGAGCTGAGGTCGTACTGGTGATTCGCGCCGTCGGCGGAAGTTCCGATCAGCGCGGCGTTGGATGGCTGAACGTGATGGAGATTTTGCGTGCTGCTGTAGTACTGGAAAGGTTCATGGTGGGGAATGTAATCGCCGACGGTTTCGACGGCGTCATCACCGGCCAATCCAGCGTGGTGCGCGGCGCAGATGGCCTGGCCCTTGGCGCTGAAGCCGGTGGGAGCGAAGCCGCCCTGGAACCAACCCCAGGTGATGTTCTTGGCGTTGAGCAGGTCGCCGACGTTCGGTCCGACAAGCGAAACCATCGTGGTGGTCTGCAGACCGGGGTTCGTCAGAACGCACTCATCTCCGGCGGGACGCGGATCACCGATCACTGGGCCGGTGTTGGAGCCATTGGCGATGTTGCCCGCTGCGCTGGCGGCCGCGCCGTTGGGCTTGGTTGGGAACAACGTGGCGGTGGCGGTGGTTCCGGCGATCAGGTTGAGCGCTCCGACGGCGGAGGGGCCGAACATGGTGCCGTAAGAGTTGTCGCTCATCGCATAATGCTGCGCGTAGTTCCACATGGCGGTGACGGTATTGCCGTCGAAGTAGCCCATCACGACGCCGGTGCCTTTGCCGTAGTCGTTGCATCCCGGACCGCCCGAGCCCGTCGATTCCGGAAATTTGTCCACCAAGCCATGGTCGAGAGCCTGTTGTTCGGGAGTGTAGCTGTGGTTCTGATCGCAAGTGACGGACAGGACGCCGGTGTCCATGCGGAACGGCTGGGTCGAGTTCGGATTTTCGGTGAGGAGACCGCCGCTCAGAAGGTTGTTGGCGCGCGGCGTGTCGTCCTGGGCGTGGAAAGCGGGTTCGCCTCGCGGATTCGTCGCGTGCGGATAGGTGGCGAAGTAGTGGTCGAAAGAAATATTCTCATCGAAGATCACGATGACGTGCTTGATCGGCGTCGCGGTGGACGCTGATTCCGACCCTTCTTTCGCTGGCGAGGCGAATAGGCCGCCGGGCATCGCCAGTGCCAGATTGGAGGCGAGCGCGATGGCTGCCATCCGGCGAAGATTCTTGCTAATCATGAGTTCTCCTTGGGTGTGGAAAATTCTGGTTCGATACTCTGTGGCCCGCACGTGCGCGGCAGCTTCCGAGAGCTGCTTTGGGGTTTGCGGAACCGAGCGGGTGCAGGCATTGATACGCGGCGCGTGTTATTGCCAGATGAAAACGGCATTAAAAGCTGGCGGCTGGGGTGGGTGAGCTGGTACCGGCAAGCCATGTTTTATCTGTGCGTTGCGGGAGGTGTGGGTTGAGTCGACGGGGTCGATTCGGCGGCGGGTCTGGGCACGACTTGGATCACGCCCATCATGCCGCCGTCTTCGTGCTCGAGTAGATGGCAGTGGTACAGAAACGTGCCGACGATGTGGGGATCGCGAAAGTCCATGCGTAGTTTTACGCTGGGCAATTGGGGACTGGTGCCGTCCCAGTAGGCAACGTTGATGGTGTCGCGCAGGAAGGGCTCGTCGATCGGGACGCCGTTCCATTCCTCGAGCATGAAATGGATTTGGTGGATGTGGAAGGCATGCAGTTCGCGCGTGCGATTTTCGATGATCCAGTCCTCGACGTCGCCTTCGGGGACGACGATGTTTGGAGCTGTGTCTTGCGGGTCGAACAGCTTTGGCTCTTGGCCTTCTACCGTGATGTAGAAATCGGTGCGGCTGTTCGGATTTTGTGGATCGTGCGGATGCTCTGAGAAATACAGTGTGCGGGTTCGTGCGGGCTTTACTGCGCCGAGCCAGGCGTTATTCGAACGAGGAAGCGGCGTCGGGTTCGTTGCGAGTTGCACGCTTGGTTCGGGAGCATTGGGTTCTGCGGCGATTGCGGCTAGCGGGCGCGTCGGGTCGTTTTCGCCGGCTGGGCCAGTGTCCACCGTCCGGGTGATCAGGCTGGCTGCTGTTCCTGCGGCCGGGCCCTTCACGATAATTCCAACGCGGCTGGCGGGCGGCAGCAGGATGTGACTCTGCCAGGTGATTTTTTTTTGAGCGGTTTGGTTGGCGTTGATTGGCACGCCGTCGACCGAGACGACACCTAGCATTTGCGGTTTGTTTTCGACCAACATTTGCAGGTCGAGATAGGTGATGGCGGAGGCGTTGAGGACGCACCAGAGTTGTTTTTCCTCTGGGCGGATTTTAATTCCGGCTGGGAGATAACGGGGGTAAGGCACTGGAACGAAATTGATGGAAAGATCCTTCGCGGGTTTGCCGCCGCCGGTGCCGGTGTTGAGGATGTCGCCCTCGGCGTCGCGCAGGAGCAGCGGCGGAGGCATCGAATCCGTTTGCACGGGCTGCGCGTCTGGATTCAGCAAGTCCTGATCGCGGATGACGAAGACTCGCTCTGGAAGGCCGGCGACTTCCGGGTTTGCCCGCTCGATTCCTTCGATTAGCAGCGCTCCGGAAGCGCCGCCTAGAACTTGCGGATTCGTGAAACCGTGGATGTGCGGGTGATACCAGTACAGGCCGGGCGGCTGTTCCGCGGGAATGCGAATGCGGTATTCGAAGGGAGCGTCTGAGGGGTTGATGGTGGTTTTCAGGACTTCATCCTGATGGCAGACGGGCGGGATCGCCAGGCCGTGGAAATGAAGATTGGTGGCGAAGGCCGTCATTTCTCCGCGGAGGCATGGATCGGTTGGTGAATCGGCTGTGGCCGTTGTGGAAGCGTGATGGCGCATCGCTGTGGGTGATGTTGCCGGCCCGGCGAGTTCGTTTTTCAGATGCAGAATTAGCAGATCGCCCGGTTGCAATCTGAGCGTGGGCGACACGCTGCCGTCGGCCGCGACGTAGCAGTAGCGCGTTTGGCCGTTCGCGGCGGGGCCATTGCGCAGGGTTAGATCTGCCTCGAGAACGCCGGCTTGGCTGCGGAGGTCTTCGGGCTCTGCTACCACGCTGCCGATCGCTGGGCGGCTGCAAATTTCGGGCTTTGCCGATTGGGTGAATGCTGAGGTAGCGGAGCCTAGACAGAGCAGGATGAGGCCG
Organism: Acidobacteriota bacterium; assembly: GCA_013289715.1. Classification (GTDB taxonomy): domain Bacteria; phylum Acidobacteriota; class Terriglobia; order Acidiferrales; family UBA7541; genus Palsa-295. The sequence goes on along the minus strand of JABCZJ010000022.1, from coordinate 32,878 downwards.
ATCGGCAAGCGGACACGCATGCGCGGAGGTGTTGCGGACTGCCGATGGGGCGCCAGAGCCATTTTGGGTTTAGGAGGCAAAGTAACAGGCAGCGGAGAGAACTCCAATGGGTTTGACGAACATTCAATCTAGCGGGCCGCGAGAGGGGGCATATGAATTTTTTGCAAATATTCGGTTACGGTTTGAAGAGATGGCGTTGGAATGCCGGCTGCCGAGGTTAGCAGGTTTGCTTTGGGATAGGGAATCAAGCGTCATATCCCTGCAAAGGATACATGCCCTATGATTCTGCAGGCGAACAATGACCCTAAATCCGAACGCAGCTGGGCGGGCCAAATACAGGGGATGGAAGTTCTGGGCGATACTTTCGCTTGCTTTGATTTTTTCACTGGCCTGCTTGCTGCTGTATTTCCTTCTGGTGTTTCATGACTTTTATGATGGAGTGGCCTCATACGAATCTGCCGCGGTGGGCAGCCTGCGCAGGATCAATAAACTGGAAGGCCGGTACGCTGTCGAGCACACCAGGGAAGGATTTGCCTGCGAATTATCCCTACTTCGGCCGACGATGCAGGTGAGCGCTGCCGACGGGCTGGGTGAAATCTTGCTCCAGGGTGAGCAGCGCGGATATAAGTTCAAGATAGTTGGCTGTACGGCAGAGCCAAGCGGAATCGTGACTCGTTACCAGCTAGTTGCGGTCCCGATTCGGCCCGGTCGCACCGGAGTTCGTGCGTTTTGCACTGACCAGTCCGGTGAGGTATTTTATGACCCAGATGCTTCCGCAGCAAAGTGCCTGGCTTCGCGGAACGGACTCCCCTGAACGCGAGTTCTGGGTAGCAACGGATCCATGAAACGGGAGTTGGCCCGCTTGTCAGCCCCCGCGCATTGGAAAAGCGCCGTCGAGAGGTGTAGGATTGCAGATTCTGCTTTGGCCGCCGAGAAAGCTGGTATTGATGACCGCACATGCAATGACGTTTCCCGCCGAACCTTCCACCAAGCGTATTGGCCTGGACGTGTGGATGAACCGCGTCCTGGAGTTGGCGCAGGAGGTAGAGAACGGGTGGAAGCCGCGCGAAGTGCATGATTTGCGCGTGGCTTTGCGACGCTGCCGGACGATGGCGGATGCTTTAAGCGAAGTGAATCCAGACCACGGGTGGCGCGGCCTGAAGAAACAGAGCCGCGATTTGTTTCGGGCGCTGGGAGCGCTGCGGGATACGCAGGTGGAGCAAGAGTGGCTGAAGAAGCTCTCCGCGCCCGGGGACCCGGTCCGAAAACACCTGCTGAAGGTGCTGGCGCAATCGCAGAAGGAACACCGGGTGAAGGCACGGCGGGCTTTGGCGGATTTTGACCGCAAGGACTGGCGAAAATCGGCGCAGCGGCTGCGTAGCAAGGCGCAGTTCTTTCCCCTGGAGAGCGTCGTGTTTCAGCGGCTGGCGTTGACACGCTTAAACGAAGCCGCTGAACTTTACGAGCGCGCGCGCAGAGGCCGCAGCCGGATCGCCTGGCACCGTCTGCGGATTGGGCTGAAGGGCTTCCGCTACACGCTGGAGAACTTCATGCCGCAGCGCTACCAGCCGTGGAGCGGGGATCTGAAACGCGTCCAAGACCAGCTGGGCGAAGTGCACGATTTGGATGTGCTGCGCGCGGAAATTCGGAGGCACCGGGCGAAATTGCAAGAGGCGGGCGTGCTCCGCTGGCGTGAGCGAATCGAAGAGGCGCGCAAGGCGCGGCTGGAGAAATTCCGGTCCGTTGTGGCGGGCAAGGAACCGCTGTGGCCGGTGTGGCGCACGGGATTTCAGGGCATTCATATCGTGCAATCGGCGGCCGTGGCGGCGCCGCAGCAGCGGCTTCAATCCGCCAGTTGACGCAGCATTTTCGGCGTCAGGATCCAGAGAATTTCCCACCTGCCGTGTCCCGCGGAATGTTCCAGGCACGCGACCCCGGCTTTTTTTAGCGCTGTGAAGACTCCGTGCGCGCCGGCGACGTGCGCAATCATCAAATCCAGCTGCGGCGCATGCCCGAAGCACATCACTTCCTTGGCGCGCAGGCGATTTACCTCTTTCAGGATGTCGGCGGGATTGCCGGCGGGCTTCAGGGCGTCGTGCGTGCGGATTTTCGGCGGCGCAAATCCCAGGGCCTCCGCGAAGATTTCGGCGGTTTGCGCGGCGCGCACGTAGGGGCTGGTGATCAGCACGTCGGGTTTCACGCCGAGCGCTTGCAGACCTAACGCCGCGGCGCGCGTTTTTTGCACACCCTTCGCTGTGAGCGGGCGTTCGGGCTCGGGCGGAGACTTCGGGTCGTTGGGGTCTACCGCGATTCCGTGACGTACCAGATACAAAATCATGATTTATTATGCCACCTTTTCTTTTCCCTGCGCGCGGCGGAATTCGGGCTTCAACTGGAATTCCTTTTCGAACAGGCCGGACTTGCGTTCCAGTCCGAGCAGATCGAGGCGCGTGCCGTCCATGGCGCGGATGATGAAGATCGCCTTGCGGCCGGAAATTTGCACGTCCACGCCGGAAATTCGTTGGGCGTGTTCGGATTCCAGTTTTTCGGCGATGCGCAGCAAGCTGGTGAGCAGCCGCGCCTGGCGGCGCCGCTCGCCATCGAGCGCGGCGTAGGAGGCGTGCTCGAGCTGCGGTTCGGATTTCGAGTTATGGTAACGCACCAGCGCGGCGACCATGTCGCGCCGCCAGCCGCGCAGTTCCGGGATTTCTCCGTTGCGGATCAGGTATTCGCCATGGCGATGATGCGATTTACGCGAGACGAAATGGCCGACGTCGTGCAGCAGCGCGGCCATTTCCAGCACCAGGCGCAGGTCCGCGCCCATTTCGTGGATGGGGCGCAGTTGATCGAACAGTGACAGTGCGAGGCGCGCGACCTGCTCGGCGTGCTGCGGATTGTAATCGACGCGCCGCGCGAACCAGCGCGCGCTGGCCAGCAGTTCGGAGGCGCGGCCCTTTTCTTCTTCCGACGTGGTGCGGACAGAATATTGCTCCGCGACCAGGTCGAGCAGGATTCCTTCGCGGACACCGACACCGGGAACGAGCATGGTGCGGACGTCGAGCCATTTCGCGAGCGTATTGAAAATAATCGCGGCGATGCCGATTACTTCGGCGCGGTCCTTGCGAATCCGGAAGACGCGCATACGGCCGGGTACATCCAGCGCCAGCATGCGCCAGGTCTGATCGCGCAGCAGGCGAGTATTGATCGACGGGATGCGCTCCAGCATGGGTCCGGCGGCCATGCGCACCAGCGCTTCGGCGTTCCCGCCGCAGGCGACTGCGATGGAGCGGCTCAGTTTAGGAGGGGAAGGAACGGCGCTGCGCAGAAGCGCGAGAATGTGGTGGCGCAGGCGGTGCGCGTTGTCTTCATTAATCGCACCGTCGATGGAGAAAGTTTCCATCAGGCGGATGGTGCCGAGGGGAAGACCGATGCGTTGTTCGAGCACGCCGCGCTGATAAAAATTTAGTTCGAGGCTGCCGCCGCCCAGATCGAAGATCAACCGCGGCTGGATGCGATCTCCCAGCGCCCACTGCGCGGCGGAACAAACCAGGCGCGCTTCTTCTTCGCTGCTGATTACTTCGAGTTCGATTCCGGCTTTGCGCTGCACGCGATCCATCAGGCGGCGGTAATTGCGCGCTTCGCGGGCGGCGGCCGTGGCTACCGCGCGATAGGCGCCGACATTGTATTGGTCCATGCGATCGCGGAACTGACGGAAGGCGCGCGCGGCGCGGGAAATTGTGTCGCCATTGATCATGCGGCGAGTGAATGCATTGTGGCCCAGGCGCACCGCGGCGCGCTCGCAGTCGAGGATTTGAATGTGCTTGGGGGACGTGGCGCGGGCGATTACCAGACGGATGGCGTTCGAGCCGGCGTCAATGGCTGCCAATTGAACCGGGGCGGCCACTCGTTCAGCGCCAGAGGTGCGACAAGGCGTGCGAAGGCCGGTAGTGCGTGCTCCGTATCCCCAGGTGTGCGGCAATGCGTTTGCGCAACAACCGGTTTAGATCGGAGACGCTGCTTTCGCCGTCCATTTCGATGAAGCCGTGGCGTTTCGAAAGGTACTCGAATTCGCGCTTGATCATGGATTGGTAGCGGATGAAGGACTGGAAGAGATCGTTGGAAAGCGACATATCCCGGCCGGATTCCCAGTAGCTGATGATCTGCGACTTCTTGAACTCGCGGTCGAAAGCTACTTCGGGGCGCACGTTGAGCCAGAACGTGAGGTCGGGGCGCAGCGCGGTTTCGTAGATGCCATGCAGATAATCGCGCCCGATGCCGCGCACGGCGGCGCGCGCGATCAGGGTGAAGATGTAGCGGTCGGCGAGCACGATCAATCCCGAGCGCAGCGCGGGGAGAATGCGGCGTTCGAGTTGGTCGAAGAAATCGGTGCTGTACATCAGCGCGAGGGTCATGCGCGTGACGGAGTTTTCAGCGAGCAGACCGTCGATATCTTCGCCCACCAAGTAGGAGCGGCGCAGGCCCATGGTCTGCACCGCGAACCCTTCGGATTCCAGCCATTCGGTGAGCAGTGAAATTTGTGTGGAGCGGCCGGAGCCGTCGGTGCCTTCGATTACGACCAGCGTCCCGCTGAGTTCTTCGGGCTTCACGCCCGGAAGAGGCGAGCCGTAGAAGCGCGAAGGGAGTTCGGCTGCGGCGCTCCTGTTCTTTTTGGAAGGGCGGCCATTCGAGCCGTGTGTTTTCGCTGCTGTTTTGTCGGTGCGTTTCATTTTTTCTTGGGCGCGAATTGTTGCAGGGAGATACGCTCGCCTACGATCTGGCGCATCAACTTTTGCAGCTTGTTTACGCGCACGGTGCCATCCATCAGCACGAAATTGTCAGTTTCGATCATCTGGTCGTAGTTGGTCAGGATGCGTTCCTGAAAGATGCGAAAGCTTTCCGCGCGATCGAGCGAAATGCCCAAGTCCATGCCGGCTTCGTAATATTTCAGCTTGGGCCGTCCGGCGACGATGCGGTTCACGGCTACGTCCAGCGGGGCGCGAAAATAAAAAGTGATGTCCGGCGTGGGCGCGAAGCTGTAGAGATTTCGCAGCCAGTGCGGCGAGCAGCTGCGGGCGGCATCGCGCGCGAAGGCGGTGTAAATGTAGCGGTCAGCGAGAACCAGGTAGCCGCCGTGCAGTAGCGGCATAATCTGCCGTTCGCAACGGTCGGCGAAATCGGCGGCGTGCAGCAGGGAAAATGTCGTGGGCGTAAGCAGGCGGCGCTGTTTGCCGCGGCGCGTGGCGGATTTCACCAGCGGCGAGGAGTTCCATTCGGTGAAGTGGATGCGGTAGCCGCCGATTTCCAGCCAGCGCTTCAGGAGATACAGCTGCGTGCTTTTTCCCGAGCCGTCAATTCCTTCGACTACCACCAAGGCGCCGGGGTATTGGCGCTTAGGCGCGGGTTCCTTCAGCGAAAGCGTCTCAGTGACGGTGAGAGTCTCTGGCGTATCGTTCCCCATTTTTGGCTAGGCCTGCTGCCAATCTCACATGATATCGCGGAACGCGGGACGCGAATGTGAAAAAAGTGTTACAACGGCGGAAGGTGTCGCGCGGGCGCGGCCGCGTTTGTTCCGCGGCGGAACGCGGTATGCTGGGCTTGCTTGGTGGGCGAATTGTCGTGCTGAGCCGCAAAGGGGCATTTTATCGATGGCCACAAACTTCTCGAAAGCGTTGGTGGTTCAGCCGGGACACAAAGTGCACCTGCGCAAGTTCGATCCTGGCGACACGCTGGGTTGGGGAAAGGGCCATCGAACGAAGGCGAGCCTGGAGAAGGCGATCGAAAAGCTCGACAAGCTGCAATACCTGCTCTATGCAGACCACAAGCATGCGTTGCTGGTGGTGGTGCAAGGACTGGATGCGGCGGGGAAGGACGGCACGATTCGGCACGTAATGGCTGGCGTGAATCCGCAGGGATGCCGCGTCACGTCATTCAAGCCGCCTTCAGCGGAAGAGGCCGCGCACGATTTTCTGTGGCGCGTGCACAAGGCGGTGCCGCCGGTCGGCGATATCGGGATCTTCAACCGCTCGCATTATGAGGATGTGCTGGTGGTGCGCGTGCACAATATGGTGCCGAAGGAGGTGTGGTCCGAGAGGTACGAGCAGATCAACCGGTTCGAGGAGATTCTGCAGGAGAACAATGTGCGCATCCTGAAATTTTTTCTGCATATCAGCAAGGAGGAGCAGAAGAAACGCTTCATGGAGCGGATGGACGATCCGGAAAAGCGCTGGAAGATTTCGCAAGCGGATTTCGACGAGCGAAAATTCTGGGACGATTACACGGAAGCCTACGAAGACGTGCTGACGCGCTGCAGCAGGAAACACGCGCCGTGGTTCGTGATTCCCGCGGACAAAAAATGGTTTCGCAATCTAGCGGTTTCGCACATCATCGTCGAGACGCTGGAAGAAATGCACTTGAAATTTCCTCCCCCCTCGATTGACGTGAAGAACTTGAAATGGCGCTGAGCGTCCCGCTCGCCGGGACTTCTTCGCGGCTCGATTTCTGCTAGAATCGCTCGTCCTTAAGCGATCGGTGTGAATCGTTCCGCGCGAACCGAGCGCGGAAATCCTGGTCACCCGGCGGATCATGACCGACGAAGCGGTTTTCCCGCGAAATTTCTTGAAGGCTTATCCCGTGGCGCTGCGGGGAGAGGGATGCTTCGTCTACGCGGTGGGCGGTAAGCGTTATCTGGACGCATCTGGCGGCGCTGCGGTGGTCACGATCGGGCACGGCGTCGCTCAAGTCGGTCAGGCCATCGCGGAACAATCCTCGCGGCTCGCTTACGTGCATTCCTCGCAATTTCATACGGCTGTCGCTGAAAAATTGGCCACGCGCATTCTGGCGCTAGCTCCGCAGGGCATGCGCAGGAACGGGCGCGTCTATTTCACTTCCGGCGGCTCGGAAGCTACCGAGACAGCCTTGAAACTCGCGCGGCAATATTGGATCGAGCGCGGCGAGCCCAGACGCTTCCGCGTGATTTCGCGGCAGCAGAGCTACCACGGCAGTACTTTGGGAGCGCTTTCGGTCTCTGGAAATGTGCGCCGCCGCGAACCGTTCGCGCCCTTGCTGAAGGAGTGGGGGCACATCGCGCCGTGCTTTTGCTATCGCTGTCCTTTCGGATTGACCTATCCGGAATGCAATGTGGATTGCGCGGACGATCTGGAAAGATTGCTGGAACGCGACGGATCGAAGGACGTCGCCGCGTTTATTTTCGAGCCGGTCGTCGGCGCGACTTTGGGCGCGGTGGCGCCGCCGGACGGTTACGTGCAACGGATTGCGGAAATTTGCCAGCGTCACGGGATTCTGCTGATCGCCGATGAAGTGATGAGTGGGATGGGCCGCACGGGAAAACCTTTTGCCATGGAACATTGGGGCGTTTCGCCTGACTTGATTCTGGTGGGCAAAGGGATCGCGAGCGGTTACGCCCCGCTGGGCGCGGTGATCACGGCAGGGCACGTTGTCGATGCGATCGCGAAAGGCAGCGGCACTTTTCTGCACGGCTTCACTTACAACGCGCATCCTGTGTCGGCGGCGGCGGGCAATGCGGTGCTGGACTACCTAGAGCAGGAGAATCTTTTTGCGCGTGTGGAGTCCGCGGGCCGTGAACTGCGCGACGCGCTGGAGCCACTGCGGAAATTTTCCGTGGTCGGTGATATTCGCGGCATGGGATTACTGCTGGCGATTGAGTTCGTGCGCGACGGCAAAACGCGCGCGCCGTTTCCGCCGGAAGCGCGCATCGCGTTTCGCGTGCAGGCGGACGCGCTGGAAGCCGGAGTGATGACGTATCCCATTCAAGGTTGCGTGGACGGCACGCGCGGCGACCATATTCTGATCGCGCCGCCCTACATCATTACGACGCAACAGATTCAGATGCTCGTGAAGGGATTGGAGCAGGCCGTCGGCGATCTGGAAAAAAGCCATCTCGCGGCGACGGGAGGTTCCTCTGCGTCGCTCTAGGCGCGGTGGCCGCTCGGCTTTGTGCAGTGTCGCCGGCGTGTTGTCCGCGGCGCTTGCGCTAGCGGCGGCGCCGGATCTTGCGAAAATCTCCGGATTTTCGCCGCGAACGGCGGCGCAGGAAATCATCGCGGAAAATTCCTTCCGCGAATCCGTTTCCACACCTGAAATTATCCAGTTTCATCGTTACCTCACGGCCGAACCACATCCAGCTGGTTCTGCGCGCAATAATGAGCTGGCGCAGTGGGTGGCGGAGCAGTGGCGCCAGCAGGGACTCGAAGACGTCACCGTGCATCAATACGACGTGCTGGGTTCCTCGCCGCGCAAGATTTCGCTGGAGATGGTGAAGCCCACGGAATATCACGCCCTCTTGCTCGAAGGTCCTGACGACGTGGACCCGGACACAAGAAATCCCAAGGTGGACGGCGCATATCTGGGTTATTCAGCTTCGGGAGAAGTGACCGCGCCGGTGGTCTATGCGCACAGCGGCAACCCGGAAGATTACGAATATTTGCGCCTGCACGGAATGGATGTGCGCGGCAAAATCGTGCTGGTCCGTTACTCGAATCCTTACAGCTATCGCGGATTCAAAGCGCTCACGGCCGAACGACTCGGCGCTGCGGCCATCCTTATATATTCGGATCCCGCCGAGGACGGCTACCGCAAGGGCGCGGTCTATCCGAATGGGCCGTGGGGCCCGGAAACGCACATCCAGCGCGGTGCGATCACTTACGATTTTCTGCAGCCGGGCGATCCGCTGACGCCGGGATACCCCTCGGTTCCCGGCGCGAAACGGATTCTGGCGGAGCAGGCGATATCGTTGCCGAAAATTATCGGTGTGCCGCTTTCCTGGCACGATGCCGAGCCGCTGCTCAGAAAAATGGATGGGCCCGTCGCGCCGGATTCCTGGCAGGGCGGCCTGCCGTTCAAATATCACGTAGGCGGAAAGCGCGTGGTGGCGCACTTGAAAGTGGACATGGACACGCGCATTCAGCCTTACTACGTCACCGAGGCGCGCATCCGCGGCAGCGAAGCGCCGGACGAGTGGGTGATTCTGGGCAATCATCGCGACGCGTGGGTTTTTGGCGGCGTGGATCCTTCCAGCGGCACGGCGGCGATGCTGGAAATGACGCGCAGCCTGGGGCAGCTGCTGGCGCGCGGAGTTCGTCCGAAGCGCACGCTGGTGATTTGCAGCTGGGATGGCGAGGAATATGCGCTGACCGGTTCCACGGAGTGGGGCGAGCAGTATGCGGATGAATTGAAGCAGAAGGCTGTGGCGTATTTGAATGTGGACGAAGCGACGTCTGGCAAGGATTTCGAGGGCGACGCGGTGGGCTCGCTTGCGCCGCTGCTGGTGGAAGTGAGCCGCGCGTTGCCTGCTCCTTCGGGGAAAACTTTGTACGACGAGTGGAAAATTTCGCGCAAGGCTGAACTGAATTTGACGCAGGCCGTGCCGGACGCGGAGCTGGCGAACACGCGAATTGGCAGCGGCTCAGACCACACGGTGTTTCTGAATTTTCTGGGGATTCCGACGGTGGGCTTGACGTTTACCGGACCCTACGGCGTTTATCACTCGATGTACGACGATTTTTTCTGGATGAATCAATTTGGCGATCCGGGGTATCGCTATCACACATTGATGGCACAGCTCTGGGGAGTGCTGGCGCTGCGTTTGGCGAACGCGGAGATTCTTCCTTATGATTTCGATTCGTACGGAGAAAATATCCGGCAGTTCGTGGTGGATCTGAATCTGGCGAATCACCTGAGCGGGCATATCGATCTCGCGGCGCTGCAGCAGCACATCAGCGAATTTCAAGTGGCTGGTCGGGAGCTGAATTCAGCCGTGGCGCAGGCGATTGCTTCGGGGCGGCTGGACGCTGCTGCGGCGGCGCGCGTGAATGAGCAATTGATGCAGGTCGAACGCAATTGGTGCAACCCGCAAGGAATCCCGGGGCGTCCCTGGTTCAAGCATTCTCTGTACGCGGCGCGCTATACCTACGCGCATCTGGAGTTACCGGGATTGACGGAGGCTGCCGAGGCGGGCGACTGGAAAGTGGCGGCGGAGCAGGCGAAAATTCTAGAGGACGAGCTCATCAAAAACACGGCGCTTCTGCAACAGGCACGCGGCCTGCTGGAACATCCTGCCGGCGCGCCATGATGAGGTTTTCCTGAGCAGCGTGATTTTCAAGCAGGCGGAGAAAGCATGAAAGAGATTGCGGCGCGGGGCCTTCTGGTTGCGATCGTCGCTTCGGTGACTGCGGCTTGTTGCGCGATTCTTGCGGCGGCGCCAGTCGCCGATGCGCAGGCCACGAAATTCGAACGCGAGGTGCGGGCGCGCGATTTGGGCGTGCCGCTTGAAGGAACGCCGGGGCCGCTGGATTCCATCACGGATGTGAAGGGCGTGGAAGTCGGGTACCGCACGCTGATTTCGGGCGACGGAAAATTGGTGGTGGGCAAGGGGCCAGTGCGTACCGGCGTTACTGCCGTTTTTCCGCGCGGAAAGAATTCCGTGGATCCTGTGTTTGCCGGATGGTTCACGGAAAACGGTAATGGGGAGATGACCGGGACGACCTGGGTCGAGGAATCCGGATTTCTTTATGGGCCGGTGATGATCACGAACACGCACAGCGTGGGAGTGGTGCGCGACAGCGTGATCGCCTGGCAATTGCAGCACGGCCCGGGGTTGCCTCTAGAAGACTGGTGGTCGCTGCCCGTGGTGGCCGAAACCTGGGACGGCTATCTGAACGACATCAACGGATTTCACGTGCAAGCGGAAGACGCTGCCGCTGCCATGCGCGATGCGCACAGCGGACCGATCGCTGAAGGCAACGTCGGCGGCGGCACGGGGATGATTTGTTTTGAGTTCAAGGGTGGCACGGGCACGGCGTCGCGCCAGTTGCCGGAAAAACTGGGCGGGTACACCGTCGGCGTGCTGGTGCAATGCAATTTTGGCGTGCGGCATCTGCTGCGCATCGCGGGCACGCCGGTGGGATATGAAATTACCGGCCATCCCGTGTGGGGCGACGATACGGGCTCAATCATCGTGGTAGTGGCGACGGACGCACCACTGCTGCCGAGCCAGATGAAGCGCATCGCGAAACGCGTGACGCTCGGGCTGGGACGGCTGGGCAGCATTTCCGGCGATGGCTCGGGCGATATTTTTATCGCGTTTTCCACGGCGAATCCCGGCGCGGGATTGGAGCAGAAAAAAACTGTTGATTTGCAGATGTTGCCGAACAGCCGCATGGACGCGCTCTTCGAAGCTACGGTGCAGGCGACGGAGGAAGCCGTGGTGAACGCGTTGGTGGCGGCGAAGACGATGACCGGCGCGGACGGGCACACGGTGGAGGCTTTAGCGCATGACCGCCTACGCGAGGTCTTGAAGAAGTATAATCGTCTGGTGGAACCGAAATAGCTGTAAGGATGCGAGGAACGTGTAAATAACCAGGAGGCCAACCCCCGATGAAAGCCTTTTTATTCGGAATCATATTGACTCTGTTCGTTTTGGCATCCGGTGGATATTTCCTGCTTAAGTCAGGCCGTGTGAGTTTCAACGCCGATCAGGCGCCGTCCGCGACGGAACGGCATTTGGCCATGTCCGCAGTAGATGCCTCGACCGAGCGTAACGCGCCCGAGCAGAAGAACCCGGTCCCGACCGACGAGGCCGATTTAATCGCGGGCGCCCAACTTTACTTGAATCATTGCGCGGGTTGCCACGGACTTCCCTCGAATCCCGAAAGCCCGTTCGGACGCTCCTTTAATCCGCCGGTGCCGGCATTTTTCAAGGAGGCGCCCGACATGCCGGAGAACCAGAATTTCTACATCATTCAGCACGGGATTCGCTGGTCTGGAATGCCGGCGTGGAGCAAGACGCTCAACGATGGACAGATTTGGCAGCTGGTGACTTTCCTGAGCAACGTGCAAAAACTTCCTCCCTCCGTGCTGAAGGAACTGGCGCCGCCGGCGGGTGCCGCGCTGGAAGCCGCTCCGGCGGCGCCCACCGCGCCAGCGATGCAAATGCACTGAAGCCGGGCCGGAGAAAAACAGTCGGCCCGGGTGGCGCGTAGTCCTGCTAGAATTTGATTTCGTGCTGGGCTTGGGCTACGTTTTACGGGGTGGAAAACGGGCCGGATTCCCTGCAGCTGCGGCGCGACCCGGCCGCACCTCGCCAATCACCAGATGCATCGAAGGGACGGAGGATACGCTTGATGTCTGACGTAGTCGCAGAAAAAGTAATTTCGACGCTGGCTTCGGTGAAACGCATACCGGCGGACACGATCAAGCTGGACACAAATTTGCAGGATCTGGGTATTGATTCGCTGGACGTCTTCACGTTGCTCTTCGAGTTGGAAAATGCGTTCAAGATCTCCATTCCCGACGACGACGTGCGCTCGCTGCGCACCGTCAACGACGTTGTGGAAGGCATCAAGAAGATTATTGCCGCCGCGCCGCCCGATACTTCCCTGGGCTCGGCCACACCGGCGGACTGACGAATGGCCCCACGCCGCGTCGCCATCACAGGACTGGGAATCATTTCTCCGCTGGGTTTGAACCTCGAGGAAAACTGGAAATCCCTCAGCGAAGGCCGCCCCGCTATTGGTCCGATCCAGGGCGCCGACTGCTCCACGCTGCGATTCAAGAACGGCGCGGAAGTGACGGGTTACGATCCCGTGAAGCATTTCCCGGGCGGGAAAGACGCCTACATTGATCGCTTCGCGCAATTTTCCGTCGTGGCGGCGCGCGAGGCACTGCAGAATTCTGGACTGGAGTTGACGCCGGAATTGCGCGAGCGCTCCGCGATTGTGTGCGGTTCGGCGGTGGGCGGGCAGGCGGCCATCGAGGCCGGTTTCCAGGACCTTTGGGTGGAGGGGCGCGGGCGCGTTCATCCGCTGACGATTCCGAAGACCATGTCCAACGCCGGCGCGAGCCACATCGCAATGGACCTGGGGATGAGCGGCCCGACGTACACCGTTTCTACTGCTTGCTCTTCGGCGAATCACGCGATCGGGCAGGCGTTCCGGCTGGTGCGTGACGGCGAGGCGGACGCCGCGATGACCGGCGGCAGCGAATCGATATTCAACATCGGCATGCTGAAGGCGTGGGAAGCGATGCGCGTGATCGCGCCGGACACTTGCCGGCCTTTCAGCAAGGACCGCCGCGGAATGATTCTGGGCGAGGGCGGCGCGATGATGGTGCTGGAGCCGATGGACGCGGCGCGAGCGCGTGGTGCGAAGATCTTTGCCGAAATTTGCGGATTCGGGATGACCGCTGACGCGCATCATTTGACGCAACCCGCGGTGCACGGTCCGGTGCGCGCGATGCGCGGGGCGATGCGCGAAGCGGGACTGGCGCCGGAAGACATCGGTTACATCAACGCGCATGGCACCGGCACGCCCGGAAATGATCCAGTGGAAAGCACCGCGATTCGTGAAGTTTTCGGCGCGCACGCGGACAAAATTGGCGTCAGCTCGACAAAATCCATGCACGGCCACGCGCTGGGAGCGGCCGGCGCGCTGGAAGCGATCGCGACGATTCTGGCGCTGTACCACGGCATTCTGCCGCCTACTGCGAACTTCAACGAGCGCGATCCGGAGTGCGACCTGGACTACATTCCCAATCAGCCGCGGGCATTGCGCGTGGAAGCGGCGCTGTCGAATTCTTTTGCGTTCGGCGGGTTGAACGCCGTGGTCGCCTTTCGCGCGGCGCCGCGTTAGAAGAGGCTGCGGAGTAAGGGAAGAATCGTGGGGAGCGCGGTGTTCCAGCCGCCGGCTTCGGGGGTCCAGCCGCGGGTGAGTTCGTCGGCCAAAGTGAAGGACACCAGAATCGCGAGGAACAGAAATCCCGTCATCACTACAATCTTCGTGAGGCTGCTGCTGTACTTCACATGCATGAAGAATAGGATTACCAGCAGCATTTTCACCACTGCGATAGCCAGAGCCACCACGGTGTTCAGCGGAATCACCTCAATCAAGCGAATTCCTGTGTGAATATCCCCGAAATCCACGAACGCGACGCCGGTGGTGAGCGCAGTCAGAACCAGCAGCGCGACAAATATTCCGAGGTAGGTTTTGACGGGAACCACATGCCCGGACATTAGTGCACCCCCGGTAAGGCAAACCTGCCGCCGATCAGATACAACAACGGAAACAGGAAAATCCAGACGATATCGACGAAGTGCCAGTACAGGCCGCTTACTTCGAGCGGCGCGTAATATTCGGAGCTGAAGCGCCCGCGATGGGCCATCACGGTGAGCGTCCCCAGGATGCCAAAACCGATAATCATGTGCATCGCGTGGAGGCCGGTCATGAAAAAGTAAAAGCAGAAGTACAGCGGAACGTGCGTACCCGCCGCGCCCCATTCCGGCCGGATGATGAAGCCGAAGCCGGGAATCAGATGCTCGTGATAATCGGCCCGCCACTCGTAGTTGAATTTCAAGAACAGGAACAGCGCGCCCAGGATCATGGTGAGGACCAGATACATCACCTGTTCGGATTTTTTCTTGCCGGCTTGCGCCGCATGGATCGCCAGGGCCATGGTCAAGCTGCTGCCGATGAGCACTGCGGTGTTCGCGGCGCCGAATTTCACGTTGAGGAGGCGGCTGCCCTCTTCAAAGGCGGTCAAGTATAGCGTGCGATAAATAATGTAGGTGGCGAAAAGGCCGCCGAAGAACATGATTTCGGTGACCAGGAAAACCCACATGCCCAGGCTGCCGGCTTCGCGCTGCTGCTCCATGTCCTCGAATTGATGTTTGAAACCCGGCGGATGCGGGGCGTGCACGGCCATATCAGACACGGGACCCTCCCACATTCGCGTAGTCGTAAGCGTCTGCGGTAACCACGGGAATCTCCTCGAAATTTTCAGTGGGCGGCGGCGAAGGAGTCTCCCACTCGAGGCCCTTCGCGCCCCAGGGATTCGGTCCGGCGATCGGGCCGTAGCGAATAGACCAAAGTAAGTAGATCAGCGGAATCAGATACCCGATGCCGAGAATGGAAGCGCCGGCGGAGGACATCACGTTGAGCACCTGGAATTCGGTGGGATAAACGGCGTAGCGGCGCGGCATGCCCAGGTAGCCCAGCACGAATTGCGGGAAGAACGTCAGGTTGAATCCCACGAAAATCACCAGCGCGGCGAAGCGCGCCCAGCCGTCTGGATACATGCGTCCGGTAATTTTCGGCCACCAGAAATGGATGCCACCCAGGTAGGCCATCACCGCACCACCGACCATGATGTAGTGAAAATGCGCGACGATGAAATACGTGCCGTTGAGGTGAACGTCCGTCGCGAGCGATGCCAGAAACAATCCCGTAAGGCCGCCCATGGTGAACAGGCCGATAAAGCCGAGCGCATAGAGCATTGGCGCGTCGTAGGAAATCGAACCCTTGTAGAGCGTGGCAGTCCAATTGAAAACTTTCACGGCGGAGGGAATCGCGACCAGAAAGCTGAGCACGGAGAAAATCAAGCCGGCGTAAATAGATTGGCCGGTGACGAACATGTGATGGCCCCACACCAGGAAGCTGATGATCGCGATCGCCAGGCTGGAAAACGCGACGAAGGTGTAGCCGAAAATGCGTTTGCGCGAGAAACATGTGATCAGTTCGCTCATCACGCCCATGCCGGGCAGAATCATGATGTACACAGCGGGATGCGAGTAGAACCAGAACATGTGCTGGAACAAAATGGGATCGCCGCCAATGGCGGGATCGAAAATGCCGATGTGCAAGAGGCGCTCGAGGCCCAGCAGGAAGAGGGTGATGGCGATTACCGGCGTGCCCAGGATGAAAATAATGCTGGTGGCATACATCGCCCAGATGAAGAGCGGCAAGCGGAACCATGTCAGCCCGGGCGCGCGCATTTTGTGAATGGTGACCACGAAATTCAGGCCGGTGAGAATCGAAGAGAAGCCCGTGATGAATACGCCGAGCGCGGTGGGGATCACGCTGGTGTGTGAAAAAGTGCTGCTGTAGGGCGTGTAGAACGTCCAGCCAGTATCCACGCCGCCGGAAATTACCGCATACAGAGTAAAGGCCGCGCCGATTATATAAATGTACCAGCTGAGCAGGTTCAGGCGCGGGAATGCCAGGTCGCGTGCGCCGATCATCATGGGCACCAGGAAATTGCCAAGCGTCGCCGGAATTGACGGGACCAGGAAGAAGAACACCATGATCACGCCGTGCATGGTGAAGAGCTTGTTGTAAGTTTCCGGCGCCACCAGCGCGCCCTGCGGTTCGATCAGGTGCAGGCGCATCAGCACGGCGAAGAAGCCGCCCACGAAGAACATCAGCGTAATCGAGCCTAGGTACAGCAGCGCGATGCGTTTGTGGTCGGTGGTAAGCAGCCAGGATTTCACGCCGTAGCTCGCGTTCAAATAATTGACGCGCGATTCGGCCGGAATTTCTTGCCCGGGCAATTCTGGAATGACTGTGGTGCTCATTTCCCGTTCGTCTTCCTTTCTTCCGTCCCGAGCGACTTGACGTAAGCGATCAGTTGCAGCACCTGCTCCTCGTTGATCTGGCCCTGGAAGGTGGGCATGATCGGCGGATAGTTGGGCAGGATGATGGAATTGGGAGTCACGATTGCCTGGCGAATCAGCGCCTCATCCACGAGCTTCATGTCGCCGTTGCGCAATTTTTCCGGTTTGCCGTAGAGGCCCACGAGCGAAGGACCGCGGCCGGTATTGTCCGCCACGTGGCAGGTGATGCAGCCGAACTGGGTGAAGAGGCGCTCGCCGGTCTGGGCCATGGATTCGCTGCGCGCGCCGCCGGAAAGCCACGCGGCGTAGTCGGTGGGGGACATGACGTAGACCCAGCCGATCATTTCGGCGTGGTCCGCGCCGCAATATTGCGCGCAGAAAATATGGTAGGTGCCGATCTTGGTGGCCTGGAACCAGATTGAGGTGTAGCGGCCGGGGACGGCGTCTTTTTTGACGCGGAACGCGGGGATGTAGAAATCGTGAATCACGTCGTCGGACGTCATGGTGATCTTGATGGGCGCGTTGACCGGGACGTGCAATTCATTGATTTCGCGCGGGCCTTCGGGGTGCTGGATGTGCCACATCCATTGCTTGCCGACGACAAAAACTTCGGTCGCGGCTTCAGGCGGGCGCGAATTTTCGAAATAGAGGCTGGAAGCCCAGACGAAAATCACGACGGTGATCAGCGTGGGCACTATGGTCCAGGTAAGTTCCAGCGCCATGTGCGTCTTGGTGTCCGCGGGCTGCTCATCGGGCGAGCGGCGGCGGAACCTCACCATGAAATAGAAAATCGTGGTGAAGATCCCGAAGGTGAAGAACAGGGTGATCGCCGTCAGGAAGTAGTAGAGATGGTCCACGCTATCCGAGATGGTGGAGGCGGACGTGGGGTGAATGGGAATCGCGGCCACGGCGGCGGCCATGTTTGTGAAGCCCGATTGCATCAGACCCGTGAGCATCTGTGTGTCAGTGAACCTCTGATGTTTCCGTAAGCGCGTGGCGGATATCGGAACGCCGGCTGCGCCTCTTTATGCTTTTCTTTGCGGCAGCGCGTAATGCTCGCCGCGAAACAGAATCAGCATCGCGATTCCCAGGATCAATACCGTAAGCGCTCCGCCGGCCTGGATGACGCGCGAAATCAGCAGCCCATATTTTCCCGTCGCAGGATCGTAGTGATAGCAGAACAGCAGAACCTGATCCACGGGCGTGCCGATCTTTCCTTCCGACGCCTCCACCAGTCCCAAGCGCAGATCGCGCGAAGGGTACTGAATACCGTAAAAATAGCGCGAAATTTTTCCCTCGGGTGTGAGAAGCATGATGGCGCTGGCGTGCGCGAACTGCTTGGTATCGGGATCGTAAGCGTAACGAAATCCCACCGCGTCGGCCAGCTGCTTGATTTGCGGCTCGTCGCCGGTAAGGAAATGCCAGCCCTGCGCGGCATCCGGGCGGCCGTACATTCCGACGTACATTTCCTGTTTTACTTTCGCCAGCACATGCGATTCCGTGGGGTCGATGCTTACGGTGACGACTTCAAATTGTTTGCCAATGTCCGTTTGCAATTCCTTCAGTCCGGATTCGACGCCGTTCAGAACCTGGGTGCAGAGCATCGGGCAGTTGTAATAGACGAGCGTGAGAATCACGGGCTTGTGTCCGAAAAATTGTGCAAGCTGCACGGTCTGGCCGTTCTCGTCGCGGAAGGTCAAGTTTAGCGGAATCGTTTGGTTCAGTTTTTGGTCGATGCCGACCTGTTTCAGAAGTTCAGGGCGCACACCCGCACTCTGCATCGGGTCTGACGCGAGTTGCGCCGCGGCGCCAGGAGCGAGCGACAGGAATGCCGCAGCCGCTGCCGCCAGCGATGTCAGCATCGCGTGACGCAGGCCGAATCTGCCCGATGCCAACACTCTAGTGCCTCACCTCTTGGCTCATTTCAAGGTCCTTATCGCGCTCCAGCACGAACCCGCATGGCCCGGTCTGGTCCTGGTCGCTAACGTCGGGCGTAAAGCGCGGCGGATTGCTGACGCCGGCGGGAATATCTCCCGGAGCGCGCGCGGGCAGACCCTGCTGCAGCGTCAGCTCCATGGCGCGATCCACGGGGATGCGCACTACGCCGTTGTGCTCGTCCGCCCAACCATAGGAATTCAGAAGTTTGTCCTGCTGCTCGCAATAGGCATGCAGCTCGGCGCGCGGTTGCACTTGCAAGCGCGGCGCGGGAGGTAGCACGCGCGCATCTTCAAAAGGTGAAGCGGGCTTGCCGAGGCTCTGCACTTTGCCATAAAAATCAAACAACCACGCCATCGAGAAGAATACGACAACCAGCACGGCGATGAGCCACGCGCCGGAGTGCAGCAATCCACGCGAGTCGGCGTCGCTGCGTTCGTAGCCTTCGTGCGAGCCATCCGGAGCAGCCGGCTGGCCCGGCCCGTGCTTAGTCTCCATGCTCATGCTGGAGCTCTCCTTCGAACCGCGGGTCGTGCAACGGCAGCAGCGGCATTTTGCCGAGCTGCCAGAAATATGTTGCGATCCAGAGCGCGCCGATCACGACGAGGCAAAAAATGTCCCAAAATAGGGAGCCCATGTGCGGGCCATCTTTTTCGTAAGCCGGCACCATCAGCCAGTACACGTCCACCACGCTCAGGACGATCATCATGGCGGCCACAGCGGAAAGGCGATCCACGCGGCGCTTCACGTTGCGCTGCAAGAGCAGCAGGAAAGGCAGCGCGAAGTGCAGGACGATCAAAACGACCGCGAGCTTTCCCCAACCGCCGAAGGCTCGCGTCATGTACCAGGGAATTTCGTCCTTGATATTTCCCGCCCAGATGATCAGGAACTGCGAGAACGACAAGTACGCCCAGAGCATGGTGAACGCCAGCATCAGGTTGCCGAGGTCGTTGAACTGCCCGGGCGTCACGTTTTCTCTGACTTCCTTGCCGCGCTCATCGTCCGTCAGGCGGCGCAGAACGAAAATCACGAAGGACATTGCGGTGAGCGCGGCCACAATCATGAAAATCATGCCGTAAATGGTGGAGAACCATTCCGGCTCGAGCGACATCACCCAGTCAATCATCGCAAACGATACGGCCATGCCCCACAAGATCAAGCCGGGGCCGCTGATGCCTTCCAGATATTTCGCGAGGCGCGGATCGCCAGTTGCATCTTGTTCGCGCGACCATTTATTCAGGAAATGAGCCAAGCCCATCAAGATCGCGAAATAAATGAGGGCGCGCACGATGAAAAAGCTCGGGTTCAAGTAGGCCAGCTTGAAATGATAATTCGGATTGTGGGTCATCTCTTCGGGCGGATTCACCCACGGATAGATGGGCTTCATTCCGATCAAGATGGGGATGAAAAGAAGCGCCATGACGCCGAACGTTCGCGAGCCGGCTTCGAGCAGCCGGCGGATGGGATAGCCCCACCAGCCGCCGGTAAGGTGGTGCATCATCAAGATCGCCATGCAGCCGAGCGGAATCATAAGCCAGTAAACATAGGCGAGAAGGTAGGCGTGCAAAATTTGGCTCATTGCGCCGGCCCCGCAGTCTGCTGATCTAGTTTAGGACGCTCGGACGGCGGCACATCCTGCTCGGTGGCGTGCTCGCTGAGTTGCAGCACGCGAATGTAAGCCGCGATGCGCCAGCGGTCTTCTGGCTCGATGCGCGAAGCGTAGCTGTACATCGAACCGTAGCCGTTGGTCATCGCGTCGAAGAAATGTCCGGCAGGAGCCTGGCGGAGGCGGTCGATGTGATACGACGGCGGCGGCGGAAATCCGCGTTGCACCACGATCCCTTGGCCGCTGCCGGTGTAATCGTGGCAGGGCGTGCAATAGATGTTGTAGCGCTGGCGGCCGCGCTCGAGGTCTTCGCGCGTGATGGGGAAGGGGAATTTGTTCGAGACGACGCCATTTTCTTTTCCGGTGTAGAGAAGTTCATCGAGGCGGAGCTGGCCGCGCGCAACAGTGCCGGGTACCACGGGGCGCTCGCTGCGGCCGTCATCGAAGAACGTAGTGGGCTGGTACGGCAAGTATTTGGGCTGTTCGTGCATATCCATGCGGCAACCCGCAAACAACAGCGCGAGCGCGGCGAGGCCAATCAAGTTCGCCGCGCATGGCAGCGCGCCGCCTGCATGGGAAGGGCGGGGCTTCAGCCCCGCCGTCAAGCCTGGCAACACATGGGCTTTAGCCCCTGAAGCGGCAGTTTTCCGGCTAGCAGCTTCGGTGCGCGACGCCAGACTAGCGCCGTAGGCGCGGCACAAGTTAGCCCAGCCCGGAAGGGCTGGGACACCGTGCAAGGAGAACACCGAGCGCCGTAGGTGCGGCACGGGGCTGTACGTCTCGCCATTGCTTCGCGCCTGAGTATCGATTTGACGTTTAGACTTCAATCTCAAACACTCCGTGTGGATTCAAGCCTTCCAGGAATTTTTTCGTTTTCGACAGCTCAAACCTCTTGTCGCGCACCTTCACCACCAGGAAAAACCGGTCGTTCGACGCCAGTGCGAAGCGCGCGACGTTGAACACGGGGTGGTACGGCGTGGGCAGACCATTCATCGCCAGCATGCCAAATACGGCGCACAATGCAGCGCCGAGCACCGTCAGTTCAAACGTGATCGGAATGAACGCGGGCCAGCTGTTGTAGGGCTTGCCGCCGACGTCCATCGGATAGCTGATGACGTTCGCGTAGTACTGCATCGCAAAACCGGTGAGCCCGCCGAGCAGACCGCCGATGAAGACGATCACCGGAAGAATTGTGCCGTGGAAGCCTACGGCTTCGGCCAGGCCTTCGATGGGCAGCGGCGAAAACGCGTCAATCTTCTTGTAACCCGCGTCGTGAGTGCGCTGCGCGGCTTTCAGAAGTTCGTCGGGCGTCTCGAACTCGGCCAGCAATCCGTAAAGTGGTTTGCGCTTCATAAAGCTATCCGTGAATCTCCGGATTGGGATTCAGCACGCGCGCCAGGTACGTGGTGCGCGGGCGCGTGTTCAAATCGTCCAGTAAGCCGTAATTGCGCGATTGCGCTTTCCATTTCGCGACGCGGCTGTTGGGGTCGTTAATATTGCCGAAGATGATGGCCTCCGCGGGACAGGCGCCCTGGCACGCGGTAACGATTTCGCCGTCGCGTACTTCGCGGTTTTGTTCTTCGGAGTTGATTTTCGCCGCGTTAATGCGCTGCACGCAGTACGTGCACTTCTCCATCACGCCGCGGCTGCGCACCGTCACGTTCGGATTGCGCATCCCGAACAGGCTGGGCGTGGTGTAATCCGAATAGAGCAAGAAGTTGAAGCGCCGAACTTTATACGGGCAGTTGTTCGAGCAATAGCGCGTGCCGACGCAGCGGTTATAAACCATTTCGTTCAAGCCTTCGGGACTGTGCACCGTCGCGCCTACCGGGCACACTACTTCGCAGGGCGCGTTTTCGCAGTGCATGCAGAGCACCGGCTCGTAATAGGTTTCAGGATTATCTATGTTGCCGCGGAAATAAGTGTCCACGCGGATCCAGTGCATCGCGCGGCCTTTCATCACCTGTTCCTTGCCGACCACCGGAATATTATTTTCGGCCTGGCAGGCGACCACGCAGGCGTTGCAGCCGACACACTTGTTCAGATCAATGGCCAGGCCCCAGGCGTAGCCTTCGGATTTGAAGCCGGGGTAGAGCGTAAGGCCTTTGGTCGCTTCTTCGTGCGGGTCTTTTGCGAAGTTCGGATCCTTGCGGAATTCTTCCAGCGTGGCGATGCGGATCAGGTCGCGGCGCGCGGCTTCGACGCCTTCTTTTTCCACCTGATGGCCTTCCTGGTCAATCACGTATTGATGCTGGGTCACGGCGAAATAATATTTGTCGCCGGTCTTTTCGATTTTCAGCCCGCTGGCAATCCACGGCGCGTTGGATGTGCGAATGAAATTGGCATTGAAGCCGGGCCCCGTGCCGACGCTTCCCGCGCGGCGGCGTCCGTAGCCCAGGTGCAGCGTGACGACGTTGTCCGCGTGCCCGGGAACGATTACGACGCCCGCTTTGGTTTCGTGTCCGGCGAGTTGTAGCTTTACGTAATCGCCGTCCACGAGCGCGAGGCGCCGCGCCGTGGCGGGACTGAGCATCGCAGCGTTGTCCCAGGTGAGCTTGGTGTTGGGCTTGGGCAGTTCCTGCAGCCAGCCGTTGTTGGCGAAGCGGCCGTCGAAAACGGTAGGGTCGGGGCGGAAGGCGATTTGCAATTGTTCGCCGGGTGTATTTTGCACTTGCTGGGCGATGTCTCCGCGCACCACGACGGAAATTGCGGGCAGCGCGGTTCCAGCCATCAAGCCGTCGTGCAGCGAGCGTTCCCAGTATGCGTCGAACGCTTTGTCTTTTTCCGGGCGCACGCTCTTCCAGTATTCCTGCACGACGGCGTGCCCGGATTTTCCCGCGTCGCCCGCGAGCACGCCGATGATTTCGTATGCGGAATGGCCGTCATAGAGTGGCTGAATCAGCGGCTGAATCACGCCGATGGTGCCGTCGAACGCGCGCGCATCGCCCCAAGCTTCCAGGAAATGCGCGGCGGGGACGTGCCAGTGGCACAGCTCGGCGGTTTCGTCGTAGTACAGGCCGGAATGCACCCGCGTTTTTACTTTCAGCAGCGCGGGGCCGAAATCGAAATCCACCGGAGCGTCGTACACAGGATTATTGCCGCCGAGCATGAAGAGCAAATCCACATTGCCGGCGTTGATGTCGTTCACCAGGTCGCGCAGCGATTCCATTTCGTTTACGGGATTCGCTTCGAGCGGATCGGTGTAATACACGGTCTTGCCCAGGTTTCCGAGCGCGGCGTTGATCGCATGAGCTAGGGCGTGCACAGCAGGCGGCTGTTCTTCTCCGGCGATTACGAGCGAACTGCCACGATGCGCCGCTAGATCTTTGGCCACGGCGCCAGTCCAGTCAGCCGGGATCTTGCTGCCGGCTGCGCCGCCAGTTGTGCCGCCAACGCCCGTCGCGGCGGCGAGTTCACGCGCGAAGGCTTCGATATCGCCAGCGCGCAATGGTTTGCGATGATCGGCCACTGCACCGGTGCTGCTCGGCATGCTCTCGACGACGTAGAGGCGATTCAGGTTCGCGTTCCTGGCTTCGATTACGCGGCGCGAAGAAAATTCGCGGGCGTAACGCACGTGCCCGGGGCCCGAAGAAACGAAATCGGCATCGAGCGAGACGATCACATCCGCCTGGTCCATGCGATACACGGTGTTCACCGGCTTGCCAAACGCCAGGCGTGCGCCTTCGCGCGCATTGTCCCGGCCGCACGGTTCGTACTGATGCCATTTCGCGGCGGGCAATTTCTTCAGAATCGCGGCGATTTGCGCGGCCAGAGCTGGCGAAGTCACCGTGTCGGTGAGAATCCGCAGACCGTGGCCGTCAGCGGACATTGCCGCTTTCTCATTGCCCATCGCTGTGAGAAAAGCGCCCCAGCTGCTGATGCGGCCTTGGAAAACGACTGTTTGCGAGCGGTCCGGATCATATAGGCCGAGCGTCGCGGCCTGCGCGAACACGTCCGTGCCGCCCAGGCTCCCGGGATGTTCGGGATTGCCTTCGATTTTCGTCGGCCGGCCCATGTGACTTTCCACCAGCAGGCCGCTGGCTACTCCGGCGAGCGGCATGGACGTGGCATAAAAGAGCGGCTTGCCCGCAACAATTTCCTCGGGCGCTTTCACGTACGGGACAATTCTCTGCGTGGGCAGCTTCGTGCAGGCGCTCAGCCCGGCGAGAGCCGCCGAAGCAGCGGCGAGCTTCAGCACGTCACGGCGATTCAAACCCTGCGGATCTTTTTCAGGATCGTGCGGAAATTCATTCTCGAGGAATTCGCGGTATTCCTTGGTTTCGGACAATTCTTCCAGGCTCTGCCAGAAGCGCTTGCCGTTTTCCTGCGCCAGCTTCGCGCGCAGCGTTGCCGGGTCCATCGCCTGCGGAACTTTCGGATTGCGGTCGGAGCTCATCGTTTTCTTTTTTTTTGCCTTCAGCGGTGACACGTCGAACAATCTGTCAGACTGTGAATCTTGTACTCTTTCACCAGGCGCGCGCCGAGTTCCATTTGATTCGACGGCGTCACGTACCCCGGATCGAACACTTTGGATTTCTCGCGCACGTATTTTTCCGGCTGGCGGTGGCAATCCAGGCACCAGGACATGTACAGCGTATTGGCCTTCCACGTCAGCGGCATTTCCCCGACCTGTCCGTGGCAGGTGGTGCAGCCGATTCCTTTGCTGACGTGTATGCTGTGATCGAAATAGACGAAATCAGGCAGCGCATTCACGCGCGTCCAGGCAATGGATTTGTCGTCGCGATAGCTGGCGCGCACAGGCTCGAGCATCGGCGCATTCGTCCAGATCTGCGAATGGCAGGTCATGCACGTCTGCGTCGGCGGCAGACCAGCGAACGAAGATTTCTCCACGGTGGTGTGGCAGTAGCGGCAGTCAATGCCTAGCTCACCCGCATGATGCTTGTGGCTGAAAGGCACGGGCTGCTCACGCGCTTCGTTCACGCGCGTGTAGATGGGCGAAAGCTCGATCGCATACAGCACGCCACCCAGCAACGCCAGTATGAACACGGCGCCGTAGATGCTCACCCGCGAAATGGTGTTCGTGCTGTGATGAAAAATTTGCATCGCTTCCCGAACCTGCCTTTATTTCTTCGGTTTCTCCTCGTCCGTTTCTTCCACCAGCGAACGCATTTCATAAATCGAGATCACCGGCAGGAAGCGGATGAACAGGAACAGCAACGTCAGGAATAATCCGATCGTGCCGACGTACGTAGCCCAATCCCACCGCGTCGGGTAGTACATGCCCCAGGAAGAGGGCAGAAAATCGCGGTGCAGGCTGATCACTACGATGACGAAGCGCTCCAGCCACATGCCCACGTTTACGATCAGCGAAATCACGAACAGTATCGCCACATTGTTGCGCACGCTGCGCAGCCACATGATCTGTGGGATTACGATGTTGCAGGCGATCAGCAGCCAATAGAAAAACGCGTAGGGCCCAGTCATGCGGTTGATAATCAGGAACCGGTCAAACGGATTGCCGCTGTAGAACGCCATGAAAGTTTCCATCATGTAGCCGTAGGCGACGATCAGTCCGGTGGCAAGCATCACCTTGGCCATATTGCCCAGGTGGCGCATGGTGATGAAATCTTCCAGGTTGTAAAACTTGCGGATGGGAATCGACAGCGTCATCACCATCGCGAACCCGGAATAAATCGCGCCCGCGACGAAATACGGCGGGAAAATCGTGGTGTGCCAGCCCGCCACTTGCGCCACCGAGAAATCGAAACTCACTACCGTGTGCACCGAAACCACCAGCGGCGTCGCCAAGCCCGCCAGCAGGATGGATGCAGTCTCATAGCGTGACCAGTGCACGGCGGAGCCGCGCCAGCCCATCGCCAAAATGCCGTAGACAACTTTCGCCGCGCGGTTTCTGGCGCGGTCGCGCAACGTGGCCAGGTCGGGAACCAATCCCACGAACCAGAACAGCAGCGAAACGGTGGCGTACGTTGACACCGCGAAAACGTCCCACACCAGCGGGCTGCGGAATTGCGGCCACAGCCACATGGGATTGGGGTAGGGCATCAGCCAGAAGAAAAGCCACGGCCGGCCCATGTGCAGCAGCGGAAACATTCCCGCGCAAGCCACCGCAAAAAGCGTCATGGCTTCCGCGAAACGATTGATCGACGTGCGCCACTGCTGCCGCAACAACAGCAAAATCGCCGAGATCAGCGTGCCGGCATGGCCAATTCCGATCCACCAAACGAAATTGACAATGGCGAAGCCCCAGCCGACAGGGATATTGATGCCCCAAATTCCCACACCCTTGATCAGCAGGTAGCCAACCGTGAAATTCAGCAGCATCAACAGCGAGAAGGCAATCGCAAAGCCGAAAATCCAGCCCTTGGACGTGCCGCGTCCCAGCACGATAGAGCTGATCTTGTCGGTTACCGTGCCCAGCGTATAGCCCGGCTCAATAATCGGATGAGCCGAGGTTGCTTCGATGGGAGTTTGAGAGCCTTCCGGGTCCACGCGGTCGCCTCAGAACACAGTCATAGATGCTCGCGAGCTTAATGAAGGGGCATCACAATTACGAAATCGCCGGTTGCTCGACCCCAGGAATCCAGCGATCTACGGTTGACGGCTGCTATGAGTTGCAAAAAATAGAAAGACACAGGAGGCGACACGAAAGCACGTTCGCCCCCGAACACACTTGAGACTGGATAGGATAAGACCGGAAACGCGTTGACGCAAGTTGAAAGAGAAACTTTCTCGGTGAATTTTATGTCGGGCATCCGGACGGATTTTGCGTTTCGCGCGGGAAGTTGCGCCGCGTGCAACGGGCGCTGCCGCAACAATATAGAAATTCCAAAGGATGAGCGCGGCTTTCCGCCGGGTCTTCCTCCTCGTTCCGTAATTTGTGATGCCTCTGAATTTACCCCTTGGTGCACAGCAACGTAAGATTCGGATCAATCACAATACGCATCGGGCGAATGCGCGATTCAAAATGGAATCGCGTCACCGGCCCGGTGGTGACCACCGCGCCCAGGCGTTCCGGTTTTCCGCCGATGCGCAGCGCATACAGCGGCACCGCGGCCGTAAATGTATCTTCGGTTCCCACTTGCTCGAGCTTGCCCGTCACAATGAACGCGTTCCCGTGCGGCTTCACTTCGAATTTCACGGTGTAACGTGGCAAGTCCGTGCCGCGCACCCACTGGTCGAAGAACCAATCCATGCGATGCGTGCCTTCGAGGTCCATCGCCGGAGTCATGTGCTGCTCGACGGCGCGCTGGAAATCCGCGGTGGAAAGCGGGCGAAATTGGTGATCGGCCAGCACGGCGCGCAACAATTCGCGAAAGCGCGCGTCCGGGTCCTTCGCGTTCGCATCGCGCAGCATTTCGCGCAGCATGTGCATCACCCATGTGCCCTTGCCATAGATCAGCGTGCTGTAAGCGTCGGGAACTTTCAAGGAACCGAGGCGCGCTCCTAAGACCAACGGGCCAACCGCTTCGATGGAGTCGTCCGTGCCGGGAACCTTCTCCGTAAGCTCGCCGCGGTAATGTTCCAGCCAATTCGTCAGGCGATGCTGGCCGGGCCTCTTGTTGTCCGCGTACCAAAGCGCCAGATAATTCGCCATCGCTTCTTCGATCCACACGTCGCGGTAGCTGGTCGCGCCGGTGACGTTGCCCCACCACTGGTGCGCCACTTCGTGAAACGGCATCAGGTCGCGCGCTTCGCTCTGCGCCCATTCGTTCAGGCCGGCGCGCTCTTGCGTTTCCGGCGGCAGGAACGCGAGCGTCGAGAGATACACCAGGCCGGGCCAGCCTTGTCCGAAGGAGCCTGGAATTTGCGTGACGCTCAGATGATCAAATGGAAACGCGCCATTTATGTTTTCGAAGAAGCGGATGGAGTCCTGCACGCTCGCGCCGAGTTCTTTTAACGCCAAGGTAGGACTGGGCGCCGGAGGCTGGTCCGCCGCTCCGGAGAGGTGATCCGTATCCCTGTAATGATCGAGCATCGAAGGCGGCGGCACGGCGTTGGGAGCGGTGAATTTCAGGCGGGCCAGGATCGCTTCCTCAAGTTCCTTGTTCGCGTACACCTGAATTTTCGGTTGACCCGAGGTGCTGGCCATCTGGTACTGGCTCAGGTTGAAGCCCGCGGTGGGAAACGGCCTTTCCGAGCGCCAGCGGCCGGATTTTGTTTCGGCGTCCTCGCGCGCTTCGGATTCCACGCCCGTGGCCACCAGCGTCAGGCGCTTCGGCCAGTGAAAGGTAAGATCGTATGGCGTGAAGTGCTCGCCGCCGATGTGCGCGTACCAGGCGCCGCGGTCGCCGACGAATTCCACGCCGTTGCCGGCGTCCGTGATCACGTTGCCGTGATAGGAGATCTGCAAATGAAAATCCGCGCCAGCGGGTTTTCCCGCGGGCAGCAGTACCAGAATGTAATCGTTGCCGTGGCGGGCTGCGTCGCGGCGGCTGAGTTCTTCGTTTTGAAAGTACAGCAGAGTCTGCCCGTCTTCGTTCTGAATTTCGTCCACCGTTAAGTGACGCGAGAGCTCCACTGGCACTACACGTTCAGCGGCGAGGCCGGCGCGCAGGTGCAGCGTGGTTTTACCCTGCAGCGAGAGATCCTCTCCGATCGTTGAATCCACGCGATAATCCAGCGGGACGAAAGTTTCGCTGCGCGTGGCAGGAGAATTTGCGGCGCGGAACGAGGCCCACACGTCATAGGAGCGTGCGCCATCGACATAGCGCGGCTGTCCGATGGTTACTTGTTCTTCGCGGCGGTTATCCACAGAGACTTCCACCACGCCCGCGGTATCGCTTTGCAGCAAGATGTAAAAATAGGGTATTGGCTCGGCGGCCAGCCAATCCACCATGGTGCGCAGAGAATGCGTGGGCGCAAGCCCGGCTGACAGCGGGATCCAGTGCGCGGTGAATTCGGGATCGCCGCTCGGCTCGACGCCATCTTGGGCGAGCTCGCGTTGCAGTTCGGCGGCGGTGTCGTCGCTGAAGCGGATGTAGGCATCGGAAAACGGCTGATCGAGGATGGGTACGCCGATGAAATGCGCAAGCGAACGACGCTCGCCGCGTTCGTGCGGCGTCGCGATCACGTGGCCGCGGCCGGAGAAGACCGCGCCGGTGATGCGTCCGCCGAGCGGCTCAAGAAATGCCAGCTTGCCTTCGCCGAATGTGAAACTGACTACGTCGCGGCGGATCGTCAGGTCCTTGACGCTGTACACGTGCGCTCCGTCCGGCCGCAGCGAATTGAGCGCTTCGTAGAGAGCGCGCGGATCGGTGGGAACAGTATGCGGAGAGTCGGGCGAAGTTGCAGATTGTGTCGCCGAATCTTGCGCTGCTGCGACTGCGCCCGCGGTTGACGCGCTCGGCGTTGCGCCACTCTGCGCCTGCACCGCCGCATCGCTGCAGTGGGTAATGCCGATAGAATTAGCGCCGAGAAGCAGCAGAACGCTCAGGGAGAGTCGCGTGAATCTGCGCACGTGATTGACTCTACAACTTTGGATGCCGCGAGTAAAAGCCGGGTTTTCTCTGCGCCCTCTGTGCTCCGACCTCTGCGTTAAATCTTCGCGGCAAGGCAAACCCCTGCCTCCGCCAGTGTGCGGCTCAGCGACCTCGGATGGTCGGGCTCGGTGCATTCCGTGTTAATTGTTTGACGCACGCCAACCCAATTTGCCGTTGCCTCGTGCCGCCGGGCCTGTTCGCCGGGACAGGTTGTGTTACTTAGGGCATCAACTGAGCATGAGCGCGCCCGCGCCCACGCCGCGCTTTGCTAAAATTTGGTGTGCGTCACGCAGCGTTCATCGCGTCGCTTGTCCTGCTGGTCGTGTCTTCGGCCACCGCCGATACCATTGTGCTCAAGAATGGGCGGCGGATTGTGGCTTCCAACGTCACCGAAGTTGGCGACCACGTCCGCTACGAAACCTCCGCCGGCTCGATGTCCATCCCGAAATCCATCGTCTCGCGCATAGACCGCGACGGCTTTGGCTCCGCTTCCGCCTCCAGCGCGTCCACAGAACCGCCGCTCACCGCGCCGCACGTGGATCCGGTGCGCGGCTACGACGACATCTCCCGCCTGGTCATCCACGACAACGCCATTGATTTCGGTTACATCGCGCAGGTGGAAACCGACGCCCGTTCGCACGCGCCACTCGCCATCGAAAAAGTGGCTGCCGCGCACTATGCCGCCGCGCAATTTCTGGAAAGCAAAGGCGACACCGCCAGCGCAATTGACCATTACCGCGAAGCGCTCAGCTTCGCGCCCGATAATCTGCCGCTGCTGCTGAATCTGGCGGTGCTCTATCTGCACCAGAGCCAGTTCACCAGCGCGCTTGAGCCGCTGGAACGCGCGCGACGCATGGCGCCGGATTCTCCGGACGTCGCCAAGCTCACCGGGTGGGCCTACTACGGCGCGAACAAAATGGATTTGGCGGTGGCCGAATGGCATCGCGCCGAAAAATTGCGCCCGGATGCGGACGTGGAGCGCGCCCTGGAAAAAGCCGAGCGCGATAAGGCCGAAGAAGAAAGCTACCGCGAAGGCGAAACCGCGCATTTCAATCTGAAATATAACGGCAGTGCGACGCCCGACCTCGCGCGCGGCATCACGCGCGTCCTCGAAGACGATTTTCGCGATCTGGAATCGCAACTCGACTTCACGCCGCCTGATTCCATCGGCGTGATTCTCTACACCGGCCAATCCTTCGCGGACATCACCCGCGCGCCAAGCTGGGTGGGCGCGCTGAACGACGGCCGCATACGCATTCCGGTGCAGGGGCTAACAGCCGTGACGCCGGAGCTGGCGCGCGTCCTGAAGCACGAACTAACCCACAGCTTCATCGGGCAGAAGACACACAATCGCGCGCCCACGTGGTTGCAGGAGGGAGTTGCCCAATATATGGAAGGCCGCCGCAGTTCGGGCGCGGTCGGCGCGCTGCTGAATGCTTCAGCCCAGGGAGAACTTCCCGCGCTCGCGAGCCTTGAAGGATCGTGGATGGGCCTGGGTGGCGGCGACGCCTCGTTCGCCTACGCGTGGTCGCTCGCCGTCGTCGAGTCCATCATCCAAACCAGCGGCATGGGCGACATAACGCGCCTGCTCGACAACATCGCCAGCGCCCCCACCACCGAACAAGCTCTGCGCGACACGCTGCACGACGACTACGCCGACCTGCAGCAGCAGGGCATCACCTATCTTCATCAGCAGGACGTCCGCTAGCGCCGGCGCCGATTCTCGCCGTTGCTTGCTGCGCCGCGGCTTGGCAAGATGTCAGCCGCATCGCAGACTTGCACTTGCCTTTCTCTGCGCCTCTGCGGTAGATCTTCCTGCCTTCTCAGCTCTAGCTCCGCCTTTCCTTTGTGCGCTCTGTGTTAAATCTTTATCCTTGAAATCCTTCGCCTTCAGCAGAAGCTACAACGTCGCCAGCAACCCCGCGATCAACGCCGCCCGCTCGGGCAGCTTGCTAATCACAACATGCTCGCGCGGGCTGTGCGCGCCGTCACCCACCGCGCCCAGCCCATCCAGGGTCGGCACCCCCAGCGCCGCCGTAAAACTTCCGTCCGATCCTCCGCCTGTAGACGCTTCACCGAGCGGCAATCCCATCTCCTGCATCAGCGATTCCGCCACGCCAAACAATTTCCGCACCGCCGCCGTCCGCTCCAGCGGTGGACGATCCGCCCCGCCCACCACCGAAACGCGCGCGCCTTCCAGGATCGGGCGCAACGAATGCAACTTGCGATTAATGCGCGGCACATCCGCCGTCCGCGCATAGCGAATGTCCACCATCGCCCGCGCGTGTTCCGGCACCACGTTGGTGATCGTCCCGCCACTCACCACGGTGGTTTGCACGGTAATGCCGCGCCGCGGATCGTTCAGCTTCATCAGCCGCGCAATTTGCAGCGCCAGCTCGTGCACCGCGTTCACGCCCTTCTCCGGATCGATTCCCGCATGCGCCGAACGCCCGGTCACAAGTATCTCCGCGCCGCCCACTCCCTTGCGCTGCGTCTTCAAACGCCCCTCGCGCCCGTACGACGGCTCGAGTACCAGCACCGCATCGCTCCGCCGTGCCTCCGCCTCGATCGCGCGCCGCGAACTTTCGCTGCCGATTTCTTCATCCGAAGTCCACAGAAACACAAACCGTTTCGTCGGCAGAATCTTCAGCGCCCGCAAAGCATCCACTGCGAGAAGCGCCAGCACCAACCCGCCCTTCATATCGAAAGTTCCCGGTCCCCAGGCGCGACCTTGCGCAACGCGGAACGGCATCTTCGCCAGCGTGCCGACCGGATACACCGTGTCCGTGTGCCCCAGCACCATGATTTGGCCGCTCGCGCGCCTCGCCCCATCCCCAATTTCCGCGCGCACATGATCGCCGCGCTCCGCCTGCCGCAAAATCCGCACCTTCGCTCCGCGCTGCTGCCATTCCCGCGCCACCAGCCCCGCGCACGCGTCCAGCGCGCTCTTCACATGGCTGGGCGATTCGCAACGCACAAATTCCCCCAGCAGTTTCACCATTTCGCCCTGCCGCCCGCGCAATTCGCGTAGGATCGCACCCATCGGCACGTTGTCTGAATTCGTCGCAGAAGCCATGAAGGTTTCACCCGCGCCATGCTAGCAGAGATGCGAATTCGCAGCACGCCGAGAAGTCATTTCGAATAATCGGAAGAAATGCTTACCAGGGCGCGAATCGTTTAACACTGCGACGCGCTGTAGCGCCGCATGTAACAGTACATGCTATGTTACTGAATCTCATGCCTCTCTATTGGTTCCATAGATTAAAAACCGCAGGGAACTGCTCGCTTTAGCGGGCAGAGGAATGCGGTTCTCCTCCTGTGCGATTTCTTGCATATCTCTAACTTCCGTGCTACGCTCGATCTGTGATTGACAATCGCTACAGAGTCAGCATCGCTGCCCTTTACTCGCTCCAGTATCACTTCGTCTGGTGTCCGAAGTACCGATTCAAAGTACTC
>JABCZJ010000021.1 GCA_013289715.1 Acidobacteriota bacterium | reverse complement strand
GCGTGATGTAGTTAGTGCTCAAATTATTCTTCAAAGGGCTCGGATAAGTCCTTCAAACCGTAACGCAGCGTAAGTAATCGCAAGCGTGGTTTGAGAAGCCGTCTCGTTTACGCGGCGGAGAAGTCACTGCAAGAGCGCCGGACAACTGGGATAATCCCTGATGCACGAGCTAAAACTGACTTCCCTCTTTCTGCTTGTAATCGCGCTGCTGAGTCCTTGCGCTATTCACGCGGAGCCGACCAGCAGCGCGAAGAACGTCGCGCCGTCCGCCGAGCAGGCCCCATCCGGCTCGCAGCAGCCCGCGCAGCCGAAAAATACGCTTTTGCTGACAGCCGGCGGGAATCACGCTCCGCTGTCAATCTCGCTGATGGAGTTCCGCGCCCTGCCGCACGTCACCATCACGGTCCACAACGCGCACGCCAATGCCGACGAGTCTTACTCGGGCGTGCCGCTGGCTGTGCTGCTCGCCAAGCTCGATGCGCCACTCGGTGAGAAACTGCGAGGCAAGGCGCTCGCAAGCTACATCGTCGCTTCAGGCTCCGATGGATACGCCGTGGTGCTATCCATCGCCGAAGCCGATCCCAGTTTTCACGGAGGCGAAATATTCGTGGCCGACGCTCGCGACGGTGAGCCCCTCGGCAAATCCGGGCCGTTCCAGTTGATCGTCTCCGACGACAAGCGCCCCGCCCGCTGGGTCCATAACCTCGTTTCTATTTCTCTGCAGTCGGCCAACTGACTCCCTCGCGGCATCTGATTCCCACCCGCCCACGTTTCGTATAGAATTGTTCGATTGTGCGGGCGCGAAAATAGTTTGCCGCTGCAAACCGTCCGCCGCAGCAACGGACGAGTCGATCAGCGCGGAGCGCAAGAAAATTCCAGCAGCCATGGGCTCGGCTCTAAAAATCCAATAGGCGATCGCTAAGCGCTCCATCAGCTCTTAGAACGCGATCCATACGCAACCAGAGGCCAACACACGATGCTCCTCGACAGCATAGGCATCCAGAAGATCCTGCCGCACCGCTACCCGTTCCTTTTGGTGGACGCCATTGAGGAAATGGAACCAAAAAAGCGGATCGTGGGAATCAAGAACGTCACCATCAACGAATATTTCTTTCAGGGCCATTTTCCCGGCAAGCCGGTGATGCCGGGCGTCCTGATCATCGAATCCATGGCGCAAATCGGGGGACTCCTGCTGCTGCTGGACATCGCAGACCGCGACAACAAGCTGCTTTACATGGCTGGAATTGATTACGCGCGCTTTCGTCGCCCTGTTATTCCTGGAGATCAGCTCAGAGTCGAAGCCAACGTCCTCAGCTTCAAAGGTCCTTTCTGTAAAATCGCCGCTTGGGCGCGCGTGAACGGCGAACTCGCCGTCGAAGCCACTTTGATGTGCGCAATGGTGGACATCAAGGCCGATGGCACGCCTGAACGCTCCACAAATTCCGTCGCGCACGTTCCGGTGAAGAAGTAGATGAGTGAGATTGATCCTCGCGCCGTCGTTGCGTCCACGGCGAAAATCGGCGAGGACGCAAAAATCGGCGCCTTTGCCGTCGTCGGCGGCGAAGTCGAACTTGGCGAAGGCTGCATTCTGGATCATCACGCCGTCGTGCAAGGCCCCGCGCGCCTGGGCCGCGCGAATCACCTCTATCCATTTGCGGTGGTCGGCGGCGATCCGCAGGACCTCACCTACAAAGGTGAGCGCGTCTCGATCGAAGTAGGCGACTACAACGAGTTCCACGAATTTTCCACCGTCAATCGTGGCACGGTGAAGGGCGGCGGCGTCACGCGTGTGGGCAGCAATAATCTGATCATGTCCTACGCGCACGTCGGACACGACAGCCAGATCGGCGATTTCAATATTCTGGTGAATGGCGCGACGCTCGCCGGCCACGTCACCATTGAAGACCACGCGCAGGTGGGCGCGTTCTGCCCCGTGCATCAGTTCTGCCGCATCGGCAAGCATTCCTACATTGCCGCGCACACCGTGATCACGCAGGACGTGCCGCCATTTTCGAAAATTGTGGCGCCGCGCGGCACGCGCTGCTTTGGCGTGAATCGCGTGGGCCTCGAGCGCCAGGGATTTTCCTCCGAGCGCATTCTGGCGATTGAAAAAGCCTACCGGCTGCTGCTGCGCTCGAAGTTGAATACTTCCCAAGCTCTGGAAAAGATGCGTGGAACCCTGGCGGACTCGCAGGACGTCATAACTTTAGTGCAATTTATCGAGTCGGCGTCCTCCGACCGAGGTCTGACGAAATAGCATGACGCTGCCAGTCACGGACAACAACGCGGCAGCCGCGATCTCCGCGAATTGGGGCCTGATCGCCGGCAACGGAGATTTTCCGTTTCTGGTGCTCGAAGGAGCCCGCAGCCGCGGCATCGAAATGGCCGTGATCGCGATTAAAGAAGAAGCTTCGCCGGGACTCGAACGCGTAGCGAAACGCCTGCACTGGGTCAGCTTGGGCGAACTGAGCCGCACGATCGACCTGCTGCACGAAGAGGGTGTAAAGCGCGCGGTGATGGCGGGGCAAGTAAAGCACAACAAAATTTTCAGTTCGATTCGCCCGGATTGGCGCCTGGCGAAGTTATTATTTTCGCTGCCGTCGAAAAATACCGATTCGCTGATTGGTGCAGTGGCGCGCGTTCTGGAGGATGAGGGGATCGAGCTGGTGGATTCCACCAAATTTCTCGGCCCGCTGCTGCCCGCGGCAGGCGTGCTCACTCGCCGCGCGCCGGATGAATCCGAAGCCGCGGACATCGCCTACGGCCGCGGTGTCGCGACGCAAATTGCCGGCCTCGACCTGGGGCAAATGATCGTGGTGCGCGACCGCGCCTGCGTCGCCATCGAAGCCATGGAAGGCACCGACGAAACCATCGAGCGCGCCGCCCGCCTTGCCGGCGGCCAGCGCCTGGTGGTGGTGAAGGTCAGCAAGCCGCGCCAGGATATGCGTTTCGATGTTCCGGTAGTCGGCCTGAAGACGATTGAGGTAATGAAGAGGTCCAACGCCACCGCGCTGGCAATTGACGCGGGAAGAACGCTGCTCTTCGACCGCGAAGCCATGATTCGCGCCGCAGACGATGCGGGCATCGCGATCGAAGCCTTCGCGCCGGAACGTGTTGCGGGCGACGACACGCAAAAATCGGCCGCCAAACGGAAATCGTGACGCGGACGTAGCTCAGGTTTTGACGTTGTAGCGGGCGACTTTGACTTCGATTCGGATTTTGTAGCGGGCAGCTAATTTTCGCGGCGCAAAAATCGGCCGCCACAAGGAAATCGTGCCAGAAAAACCCATCCGCGTTGCGGTAGTCGGCGTCGGAGACTTCGGGCGCAACCACGTCCGTGTCTGGTCCGAAATGGAAGGCGTGGAATTGGTAGGCATCGTGGACATCAACGCCGAACGCGCCGCGCAGGTAGCCGCCGAATTCAAAACGCGTGTCATCCGCGATTTCGAATCGCTCCAAGCGGAAAAAATTGACGCGCTCAGCCTCGCCGTGCCCACCAAGGATCATTCGCGCATCGGCTGCCGCCTCCTCGATTGGGGCATGGATGTGTTGGTGGAAAAGCCCATGGCCTCCTCGCTCGACGAAGCGGACGGACTGATCGCTTCCGCCCAGCGCAACAATCGCATTCTCCAAGTCGGCCACCTGGAGCGCTTCAATCCCGCCGTCACCGCGGCCCTGAATATCGTCTCCAAACCGATGTTCTTCGAAGTACACCGCCTGGGAGTTTTCACGCCGCGCAGTCTCGATATTGACGTAGTGTATGACGTGATGATCCATGACCTCGACATTCTTCTGGCGCTGGTGGGCGCACCGGTGGTCGATCTGAAAGCTGTCGGCATCCCCGTGATCACCGACAAAGTCGATATCGCGCAGGCCCGCATCGAGTTCGCAACCGGCACGGTCGCGAACGTCACCGCCAGTCGCGTTTCCACCGAACGCGTGCGCAAAATGCGCTTTTTCCAGGCGCACGAATATTTCTCGCTGGATTTCACGCGTCAGGATTTGCTGCGCGTGCGCGTCGAGCCCGGCTCGCCGCAGCCGCAGATCAATTTTGAAAAAGTTCCGACGTCTCCGGAAGAGCCGCTGCGCGCCGAACTGGGCGCGTTCTCGCGCTCCGTGCGCAATCGCCGCCCGCCCCGCGTGGATGGTGCCGCCGGTCGCGCCGCGCTGGAGCTCGCCGACCGCGTAATGGCAGGCATCCAGGAACACGCGCGGCGCGTCCAACTGGATGCCGTCGTCTCCCAGGACAATCGATGATTCCGCGAACGCTCGTTCCGACCGATGTGCGCCCGTTCACCGACAACGGTGACAAGAAGCCGCCGCGCCGGCTCACAACTTATATGGACGACCGCACCGTTGTCCCCTCCGATCTGTCCGACGCGCCGCCACTCACCGGGAAGACCAACATTCCGGAACATCTGCCGCTGGATGTCCTGATCGAGCGCAGCCTGGTCCCTCGCGGCCTGGGGGTGAAGCCATTCCAGCAATTTTTGCCGCCGTCGGAATATGCACCTCTCGCGATCCTCGACCGCCGCGTGGTGGTTCCCGCGTATGTGGAGCCGCCGGAACAGCGCGAGATTGACAGATTCGATCAGCCGCCGCAGATGACCGCGCAACTGCGCGAAATTGTCTCGCCCGATATTTTCAATACCGGCGAAGCCAACCTGCTCGTCGAGCCGGAAGACCGCAGGGACGCCAAGTGGGACGCCATTACGCGCGTAATTTCCGTCGCCGCGCACATCGCGTTCGTCATCTTTCTGATTTTTCTGCCGAAAATTTTCCCCACGCACGTGCCCACGCGCGAGGAAACCGAACTCGCCAGCAAGGAACTCGGTGTGGTTTATCTGCCCCCGGATGAGGGCGCGGTTTCGCGCCGTCCCTCGCCTCCTCCCGGACCCGTCGTGAAAATTAGCCCGAAAACGCTGAACAAAGTCGCTCCGCCGCGCGCCGAAGAACATCGCATCGAAGCCCCTCCGGTCGCTTCCGAGCGCCCGCCGTTGGATTTGCCCGCGGCGCCCACGCCGAAAGCGAACACCAGTCCGACACCCAATACCGCCACCGCGCCGCCGCCCCCGCCCGACTCGACATCGAGACTTTTGCCGGTGCTTCCGAAGGGGCCGCCGAGCCACTTGGATCTCGGCATACATGACGCGTCACCCGGCAAAGCGCTCCAGGATGACTTGCAGGATGCGGTCAAGCATGCCCCCAGCGGAGGCACGTACACTTCGGAAGGCACGGTTTCCGGCGGCGGAGGCAGAGGTGGTGGCCATGGCGGTCGCGGAGGAGGCGGCGCGCAGGCTGGAAACGGCGTCACGATTCTCACCCCGACCGAAGGCGTGGATTTTCAGAGCTACATTAATCGGCTGCTTGCGAAGTTGAAGCAGAATTGGGTCACCGCCATGCCCGAGTCTTTTTGGTTGGGCGACAAAGGCATCGTCGCGATTTCTTTCCGTATCAATCGCGATGGCAGTTTCCCCGGCGAAAGCCTCAGCCTGGATCGCACTTCCGGGAAGGAACCGCTCGATACTGCTGCGGAGTCCGCGATCCGCGCCACCAGCCCCTTCGAGCCGCTTCCGCCGCAATTCAAGGGTCCGTTCATCGATCTGCGCATCGGTTTTTACTACAACATTCAACCTGATGGCGCGACGCAGTAGCGCGCACCGGTGTGTTTCCTGCTTCGCCGTCATTCTGGGCGCACCGACGGATCTCGCTTCGCCTCGGCCGCGCACCCGCACAAGTCATCTTCAATTGCGACGCCCCGCGGTGATAACGTATCCACAGCAACCCATGAAACTGAATCGCACCCAAATAATCGGTGCCCTCCGCCGAGCCGCGCTCGTGTTACTCGCCCTCCTGCTACGCTACTGGAAATTCTCCGGATGAGCGCGCTGCCGCGGCTCGTAGTCGTATTCGGCCCCACCGCTTCCGGCAAATCCGCGCTAGGCATCGATCTCGCCGAAAAACTAGGCGGCGAAATCCTCGTCTGCGATTCCACCCAGCTCTATCGCCACTTCGATATCGGCACCGCAAAAGTTCCCGCAGCCGAGCGGCACGGCATTCCGCACCACCTGGTGGATCTAGTCGAGCCTAGCGAAATTTTCACAGCGGGTGATTACCGGCGCCGCGCCCTTGAAGTTCTGGAAGATCTGTGCAGCCGCAAAGCCTTGCCGATCCTAACCGCTGGAACCGGCCTGTATCTGCGCGCCCTCCTCGAAGGACTCGCCGATGCCCCGCAACGCTCCGAAGAAATCCGCGCGCGCCTGCGCCGAAAAGCCGAAAAGCGTGGCCCCGCCCATCTGCATCGCGCGCTCGCGCGCCTCGATCCAGAATCGGCCGCGCGGATTTCCGCCGCCGACACGCAAAAAATAATTCGCGCCATCGAATTGCGCCTGCTCACCGGAAAACCAGTCGGCGAAATCCATCGCAGCGGCCGCGACGCGCTGCAAGGCTACGAAATCATCAAGCTAGGCCTGCTGCCGCCCCGCGCCGCGCTCTACGCCCGCATTCACGCCCGCACGGATGCGATGCTCAAAGCCGGATGGCTCGCAGAAGTCCGCGCCCTCGTCGCAAGCGGCGTTCGAGCCGACGCCAAGCCATTCCAGTTCATCGGCTATTCGCAGCTGCGCGAACATCTCGCCGGGCGTCTCAGCGAAAAAGACGCCGTGCAACAAATCCAGCAAGCCACACGCCACTTCGCCAAACGCCAACTGACCTGGTTTCGCAAAGAATCCGGCGTGCACTGGCTCCCGGGCTTCGGCGACGCCCCGGAAATCACCGCAGCGGCCCTCGCAATCGTAAAATCGTAACCATCCCGCAACTTGACGCGCTCGACGCACTCCGGTATCGTTCCGCGGCACACAGAGAACACCACATGGCTACCGCAACTGCGCTTAAATCTTCTCCGCTGCAGCCCGACGATTGGATTCGCGCCGCGTTTGCGCGCCTTTCCACCGAGGGAATTGAATCGGTGCGCATTGAATTGCTGGCGCGCGACCTGGGCGTCAGCAAAGGCAGCTTCTACTGGCATTTTCAGGATCGCGAAGAGCTGCTGGCGAAAATGCTGGACCGCTGGGAAGGCGATGAAATCGCGTGGCTCGATGACACCGTCGTCACGCCGCAGGCTGCGGCGCGCTGGGCGCGCTTCGTTGAACATTGTGCTGATCTTTCGTGCGCGCGTCGCGAAGCGGCGCTGCGCGCGTGGGCTCGCCGCGACGAACGCGTAGCCGCGCGCATCTCCGGAATCGAGAAGAAACGCTCCGCGCATGTCTCCAGCGTCCTGCGCGATATTGGTTTCGCGCCCGCAGCCGCGGAATCCTGGGCGGAGGTCGCGTTGCTTGTGTATCTCGGCTGGCTGGACCGCGCCACGCGCGATCTCGAATTCCAGGTTTCCGGCCGCGGCCTCAGCCAATTCCTCTCCGACCTGATCCTCGCCGCCTCCGCGCGTTCTTCTGCTGCGACCGCAGGCTGAAATTCGCAACGTTCGATCTCCGCGCATTCGGCGTATAATCGGGCTACCAATGATTGAAATCTCCCGCACTTCGCACAGGGCCAGGGCCATTCCATCCGCATGAAGACCGCGCAATCGGTGGACAATCGCGAAAGCGTGCTGCTCGTCGGCGTGAGCCTGAAAAAAGCTCCGCGCGGGCGCGCTGGCGATCCTTCGGCCGCCGGCCGCGATTCGCTCGAAGAATTGCGCGAACTCGCCGAATCCGCCGGCGCGAAAATCGCCAGCAGCATTCTGCAGGTGCGCGACACGCTGGATCCCGCGACGCTCGTAGGACGCGGCAAGCTCGACGAAATCCGCGCCGAGGCCGAGCTGCGCCACGTCCCGCTCGTGATCGTGGACCACAATCTCACTCCCGTGCAGCTGCGCAATATGGAGAAGGGCATCGGCACGCGCGTAATTGACCGCACGCAGCTGATCCTGGATATTTTTGCGATGCACGCGCGCACGCGCGAAGGCCAGCTGCAGGTGGAGCTGGCGCAATTGAATTATTTGCTGCCGCGGCTCACCGGGCGCGGCGAAGAACTTTCCCGTCTGGGAGGCGGCATCGGCACGCGCGGCCCTGGCGAACAAAAATTGGAAACCGACCGGCGGCGCATTCGCGACCGCGTGAGCAAAATAAAGGATGCGATCGAAACCGTCCGCCGCCAGCGCACGACGCGCCGCCGCGCGCGCCAGGCCGTGCCGCTGGGCATGATCGCGCTGGTGGGTTACACCAACGCGGGAAAATCGACGCTCTTCAATGCGCTCACGCATGCAGACGTGCTCACGTCTTCGAAAATGTTCGCGACCCTCGACCCCACCGTGCGCGCCGTGCGTCTGCCCTCGCGCCGCCGCGCGCTGCTTTCGGACACGGTAGGATTTCTGCGCGATCTTCCACCCGATCTGATCGCGGCCTTCCGCGCCACGCTCGAAGAAGTGCAGGAAGCCGCGCTCATCGTGCAGGTGAGCGATATCTCGAATCCTCATCATGCCGAACAGGATGCGGACGTGCTGAAAGTCCTCACCGACCTCGGCGTGCAGGATCGCCCGCGCCTGCAAGTTTTCAACAAGACCGATCGACTGTCAGCCGAAGAACTCGCCGCGCTCACCAAAGCCAATGGCCGCAACGAAGATAAAATCTTCACCTCGGCCGTCACCGGCGCCGGCCTGGAAGACTTGCTGGCCCGCGTGGACGCCGCGCTCCCGGTCGATCCGCTGGTGCACGTGGATCTGCGCATCCCCCTCTCCGACGGCCGCAATCTCTCGCTCGTCCACGCCACAGGCCGCGTCCTCCACTCCGAAGTTTCCGACGGCCACATGCACCTGGAAGCCGAGCTACCAGAATCGCTCGTCCGCCGCCTCGAAGAGTTCGCGCAGCCTGCTGCGAGGAAAACCCCGCAGTCTCGCTGACGTCTCGTCCCGATATTTCCCGACATTGGTGTCCTTGTTGCGGTTAGAAAATCGTTTCTCGTTTGTTTCCATGGGTTTGCCGATTTTCTGAATCGGGTGTGTTGCGGTTCGAAATTGCGCGACGAGCGCCTCGCGACGGGTGCTACGTGAACCGTTCTTGCTCCGCTTCTGCCTGAACGGTGAAAAGTGCCGCAAAACGAGCGATTAGAGAATATTTTCCGGTCTGTTTTGTGTGCGTGAGGCGAATATTTAGTATCCGGGCACGAGCGATTGGACAGGGGGCGGTGGCCGGCTGCCGGGAAGCGACGATCTTTGGTCCGTGAAGCGCGAGAATCTGACGGGTTGCGGGCAGCGCGCAACCGACGCGCGAATTTTGAAAGGCTCTCATTTTTCTGACACTTCCAGCAGCGTAGCAACCGCACGAAAGAAAACTAGCTGTACGAATGAACCGAACAAGAACAGAACCAGTACTCACTGGCCGAAACGAGCGTGTGTGTGCTTTGCAATGCAAAGTACTTGACAATATGAATTGGAATCGCGAGAATGGGTGTGCGGCGG
This sequence comes from Acidobacteriota bacterium, assembly GCA_013289715.1. Lineage (GTDB taxonomy): Bacteria > Acidobacteriota > Terriglobia > Acidiferrales > UBA7541 > Palsa-295. The sequence continues at coordinate 62,969 of JABCZJ010000021.1, read as the reverse complement.
GAAAGGAATTCTTCAACTACGGAGCGAACGAATATGGTGAAGCGCATCGCTGCAATCGGTTTCATTCTGGTGTGCACTGCAATAGCCTGGGCCATCCTCGGCAGCACTATTTTTTACCGCACGTACTCCACGGATTCGCAATTAAAGGGACGTGTATCGTCGTCCTGGGGAACGGCGCAGGAGCAAACGCCACCTACGGCCGGCTACCAGGTTGTTTCGCACAAGCAGGTGGCCTTCACAGAAAACGGCGCGGCGGGTGTGCGCACGGTGGAGGAGAAGAGCTGGGTCACACTGCCACTGGAACAAACGCGCGCGAACGCCGCGCTGCGGCTGGATTACCGCAAGAAGGGGCTGCTCTGGTACAGCACGTATCAGGTGGATTTCGCCGGGGGCTATCGCTTCAGCAATCCCAGCGATCAACCGCAAGAAGTAACGTTCCGGATGCATTTGCCGGCGAGCCAGGCGGTGTACGACGACTTAAATTTCTCGGTCAACGACGTCTCCGTAGCCACAAGCAGTGAAAAAAACGAAGCTGTGGCGAAGCTACAGCTGCAACCCCACGAGACGGCCGCGTTGCGCGTCGCTTATCGCTCGCACGGCCTGGACAACTGGAGTTACGGATTCGGCGATGAAGTTACGCAGGTAAAAGATTTTCAGCTGCACATCACCACCAATTTCCCCGGCTTCGACCTGCTGGAAAATACGCTATCGCCGACGGAAGAGAGCCGCCAGCCGAACGGATGGGATCTGGTTTGGAGCTACAAGAACCTGGTGTCGGGCTACCATGTAGGAATCGCACTGCCGCAGAAGCTGCAGCCGGGCCCGCTCGCGGGACGCATCAGCTATTTCGCGCCCGTTTCATTGTTGTTCTTCTTTTTCGCTCTTTTTCTGCTGACGACTGTGCGGGGAATCGAGCTGCATCCCATGAATTATTTTTTTCTGGCGTGCGCGTTTTTTTCTTTCCATCTTTTGATGGCCTATCTGGTGGACCACGTCTCGATTCATGCCGCATTCGTGATTTGCTCAGCCGTTTCGATAGCGCTACTGCTGAGCTATCTGAGATTGGTTGCGGGGATGCGCGCGGCGTTGCTGGAGGCGGCCCTGGCGCAATTTGTGTACCTGGTGCTGTTCTCCTACGCTTTCTTCTTCGAGGGATTCACCGGTCTGGCGATCACCATTGGCGCAATTCTGACCCTGTTCATCGCGATGCAAACCACCGCGCGCATTGCGTGGTCGGAAAAGTTCGCCACGCGTTGACGCCGGTGACGTAGCAGCCTCGGCGCGCAGGATTCTAAGCGTTGAATTGTGCGCTCGCGGGCGGCAGAATGCTTGCGGGAGTGCACTCGCTTATGAAAACTTGGGCGTGGATTTTTGCGCTGATCCTGCTGCTGACTACCTGCGTGGCTATTCCTTCTGTGGCGCAAAAGGAGAAGACTGTGGCGGATCATGCTGCTGGAGCGTTTGACGTGAAGGTGGATGCGCAGGGGGATGCGGACAAGGCTGCGGGGTCCACTCTGGCAAGGTATTCGCTCGACAAGCAATATCACGGCGATTTGGAAGCGACGGCGAAGGGAACGATGCTGACGGCTGGCACCGATGTAAAAGGCTCGGCCGGCTACGTGGCGATCGAGCGGGTCACGGGGACGTTGAAGGGACGCAGCGGAAGTTTCGTCCTGCAGCATAGTGGGACGCTGACGCGCGGCGAGCCGCAGCAATCCATCACAGTGGTGCCGGATTCCGGGACGGGCCAGCTGGTCGGCATCGCCGGGAAGCTGACTGTGATTATTGCCGCGGGGAAACATTCGTACGAGTTTGACTACACTCTGCCGGCGGCGCAGTGAGCTGACGGCGGCTGATGGCTAGGCGGGTCGAATGCAACTCGAAGACACGCGGTAAGTACAACGCGAAAGGGATGGCGGTTACGCGCCGTCTTTTTTGTCGCGGCTGAAGCCACGACCTACAAAGATTATTGTCGGGGGGGCGCGGGTGCCGAGGAGGCTACGGGCTGGCGCGGCGTAGGACGGCGCTGGATTTTTCTGCGGCGGCTACTTGGTGGAAGAAGTCGCGCACTTCGGGGAGTTTTTCGGTAGGCACTACCACGCCTTTAACTTCGTAGACGCGTTTGTAATGCAGAACGTTGTCCTTCACCTCGACGTTGCTTTTGTAGGTGGCGTAGTCGCATTTGGCATCCACGGGTTGGGGAAGCTCATCAACGACGTAGCCGGCGGGCAGGGTAATGTCAAACATATCGGACTGCAGAGTCGTCCCCTCAAATTCAATAGGATATTTGCGCGTCTTTCCGGTGAGAATGCTGGAACCCTTGTCGCCAACGACGCGGGGGCGAATGATGAGCAGATTGCCGGCGGTTTTCGCGTAGGCGTCCACCGCGAATTTGTAATGCACCATCAGGTTCTCGTCATATTTTTCCAGATTGCCGAGCGAGGCGCTGGTGATAGAGAAATTCGTGAGCGACGTTCCCAGAAAACCCTCCAGCACTTTCTGGCGGTCAGCCGGAGTGGCGGTGAGATATTGCTCGCGGCTTTCCACAGCCGGGCCGCCCCAGCGCACTTCGTTCACTTCGCCGACTAGATCGCCGCCGGAACTGAGGCTTAGCGTGCCCGTGCGGAACAGCCGATTGGTGGCCGCTGGAAGCAGCGGAAGAGAAACCAGATCGGCGCCATCCTGCGCGACGACCAGCGCGTAATTGTCCTGCAAATAAGAAGGCAAGTATCCCAGCGGCACGTACGGATTGGTGGGATCGAAAAAAAGCAGTCGGCCGAACCGGGGCAGCTTCATGATCGCGTACAGGCCGGTGTCGGGAACAGAATCGGGCAACTGAATGGCCAGGATGACGTGGTTGAAGCGCAGGGACGGAAATTTTGGATTGATGATTCCACGCTCGGTGTTGATGGAGACGTAGTAGGAATCGATGCCGGCTTGCTTGAGCATGGTGCTGAGCAGCGTGGCCTTGTCCTTGCAGTCGCCATACTGGTGAGCAAAAACATCAGCTGCGGGATGCGGCTGCACTCCGCCGATGCCGACTTCAATCGCGACATAGCGGATGTTGCGCTGCATGTAGGACGCGAGCGCTTTCATTTTGGCGAGCGGATCGGAGAGCCCAGCAGTCAGTTCCGCAACCTTCTGTTGCAGCGCGGGCGAGGGATTGCGGCTGGATGACGTCAGGCCGGAATACCACACGCCGATATCGTTCCAGGTGCCGGTGCTTTTCGCGCGGAGCGCAGGATCGCGCGGAAAATATTTGATGACCATGCGACCACCCACCGCTTCAAAGGACGGCATATCCGGCTCGACCTCAATGGCCGGAACGTCCTGCATCTCCCAAACGTATTGATTTCCCGCAGAAGATTGCGGCTCCTGTTGCGCGAAGTTAGCCCAGTAGTTCGTGAATTCCCAACCCGCGGGAAGTTGCAGGGAGAAGCGCGCGCGGCGGGTGGGAATCTTGTCTTGAAACCACCAATCGTCTTCAAAAACAAACGGGCGTTGCCGCTGGACATATTCGAAGCCGACCACGCTGCCGACATTGGCTTCGGGAAAGCGAATGAACTTGGCGCGATTGTCGCTAAAAAGTTCACCATCGGCGAGGCTGACTTCCGTCGCCTCTTTTTCCTTCATTTCGATTTGCGTTCCATTCGGGAGAATCGTCCAGGCGCGGAAGAAGGAGATTTTGGTTTCATTGTCGAATATGACGACCGCATGCCCGTATGCTTCACGAGCTTCGGGGCGCAGAAGCTTGTAAGCGTAGCGGTGCCTGAGCTCGATCTCGCCGTTATCTTTGACAGTGGTTTGAAGTTCATCGAGCAGGACGACAGCGACGGCGTCTTTTGGGTAATCGGGCAATTTTTCTTGCGCGGCGGTGCGCAGCCAATCCGGGGTGTTGTCCGCGCGGACGCAGGGCGCCGAACAGAGCAGCGCCAGCGCCGCGGCGGCTGCGGCGCGGTTAATTTTTAGCGTTTTCGGCATTTTGCAGAACGATTTGGACTTCGTCATTTGATTTCACCGTGTTGAAGAACGAGCGAACCGCCGCGAAATACTCGACGGGAAGCAGCAGGGTATTTATCACCAGGTGGCGCTGCACTTCGGCGACAGAGCCTTGTTGCGACGCCGAAATGGAATAGTTGAGAGCTGGGCCGGGCTTGACCGTTTTCGATTCCGGAACAGTTTCGATCTTGTAACCTGGAGGGGCTTGAAACTTGAAATCGTCAAGTTCCTCATTGGGAAAGGGAAAATAAATGGCGTTGTGACGCACCGCGCTTTGAAATGCTTTGCTTTGCGGCACGACAAAGATGGTGGCGGGGATGAGAATGCGGCGTCCCACAGGACTGCCGAACGAGGAAAGATTCAAGTTGCCTTCGACGTGCAAGGGCTGGTCGGTCTTGTCCCAATTATCAATCTTGGTGAGTTCGAAAGAGGAGCCTGCAGGCAGCCAGGCCTTGATGGAGTCCTCCAGGGTTTTCTTGCGGCCGGTTTCATCCTGGAGATGGATTTTTCCGCGCCAAACTGCAGACTGCTGTCCGGTGAAATCCACCGTGAGTTTTCCGGTGGCGAGGCCCTCGGAATCCAGGGAGAGGTCGGCGTGGCGGACGATGGTCGCCTCGGCGCTGAGGGTGCCGGGAACGTCCACAAAATCATTGGGCTTCTTGCCGAGGCGTATGCCGCTGGTACTGGTCTCGAACCAGGGAAGAACGTCAAAGGGAAAATAGATGGATGCGGGGTCCAGGAAATAATCTTTGGAGCCGGCGCGAGCCCAGACAATGTCCGCGCCCAGCTCGCTGGGGTCGCGCAGTTGCGGATAGAAAGCATTATTACTGCGCGGAGCCACGAAAACTTCGGCGGACTCAAAGCCGGCGGCGCGCGCGAGTCCCACAAAAAGGAAATTCATTTCGCGGCCGTTGCCGTAACCGTGGTGCAGCATGTCCTCGACGTTGGAATTTTTCTTCAGGCTTTCCTGCTTGGCCTCTTTTTCGGACTTGCTCAGTTCCATGCTCAGGTCGCGGATCTGCTGCACGCGGACGTAAATCTTGCGCAGCTTGACCTCTGGTGAATCTGCGGGGCTGACGATTTTGGAAACTTCCTGCTCCAGGACGCTCTTTTTGTTGATGAAGTGTTCCAGGTCGTCGTCCCACTTCTTTGCGATGCGCGCCCAGTAACGGTCCTGGGTTTCATCGGGCGGCGTGCCTTGTTCCAGGCGATAAAATTCGACTCGGGCCTGCAGGCTTCGCAGCGGTGGCATGTAGGGCTCGTCCGCGATGCCAGGAATATCGTGAACGGTGAGCGCGTAGGTCCCGTTGGGTTGGCGCTCGGGACTGGCCTTGACGGACATCCCGAACTGGCGGAAATAGAGCGGGTAATTTTCATAGGACGAAACGTAGGGAAGAATGGAGAAACGCCCTTCGCGCGTAAATAGATCGCTGGAGAGAGTCCAGGACTGGTCGTACAAATAAAGAGGTTTGTACTGGCGGCGGTACTTGTACTCGATGATACAGCCGGGCTGGACGTCCGGAAGAGTGAAAGTTTTGGCGAGAATTTTTTCGCCGCTGCGCTTTTCGATGATTTTTTCGAAGGGCTTGCCTTCGAAGTTCACGATGCTGCCGTCGGGGCGGATGGTACGCGCGCGCACGCCTTGGATGTCGCTGGAATCCTTGAAAAACGGAATCTCGACATTGGCCTGGTCCGTTCCTTCCTGCGTGAAGATTTTGATGCGCAGGTATTCGTTGACGGAGGCGCCGTCAGTGCTCGTGTATTTCTCGTTCACGGCGCTTTCGCGGTACAGGATCATGGCGTGGGCGCCGGGGTTGGCGGGGTTGTCTTTCAGGGCGAGGTCGGCGGGAGGGATGGGGAGCCAATCGTCGCCGGCGGAGGACCGGCGCGGCACGATGGCAATGGCGCAAAGCAGAAGGGACGCGAATGCAGTAATGCAAATGAATCGCTGGGTTAGATTCATGGTGAAGCACGCTCCCAAGTTATGAGAAGAGAACAGGAGGCCGGGCTGCGGTGATGCGTTGAGCCGCGGGCCTGGGTACCCAGTTCTCAAGCGGTGACGTGAGCGACACGGTACCTCTAGTTGCAGGCGGTGTCAACGGTGCTGGGGGACAGTGCTGGGGGGACAGGTGTGTATTCGATTGAAATAATGCGGCTTGCTTGGGTTTGCTGGTGGTGCTAACTTGCCCGGCGGCGTGGGTCCAAATTGGCTTCGCCTTGCAGAATGAAGCCAGTGCAATGGCCACGGGGGCTTGATGGCGACGAAACAGTGGAGTTCGACGGCACCGCCGGCGGAATTTCGTCCCTATGTGGAGGCGGAGGAGAGCGTAGCGGAATTCAGCCTGCGCGCGGTGATTCTGGGATCGCTGTTCGGAGTGCTGTTCGGCGCTGTGTCCGTTTACGTAGGGTTGCGTGCAGGACTCACGGTGTCGGCCTCGATACCGATCGCGGTGCTTTCCATCAGCATCCTGCGCGCGTTCGGGCGTTCCACAATTCTGGAAAACAATATTGTACAGACTACCGGCTCGGCGGGCGAATCCGCCGCGGCAGGCGTTATTTTTTCCATGCCGGCGCTGATCTTCCTGGGATTTTCGCTGAACGCCGAATATTGGCGCATATTTTTTCTGGCACTGATGGGCGGATGGCTCGGCGTGCTGTTCATGATTCCGCTACGGCGGCAGTTGATCGTGAAAGAGCACGGCAACTTGACGTTTCCCGAAGGTACGGCTTGCGCGGACGTGCTCGTGGCGGGCGAGCGCGGCGGATCGTTTGCCGGCCGCGTGTTCTGGGGACTCGGCCTGGGCGGCGTCTACACATTTGCGATGAATACGCTGCACATGTGGCCTTCGCAGCCGGACTATCAGCCGAAATGGCTGCCGGGATCTTCGTTTCGCGCGAACATCACTTCGGAATATTTGGGAGTGGGTTACATCATCGGGCCGCGCGTTTCCGGAACGCTTTTTGCCGGTGGTGTGATTTCCTGGCTGGTGGTGATGCCGGCGATTAAATTTTTCGGGTCGCTTTCGGGGAATGTAGCGCTTTATCCCTCGACGATTCCGATCGGGCAGATGAGCCCCGATCAACTTTATAGCAGCTACATTCGTTCGATTGGGGCGGGGGCGGTGGCTGCTTCGGGGCTGATCACGTTGATCAAGACTTTGCCCACAATTTTTTCGGCGCTTTCGGCGGGGATCAAGGATATTCGTGCGAAGCAAGCGGCGGCGTCGGTGGCGGCTGTGGATCGCACGGAACGCGATATGTCCATGCGCGTGGTGCTCGTTGGATCGGCGGTGATTGTGGCAATGATGTGGGCGCTGCTGAAATTCAAGCCGATTCCGGGAGCGATGACCAGTGGCTTCTCGGATTTGCTCGCGGCGCTATTTGTGGTGGTGTTTGGATTTTTGTTTGTGACGGTCGCGTCGCGCATCAGCGGATTGATTGGGAATTCCTCGAATCCGATTAGCGGGATGACGATTGCGACTTTGATGGCTACGTGCGCGGTGTTCCTGGTGATTCACTGGACTTCGACGCCTTATCAGGTGCTCGCGCTGACGATTGGCGGCGTGGTGTGTATCGCTTCGGCGATTGCGGGCGCCACCTCGCAGGACTTGAAGACGGGGTACCTGGTGGGTGCGACGCCTTACTGGCAGCAGGTGGCGCTGGTGATTGGCGTTATGGTTTCGTCATTTGCGATTGGCGGCACGTTGATCCTGATGAACATCGGCCTGGCTCAATACAAACCGGTGCAGATTGCGTTAGACATTGATCATCTGCAGCCGGGCGTGGACGTGCAGGAGCGCGGCTATACGTACAACGGGAAAACTTACACGCTGGTGAATGCGCTGGGGTCGCACGAAGTGCCGGATGGAAAATATTTGTACGACCCTGCGACGCGGCAGATTGAAGTGCAGTGGGTGCAGGGAATCGGCAGCGATCAGGCGGCGGCGCCGCAGGCTCGTCTGATGGCGACGGTGATCAGCGGGATTTTGAATCAGCGGTTGCCGTGGCGGCTAGTCTTTCTGGGCGTGTTTTTGGTGATCGCGGTGGAGCTGTTGGGTGTGCGCTCGCTGCCGTTCGCAGTGGGATCGTATTTATCGATTGCGACGACGATGGCGATGTTCGCCGGCGGCCTGGTACGCTGGCTGGCCGAGCAGGGCCTGGAGAAAAAGAGCGACGCGGAGAGCGAAGTGAGTCCCGGATCGCTCTATGCCAGCGGATTGATTGCGGCCGGTGGCGTGTTTGGGCTGCTCGCGATCGTCCTGAATTTGCTGCAGGACCCGGAATTGAGCAAGCACGTGCCGCATTGGCTGGGCGTAGTGTTGCATTTGCCGTGGCCGGAAAAAATGTTCGCGCTAGGCGAAAAATTTCCAGCGCTTAGCAAAGCGCCGGGAGTAGGCGTGCTGCTCTTTGCGCTGCTGGCAATATCGCTATTCATTTCCGCGCGGAAAAAATTAGGACAGAGTTAGCGGGGCAAGTGTAGCGATGTGTCGCACACTCGCCCCGGTTCGGGTCGTCTACGATTTAGTACTTCTTTGGTTTTTCCTCGTGTGCGGGAGCCGATTCGCGCTGCGCCGGCGGTTTTGATTCGTGCGTGGCTGTTGGCTTGGGCTGCGATTGCGGCTTGGCCTCGGGTTTGGGTTCAGCCTTGGGTTCATGCGTCGCGGCTGGCTTTGATTCATGTGTTGCAGCCGGCTTTGCTTCGTGAGTTGCCGCTGGTTTGGGCTCCGCTTTCGGCTTGGCCTCGGCTTTCGGTTCATGCGTCACGGCCGGCTTTGATTCCGTCTTGGGCTTGGCTTCGGGCTTTGCTTCGTGAGTGGCCGCTGGTTTCGGTTCCGCTTTCGGCTTGGCTTCGGTCTTCGGTTCATGCGTCGCCGCAGGCTTTGCCTTTGTCTTGGGCTTGGTTTCGGTTTTCGGCTCGCGTGTTGTCGCGGGCTTCGACTCGGTCCTAGGCTTGGCCTCAGTCGTCGGTTCATGCGTCGTCGCAGGCTTTGATTCCGTGCGCGGCGTGGTTTCCGTTTTCGGCTCGGTCCGAGGTTTGGTTTCGGTGCGCGCGGAGCTTTCGCTGCGCGGCGTGGCTGCGGATCTGGGCTCCGTGTGCGAGCTGCCAATGCGGTCAGCCGCGGACGCTTTGGCCTGCACGACTCCAGGACCTTTGAACTCGCCTGGCCGCGCGGTCGCAACCACCGATGGGCGTCCGTGGTTGACGGAGGCGAACTGGTTGCGGTCGGAACGCGCCTCGCTCACGTGCTGCTCTTGAACTGACGTGGGCGCAGTGTGTTGTTCGTGTGCGAACCGTTCTTGCGCGGCAGTCGGCCGCGCGCTAACGCCGCCACGGCCACCGTTAAAGCTGACGTGCGAATCGTGCACGACGACGGTGTTCTGATAGACGTTATGGACGATGTTCACATTCACGTTGTTCACGCGGGAGTTGTAGAAGAAGTGGCCGTTGTCCCAGCGCCCGCCGAAGTAGCCAGCGCCGACGTAGCCGAAACCATAGTTGATACCGCCGTAGAAGCCGACTTCGGGGCCCCAGTAGCCCGCGTTCCATAGATAAGCGCCGTTGGACCAACCCCAGTAGCCGGGCGTCCAGAGCAGACCAACTGTGGGCGGTTCAACCCACGTGCCGGGAACCCAGAAATATCCGCCGTCGTCACTGTAGCTCCAGTAGCCGGGCGTCCAGATAAAGCCGTCGCCGGGGCAAACGGGTTGCGTGTAAACGGGGAGAACGGGTGGCGCGATGGTGACCGAAAGGACCACCTGCGCTGAAGCAGTTGATGGTGTAGCTGCAATCACGAATAGAGTTGCGGCGAGTGTGATACAAGTGGAAAGTCCGAGCGACTTAAGCGCCCGGCGTATATGAGAAATGTGCATCGGCTTCACCTCGTAAGAGAACTTGTGACAGGTGAAATGGTACGCGGCGCGGTGAATCGTGGCGATACGGCAATGTCTTTAGAGGCATACGGAACTTACCTTATGGACGCCAGGGCCGGGGGTGGAATATTTTGCTCGTGTTACCGAAGAAAATACCCGGCGGGTTCATGCCGCGCAAGTGCGACTTGAAGCGCTCTTCGAGTCCGAAGTAATTGACCGAATGGGAGTAATCCTTTCACGTCGCAAACGGGGATCGAAATGCGGGTTCTTGGTTTGGAGTTCTCTTCGGAGCGCACGAGGAGGCGACGATGAATAACAGATTCGACATATTCAAGAGACTACCAAACGGGAACACACTCTGGATTACCACGGTCGAGGGTCTGGTGGAAGCGAAACGTCGAATGGGCCGCCTGGCGGCAATCTCTGGTGGAGAATATTTCGTCTACTTACAGGGAGAAGGAATCGTAGCCGAGCTAGACCCGAGCTACCAGCACCGGGCGGAAGTTGCTTGATCGGGAAGCAAGCCCGCGCGGCGCGACGATCTGATTGTTGTTCCCGGCGCGGCTTTGACGGGATAGGTTACAGGGCGGGGAAAAGTGATACACCCCTCGACTTCGGCGGCATTGCGATTTCGGCTTCGTCATAAATACGTGTAGAAAAAATTTCGACGATCCGCGCGTGCGTTGCGGTGGCGGTTGGCGAGGGAGATTTCGATGAAGTTTAATGCGGTGTGAATACGGATTTTGGCGTGGTGGCATTTTCAGCGACTGTGACGATGGGTGATCGGAGTTTTAACGGAAAGTGATTCGGGAGAGGAATATTTCACCGGGCGCCGTGTTATTTTACGGGATTGGTCACTGTCGAAATTAGAAATTATTTCCTCGTCGTTGCGACATTGATATCCTTCTTGTTTACAGCAAGTTGCGGCGGAAATAATTGCCATTAAACCCCGCACCCCTCTTTTTGCACTATATTTTACAGTCCTGCGATTTCACGTCGCATGCGCCGATACCGACGTACTCACTAAAATTCGATGGAGCGGGACGACGCGCAAAATCCATTTGTCCGATAAGCGCACCTGGAACTCGGAGCGACAGATCAGCTAACGGACCACGAGGGGGTGCATTTCGCGAATAAGACTGGATGCATCTTTCAATTCCTAAGTTTAGACGCTGCGGGCAGAGGTATAGAATCCATGCGTTTCCCCCAAGCTCCTCGCAACGGCCCGCGGGGGAAGAACATGGAGAGGAATAATGAAAAGTCAGAAGATGCGTCTTTTCATGAAGTGTATTGTTCCTGTTGTCGCTGTTTTTTGGAGTCTTTCAGTCGCTTGCCCATCGGCGATGGCTCAGAATTCGAGCAACAGCGCCAAAATTGAAAACCTGAAGTTAATTGTCGATCGGCAACAGAAAGCGCTGGAGCAACAACAAGCGCAAATCCAGGCGCTGCAGTCCGCCTTGACGGAACAAAAGAAGATGCTGGTGAGCCTGGTGCAAGGAGCGACGAGCACTGACACGGCGAATCCGCCCACAAATCTCGAGACGAACAACCACCCGCAAGCGCAAAACGAACCATCCTCCGTTCCAAGTGAACAACAGCCGCTTACTCCCCAGCAGACGCAAGTAGAGGAAGAGTTGCAGCGTGGTCCGGAAATTGCCGACGTGACGCCCACCACACCGGCCCTCCAGTTAGGTCCTGCGAAGATTCGTCTAATCGGCTACCCTGCACTGACCTCGGTGTGGAGATCGAACAACAACGGCGGCAACGTGGCCACCAACTTCAACAACATTCTGTACGACAACACGGTTCCAGGCACGACCAGTGAATTCCGTCTATCGCCGCAGAGCACGCGCCTGGCGCTGCGCGTGGATGCCGACCTAAAATCCAGCCAAATCGCTGGATATTTCGAAATGGATTTTGTCGGTGCGCCCATCGGCGGAAATCTTGTGACGCAATCCGGTTATCCGTTCCGGATTCGTCAGGCTTGGTTGGACTGGCGCAAAGGAAAATGGGAGATGACCGGCGGGCAGTTGTGGTCGCTGATGACACCGAATAAGGAAGGTATTCTTCCGTGGCCGGCTGATATAGCCGCTCCCCAGGTGATTGATCTCAACTTTGTCGCTGGGTTTGTGGTTGGGCGCTATCCGCAATTCCGGCTCGTTTATCGGCCCTCTGAGAAGATGGCGTTCGGTTTTTCGGTCGAGAACCCTGAGCAGCAGGTGTCAAACAGTGTGGTATTCCCCTCCGCGCTGAGTAGCACGCTCTCGACACAATACAACAACGGCAGCAGCGGACTGAACGTGCCGAACATGACTCCGGATTTCGTCCTGAAGGGTTCGTTCGACAATAAGGTCATGGGCGGTCGCGCAATTCACTTCGATATCGGCACAGTGATGCGAACTTTTCGCAGTTGGGATGGGACCACCGCTTCGGGAAAAAGTTATGCGTTTGGTTGGGGCGTCGGTGCCAACTTCAACGTTGAGGTCACGAAGGGCGTGCGCTGGGTGTTGGACGGTTTTGCCGGTGACGGTGCGGGTCGCTATATCGGCGGCCTAGCTCCCGACGTAATCGTCAGGGCCGATGGCAGCATTTCGCCAATCCATTCGTATTCGTGGGTCAGCGGTTTCGAGTTTGCACCGAATAAACTTACGGGATTGTACTTCTACTACAGCGGCCTGTACGCGCAGAAGAACGCTACCTTAAACGGCGACGGCACCTGCTGCGTGGGATTCGGTTTTCCAGGTGCCAGCAACGCTGCCGACCGATTGATCGAGGAGGCTACGGGCGGCTACTCACGAGTGCTCTGGAAATATGAAAACATAGGGTCGGTGCAGTGGGGGCTGCAATACGCGCATGTTTGGGTCAATCCTTGGGCGGCTGCCAATGGTCCAAAGTCGGCCAACGCTAACATGGTGTTCAGTCAATTGCGCTTTAACTTGCCCTAAATCGGGCGGCGCAGTTAATCAGATGGGATGAGAAGGCCGGTCTCCAGCGGGATGCGATACGCTCCCAATGAACGATGCGCTCGAGGCGCAAAAAGGAGACCGACGATGAAGAAGATTAGCACTGTGCAGGTACTGGGGAACGAAATTTTGAAGCCAACCATCGGTGTGGATCTGGGAGATCGTTGGTCGTTCTACTGTGTTTTAGATGAGGCAGGTAAAATCATTCTGGAACAGAAAGTAGCGACGACACCGGAGGCAATGAAGCAGACGTTTGCAAAGATACCGCGAAGTCTGATCGCCCTGGAGACAGGAACACATTCGCCCTGGGCGAGCCGGCTGCTAACGGAGCTGGGGCACGAAGTGCTCGTGGCCCACGCACAAAAAGTGGAATTGATCACCAAGAGCAACCGCAAAGATGATCGACACGACGCGCGAACGCTGGCCAGACTGGCGCGCATCGATCCCGAGCTATTGGGGCCGGTGCGCCATCGCAGTGCCCAGGCGCAAATTCATCTGACGGTGATCCGGGCGCGAGCCGAACTGGTGAGTGCGCGAACGGCCTTGGTGAACGCCGCCCGCGGGTTGGTGAAGTCTTATGGCCAGCGGCTGCCCAAGTGTGGCACGCAGCAGGTGAACCGGGAGCTGGCCGTGGGATTGAACACGGAGTTGCGTGAGGTTCTGGAGCCGCTGCTCAAAGAAATCGAATCACTGAACGAGCGCATCCCGGAGTACGACGAGCGGATGGAGAAAATCGCCCAGGAAGTGTACCCGGAAGTGTGAAATTGGGGCAAAGCGACTTGTACGGCACGACTACCAGGAGTTGCACCTTGCCCAGCCTTGTCGAATTTTACCGATTACGCAGACATCCGGGCGTACGATGCGCGATCACAAGACTGTAAAATAGCGTGTAAAAATCGACCGATGGATTTAATACTCCTTATCGTTGGCGCAACTCGCTGTTAACAGTGCAGATGGAAAGGCAGTGCCAGCGCAGAAATAATTTCCGATTTCACCAACCACCCCTCGCGTGAAATATCATCGCTCACTGTGAAATATCCCTCTCCAGTATTTAATTCCGTCAAAACTCCGGTCTCTGTCCGTCGTCGTTGTTGAAAACACCCCGTCGAAATCCGCTTTGCGAACCGCCGCCGACAACGCACGGGCGGATCATCGGAATATTCTCGCGGATACTGGAAACGAAACGGGAACCTCAGCGACGAGGGGTGTATCACTTTTCCCCGCTCCGTAACCTAACCCCGGCGCGGCTTTGACTCCGGTGCTGGCGGCGTTTAGACTTGGGTACTGTGAGATCTATATCGCGCGGCGGCGGGTACATGTTTGACATCGGGAGTTACTTCCCGCCGGCGATCAAGCGGATATGCATCATCTGCGTTTCGGTTTTCTTCCTGCAAGAACTGTCCGCTTTACTTTTCCACGATGCCGGCGTGAGATTCTGGACATTCGGGCTGGGGCTGGTTCCCTACGCCGCGGTGTTCGGATTCCGGATCTGGCAGCCATTCACCTATATTTTCCTGCACGGCGGAATTCTGCACATTCTGTTCAATCTTTTATACCTGGCGATGTTCGGCGCGGATTTGGAGCGGGCTTGGGGCAGCCGTAAGTTTTACACATACTTCTTCGTTTGCGGAGTTGGCGCAGGCGTTGTGGACATCATTGTGAAATTGCTGCTAGACCCACACGGGCGCGGGACCGCGCTGGTGCCCACGATTGGAGCTTCCGGTGCGATTTATGGCGTGTTGCTGGCGGTGGCGGTGATCATGCCGCACCGGCAGGTGTGGGTGTTTCCGCTGCCGGTGACGGTGTCGATGCGCGTGTTTGTGATCGTGATGGGCGCGATTGAGTTTTTTAGCACGATTGGGGTCTCGGGCGACAACGTGAGCCATGTGTGCCATCTGGGCGGCATGTTGGTGGGATATATTTATTTGCGGCGCGGGTCTTATGGGTACAGCGTGCGGAATTATTTTTCGGATTGGAAGCGGCGGAGGTTGAAGAGGAAGTTTGAGGTTTATGTGCGGGATCATCAGGATAAGCCGCCTTCGAATCCGGATAATTGGGTGAACTAGGGTTCTGCGTCGGGCCGCATCCGTTCCGGTGCGGGAATTCATCGAGACACTTGAATTGAGTGTGGTGGTGTGTTTGCGGAGTTCAAAAGACTTAACACAGCGGGCACAGAGGAAAGGCGGAGGTAAATCGGAGAAGGCGGGAAGATTTACCGCAGAGAAGCAGAGTGCGCAGAGAAAGGCCAAAGCAAAACCGCCCGCCTAAAAAACAGGCGGCCGCTACAAATTCAGAGTCAATAGCAACGGCAAAGACAAGAGAGCCCGCGGGACGCCGGCGCTGCGGACACCGCGACGGTTAGCCGCCGATGCGGAGCAGGCGCATTAGATTTGTCGAGCCTGTGGTGCCGATGGGGGTGCCGGCTACTACGCCGATTATATCGCCGCGCTTTACTAGTTTTTCTTCGAGGAGGCGTTTTTCGGCGGTGGCGGCTAGCTTGTCAATGTCGTGGACGCTGCCCATGCTGCGCGGCAGGACGCCCCAATAGAGCGAAAGACGGCGGCGTGTTTGCTGGACTGGCGAAAAAGCAACAATCGGTGCGCGGGGGCGATACTTCGAAACAAGACCCGCGGACGAACCCTTCTCGGTAAATACGGCGACTACCTTCAGGTGAAGTTCTTCGGCGGCGTGGCAGATGGCTTCGGCGATGACTTCGTTGATTTGCAGATTGCCGGAGCGCGCGGGACGCGGCAGTTGCGTGACGCTGGCTTCGGCTTCGCGGATGATGCGGTCCATCATCATCACCGATTCCAGCGGATAGAGGCCCGCGGCGCTCTCGCCGGAAAGCATCAGCGCGTCGCTACCGTCGAAGATGGCGTTGGCGACATCGGATGCTTCGGCGCGCGTGGGGCGCGGATTTTTTTGCATGGAATCGAGCATTTGCGTGGCGGTGATCACCGGGATCAGCGCGTTGCGGGCCTTCAGGATGATCTGCTTTTGCACTACGGGAACTTTTTCCGGGCTCATTTCGACGCCCAGATCGCCGCGCGCAACCATCACGCCATCGGAGATAGCCAGAATTTCGTCGAGATTATCTATGGCTTCCGGTTTTTCGAGCTTGGAGATCACCGGCGTATCTTTTCCGGTGCGAGCGATGGCTTGCTTGGCGGCGCGGACGTCTGCTGCGGTACGCACGAAACTGATTGCCAAATAATCGGCGCCGATGGCCATGGCCGAGACCAGATCCTTGCGGTCTTTCGGAGTCATGGAGGGAATTTTGAGTTTGACGCCCGGGAGATTGATGCCTTTGTGTTCGCCGATGTCGCCGCCGTTTTCGACCTGGGTGATCACGTCCTGCCCGTGCACGGAGATGACGCGCAGGGCGACTTCGCCGTCGTTGAGCAGAACGCGGTCGCCTTTATGCACGGCTTCGGGCAGCGCGCGGAAGGTGGTGCTGACGCCTTCTTCGGTGCCGAGGATGTTGCGCGTGGTGATGGTGAAGCGCTGGCCGAAGCGCAGGCGCACGGGTTTGCCGCCGACGAGCTTGCCGGTGCGGATTTTTGGTCCCTGCAAGTCGGCGAGAATGCCGATAGGCTTCTCGTAGTGGGCGGAAGCACGGCGCACGGCCGCAACCATGCGGGCGCGGTCTTCGTGCGTGCCGTGAGAAAAATTCAAGCGGGCGACGTCCATTCCGGCATGCACCAGTTTCTCGATCATGTTGTACGAGGAGGTGGCGGGGCCGAGGGTACAGACTATTTTTGCTCTGCGGGCATTTATCATGTCTATTTGGTCACCGAGAAATCATTCACGATTGCGAAGAGAAATTCAATGCCCTTGTGAAAAGAATCGAGTGGGATGCGTTCGTTGTCAGCGTGAAAACGGGACATATCATCGTCGTTGAGCGGGAAGGGAATCAAGCCGTAGGCCTGCACGTTGCGCAGGCGCAGCGGAGTGGAATCCGTGAAGTAGGTGGACATGAGCGGAACGACAGGCGCGCCGGGATAGCTTTTGGCGGTGACACGGGTGATGGTGTTGTAAAAATCGGATGTGAGTGAGGAGGACGGAGCTGTTTCGGACAGGGGCAGCTGCGGCTCGAACTGGATCGCGGGATCGCTTACCAATTGCTGCAGCTTTGCGAGGAGCGGAGCGAGTTGGTTGCCCGGGAGCAGGCGGACGTTGATGGTGGCGCGCGCCTCGGAAGGAATCACGTTGGCGCGAATGCCAGCGCGCAGCACGGTCGGAGTGGCGGTGTCGTGCAGCATCGCATTCCAAGCGGGACTCTGATTGGAAATTACGCGGGCGGCATGTTCACCGCGATCGGACGTGTCTAGCGAGCGCATCCATTTGGCCGTTTCTTCATCCTGGAGCGGGGCGAGCGCCTGGAAATAGGCGCGGGTGATGGAATTAAATTGCACGGGAGCTTCGTAATTGCCGATTTTTTCGATGGCGGCGGAGAGATGGACGACGGGATTGTCTTTCCGAGGCATCGAGGCGTGGCCGGAGGTGCCTTTGGCAATCACGTCCACATTTGCGGGAACTTTTTCGCTGACTTGCACGCCGATGTATTGCGGCTTGCCGCCCGTCAGGAAAACGCCGCCGCCTTCGTTGATAGCGTAGCCGGCGGCGATTTTGTCCCAGTGTTTATCCACGGCAAATAACATGCCGGTGGTGCCGTAGGCTTCTTCATCGCCTTCGGCGAGGAAGATCACGTCGCGGTTCAGATGCGCGCCGGAGCGTTTCAGTTCGATGAAGACGGCGAGATTCGCGGCGAGCATGCCTTTGTCGTCAACGGCGCCGCGGCCGTAGAGGTAGCCGTCTTTTATGGTTGCGGCGAAAGGATCTTCGGTCCATTTGGATTTGTCGACGCCGACTACGTCGAGATGAGCCATCAATAGCAGGGCGCGGGAAGAATCGGGCAGGGAGCCGGAGGAGAGGCGAGCGACGATGAATCCGCGGCCGGGAGTGCTTTCGAAAATTTCAGAGGGGATGCCTTCTTTGGTTAGGATAGCGGCGATGTATTTTGCGGCTACCAGTTCGTTGCCTGGGGGATTGGTGGTGTCTATGCGCAGCAGGCCTTGCAGCCAGCCCAGTGCGTCAATTTGAATCTGGGAAAGCGACGGATTCGCCGTGGACGGGTATTGCGGCGATGTCGGAACGGACTGTGCTTGACCAGCCGTGGCAGTGAGAAGGAATGCTATCAGGACAAGAATCGGAAGCGGAATGCGCGCACGCGCCATCCTGGATTTCCCCCCAGAAAGTGAAATTCAATCGCAGAGCAGAAGACCAATTCATACTATCATGCTGCCGGATGCGGTTCCGGCGGCGAGACGCGGGGCGTTTTCTGCACAGCAATCTCGGTGGAACGGGTGGAGGTGGCGGTCCATCCCAAAAGGCGCACGGACGCATCTTACTTGGCGCGCGGACGCGTGTGGGCGGGTTGCGAAACGAGGGGGAGCACGAAATTGAAGACATGGATGCGAGTGGCGCTGTTGGGGATTTTGATTGTGGCGCTGGGTGTGCCGCCGGGGACGTTGACATCGTACGCGCGGCAGCAGGAAGGCCCGGTGACGCCGGCACCGGCGCAACAGCCGGGCGCCGCGCCGAAGCAGCCGAGCGGACAGCAGCAGCCGGCGGATGCGGGAAAACCGCAATCGCAAGCGCCGCAGGTGGCCATCGCGGTGCAATCGAACGTGGTGAATATTGACGCGGTGGTGACCGATTTCGAAGGGAACATTATCACCGGATTGCAGAAGCAGAATTTCCGAGTGTTGGATGATAACCAGCCGCAACAGATCAGCAACTTTGGCGCGAGCGAAGCACCGATCACGATTGTGGTGCTGATGGAATTCAGCCGGCGGATGGGAAGTTACTTTGGATATCGCGGAAAAATGTGGGCGTATAACTTTCTGGATCATTTGAACCAGAAGGATTGGGTGGCGTTCAAGACTTTCGATTTGAAGACGACTATGGTGTCGGACTTCACGCAGGACAAGCGGGCGGTGGCGCAGGAAGTGGCGCAGCTTTATTTTCCGGATTTCAGCGAGGCGAATTTGTTTGATGCGACGCTGGAAACTTTGGATCAGCTGCGCGACGTGAAAGGGAAGAGGTCGATTTTGATTATTGCGTCCGGTTACGACACGTTCAGCAAACACACTTTGGACCAGACTTTTAAGCCGCTGAAGGAAACGGACGTGACGATTTTCTGCGTGGGGATGGGCGGGGCTTTGGATGCTATGGGAATTCACGAACGGAGCATGACTGGGCCGGAGTTCGCCAGCGTGAACTATTTGCAGGCGGAGAACCAGTTGAAGACTTTTGCGGAGATGACTGGCGGGTGGGCTTGGTTTCCGCGGTTTGAAGGCGAGATGAACGATATTTTTAATTCCGTGGCGGTTTTTCTGCGCAACCAGTACACGATTGGATTTACGCCATCGACGCCGCCGGATGGGAAGGTGCACAAGCTGAGGGTGGAGATATTGGATAACGACGGTAATCCGTTTATGACGTTGGACAAGAAGGGCCACAAGAAGAAGATCGTGGTGAATGCACGGGAGTGGTATACGTCGCCGAAGCCGAGCACGGGGAGTTAGGCCAGTATCAGCGCCGCTAACGCGGGCACGGCATGCCGTGCCCCTACGCCGCTCGCAAACGCCTCGGTGATATCCGCAGAATGCGGTCTTCGTGTTTCGAAACACCTGACAACACGCTTCGGCGCCTCAGCAAGAAAGCAGATCCCCGGCTGCGTCCCGCGCCCGTCCCGCAGTCGCGGGACGGGAAAGAAAAAGCGCGGGGCTTGGTTCGGGATGACACGGGGAATTTACTGTTTGATGCGTATAACGTCGAGCTGGTTCGCGGCTAACGAGCAGAAGTATTTTTTCGTGGATCATTTTTTCGGGATGCGGAGATCGCGGCCGGACATTTCTGGGGGCTCGGGGACTTCCAGGACGCCTAGGAGCGTGGGGGCGATATCGCGGAGCGAACCGCCGGGCGTTAATTGGGTGCGGCCATTTTCTGTGAGCAGGATGAAGGGGACGGGGTTGGTGGTGTGATAGGTGTGGGCGCCGCCGCTGACGGGGTCGATCATGGTTTCGGCATTGCCGTGGTCGGCGGTGATGATCCAGGCGCCGCCGCGCGGTTGGAGGGATTGAAAAAGTCTGCCGAGGCATTCGTCCACGGTTTCGACGGCTTGGATGGTCGCTTCGAGCTTGCCGGAGTGGCCGACCATGTCCGCGTTTGCGAAATTCATGATGATGGCGTCGAAATTTCCTTTTTCGATGGCGTGGATTACGGTGTCGGCGACGCCTGCGGCCGACATTTCCGGTTTTAAATCGTAGGTGGGTACTTTCTGCGACGGCACGACGACGCGTTCTTCCCCCGGAAACGGTTTTTCTACTCCGCCATTGAAGAAATAGGTGACGTGCGCGTATTTTTCGGTTTCGGCGACGCGCAGATTTTTGTAGTCCTGCTCGGCGAATACGTTGGCGAGGATTTGTTCGAGTTTTTCCGGGGCGATCAGGTAGCGCAGCCAGGGCCAGGCTTTGTCATATTGCGTGGTCGCGACGAAGAAAAGATTTTTCGGGCGCGCGGAGTCCGCGAATTCTTTGAAGCCCGGCTCGACGAGGGCACGGGTGGTTTCGCGGGCGCGGTCGGCGCGGAAATTGAAGAAAATCACGGCGTCGTCGTCGCGGATTACGCCGCGCGGGACTGCGAGTTTCCCGGGGGCTGGTTCGGTGGTGATGACGGTGGGGACTACGAATTCGTCCGTGACACCTTTTTCGTAGCTCGCGCGGACGGCGGCGATGGGGTCGGCGAATTTTGCATCGGCTTCGCCGTGGGTCATGGCGCGATAGGATTTTTCGATGCGGTCCCAGCGATTGTCGCGATCCATGGCGTAGTAGCGGCCGATTACCGTGGCAATTTGGCCGACGCCGTACTCGCGCATTTTCTGTTCCAGGGCGCGCAGGAAATCGATGCCGCTGTTGGGCGGGGTGTCGCGGCCGTCCATGAAGCAGTGGACGAAGACGCGCGTGACTTTATTTTCGCGGGCCATGCGGAGTAACGCGTAGAGATGCTCGATGTGGGAGTGCACACCGCCATCGCTGAGGAGGCCGAGCAGATGCAGCTGATGCCCGCTGCCGCATTCCATGGCTTCGCGCAGCAGCGGCTGGCGCGAGAATTCACCGCTGGCGATGAGTTGATCGATGCGGGCGATGTCCATGTGCACGATGCGGCCGGCGCCGATATTCAGATGGCCGACTTCGCTGTTGCCCATTTGTCCTTCGGGGAGACCGACGGCAGGGCCGGAGGTCTGGATGAGCGTGTTGGGAAATTCCTTGAGCAGGCGATCGTAATTTGGTTTGCGCGCCAGGGCGATGGCGTTGCCTTTGCTTTCGGCGCGGTAACCCCAGCCGTCGAGGACGGTGAGGACGATGGGTTTCGGGCGTTTATTTTGTTGGGTCATGTCGCGGGCCAGAATACCTTATCGCGGGCCGGTGTTCCATTTCACTGGCTCGGCACTGCGTTTTCGCATGCAAGAGCGTGTTCAGTTGGCGCTACGGACGCAAGGCGCTGCGGCCCGGGAAGCGGGCTGCTTTACCCAGAGCTTCTTCGATGCGGAGGAGTTGGTTGTATTTCGCGATGCGGTCGGTGCGGGAGGCGGAGCCGGTTTTGATCTGACCGGTGCCCATGGCGACGACGAAATCGGCTAGGAAGGTGTCTTCGGTTTCGCCGCTGCGATGGGAGACGATGGCGGCGTAATTTGCTTGGCGCGCCATTTCTACCGCTTCGACGGTTTCGCTGACCGTGCCGATCTGATTGAGCTTGATCAGGATGGCGTTGCCGATTTTTTCGGAAATGCCGCGGGCGAAAATTTTCGGGTTGGTGACGAAAACATCGTCGCCGACCAGCTGGATTTTCTTGCCGAGGTCGCGCGTGATGATTTTCCAGCCGTCCCAATCGTCTTCGGAGAGGCCGTCTTCGATGGAGACGATGGGATATTTGGCCGCCCAGGCTTCCCAGAATTTCACCATCTCCGCGGGGCTGCGCTCGGATTTGTCGGACTTCTTGAAAACATATTTCTTTGTGGCGCGGTCGTAGAATTCGCTCGAGGCGGGGTCAATGGCGATGGCGATCTGTTCGCCGGGCTTGTAGCCTGCGGCGGTGATGGCTTCTATGACGCGCTCCAGAGCTTCTTCATTGGATTTCAGGTTGGGCGCGAAGCCGCCTTCATCGCCGACTGCCGTGGAGTAGCCGTTCTTCTTCAAAACGGACTTCAGATGGTGGAAAACCTCGACGCCCCAGCGCAGGGCTTCGCGGAAATTTGGCGCGCCGACGGGCATCACCATGAATTCCTGCACGTCCACGGAATTATCGGCGTGGGCGCCGCCGTTGACGATGTTCATCATGGGGACGGGGAGGGTGTTCGCGGACCGGTCGCTGGAATAGCGCGCAAGATATTGGTAAAGCGGCTCTGCAAGCTGAGCAGCAGCGGCGCGGGCTGCGGCCATGGAAACTGCGAGGATGGCGTTTGCGCCGAAATTGGATTTGTTCGGAGTGGCATCGGCGTCGATCATTTTGCGATCGAGCGTGTGCTGTTCGGCGGCATCGAGTCCGGTGACGGCTTTGGCGATGGCGCCGTTCACGTGGCTGACAGCTTTCAGCACGCCTTTGCCGAGATAGCGCGATTTGTCGCCGTCGCGGAGTTCGTTGGCTTCCAGTTCGCCTGTCGATGCGCCGGAAGGAACCGCCGCGCGACCGACGGCGCCGCCTTCGACGTGGACGTCGGCTTCAACAGTGGGATTGCCGCGGGAATCGATGATTTCCCGCCCGTGGACTCTGACGATTTTCGTGGACATGTCGCTCCTGTGGAGTGAGTCGTTATTTGTGCGACGAACATCGTAAACGGTTTGGGGTGGGTGGTACAAGGCGGGGATGGGGGCGGGGAATCCGTGCGTGACTGCGACGCGATGAAATGCGGGGCGAGTCCCGCATGCGCGGGACCCGCCGCTACAGCCTGCGAGACGCCGGCGCTACGAAAACCGGACGGCAGAATCGCTGGTGCTATTCGGGCTCTTCGATCATGGATTCGGGGCGCACGACTACGACTACGCCGTGCTCGGTGACCGAGTATCGCGCGCGGTCGGCTTCGGTGTCGTAGCCGATTACGGTGCCTTCGGGCAGGCTGACGTGGCGGTCAATGATGGCGCGGCGAATGCGGCAGCTGCGGCCGACGATCACGTGGTTGAAAATGATGCATTGATCCACTTCGCTGTAGCTATTGACGCGCACGTCGAGGCCGAGAACGGATTTGGTGACGCGTCCGCCGGAAACGATGGAGCCTGAGCCGACGATGGAATCGAGAGCGACGCCCATGCGCGAGGGATCGGCAAAAACGAATTTGCCGGGCGGGTATTGCTGCTGCCAGGTGTGCAGCGGCCAGCTCTTGTCGTAGAGGTTGAAGACCGGGGAAACGGAAACCAGGTCCATGTTGGCTTCGTGGTACGCCTCGACGGTGCCGACATCGCGCCAGTACGATTCTTCTTTTTTATTTTCGTCGCGAAAATTGTAGGCGAAGACACGGTGCTTATCGATGATGCGCGGAATGATGTCCTTGCCGAAATCGTGATTGGAGTTGGGGTTTTCGGCGTCGGCGATGAGCACAGGAACGAGAAGTTGCGTATTGAAAAGATAGACGCCCATCGACGCGTTCACTTTGTCGGGATGGATGCGGGAGCGCTTGGGCTCAGCGGGTTTTTCCTCGAAGCCGATGATGCGCCAGTCCCTGTCGGTTTCCAGCACACCGAAACTGCCGGCGGCTTCCTGGGGATCGACTTCAAAGGTGGCGACGGTGACGTCGGCGCCAGCTTCGACGTGCTGCTCGAGCATCTTCTGATAATTCATTTTGTAAATATGGTCGCCGGAAAGAATGAAGACAAAATTGGATTGCTCGGAGCCGATGGAGTAGATGTTCTGATAGACCGCGTCGGCGGTGCCCTGATACCAGTGCTGCGAGACGCGCATCTGCGGAGTAAGGACTTCGATGAAATCGCCGTGACCCATCAGCAAAGACCAGCCGCGGCGCACGTGGCGATTGAGGCTGAGAGCTTTGTATTGGGTGAGGACGAAGACGCGGCGCAGATCGCTGTTCAGGCAATTGGAGAGAGTGACGTCAATGATGCGGTAGATGCCGCCGAAGGGAACAGCGGGTTTGGCGCGATCGCGGGTGAGGGGCCAAAGGCGTTCGCCCTGGCCACCGGCCAGCAGGACCGCAAGTGCGTTGCGCATCAGAGGCATGGAAGCGATCCTCCCGAAAGTGCAGGGCTGGCGAAGGACATTCTAACAGCAACGGCGAGCGCGCCGAAAGGGCGCGTGGGACAGTTCAGCGGATAAGCGACGGTCGTAAAACGGCATCGCGTCCGCGACTTGAGCTGGAAGTCATAACCAGCCATGATGATAACTAGAGAGTTACAGAGGGCGGTTTTTGGCGCTTTGGCAATTTACCCCTTGACTTACGGGGTAGCGGGCGATAGAAGAACTTGGCAATTGCCGATTCGGGTGTGAACCGGCTACACTGGTGGTAACCCACACAGTGCAACTCAACAATTCAACGGGGAACGGGGGTGAATACGCGTGGCAGAAGTTGTCATTCAAGAGGGAGAATCTCTGGAGAATGCACTCCGACGCTTCAAGAGAAAGGTGCAGTCGGAAGACATAATCAAAGAGATTAAAAAGCACAGCTACTACATGAAACCAGGTGAAAGGCGGCGTGCGAAAGAAGCCCTCTCGCGTAAGCGTCTCCGAAAAAAGCAACGGCGTGAGCAAGACTAGGCGACCATATAACCGGGGTCCATTCAAATGGTTCGGCCGGTGAGGTGAGGGAAGCGTGAATTTTCCGGGCACGCCCCCGCATTCTTCCGGCTAGGACCGTTCCGCTGCTACTCCTGTTCCAGCAAGGCTTTGGAGCAGCGTATGGAATACCATGACAGGGTTTTGAAGTGCGCTGAATGTTCGGCTGAGTTCGTTTTCACCGCCGGCGAGCAAATGTTTTTCGCCGACAAGGGCTTCAAGAACGAGCCCAAGCGGTGCAAGGCGTGCAAGGCCAATCGCTCGGCGGGCACAACGGCAGGTTCCGGCAGCGTGCAACGTGTCGAAACCAAGACGGTGTGCTCACAATGCGGGAAAGAAACAACCGTACCGTTCAAGCCTACACAAGGACGCCCGGTATATTGCCGCGAATGTTTCCAGCAGCGGCGATCCGTCGGGCCACAGAGCATCGCGGCGCCGTAAGAAGCGCGTCGTTTTTTGTGATGGTTTGAACGCGGCCGAGCGAAGTTCCCGGCGATTCGAACTCCGATCGGGTAGCGTGATCGGAGGGCGAGTCCGGAAAAAAGGGATATCTATCTTCAAAGGCTCTTCTTGGCGTGAAAACGCTGCGGAGAGCCTTTTTATTTTTTGGACGTGCTGTTGCTGAATGTTATTCGCTGTTCGCTGCTTGCGATTTGGTATTTGATGATAGCTAAGCGGCGGCACGCGCCGGGTTGGCGGGTGCAATTTCGCGGAGTGTGGCTAGGAATGCTTCGGTTTCTGGCTGCGTGCCGATGGTGACGCGCAGAAAATTAGGCATGGAGGCGAAGCGGCGTCCGACGATGACGTTGCGCGCCCGGAATTGTTCGATGATAGGTCTTACTTCTGCGCCGAGGTCGAGCATCACGAAATTGGCTTGCGAAGGGATGAAGGGGCGAGAGTCCTTGGTTAGTTCGGTGCAGAGCCATTGGCGCGTGGCGTTGAGCTGAGCGCGGCAGGTCGCGACGTGATCATTGTCCGCAAGGCTGGCGAGCGCGGCTTGCAAGACGGCGGCGTTGCCGTTGTCCTGCAGAAGCTCTGCATGGAGGCGGGCGATGGGTTCCTTGGCGCCGATGGCGTAGCCCAGGCGCATTCCCGCCATGCCGTAGATTTTTGAAAACGTGCGCGCGACGATGACGTTGGGATACGCGGGGATGAATTCCAGGGCGCTCGAGTAGCGCCGGTCGTCGGCGAGATGGTAGTAGGCTTCGTCGACCACGATCAGGGTGGTGGGCGGCACGGCTTGCACGAACGCGGCGAGTTCATCGCGCGTGACGATGGTGCCGGTGGGATTATTGGGATTGCAGATGTAGGCGACGCCTGTTTTCGAGGTGCAGGCCGCGGCCATTTTCGGGAGGTCGTGGCGATAGTCGGAGGTGAGCGGGATTAGAACGGCATTGGAGTGCAGCACGCGAGCGTAATCGAGCACGGCTTCGAAAGTGGGCGCGGCGGCTACGACGTTGCGGGTGGGATCGAGGAAGGCGTCGTCGGCGGCGCGGAGGATTTCCGTAGAGCCGCAGCCGAGGATGATATTTTCGGGCTTCACGTTGAATTTTTGCGCAAGCGCGGCGATCACCTGGCGATAGGCTTCGTCGGGGTAGCGGTTGGAGAGCGCAGCGCAATCGGCCAGGGCTGCGCGGGCTTTCGCTGAGGCGCCGTAGGGATTTTCGTTAAAGTTCAGGCGAATGGGGCCTGCGGGCATCGGTTTGGTTTGCGGCGCATCCAATGGGTGCGGGGCGAGGCTCGACAGGTTGGGAGCGGCTAGGGCGGCGGCTAGCGTTTGGCTGAGGACGCGCGAGAAATCGCGGCGGGTGTGGGTGGCGGCGGTCATGGAGTGCTCCTCTGGGGAAAATGCTGCGGGATGATAGCGCTCGAGGGGTGGAGAAACAACCTTCGAGTTGTGTGACGCGCGATTTTGAGCGGCGGCGGCCCTTCGATCCCGCACCGGGGGATCTCAGGATGAATCGCGCTGCAGCGCGATTCACAAGCCGCCGCGAGTTGGAGTTGAGGTGCGGGGTGTTGATTGTGAAAGCGGGAGCCCTTCGATCCTGCCGCCGGGAGGCTCTCAAGACGAGCAAGCTCCCGCACTGCAAAGAAGTTGGCTTTGAAATTTACGGATCGGCGGGGAGGAAGACATGGCTGCGAAGCGGAAGAGCAATTCGGCGACGAAGAGCAAGTCTGCAAAGAAGGCGGGCGCGAAGCAGCTGGTTGTGAAGACTGGGCGCGATGGGAACGATAAGGCTTTGCGCGAGCAATTGGGGAAAGTTCTTGACTGGCATGAGGCGCATGCGGATTGGAAGCAGGCGCTGGCGGGCCTGGACCCGGCGCATCGGGGAGTGCGGCCGGCGGGATCGCCGCATTCGGTGTGGGATTTGCTGGAGCACGTGCGGCTGGTGCAGCGGGACATTCTGGAATTCACTTTGAACCCGAAACATGTATCGCCGGATTGGCCATCGGGATATTGGCCGAAAGGTCTGGCGCCGAAGGATGACGCGGAGTGGGAGAACAGCGTGAAAGAGTTCTTCCATGATTTGCAAGAGATGGAGAAACTGGTGAGCAATCCGCGCACGGATCTTTTCGCTAAGATTCCGCAGGGCACGGGGCAGACCGTTTTGCGCCAGGTCTTGCTGCTGGTTGATCACAATTCGAATCATTTGGGACAGCTGGTGCTGGTGCGGCGGTTATTGGGAGCGTGGTAGAAAATCGGGCGAAGGTTTTCTCGGGCGTGCGCAGGCCTTGTTATAATAGTGTCGTGATAATCAGAGGAGCGAAATGGTTGTGAAGATTTGGGGACATTCATGAGCGATCAGCAAACAATTGTGGACTCCGCGGCGGCGCAGGAGGCGCAGGAGCGCGTCTGGGACGCATTCCGGCGCTGGGGATATCTGCAGGCGAATCTGGATCCGCTGGGGGACATGGCGCCGCTGGTCCTGCCGGAACTGGAGGCGAGCGGCGCGGACGCGGCGGCCGCGAGGCGAGTTTATTGCGGGACGATCGGCGTGGAATTCATGCACATTCCCGAGCGCGAGAAGCGGGAATGGATTCAAGCGCGCATGGAAGCAGATGCGCCGGAAGTAGATCGCGGGCGAATTCTGGAATGGCTGGTGCGCGCGGAAATTTTCGAGCAGGTGCTGCAGACGCGTTATTTGGGAACCAAGCGCTATTCGCTGGAGGGTGAGGCGGCGCTACTGCCGTTGCTGGACGCGATCCTGGAAGCATCGTGCGAACAGGGAGCGGTGCAGGCGGTGCTCTCGATGAGCCACCGCGGGCGGTTGAACGTGATGGTGCACGTGGTGGGGCGCGACGCGGCGGAAGTATTCGCGCGATTTGAGGACGTGGACCCGCGCAGCGTGCTGGGCGGCGGCGATGTGAAGTATCACATGGGAGCAACAGGGGAGTTTTCGACAGCGGGCGGAAAAAAAGTAGGCATGCACCTGGTATCGAACCCGAGTCACCTGGAAGCGGTGGATCCGGTGGCGATCGGGCGCACGCGCGCGAAGCAGACGCGGCGCGGTGACGCAGGCTTGCGGCATGTGGTGCCGGTACTGATGCACGGAGACGCGGCGTTCGCCGGGCAAGGAGTTTGCGCGGAGACGCTGAATATGGCGGGCGTCGAGGGATTCACGGTGGGCGGGTCGGTGCACATCATCGTGAATAATCTGATCGGGTTCACGACGATTCCGCGCGATTCGCAATCTTCGCGATTCTCTTCGGATTTGGCCAAGCGGCTGCCGATTCCGATTTTTCACGTTAACTCGGAAGATCCGGACGCGGTGGCGCGCGTGGGGCGGTTGGCGGCGGAGTATCGCTATGCGTTTGGGACACCGGTGGTGGTGGATTTGATTGGCTATCGGCGTCATGGGCACAGCGAAGTGGATGACCCCACGATCACGCAGCCCTTGCGTTACCGGAAGATTGATGCGCATCCGCCACTGTGGGAGATTTACTCCGAAAAAATCGGCGTAGACGCGGCGCCGATTGTGCAGCGCGTGCGTGCGGAATTGGATGCGGCGCAAAAGAAGGCTCTGGAGTTGGAGAAAAATCCGCCGCTGCGGAAGCTGCCGCCTTATTGGGATGCGTACCGCGGCGGGCGTTACAGCGCTGCCCTGGAAGTTGACACGGGCGTGCCGCGGGCCGAGCTGGCGGCGATCGGCGAAGTTTTGGCGCGCTATCCCGAGGGATTTCACATTCATCCGAAAGTGAAAAAGCTTCTCGAGCAGCGGCTGGAAATGGCACAGGGCAAGCGGCCGCTGGATTACGGAATGGCGGAAGCGCTGGCGTTTGGTTCGCTGCTGAAACAGCGCGTGCCGGTGCGGTTGAGTGGACAAGACAGCCGCCGCGGGACATTTAATCAGAGGCACGCGGCGCTGATTGATATCGAAACGGAAGAGGAGTACGTGCCGCTGCAGCATCTGGGGCACGGCGAAGCTTGGTTCGAGGCCATCAATTCGACGCTGTCGGAAGCAGCGGTGCTGGGATTCGAATACGGCTTCAGCCGCGATTTTCCGGAGGCGCTGGTTTTGTGGGAAGCACAGTTCGGGGATTTTGCGAACGGCGCGCAGATTATCATTGACCAATTTATTTCCGCCGGTGAGGACAAGTGGAATTTGCTGTCGGGTGTGGTGCTGCTACTGCCGCACGGTTATGAGGGGCAGGGGCCGGAGCATTCCAGCGCGCGCATCGAGCGATTTTTGCAATTGGCGGCGCGAGACAATATGCAGATTTGCCAGCCGACGACGGCGGCGCAGTATTTTCATTTGCTGCGGAGGCAGGCCTTACGCGCTTGGCGCAAGCCGCTGGTGGTGTTCACGCCGAAAAGCATGTTGCGGAATCCGGCGGCTTCTTCCTCGCTGGCGGATTTGGGCGCGGCGCGATTTCAGACGGTGATTCCGGATCGCGGGGATGGTTCGGCGGAACGCGTGCTGCTATGCACGGGAAAAATCGGGCACGAATTGATGGCGGAGCGGAAGCGGCGCAAGGATTCTTCCACGGCGATTATTTTTCTGGAGCAGCTGTATCCCTTTCCCGAAGCGGAATTGGCGGCGGAGATGGATCGCCACAGGAAGGCGCGGGAGTTTGTGTGGGTGCAGGAAGAGCCGGCGAATATGGGCGCGCTGGCGTTTTTGCTGCCGCGGCTCGAACGATTGGCGCGCGGGCGCGGAGTGCTTTCGATCAAGCGTTCGGCGAGCGCGAGCCCGGCGACAGGTTCGCACAAGGCGCATGAGATGGAGCAGCACACGCTTTTGACGCTGGCGTTTGGTGGGGCTGAGAAAAGCTGAGTGCAAGTTACGTTCTTCTGTTGAAGGCCTCTGCATTTCGCCGCAGTGCGATTGCCAGCAGGTGCGTGCGGGTCGTCGCGGCATATGCGATGGCTGTGTCGCAGCTACGGCGCTCCTGATCTTTTTTTCATCATTTCCTACCCCTTCCGGGGTGGGCTAGCTTATGCCCCGCCTGTGGCGCTGCTGCGTCGCGGCATTTCGAGCCGCGCCTTCCGAGCAACACCCCTTTTGAGGCAGCCATTCGCGAGATGTCCTTCGTTCCCTGCGGTTATTTTCTAGAAATTATGAAGCTTTGCGGGCCTGGGCCGTGCCGCAGTTCGTTCAGTGTGAAGCCTGCTTTGCGGAACATTTGATCGTATTCGGAATAGGGGTAGGCGTCGCCGCCGCGCGTGTTGCCGAGCATGAGCATGCTGAAGGAGGCGGGGATGGGCGGCGAGACGCGGTCTTCGTTGGGCACGAATTCCACGGTAACCACGCGACCATTTGGCTTCAGCGCGGCGTGAGCCTTGCGCAAGATCGTGTCAATCGTTTGCGGATCGAAATGGTGCAGAAAGCCGGTTAGCAGCACGATGTCGTAATCCTTCCCGAAATCCACTTCGAACGCGCTGCCGGGTATGTGGTGATGGCGCGCGGCCACGCCTGCACCTTTGGCATTCTCGTGGGCCACTTTCAATACTTCCGGCCAATCCAGGGCGAAAATTTCCGCGTTGGGATTCTGTTTGGCGATGGTGACGCCGTACATGCCATGGCCTGCGGCGACGTCGAGCACTTTCCATTTTTCACCGGCGCTGGCCTGGAGCGTTTCGGCGACGGCCTTGGCGTTGATGCCCTGCAAGCCGCTCATGGAACGCGCAAATTCCACCCATTTGGAACTGTCCGGCGCCGCGGTGGATTGCTCGCCCTTTAGCGAAGTGCCGGCGCGAACAATCGCGGTGAGATCCTGATAGAGGTTCATCATTTCCGGCAGCGCCAGGAAGTTGGCGGCCGCGCCCATGTAAGCCGGCGAGCGGCGATTGAGAAATACGGCGGAATCATCGGCGAGGGCATATTCCTGGCCGTTTTTGAGCAGGAATCCGTTGATGACCAGGTAGTCGCACAGAATGCGGATGCCTCGCTCGCTGCATTCGCAGCGTTTGGCGATGGAGGCTTGCGTCGTGGCGCCGGCGGCGATGGCTGAAAATACGTCCAGCTCGATTGCGGTTTTCAGCGCGGCGGTTTTTTGGTAGGCGTTCAGCGTTTCGAAGATACGCTCGGGAGTAACGTTGGCAGGTCCGGGTGCGGTGGTCATGGGAGTCGCTCCTAGATTTTAGAATGCGCTAGCGAGTAGCGGAGTTTTCCGCGAAGCACCAGTGAACGAATTCGGGTTTGTAGGTTGCGACGACTGCGGGCGGGACGTCGGATTCGTTCAGCTGGTGAAACGTGAAATTAATTTCGCCGCTTGGCCGCACAGCGCCGAGCAGAAAGCCGTAAACATTGGTCGCGGCGGCTTGCGCGTCTGATTTTTCTGGCGGCAGGGCGTAACGAACTGCTCCCGCAGTGCCGACAATCCATCCGGGTAGCACGCCGCCGTGTTCGCGCCAGTATGCTGTGTTGAAAACGCCAGCCATATAGAAATGCTGGTGGCTGGCTAGGACGTAGACGAGCTTGTGCGATTCGTTCTGCGCTTTCAGCAGGTCCGCATAAACGCGGCGGCCGCTGGCAACGCCGGCGGGCGAATCGTCCATGGCGTGATTCGCGGCGATGGAGTCGGGCAGGGCCTCGTGCATACCGACGACGATGGTGTGAGTCTCCGGATTGCCAGCATCGCGCGCGAGAATTTTTTCGAACCACTTGAGCTGGTCCGCGTCGAATTCGTTGTTGACGGCGTTGTCGAGGGTAATGAAATCCACTCCGTCTTGAATCCAGTGGTAGTAGGTGGTGAGCCTGTGGGCGTTTGGGTCGTCGCCGAGACGTTGTTTTCGAAGTACGGGCGTTTCGAGCCAGTCGGCGAATTGAATCAGGTACATTTCACGGGTGTGCGGCCAAACGGTTTCGTGATTTCCGATGCCGAGGAAAACAGGCAGCGAGCCAAAGGCGGCGATTTGATTCTGCAGGAAATCATCCCAGACGGTTTGTTGATAGGCGCTGATGCTCAGGGGCTTGGCGAGGTGCTCGGGCTGATGCTCGATGTCTTCGTCGAAGTCGGAGTTTTTGCGGAAGTCGCCGAGGTGCCAGTAGAAGGTGGCAGCACTTTTTTGCACGCCGGCCGCGATGGCGGGCATGACGACGTCACCGCAATTGCGGGAATCGCCGGAGACGGCGAAGCGCCAGGTGGCGTCGGGAGCGGAGGATTGCGCGGACGCCACACCGGGAAATAAGCAGAGCATCGCGAATGCCAGGAACGGCGCGGCGAAGATGATGCGGCGAGGAATCATATTAAATTACGCAGTTCCTCCGGCTAAAAGTGACAAGCGATTGTAGTTTTTCAGGATGACGTTAGCAACGGGGGTGATGTGGGATTCGCGGCGGGCAGCGCGACAAAATCGCTTGGGGAATGCGGACGACTTCGCTACATTTCTGGCGCGTCAGTTGGGGCGCGATTTCGTGGCCGGGCCGAGGTGAAGGAAATGCAGATTGAACCGTTTGAGCTGGAACGCTGGCAATCGGTGTGGGAGAACAAAGTCGAGCTGAATATTTCCGAGAGCGGGGTGCAGCCGCTGACGACGGCGGAGCTGGTGCCGGATCCCGAGCAGCTGCGGAAAATATTGGATGTGCAGCAGCTGTATCCGCAGACGAATGGCAGCGAGGAATTGCGTTCGCGGATCGCGGAACTGTATCCGGGCGCGAGCGCGGAAAATGTGCTGGTGACTTGCGGCGGGTCGGAGGCGAATTACGTGTCCACCTGGTCGCTGATTGAGCCGGGCGACGAAGTGGTGTTCATGATGCCGAATTACATGCAGATCGCGGGCGTGGCGCGGGCGATGGGCGCGACGGTGAAGCCGCTTTGGTTGCGCGAAGCGCTGGACTGGGGCATCAATGTGGACGATCTGCCGCGGGTCG
The DNA here is from genome assembly GCA_013289715.1 of Acidobacteriota bacterium. Lineage (GTDB taxonomy): Bacteria > Acidobacteriota > Terriglobia > Acidiferrales > UBA7541 > Palsa-295. The sequence continues at coordinate 29,977 of JABCZJ010000021.1, read as the reverse complement.
TGACGCCGAAAACGAAATTGATCGCGATTTGCAACCCCAGCAATCCCACGGGAGCGGTGTTGCGCGAAGACATGCGCGCGGCAGTGGTGGCGGCTGCCGCGAAAGTGGGGGCGTGGATTATCTCGGACGAGGTGTATCGCGGCGCGGAATTCGATGACGCGATGACGGCGACGATGTGGGGCAGTTACGAACGCATGTTGTGCACGGCGGGGCTTTCGAAAGCGTTCAGCTTGCCGGGATTGCGCACGGGATGGGTGATCGGCGCACCGAATGTGATCGAGAAACTGTGGAGTTATCACGACTACACCAGCATCGGGCCTTCGATGCTCACGGACCGGCTGGCTTCGGTGGCTCTGGAGCCTGAACGGCGCGCGTGGATTTTAAATCGCACGCGGGAATTCGTGCGGCGCAATTATCCGCCGCTGCGGGCGTGGTTGGACGCGCATGCGGAGACGTTTTCACACGTGGCGCCGAAGGCTGGCGCGATCGCCTGGGCCGGATTGCGCGACGGCAGGAACTCGGCGCTGATGGCGGAAGAGCTGCGCGTGAAAAAAAGCGTGCTGCTGGTGCCGGGCGACCAGGTCGGGATGGAAGGGTTCGTGCGGTTTGGTTTTGGAGGCGACCCGGAACATTTGCAGAAGGCACGGGGGCGGATTGATGAGTGGTTGGGAGAAACGCAGGCGGCCAGAGCGCGATGATCGGCGGCGGGGGAAAGCAGATCCCTCGCTGCGTCCCGCGCCCGCCGAACTACGGCGCGAAAGAAAAAGCGCAGGACTCCGTTCGGGGTGACTCGCGAGGTATGTCTCAACGAGCCGTGAGATTACGCTGCGACGTTAATGATTCGGCATCGTGCGCGGGATCTGCGCGCTTATGGAAACGCGCGGATGGTAACTTTGGAAGATAAAGTCGGATGAGGGGTCAGCCCGACATGTCTCTTCCAATGCCCGCTCCCAAGGCGGTGCTGCGCATCGTCATTAATTTCTGTTTGGTCGGCTGGGGAGCTGCGATCATCGCGCAGGCCAGCCGCATGCGGCCTGGCTATGTGCGGCTACCGTGGCTGCACGATTTGGCGATTTTCTTTTTCTTCTCGCTGGTGGCCTTCGCACTTTTCTTCGCGGAATATCAGCTGGTGCAGGGACTCACCAAGCACGACCTTAACGTGACGCTGGGGTACGTCCAGTCGTTGGGTTGCTTTCTGTTGCTACTGAGCGGTTTGTGGGGAATTTATTACGCGAACGGCAGGGGACTTACGACGCCTTCGAACCCGGCCTTTACGGAGAACGCGCTGCTGGCGATTTATATTTTTGGGCACGTGATCTTCTTGGGGAATGTGATCTGGAGTTATGTCCGGGAGGGAAGCGCGCGATGACACCACTGGCGGCTGCGGATAAACCCGCTGAAATATTCGGCTGGCCGAGCTCGCCCGCGCGGCTCTTCGGAATCGCGGCGGCGTTTTTCGTGGTGATCGAAACGATTCTGCTTATGGCGGGAGTTCTGAAGTCGCGCTTGCCCGTAATGCGAGAGGGACAGATCCAGCAGGTGCAGATTGCGGCTTTGTGGCTGATGGTGGCAGCGCCGTTCGCGCTGTTTGCGCTAATGTACGCGGGGCTTGAGCTCACGGCTAGGCGCGTATTCGAACAATCGCCGACGCGGATTCATTTTGTGTGCACGCTTTTTGCGGTGCTGGAAACGGTTCGCGTGTATTTGGGTTGGGCCGCGACCACGGCCAGCCCGACCCCGGCGGAGCTTACGATGCAGGATTTCGGTGGGGTGGGCGCGTTTCTGATTTTGGCGGTGGGCGCATTTATCTGGAATCTCGCCGCGAGCAAAGCCAAGCTTCCGCATTCGCGATAGCTCATGCCTTTCTTTTCCTTCATCAACTCGCAGACGGCTTCACAAAATTCGTCCGCCGGCGTTGCGCAACGCACGATGAAGAGCCTTCCTGGTTCGGTGCGCGTGTCTCGATTACTCCCGCTGTGCCTGCTGGCGTTCTGCGCGACGATGCCTGTGCTGGCACAGGAATCGCATTGGGAAACGCTTAACACGCGGGTGAAAAATCTCTACACGCGGGAGAAATACGCGGAGGTGCTGCCCATCGCCGAAGAAATGTTACAGACCGCGGAAGAAGCGTGGGGACCGAACGATTCACGCGTCGCGGTCAGCCTGGACGATCTGGCGTCCATCCGCAGCGCACAGGATAATTTTGCCGCGGCCGAGCCGCTGGCGCAGCGCGCCCTAAAGATCCTGGAGGCCGCTACTCCGCCGGATCCGCGCAAGGTCGCCAATGCTTTGGATACGCTTGCATCGGTTTACATGAAGGCCGGAAAACTCGCTGCAGCGCAGAACTTTGCAGAGCGCGCGCTCGAGATTCAACAGAAGGCGCTGCCAGCTAACGATCCGGATATCGGCGTTACGCTCGCCGGGATCGCCAGCTTGTACCAGATGCAGTTCCAATACGCGAAGTACGGTGAGATGGAGGAGTATTACAAGCGCGCGATTGCCATTCTGGAAAAAGCGAATGGGCCGAAAGATCCTCAGCTGGCCACGGTGCTGGGAAATTTCGCGCGGGTGTATTCGATGTCCGGCCGAGACTCTGAGGCCGTGCCTCTTTTTGCGCGGGAGGTGGCGATCAAGGAAGTGATTTTGGGACCCGACAATCCAAACGTGTTCACAGAGCGGTGCCTATTAGCCGGGGCACAGGAGGCGGCGCGGCAGTATGCGGATGCGGAGCAAACTTACCAGCGCATTGTGAGCAGCGCGCGGGTGCAGGAACGCCCGGATAGAGATTTTCAGGTTTCCGGGTTATACGATGCGCTGAGCCGCGTGCAGCACATCCAGGGAAAAAATGTGGAGGCGGAGGACTCGGCGTTGCGCGCGGTGCTGGTGATTCAGGATGCTCGCGGGGCTGAGGATGCCGAAATGATGGAGCCGCTCGGGCGGCTCGCGCGGCTCTATGACGAGGAAAAGAAATATTCGCAGGCGGAGCAGACCTACCAGCGAGTGCTGGCCGTTACCGAAAAGAACGACAAACCGCAGAGTGTGCGGATCGCCATGATTTTCGATGAGCTGATCAGGCTCGACGAAGCGCAGGGCAAGTTTGCGGAAGCAGAACCGTACTACCTGCGACGCATCGGGTTCTGGGACCAGAGCGCACAACCTGATGCGGCGATCATCGCCCGGCAAAACTATGCGGCCTTCTTGCGTAAATTGAACCGCGAGGCGGAAGCGGCGGCGGTCGATAGCCAGGCGCGGGAACTGCGTCTGAAGCAACAGGCTGCGCAGATGAAAGATGAGGACATCGCAAACATGAAGTGGGGCCTGGTGGGACTGGAAGCCGTCGCCTTACAGCAGGGTTTTGGAGTTGCTTACAGCCAGGCTGCCGATTCACTGACAGACTATGCGACGATCGTGCGTCTGAAGGGACGAACGGAGGAAGCGAAGAATGTGGCGGCGCGCGCGCAGAGCATGCGCGACCACGGCGATTACTCCGGCCCGGAATCGTTTGCCGCGTGGCTGATCGAGATGATGGATCGGATGAACAGTAACAGTCCTGGGTCGGTGCAATGGCTGGGGGTCGCGGAAAGTCTGGAAAACACCGCGGGATTACTGCGCAAAGTGAATCGGCCGACGGACGCAGGCATTCTCGAAGCAAGAGCCATGGCCCTGCGCGCGCAAGTCCCTGCCGCACGGCCGTAGGTCTTTACGATACGGGATCGCGTGCGTTGGTATGTCGTATCGCGCGGCGAGCCACTTACTTTTGTTCGCTGGCGGATTGTTCCTGGGGGACTTCGGTTTTGTGCCAGCTGGAATCGGGATCGAATTTCTTCATGGCTTTGACGATGGATTCGGTGTTCTTGCCCAGATCCTTCTCGTATACGACACCGTTGCTGCCGACGATGAAAGTCATCACGCCAGATGAGCGGTATTCCGCGGGATAAGCCACGAACGCGAAGCCGCCCTTCATTTTGCCGGCGGCGATATAGTTTTTCGAGCCGCCGGGGGCATGGTGTCCCTGGGCGTAGAGGATGTGGAAGTAGTAGCCGTGGAACGGGGTGGGTCCGCCTTCGGGAATGTTTTCGTAACCTTCGGCCACGGCGGAGGCGATGAGTGGACCGATCGGGCTTTGCGCAGTGCCCGCCGCTGCTTTCCAGTAGAGACCGTCGTGCTGTCCTTCGGTGCTAAAGAATTTCTGCGCGTAGGCGTCGTGACTCTGCGAGTAGTAATCCTTCTGCGCCGCTACGAGTTCCTGGCAGACGCGGATAGTTGTGACTTCGTTGCGGCCGACGCGGCGGTAGAGAATTTCCTTGGTTCCGGCTTCGGTGTCGAAATACCACACGTTACCCTTGTGCACCAGCGGAATGGGCGCAGGCCAATTCTCCGCGCCGATGTATAGCGTGGTGGTGCCGTCGGGTTCGTTCACCAGGCGATGCATTTGCTCATACTTTTTCGCGAAGTTGGCGTGCATCTCCTTGTCCTGGACGTCGTCGCCGGAATAAACGACCTGTTTGCCGTCCGGGCCGAAGATATCGAGCATGGCCTTTTCATCGTTGCTCTGCGTCGCGTTGAAGAGCGCATTGCCGGCTTCTTCGGCGGATGCGAAGGTTTTCTGGCCCTGCTGCTGCGCCTGGGAGATGGCGGGCATTGAGCCCAGGAAGAGGATAGCGACTGCTGCGAATTTTCGAAGATTGCCCCACTGCCGAGCTGCAAAATTCAGGTTCGTTTGCCGCATAGGTCTGTTCTCCGTTTTAATAAGTCGCGCGAATGCCCCGCTACTTTCCTTCGCGAACTGTTACGAATGTTTTAACAGTAGGAACATTTTAGGAATTTGATTAGCGATGGCCGCCGCCGTGACCGCCGCCACCGCCGTGGAATCCGCCACCACCGCCACCGAAGCTGGCACTGCCGCGCGAAGAATAACTGCGCGCCTCGCCGCCATGGTCATAGCCGCTGAAGCCGCTGGAGCGGGTGCCGGTCTGACCGCGGCCTTGATCGAATCCCCGCGCGGCCTGATTATTTCCGTGAAAAGGAGTGTCCCGGCCGCCGGGATTGTTGTAGACATTCCCGGCGCCGCGTTGCACGTTGTTCCCGCCGCCGCGTTGCACGTTGTTCGCGACACCGCGTTCACCTCCCGCACGGTAGTAATTGTTTCGGTTGTAAAAGGTATTGCTGCGGGAGTAGTAGCGATTATTGTTGTAGATTACGCCGCGACCGCCCCAGCCGACGCCCCAGTGGCCCCAACCCCATCCGTACCCGCCCCAGAAACCGATACCGAAACCGATTCCTCCCCAATAAATAGACGGGCCGCCGAACCAGATTCCGGGATACGGATACCAACCAGGCCAGGCTACGACGGGATATCCATAAACCAGCCAGGGGTCATACGCAGGGACGTATACAACGTCCGGTGAAGCGGGCTGTATGACGATGTCTGAGCCTTGCGTCTGGACGGTCTGCTGCGGCGTGTCCTTCAAATTGCCGGCTTGCTGCGCTTTCTGCCGCATCACCTGAATCGCGTCCATTACGTTCTGTTCCTGGTTGTAGTAGGCGTCGCCCAGAGACGAGGTCCAGGAGATATTTTTGTCCATGTTTCCCAGCACGGTGGGAAACGCGCAGAGGGCCTTCACGCTGGGGTCCCAGGATTGCTGGTCCACAGCCTTCGCGAGCGCGTCGCCCTTCAGATCGGGATTGGATTGCACCCAGCGGTCGGCTTCGACGATCTCGGCGGGAAAAGTAGCCGCCGCGAGAACCTGCGCCACGAGCGAATCCGGGTAGAGCGCGATGGGTGCTACGAGCTGCTGCAACTGCTCTGGTGTTTGCTGCGTGTAGGGCGGCGCTTGCGAGGGTTGCGCCTGGGCCTGCGCATCGTCCTGGGCGGCGGACACAGTTTGCGGCAACACCGGAAGCAACAGCGATAATGCCAGCAGGCAGGCGAGAATTTGCCGGGCTGAAAGCGAACGAATATTAGAGCTGGCTGCTATACGCTTGAAGACGTTCATGTTCGTGAGGCTCCGGACCAGCTGCATGACTTGAGCCCTCCTGTGTAATGAGATGCGCGACGGGGAAGTTAGGTTTCGTCAAGGCCGCTGGGCTACCGGGCGGTTCCAGCAGCCATATTCCGCTGCTTACGGCGGGAATGTCAACGTTGAAGAAATTCTTGCGGTGGGCGTCGCGCTGCGTAGGTTGTTTTGGCGACGTCAACGCTGTGGCGCCGGGGGATCGCTGGAGCGGAGGAAGTAGTGGGGCTTGTCCAGATCGGCGCGGACTGCTACGTCGAAGAAGCCGACCATCATTTCATCGTAGGTTTGATCGCCCCAGCGGACAGCGGCGTCAGGATCGGGATTGTGCGGATTATTTTTGGAGTTGTCGTACCAGGCGACAGCTTGCAGCACGGTGCCGGCGGGCAACGCGAGCGGCTCGGCGAGGCGGTAGCTCAGTTGCCAGTAAAAATTGTAGTTTACGCGCAGCAGAGGCTTGGCGGATTTGTTTGGGCGCAAAATATTGTATTCGAAACGTTTTCCGCGCAGGTGCATGTGCGGGAAAAAACTTAGCAGCACCGCGTCGTTCGGCAGCGAACCGTGGACTTCGACTCGATAATCGTTTACGCCCGGCGGGATAACGAAGCGATCGTTGGTTAGTTGCAGTGTCAGCACGCGTTGTTGCGGCGGGTGATTGGCGAAAATGATGCCGATGCTGGATTGATCGCTGGTGGCGTGGCCGTGCGCCATGTAGTGCATTTGAAATACCAGGCTGGAGCCGGCCGGGACGAATTTCGCCGTGCCTTCGGGCCAACTGTCCGGCGAACTCCCGGGAGCATACACGAGCAAGATGTCGGCTTGCGTGAAGTGCGCGTCCTGGCGGTCTTGTTCGTCGGTCATGTCCGCGCCAGTGAAGGGAACGCCGATGGGCGCGTGGCGCAGCCAATTGGAATTGGGCGGACGAACGTAGACGACGGCGTGATGCACGTTTGCGCGACTGGACGGTTGAATTTCGGACATCTGCACCCATTTGTCTTCGGTGAAGCCGGTCGGGACGATCTCGTAGGTGTAGTCAATATCGCCGTGCGCGGGAAGCGCGACTGGTTTGGGCATGCGCACGATCGCGTCCGGTTGCGGAATCATCCAGCCTTCCGGCCACGGGCGCGGCGGGGGCGCCGAGTGCGGATCACCGGCGGGCGCTTGCGCGTTCACCCAGGAAACGAGCGTGTCAATTTCCTGTTGCGTCAGTGAAGGATCGTTCGAGAAATGTCCGACGGCGGGATCGGCGAACCAGGGCGGCATTTCGCGTTTGGCAGCGGAATCGGCGACGGCGCGCGCCAAGGGGCGCGTTTGCGCGTAGGACATGAGCTGCATCGGACCGATTTCGCCGGCGCGATGACAGCTTTGGCAATGCTGCTGCAGGATGGGCAGGACGTCGCGGTAAAACGTGGGCGTCGCAACCAATGCCTGCGACGGCTCGGTTGGCGGCTGCGGCGTGGTTTGATTTTCCTGCGGGGATGCGGCCCAGGTTGTGGCGAACAACAGGAGCAGGACCCGTGGTAGAGAGATTCTCAAGAAATTATGGATGCAGGATGAGCGGCTGGCGTTTTCATTTTGGAAATTCACAGCAGGAGAATTGTACACCGAGTGCGCAGGCGGGCATGTCGCGACGGGCGTCCGTCGCGCGTGCGAAGTACGCTCTATTATTTTAGCGACGCGATGTACACGGCGAAGGGCTCGAGCGAGATTTGCGCGACGGAGGAATTATTTTGCAGCGACGGCTGGGTGGTGAGCAGAGTCTTCGCTGACTTTACGTTGAGGCGTTGTTTCGAAAGTCTAAAGTTTACCGTTTGCGGTGCGGCGGACATGTTGATGATGACAATCAGCGCATCGGTTGCGCTCTTCCTCAGATACGACAATACATTCGGATCCTTTTCATTCAAGCCGAAGTAGTCGCCATCGAGCAGCGCCAGGTTGGAGCGGCGCAAAGCGAGCAGCTGCTTGTACCAGTTCAGGATGGAGTTCGGATCTTTTAGCTCATCCGCGACGTTGTAAGTCTTGTAGGTTTCCGGAATCGAGTTCCACGGCGTACCGGTTGTAAATCCGGCATTCGGTTCGCTGTTCCACTGCATCGGAGTGCGCTCGCCATCGCGGCCTTTCTCTTTCGGCCATCCCAGGCGGCCGATGGGATCTTTCACGTCTTCGCGGCGCGTGGGATCGTTATTCTGCATGCCGATTTCATCGCCGTAATACAGGATGGGCGTGCCGCGCAGGGTGAGGAACATCGCCGCCATGTCTTTGGCGACCTGATCGTTGTGCTGGCCATCGCCGTAGCGATTCCAGGAACGGACGATGTCGTGATTTCCGATGACGAAGACGGGCCACTCGCCTGTGGCCTCGACGGCATCAATGTGCTCGCGGAAAACCGGCGCGGAAAATTTCAGTTTCGTCAGCAGCAGGTCCATCGGCATCTGCAACTCGTCGTTCGCGGCGCCGTAATAAGGTTCCAGCTGCGCGACGTTGTCCGTCCAGGTTTCGCCGATCAGGACCGCGTTGTATTTGTTGGCGACGGTACGCAGGCCTTGCAGGGCCGTGTGCACTTCGGGTAAAGCCTGGGTGTACTTGTTTTCGATCTTGGGATCGCCGAAGTCGTTGGTGCCGGGCAGCACGGGATTGTCGCGTAGCGCAGGATCTTCGTAGAGCGAATCCACGGCGTCGAGCCGGAAGCCGGCGACGCCGCGTTGGTACCACCACTCGGTGGTGCCATACATGGCATCAACGACCGCCGGATTGCGCCAGTTCAGGTCGGGTTGCTGCACGTAAAAATAATGGTAATAATACTGCTGGGTCGTGCTGTCCCACTGCCACGCTGAGCCGCCGAAATTCGAGATCCAGTTGTTGGGCGGATTCCCACTTTTGCCTTCGCGCCAGATGTACCAATCACGTTTCGGCGCGCTGCGCGAAGAACGGGAATCGAGGAACCAGGGATGCTGGTCGGAAGTGTGGTTCACGACGAAGTCGAGAATGATCTTGATGTCGTGCGCTTCACCTAACTTTTGCAGACGGTCGAAATCGTCGAGCGTGCCGAACATCGGATCAATATTTTGGTAGTCGGAAACATCGTAGCCGAAATCCACTTGCGGTGACGGGAAGCACGGCGCGATCCAGATGGCGTCCACCCCGAGAGCTTTCAAGTAATCGAGCTTTGCTGCGATGCCGTTCAGATCGCCGATGCCGTCGCCATTGCTATCCATGAAGCTGCGCGGATAGATTTCGTAAAACACGGCGTGCTGATACCAGGGATGTGGCGCGGTATCAGGCGATTGGCGTTGCGCTCGAGTTGCGCGCGCAGCGACAAGAAGAATGACCAGGATCAAGACCGCTGCAGCAAACCTGCCGTGCATGAGCGTGCCTCCGCGGAGCGCCGCACAAATCAGAAGCGCTGGCGAGTCTAGCAAGGGCTTCGGCACGGTGCCAGTGTGGCCGCCACCGAATCTGAGTGTCTGCTGGGTGCGGTTATGTTGTTCATGCTACTCGGGCATGATTACCGTTTCTTCGCGCGGTATCGAATCCAGCGTGGCTTGATCGAGATTCAAGTGGGCCGCGACAAGTTCGGGCGGAGTGTGCGAGAGCCACTCGGAGAGCGAGAGGTCCTGGTAGTAGCTGCTCTTGAACATCTCCAGGAATTTCAGGTCGGTCGAGCCGGTGTTTTCCACGTAGTGCGGCAACGTTTTTTGGATGTAGCCAACGTCGCCGGTTTCGAAATCCATCGTGCGCGCCCGGCCTCCGGTGGTGAAGACGGTCATGCGCCCCTTGCCGCCAAAGAAATATTGCCATTCGTCGGCATTGGGGTGCCAATGCAGCTCGCGCACGCCACCGGGCTTTACGGTGACGATGGCGGCGGCAGTGGTGGTGACATTAAAGTTTTTCGCGTCAATGATGCGGACATCGCCGCTCTTGTTGCTCTTGGTCGGAGGCATATCCATGGTGCGGAAAGCGAAATCAATGGGCGAGGGACCAAGTGCGCCCGCGGCGATGCGTTTATCTTCCGCGAGCGGGCCGGGGACCGCGGTCTGAAAAATGAACTTTTCTTTCTTGGGCATGCTGGCGAGGGATTTTTCGCTGACTCCGAAATTTTTCGCGACTACGTCCGTGGGCGTGTGCGCCATCCAGTCGGTCAAGAGCACGGTCTCGTACTCCGAAAAATTGCCGTCGTCGAAGACCAGCAGGAATTCGCAGCCGTCGGGCGCAAGGCCCTGAATCGAGTGCGGAATGCCCGGCGGGAAAAACCACAGCTCGTTTTCTTTCACGTCGGTTACGAAACTTTTGCCGTCGGCATCGATACAGGTGATGCGCGCGGTGCCGTAGAGCATATACGCCCATTCCGCTGCCGTGTGCCAATGCAGCTCGCGGACGCCGCCGGCGGTGAGGCGCATGTCCACGCCAGCGAGAGTTTTGGAGACCGCGAGTTCGCGTTGTGTGACTTCGCGCGACCAGCCGCCTTCTTGCATTCGCTTGTGCGCAAGCGAAAAAGGGTACTTGAAAGTTTGCACGCCACCGGCGTCAGTTTGCGGCGGACTGTTCGAGTCGGGATTGGCCGCGTCGAGCGCGGGATTGGTGGGACCTGGGTCGCTCGAACTACGATTGCTTTTCTGTTGATAGGGGGCCTGTTCCTGCGCTGCTGACTTTTCGCTGGCGAGCACGCTCGCGGCGGCGAGAGCTGCCGAGCCCACGCCCAGAAAACCCCTGCGCGTCAGAGCGTCCTTCCCTGATTCGTTGCTCATTTTGATTACCTCTCTGACTCGAGATGGAATCCGCCTATGGATATGAAACTCAGACCGAGTGCTGGAATGTAAGATGAAGAGAACACCGGGAAAGTGGCAGAGTGCAGAAATAAAAGGCACAACCGACTGTGGGGCAGGTTTGCCTGTTAACCCCACCTCGATCGAATTCCACACCTTGTCGTCCAGCACGGCGGTGGGCGGCGTGTGATGGTTGACTTTCGCGGGCAGGTCGTTACAAATGTAACCTTCTTAAATCCTCTGGGATCCGCCTCCGTGAACATTATTGATTTGATTGTGGGCAAGCCGTTGAAAACTTCGGACGAGCGCGCGGAGCAGATTGGGCCGGGCGCGGGCGTTTCCATTTTCGGTTTGGATGGACTGAGTTCCGCGGCATACGGGCCGGAAGCGGCTCTGAGTTTGCTGATTCCGCTGGGTCTTCTGGGCGTGCGCTACATTTTGCCGGTCAGCTTGGCGATTATCACGCTGCTGATCATCGTTTATGTTTCCTACCTGCAGACAATCCAAGCCTATCCATCGGGGGGCGGGTCGTACACCGTGGCGCGATTCAATCTGGGCGCCTCTGCCAGCCTGCTGGCAGCAGCGGCGCTGCTCACCGATTACATTCTAACCGCGGCGGTGGGGATCTCCGCCGGGGTTGGCGCGCTCGTTTCCGCGGTGCCGTCGTTGCAGCCGCATACGGTGTTGCTGTGCGTGGCGATTCTTGTGCTGATCATGGTTTTGAATTTACGCGGCGTGCACGACACTGGGGTCGCGTTCATGATTCCCACCTACCTTTTTGTGGGTACGCTGTTGATCCTGATTGCCGCAGGGGTGATTCGAGTGGTGCTGAGCGGCGGACATCCAGCGCCGCTGTCACCATTACCGGTGCCGGCACCTGCGACCGAGTTGGTGAGTTTCTGGCTGCTGCTGAAAGTGTTTGCGAGTGGTTGCACGGCACTGACGGGCGTGGAGGCTGTGAGCAACGGCGTGAAAGCTTTTCGCGAGCCGGGCCAGAAGAACGCGCAGCGCACGCTGACCATCATCATTTTTCTTTTGGCTGTCCTGCTCGCGGGAATTTCCTACCTGGTGAAGATTTACGGCATCGCCGCCACCGATCCCGGCCAGCCGGGTTACCAGAGCATCCTGGCGATGCTGCTGCTGGCGGTCTTCGGCAAGGGCGTCTTCTATTACGTGACGATCGCCGCGATTTTGCTGGTGCTTTCGCTTTCCGCCAATACCGCGTTTGCGGATTTTCCGCGGCTCTGCCGTGCCATCGCACAGAACAACTACCTGCCGCACGTGTTCGCGTATCGCGGGCGGCGATTGGTATACACCTACGGGATTACCGTGCTGGCGGTGGCCACTGGTTTTTTGCTGATTGTTTTTGGCGGAGTGACCGACCGGCTGATTCCGTTGTATGCGGTGGGGGCGTTTCTGGCGTTCACGCTGTCGCAGGCCGGCATGGTGAGGCATTGGGTCAAAAAGCGCGGGCCGAATTGGCTGAGGAACGTATTTATCAACGGGCTGGGAGCGTCGGTCACGGGGATTACCGTGCTGGTAGTGCTGGTGGCGAAATTCACCAGCGGCGCGTGGATCACCGTGATTTTCATTCCTTTTTTGATTTTCTTTTTTCGCGTCGTGCGGAAACATTATCACGCCGTCACGCTGGCCACTTGGACCTGCTCGCCGGCCGAGCCCGCGAACCAAAAGTCGCCGCCGATCACGGTGGTTCCAATTGACCGCTGGAGCAGTGTTACCAAGCAGGCTCTGGAGTTTGCTTCCCGGATTTCGTCGGAAATTATCGCGGTGCATGTGGAATCGTCCGACAGCGGCGAAATGCTGCGCGATGTGTGGCCGCGTTACATCGAAGCGCCATTCCAGGCAGCGGGCCAGGAGCCGCCCACCTTGACGCTGCTTCCTTCACCGTATCGGTTCGTAATCGTTCCGGTGGTGCAGTACGTATTGAAGCTATCGAAGGAAAATCCGCAGCGGCGGATTGTGGTAGTGATTCCGCAGCTCGTCGAAAATGAGTGGTTCGAATATTTTCTGCATAACCAGCGCGGGCGCTTGCTGGAATGGGCGCTGCTCGCGCAGGGCAACAAGTACATCTTTACGCTGTCGTCGCCCACCTATCTTTCTGACCAGGCGTAACTGCGGGCCGACGGTGCCCCCGTGCGGCTGCGCGCTGGCGTTGACTTGGACTGGGCGCGGCCATAATATGGCGCGCAGTCGGGTTCGTTCCCGCCTGCCATGAAAGCGCCGCCACCTGAGAACGAATCGGCACGACTCGAAGCACTGCAGCGCTACGCCATCCTGGATACATTTCCGGAGCAGGAATTCGACGCTCTCTCGCGCCTTGCGGCGATGATCTGCGGCACGCCGATCGCGCTGGTCAGTCTGGTGGATTCCGACCGGCAGTGGTTCAAATCAAGAATCGGAATCGAGCAAACCGAAACTGCGCGCGACGTGGCGTTCTGCGCGCACGCGATCCTGCAGCCGGACGTAATGGTGGTGCCGGACGCGCTGGAAGATGAGCGATTTCGCACGAATCCCCTGGTTACAGACGATCCCAACGTTCGCTTTTACGCCGGCGCGCCATTGATTTCGCAGGAGGGCCACGCGCTGGGGACGCTGTGCGTGATTGACCGCGTGCCGCGGGATTTATCGCCGGAGCAGAAAGAGGCGCTGAAGGCGCTTAGCCGGCTGGTGGTGACGCAGATGGAGCTGCGGCGCAGCGTGGCGGATTTGTCGCGGGCCATTCGCGAGCGGCGCATGACCGAAGAAGAGCTGGACCAGCTTTTCACCGTTTCGCTGGATATGTTGTGCATCGCGGGGTTCGACGGATATTTCAAGCGCATCAATCCTTCGTGGGAAAAGACGCTGGGCATCCCCATCGCGGAGCTGCTCGCGAAACCGTTCAGCGAATTTGTCCATCCCGACGACCGCGAGAGAACGGCCGTGGAAGCCGAGAGGCTTGACGAAGGCGAACAGGTTATTTCGTTTGAGAACCGTTACCGTTGCGGCGACGGAACCTATCGCTGGCTGCTGTGGAACGCGACGCCGGGCCTCGACAGTAAATTAATTTTTGCGGTGGCGCGCGATGTTACACAGCGGAAGGAAGCCGAACGCAGGCTTGCGACGGGCTACGCGGTGACGCGCGTGCTGGCGGAAGCGGAATCGTTGGACGCTGCGGCACCGCTGATTTTGATGGCGATTTGCGAAGGCTTGAGCTGGGATTTAGGAGTTTTGTGGCGCGTGGACGAAGCGGCGGGAGTTTTGCGCTGCATGAATGTGTGGCACCCGCCCAGCCTGAGTTTTCCGCAATTCGTCCAGGCCACGCGGGAATCGGCGTATCCGAGGTCCGTAGGCGTTCCCGGGCACGTGTGGGAAACATCGCAGCCGATGTGGATGGCGGATCTGCCGCAGGTGGAAAATTTTCCGCGCGTGCCTTTTGCGATTGCCGAAGGACTGCACGCTTCGTTTGCATTTCCGATACGCGTCGGCGAACACGTCGCAGGGGTGATCGAATTTTCCAGTCGCCAAATACGCAAGCTGGAGCCGGATTTGATGGAGATGTTCGATTCCATCGGCAGCCAGATCGGGCAATTCATCGAGCGGCGCCGGGCGGAAATGGAACTGAAGATGTACGCCGATTTTCTCGAAGCAGCGCGCAACGCGCAGCAAGCGGACGCGCGGCGATTGGCGCAGCTGGTGAAAGAGCTGGAAGCGGCGAAGGAGAAAGCCGAAGAAGCCACGCGCGCGAAGAGCGAGTTCCTGGCGAACATGAGTCATGAAATACGCACGCCCATGAACGCCATCATCGGCATGACGGAGCTGGCGCTGGAAACGAAAATGTCCACCGAGCAGCGCGAATTTCTGGCTACGGTGAAAAGTTCGGCAGCGTCGCTGCTGAATTTGATCAACGACATTCTGGATTTTTCAAAAGCAGAAGCGCGCAAGGAAAAGCTGGAACGCGTGGAATTTCCGCTGCGCGAGACGATCGAGGACACGCTGAAATCGCTGGCGCCGCGCGCGCAGGAGAAAGAGATCGAGCTGGCCTCGCGTTTTGCGCCGGATGTGCCGGACCAGTTGATTGGGGATCCGGACCGGCTGCGGCGGATCGTGGTGAACCTGGTGGGCAACGCGATCAAGTTTACCGAGCATGGAGAAGTGGTGCTGCGGGTAGTTACGGAAGCGCATGGCGAGCCGGATATTTTGTTGCATTTTTCGGTGAGCGACACGGGGATCGGAATTCCGATGGAGAAGCAGCAGCATATATTCGAGGCGTTCGCGCAGGCCGACTCGTCCACCACGCGCAAGTATGGCGGCACCGGGCTGGGCCTGGCCATTTCCGCGCAACTCTGCGAATTGATGAACGGAGTGATGTGGGTGGAAAGCGAAGAGGGCCGGGGCAGCACGTTTCATTTCACGGCGCATTTCGGACGGCAGGAAGCTTCCGCAAAGAAATCGCCCGAACCCGAGCCGGTCAAATTGCGCGATTTGCCGGTGCTGGTGGTGGACGATAATTCGACGAACCGAAAAATTCTGGAGGAAATGATCGCGAATTGGCGCATGAAGCCGGTAGTGGCGCCGAACGGACCAGCGGCGCTCGATGCACTGCGGCGGGCGCATCAGAATGGAACCCCATTTCGCCTGATGCTGCTCGATGGGCACATGCCGAACATGGATGGGTTTGAAGTGGCGGCTCGGGTGAAGCAGGATCCGCAGTTGCACGGCGCGCAGGTGATCCTGCTCACTTCCGCGGGGCGCAGCGAGGACGTTGCGCGCGCCAAAGCGGTAGGGGTAGCGGCGGCGCTGAGCAAGCCGGTGAAGCAGTCGGAATTGTGGGACGCGATAATCACCGTGCTGCATGTGCCGGGGCGGCAGAAAGTGCGTCCGTCGGCGGCAAGAGAGCGCGCGCGCGCCGCTCGGCAGCCGTTGCGCGTGCTCTTGGCTGAGGACAATCCGGTGAATCAGGAAGTGGCGTTGCAAATGCTTGAGCGGCGCGGGCATTCCGTGATCGTCGCGGAAAATGGGCGCCAGGCGCTGACGGCGATCGAGCGGCACAAATTCGACCTGGTGCTGATGGACGTGCAGATGCCGGAAATGGGCGGTTTGGAAGCCACGCAATTGATCCGCGAGAAGGAAAAATCCACCGGCGGACATTTGCCGATCGTGGCAATGACGGCGCACGCCATGCACGGAGACCGCGAACGGTGCATCGCCGCGGGAATGGATGGGTATCTGGCGAAACCGATTGATCCCAAATCGTTCCTGCAAACGGTGGAAGGAATTTCGCAGCAGGTGACGCAAAGCGAGACGGGCGGGCAGCAATCCGAGGCGCGCGAAGGGAGCACCGATCAGGCCAGTGTCGGGCGCGGCGCCGGCGGGCGCGCGCTGGACGTGACGGCGCTCCTGGAGTGGTTCAGCGGTAACCGCAAGCTGCTGCGGAGCATTGTGAAAACTTTTCGCGACGATTGCCCGCAGATGATGGCGCGCATCCGCAGCGCGTTGGCGGCGAACGACGCTAACCTGCTGGCGGATGGAGCGCACGCGCTGAAAGGCTCGGTGGGAAACTTCGGCCCCACCGCGGCTCTGGACACCATTCGAGAGATGGAAAAAATCGCGCGACAGGGTAAACTCGACGGCGCTTGGGAGCTCTACGCGACGCTGGAAGACGAGATCGCGCTGCTGCTGCCGGCGCTGCACGCCATCGGCGCGCAAAAAAGGCCTCTGCGGCGGAGGGGCCGCTCGCATCATGCACCGGGGAGGAAACGATGACGCGCATTCTTGTCGCTGACGATGACCGCACCACCCGCTTGCTGCTGACCGAAACGCTCCGGGCCCAGAAGTTCACTGTGGTTGCCGCCGCGGACGGCGCCGAAACCTTGAAAAAATTGAAGACCGGTAAATTCGACCTGGTGTTGCTCGACATATGGATGCCGAAAATGAACGGGCTGGAAGTGCTGGCAAAATTTCGCAAGGCAAAAAAGCGGCCGAAAATCATCGTGATGACTTCCGACGATACGCCGCAAACATTGCTCGGCGCGATCCGCGAAGAAGCGTACACATACGTTAGCAAGCCGATTGACCCGCACGCTTTGGTCAATCTGGTGAAGGAAACGCTGTCGAAGAAACCTGGCCAGGGGCCGATTGAAGTGATTTCCGCGAGTCCGAATTGGGTGGAGCTATCGGTCACCTGTTCGCTGGACGAAGCCGAGCGCATCGAAGCTTTCATGGCTCATCTGAAAAGCGGGCTTTCCGACGACGTGCGCCGGGCGGTGGGCCAAGCGTTTCACGAACTGCTGCTGAACGCGGTGGAGTGGGGCGGCAAGCTGGATCCCAATCGCAAAGTGCGCATTTCGTATCTGCGGGCGCGGCGCATGCTGATGTATCGCATCGCGGATCCCGGGCAGGGCTTTAAGTTTGCCGGCCTCGATCACGCGGCGATTTCGCACGCGCCGGATGAGCCCACCGCGCACGACCAGGTTCGCCAAAGCAAAGGATTGCGGCCGGGCGGATTCGGGCTGCTGATGACGCAGGCGAATGTGGATGAGCTGGTCTACAACGAAAAACAGAACGAAGTGGTCTTTGTGAAATACCTCTCGGAATGACCTCGCATCGCCAACCTCGGCGTGCAATTTGCCCTCATTGCGCTTTTGACACGTTTTGCGCCGAATGCGGCGCGATGTGGTAAATTCGACGCGAAGAGGCCGATGAAAAATCTGCTGATTATTGCGATGTTCGTGGCGCTCATGGTGATCGTGATTGTGTTCGGTCTGCCACGATTTCCCCGGCAAGAGCGTGCGGCGCAGCCGCGTCCGCCGGCTTCGCCGTGGAATTCGGGCGCGATTCAGAGCACGTTTGCGGGCGCGCAGGTGCAGGAAGCGGACGCAACGCATGCGACGCTCATTTTTCTCTACGATCTGGACAACAACACGGATGCCGATTACCGGTTCGCCAAAGGCGCCGGCACGGTGGTGATGACCCGGTTGAAATCAAACGGCAGCCTGAGCTCGGAAGCACCGATCGAGCTGAACAATTCCGTGTTTCTGCCCGCGCGAAATCGCACGCGCATCGCGCTGCAGGTGACCCGTCCGTTCAACTGGCCCAGCGGCCTGCCGGCGACACAGATCGGTCCGGTAAATCAAGTGAAATTCCGGCAGCTGGTAGCCGACGAAGTGGCGAACCTGAGCGGATTTGTAATGTTCGATACGGCCACGCATTTTCAAATTGAGCTTCCCGGCGGCTGGCAGGAATTGCAGCCGTCTGCAAGCGCGGCGGGGCTGAATTAGGAACATGAACTGAGGGTTGTTGCGGGCTTAACCGGCCCAACAAGCATGATGCATGACTGACGAACTAGAACAGAATCCAGACTCGAGTCCCGTCTCCGTTCCGGCGCGCGACCGGCGCGCGCATCCGCGCCAGCGCATTCGTTCGCTTGCTTATGTGCACTTGGGCGAATCCAACGGCGGGATCGTGCTCAATATCAGTGAAGGCGGAATCGCGGTGCAGGCGGCCGAGGCTTTGGATGCCGGTGAGAGTCCGCTGGCAATGCGCATCGAAATTCCGCGTTCGCGCAAGCGCCTGGAAGTGCGCGGTGAGATCGTATGGGTTGGCGAATCGCGAAAGGAAGCGGGCTTGCGCTTCGTGGATCTTTCCGAGGATGCGCTGAGGCGGATTCGCGCGTGGATGGCGCGCGAGGAATCGCCGGGAACTGCGCCGGAGGAAAACGAAGCGGAGGTTGACCCACTCGTTGATCGAGCTGCGGAGGCCCGCGCTGAAACAGTTGTGACAGCACAGGATTTCTCCGATCGGGGCGAGCGAGTCGCCGAGGCCGAGGAGTGTGCGGCTGCGGACGACGAAGCTCTCAGCGAAATTCAGGAACCGGCCGAACACGAAGAAGCAGCGGTGGAATTCGATGAAGAAGCTGCGGATGAGCCTGCCGCAGCGCTTGCAGAAGAGCCTCTGGAAGTGGCCGAAAATGCCGCTGTCGCAATGGAAGCGCCGTCGCGTGTGACGAGGGAACCAGTTGCCCCAGCCGTAGTGGCGCGCAAGGAAGAAGATCGCGCGCTAAGGATTGCTCCGCCGGCTCTGACATACGAGAAGAAACCGCAAAGTCCGAATTCCCCGTACGCCTCGATCAGTGGCACGCACGGAGCGCCGGCTTTTGCCGTCACCGCCGCGCCGCCCGCCGCCGTGCGCTACGTCACAAGCGAAGCCCCGGCGCCGTTGTTTCCGCAACCGCGCGTTTCTGCCGAACCCGCAGCCGCCGATACCGGCTGGAAGAGTTTTCGCGTGCAATTGCAGAGCGGATGGTTTCTTGCAGCGCTCGTGCTGCTGCTGGCGACAATTTCGTTCATCGCGGGTATGGCGGTTCGCCGCGGAGCGCTGAACGGGATGATGGGTGATGCGGACGAAGTGGTGCAACCCAAGAGCGCGCCTGGGCCATCGTCTGGAAATGCTACGGGAAATCCGGCGCCGAATCCGTCCGCCAATGGTTCCGGCGCGGCGGCTGCGACCGCACCGGCCAAGCCGCTGCAAATCGAAATCGTGGATTTGGAAAATCACCGCTGGACGATTCCGGCGGCGAGCGGTACGAGCCATGGCGATGCGAGCGTCGCGCGGCAGACACCGGTGGACGAGGCCGTGATGCCAGGGCAAGGTGCGGCGCCTGCTCCCTCGGCGTCAAATCCGTCGAATCAAAATCCTGCGCAAGGCTTGTCACCGAGCGGCGGGGCGGCGGCTGCGAAAGCGGGCACGCCGCTGATGTTGAGTTTGCCGGAAACGCCGATCAGCGCATCGGGTTCGGTCGCGATTCGTGCGACGCGCGTGGTCGCGGTGCCCCCGGGCGAGGCGCAGGCCGCGCAGAACGCGCGCAATTTGCAGATTGGCGAGCTCGTCACTTTGGTGGAACCTGTTTATCCGCCCGATGCGCGGCAGGCGCGTCTGGAAGGAACCGTGAAATTGCATGTAGTGGTCGCCACGAACGGCGAAGTGGAGGGCTTCCACCCAGTCAGCGGGCCTGATTCCTTGGCACATGCCGCGATGATTGCGGTTCGCGAGTGGCGCTACAAACCCACCTTGTTGAACGGAAAAGCGGTGGAGACGCAGGAAGACGTCACTTTCGTTTTTCGCTTGCCGAATTAGCAGCACACAAGCTGTCCGCCCCTGATTCATTGTGATTGCGCTGGACCGAATGCAAGGCGAGGCGAAGCGCGCTTCACGCGTCGACGTTGGGGTTACCAATCGCATTACTGCGGTGATCCTGTATTGACGATGACCGGGGCCGCGTATACGATTGCTCCGCTTTCATCCGGAGGAAGACATGGCCAAGAGCAGACTCACCAAAGTTGCGGAAAGCATCGGCGGCGCAATCGGCAAGGCCGATCGCACGGCGCACAAAGTTGCCAAGGCAGGCGTGCTGGCGAAGAAAGAGCTGGAAGCGCTTTCCAAGGAAGTGGATTCACTGAAAAAGCGCTTGCAGAAAACGACGAAGCGGTTAAAGAACGCGCTGTCGTAAATATTTTGCCGGCTGAACGGAACGAAGTTGCGGTCGATCTCGCCGGTCGTACGACTGATGTGGGCGCAGCAGCTATGAGCCGGACGGTGCGCGCGATTTGGTTTCTGCCGTTGCGGTGTGGTCGAGTCGGCGTAGCGCATCGTTTGTGGTGATTGTTTCTGCACCCAGCGCCGTTAGCTCCTTCATTGTGCGGCGCGCTTCGGCCGGGTTCAGCGTTTCGATTGCATCGCTCACTACGGCGACGCGCCGGCCGCGTTCCAGCAATCCCTTCGCCGCGAGGCGCACGCAGTATTCCGTTACGACTCCAAACACAATGAATTCCGCGTCGCGTGGCAGGCGATCCAGCAGCGCCTCGGCGTGGTGGCTTTCGAAAATGTCGAGCGTTTGCTTTTCCAGCAGGATTTGATGGAATGGCTCAAGGTCAGCCGGCAGTTTCACGGCGGGATCGTTTCGGACCGTGACGTATTTTTCGGTGAGCGCTTCGGGGACCAGCCTCGCGCCCGGCGTTTCCTGGATGCAATGCGGCGGGAACTGCGCGAACTCCGGATCGTCCTTCGTATGAATGCAGCCGTGCGAAACCAGCAGCACGCGGCCCTGGCGCGCTGCGTCGGTAAGCCGCCGGATGTTGTGTAGAAGCTTTTCCGCGCCGGGGACGTAGAGTTTGCCTCCCGGCGTCATGAAGTCTTCCTGCGCGTCCACTTGCCAGAAAATTACTTTCTTCGAGGCCATTGGGGTTCCTGTGGCGGCACGAGCGAATCGCCAGCGTCCCTTGCGCGCTTTGCGAATATTTCTTGCGCCAAATTCATTTATAGCCCGGTTCGTAACAGTGTGACAAGCCCGCGACGTCGATGCATTTGCGCGCGCATGGGCAAGACTGGATCGCCTTCCTTTGCCTGCGGATTGATGTTAGTTTTCAGATGAAATTCGACCGATGATTCTTTGATGCGCCTTTATGCCTGAGCGATTTGTGTTTTCTGATCTTCGTGAGCTTTTTGCCAAGGCGAACGAGGTAAAGTCTGGCGATCAATTGGCCGGAATCGCCGCTGCGTCAGAGCGCGAGCGGGTTGCCGCGAAACGCCAACTCGCGGATTTATCGCTCGGCGAAATTGTGCGCAATCCGCTGATTGATCCGGATCAGGACGACGTCAGCCGCTTAATCCTCGATTCCTTCGATCAAGAAAAGTTTCAGCCACTGAAAAGCATGACCGTCGGCGAATTCCGCGAGCGGTTGCTCGATGACGCCACTACCGAAAGCGAACTGCGCGTGATTCAACGCGCCATCATTCCTGAAATCGCCGCAGCCGTGGCGAAGATTATGAGCAACAAGGATCTGGTGCTGGCCGCGGCGCGCGTTCGCAACATCACGCGTTGCCGCAACACCATGGGCCAGCGCGGCGTTCTGGGCATTCGGGTGCAGCCGAATCATCCGGTGGACGATATCGGAGGCATCTTGCTCGCCGCGTTTGAAGGCTTGCTCTATGGATGCGGCGACGCGGTGATCGGCGTAAATCCCGCGGCCGATTCGGTGGAAACGGTTGGCGCGATTCTGCATGCGCTCGATCGCCTCGTATCGGCTTGCAAAGTGCCGACGCAAACATGTTGCCTCGCGCACATTTCCACGCAACTCGCCGCGCTGGGACGTGGAGCGCCGGTGGACCTGCTGTTCCAATCCATCAGCGGCACGGAAGCGGCCAACAGAAGTTTCGGCATCACGCTCGCGCTGCTGCGCGAAGGCTGCGAACAGGTGCTCGAACATCACGCGCAGCGCAACGGCGTCGCGTGGATAGGGACGAACGTGATGTATTTCGAGACGGGGCAGGGTAGCGCGCTTTCGGCCGAGGCGCATTGCGGCGTGGACCAACTCACTTTGGAAGCTCGCGCGTACGGAGTGGCGCGTGTATTCGATCCATTTCTCGTAAATAGCGTCGTGGGATTTATCGGCCCCGAATATCTTTACGATGAACGGCAAATTATTCGCGCGGGCCTGGAAGATCATTTCATGGGCAAGCTGCTGGGTCTGCCAATGGGTTGCGATGTTTGCTACACGAATCACGCGGAGGCCGATCAGAATTCCGCGGACAATCTATTGCTGCTGCTTGGAGCGGCGGGATGCAATTACTTCATGGGAGTTCCGTGCAGCGATGATGTAATGCTCAACTATCAATCCACCAGCTATCACGATGCCATCGGCGTGCGCCAGATTTTCGGACTGCGACCGGCGCCCGAATTTCTAACGTGGCTCGAAAACGCCGGAATTTATCGCGATGGCGAACTGGTGCGCCTGGATGCGCCGGCGCGGCGGCAATTGCTGCGGGGATTGGAATCGTCGCTCGAAGGTATGGATTGGAATGGCTGAAGACCGCGACAAACTCGCTGCGGGCAAATTGGCGGTGGGTGCGGACTGGCCGGAGCTGGTGCGGAAGATCCGCGCGCGCACGCCGGCGCGGATTCTGGTCGGGCGCGCGGGGCCAGCCTATCGTACGGAAACGCAGCTGCAGCTGCGAGAGGACCATGCCGCTGCGCGGGACGCGGTGCGCGCGGAACTTGACGTGGCGACGGCGTTCGGTACGGAGTTTGTGGAGCGATGGAAGCTCTTCGCTGTGCCCACGCGAGCTTCCTCAAAAGACGAATACTTGCAGCACCCCTCGCTGGGCCGTGCCTTCAGCGACGCATCGCGCGCGGAAATTGTGCGACGCTGCGCTGCGGAGTGCGATGTGCAGATTGCGATCGGCGACGGGCTCTCTGTTCCGGCGATTGGCGCGCAGGTTCCACGACTACTTCCGCTGCTGGTGGAGAGCGCGGAGGCGAGAGGCTGGAGTGTCGGGCAGACATTTATCATTCATCGTTGCCGCGTCGGGATTGTGAACGAAATTGGCGAGTTACTCGGGCCGCGGGTTGTGCTGCTCTTAATCGGCGAGCGGCCCGGCCTGGCTACCGCGGAAAGTTTGTCGGCATACATGGCGTACCGACCGGAGCGCACGCATTCAGATGCGAATCGCAATCTTATTTCGAATATTCACAGTCGCGGATTGAGCGCGGAGGAAGCGGCCGCACGTATCCTCAATTTGTGCGCTCAGATGATGAGGCTGCGCCTGAGCGGAGTGACGCTGAAAGAAAGCGCCGGTCACGATCCGGAAAGTTTGCCTAAGTAGATGGCCATGCCGACGGCTGCGTGCATGCCGATTTTTTCGAGCGCACGAACTTCCCGCTGGGTGCGAATGCCGCCGGCCGCGGTGATCGGTTTTTTTGTGATGCGCCGCAGTTTACGGAACCAGGCGAGGTCGGTGCCTTTCATCGTTCCCTCATTGTCCACAAAGGTGCAAAGAAATCCGGAGCAGTAAGGTTCGAGCTCCGGAATCACATCTACAGGGCGCAATTTCAGGCGCTGCCGCCAGCCGCGGACGACGATTTGGCCGCGTTCGGTGTCCAGCGCCAGAATCACATTCTTGCGCCCCACGCGCGCACGCAATTGCTGCAGAAAATCGTGCGCGATTTTTCCATCGCGGAACGCTGCGCTGCCTACAATGATTTTCTCCGCGCCCCAGGAAAGGATCTGTGCCGCGCGAGCGGCGCTACGGATTCCACCACCCACGCGAATCTCCATTTTTGCGCGGCGGGACAAAATCTTGATCCAGCGGCCGTTCGATCCGGTACCGATCGCGGCGTCCAGGTCGATCACATGCAGGATCGGATAATCGCGAAAGCGGTCCAGCAGGCCGAGAACATCGTTAACCGAAAGCACCAGCTTGCGGCCGCGGACGAGTTGCACGGCTTTGCCGCCTTGCAGATCAATGCAGGGAATGATCATCGTGTCCTATGACCGCCGAGTCCGAGGTTCATTGGCGGAGGCTCATCGGCTGAGGCGCACTGGCACGCCGCGCCCCGCCAAATATTTCTTCAGCGCGCCAATCGAATGCTCCGCGGTGTGAAAAATCGAAGCGGCCAGCGCCGCATCCGCCTGACCCTCGCCGAAGACCGCCAGAAAATCTTCGAATGTTTTTGCGCCGCCGGAGGCAATGACCGGAACCGAGACCTGCGCCGCGATCGCCGCCGTCAGGCCGCAATCGAATCCGCTGCAGGTGCCGTCGCGGTCAATCGAAGTCAGCAGAATTTCCCCCGCCCCGCGCGCGACGCCTTCGCGCGCCCATGCAGCTGCGTCGCGCCCGCTGGATTCGGCGCCTCCGCGGATGAAGACTTCCCAGGCTGCGTTCGTTTTCTTCACGTCCATCGAAAGGACCACCGCTTGCGAGCCAAATTGCGCTGCAAGCTCTGAAATCAGTTCGGGACGCTCAACGGCTGCCGTGTTCACCGTGACTTTATCAGCGCCGGCGCGCAGCACGGCATTCCCATCTTCGAGGCGGCGAATTCCGCCACCGGCGGTGAACGGAATATTCAATTGTTGTGCGACGCGGCGAACGGTTTCAAGAAACGTGGCGCGGCCATCGCGCGACGCGGTGATATCGAGAAGGATCAACTCGTCGGCGCCTTCGCGATTATATCGGGCGGCGAGTTCTTCCGGATCGCCCATATCGCGCAGGCTGGCGAATTCCACGCCCTTCACCACGCGGCCGGCGTCCACGTCGAGGCAGGGAATAATGCGGCGAGCGAGGGTCACTGCGCCCACTCCAGGAAATTGCGCAGCACGTGCCAGCCGGCGTCGCCGGATTTTTCGGGATGAAACTGTACCGCCATCATGTTGTCTTGTTCCAACACCGCGGCGAAAGGGAACCCGTGATCGCATGCGGCGGCGGTGTGCGGTTGGCTCGCGGCCACGGCGTAGGAATGCGCGAAATAAAAATAGGCGTCGTGTGGAATTTCGCGAAGTAGAATGCTTTTGCGCAGTCGACGCAGCTGATTCCAGCCGATGTGCGGCGATTTCACGTTGGTGGGCAGCGCTTGCACATTTTCGTGAATCAGATCGAGGCCTTGTTCGCCGGGGGCCTCCGCGCTGGCTGAGAACATCGCTTGGAGACCCAAGCAAATCCCGAGAACTGGAATGCCGCCTGCAATTGCATGCTGTAACGCAGCGGTGAGATTTCTTTCGCGCAGCCCGGTTACGAACGCGGAGAAGTGTCCGACACCGGGGAGAACCAGCGCGCGCGCCGCCGCGACTTGTTCCGGCCTGGTGACGCATTCGGTTTCAGCGCCCAGGCTGCGCAGCGCGCGTTCTACCGACGGCAAGTTCCCCGCGCCGTAATCAATGATGAAAATTTTCACAGCAGCCCCTTCGTGCTCGGCAAAACGCGGCGCAGCTGGCGATCGCGCGTCACCGCAAAACGCAGCGCGCGCGCGAAGGCTTTGAACATCACTTCGATCTGATGGTGTGACGAGCGGCCGTACACGTGGCGCAAATGCACGTTGGCCGCGGCCGCCTGCGCGAAGGCCTGAAAGAAATCTTCGAGCAACTCAGTTTGAAAATCGCCGACGCGACGGGCCAGCGGCCGCCATTTGCAGACGAAATGAGCGCGGCCGGAAAAATCGAGCGCGCAGGCGCCGAGCGATTCGTCCATGGGCATCAAAAAGTATCCGGCGCGCAGGATTCCGCGTTTCGAGCCGAGAGCTTGCTTCACCGCTTCGCCCAGCGCGATGCCGACATCTTCAACGGTGTGGTGCTGGTCCACGTCCAGATCGCCGCGCGCGACCAAATCGAGATCGAGCGCACCGTGCCGCGCGATCTGCTCGAGCATGTGATCGAAAAAGCGGATGCCGGTATCAATGCGCGCTTTTCCGCGTCCGTCGAGGTTCAGTTTCAGCTGAATGCTGGTTTCGTTCGTGGTTCTGTGCACCGCGGCTTTCCTCATACGATCTCTTTCAATTGCCGCAGCACGCGGCGGGTTTGCGAAAGCGTTCCGAAAGTGATGCGCACATAGCCGGCGCCGCCGAAATCGCTGGAGCGATCGCGGATCAGCGTGCCCTGGCGCGCGAGAGATGCGACTACTTCTTTCGCACGCTCGCCGAGAGAGAGCAGAACGAAATTCGCGGCGCTGGGGAAGAATGGAATGCCCAGCTTCGCAAGCCCGCGCTCGAGTTCTTTGCGACTGCGGCGAAATTCGCGAAGCGTGTTGCGCAGGAATCGCCGATCGCGGATCGTGGCGCGCGCCGCGGCCAGTGCCGCGACGTTTACGGGATAAGGTGATTGCGCTTTTCTGAAATGTTCGGCGATGGAGCGATGCGCAAAAATGCAGCCCAAGCGCAGGCCGGCCAGTCCGGCGGCTTTTGAAAATGTGCGTGTCACCACCAGATTATTGTGGCGGCGAATCCACGGAAGGATCGTGATACCGGAGAACTCGAAATAGGCTTCGTCCACAACCAGCAGCGTCTTTGTTGCGGTTTTCAGGATGCGTCGTAATTCCGCGGGCCGCACGACGCTGCCGGTGGGATTATTTGGATTGGCGAGGAAAAAGACGCGCGGGCCCTTGCGCAACGCAGTCAGTAGCCCGCGCATCGGAAACCGCATCGCGTCGTCATAGCGCAGCGCCAGGATGCGCGCTCCTGCGAGCTCGCAATAAAAGCGATACATCGCAAAAGTGGGCTCGACAAGCAAGACCTCGTCGCCCGGCTCGACAAATGTATCCGCGACCAGATGTAACGCTTCATCGGTTCCGTTGGTCAGCAGCAGTTCCTCCGCGCGCACGCCGAAAAACGTCGCTAACTCGTGTCGTACGCTTTCCTGCTCCGGATACATAGAGACGGCGGCGGAGGTCAGATTCCGAATCGCTTTTCGCACCATTGGCGAGCAGCCGATGGTGTTTTCGTTGAAATCCAGGCGCAGCTTTCCGTCGCGGCCTTCGAGCGGCGGATGATAGGGACGCATGCGCGTAACGGCGCCGCGTACCGGAATCACGGGCTTCATTCGCGCACCTCGACTGCGCGCGCGTGCGCCAGCAACCCCTCGGCTTTCGCGAACTGTTTCACCACTGGTGCGAGGCGCGCGAGGCCTGTGCGAGTTACTTCCTGCACGCTGATACATTTCACGAAATCCGCGGTCGACAATCCGCCGCGCGCGCGAGCCACGCCGCCCGTGGGCAAGACGTGATTTGTGCCGGTGGCGTAATCGCCGAAGGATTGCGCGCTCCAGTCGCCGAGGAAAATACTTCCCGCCGAATCAAATCGGTCGGCATGACGGCTGGCGGCGCCGGGCAGACTCAAATGCTCCGGCGCGAAGCGATTGACAAAGCGCACGGCAGCTGCAAGATTTGGCGCAACGAGCACGACGCCATTTTTGGCGAGCGAACCCCACGCTGGATTCGATTTCGGAAGGCGCGTCAGCTGTTGTGCGATCTGGGCAACGACGCTGCGGGCGAACAGCGCCGATGTGGTGACGAAAAGCGCGACCGCATCCGGATCGTGTTCCGCTTGCGCGAGCAAATCTGTGGCGATAAAAGTTGGATTGCCGCGCTGCGCGAAGACTACTGCTTCGGTCGGCCCGGCGAGCAGATCAATCGCGCAGTCGGCGCTGACCAATCGCTTCGCAGCCGTGACGTAGCGATTGCCAGGGCCAAAAAGTTTGTCCACGCGCGGAATTGACTGCGTTCCATAGGCGAGAGCGGCGATCGCCTGCGCCCCGCCCACGCGCGCAATCTGCAGCAGGCCGAGGCTTTCGGCCGCGGCGAGGAGCTCGTCACCGGGTTGCGGGCTCACAATCACAATGTTGCGCACACCGGCTTCCTGTGCCGGAATTGCGGTCATCAAAAGCGTGGACACCAGCGAGAATCTTCCGCCGGGAAGATAGCATCCCACCGTTTCGATGGGGCGGACGCGCTGGCTCGCGCGCACGCCCGGTTCCACTTCCAGCGTCCACTCTTGCGGTTTCTGGCGGCGCGCGACGGCGCGAATATTCCGCGCGGCGTGATCCACGGCTTCCAGAAATTCTTCCGAGACCCTGCGCGTTGCGCTGCGCAATTCATCGCGCGCAACCCATACGTTACTGCGGTGCAATGCGAGCCGATCGAACCGCTTCGTCCAGTAAAATAGTGCCGCATCGCCGCGACGTTGCACGTCACGCACAATTCGGGCGGCCGCGCGTTCTGCCACGAGGTCGCGGCCGCGCCGCTGCGCCAAAATCTTTTCTTCGATCGCGCTCGTGAGCCGGAGTACAAGCATCAATACACAATTTTGTTGAGCGGATACTCAACAATCCCTTCGGCGCGCGCCGATTTGAGTTTCGGAATTAGTTGCCGCACGGTGCGTTCTTCGACGATGGTATTGATCGCTACCCAATCCGGATCGCTCAGTTGGGCGACGGTCGGATTTCGCAAAGCAGGAAGCGCCGCCAGCACATTCGGAAGATCTTCGCGGCGCACGTTGAGCATCAAGCCCACGCGGTTGTATGCGTTAATCGCGCCTTCGAGCAGCAGCACCATGTTCTGGATTTTTTCGCGTTTCCATTGATCCTGCCAGGACGCACGATGGGCGATAAACCACGGCGCGGATTCCAGCAGCGTGTCCACGATGCGCAAATGGTTTGCGCGCAGGGACGCGCCGGTCTCGGTGACCTCCACAATGGCGTCGGCCAGTTGCGGGACTTTCACTTCCGTGGCGCCCCAGGAAAATTCCACGCGCGCGCTCACACCGTGGCGCTGCAAATATTGCTCCGTCAGATGTACGGCTTCTGTGGCGATCACTTTTCCTTCCAGGTCGCGCACGTTTTTCACCGGCGAATCTTCGGCCACCGCCAGCACCCAGCGCACGCGGCCCAGGCTGGTCTTCGCGTAAACCAGTTCGGCGATTTCTTCCACCGCGCCGCTGGTTTCGAGGATCCAATCCTTGCCGGTGATGCCTGCATCCAGCGCGCCGCTGCCGACATAACGCGCCATTTCTTGCGCGCGCACGAGCATGCATTGGACCTCAGGGTCGTCAATCGTCGGATAATAACTGCGCGAATTTACGGAAATGCGCCAGCCCGCACGCGCGAAAAGCTCGACGGTGGAATCCTGCAGACTTCCTTTGGGGATGCCCAGCTTCAGGCTGCTCATGGTTTTTTCCCCTCGCCGTAAAGTTCTGCGGGCGAAAAAACGCGCTCGGCGATTACCGCGGTTTCGCCATCTTTTTCGATGCGGCGGAAAAAACAGCTGCGATAACCTTCGTGGCAGACGGCCGAGCCGGAAAGTTCCACGCGCACCAGCAGTGCGTCCTGGTCGCAATCCACGCGCAGTTCGCGCAGCAGCAATTTTTGGCCGCTGCTTTCGCCCTTGGTCCACAATTTCTGGCGCGAGCGGCTGTAGAACGTGACCAATCCCGTGGCGCGGGTGCGCTCCAGCGCTTCGCGATTCATGAATCCCAGCATCAGCACTTCGTCGCTGGAATCGTCCTGGACGATGGCGGGGATCAGGCCGTTTTCCTTTTCGAAGTCGAGCTCCATGGGTTCTCCCTAAAAACAAAAAACCCGCGGGCGGGTTAGGCGCCTGCGGGTTGATGAGTCCAGCTTAAATTCCAGGTCAGCTAGTCACACCACCGCGGGCATGGGATGGCGTGATGATGGTGGAGGCGAAGATCGTGTGCCCGAAGTTTCATGACTGCAGAGAAACTATCGCAAGCTTTCTGTAATGTCAAGGATTCCGACAGGATTCCAGCGATTCCGCAATCGCGACTGGAAGTGTAGTGAACTGCGCCGATTGGGCAGGGCTGTGATCCCCGGCAGTTTCTTGGGAAGGTTTGGATGGCTGGAAAAGCCGGGGGAGGGGCTTTTTCTTTCG
>JABCZJ010000020.1 GCA_013289715.1 Acidobacteriota bacterium | reverse complement strand
GAAAGAAAAAGCCCCTCCCCCGGCTTTTCCAGCCATCCAAACCTTCCCAAGAAACTGCCGGGGATCACAGCCCTGCCCAATCGGCGCAGTTCACTACACTTCCAGTCGCGATTGCGGAATCGCTGCCTGAACCCCTGCACACTTGACTTAACTACTGGTATCCCGTAGTACATGAATTTACGGTTCGAATGGAACAACTCCAAAGCCAAGGCCAACTACGTCAAACACGGAGTCGGTTTTGAACTGGCCGAAAGGGTGTTCCAGGATCCTTTCGCCGTAGAAGTTCTTGACGACGGACAAGACTACGGCGAGGAACGTTTTGTGATCATAGGCATGGTTGAAGGCCGCATTTTCTACGTCGTCTATACCGAGCGGAAAGACGTCATCCAAATAATATCGGCCCGGAGCGCCAACCGACATAAGCAGGAAAGCTACCTCGAAGAAAACTATTAAAGGATTCCGCTTCATGACGCCAGCCGCCGTCGAACGCGCTGCGCTTGCAGATCCTGACGCGCGCCCGCTCACTCGCGCCGATCTGAAGCGCACGCCACAGGCAAAAATTATTCGTCGCGCTCTGGGTATGACGCAGGAAGAATTCGCCGCCCGCTACCGGATTCCGCTGGGCACGTTGCGCGATTGGGAACAGGGACGCGCCATCCCCGATCAGCCGGCCCGCGCATACCTGACGGTCATCGCGCGCAGCCCGCATGAAGTGCAGCAGGCGCTCGAGGGCTAGCTCGCACACTTTAACTTCAGATCAGCGCTCGATATGCGCTCAACGCGTCAGGTTGTCGGTATGATAGAATTGTGTGTTTCGCAACACGCCAAAGGACTGCTCTGCATGAAGAAAGTCGGATTTGTCAGCCTGGGATGCCCGAAGAACCTCGTGGATAGCGAGGTGATGATGGGCATTCTCGCGCGCGCCGGTTACGAGTTGACGCCGCGCGCGGGCGAGGCCGACGTGCTGGTGGTCAACACCTGCAGCTTCATCGAGCCGGCGCAAAAAGAATCGGTGGACTCCATCCTGGAAATGGCCGAGTACAAAAAATTCGGCCGCGCGCAAAAATTAATCGTCGCAGGCTGCATGGTCGAGCGCTTCCGCAACGACATCCGCGAACAAATTCCCGAAGTGGACGCGGTGATCGGCACCGGCGAAATCGAAAGAATTCTGCAAGCCTGCGAAGGCGAGTTGCGTCCCGACGATTCTGAAAAGATTGGCGGCGCCGAACTGCCAACCTACCTCTATCACGACGCGACGCCGCGCATTCTCGCCACACCGCGCCACACCGCCTACATCAAAATCAACGAGGGCTGTGACCACCCTTGCAGTTTCTGCGTGATTCCGCAGCTGCGCGGAAAATTTCGCAGCCGCCGCTTCGAATCCGTGATCCGCGAAGCGGAAAATCTGGCCGCCGCCGGAGCGCGCGAAATTTCGCTCATCGGCCAGGACACCACTTTTTACGGCGAGGACCTTGGCCTGCACGACGGCCTGGCCGCGCTGCTCGAGCGCCTCGCGCAAATCGAAGACCTGCATTGGGTGCGCTTCCTCTATTGTTATCCCAATCGCATCACTCCGCGCCTGCTCGATACTATCGCGGCGCATCCGCGCCTGGCAAAATATCTGGACGTTCCGCTGCAGCACGCCAGCCGCAGCGTCCTCGCGCGCATGAAGCGCGGCGCGAACGGCGACGCGTTCCTGAGAATGCTGGAGAAGGCGCGCCGCGCGATTCCCGGCGTTGCCATTCGCACGTCGTTCATCGTCGGCTTCCCGGGAGAAACTGAGAACGATTTCCGCGAGCTGTGCGATTTCGTGCGCGCTGCGGAATTCGATTGGATGGGTGTCTTTGCCTATTCCGACCAAGACATCTCGAAAAGCTTCGCGCTAGAAAATAAAGTGGACGCGAAAACCATCGCGCACCGCCGCGAAACGCTCATGTCCCTGCAGAAAAAAATCTCCGCGCGCAAACTGAAAAACAAAATCGGCCAGCGCCTGCAAGTCATGCTCGAAGGCCCGTCGCAAGACACCGATCTCATCTGGGAAGCCCGCCTCGAAGGCATGGCCCCCGAAATCGATGGCAAAGTGTATATAACCGATTTCGCCGGCGTGAACGACGCTGCCGACCTCCCCCTCCCCGGCACCCTGGCCACCGTCGAAATCACCGAAGCCAAGCACTACGACCTAATCGGCCGCGCCATCGAATTTGAAGCGCCGAAGCCCGAATCAAGCCGCCGCCAAACGCTCGCTCCAGCCTCTCCCTTCGCGATCCTCGCGTAAACGCAGTTGCCGTTCGTAGCGCCGGCGTCCCGGCCGCTGTTTGCATTTGAGTCCTCCGCTCAAGTCGAATTCAAAACCTGTCGGCGAGACGCCGGCGCCACAAACCCGATTTTGCATTTGTAGCGGCCAGCTTCAGCTGGGCGCCTTTGACTTCTTGGGTGCAAGGCAGGCGGTACGAGCTTTTTCACGACGACCCATGCACATCGCGCCGCACTTTGCGGTATTCTTAACCGCATGAAATTCCGCTGCCCCATCTGCAAAAAGCCGACGGACTCTGACGCCAACCCGGAATTTCCGTTCTGCAGCGAACGTTGCAAGCTGTTCGATCTGGGCAACTGGTCCAGCGAAAAGTACGTCATCAGCGAGCCGGCCAACGACGACACGCTTTTCGAAGACATCACCCGTGAATCCCCCGACGAACACAAGGACTGATGACCGCACAAACTGATCCAGCCGCTTCCGACAACCCCGGCGCATCACGTTCCGAGATGCCGGACTCTTCCAGCGCGAGTTCCCGCGATGCGCCGAACCCAGTTCCGCCCCCCGTGAATCCGCATTTCGCGCTCTTCGTCGCCACGGCCAGCGGTCTCGGCTACTTCCCCAAAGCGCCCGGCACTTGGGGCTCGCTCATGGGCCTTGTGTTGGCGGTGTCGCCGGCGTGGATATATTTCGGCTTCACTGCCGCGATGATCACTGCCAGGCACGGCGACGACAGCTTCTTCTTAAAGGTTTCCACTCGGTATTCTGATCCATTCTTATGGACGCAGATCGTCCTCACACTCTTCGTCGCTGGCCTTGGGGTCTGGGCTTCCGATCGCGTTTCGAAGCGCTTTCGTGAGAAGGATCCTCAGTACGTGGTGATCGACGAAGTGTCGGGCCAGCATCTGACTCTGCTGCTCGGTTGCGGAGTCCCAATCTGGTGGAAGGCTGCGCAACCAATTTGGAACACAATGCCGCTTGGTCTCAATTCCTTACAGTCCGCGCTCAACTGGAAATATTTGTTCCTGGGTTTTATACTTTTTCGAGTATTCGATATTTGGAAGCCGTTCCCGGCGCGGCAGGCGGAATCGTTGCCCGGCGGCTGGGGCATCATGGCGGACGACTGGATCGCAGGAATTTACGCTGCCATCGGCCTGTGGCTCGCGCGCGCCGCCGGTTTGTAGACGGCCATCTGCGCGCCAAACGAAGCACGCAATGACACAAGCCCAAATTTAGTGCAAGCTATCATAGTCAGCACAACGCGCCGCAACCATTGAACGCGAACATGACCACCACTCCCAGGATCGAAAGCATCAAGCCGGCCGCCGCGCTGCCCGGCGGCGAGATCGCCATTCACGGCAGCGGATTCGGCACGCGCAATCACGCACGTCCGCTAGTGCAATTCGGCGCAGCCGAAGCCAGCCTGGTGCTCGCCGCGGAAAATCTGCTGATCGCGCGCGTCCCGGAAGGAGCTGCGGGCGGCACCGTCCGCGTGCGAATGGCCGGCGTCGAAAGCCCGCCGTTCCCGCTAGCGCTCGGCACGCAGATTGCCGACAATCTTCATCCTGTCGCGAGCCCCGCCGTGGATGCCGACGGCAACGTGTACGTCACCTTCAGCGGCCAACGCGGCCAGAAAGTTCCCGTCTCGCTTTACAAAGTCACCGCCAACCACGCCATCAAGCCTTTCATCACCGAAATGATGAATCCGACCGGCCTGGCGATTGACAGCGAAGGCTTCCTCTACGTTTCCAGCCGCCACGACGGCGCGATTCATCGCGTAACGCCCGAGGGCCACTCCATGCAATGGATCGAAGGCATGGGCATCGCCACCGGCCTCGCGTTCGATAAAGCCGGCAATCTTTACGTCGGCGATCGCAGCGGCACGATTTTCAAAATCGGTGCCGACCGCGAAATTTTCGTCTTCGCCACGCTCGAGCCTTCGATGGCCGCCTATCATCTGGCGTTCAGCACCGCCGACGAGCTTTACGTCACCGGCCCCACCACTTCGAGCTACGACCGCGTCTATCGCATCAATCCCGCCGGCGAAGTGAGCACTTTTTTCCGCGGCCTTGGCCGCCCGCAAGGACTCGCCTTCGACCGCAGCGGCAATCTCTACGTCGCCGCATCTCTCGGCGGCCAGCGCGGCATCGTTCGCCTAACACCCGATGCCAAGCCCGAGCTGGTAGTCAGCGGCAGTAACGTTGTTGGCATCGCCCTGTTGCCGAGCCGCCGCGCTATGATCACCACCAACAACGCGCTCTATTCCCTGGACTGGGACGTGCAGGGCCTGCCTCTGAACGGCTAAGCCACGTCAATGTTTACAAGAAAGCTTGGCCGCAGTCCTGCCTGCGCTCAGTTAACTTGCGAAGGAATCGCATCCAAGGGGGCGAGTGTCATCCCGAACGTAGTCCCGCGCTTTTTCTTTCCCGTGCCGCGACGGCGGGACGGGCGCGGGACGCAGAGAGGGATCTGCTTTTGCACGAGTGCTGACAAGCCGAGCATTCCGGATGGACCCATAGCGCAGGAGAGTGGTGTTGAATCCGCTCTTGCGCCGGCCCCGCGTGGTTCGTTCACGGCGTCTTGGGCTTCTCGATGACCTGCTGCGTCTGCGCGGAAAATAGCTGGAAGTCCGAAAAGGTGTGCCCGATACTCATGCGGCGTTTGCCGTAATCGGAATCCGCGGTGGCGGATAGCGGCAACCCGATCACCACGCCGCTTGGCTGTAACTTCATCGGCGCGTCGTCCACCGCGACGGCGTTTTCCCGCAAGCCCATCGACGCGAGCCCCTGCACCAGGCTCGTTTCGAGGCGGATCAGCTGACCGGAGTCGGGTGCGATCCACGCGCGGCCCTTCAGGCCCACCTGCAAAATCTGCTTTTCCGTGCGGATTGCAAGAGTGCCGGCGCGTTTCTCCTTGCTCTGAGGAAAGTAAACGACCCGCGCGGGCTGGTTATTCCATTGCGCGAAACCTTCGCAGCGCATTTCATAGTCGCTCTGGAAGTTGGGATTGAAGATCAGGGCCAGGACTGGCAGACCCCGATCCGCAATCTCACCGACGTGCGCATTGTCGCAACCGGCCAGGGGCGTCCGGGTTTCATGCACCGTGAGCGTTTCGGATTTTTCGCCGAAATCCACAAGGTAATCGAACTTCGCATCGACCGACATTTCCGATATCCGCAGGTCGTCGGTCTGCGCATAACGAATCCGTTCGTGCGCGTCAAAATCGCGAAGCTTCGCTATCAATTCCTGTGCGCGTTCTCCGGCTCGTTGCAGGACGTCGAGAAGCGGGCACGGTGGTGTCGCTGAAGCACCGGGTACGGGCGCGTCCACATGGGGCGGATCCCACGCTCGCGGCGGCTTCTTTTCTTTCTTTTGCGGTGATCCACCCGGCGGTGTTGTGGCGGCCGCAAGACCCGCAAGCACGACGATCACCGGCAGCAATGCGAGCGCGATAAGGCGGAAAATGCTTCGAAAACGCGCGGCCTCGCGAGCAGGAATGAACGAAGGTGGACGGCAATTCCCCATTGTGTTCGCGCCCGAAAAGCGCAGCAGCGCAGAGGATTTAGAATAACGGCCAGACTACCAGCTTTCCTCCACGGCCGGGGTACCTGCTGAAGCTGCAACGCGTGCCCGGTAGTTCAGCGCGTAACAGAAGTGACGATCTCACGTTCCGGGAATTTCAGGTCTGCCTCGAGATCCGCTCGTCGAGTTGCGCGAGCACCATGGGCCAAGCCTGTTCGTGCCGCTTCTTCGATTCTTCATCCGGAAATCCTGCATGCGTCAGACGCAGTTGCGTGCCGCCTTCGTGCGGGCGAAGCTCCAACGTCACCACTGTCTCGGCGCCATTGGTCGCACCAGTGACCCATGTTAGTTCCACCAGCCGATCGCGATGCAAGCGCAAGAACCGCCCGTAATGCGGATGCCGCGCTCCTTGGAATTCAGTCTCGAAGAAGAAAGGCACGTCGACCTCGCCTTTCATCAATACCGTGCCCGGCGCCGCAAACCACCGATCGAATTGCTCCGTCCACGCCAGAAAAAGCGCTTCGGGTGCCGCCGCCATCGTGCGCTCAGAAATTAATCGAAACGGTCGCGAGGAAAGATCAGGCACAGCAATCGTTGCCGGAGTCTCCATTTTCAAACCTCCACTCGACCCCTAACATAACCTTCGGCGCCCGAAACCACCACGTTTCGCGGCGGCGCAGGACACGGCGAGCCGCGCATCTTCACAAAATCGTATCACTGGAACGCGCGTCAAGGCGCGCTATGCCCTGCACACTTCAAGACCCCAAGGTATGCATGCCAAGGACCCACCGCCGCGTCATATTGATGCGCCATCACTCGCGAGATTTGGTGCACGTGAGTCAAATCATGCACCGCCCACGTCGCCAGCAGTTGCGACATCGTGACTCCGCCGAGCGCAGGGTGCCGTCCACGCCGCTCGAGATCCTCTCTCCGCAGATTCATCGTACGCAGTTCAGCCAGGCCCTCCGATCGCAAGCGTACAAACTCATCCAACAATTGTCCCAGCGATTTGCCCGCGCTCTCACGCTCCTGTCCCCAACGGTCGAACGGCTCGAACCCCCGCGTCTCGCCAAACTCCAATATCATCCTAGCCCGCGGCATCCAATCCGTGCGTTCGCCATGATTCAGATGCCCCACGATATCGAACGCGCTCCACGTGCCCTCACCTTCATCGCGCAACGTCCACGCTTCCGGCAAATCACGCAGCAACGCATCGAGCGCGGCAGGCGTGCGGGCAAGCAGCGCTATGGTGTCCTGCAAGTCTTGTTCCATGACGGTCTCCGATTCGTACCAGCCATCTGACTCCGTTGGCGCCCCCGCGACTCCAAAGTTTTTCGTAGCGCCTGCCTGCCTGTCGGTGGTCAGGCGTGCCGCCGGCTCTCTTTCTGTTGCCGTTCATTGTGAATTGGTAGCGGCCGGCACCGCAATGCGGAACCGGGCAGCCGTTGCCAGCGTCTACGGTTCGCTGCTTTCTAGCCGTCGCATCGCAACCCTTCCCGTCGCGCTCGCGTCTGAAGCCTGAGGCTTCTATACTCTAGCGCATGTCGGCACGCCAGAATTTTGCTTCCGGATCGTCTCCCCACACGACGTGGCGATCTCGTCTTACGACCGCAAGCTCAATCGCCTCGACATGGCTCGTCGTCATTCTAGTTTTTCTCGGTAACGCGGGAACGATCCAAAGTCAATCCGCAGGCACCGTAGCAGCCGCGTCCCAAGATTCAGCACCTCCCACGCCACAGCGGCAACCGCTCTCCGGCGCGCCCACCGGCGCAAGTCGCTGCGTCACCTGCCATCCCGCCGAAGTAGCAGGATACGCTCGCTCGGCAATGGCTCATTCCCTGCGCCGCCCCGGCCAGGAACCAGACGGCACAGTCAGTGCGCACGGCTCGAAGATCACCATGTACTCGACGCCCCGCGGTTATTGGCAGCGTTGGGAAAATGGTGGCGACCTAAGCGAATATCACATTGACTGGGTCGTCGGCTCCGGAATTCACGCCAGCGGTTATCTGGTGGATATCGGCGGCCACCTTTTTCAATCCCCAGTCGCCTATTACAAATCCCGCCAGTCCTACGACCTCGCGCCCGGCTATGAAAATCAGCCCGACCCCGATTTCACGCGGCCAATCCGCGAAGAATGCGTCCTCTGCCATTCCGGAAACGCGCTGCACGTCTGCGGCACGCTGAACGAATACCGCTCGCCGGTATTTCCGGTGTCAGAGGAGGCGATCACCTGCGAACGCTGCCACGGTCCCGCAGAAAAACATCTCGCCGACCCGCACGCCGGCAATATCGTCAATCCCGCGAAACTCGATCCCGTCGCTCGCGACAGCATCTGCGAGCAGTGCCACCTGTTCGGAGTCGCGCGCGTCCCCAACCCCGGAAAGCAGCTCCGTGATTTCGTTCCGGGCGAGCGCGCGGAGGATGTATTCACCACGTACCACGACGCCAATCCCACCGGCGCGTTCAAAGTCATCAGCCACGTCGAGCAATTAGCCCTGAGCGCATGCGCCCGCAACAGCAATGGCCACCTGTGGTGCGGCACCTGCCACGATCCGCACGACAAACCGCTGCAGCCCGTCGCGTATTACCGCTCGGTCTGCCTCACGTGCCACGCAGCAAAATTCCCCGCTGCTGCCTCGCATCCCCCGAAAGATAGCGACTGCCTCTCCTGTCACATGCCCCGCCGCGACGCGAAAGACGGCGGCCACTCCGCATTCACCGATCACAGAATTCAGCGCCGCCAGGAGTCCCTCCCCGATGCGCCCACCGATACTGGCATAGCCGCCTGGCGCGAGCCTTCGCCAGATCTGCAAACGCGCAATCGCGGCATCGCATACATTGACGCCGGCATGCAACGCAAGTCGCCGCCATTCATCGTGC
Organism: Acidobacteriota bacterium; assembly: GCA_013289715.1. GTDB lineage: Bacteria > Acidobacteriota > Terriglobia > Acidiferrales > UBA7541 > Palsa-295. Next base: position 75,553 of record JABCZJ010000020.1, on the reverse strand, counting down.
AGGGCTATCGTACGCTCACCGAAGTGCAAGCGCAGTTCTCGAACGACAGCGACTTTTTCAAATGGATCGGCGAAGCCCTGCTCCTCGCGCAGCAAACCTCGGAAGCCAAAATCGCATTCGAACGTGCGCTCGAACTCGATCCCGATTCGCCGCTCGCCGAAGCCAGCGCCGCGTCGCCCTACGTCGCGTCCGGCGACGCCCCTCGCGCCATCGCGCACCTCGAGCGCGCGCTCACCCTTGATCCTTTGTATCTGCCCGCGGCCAGCACGCTGATGAGCCTGTATCAAAAAGAAGGCGAGACCACGAAAGCCGACGCTCTCGCCGGCAAAATCAAAGCCGCCATGGACGAAACGCCCGCAGCCGGTCCCGCTGCGCCGCAATCTTCCAACAACGAATCAGGGAAAACCGCGGAGCAGGTTTTCAAAAATATCGAAATACTCAAAGGTGTTCCGGCCGGCCAAGTGATCCCGGCCATGCAGTTCATGACCGCATCGCTAGGCGTCCCATGCACCTTCTGCCACGTCGAGGACCATTTCGAAAAAGACGACAAGAAACCCAAGCAAGTCGCGCGCGACATGATGCAAATGATGTTCGCGCTCAACAAAAATAATTTCGAAGGCCATCGCGAAGTGACTTGCTATTCCTGCCATCGCGGCGCGCCGAATCCCTCGACCATTCCGCCGGTCGGCGCTGAATCGCAGCCCCACCCCGCCGCTGCCGGTGGCAATGCTGTCGCTGGCAACGCCCCTGCAGCGCCAAGCCTTCCTGCGAACCTGCCCACCGTAAGCCAGTTGCTCGACAACTACATCCGCGCGCTCGGCGGCTCCGCCGCAATCGAAAAAATCACGACGCGCCTAGAAAAAGGCTCGACCACCTTCCACGGCCAACCCCAGGCCGTAGAAATCTTCACGCAAGCCCCGGACAAGCAATCCATCGTCCGCCACATGTCCGGCGGAGAAAGTGTCGTCACCACTTTCGATGGCCGATCAGGCTGGTCCATCGCGCCCGACCGTCCCGCGCGCGAAATGCACGAAGCCGACCTCGCCGCCGCGCGCATCGACGCCGACCTGCAATTCCCGCTGCACATCCAGCAAATCTTTCCCGGGCTGCGCCTCGAATATCCCGAAAAAATAAACGACCGCGACGCCTACCTGCTCCTGGCCATCCGCGAAGGCCAACCCCCGGTAAAGCTATATTTCGACGAACAATCCGGCCTGCTAGTCCGCATGATTCGCTACGCCGAAACCCCGCTAGGCCGCAACCCCACCCAAATTGACTACGCCGACTATCGCGAGGTAAACGGCGTGGAAATCCCCTTGCGCGTCACCACATCGCAACCAGGAAACGCTTCGACCATCCAATTCGAAGAAGTGCAGCAAAACCTCGCCATCGACCCCGCCAAATTCGCCAAGCCGAAACCGCTGCCACCTGCTAGCAAACAATCCGAGCACTCAACCTCAGACCCGTGACGCGTTTGATCGGAGGGAAACCGCGCGGACCGGTTGCGACGGGTTTCGGTTCACACGTGCTGGAGGTGTGTGTCGCGGAATCGCGTCGGATATTTCAGACCAAAGCCCAGCATCCGGTCCATGCCAATGTGTGCCAGCCAGATTAGGGCGTAAGGATCAAGAGCGGGAAGCGGAGCCACGACCGCGACACCCAACAACAAAATCGGCGCAGCCGAAGTGTGCACCAGGTTATAGGCGGCCGAACCGATCTTGGGATTCGCCACATAACCCAGCATGAACAGATCGGGTGTGAGTAGCAGCAGCGCGAATAGCCACCAATGGAAATGTCCCGCACGGTACAGAACGAGCGTTAGGGCCAAAATACTGGCCCCTTCCAGATGCAGTAGCCAGCGGGGTTTCGTCAGCATGGGGCGTAAACTCCTTAGATTGACTTCACGTAGTATACGTGTTACACGTATATTACGTGACAGAGACCCGGCTATGCCAAAAGCAAATGCCAAGCAAAACGTAACCATCAGCCTAGACCGCGAAACAATTCAAAAGGCCAAGATCGTCGCCGCTCGTCGCTCCACCTCTATCAGTGGTCTGCTAGCTCGTCAGATCGAGATCCTCGTCGGTGAGGAAGAGGCGTACGAGCGCGCCAAACGGCAGGCGCTGGCACTGCTCGACCAAGGCTTTGACCTCGGCGGAAAAGGTCCAGTGAGCCGCGACGAACTCCATGAGCGTTAAAACTTTCGTAGATACCAACGTCTTGATGTATGCGCACGACTTCGCTGCCGGCACAAAGCATCAAATCGCCGACTCGGTTTTGCGTGAGCTATGGAACGAGCAAGCGGGCGTTCTCAGCGTGCAAGTTCTCCAGGAGTTCTATGTAAACCTCACCCGAAAGATTCCGGTGCCGCTAGCCAAAGAGACTGCGCGCCGAGTTGTCAGCAACTACGCATGCTGGTGTACAGAAACCACCTGCGCAGAAATCTCCGCCGCATTTCGGATCGAGGACGAATCGCGAATCAGCTTCTGGGACGCGCTGATCGTCTCATCCGCCGCAAAAAGCGGCGCCACACGAATTCTCTCCGAAGATTTCAACGCCGGGCAAAGAATTGCCGGCATCGTTATCGAGAATCCCTTCGTCGGGATGCGGTGACGCGTCGTTTTTCGAGTGTGTCACTTACACACCCCGCAGGGCCTTCGAGCGTTGCGCCTCCTTGAAAGTACAAACTCGGCGTGGTCCCCAAAGTTTTCCGGAACATGAAAATGAACGCGCTCGGCGTGCTGTAACCCGCTTCCAGCGCTGCATGCGTGATCTTTGCGCCCTCCGCCAGCAGCCGCATCGCCTGCATCAGACGCAACTGTTGCCGCCACTTACCGAAAGTCATTCCCGTTTCCTCCAGGAACCGTCGTTCGATGGTGCGCCGCCCTGCGCCAGTGATTTTGCAGACCTGCGTGAGCGTCCGTTGTTCGCCCGGACTCGCCAGCAGCGTACCCGCGACGCGCAACGCTCGCGCGTCCGTTGGATTGGGCAGCTGCAAGGAAACAGTCTGAATGCTTTCGAGATGGTCCACAATCAAATCAATCACGTGCCGCTGCCGTTCCTTGCGGAAATTCAGTGTCGCCAGCGCGCAGGCATGCAGAATCAGTTCCCGCAGAAGCGCTGACACATTCACCACGCAACAACTCCGAGGCAAAGTCCTCGCCAACCGCGGCCGCAAATAAAGTGTTCGCATCGAAACCGTGCCGGACATGGTGATGCTGTGCGGAACCGGTGTCGGAATCCACACCGCGCGGTGCGTCGGAACCACCCATGTGCCAACTCCTGTGCGCACTGTCATCACGCCGCGCGAGGCATACACCAGCTGGTCGCGATGATGAAAATGCAGCGGGATAACGTGTCCGGCCGGGTAGTCGCGACTCAGCGTTGTAACCTGCGCCTTACCTGGCGCCCCGGGATCGAACTTCGCGGTCTGTCTGTTTTGCGACATTCATTGTCACAATATCGAAAGAACGCAAACCCGGCAACCGCTATTCTCGTCTCGGCCACTAAGGCATCGCACAATGAACCGCATCCATCATTGGTACTGCCAATCAGCGCTTTGGAAGCGCAGAGTCGAGTCCGAGCTCATGCCCTGGGCGCTAGGCGGCGCGATCCTGGAAGCGCCAGCCCTGGAAATCGGCCCCGGACTCGGCATCACGACGAACTACCTCAGAAGGCGAGTCCCTTCACTCACAGTCCTGGAAAACGATCCGGCCCTCGCAAATAAACTAGCCGCAAAATTTCGCAACACGAATGTCCAAGTCATCGGGGGCGACGCAACCTCGATGCCCTTTGAATCCGGCACGTTCCGCACTGTTTTTTGCTTCACCATGCTGCACCACGTGCCCTCCGCACCGTTACAGGATCGTCTGCTCGCCGAATCGGTTCGCGTCCTCGCTCCCGGCGGCACATTGCTGGGAACCGACAGCCGCATCAGCCTGCGCATGAAGCTCTTTCATTGCTTCGACATGATGGTGATCGTGGATCCGGCGACGCTTCCGCAACGCCTGCGCCGCGCCGGCTTCACAAATGAAAATATCGAGCTTTCCGACGGCGCAATCCGTTTCCGCGCCACACGTTCGCAGAAGTTGTACTGAGCGGCAAATGCCGCAGTCGGAGTAGGAATCATGATCTCTCACAACCCCCTCCACGGATCCGGACGAGCGGGTTTCCCGCATCCGGCTCTTGCCTTAGGTGACGACGCCCATGCGACGCAGAGGATAGGGATGACAGACAGAAGCCGGAGGCAGCCAGCGAGTGATCAGGCGCCGCATGCGAGTCCAGAGGACCTGGCCGTTCTGGCTGCGCTTCGACAACGCACGATGCCAGAGCCAACCAACTCGGAATCGAAAAAGTACCAGCGCCGGTTTATTCATGGGCACCCCGTAGTAGCGGTTGTGTCCACGCAGCACCGCTTGCAGCCATTTGCCCTGTTCCGGGACGGGTTCGTGCATCCGTCGCTGCATTTCGGCTTTCACCTCATTCAGCTTCGTCTGCAGTCGTTTGCGGATGGTTTGCCGCAGCACCGTGTACATTCCGTTGCTTCTCTTCTTCACGCAGATGTGCGTGAAGCCAAGAAAGTTGAATGTCTCCGGTTTCCCTTCTCCACGCCGTTGCCGGTTTTGGATCGCAAACGGACCAAATTCCAGCAGCCGCGTTTTCTCGGGATGCAGTTCCAGGTTGAACTTTTTCATTCGTTCCGTGAGTTCCACCCGAAACTGATCGGCCTCCGCTTTGCTCTGAAAGCCCACCACGATGTCGTCCGCAAATCGCACGACGATGACCTCGCCATGCGCCCGCTTCCGACGCCATGCTTGGACCCACGGGTCGAACACGTAGTGAAGGTAGACGTTCGCCAAAAGCGACGAGGCACTGCCACCTTGGGGCGTCCCTTCCTCCACGCGCATTCGCTTCCCATCCTCCAGCACGCCGGCGTTGAGCCATTTCTGGATCAAGCGCACGACGCGCCGATCTGCAATCCGGTGCTCGACGAATTTCACCAGCCATTCGTGGGAAAGCCCATCGAAGTAGCCTTTGATATCCAGGTCGAGCACCCAGTTCACTTTTCTTGTCAGCAGTCCCGTGTAGAGCGCGTCCAGCGCTTGATGCTGGCTGCGCCCTGGGCGGAGCCCGTACGAGAAACCGAGAAAGTCCGTTTCGTAGATGGCGTTCAACACCTCGACCGCGGCACGCTGGACGATCTTGTCTTCCAGCGCCGTTACTCCGAGCGGTCTCTGCCGCCCGTCAGCCTTCGGTATATACACCCTACGCACCGGCTTTGCTCGGTACGCTCCGCGCTTCAGCCTTTCGGAAAGGTCCCGGAGATTTCCCTCCCGTTCCTCCCCATAGTGCCGCCACGTCTCTCCGTCCACGCCTGGCGCGGCTTCCTTCTTAAGTCTGAAGTAGGCCATGCGCAGTGTGTCCAGGTTGTGGATGTGGTGCAGGAGTGCTGTGAACCGCAACTTCTTATCCTTTGCTGCTGCTTGACGTACCCGCCCGAGCGCACTGAGCGCGTTGTTCCGGCTTTGTATCCGGGACGCGTTTTGCTGTGGCAGGTTCCCTTTGGCCAGACCCCTTCCCTCCATCCCCTCCGCCACCGGTGGCCCGGCGTTGTTCGGGGACTTCGCAGGTACAGTGGGTCTGTCCGACTTCCCAGGTCCGTTCGTCATCGGCGTACGTCCTTAGACTTCCCGATGCGTCCCAAAGCTACTGCGGCCTTGGGCAAACCTGGGATCTCCCGGTTCCCGAGCGAGGTGTCTACGTACGTGCACGGGGTCTCTGACCGCGCGGGACTCTGGCACACCTCGCGATATCGGTGCACCCGATGGGGCCTTCCGCTAACTCCTACAGCGTCGGCGTCCCGGAGTGAGTTTCTTCCGCCGCTCAATACCCGGCCCGCACGTTCCCCTGTCAACGCTTCGATGCCGCCCTTGCGGGCGGCTCCGCATGACTCCGGGCCGATGTGGGTCGCTAACTCACATTCGTATGACTTTTGCATTCACTACACCTCGCCGGTTTAACCGGCGCACAGGAGTCAAATCATGAATAGCACCACAGTGGTAGGTAGTTCACATCCGAGCCGGCTGGTTCCAATCCTTCTCGCAATCGCGTGCTTCTGTCTCGGTGCTTCGCGTGCGGCACGTGCGCAGGATCCAGGCAGCTGCTCCGTAAACGCAGAAAGCCGCCAGCTCGACTTCTGGGTCGGCGATTGGACCGTCAGCTATCCCGGAATGTCCGCCACCTCCAGCAGCAAAGTCCATCTCTCGCTCGATAAATGCCTCGTCGTCGAAAGCTGGGTCGGCGGCAAAGGCCACACGGGCGAGAACATGTTCGCCTACAGCTCGGATGACAAGAGCTGGCACGGCATGTTCGCGGACAACGAAGGCCGCGTGCACGTGTTCGAAGGAAAAGTCGCGCCAGGCTCCGCCGAATTCATCGGCCCCAGCCGTGGCCTGAACGGCGAAGCAGTCCTCAATCGCATCAAAATCCTGCGCCTGAGTGACAACAACGTGAAACAAACCTGGGAAAAATCGCACGACAACGGCGCCACCTGGTCGACGGAATTCCAAGGCGACTACGCGCGCAAACAGCCCTGAAGAACTAAACTGCGCGCCGCAAAAAGCCATATCGCGACGCAGCCGCGGACTGTCACAACGCTACCCGACGAGCCGGCACGCGCCCCGCGGCGCCGGCTCGCGTCTTGCGCCGCTTGTGTCCGCATCCCCGCACCGTACTCCCATCCGCCCGCGACTTGCACACCCCACTCCGAATCGAGTACAACATTTGCAGATGAATGCGGAGATCATAGCCATCGGTTCCGAGCTGCTCACTCCCTACCGTCTCGATACCAATTCTCTCTGGCTCACCGACGAGCTCAACAAAATCGGCATTCGCGTCATCCACAAAGCCGTCGTCGGCGATTCGCCCGGTGAAATGCGCTCCTCCTTCCACCACGCGCTCACTCGCGCCGACCTTATCATCGCGAGCGGCGGCCTCGGCCCCACCGACGACGATCGGACGCGCGAAACCGTCTCCGAACTTCTCGGCCGCAAGCTACGCCTAGAAGAAGCCATCGTGCGCGAAATTCAGGAACGCTTCCGCCGGTTCGCGCGTACCATGCCCGAAATAAATAAGCGCCAGGCCATGGTCCCCGAAGGCGCCACGGTTCTCCCAAATCCACGCGGCACGGCCCCGGCACTGTGGCTCGAAGAAGATGGTCACATCATCGTGCTGCTCCCCGGCGTCCCGCACGAACTCAAATCCATCTTCGAATCCGAAGTTCGCCCGCGCCTCGCGAGAATTTCCGGCGACGAGCGTCTCTTCACGCGCGACCTGCGCACCACCGGCCTCGGCGAATCCGACGTCGAAACGCGCGTTCGTCCGCTCTATCAACTCTACCCCGATACCGAGACCACGATCCTAGCCTCGCCCACCGGCACGCAGCTGCATCCGCGTACCTGGTCGCGCGATGCTTCCCAAGCCGAAAAACTTCTCGACGAAATCACCGACCGCATGGCTCTGGCTCTCGGCGAACATCTCTACTCCACCGATGGAGAAGCCCTCGAAGAAGTCGTCGCGCGCATCCTCAACGAAAATCGCGCCACCGTCGCCGTCGCCGAAAGCTGCACGGGCGGCATGCTCGCCGAACGCCTCACCAACGTTCCCGGCAGCTCCTCCTATTTTCTTGGCGGCGTAATCTGCTACAGCAACGACCTGAAGACCACTCTCGTCGGCGTTCCGCAAAGTTTGATCGAATCGAAAGGCGCCGTCAGCTCCGAAGTTGCGCTCGCCCTCGCCGACGGCATCCGCAAACGCACCGGCGCGACTCTCGGCGTCGGCGTCACCGGCGTCGCCGGTCCCGGCGGCGGTACGCCGGAAAAGCCCGTGGGCCTGGTGCACATCGGCCTCGCCGACGAGCACGGACCCCGCGAACGCGCTTATCGCTTTCCCGGCGATCGTGAACGTATTCGCCAGTTCGCTTCGCAATCCGCACTCGACGCCGTGCGCCGCTATTATCTTTTTCCCGCCGCCGCGAGAGCCTGAGCCAGAGCCATGCGCCTTTTCGTCGCCTTCGATTTGCCGCGCGAAGTACGCAACGCCCTCGCCACGCTCGGCCAGCGCCTGAAACCGGAATGCCGCGCCGCGCGTTGGGTCCGCCCGGAATCCATGCACGTTACTCTGAAATTTTTGGGCGAAACGGATCCGCGAAGAGTTCCGGACATCCGCGCCGCGCTCGCGCCGATTCGCTCCGCCGAACCCGTCGCCATGGATTTCCGTGTCCTCGGTTTCTTCCCCAACGAATTCCAGCCGCGCGTGCTCTGGTGCGGCGTGCAGGCCACTCCCAAGCTCGCCGAACTCGCCGCGTCCGTCGAACAAGCGCTCGAACCGCTCGGCTTCGCACGCGAAACGCGCACGTTCTCCCCGCACCTCACGCTCGCGCGTCTCAAGCCTGACGGCGCGCTGGAAAATCTCGCTCGTGCAACTGACGCGCTGAAGTCGTATGATTTCGGCGCCGCGCGCGAATCCGAATTCCATTTGTTCGAAAGCGTGCTAAAACCATCCGGCGCGCAATACACCAAGCTCGCTGCATTTCCGTTTGTGGAAGGCACGAATTGAACGCGATTTTTCTGAGCGCCGCATGGCTCATCCCGGTGGTCGCGTACCTACTAGGCTCGATTCCCTTTGGCTTGCTCATCGTAAAAGCGCAGGGCGGCCCGGACATCCGCGCAATCGGCAGCGGCAATATCGGCGCCGCCAACGTCACGCGCCACGCCGGAAAATTCGCCGGCATTCTCACGCTGCTCTTCGACGCAGGCAAAGGCTACCTTGCGGTCTGGCTCGCCACGCATTTCAGCCCCGGTAATATTCGCTGGATCATGGTCGCCGCAGTCTGCGCCGTCGTCGGCCACATGTTCCCGATCTGGCTCAATTTCAAAGGTGGCAAAGGAGTCGCCACCGGCCTCGGCGTTTTCCTGCCCATCGCATGGCAAGCGGTCGCCGCCGGAATCGTTCTGTGGCTGGTGGTGGTAATTTTCTGGCGCTATTCGTCGCTCGGCTCGATTTCCGCCGCAGTCGCGCTGCCGTTTTTTGTTTACCTGCTATACGCGCCCGGCCACGCGCCCCCCGAATTCGTCACGCTGGGTACGGTAATAATCTCCGTGCTCGTCCTCGTCAAACATCGTCCCAATATTGCGCGCCTTGTCGCCGGAGAAGAGCCCCACCTGAATTTCAGCGGCAAAAAAAAAGACGTTTAGTTTCGACGGCGAGAGTGCCGGGCACGAAAATCCGGGGCCGGAGGGGCGGTTCTTAGACCACCCTTACCGCAACGCGCAGATTCTCGCCGCGGAACGCCCCGTAACTCCCAATGCTTCTGTATCTTATTCGCCAACCCCAGTACCATCGTCCCGTTGTATCGCAGCTTCCACTTCGCTAGCATTTCACTGAAGAGATTCTTGTGCCCATTGAAGCCCTCAAGCAGCACACGACGCGGCGCCTGCGCATCCTCTGGATTGTGCTGGGTGCCCTGCTGGTCGTAAGCATAACTCCCCTATGGCTTTACCATCGCCAAGTCTTGCGCCTCAGCGAAGAAAAACTGCAGGACACCGAGCGCGTCCAGCAATCCGAAATCACACGCTCGCTCGCCAGTGAAACTCTGCAGTTCGAGCAAAATCTGCGCGAACAACTTCTCAGCCAGCGCCAGGTTCTCTCCCTCACCGGCTGGATTGAGAATGTGGACGATCCCGCGCATGCCCCGCAGCTCGCGCGCCTGCTGCAAAGCTTCGTCGAAAATAATCAGAACATTCTCTACGTCACCGCCGTCAACCAGCAGGCCAAAGGACAGTCCGCCGGCAGTATCAGCGCCGATCAGGATCCTTTCGTCGGCGGCGCGCTCAAGCGCGCCTTCACCGCCAGCATCCAGGGACTGAATTTCGTCAGCGAGCCCTTCGCGCTCGGAAAAAATAATCGTCCCGCGCTGGTCGTTTCCGTTCCCCTGTCATTAAACGGCCAATTTACCGGCATGATCGCTTCCGTCGTCTCCATCGATCGCCTGCTCGAACGCATCCGCGATGCCAGCGTGCGCGAGCGCACCGTATTCATCGTGGATGGACACGGCCATATCGTCGCGCATCCTGATTCCGCCGAAGTCGTTCCCGGCCGCGACGTCACCTCCACTTCTCCCGTCGTCGGTCACTTGAAAGAATTGCCTCAGGAACTGCGCGCCACCGAAACCATGCATTTCATCGAACAGGATAAGAATGGGCATCCTGTCGAAATGATCGGCACCTACAGTACCATCCCGGAATTAGGCTGGACGGTCATCGCCGAGCGCAGTATCGATAGCGCGCGCATTGATGCAGGCGTGAAAGAACTCACCGCCCAAGCGCTCAGTTTCGTCGTGGGCGTCACTCTGGTTGCGCTCCTGTTCGGATATCTCTTCGCCCTCGGGATCACGCGGCCGATTCGCGGTCTCGTCGAATCCGTGCGCGCCATCAGCCGCGCCGAATTCCACGAACGCGTGCGCGTCGAAGGCGCCGCGGAAATCAGCGAGCTGGCCGAAACTTTCAATCACATGGCTGGCGACATCGAAGAATACGTCGAGCGCCTGAAGCAGGCCGCCGCCGAAAATCGCGAGCTGTTCCTCGGCTCCATCCGCATGCTCGCCGCCGCCATCGACGAAAAGGATCCCTACACCCGTGGTCACTCCGGCCGCGTCGCAAAATATTCCATCATCATCGCCGAGTACATGGGCCTGGAATCCGAAGACATTGACCGTCTGCGCATTTCCGCGCTGCTGCACGACGTCGGCAAAATCGGCGTGGACGATCGCGTCCTGAAAAAGCCCGGCAAGCTCACTGATGAAGAATTCGATCTGATGAAGCAGCACCCCAGCAAGGGCGCCAACATCATGCGCCCGGTCGCTCAACTGAAGGACATGCTCCCCGGCATCGAATTGCACCACGAGCGCATGGACGGCGCCGGCTATCCCTACGGCCTCGCCGGCGATCAGATTCCGATGATGGCGCGCATCATAGCCGTGGCCGACACCTTCGACGCCATCACCACCAATCGCCCCTATCAATCGGCCATGGACCTGGAATTCGCCCTTGGGCGCATCCGCTCCCTGGCCATCTCCAAGTTCGATCCCAACGTAGTAGCCGCCCTCGATGCCGCCGTAGCCTCCGGCCGCCTCCGCCTAACCGCCGCCTTAGTCGAAGTATAGTTTCCACCGGCATCAGATGGAAGTTGGGCCCGGAAGGGAGGGGCTTCCGCCCCACCGTAGAGCTCGGAGGGAGGAAGGGGTTCAGCCCGTGAAGCCATCCGTCTCGATCGCCGCTGGATACCACACACAATTTCTAGCCACCAGCCACTCATCACTAGCCTTTGTCTTTTTCCGCAAACCCGCCCAACGCCCGGCGCAACCAAATCCCGAGGTTGCTTCTCACTCGTCACTTGTCACTCATCACTTGCCACTGCCTCTTTGCTACAATCAAGTGCTCCGCCAAGCGCGGCGCAAACTCATGATCTCCCTCTTCGGACCACCCGAACCCACGCTTCTCGAACGGCTGAAAGATTCCGTCAGTAAAACTCGCACGGAGTTATCCGCCCGCGTCGAACAATTGCTCACGGGCGACCGCCCCGTCGATCCTGAGCTGCTAAAACAACTCGAATCCGCGCTGCTCAGCGCTGACCTGGGCGTGCGCACCACCAAGGAAGTCCTCGCCGCGCTGCGCCAGCAAGTGAACGAGCACAAGCTCCTAGAACCCGGCGCGTTGAAACGCGAACTGAAAAATCAAATCCTGAAAATTCTTACCGCACCGACGGCCACGCAGCCCAATCCGGACGCCCCGGATGGAAGACCAGCCGATGAACCGCGCGTCCTGTTCGTCGTCGGTGTCAACGGCACCGGCAAGACCACCACCATCGGCAAACTCACCAGTCGCCTGAAAAAAGAAGGCGCCAGCGTTGTTCTCTGCGCCGCCGACACTTTCCGCGCCGCCGCCATCGAACAACTGGAAATCTGGGCGCGCCGCTCCGGCGTCGAAATGATCAAACAGAAACCGGGCGCCGATCCCTCCGCGGTAGTTTTCGATGCGCTCAGCGCCGCGCGCGCTCGCCACGCAGATGTCGTCATCGTAGATACCGCCGGACGCCTGCACACCAAATCCAATCTAATGGCCGAGCTGGACAAAATGAAACGCACCGCCGCCAAGGTAATTCCCGGCGCGCCGCACGACGTGCTGCTGGTCCTGGACGCCACCACCGGACAGAACGGCCTGAACCAGGCCCGCGAATTCTGGAGCCACGCCGGCGTAACCGGCATCGTGCTAACCAAACTCGACGGCACCGCCAAAGGCGGCATCGTCGTAGCCATAGCCCGCGAACTAAATCTGCCGATCCGCTTCGTCGGCACAGGCGAAAAAATCGACGACCTGGTCCCGTTCGATGCCCAAACCTACGTCAACTCGCTCTTCGACTGACGACCGCGACGACTGGCACATGTCGCGAGCCGAAGGATTGGCCCTTCGTGGTGTGGCTCTCGCCCACCCAAATCCCTTGGTCGGCGCAGTGCTCGTCAAAGGCAATCGCGTTGTCGGCGAAGGCTTCCACGACTACGACCGTCGCGACCACGCCGAGATCGTCGCGCTGAAACAAGGGCGAAAGAAAGCACGCGGCGCGACTCTCTACGTCACTCTCGAACCGTGTTGCACCACTGGCCGCACTGGCCCATGCACGAAAGCAATCATCGCAGCTGGAGTGAAACGCGTTGTCGTTTCCATGCGTGACCCCAATCCCGCCGTTTCCGGCAAAGGCCTGGCTGAACTTCGGCGCGCCGGAATCAAAGTACGTTTAGGCGTTCGCGAGCAAGTAGCCCGCCGCTATAACGAAGACTTCGCGATCTGGATTCAAACCGGGCGTCCGCTCGTCACCTTGAAAACTGCGCTCACCCTCGACGGCCAAATCGCACAAAAAGCCGGCAGCATCACCTGGATCACCAGCCAGCAATCGCGCGACGCAGTCCAGCGCCTGCGCCACGAAGCTGACGCATTACTTACCGGTATCGGCACCGTACTCGCCGACAATCCACGCATGAGCGACCGAACCGGCGAGCCGCGCCGCCGCCCGCTCCTGCGAGCCATAGTAGATTCGCGCCTGCGCACGCCGCTGCGCTCGAATCTCGTGCGATCCGCGCAGAAAGATGTCGTCATCTTCACCACGCAATCGCCCGATTCAGCGAATGCTCGCGCCCTGATCCGCGCCGGAGTCGAAGTCTTCCGCGTTACCGCGCGCCAAGGTCGCGTGGATCTCCACGCCGTGATCCGCGAGCTAGGCCGCCGCCAGATCCTCAGCGTCCTGCTCGAAGCCGGAGCCCAACTAAACGGCGCTGCGCTCCAAGCCGGCATTGTGGACAAAATGATTCTCTTTTATGCTCCCAAAATCATGGGCACAGGCGGCGTCCCAATGGCCAGCATCCCCGCGCGCTGGTTCGCAAAATCCCCGGCGCTGCAAAATCTAACAGTAAAACCCTGCGGCCTCGATTTCGTAGTCCAAGGATATTTTCGCGACGTTTACGAGCGCTAAGGTGGCCTAGGCAATCTTGCCTGTGCACCCAAGTAAAACGGGTCGACATGGATCAGAGGAACTGAAGACAAATGTTCACAGGCATCACCGAACAAGTAGGAAAAATCGAATCCCTCGACCACTCTGAAAGCGGCGGACGCCTCCGCGTCAGCTTCCAGGGCACAGCCGCTCCTGGCGGTGCTCCTGAAGATGATTCCCCAATCGCAGCCTCCACAAAACTCGGCGACAGCATCTCCGTAAACGGCTGCTGCCTCACCGTAGTCGAATTCGACGCGCACAGTTTCACCGCCGATCTCTCCGGCGAAACTCTCCGCCGCACCAACTTCGGCGAAAAAAAACGCGGCCACCTCGTCAATCTCGAACGCCCACTAGCAGCCGGCGCCCGCCTCGGCGGCCACTTCATGCAAGGTCACGTGGACGGCGTCGGCCGCGTCACCCGCCTAGTCCCCGAAGGCGAAAATTGGTGGCTCTCCGTCCGCGTCCCGCAAGACCTCCGCCGCTACGTCGCCGAAAAAGGCTCCATCGCCCTCGACGGCATCAGCCTCACCGTCGCCCGCTGGCACGAAGGCATCGCGGACATCGCCATCATCCCCTTCACCTACGCGCGCACCAACGTGCGCAGCATGTCCGTCAACGACGCCATCAACATCGAAACCGACATCCTAGCCAAGTACGTCGAAAGCCTGCTGCACAACGAAAAATCGCAACCCACATCACACCTCACCGTAAAACATCTAGTCGAGGAAGGCTTCTGATGCGCGCGCAACTTTTTCCTCGCGCTTGCGACAATTCGGTTTTCGTAGCGCCGGCGCCTCGCCGCCATTTTTACCTCGGCGTCCGCGCATGACGGCCCGCAAAACCTACGACGTCGCCGTAATCGGCGCCGGAGTCTTCGGCGCCTGGACCGCCTACCATCTCGCAAAATCCGGTGGCTCCGTCGCGCTGCTCGACGCCTACGGCCCCGCCAACTCCCGCGCCAGTTCCGGCGGCGAATCGCGCATCATCCGCATGGGCTACGGCTCCGACGACATCTACACCCGCTGGTCGTTGCGCGCCCTGCCGCGCTGGAAAGAAATCTTCGCCCAAGCCGGCCGCCCCGAATTATTTCAGCCCACCGGCGTCCTCTGGATCGCGCACGATAAATATCCCTACGCGATGGACACGCTGACGGCTCTGCAAGATCACAACATCCCGCACGAGCGTCTCTCACTCCTGGGCCTGCGCAAACATTACTCGCAAATCGCTTTCGACGACAACGCCTGGGGCATCCTCGAACCCGAAAGCGGCGTCCTCATGGCTCGCCGCGCCGTACAAACCGTCGTCGAAGAAGCCCAGAAAATCGGCGTGCAATATCGCGCTGCCTCCGCGCTCGCGCCTCTCGGCGAAGGCCGCGTCGCTTCCATCATGACCACCCACGGTGAAAATATTTCCGCCGGCGCGTTCGTCTATGCCTGCGGCCCCTGGCTCGCCAAACTTTTCCCCGATCTCTTGGGCACACGCATCTTCGTTTCGCGCCAAGAAATTATTTTCTTCGGAATCCCGCAAGGAGAAATTCAATTCGGGCGGAGCACCCTGCCCACGTGGCTCTATCTAAAGGACGAATTCTACGGCGTGCCCGACCTGGAAAATCGCGGCCTGAAAGTCGCCGACGATCACCACGGCGCGCCGGTAGATCCCGACACGCAATCCCGCGTCGCCAGCGTAGCCGCCGTCGAAGCCGCGCGCGAATTCGTCGCCCGCCGCTTCCCCGCCCTGAAGAATGCGCCCGTCGTCGAAACGCGCGTCTGCCAGTACGAGAGCACTTCCAACGGTGATTTTCTGATTGACCAGCACCCGGATTTCACAAATGTCTGGCTCGTAGGCGGCGGCTCGGGTCACGGCTTCAAGCACGGCCCATCGGTAGGAGAATACGTAACAGCCCGCGTCATGCAATCCAGCGCAGCCGAAAATGAAGTCGCCCCGCGCTTCTCGCTTGCCACAAAGCAAACCACGCAAAACCGCGCCATCCACTAATACTTCGGCGGAGCCCGACGGCGCCGGTTGTCTGTCTTGCACTGTTCCTGGCGCTGCATGAGACTGCCCGCCAATCAGCATGAATGAAATCGATCGCTTTCGATTCCGCCAGATCCTTCCTATCGGACAGTTAGTGCTCTGTATTCTGCTGCTCGGGCCGTGGAGGAGTTTCTATATCCTTCAATTTCGCGCTGCAGTGCACGTTCGCTGGCCTATAAGATCCGAGAAGCCGGTTTTCTACATTACTAAATCCTTGGCGCCAGCTCCGCCACAAGAAGATATGGTGCGAAAGCTCGCTGAGTTAAGGCTGGCCACCCCCGCTCTCCTGAACATGCCCTGCGCATTCGCGGGGCTGGCGCGGCCCGCAGCCGTTCCGGCCGGCATGCTATCCGTTTTTTGGCGCTCGTTCAGTTGGCCAATCGTCGGACTAATTTTCTGGTGGATCGTCGGCCGAGGAATCGACGCATCGCCAGCCGCTCGCTTACGGGTCATCGCTCCAGCGATCACCGGGGCCGAAACGGTCGTGGCTTTGCTCGTAACATTTGGCAGCGCTGCGGGCATCACCGTGATCATCGCAGACCCAAGCGTGCGATCGGACTTGATACTTCCGTGGCGCTGGGCCCTTGCTTCTCTCGGGCTCTGGAGCCTGCTTGGACTCGTGACGATCCTGGCTCGGCTTGCGCAGTGGAGGGTACGAAGGCAAAAGAGATCTGAAGCAGTCGGGGTCACTGCGCGGGAGTGAGGGAAACGTGCGGCGCGAGCAGCTATCTAGCGGCTTCCCTCGCCTTCGCTCTAGCCCCGCGATAATAAAGCATCAACCCAAACAAAATCGCAAACGCGCTCCCACCCGCGAGCTTCCCCTCAAATATCCACTTATTCTCAGCTTCCGCCGGCGGTATCAACGACAACACAATCCCCCCCAGCACCACCGTAAATCCCAAAATCCCCATCAACCAAACCCCCAGTTTCCCGCCGGGAATCAAAACCTCATTCTCATTCGCCCCGCGATCCCCGTGATAAGCCAGCCGGATCACCGCCCCATACATATACAAAAACGGAATGAAATAAAGTATCGTCCCCGCATCCACCAATTCCTGATACGCCGTGTTCGGGCTGTCGCTGATCTGCCCGAGCAAAAGCACAATCCCCGTACCCACTGCCTGCACCAGAATCGCCACCCACGGCGTCTTCCACTTCGGATGAATCCGCCCAAACACCGCCGGCAAATACCGGTCAATCCCCACCACAAACGGCACGCGCGCCACTCCCGCCACCGTCCCGCCCACGCCTCCCGCATTCCCCACCGTCACCAGAATCGCCGCGATCACACCGAACAAAACGATTCGCAGCATCGTCGAGCCCGCGGTCAGCGCCTGAAACACTCCGCTCTTGGGATCCACTGCATCGGCCGGCAACATGGACAGCACCGCAAAAGTCCCCGCGATGTAAATCAACGCAATCAGAATCCCAGAGCCAAAGATCGCGCGCGGCAAAGTCTTCTGCGGGTTGCGCACCTCTTCGCTCATCGTCGCGCAAAGCTCCAGCCCCACAAACGCAAACGCAATCTGTGGCCAAAAATTAACGGTCCCCCAATCCCACGTCGGCATCATGTTCCGCCACGTAAAATGCGTCACCGATCCGTGCGCGTGCCACAGATACGCCGCCATCCCCACCAGCATCAGCAGCGGCACGTAAGTCGAAACCGCGCCGACGTTCTGCAGCCACTTCCCAATATTCAATCCCACGATATTCAGCGCCACCGCCACAAAAAGTAGTCCGAACGATCCCGCCACCAAAAACGTCCGGTCCTGCGCCAGGTACGCCGTACCGCTTCCGCCGATGTAAGCGGCCATCGCCGCGCTGGCCATCAGCAGCGCCGGAAAATAAAAGAACGTGTACACCCAATACGTCCATCCCGCGATGAATCCGTGAAAATCCCCGAATGCTTCCTTCGACCACACGTACAATCCGCCTTCTTCGGGAAATCGCGTGGACAATTCGACGATGACGAAGGTAGTCGGCAGGAAAAAGAGGAACGCGGCAAAGACCCACAAGCTAATAGAAGAAGTACCGTTGTGCGCAGCCGCCGCAATCCAGCGCGGCCCCAGCACCGCCCCGATGTTGAACAGCAGCACGTCCCAGAATCCCATCACGCGGCGCAGCTGGGATTTCGGGTCGCCGCCTTTCGCTCCAGGCGCGCCGGTTGCCGCGGGATTTTGGCTCACTCGTTGGCGTCCAACGCGGGAATCAATTCATCTTGCGCGAGGAAATTTCGCAGGAACGGTTCCTTGGAATTTTCCAGTTCCTGCCAAGTCCCGAAAAATCCCACCCGCCCCTCCTGCAGGAAAAGAATCCGATCCGCCAGCTTTTTCGCCAGATGCGTGTCGTGCGTCACCACGATCGAAGTCTTGTGCAATTTCGCCTTCAATTTCGCGATCAAGTCGCTAATATGTGCCGCCATCAGCGGATCCACCATCGTGGTAGGCTCGTCATACAGAATCGCGTCCGGATCTTCCGCCAGCGCCCGCGCAATCGCGACCGCCCGCTTCGCTCCAGTGCTCAAATCCGATGGCAAACGATCCGCGAAGTCAACAACCTCCAGATCCGTCATCAGTTCTTTCACCGTCGCATCAATTTTTTCCGGCGCTTCCGTCTCGCTACGGCTCTCCAGCGGAAACGCCACATTCTCCTCCACTGTCAGCGAATCGAATAGCGCGCCGGACTGAAACACCATCGTGACGCGCCGCCGAATCTTCGAAAATTGCTCCTCCGTGTAGTCCGTCACATCCTGTCCCGCCACAATAATCCGTCCCGAATCCGGCGCCAGAAATCCCAACAGCAATTTCAACGACACTGATTTACCCACTCCGCTGCGTCCCATGATCACGGCGGTCTCGCCCTGCTCCACGAAGAAGCTGACGTCCTTCAGCACGGCGTTATCGTCAAACGCCTTGCAAACATTTTTGAATTCGAAATAGTGCTCGCTCATCGCTCCGCGCTTCTGGCAAATTTCGCCCTAGCCTCTTCATAATCCGCCGGCGTGTTCACATTCTTGAATAGGAGCCCGTCGGAATCAAAGCCTTTCCATTTCGCTGGTTCTATCAGCTCGACGCGCAATTCCGCCAGGCCATCGGTCACCTTGCGCACGCCCAGCTCCAGGGCTCGCCGGATCGACGGCTCGCAGCCTTTGTGATACGCCGCGCAAAGCGGCTCCGCGCCGCGCTTGTTCGTGAACGTCAGATTCATGGGTACCACTGCCTCTGCATCAGAATCGCGTGCCCGCTGCTGCAAATACTCCAGCCACGCGCGCGTCAAATACGGCAAGTCGCACGCCACGATCAGATTCCAATCCGCCTCGGACGCGCACAACGCCGTCGCAATCCCGCCCAGCGGCCCGCAACCCGGCCAATCATCCGCAATCGCCCCCAATCCCAGCCCCCGATATTTTTCCGGCGTCCCCACCACCACCGCCGGCGCGCCCGCCACCGATTCCACCAATCGCGCCGCCCGCACGATCATCGCCACGCCCGCAATCTCCAAAAGCCCCTTATCGACACCCATCCGCGAACTTTCCCCACCCGCCAAAATAAATCCCGCGATTGATATGACGTCATTCATGCTTGAAGTTTGATCGTATTGTCGAACGTAGTAGCACGTGTCATCCCGAACGCAGTCCCGCGCTTTTTCTTTCCCGCCGCAGTTTGGCGGGCGGGGGACGTAGCGAGGGATCTGCTTTTGCTAGCCACTCGCCGCTAGCCAGTGCCCTGTTCCCCAACCGTTCTTGTGCATCCAGCAATCAACGCGCTGCGTTCGCCGCTTCCTGCCTCCCTGCCGCCTGCTTCCCTGCATCCTCTATTTCCCCGGTCGTTGAATCCCGAGTTCGCGAAGTTTCTCCTGCAAACTCTGCCGATGAAGCCCCACCTCCGCCGCCGTCTGCGACACGTTCCAATGGTGCTCTTCCAATTTCCGCCGCAAATAAACAATCTCAAACTGCCGCTTGGCCTCGCGAAAATCCGCTTCGCCCAAAAACGATTCGTCCCCGGCCTTTTTCGCAGTGCCGCCCACGCCGCGATACTCGCGAATCTCCTCCGGCAAATCCGGCAAAGTAATCTCATCGCCATCGCACAACACCAAGGTCCGCTCCAGCGCATTGCGCAATTCCCGCACATTCCCCGGCCAATCGTAGCGCCGCAACAAGCTCATCGCTTCCGGCGACACATGCGCGCGATGCTTGTGCCGCGCCCCCAGCTGCCCCAGAAGCGCGTCCACCAACATCGCCAAATCCTCTTTATGCGCGCGCAGGGGCGGCAGTTCCAAAGTAACCACTCGCAACCGGTAATATAAATCCTCGCGAAAACGTCCCGCCGCAATTTCCCCCGGCAAATCCCGGTACGTCGCGCTGATCACCCGCACGTCCACATCAATCGCATGAGTCCCGCCCAGCCGCTCGATCTTTCGATTTTCCAGAGCCCGCAGCACCTTCGCCTGCGTCACGGCATTCATGTCCCCAATCTCATCCAGAAAAATCGTCCCGCCCGACGCCTGCTCGAATTTCCCCTTGCGCTGCTGTGCCGCTCCGGTAAACGCACCGCGCTCATACCCAAACAATTCCGATTCAATCAGATGCTCCGGCAGCGCCGCGCAATTCACCGCCACAAACGCGCGCCCGCGCCGCGCCGACCGTTCGTGAATTTCCTGCGCCAGCAAATCCTTCCCCGTCCCGCTCTCGCCCAGAATTAAAACGGTCGCATCCGTAGCCGCCACGCGCTCCGCCATCTCGAAAACGCGTCGCATCGCTGCCGAAGCTCCGAGCAATCGTCCGAATTGTCCATCCGCCACGAGCTCGCGCCGCAAACGCGTGTTTTCTTCGGCCAATTCAGCAAGCCGTAGCAAATTCCCAACGCGCCGGCGCAACTCCTCGATGTCAAATCCCTTCACAATGTAATCCGCCGCCCCGCTCCGCAGCGCGTCCAGCGCCGTCTTCGCCGTATCCAAAGCCGAAACGACAAGCACCGGCACGCCATGCCCGTTTTCCCGCAACCACCGTAAAAACGAAAGCCCATCCTCCCCGGGCATCACCAGATCCAGCAGAATTAAATCCGGCGCAGCAGCCGTCAAAGCCTCGCGCGCCGCTGCAGCCGACCCCGCCTCGATCACCTTATATTGCTTCTCGAGCGCCCGCCCCGTCCCATAACGCGCCGTCGCCTCGTCATCGACCAACAAAATCGTTCGCATCATTTATTTTATTTCCTCTTCCGCCAGCAGCAGCGTCAAATGAAACCGCGTTCCCTTCCCTTGCCGTA
Organism: Acidobacteriota bacterium; assembly: GCA_013289715.1. Taxonomy (GTDB): domain Bacteria; phylum Acidobacteriota; class Terriglobia; order Acidiferrales; family UBA7541; genus Palsa-295. The sequence goes on along the minus strand of JABCZJ010000020.1, from coordinate 54,656 downwards.
GCGGACTCTCCACAGCCAGCGTCCCGCCCAATTCCTCAATCCTCCGCGCAACGATCGAAAGCCCCAACCCGGTCCCCGTCGCCTTCGTCGTAAAGTACGGCTGAAATATTTTCGCGCGCAGCTCCTGCGAAATTCCCGGACCGTCGTCGTCCACCACGATGTCCAGCCTCCCGTCATAGCGCCCCACGCTGATCCGCACCCGCCCGCCGTCGGGCTGCGCTTCCATCGCGTTCACGATCAAATTCGATAGCACCTCGCTCAACGCTTCTTCCGACGCCTGCGCCATAATCTCGTGCGTCGGCTTCTCAAGTTCCAGCCGCACATTGCGCCGTTCCGCGTCTCGCCCAAACAGCCACGCGGTCTGCGCCGCCACCGCTACCGCAGCTACGCGTTCGCCGTGCACCGTCGGCTTCGCGTAATGCAGCAGCTGCGTCAGCTTCGCGCTCATGCGATCAATCTCGCCCACTATCAAGGTACAGTCCCGCCGCACATCCAACGGCAAATCAGGATTTTCCAGCTGCACCTGCAACACCGTTTTCATGGAACTCAGAGGATTCCGCAAGTTGTGCGACACGCTCGCCGCCATCTGCCCCAGCACCGCCATTCGTTCGCGCTCCGCCAGTTCGCGCTCCAGCCGCAACTTGTCTTCGATCAACCGCGCCGAGTCCACCATCCCCGGCAACTGCTCCGCCAGAAATTCCAGTGCTGCGGAGGTCTCGCCCGTCAGATACGATCCGGTCGTCGCCGCCTCCAGCACTCCAATCTGCTCGCCATCCTTCATCAAACGCATCTGCGCCGTGTGCCCCAGCCCTCCCGGCGCTTGCAAAGCTTTCCACGCCACATCGCGCGGAATCGAAATGCGCACCGCCGCCAACCCAAATTCCTCGCGGATCCTCGTCTCGGCCGATGCGACCAGCTGCGCCAACTTCCCCTGCCGCGCCTGCTGCTGCAATTGCGACGTCAACCTCTGCACCCGCTCCATCCGCTCGGCCAACTGCCGATGCAATACCGGCCCAATCGCCCGCTCCAGCGGCTCAAAAAGAAATATCAGCACAAACAACAGCACGCTGGCAGTAGCTTCTGGCGGCAACACCGGCTCCAGCCATCCGCTAACCCGCCGCACCAACGCCAAATACAGCAAGGCCAAAACCATGGCGGATAGAGCGTAGACGAGATTCCGCTGCGCCCCATAATCAAGAAAGTTGTGTTTAAACGCGTAGTAGATCAGCAACGCACCGGGAAAGACTGCACCAACCAGCGTCGCTGTGGCGAGGGAATCGGAAAAAAAAGCCGGCCCCTTCTCGTAGAATTCGCGGAGGATCAGTACTCCAGATAAAAAGATCGAGACCGCGAATAGCCAATAACCCAGCCGTCTTGCGGTTGGACTCCTTTCAAGTCGAACTGCCCACAACTGCAAAGCCGCAGCCGACACCGCGCACATCAGCCAGTCGTTCAGCGGACCAGAGGTCTCGAACTCAACCAGCGCAGCGCCGAATCCTCTTCCGACCTTGGATCCGACAATCGCCACGCCCAAGACCTGGGCGAGAGCGATCAAGTACACCGCAACGACGCAAACCCACATCACGCGACGCACGCGCGCTTGCTGGACCGTCTGCACGTATTCCACATGCGCATGCCAAATCAAGGGCAAGAGGACGGACATGGCTAACGCCGCGAGGAGCTTCGCGAACCAGCGAGTCCCTTCGGGCGGCGAGCCGTACTGCATTGCGGCGTTAATCTCCAGCAGCCCACCCGAGTAAAGAAGAAACAACGCCAGCATCAAGAAGAACAGCAATCGCTCAAACAACCGCGGCCTGCGGTGCCCCAAAATCAGCGCCAGCAAAAACAAATACACCAGCGTCCCAGCAGTTAAACTGATGAGTCGGATATAGAAGAGTGATGGCACCAGCGTCAGTGCCGGGATTCTAGCCTCCCGCCGCGCCCAAGGCAAGAATCAAGTGTCAGAAAAATCTGGCGGCATCCAAACAACTGAAAATAAAAACTATACACACAAGAAGCATATGCAGATGTGAGCCTCGAATAATCACATTCTCGCTTGACTCCCCTTGATGCGGTTGCTATATTAGCACTCGCCTACGAGGAGTGCTAAACGGTCTCCTGACCGCCGTAACTCCTCCCGGCAAGTCTCACCAAACAATTGGAGGAATTTCACAAATGGCAGTCAATATCACGCCCCTACACGACCGCGTGCTGGTGCGGCGCTTGGAAGAAAAGGAATCCATCAAGGGTGGCATCATCATCCCGGACTCCGCAAAAGAGAAACCACAAGAGGGTGAAGTCATCGCCGTCGGCTCTGGCCGCCGCGAAAAAGGTGAACTGATCCCCCTCGACGTGAAAGCCGGTGACCGCATCCTGTTCGGCAAGTACAGCGGCAACGACATCACCATTGACGGCGAGGAATACATGATCATGAAGGAAGACGAGATCCTCGCGAAACTCGGACCCGCTGCCAAAGCAGCCGGTGGCAAGAAGTAACTCGATCCAAACGCAACTTCCCGGACGCGGCCTAAGCCGCCGACCGGATAACCAACTCGCAATACAAAAATAGGAGAAATAAATCATGGCAAAGCAAATCGTGACTGGTGAAAATTCTCGCCAGGCGATCCTGCGCGGCGTCAATCAGCTCGCCGACGCAGTAAAGATCACCCTCGGCCCCAAGGGCCGCAATGCGGTAATCGAAAAGAAGTTCGGCTCGCCGATCATCACCAAGGACGGCGTCACCGTCGCCAAGGAAATCGAGCTGCAGGATCCGCTCGAGAACATGGGCGCGCAGATGGTCCGTGAAGTGGCGTCCAAGACTTCCGACGTAGCCGGCGACGGAACCACCACAGCCACCGTACTGGCCCAGGCCATCTTCCGCGAAGGCGTGAAGGCGGTAGCGGCCGGTGCCAGCCCCACGGCACTGAAGCGCGGCATTGAACGAGCCGTCGAAGTGGCCGTCGAGGAAGTTCGCCGTCTGCATAAGGACGTCAAGGGCGACATGATCGCCCAGGTCGGCACCATCAGCGCGAACAACGACAAGCACATCGGCGACATCATTGCCGGTGCGATGAAGAAGGTCGGCAAGGACGGCGTAATCACCGTGGAAGAGTCCAAGACCATGGAAACGTCGCTCGAGGTCGTCGAAGGCATGCAGTTCGACCGCGGCTACCTCTCGCCCTACTTCGTCACCGACCCCGAACGCATGGAATGCGCGATGGAAGACGTCCGCATCCTCATCCACGAAAAGAAAATCTCCTCGATGAAGGACTTGCTGCCCCTTCTCGAGCAGATCGCCAAGCAGGGCAAGCCGCTTTTGATCATCGCGGAAGACGTCGAAGGTGAAGCTCTCGCCACTCTCGTCGTCAATAAGCTCCGCGGCACTCTGCAGTGCGCTGCCGTGAAGGCTCCTGGCTTCGGGGATCGCCGCAAGGCCATGCTCGAAGACATCGCCACACTCACCGGCGGCAAGGCCATCACCGAAGATCTCGGCATCAAGCTCGAGAATGTGAAGCCTGAAGATCTCGGCCGGGCCAAGAAGATCACGATTGATAAGGACAACACCACTATCGTCGAAGGCGGCGGCAAGCCATCGGAAATCGAAGGCCGCGTCCGTCAGATCCGCGCGCAAGTGGAAGACACCACCTCCGACTACGACAAGGAAAAGCTGCAAGAGCGTCTGGCGAAACTCGTCGGCGGCGTTGCCGTCATTAAAGTCGGCGCCGCTACCGAAACCGAGCTGAAGGAAAAGAAAGCTCGCGTCGAAGATGCGATGCACGCAACCCGCGCAGCTGTCGAGGAAGGTATCGTTCCCGGCGGCGGTGTGGCGTTGATCCGCTGCATCCCGGCTCTCGATAAGCTCAAGCTGCATGATGACGATGCCATCGGCGTCAACATCGTGAAGCGCGCTCTCGAAGAGCCTCTCCGTCAGATCGTCCACAATGCCGGCGACGAAGGTGCCGTCATTCTGGGCAAGATCCGCGAGTCCAAGGACGAGAACTTTGGCTACAACGCGGACACCGGCGAGTACGGCGATCTGGTCAAGGCAGGCGTGATTGACCCGGCCAAGGTAACTCGTCTCGCTCTGCAGAACGCCGCTTCCATCGCGGGCCTCATGCTCACCACCGAAGCTCTGGTGGCCGACATCAAGGAACCCAAGGAAGCCGGCGCAGCTCACGGCGGCGGTGCCCCAGGCGCCGGCGGCATGGGCGGCATGTACTAAATCGCAGATCGCAGCCTCGGCTCGAGCCGCATCTCGGCTCGAGCGTAATTGCGAACCCGCGTAGCGGGTGAGGAAGCTGCCCTCAGCAAAGCATCATCCAGAAGGATCAAGGGCGCTTCGGTCGAAAAACCGAAGCGCCCTTTTTGTTTGCCGCCGAAGTCCTCGCGCTCAATCTTTTCCTAAGGACAACTAGTTCTGCAATTGCTCGACATACGCGCGGTGGAACGATGTTCGCACCAAGTGACCGCGATAGATGATGCGGCCACATTGGGACATCGTAATGACGAGCCTGCTCCGAGACTGTCCCATGGTACAAGCGTCGCTCTGTCCACTCGTGCAGGTTTTCATCCGCAAAGCCATTCTCGCAGCGCACGTAAGTCATATATTATCAGCAGTTTCGAGTCGTATTTACCGACTCAGAGAGTACTTGTGCAGCACAGGATTCCCACCGATTTCCTCCGTCCTATAATTATTGTCAGCCGAGGGGTTAGCCGCCACCGGAATCGCAGCGAAATCAGCGCGAAACCTTCGGCGAGTCTCCGGGTTCTACAAATCATGGAGCGAGCCCAGCTCGGTTTCTGAAAAGCAGCAAAAATTGAAATTTTAGCAATCTACGAATTCTCGAAAGGGAGGATTTCCCAATGCCTAAGCTGACTTTCATCCGAACACTGCTTCTTGCACTCTGCGTGCCCCTCGGGCTCGCGTCCATGCCGTCTTCGGCCTCTGCGCAGATCGCGGTGGGCATCTCCGTACACGTGGGACCACCGGCGCTGCCGGTTTATGTGCAGCCCGCGTGTCCCACCGAAGGCTATCTTTGGACTCCCGGTTATTGGGCCTACGGTGACGCAGGCTACTACTGGGTTCCCGGCGTTTGGGTCGCTCCGCCGCGCGTCGGCGTCCTGTGGACTCCCGGCTACTGGGGCTTCGCAGGCGGCGTTTACGGCTGGCATGCCGGTTACTGGGGACCGCACATCGGTTTCTACGGCGGCGTGAATTACGGATTCGGTTACGGCGGTGTGGGCTTCGCCGGTGGCGAATGGCGCGGCGGGCACTTCGCGTACAACACCGCAGTCGTCAACGTCAACACGACGGTCGTTCACAACACCTTCGTTGATCGCACCGTGGTCCACGAGAACGTCGGCGTCAGCGCCCACGCCAGCTTCAACGGCGGCCCGGGCGGCACAACGGTCGTAGCGACAGCTCAGGAACGCGCAGCTGCAAACGAGCCACACGTCCAGCCGACTTCCGAACAAATGTCCCACGAACACGCGGCCAGCCAGGACCGTTCCAACTTCGCGTCCGAAAATCATGGCAAACCCGCGAATCCCGCGATGAGCCACGTCGGAGAACGCGCCGAAAATCAGCAGAAGCGCATCGGCGAAGGCGTCTCCAGCGGCAAAATGTCGGCGGGCGAAACGGCCCATGTCGAAAAGCAGGAGCAGCACATCAATCAACAGACCAAAGCCGACCGCGAAGCCAACGGCGGCAAGCTGACTCCCGCGGAAAAGAAACAAGTAAACAAGGAACAAAACAAAACCAGCAAGGAAATCCACAAAGACAAGAACAGCAAGAAGGACCAAAAATAATTCCGGTACGATTTTTCAGGGAATTTAAATCGCACGAAAACCGGGAGGCCAACCAGCCTCCCGGTTTTTTCTGCCCACCCGCGCGGCACCATCGAGCCGGTCATCCGCGCGCCTTCCCGCCTTTTCCCGCATTCTTCGTCAAATGCCAAGCCTCGCACCAAGAACAGCGATAAGCCCGCAGCTCTTTCGGCGCACGAGCGGCCGCGATCTGATGCGCCGCAGTCGCCAGAGCCTCACGTTCGTTCGCATACTTCCGCTTCCCGCTCACCGGACATTTTTCTTCGCCGTCCACCGCCAACCCTTCCGTACCATCGCGCTTCGCGCCCCAGCTAAAGCGCCTTGTCACATAATCGATGGGGATTTTAACAGTCGGCGAGGTCGTCTGCGGAATTATTGGCAGCAGCAATCAGATTCGAATACTCCGTTTATTGGGCCGCAGGAACCACAGTGTCCGGCACCAGCTCCAGTGTGCTCGCCTTCACGAAGTAGGCGTTCGCATCAATCGATCCTGGCGGACCGTTGTGCGCGAATCGCGCTGATTCCACCGCGTCCACCGGGAAGTTCACATCCTTGCCCGGCCCCACCACCTTGAACACCGTGCCGCCCGCGGGAATTTTGAACGTGATGGTCACCTCGTGCAGTTCCCTGCCCGGAATCGGGTTCACCGTCAGCACTCCCAAAATCTCGTGATTCGAATTGTTCGTGAAGGCATACGATTCCTTCGGCGGGTGAACATTTTGCTGCGTCCCCACCGTGAACACTTGGAAACTGCTGAACGTGTGTCGGCGGTAGTAACGATTGCCTTTTCTCTCCACGTACAGTTCGGCACTCCGCGGCAGCCACATCTGTTGTTCCTCGGTGCGGAATTGCACCGGCGCATAATCAATCGCAATGCGTTCTTGTGTCAGCTTGATGTGCGCCACCGGATTGATTAATTCCGAATCCAACCGCAACACTTGAAAAGTGCCGGCGTCGATCATCGCCCAGCCCTTCAGTGGAACCGCGTAAGAATTCTGGTAGATTATGTAGCTGCGTATCTGGTTGGGGCGGTCCGGCCGCTGTTCGAATCGAACTTGCCACGCCGGTCTTCCTGCCCATTCTCCCAGTCCTGTACACACAAGATTAAATTCCGCGGCGAAGTTCGGGTGAAAGATCAAGGCCAGCGCGGGCAAACCCGTCGTGGCAATCCCAGCGGGGAAAATGCTTGGATCGAGCCCTCCGTCCCGGTATTCATCGATTCCGAACCATTTGTCACCACTGCGCGAGACCACCACCACATAGTCAAACGAGCGTGCGCTAGACACGCCTACTCCACCATCGGCGTGTACCGCGAAGTGCTCCACGCGCTCCGTTGCGCTGAACCGGTCCAGATTGCTCACTAGCTCCCTTACGGTCTGCTCCACGCCCTGCAGCACCAAGGGCAGAGGACATGTAATGTTTGGCTGCACCGGCGGAATCGAATCCTCCTGCTGCAGCGCGTGCAGTGATTTCTCGGCTTCCTCGCGCGTCGTCGGCTCGAGTTTCGCATTCGAACGAGCGCCCGGCGACGCCGCCGCTTGGGAAACCTCCGGCGTCATGGTCAGAAAAACCGTCGCAAACGGCTGCCCGTCGGAAATTTCCACGTCGTGACGAAGCGTTGCGAAGCCGGGCGCGCTGACCTCAACGCCATATTTGCCCGTCGCGACATCCGCGAAATGCGCCCGTCCACCGATCTGGTCCTTATGCTCCGCAACTTCAACGCCTTCGCTCGTCAGCAAGCGCATGCTCGCGACGCCGCTGAATTTTTCGCCGCCCGCAAGCCTCAGTCGCACGTCCACGGTTCCGCGAACTGCCGCAGGCACCGTCGCGCCTTGCTGTGCACACGTAACCGGCGCAAAGCTCGCCAGCGCGAGTACGAGAACCGGAATCATGAAGCTCCGACGCACGCTCACTCCTCCAACGGTCATGGCCGAAACAAATACAGGAAAGTCGAACAGGCCTCGCCCCGCATTCAGGACACGCGGAACGCAGTTGCTCGAATGTTATGGTACTCAATCCGTAAAAACTTGCAATAGTGAGAAATCCATTGTTCCGCAGCGGCCACGCTGCCGCGACGCACGAACCATCGCAAGATCCGTCTCGCCGCTGGCGCTTGTCTGCCAATCCCACGGCTTCAGGCCCCGATCATCCCTGCTGAGCCGTCAGCACGCCGAGAGCAATCAATAAAGCCACCGTCGCGGCGTGCAGGATCACATGCAGCGTGTTCGGCCGGATACCATTGCGCTCCGGCAGAAACGTGTGTGTCGCACCGAACATCACTCGATAGCGCGCGGCCCGCGCCGGCTCTCCGTAAAAAAAGTATGGAATCCACCACGCCGTCAATTCGCCGACAAATAAAAAGCAGTAGCTGATCCACAGCCACCAGAGCAACCAATGCGGATACGCCCGCCCCAAGTAGAAAGCGCTCGCGCCGAGCGGTATCGCAAACGGAATAGTGCTGACAATCGTCCCAGCCGCCAGCTTGCCGCCCGGGTTCGCCCCGCGCACAGCTTTCACGTCATTCAGCGTTCCCAGCGGAATCCAATCGTGCAACGCCAGGAAGAGCACATGAAAACATTGCAGCGCGAACGACACGTCGATCGCAATGGAGTCCATGAGGGGTGCGCCGATTAAAGCGTCGGCGAATCATCTGCCAGCATCGCCCGGCGCACGATCTTGATCGGCGGAAAGCCCTGCCGCATGAAATCATTGTGAAATTGTTCCAGCGAGAACGTAGCGCCTTGCTTCTTCTTCACGTCCTCGCGTAGTTTCAAAATCTCCAACTTTCCAAGCGTGTAGTAAAGATAAGTCGGATCGCCCGTGCCCCGTTTCGTCTCCACCAATCCCGTTTCCTTCGACTGATATCCTTCCTTCACGAAAAATTCCACCGCCTGCTCAAAACTCATCTTGCCCCGATGCATTTCAATCCCCACAATGAAGCGCGCATTGCGCAGCAGCGCATCCTCCAGCTGCCCCAACCGGATCAGTTTCGCTTCGCGCGCATCTTTCGCGCCCGTTCCCGGCTGCCCGAAACCTTCGTCGAGCATCATCTGCTCGCAATAATGCGCCCAGCCTTCCGCGTTCGAGCTCGCGCCCAGCAGCATCCGCGTCTTCGTTGGCGCCTCGTGCACCCACAAAAATTGCACGTAATGTCCCGGATACGCCTCGTGCGTCGCAGTGCTCACAATCGTCCCCACGTTGAACGCGGTCATGCGCCCCGCGATTTCCTCCTCCGTGTCGTGCGCTCCCGGCAACGTCACGTTGAAGTACGCCTCCTTCGCCACATTCTCGAACGGCCCAGGAGTATCCATCGAGGCAAACGTCGTCGCCCGCATGAATGGTGGCGTCTCCTGCAAAATCGGGCGCACGTCCGAAGGAATCGTAATGATGCGTTTCGCGCGAATAAACGCGATCAACCCATCGAACGTGTCGCGAAAACTCTGCAACAAGTGACCCGCCGCCGGATGGTCCGCCATCAGCTCCGCCAGCACGTCGCTGGTCGATTTATTGGGTTCCAACTCCGCCGCCACACGCTTGAATTCCGCCTGATTCTTGTGCAAATCCGCCCAGCCAATTTCCAGCAGCCGGTCGAGCGGCGTATCCACCATCTCGTCGTACAACAATTTCTTCGAAAATGTCTCCGCACCGATCCGGAAATCTCCATTCGAACGCGGCAACACATCCGACTTCAGCCAATCCGCGTAACTCCGCAACCCCTCGATCACCGCGCCATTCGATTTCGCAAACGCTGCTTTCACCGCGGGATCGCTAGCGCCAGCAAAAGCCGCCGGCACATCATTCTGAAAAAAACTGATAATGTCCGGCAGCTGCTCCAGCGCAATCTCCGTATAGATCTTCGGCGGGTTCTGCAAATTCGCATGCGCGGCGGCAAACGTCGCTGGCATTTTCTCCTCGCGCGCCACCACCGACCGTAGCCGCTCATCCACCGGCGCGAATTTCCGTATCATGATCACGTAAACGCTGTTGCTGATCCCGCTCGAATAAAAATCCGGGTTCTTCTCCCACGGACGAACGGTTTCCAGCGTCAGCAGCGAGCCCTGAATATTCGTCAGGACCAGTTCGCGGTCCGCCACACGCGTTTCGTCCAGCCCCTGCGCATCCACCGCCGCCACGCGCTTGTGGAATGCGTGCAATGCGGCAACATTCGCGTCGATGCCCGCGCGCGAATAATCCTCCAGCAGCACATCATATTGATGAAATCCCGTGCTCGTGCCGTTGCTCGGCCCAAACTTGAAATACACCTGGTCGAAATATTCGTCAGCCAGCCGATCCCACGCCGCTTCCTTCTCGGTAGCCGCCGCCCGCGACGCCAAGCCCGCGCGCATGGTTGCCGGAGATAACATCACAGCTAACATCACCATCACACACAGCAACGCCAGCAAACATTTGCGCACGCCAATGTCTCCTTCGCTTCAAATCTTGCCCGCAGGACTATATCCCAATTCTCTGCTACGAAAACCTACTCGACCCAGCTGCCCCAGCACCTGAAATCGCGCCCTCAAATATTACGCTTTCCCGCTCCACGCACTAAGGTGAATCTTCCGCCACTTCTACACGTTTTCGCCACCGCGACTTTCGCCCACCCCCGGTGTTGAACCCAGTAGGCGCAAAGAATCGCCAGCCATTCAGCACCAAGGCGAGTTCGGCGCCGGTAAAGTTTCTGGTTTCGATGAACGGAAAGGGGGACATCATGCGCAACACTCGAATCATTCGCGTTCTGCTTTTCGCGCTCGTTCTCATGGCGATTCCCGCCACCGCGCCGACGGCCTCGGCCGCATTCGGTTTCGGAGTCGCCGTCACCCTCGCTCCTCCCGCGCTCCCGGTGTACGCACAGCCGCTCTGCCCGGGCGATGGCTACATTTGGACGCCGGGCTACTGGGCCTACGGCACCGACGGCTACTTCTGGGTTCCCGGCACCTGGGTCATCGCGCCGCGCATCGGATTTCTCTGGACTCCCGGATATTGGGGCTGGGGCGACGGCGGATATTTCTGGCACGCCGGTTTCTGGGGCCCGCACGTCGGCTTCTATGGCGGAATTAATTATGGCTTCGGCTACGGCGGCTTCGGTTACCAAGGCGGCTACTGGCACGGCGGCCACTTCTTCTACAATCGCGGCGTCAACAACGTGGACATCCACAACGTCCACAACGTTTACAACCGCACGGTGATCAACAACCGCGAAACGAATCGCACCAGCTTCAACGGCGGACGCGGCGGCCTCAACGCACGTCCCACGGAAGCGGAAATGGCGGCGAATCGCGATCAACATATCGGCGCCACCGGAATGCAGAAGCAGCAGGAGCATTTCGCCAGCACGAACCGCGCGCAGTTCGCGTCCGTGAATCATGGCCAGCCGGGAACGGCAGCCACCGCGCGCGCCGGAGAATTTTCCAACCGCGGCGCAACAGCATCGAATAACATCAACCGCGGTTCGAACTCCGCGCGCTCGAACACCCATAACGCCGCGCGAGCCTCAAACAGCGCCGCGCAGTCCCGGAATGCGACACGCCAAAATGCAGTCACGGGTTTGCAGAACAGGTCAGCTCACGTCCAACAGAACAACGCGCGTCCGTCCAACTCGCGCTCGTCCAACGCTGCGCGGCAGTCTTCGCGCCCCGCAGTGCGGCAGAATGCCTCGCGCCCGGCAACGCGCACCAACACAGCACAGGCGCAAAGTCGCTCCGCACGATCCGCCGCTCCCAAGCAATCGCACAGCAATGGTGGATCGCACGCCAGCGCGCCGCACGCCGCGAAGTCCAGCGGCGGAAGTTCCCGCGCAGGCGGCGGCTCGCGCGGCAACAACGGCGGCAAGGGCCGGAAATGACATCCGTCGTTAATCGTTAACCCCAAGGCGTTCGCCGCAAGGCGGCCGCCTCCAGCCAAAGGCGCCACGATCGCAAAATCGTGGCGCCTTTTCTTCGTAGCGCCGGCTGCCCCAGCCTTCCGCATCATCCAAACGAACGCAGTCGAATTTCCGTGTACCCCATGCTTCACTCTTCTGCTTCATGCCAAGGGTGGGGTTTAGACCCCGCCTCACGAACCCGTCACGCCCCACGCCGTTCTCAGCGGCACCCTTAAAATCAGAGTCGTCGGTTCCGCTCGTGTGGAAACGTAGCCACCCGGCGTCTTGCATATTGTTTTCCAAGCCAGCGTGTGAGATACCACAGCCTTGATTCGTGAAAATGATTCGTGAGATCGATTTGTGAGGACCAAAATGTCACGCAGCACAACCATCGTCGTTCTGTTCCTCGCCGCGCTGCTAGAAGCGGGCGGAGACGCATTGATCAGGGCAGGACTTCACAAGCCTCTGTTCTGGCAAAAGGCCTCTCTGTTTGCAGTCGCGGCGGTCGTCTTGTTCGCATACGGGTGGACTGTCAACTCGCCGCCCTGGGACTTCGGCAAACTGCTCGGCCTCTACGTGGTCTTTTTCTTTCTCACCGCTCAAGCGATCTCTTGGCTGGCATTCAAGCAGATTCCATCTCTAGCAGTCCTGGTCGGCGGACTATTCATCGTCACAGGCGGCGTAATCATCGTAACCGCGAGCACGTAAAGTCAGTCCGCAGCTGAGCTGCCGCTGGGGGCGAGGTTGCGGCACCCGACAATTCAAAGACGTTCGTTGGGGTGGTGCAGAAGGGTCGGCGACCCGCCGTGAGCGATCTTAGTTGGCCCAATCGTCCTTGCGTCTGGGAGTTTCCCTCACGAAGCAGGGTTCACAAACCGTCGTTCCGTCTTGCAGCGTGAAATCGACTCTTCGAGTTGGCTCGATTTCAGCGTCACATATTCCACAAACCTCGATCAGTGTTTCACTCGTTTCTTCCCTCACACATCTCAGCGCTGCTTGATTTTATCAACAGAGCTTGGCGCCAAGTCTCGCCGCAAGACGAGCAAAGCGGCCATAGCATCCTGGATCCAGATTCGCTCATCGTTGGAAACCTGTCCGCCAAGTGACACACGGGCCCGAATTGCGTCTTCCGCTGCTTTAACGCGATCCAAAACTTTGCTGCGGTTGATCTCAAAAACAGCGCCCCGGTATAACTGCCACCAATTATTCCCGATCATTTCGGATTCCTCAGAAATGCCTGCTCATGCAGCCTTGTTGTTCAGTGAGGTTTCTTCATCGAAGCGCGCGAAAGAGTAGAAGCGGGCGTCACAATTGAGGCAGCGGAAAGGGCGAACGCCGATGACTGCAAGAAGGTAACGTTCAACTGTACCACGCCGATGCGAACGAGACGTCTCGATGCTTCTGCATTGCGGGCAATTTGGTTTCGTGCTCATGTCAATTCCCTGTCGGCTGACGACTGCAGGAGTGGCCGAACCGAGAATGCTCGCGAAATCCCAGCCCGGAGTCCCCGCAGAGCATTCTCGGTTCGGCTGAGGATAATCGCAGCGAATGGAGATTCGAGCAATACCGGGAAATATGTATCCCGATATGTACGCTGTCGTACACAGGGCACGCGCTTGCGTCCGGATTGCGCGTCTCAGTACCGCTGCAGCCGCGCACCCTCGACTGTGGCGAGAGTGTGCCACCCGGAAAAACCAAGACGTCACTGTGGTGTGGAAGGCTTGGCAACCCTTCGCCACCCGTGGGGCGGTCCGCCCGTCAATTACGTCGCGACAGGTTCCGTCTCGTCGTTGTCGTTGGTCTCATCGTTTGTGGAGCTCGCTTCAATCGTTTTGATTTCCCCCTGTCGCACTTGGAGCAGCTCGCTCTTCAGTTCCTCAATTACTTCCACCCTCAAACGATTTATCTTCCCCCGCAATAGAATCACATACCCTCCTCGGTATTTCTACGAATATTCAGCGACCAACGAATGTGTTAGCGTGAGTCGGGGCGCTTTTCGGCGCTGCGGAGGACGCGACATGGAGACTGGGGCGCGGGCGAGCACTTGGCCATGGTGTCGCCGTACGCACGGTCGCTGCAACCAAGGTGCCGGGCACACGAATGACGGCGCACAGCGTGAGCCTGGGCGCGCAATGTGCGAGCGCACGCTGCGCAATTCTAATCGGTCGAAAATTGAATTCTTGCGTGCACACTTTGCGCAGGTTTCGCGCACGACGAATCGCCGATCACACCGCACCACCGACGCATTTCTAATCGCACCATTTCGGCCTGTTTGGGCGACGCAGCGCGCGAAGCTTCTCGGCTTACTCATCACTTTCCACTTGTCACTCATCACGCGTGCCAAATCACGCGCCTAAGCGTGGCGAACCCAGGTCGTTTGCGGCGCCGGTGGATGCAGCAACGTCTGCATCACCACGCAATACTGCTCGGTCTTCTCGCGCAACGCGGCGATCTGCTCCGCGCTGGCGTTGGGCGCGGTGAGGTCAAAATTCACGCGGATGTTTTCGAAGCCTACTGGAACTTCTTTCGAAATGCCGAGCGTGCCACGCAGATCAAGATCTCCCTCGACCGCGACCTCAATACGTTCGGTGGGAATGCTCATAGCGGCGGCGACCATCTGGCAGGTGATTTGCGCGCAGGCGGCGAGCGCGCCGAGCAGCAGGTCGCCGGAACAGGCGCCGGCGCCCGCGCCTCCGACGCCTTTGTGGGCTTCGGCTTGGTGGATGGCGCGGCCGATGTCCACCGAGCAGGAAATCGGTGCGCCGGCCTGCGCGCCTTTGGCGCGAATGGTGATGCGGGAAGAGGTGGGGTCGGCGCGGTATTGCTCTTTCAGCGGCTTTTGCAGCGTGCGAAGATCCATGGTTGCCTCATTTCTCGCGCGTTTTCGCGCGCATCGTCGTGCGAATCCGGCGGCAGCTTCGGCCCGGGTTTCGGCCCGGGCTTCTTGTGGCTGCTCCAAGTGCATGCTAGCATGCCAACGCTTCAAAGGAATGCTCATGCCCAAATTCGTAATCGAACGCGATGTTCCGGGAGCCGGCGACCTCACCGAGGCGCAATTGTGCGAAATGTCGAAAAAATCGGTGGCGGTCTTGAAGGAAATGGGGCCAAAGATCCAGTGGCTGCACAGCTACGTCACCGGCAACAAAGTGTACTGCGTGTACCTGGCGCCGGACGAAGCGACGGTGCAAGAGCACGCGCGGCGCACCGGGATTCCCTGCAATCGCGTCTCGGCTGTGCGGCATCTGATCGACCCCACTGCCGCAGAGTGAAATCCAGCGCGATCGTCCGGCGGCGCGCAAATTTATTCGCCATCAGGAGCAGCCGTCGGCTCAGGCCCTGCTCAGCCGCTAGCCCGGCTGCGACGCTGCGTCGGGCACGAGGACTTCTTCAATCGTGCGATCGAGCGGCATATTCCATCCTTCCAGCCACGCCGTCGCGCTCGCGGTGTTCGCCAGGGCCAGCCGGGCTGGTTCCAGGATTGCCTCCAGTTTCTCTTGCTCGGCGGGGGCCAGCGGAGCGCCAATACTTTTACGCAGCGCAGCCGCGACGCCGGCCAGGCGCAGCGAACGCTCGGGCTGCTGTTGCACAGCCGCCGAGCACGCACAACACTCCAGCAGGCGCGCGATGCCGCGCTTGTGATCGAGTTCCTGAAAAATTTTCAGGCTTTCGCGATACAGAGGGAGCGCGGCGGAACAATGTTTTTGTTCGCGCGCCAAATTTCCCAGATCGGCGAGCGTGCCGGCAATTCCCCAGCGATCACCCAGCTCGCGAAAAATTGTGAGCCCCTGTTCATACAACGCTTGCGCCGCCGCGGAATCGCCCTGCTCGCGCGCCACATCTCCCTGATTGTTGAGCGACCATGCGACGCCGGTGCGATCGCCGAGTCCTTCAAAGATGGCGCCACATTCCCCGCACAGAGAGCGCGCGAGTTCGTATTCGCGCTGCAGCTTCAGGACGCTCGCGAGATTGCTGAGCGCGCGCGCGATGGCTTTCAGTTCGCCCAGTTGTCTCCACAGCCCGAGGCTTTCCTGGAACAGCGAAAGCGCCAGCGCGACGTCACCCCGGTCGCGAGCAAGAACGGCGCGCGCGTTCAGCGACACGGCGACGCCCTGCTTGTCGCCCAACCGACGTCCGATCACCAGACTTTCCATCAGGAGCGCGTCCGCAGCGGCGATTTCTCCCTGCTCGCTGGCGAGCACGCCCGCGGCAAACAAAGCCCGCGCGCGCGCCTTCGTGGGAGCCGCTGCCGCCGGCATGCGCAACAGCTTGCCCAACCGGTCGCGACCTTCCGCGAGATACTCGCGCGACTCCCAGAAGCGAAACAGCGCGGCGCCCAGACGCAAACCCCAGTCCGCGTCTCCGGATTCGGTCAACCACTCGAGGCCAGCGCGAAAATTGTCGTGTTCGAGCGCGATGCGCTCGCGCACTTCCGCGCCTTCCGCGCCGCTTTCGGCCGTCGCCGTTTCTTCCGCGAGCACCAGGCAGTAAGCGGCGTGGGCGCGCTTGGTCGCGGCTTCCTCGCCGCTGGCCTCCAATTTTTCGCGGGCGTACTCGCGGATGGTTTCCAGCATGGTGAAGCGCGATTCCCCGTTGGGTTGCTCGAGCTGCTGCAGCAGGCTCTTATCGACCATGGACGCCATGCCGTCGAGCAGATCCAGTTGCAGATCGCCCTTGGTATCGCAAACGGCTTCGACGCCTTCCAGTGTGCAGCCGCCGACGAAGACGGATAACCTCCGAAAAAGCTTCTGCTCGGCGGGACTGAGGAGATCGTGGCTCCAATCGAAGGCCGCGCGAAGAGTCTGCTGGCGCTGCGGCAGGTCGCGCGCGCCGCCTGTTAGCAATTGCAAGCGGCTGGCGAGGCGCGTGCACATCGCGGAAGGCGAAAGAACTTTCACCCGCGCGGCGGCGAGTTCGATGGCAAGAGGCAGGCCATCCAAGCGCGCGCATATTTCGATGACTGCGAATGCGTTCTGCTGATTCAATTCAAAATCGGGTCTGGCGGCTACGGCGCGTTGCACGAACAGTGCGACCGCCGCGAACTGCGAAAGCGCGTCGAGAGTCGACTTGGACTGCGCATCCGGGACGGCCAGCGCCGGCACTGGAAATTCATGTTCACCGTACACGTGAAGAGCGGCGCGACTGGTGACCAGAATTTTGAGATTGGGCGCGATGGCCAGCAGATCCGCCACGATGGGCGCGGCCTGTATCAGGTGCTCGAAATTATCGAGCAGGAACAGCGCCGGCGCGTGCGAGGAATCGTGGAAATGTTTTTTGAGCAATTCGAGTGGCGACGGACCTCCCGCCTCGCGAATGCCCAGAGTCTGCACGATCACGGAAGCGATCAGCGCGGGATCACGCAACGGAGAGAGCGAGACAAAATGAATACCACCGGAGAAATTTTCCGGCAGGCCGGTGGCGATTTCCACGCCGAGGCGCGTCTTGCCGATTCCGCCCGGACCGGTGATTGTCAGCAGGCGCACATCCTTCGAGAGCAGGAGCTCCTTTGCGGCCGCGATTTCCTTTTCGCGCCCTACGAAAGCGGTGCGCTGTACGGGAATATTGGTGCCGCGAGGCTCGGCTTGCTGCGCGGGTTTCTCCGAGAAGCGTTCGCGTATCGCGGCAAGGTCGCGCGCCAGATCTCGAGTCGAGACGTAGCGCTTGTCGGGATCCTTCGCCAGACAGCGTTCAATGGCCCAGCAGAGCGGCGCCGGGACGTCGGGATTTTGCACGGCGATCGGCTCGGTGGGTTCGCGCATGATCGCCACCAGAATTTCCGCGGCCGTGCCTCGCGGGAATGCGCGCTTTCCCGTGACCATTTCGTACAGCACCAGGCCGAAGGAGAATTGGTCCGAGCGAAAATCCAGCGGAGCACCGCTGGCTTGCTCCGGCGACATGTATTGCACGGTTCCGATTACGATGCCCGGTTGCGTCTGCCACGAGGAGAGCGTGCGCGTTTCGTGTTGCTCTCCCACGGGAGACGCAACCTTCGCCAGGCCGAAGTCGAGGATTTTGACGAATCCATCGCGCGAGACCATCAGGTTCTCAGGCTTCATATCGCGGTGCGTGATGCCCGCTTCGTGCGCTTTGGCCAGTCCTTCGGCAATCTGCGCCGCGATTTCGATTGCCTTTCGTATGGGGAGCGAGCCGGCAATGAGCAGCTGGCGCAGCGTCTGGCCCTCGATCAGTTCCATCGCGAAGTAGTGAGCGGAACCGTCTTTCGCGAGTTCGTAGATGGTGACGATATTGGGGTGATTGAGCGCGGAGACGGAGCGCGCTTCGCGTTCGAAGCGGTGCAAACGATCGCTGTCCGCCGATAATTCGGCCGGCAGAATCTTGATCGCCACGCTGCGATCCAAGCGTGGGTCACGCGCGCGATAAACCTCACCCATGCCGCCTGAGCCGAGCAGCGTTCCGATTTCGTATGGTCCTAGACGTGAGCCTGGAACAAGGGGCATAGATTAACTGGGATTATACCCCGACCGATGTCCCGCGCGGCGCACGAGGTGAATCACAGGTGCGATTGGGGGGGTCGCACAGCGCGAATCGGCACCGGAACGACCGCACGACCGTGCAATTCACTTGGAGCTGAGGACGAAGGTGTTGCCGTCAACGTCTTTGAATGCGGCGGCGGTGCCCCAGTCTTCACGTTTCGGTTCCATGATGAATTGCACGCCTTTACTCTTCAGCTCGCGCGCGGTGGCTTCGACGTCGTCCGCCCAGAACGTGATGTTCATCTGACAGCCGGGCTGAAGGCTTTCGCCGAATTTGAACAGGACGACCCGCGTGTCCGCGCCGGGGATGCCGAGCTCGATCCAACGCTGCTCGTCGCTGAATGGTTGATCCGTGAGCAGACGAAACCCGAGCTTTTCCGTATAGAACGCGAGAGCGCGATCCTGATTGCTGACCGGGATGCTAGCGAATTTGACGCCTTTGATCATATGGCCTCCGCGGTTCGGTCCGGGAGATGCGGGCAGCGAGCCGCCTGGATATTTGGCGGCAGAGCCGCCTTCCGGTTCGTGATTTTGCGCAACGCGCTTCCCGATTGCAATGGCCTATAACTTTAATTAGTATAGTGATTATGCTCCATGTGCCGATCGACGACTACGTTCTGGATGTGTTGCTTCCGGACCTTACCGGCCACGACCATTCGCCCGCGGCGTTCCTCACTTATGTTGTTTTGTGGACTCGACTCTACAGATCCGAGGAGCGGAGCGTGGCCGTGAGCCTGCAGCAGCTCGCGGAGCTTACGGGCTTGTCCAAGTCGGCGGTGCAGAGTGCGATTCGGCTGCTGAAACGCCGCGGCCTGATCAGAATTACCAAGGGGTTTGCGACGGCTGTGCCGGAGTATGAGTTGATTCGGCACTGGGTGCGCAGGCGTGCGAAGAGACCGGCGGCCAGCTAGCGCGTGCAGCGTCTGCGCCACAGCATAAATCACCAATCACTACTCACCAATCACGAATCACTGTTCGTCGGGGGCTTTCAGTTCGGGATGACTTTGGCTTCGGGCGGGAGAGTTACGACCGTAGCGTTCCAGCGCGAGAGGGTGTAGGTGTAATGCAGATCGTGCTCGACAGTTGTGACGAGGCGCGGAAGGTGATCGGTGTCCGAGACGCACGCCGAATAGTGCGGCACGGCTCCTTTCGCCGGCGCCACATCCCACCAGATGCAGGAGACACCATCGTAGTTGTCGGTCTTGCCGCGGCGAATCTCGCCCGTGGTGTGAACTTGGTCCAGATCGCCGTAAAACACCCCGTCCCAAATCATGAAGGGGCCTCGGCCGCATTCCGGAAACGGATTGAGACTGGCGGGGTGGCTGACCCAGACGGCTACATTTTCGGTTTTGTTGAAATAGGTTCCGTCGAGCCAGATTTCGCGCACGGAGATGTTGTGCATTTCGCGCAGAATGCCGACGCGTTCCATGCGGCCAGGGCAATCCACTTTCGAAAGCTCAATAATCGCCGGCTGGCCTGTGGGATATTTCACCAAAACGTCACTCTGCCAGCTGGTGGCCTCCTGTATGGCTTCCTGTGAGCGCTTCAATTCCAGATAACCGGGATCGGGAGGGTGCGAGCAGGCGCCGAGGCACGCGGCGACGATGACCAACGGCAGAAAAAAGCGAGCACGAGAGATTCGCATGTGCGTGTCTCCGAGAGTTGCGTGTGAATTGCGCTGAATTGGAAGCCCCCGGCATCGTAAACTGAGAATGCGGGCGGCGTGCGACTGGTTGGCACCATGTCTCCGACCAGTTACCGGGAGCAACCGCGAAGGGCCGGCGCGTCAAGATTCACCGGGCGCGGGTCACGCCTCACTCATCGCCAATCATTACTCACGAATCACAGTTGCCGCGCGACTCGGTGGTATATTTAAAGAGCATCCGAGGGAGTAACATGAGCGACCGAAAACCACCTTTTGCCAGCGTGGAAGAAGCGCTGGAAGAGATACGCGCCGGACGCATGATCGTCCTGGTGGACGACGAAGATCGCGAGAATGAAGGCGATCTGGCCATGGCCGCCGAAAAAGTAACGCCCGAAGCTATCAACTTCATGGCGAAATTCGGCCGCGGGCTGATTTGCCTGGCGATGACTGAACAACGTTGCGACGCGTTGGCGCTGGCGCCGATCACGCCGCGCAACACTTCGATGTTCGGCACACCTTTTTGCGAACCGATTGATGCACTTCGCGGCACCACTACGGGAACCAGCGCGGCCGACCGCGCGACCACCATTCTGGCGGCGACCAGCCCGAACACTCATCCCGAAGACCTCGCGCGGCCGGGGCACGTTTACACTCTGCGCGCGCGGAATGGCGGTGTGCTGGTGCGCGCGGGGCAAACGGAAGCTTCGGTGGACCTGGCGCGCCTTGCGGGCCTGGACCATTCCGGCGTGATTTGCGAAATCATGAATGAAGACGGAACCATGGCGCGGATTCCGCAACTGGTGGAATTTTGCCGGCTGCATTCGATGAAATTGTTGACCGTCGCGGACCTGATCCGTTATCGCATGCAGCACGAACGGCATGTGCGGCGCATCGCCGAATCCGTGCTGCCCACACGCCATGGAAATTTCCGCATGATCGCGTATTCGAACGACGCGGACCACGAACTGCACGTAGCGTTGGTGCGCGGGGAGTTGGCCGACCTCACGAAATTCGGTCCTCCGCTGGTGCGCGTGCATTCGCACTGCCTCACCGGCGACGTCTTCGGCTCGACGGCCTGCGATTGTCACGCGATCATCGAGCGCTCACTGGCGGCGATTGCGAAGGAAGACCGCGGCGTGTTTGTTTATTTGCATCACACCGGGCGCGGATTCCAGATTGACGCGCCGCGCGAAGCGGAGAACGGCGAGTTGCCGCGGATTCGTTTCCACGCGCGAGAGGAAGTCGAGCAGGATTTGGGACGCCAGCGGCTGGTGCAGCACGAAAGCGGAATCGGCGCGCAGATATTGATCGATTTGGGATTGCGGCGGATTCGCGTGTTGACGAATCATCCGCGCAAGGTGGTCGCACTCGAAGGCTACGGGTTGGAGATTGCCGACCAGGTGCCGCTGGCGATTGACGCGTCGAAGTCGAGCCACCAGAATTTGTAGCGGGCATTACGGGTCTTCATCGGCAGTTTACCGTCAGCGGTTCGTCGTCACTTGGCGTAAATGAGAACTACGAACGTGCCAGGGACCGCCATCATGCGCGGCTTTGGATTTTCGTTCGCGGACGGCGGCGCGGGCGCGAAATCGGCGGTCACGAGGTAGACCTCGTGCGATTTCGGGTCGAGAGCCATGGTGCGCGCTCCTCTTTGCGTCGCCACATTTTCCAGCACTGAAAACTTGTCGGGCGCGTCTTCGTGCACCACGGTGAGGGTCGCGCTCATTCCGTTTGACGCAAAGGCGAAGCCCGTGCCGGGATCGAACGCGTTGGCGTCCACACCATCGCCGATTGCCGGCGTCGCAACCACTTTTCCGGAATCGACGTCCACCACGGCTATCATTTCATTGTGGCAACCGGCAAATAGCCGGCGATGCGCAACATCCATCGCCAGTCCCGAAGGCTCCTGGCAGGGCGCGAGCGGCCACTGCGCTGTGACTTTCAGATTCTGTGTGTCGATCTGCAGTTCTTCATTCTTGTCCTCAATGTTCACGTAGACGTGCCCGCCGCCATCCGCCACGGCAAATTCCGGCTTGCCCGTTACCGGGATCGTTCCCAGCACGTTGCCGGTCGCGGCGTCGATCGCGGTCGCGTCGTTGCTGTGGCCATTCATCGCGAAGACGCGCTTCGAGGCGGGATCGTAGACGATCGCGTCCGGATTCATTCCCGTTTTCGCGCTGCCGATTACTTGCAGTGTCTGCAGGTCGAAAATCGTGACGGTGCCGGCGCGGCCGTTGGAGGTGAAGCCGCGATCGAGTTCCGGCGCGAAGGCGATGCCGTGTACGCCGTCGGTATTCGCGATCTCGCCGGCGACCGTGCCGGTATCCACGTTGACGACGACCACTTTTGTGCCGCGGGAGATGAACAGGCGGCGCGTTGGCGAATCGAACGCGACGTAGTCCCACCCGCCTTCGCCGCCTAGTGGGATTTTCTTCAGCAGATGATAGCCGGAAGGGCCGGGCGCGGACATGTAGGCGGATGCGTTGCGCGTTGCGGACTTCGTTGCGGTGGTCGCAGCGAGCGTTGCGAGGATGAGTGCTGGCAGCGCGATGGCTGACAAAACAACTTTCTTCGTTAGCATGGGTGTCTCCGAGGGTTGATTTTCTTTTGCCGGTGGGGCGGAAGGCAAGGAAAAAAGATTTGACGCAGAGTTCACCGCGGAAAAGCGGAGAACACGGAGAAAGACGACGCTGCCGCTGAGACGCGGAGGGCGCAGCGAGAACCTGGTCTGCTTGGCCGCTATGGCGATTTGTGGGGTGGCGCTGGCGGCGTGACCTTCAAGTCCGGCCGCATCTGGTCGAGCTTGCGCTGGCCGATTCCTTTGATTGCGAGCAAATCTTCGAGGCGCCGGAATGGGCCGCGTTTGTGCCGGAAATCCACGATGGCTTGAGCGGTTTTCGAGCCGATGCCGGGAACTTGCGGCAGTTTCTTGACATTCGCAACGTTCAGGCGCAGCGGATGCGCCGGCGGCGTCTTTTTCTGCGCAGCCATCGCGAATGCACAGATGAAAAAAACGAGCGCGATAATCGCGGCGCGTTTCACGGCTCTCGCCGCAGCTGCGCAATCACGTCATCGTCGCTGGATCGCATGTCGCACCTGCGCTGCTAAGACCAGCCGTGCCTAAATTTGCCGATTCCCTCGTGCGTCGTACTCGGTGACTTCGCCGAAAAGCGCGGCTTGGTCCGCGATTTGCGCGCGGTCGCCGACCAGGACGATTTGCGCGTTGGCGGAATCGAAGTGGCGGCGGGCGGCGAGCAGAATGTCGTCGGCCGTGAGAGCGTGAACTTTCTGGCGATAGGTTTCGAGATGATCCTCGGGCAAGTGATCGAGATAAATCGTGGAAAGCTGGCCGAGCAGGCCATCCTGCGTGGCGACGCCGAGCGAAAACACGCCGGTGAGGTAGCTGCGCGCGCTCTCGAGTTCTTCGTGAGTAACGGGCAGCGAGCGCATCCGGTCCATCTCGTAGAAGATTTCGCTGAGAGTGGCGGCCGCAACTTCGTTGCGCACCGCGGCATGTACGCTGAAATATCCGTGCTGCCGAAGCGATTGTAGGCCGCTGCGCGGGCTGTAGGTGTAGCCCTTCTGTTCGCGGATATTAATGACCAGCCGCGAATGAAACGCGCCGCCGTAAATCGAATTCGCGAGCACCAGCCGGAACCAATCCGGATCGCGGCGTGTGATCGCCATATTGCCCAATAGCACTTGCGTCTGCACGCTGCCCGGCAGATGCACCAGGTGAACCTTGCGGCCGACATTGTGCGGCGGCGCCGGCGAAATGATCGGCCGGGGCTGCGGAGCGGTCCAGCTACCGAACACTTTTTCAATCTGCGCGAACATGGCATCGGCGGAAAAATCGCCGACGACGATCAGCAGCGCGTTGGCCGGAGAATAATTATGATGATAGAACTCCTCGAGTTGCGGATGCTCGATGGCTGCCACCTGTTCTTCAGTAGGCGAGACGATCGCGTAAGGATGCTCGCCGAAAAGCACGCGGCGGAAGCGTTCGCTCGCGAGAAATCCGGGCGTGGCACGCTCGATGCGCAGGCCTTCGATCTTGCGGCCGCGCTCGCGCTCGAATTCTTCGGTCGGAAACGAAGCGTTGCGCGCGAGATCGCCGAGCAGATCGAAGAGTCCTTCGGAAAATTCGGCGAGGCCGGAAATGGAAATCGCGCTGGAATCCGCGCCGGCGTGCGAGCCCAGATCGGCGCCCATGCGGCGCAGGTCTTCTTCAATCCGGCGACTGCTGCGCGAGGCGGTGCCGGTGCGCACAACGGTGGCCGTCAATTCGGCGAGTCCTGGCGCGCGGTGAGCGACAATGGCATTGCCGCTGCGAAAGAAAAGCTGCGCGGAAATTTTCGGAAACGTGCGCAGTTCCGCGAGTACGACTTGCATGCCGTTGGGCAGAGTGCGCACCGCGCGTGTGGGCCAAGCGACGGGGCGTTCGGGGCCGAGTGCGGGAACGGCCTTGGCAGAAGCTTGAGCCGCAGCGATCGAATCCGTCGTAGCAGTCATCGGTTTCGTAGTTGTTCCGCTCATGCGGCCACTTCCTTTGCGACGGGACGGCGCACCAGAATCGCGCGATTGGCCGCCACGAGATATTTTCGAGCGGCGGCCTGCACCTGCGCGGGCGTCACAGCCTGAAAGCCATCGAGCACTGTGTTGATTCGTCCGGGGTCGCCGTCGAACAACGTGAAGCAGGCGAGATAGTGCATCAAACCGAAGCGTGGCATGTGTGCTCCCATTCCGCCCTCGAGATTCGAATAGTAATCGGCGCGCAGCTTCACTTTCACCGGCGCCAGTTCGTCTTCGCTAATTCCCTGCTCCTGAATTTCGCGAATGATTTCGTCGTACGCGGCGATGGTTTCGTCGCTGGTGAATTCGGGCTTGTGAAAAATGCGCGTCACCATTTGCGTGGGGCCGTTGGTTTCGACGAAGTCCGCGCCACCATCGGTTTCCACAGCAATCTGTTTTTCCAAAACCAGGCGGCGATAAATGCGTCCGACGCGGCCGCCGTGCAGCGCGTGATCCAGAATCGAGGCGGCGTACCAATCGGGATTGTGGCGATCCGGGACGGTGTAGCCGATGGCGATCGCGGGCAACGGGCCGAATTTTTCGATCACCTCGCCACGGCGCTCTTCGGTTTGCGGCGGCTCGGACACATCTGCGAGCGGCGGCAGCGGATGCGCGGGAATATTTTCGAAATGGCGCTTGGCGAGCGCGAAACCTTCGGTGGGATCGAGATCGCCCACCATCAGCAGTACGGCGTTGTTCGGCGAATAGTAGGTGTGAAAAAACGTTTGCACGTCGGCGAGCGTCGCGGCATCGAGATCGGCAAAATCGCCGTAGAAATTGTGCGCGTTGGGCCAATTGCGGAAGGCCACGGGCGGCAGGTCGAGCCACGGGAAGCCGCCGTAGGGCTGGTTCATCACGTTGACGCGGACTTCTTCTTTCACCACGTCGCGCTGGTTGCGCAGATTTTCGTCGTCTACTTTCAGCGCGCGCATGCGATCGGCTTCGAGCCAAAGCACGCGTTCTAGCGCATTCGACGGGACGGACTCGAAATAATTTGTGATGTCGTAATTCGTGGTGCCGTTCAACATGCCGCCCGAAGAATTGATCAGGCGGATGTGTTCCATTTTCCCGGCGTTTTCCGAGCCTTGGAACATCATGTGTTCGAAAAGATGGGCGAAGCCGCTGCGACCGCGCGGCTCGAGACGAAAACCGATTTGATAATAGACGCCGACGGTGACGACGGGAGCGGAGCGGTCGGGCGAAATGACCACGCGCAAGCCGTTCGCGAGCGTCGCGTGTTCGACTGGGATGTGCAGATTCTTCACTGCGATTTCCTCCTGGATTTTTTCAGAGCGCGTTCGAGCTGCTTCAAGGTGGCGGTCGGATTTTTGGCTAGCACCCGCGCGGAGAGGCGCACTAGCGTCGCGTAGGATTCGCCGAATTCGCGCGGGTAGCGGCGCAGGGCGCGCTGATGTTTTTTTAACGTGGCGTAGTCACCGCGCGAAGCGGGGCCGGTCCAGGCGGCGCGTGGGCCGTGTTTTTCGAAATTATCGAGCATCTGACGGATTAGTGGGAGCAGCGTCACCACGGCATGCGCGCGTGTGAAGCCGAGTTTGATCAGCAGTTGCGCTGCGGCTTCAGTCAAGGCCAGCGCATGACCAGCGACGAGCGTACCAGCGGCGTGATAGGCGGGTTTGCTCCCGCTTGCGACAGGCACGGGAACGCCACCGAGGGCCCGAGCGATTGCACCAGCGGCGCTTCGTGCGCGCGGATGGCCTTCGATCGCGAAAATTACGCCCTTCAGATTGGGTTGCGAATTTTTCGTAAATGTTTGCATCGGATGAATCGAGCCGGTGGCTGCACCGCAACGCGCAAGTGGCTGCAATACTTTATTATCCAGCGCGCCGCTTCCGTGCAGCACGATTTTGCCGCGGCATTTATGGCCGGCAAGCTTGGCCAGTTGACGCGCTACCTCTGCCAGAACATCGTCTGGCGTGGCTAACAGAATAACATCGGCATCCACGACTTCGCTCGTGAGTGTGGCGAGCGGTTTTCCTGCGCCAATCGCGTGCACGGCAGCGCGCGAATGGTCTGCAGAGCGCGTCACGACCGGGCCGATGCGCCAACCGACCTGCCGCAAAGAACGAGCGAGCGCGCGGCCCAGGCGTCCTGCGCCGACGATGGAAATAGAGCGTGACATGCAAAGTGATAGCATAGCGTGTTCGCACGTCGTGCGCCGGGAGAAATTTCAAATTGCATTGGTTTTGGACAGGATTGCTGGGATGCATTGCGTTCGGGTGGTTGCTTGCGGCTGTTGATTTGGCGCGAGGGGCGTATTTGATTCCGGCGCTGAATCAAGTCCTGCTACACCCGGTTGAAACTGCGCACAGCGGCAAGCCCGAAACCGCACCGCGCGTTTCGATTTTATTTTCAGCTCTGGACGAGGCAGAAAAATTGCCGGCGGCGCTGGAAAGCTTTCTGGCGATGGATTTTCCGGATTATGAGGTCATCGCCGTCGACGATCGCTCCGAAGACGCGACCGGCAGCATTTTGGATGCGGCCGCGCGCGCCAATCCTCGGTTGAAAGTGGTGCACGTCACTTCCCTTCCCGCGGGCTGGCTGGGCAAACCGCATGGATTGCAAACGGCTTTCGAACATTCGACCGGCGAATGGCTCGTTCTCACCGATGCCGACGTGCGTTTCGAGCCGAACGTGTTGCGCACCACGATCGCGCTCGCGGAACAGAGACATTGGGACCACTTGACGCTGCTGTGCCACGCTGAAATGTTTACAGCGGGCGAAAAAATCGCGATGACGTTCTTCGGGATGTCGTTCATGCTGGGCCTGCGGCCGTGGCGAGCGAGCGACCCCCAATCGGGCGGCTATGTGGGTGTCGGAGCATTTCAACTGATCCGGCGCAGCGCTTACGAAAAAATGGGGACGCATCGGCGCCTGGCGATGGAAGTGGTGGACGACGTAAAAGTGGGAAAACTGGTGAAGTTGGCGGGCTTGCGTTCGGGCATCGCGAAGGCTGGGCGGGCGGTCTGCGTGCATTGGCACGCTGGACTGGGAAACATTATTCGCGGAACGACCAAGAATTTTTACGCGACCACCGGCTTTCGCTGGTGGGTGGCTTGCGGGCAGGTGGCTGGGACTTTGCTGATGTTCGTGCTGCCCTGGCTGGCTGTGCCGTTTGTGCATGGTTGGGCGCGGATATTTGCGGTCGTGGCGATTGTGCTGCCGATGATGGCTCAGGCTGGAACGGCGCTGGAATTTGGGGAGTCGCCTTTGTATGCGGTGACGCAGCCGCTGGGCGCTTTGATTTTTGTGTGGATGATCGTGCGGTCAACGATTGTGACTTTGCGGCAGGGAGGGATTCGGTGGCGGGGGACGTTTTATGCGATTGACGAGTTGAAGCGCGGGGTGGTGTGAGCGCAGGGGCGGTAGCAGACGTCGTTTAGAGAACCGATTCACCGCGGAGACGCAACGGGGACGAAGGCAAAGGCGCCCAGCTAAAGCTGGCCGCTACAGAGTCAACTGCAAAATGAACTCCGCCCGCCTAAAAGGCAGGCGGCCGTTACAAATTCAAGGGCAGCGGCTGTGCGTCGTTTTATTTGAAGAACGAGTACGAGACGAAGAGGAAGTGGAAATCCACGCCGGGATTGAAGGTGTGGCGATAGGCATTGGAGATGTGCTGGTATTTGTAGCCGAAGCGCCAGGCGCGGTTGCGCGAAGAATTAAACCAGTCCACTCCGGTTTGAAAATCGAATGTGAAATTAAATTGCGTGCCGCCGGGAACATCCACGGGCACGGGCCTCACTGAGGCGACGAATCCCGCCGTGGAAGCGATGAACGGCTGCAGACGATGCTCGCGGCGAAAATTCAGCTTCAGCCCGATGGGATTCACGCCGCCGCCGTACACCGTCTCACGCCCGTTGGTGCAATAAGCGATTTGACTCGGGTTCGGCATGCAGACCTGATAGGTGTACTGACGCACGGTTTCCACAGGAACGACGTCGAGCGTGTATTGCAGCGAGGTGAACGGCTTGTCGTAGAGAGTTCGTGCGTAACGCAGAGCGAGCACTCCGAGCTGGCGGTTCGAGGTGCTTCCGAAGACCTGAGAATTGCCCACGGAGTAGCCGCCCCAGACGGCGAATTCGTTGCCCGGGGGGTAGAGCGGTTGCGGCTGCGGGGCGGTTTGGGAGCGGGCCGGCGCCGAAAATGCGACTGTAACTACAGTCAAGAGCAGAAGCGCATGCAGGCGCGATCGAGCGAAGGATAATATGTCGCGCACTGCGTTTTCTCCGAGCCACAAAACCCGCACAGGATACCAGAAACGTACGCCCGCGATCACGATTTCTTCGACACTCTTGCGGCGCGCGTCCGCGTTTTTGGCGGCGGAAGCTGAGCGATGGGTGGCTCTTCGACCACAGCGGCAGCCACGGAACCCCCAACCGGCGGATCAATCGCAACCGGCGAAAATATGGCACCAAAGTCACGTTGCTTTAGAGCTCGCACGCGATCGCGAATGCTCGCCGCTCGTTCGAACTCGAAATTCTTCGCCGCCTCGCGCATTTGAGTTTCCAGTTGCGCGATGGCCTGCACCATTTGCGCTTCGCTGGTGATTTCGCCGAGCACAGGCTCGTCTGCCGGCACGGTGAGGTAATCGGCTTCGATGATGCGCGCAAGCTGCATGTCCACGGACTTGATGATGGATTGCGGAGTGATGTTGTGGTCGCGATTGTAGGTTTCCTGAATGGCGCGGCGGCGGCTGGTTTCGCCGATGGCTTGGCGCATGGAATCGGTCATGCGATCGGCGTATAGAATGGCGCGGCCTTCGATGTGGCGCGCGCAGCGGCCCATGGTCTGGATTAAGGACGTGGCGCTGCGCAGGTAGCCTTCTTTATCGGCGTCGAGAATCGCGACCAGCGAAACTTCCGGCAGGTCCAGGCCTTCGCGCAGCAGGTTGATGCCGATGAGCACGTCGAACTCGCCGCGGCGCAGATCGCGCAGAATGCGCACGCGTTCCAAGGTGTCAATTTCAGAGTGCAGGTAACGCACGCGGACGCCGACTTCGGCGAAATATTCCGCGAGGTCTTCGGCCATGCGCTTGGTGAGCGTCGTGACCAAGATGCGTTCGTTGCGCGCGGTGCGCTGGCGGATTTGCTCCAGCAGATCGTCCACCTGGCCCTTCACCGGACGAACTTCGACTTCGGGATCCACCAGGCCCGTGGGGCGAATCACCTGCTCGACGACGACGCCGCCAGTTTTCGTCAGCTCGTAGGGGCCGGGCGTGGCGGAAACGTAGACGACTTGATTGGTGCGGTGTTCAAACTCCTCGAAAGTGAGCGGACGATTGTCAAGGGCCGAAGGCATGCGAAAACCGTAATTCACCAATGTCTGTTTGCGCGAGCGGTCGCCGTGATACATGGCGTGCAGCTGCGGCACGGTCTGGTGCGATTCGTCCACCACGAGCAAATAATCGGACGGCACATAATCGAGCAGCGTCGGCGGCGCTTCACCGGGCAAGCGGCCCGAAAGATGGCGCGAATAATTTTCGATGCCGTGACAATAGCCAATCGTGCGCATCATTTCGATATCGAAATTGGTGCGCTGCACGATCCGCTGCGATTCCACGATTTTTCCCTGGCGGCTCAGTTCCCCTTTCCACCATTCCATTTCTTCGTAGATGCTTTGGATGGCGCGCTCGCGTTGTTCGGCGGGCAGCACGTAGTGCGTTTTCGGATAGATCGGCTGGCGCGTGATATCGCCTTCGCGCGTCAGGCGGATTTCTCCGGTGAGCGGGTCAATCTTGCGGATCGCTTCGATCTGCGTGCCCCACAACTCAATGCGCACGGCGAGATCGTCGTAGGGCGGATAGATTTCGATGATGTCTCCGCGTACGCGGAAAGTGCCGCGCCGCAAATCTTCGCCGCGCTCGTACTGAATTTCGACGAGCTTGCGCAGAATCGTTTCGCGATTGATGGACATGCCCTTTTCGAGGAGCAGCATCATGCCGTAGTAGGCTTCGGGCGAGCCCAGGCCGTAGATGCAGGAGACGGAAGCAACGATGATCACGTCGCGTCGCTCGAAGAGGGAGCGCGTGGCGCTCATGCGCAGCTTGTCCAGCTCGTCGTTGATGGTGGATTCTTTTTCGATGTAGGTGTCGCTGGCCGGAACGTAGGCTTCGGGCTGGTAATAATCGTAATAGCTGACGAAATATTCGACGGCGTTATCGGGAAAGAAGGATTTGAATTCGTGGAATAGCTGCGCGGCGAGGGTTTTATTGTGCGCCAGGACGATCGTCGGGCGATTGATTTCTTCGATTACCTTGGCCATCGTGAAAGTTTTGCCCGAGCCGGTGACGCCGAGGAGGACCTGGTGGCGATCGCCGGCGGAGAGGCCGGAGAGGAGCTGCGAGATGGCTTGCGGCTGGTCGCCGCGGGGTTCGTAGTCGCTGGCCAGCTTGAAGTTCATGCAGAAGTCCTCAGCGCGCAAAACGCGCCACGCGGAAAATTTTAATTATAACTCATTTCGCAGCGGCGTGCTTGGGGCGGCAGCCGACTGCAGGGAGCTACTTTGCAGCTGTCTTTTTCTCGGACTCCAAAATAGCGCTGCAAACAATAACGCATTCGTTGCAGAGATAGGCTTGGATAGGACCGTTAGACGGACTCGCTATGAGTTTCTCGATTTCGTCGCTCTTCCTGTTGCAGAACGAGCACTTTAAGGCTTCATTCTTCCTGTGAAGCTTGAATCTCCTGAACACGGGAAGATCGTGTCACTCATACCGCTCGTTCAAGGTGGCCCACTATCTACGCTACGGCGGGAACCGCCAGGACAAAGAGCCGGCAAGACGCCGACGCTACGAAAACCGGGCGCAGCAGGCACAGTGCCTCGGATCGGAGTCCTCAGGAATATCTGCCGAGGTTCGCATTGGTCATTTACGCGTGGTCTTGTAACTGAAAAGTTTTTGGCATTCCTTGCGAAGAAAACCGCCTATGACGGGGATGCGGTGATTGCCTTTGCGGAAGACAAACTTGCAGGAGATGAGGCACGCTCGCCATTTGTAATCTTCCGTGCCGCACTTCCGGCCGTACGCAGCTATATCTTCCTGTGAAACGCCGTAAACGACCGCGCCAATTCTGGACCACACACATGCGCCGGCGCACATCGCACAAGGTTCGTGTGTGGAGTAGAGGACGAAGTCGGGCAGGTAGCGGCCGTAGCCACTGCAGACGTATTTGAGCGTTTCCAGTTCCACGTGTTTGATGCTGGAGCCGGAAGTTTTCACGCGGTTGCCAGCGCTACTGATGACTACTTCGCGTTTGCCCACCAGGCGCGTGATCACCGCGCCGATGGGATAGTCACCGCGGTCGCCCGCGAGCTTGGCTTCCGAAATAGCCAACTCCATGAACTTCTTCTTCGGCTTGTAGGACGCAGGAATCATGCGAGTTGATTATAGCTGTTTGTCGCAGGAGTTTGTGGTGATGGGCGCAGAAGTCTAGCTCATCAGCGTAGAGGCAAACCGGCCCCGATTGCTCGGGGCCGGTTCGATCTCGGATCTAAAACCGGTCAGTTCTTCTCCGGGTGCTTTTCTTCGTCTTTTGGTGGCTTCTTCTCGTCCTTTTTTGGCTCTTTGTTTTGGTTCTTCGGCGGTTCCTGAGCCGCGGGGGCCGGCTTTTTCGGAGGTTCGGCTGGCTTCGCTGCAGGCGCAGGCTTGGCTTCTGGCTTCGGTGCAGGCTTGGCTTCTGGCTTCGGTGCGGGGGGCGGCGGAGGTGGTTTGACGGCCTCCGGTTGCTTCGCGGGAGCAGCCGGTTTGGCGGCCTCGTCGCGCGAGTTTGTATTGTCGTGCGATGGCGGAGGCGTGGACTTCTTGGGTGGTTGCGCTTCGCCGTTCGCGTCCTTGGCCGTATTGGCATTGGGCTTGGTGTTTGCGTTGTTGTTCGCGTTACCCGCGGGAGGATTTGCCTTGTTGGGCTGCTCCGTGGCGGCTGGATTCGAAGCGATGCGAGCCGGTGGCGGTGCATTGGCTGGCTTACCAGCTGGCGGGCCTGCGTTCGCGGGCTTACCTCCCGGCGCTCCCGCAGGCTTCGCTGCAATTGTCGGTCGCGTTGCTGGCTTGACGCTCGTGTTCGGATGCGCATTTGGCTTGGTAGCGGGTTTATACGCCGCCGGGGTCAAAGGCGCCGAATGCCCGACGGGTATGGCCTTAGGCGACGGAGCCATCTTGGTGACTACTGAATGGCTCGCGAGCGATGCGGGCGGCCGTGCAGAAGCCGCTGCGGGACGCGCCGGCCCCCTTACGCTCTCTGCCGTTGGCGCGACAGGCTTTGCGGACATGACCTTGGGACTGGACACCACCTCGGCCGACACCTTGACCGACGCGGCGGCGACGGGCTGTCCGCCTTGAAACGCCTTCTGCGGAACAGCGGTGACGGCACCGGGAGCCGCCTGATTGGAGTAGGTGATCTTAGTCACGGTGGTCGTGTTGTTGTTGATGATCGTGGTGTTGTACACGTTGGTGATCTGCGTGCGGTTCACGATGGTCGTGCTGGTAACGTTGACATTGGTCATGTACACGGCGCTGGTGTGGTACCCGGGAACCCATACGTCGCGAGGCCCCAGCGGGACCCAGGCGACGCCGGCAACTCCGCCGCCGATCTCGATGGACGCGCTAAATCCGCCACCACCGACAAACCCGACCAGCGCCGGAGCATAAACGGGCCGGACGCCCCATCCGCCGCCTACGACCGCGACTCCTCCGACTCCGACCACAGCGACAGGGCCTGGGATCCATCCCCATCCGCCGCCGACGTAAGCCCAGCGTCCATAATGGAATGGCGCGAAACCCCAGGGAGCGTCGTCGACCCATGTCCATCCCCAGGGACCGACGAAGGCCCAATGGCCGGTGTGATAAGGCGCCCAATCAAGTGCGACGCCCGTTGGAACCCATACGGGACCATATGTTGGATCGGTGCGCCACGTTCCATAGGTATCGAGATCTTCGTACCCGATAACCTCTCGGGAGACATAACGCGCGGACGTCGCGTTGTCTTCACGGTGATCGCGATCCGTGCACCAACCATCGAAGTCGTCGGGATCGGGAATGTAGTCGGCGCTGTAGTTAATCTGGTCCGTGCCCTCAAATGCGTACTGCTGGCCGCTGCTCAGGTCGTAGTCTTGGCCGCCCGCGGTTACTGCGCCGGCGCCGTTGCGTACCGTGATGAGGGTTTCTGTGCCATCCGGGTCCACGTCCACGCGATATTCACCAGGGCGCGTAATCGTGAACGCGACGTTGGCAGTGTCAATCTCGTAGACCTCGTTGTCCCACATATGCAGGATGCGAATATCAGCCGTGCCCTGGGCCACTTGAATTTGTACGGCTTGGTCGGCGACGTTCAGGAATGAAATGCCGGTCTGCTCAGAAACGCGAATGGCGCTGCTGCCGAGGTGGAGCTCGGCGCGGGAGCCTTCGTCGGCCCAGAGCTGATCGCCCGTGGTCAAAGGGCGGTTAGGACCAGCTTCAAGCCAATCTTCCGTGCCGGCGGGTTGAAAAGAGACTGAACCTTGTATGAAGTTAATTCTCGCGACACGGCTAGGTGGATCGTCTTGGCCAGTCGTGATGCCCGGCAACGCGAGAAACAGCACACAGGCTAAGAGCGGGAGCAAGAAATATGAGGTTCTGCTTGATTTTGTTAGCGGCATATTCAGAGACAGCTCCTGTTTGTTTTGGAGTTTTAGATCAATTCAGCGAGTCGAGGTCGCTCGCTAATTGTTTTTTCTTGAATGCGAACCAAGCTGGCTGGGGGGATGCGCTCGGATTCATGAAGTGTAACACTGGTAGAGACAGAAAGTCGCAACTTGGCTCGGGACGTTGAGGTCGCAGCTTGCGATTTGGATCGCGAGCTTCGCGCACCCCGCGCTTCAGCTATTCGGCTTGCGCATGCCCGATTGACATGTCAAAGAGAGAGCACCTCCAAGAGTGGCTGTGCCTCGAACGCTAACTGCGGCGACTGGGCTTGGGGCTAGGGCGCAGCGGGAGCGTTGGGCACTAGCGTGATTTCGGATTGGGTTTCCACTTGGCCGGCGTAGTGCATTTTTGAGCCGGAGAGCGCGCTTACGATTTCGAAGTCCATTTTTTGCGTGCTGGTTTGGGTGGAGCGCAGCAGCATGCCGGTCTGCAGTGAAATGGTGTCGAGGCTCTGGCCGTTGCCGCTCCACGTGCCGGAGGTGCGCAGTCCGTTGTGGCGATAATCTTCGGGAGTGGCGTCGGCATTGGCTGAGCCATGGCGCAAAATCTCGAAAGTCGTGAGAATTACCGTGCAGAGTCGGCCGGGTGACGCGGCCTGAGTGGCGTCAGTCTCGGTGGGATTCTGCGCGGGTGATGCCGACTGGCCGGGGACCTGGCACGGCTCGTCGCGCAGATAACTGGATGACGTGCGCCACAGCAAATTCGCGAGCGGCGTGTTTTCCAGTGGATGCTCCGCTGACCACTTCTGGCCGATGGCGATTCCTTCGGGAGGCAAATTTGCGCTGGGAGAAAATGCGTTGATCCAGTTGCGCACAGCGGCGGCCGCCGAGGGATTTGTGACGGCTGCATCGAGGCCGGTGATGTGGGAAATCTTCCCGTCGGATTCGATCGTGAATTCTACGGAGCGGCCTTGCAGATTATTGTATTGCGCATCAAGCGAAGCAGCCGCCGGGTCGTAGGCATCGGTTTCCGTCGAGGCGCTGGCTTTTTCGTAGGTGGCGCGGAGGCGGGCGGCGCCGGGCGTGCCATTCGCGGCGGGCTGCAGGCCGACGACGTCGAGGCGCACTTCCAAGTCGGCAACTTGCTTCAGCTGTGAGGCGCCTTCGGGATTGGCGATCGGCGTCGTTGTAGTTCCAGTGGTAGTCGTGCGCGATTCGATGTGGTAGCGGAACGATTCGCCCATCGTGAAATTCGGATTTAGGTGAATGCGCTGCGAGGAGGTGTTGCCGACGAACGGCAAAAACAGCAATACGGCTGCGACGGATGCCGTGCAGTAACCAACGGGAGGCAGCCGGCTTGCGATCAATTCCTCTGCTCCGTGGTTTCTTGCTCGGCGGCGCGGCGCGCTGCTGGATTCACTGGCTGGATATTCGGGGAGCGGATGGGTCCGGTGAGATTGAAGAGTTGCGCGGCGTTGGCGGCGGGGCGCGGCGTGTTGCTCGCGCCAGCGGCAGGAATCACGCGCAATTGCAGATTAAGGTTGCGCGAAAAATCCACGAAGCCGGAAGCGGCGACGTCCTGCGCGGCACCGGTGAATCGTATTCGTTGGAAGATAATTTTTCCATCGCCACAGGAAAATACCGCCGAAGCCGCCGGGAAAGAGCTTTCTCCCGGGCGTGGTTCCGCTGCGCGCGTAGATTCCAGCAGGCTGATATTTTGCAGCTTGGCATCGGTGATACGCGCATTGCCGCGGCATTCCAGCGACGAAACCAGATCGCCGCGAGAGGCGCCGCCGGCATCTAACGCGAACTCGCCCGAAGCCGAGCCGGCAAATAAATCCGCGAGTGCAGGAAACGCGGCAGTTAGTGCGGCGAGATCCACGCCTGAGTAATCCAGATTCAGCCGGTAAACAGGCGTCGCGGTCAGTTGCGCATCGAGTGAGCCTTCCAGCGCGCCAGCAAAGAACTGCGCCGTCGCGCGCGAGACTTCGATGTGGCGCCCGCCCATCTTCACGTCGCCCTGCAAATGGTGAAGAGCCATGGGCTCGAGCGCGAGTTCCTCTATATTGATGCGTCCTTCTGCGCGAAGATTTTCCGGGACGGCATTCGCGGGCGAGCTGGAATTCAAGAATGGCAACATGCGGTCCAGAAAACTCTGCCGCCAGCGCGGATTGAGCCAGCGATCCAGGTCCGCGAGGGAAAGCGCGTCGGCGGAGAGCGCGAACTGCCATGCAGCGACGTCGTCATGCCGATCGTCGCGGCGATCGAACGTGCCGGTCCAGCGCGCGCCGAAAGCCTCCGCCGAAGAAAGCGCAATATGACGCAAGCCCGGCTTCAATTCGGCGCGCGCCCTGATCTGCATCACTGGTTGATTCAAGAATGGCGTGAGCAACGACGCGCCGGTGGGTTCCCCTCCCCACTCGATGGTGCCAACGGGCTGCGTCTGCCAGGGAAACCGCGCGCCCTGCCAACGCAAATCGCAACGCACCGGACCGCCAAGATCCCAGCCGCGCGAAATATTCCATCCCAGCGCGCCGGCCGTGGCCACCAGGTCGCGCACTTGCGCAAGATTGCCGGACAAAAGATAGACGGGAAATTCCCGCTGCCCCGGGCTGGCAATCGTTTCGACGTGAAAGGCGCCATCCGTTGCACCATACGAAACGGTTGCGGGCAGCAGCGTGAACATTTCGTGGTCGTAACGGAATTGCGCCTGGCTGAGGTGCGCGGGGATGCGCAAGGCAGTGCCGGAGAGATTTACGTTCGCGAGCGCTCCTGCCGCGGACGTCAGCCGCAGCGGCCACGCGGAAAATCCCGCCCGGACCCTGGCCGAGCCGCGCAATGCGATGTCGGCGGCGACATTGGAGCGAAATGCGCGGATCCAGGTGAGCACGTCGCTCAGGTTCACCTGCGATTGCGTGATTTCAAACTGCGCGGGCGTGGCCGCGACCGGACTCTTCGGCTTAAAGTCTGTTTCCTCGGCGGCGGGCCAGGCAAAATGTGCGTCGGCGCGCGCCCAGGAATGCGGAGCCTCGATGGTGGCTTCGGTGATGTCCAGGCCAGAGGCGAGCGGATAGAGAATCATTTTCGCGTTGACGTTGACGGCGGGATTGTCCGGCCGCGCGGCGAAATCCCAGCGATGCAAGCGACGCAATTCAGCGCGCCCTTGCAGCGCCCAATTATCGCCTTCGGTTTCCGCGTGAACGACGAGCCCCAAATCTCCGCGGACACCAAAATCATAACCGTGCGCGAGATGCAGCAGGTCGGAAAGCGAGGCGTCGTCCCACGCGAGGTCGAGCACGGCGGGACGCAGGCGCGACGAGGTGCCGCCGACGTGACCGGAAACGCGAATCGTTCCGGCCTGCTGCAGCAGCACGGCGGCGCGCGCTGGAACAGCTTCCAGGTTCAGCGTCCAGCGGCCGGAACGGTCGGGTTCGATATAGCCGTTTACGTCGGTCAGAGCGAACGGAAGTTTTTCGTCGTCGCGTTTGAAATTGATACGGCCGGAAGTTACGTCGATGCGGCCGAAGCGCACCGCGGGAGCTGTGGATGACGGCGGGGCCGAGGCCGCGGACTTGGGCAGCCATTCGGCCACGTTCCAGTCACCTTCGGCATTGCGCACCAGATTCAAGCGGGGACTCTCCAGCGAGATGGCGCCCCATTCCATATGCCCGCGGAAAAAACTTTGCCAGCGCAGGCGCACCCTGAGCGAATCGGCGCGCAGGAAATATTCGTGGCCGAAACGCGGGTCTTCGCCGAACGTGACGGATTGGGCTACGAGCGTCGGCCCGCCCCACAGCGAAAAATTGTAGCGGCCGACTTCGACGCTGCGGCCGAAAACGGATTCGAGTCGCGCGGTCAATCTGCGTTGCAGGCGCGTGTGACGAATGAGAAGCGAGACGCCGAGATCCGCGAGCCACAAAAATACGAGGAACAGAACGATCCAGCGCGGCCAGCGAGTCCAGCTACGACGCTGTGGCGGCGCCGATTCGCGCGGCGGAGTCTGCAGCACGGGTTCTGAAACTGTTTGCGACATGACTAACGACGGCGCGCGGCCATCGCGTTAATGGACCTCGCGCAGCATGCGATTCCAGCGGGTTTGCGCACGCAGGTGCAACAGAGTCTGGCCGATGCCGCGCAGAGCGCTGGAGGCATCACGCGTGCGATAGTCGTTGGATGTGGCGCGCACCGACCAGTAAATCAACACGGGCTTGCCCATGATGGCGTCGCGATCCACAAAGCCCCAGTAGCGGCTGTCCGCACTGTGGTCGCGATTATCTCCCATCGCGAAATAATGATTGGGGGGAACGACCAGCTCGCCGTTGTGCACGTAATCGAAAAGCTGGTCAGCCCATTCGCGGCGCGCGACGAATTCCAAGGCTGCGCGATTCGCGGGCGGAAAGTTATCGCCATAAGGATCCTGATAGGCCGGATCGCGCACCGCGTAAGGTTCGCGCAGCAGTTCCCCGTTGACGTAAACGCCGCCGTTCACGATGCGCAGGCGTTCACCCGGCAGCCCGATCACGCGCTTCACGTAGTGCGGATGATCGTCAAAAGGAAATTTGAACACGATGATGTCGCCGCGGCGAATATCGCGATACGGCAGGAATTTGTCGTACCACGCGCCGGTGCCTTCGAAGATAAATTTGTTCACGAAGACGTGGTCGCCGATCAGAAGCGTCGGTTCCATGGACCCAGAGGGAATTTTGAACGCTTGCACGATGAAAGTGGTACCGAAGAGCGCGAGCAACATCGTCACCAGCAGCATTTCCAGAAATTCGGCTAGGCCGCTGCGGGAGCGGAGGATTTTTTGCGGCGCGACGGGCATGCCCGGATCGGGCAGCGCTGCAGCTTCCGGGGACGGCGCGGGCAGGGCCGTGGTTTCAGATGCCATGCGTTCACTTTAGCAGCTTGTGGAAAAAATCAGCAAGGGTGGTTGTGCAGCAGAGGACGAAATGTTCGCAACGGAGCGGCGGGCACGGCATGCCGTGCCCCTACGAGAGGCTCGGCGTGTCGCGGGACTCCAAAATCACCAGGGCGGCGCTGGCGGCTTGTTGCTCGGCTTCTTTCTTGCTGCGGCCTGTGGATACGGAGAGGCGTTCACCGCCGTGCCAGACTTCCACTTCGAAAACTTTCTGGTGTTCGGGCCCTGATTCGCTGCGAATACGGTATTCCACAGGAGAACGCGCGCGTTGCTGAAGCCATTCCTGCAGTGCTGATTTATGGTCCGCGCGCTCGAGCCCTTCGCCGTGGCCCGATAAAGCCGGGTCGAGTACCGTACGCCGCAAAAAGGAAGCAGCTGCAGCAAGCCCAGCATCCAGATAAATCGCCGCCAGCACCGCTTCGTAGGCATCGGCCAAAAGCCGCTTCTTGTCGCGCCCACCGGTTTTTTCTTCGCCCGGACCAAGGCGCAGATAGTGCCCGAGTTTCAACTTCTTCGCAGCCGCATGAAGAGATGTTGCGCTGACCACGCGCGCCAATCCCTTCGAAAGCTGCCCGGAATCCCAGTCAGGAAAAGAACGGCAGAGATGCTCACTGGCGATCAACCCGAGGACGCGATCGCCGAGGAATTCCAGCCGCTCGTTGTCCGTGCCATTGGAAGACTGGCGATGCGAGCGGTGCGTGAGCGCGCGATCGAGTTCCTCGGGCCTTTGAAAATGGTGGCCGAGAATCGCCTCGAGTTCGGCGCGCTCTTCGGGAGTCATCGCGCGATCACCGTAATGCCTATTTAGACGGAGCGGGCGATGCTGCGGCCTGCTTCCTGGCATCGGCGCCCATTTGCTTGCAACGATCCTGCAGGCCACCGGGCATCGCCGCGCATTTCTGGAACGCGTCCGCGGATTCTGAATATCGCTTCAGGCGCGTGAGTTCCACGCCCATCACGTAATAATCCGTGGCATCCTGATTGGCCGGGTCGGCGGTGGATTTTTTCAGCTCGGCGATGGACTGATCGTAGTCCTGGCGGCGGAAATAGATCAGGCCCAAACCGCTGTGCGCTTGCGATTCGCCCTGCGCCTTCACTTTAGCGAACTGCTCGTCGGTCAAGTTCGCAGGTTTGGGAAGTGCGGCGAGAACTTCCAGTGCATGCTTTTCGTATTTCTCGCCCTTGTCGAGCCGGCTTTCCGCCGCGAGATCGTTGGGATCGTAATTGTGCGGGATCACCCAGCCGACCAGCACCAGCACGGTGACGTCGTCGGGATTTAGTGCCAGCGCCTTATCGGCGTCGGCATACATTTTCGAGAGATCTTGCTTCGAATATTCCGCGGTGGTCAGCCCTTGATACACCTGCGCGTCATACTTGCCGCTGGGATATTTCTGAACGTACTGCTCGCCCAGCTGGATGCGCTTGTCTGCGTCTTCCGGTTTGGTATCGCTGAACGCTTTGTAGGCGGCCTCTTCTTCCGGATCCACTTTCGCCGGCGCGGGCGAGGCTGCGGTTTGTGTTTCCTTCTGCGTTTGTTGCTGCGCCTGAGACCCGGCTCCGGCCTGGGTGCTCGGACTCGAAGGCGGTGTGTTCTGCTGATAGTGCGCGAAAGAATTCGGCGCCAGAAGAAATGCGGCAAGGAGCACCACAAGGGTTGTCAGACCACTGCGAATTGAACGGAGCGTCATTTTTGTTGCCTTCCTTTTTAGAATAGCTACAAACCCGCGGCCGGCTGCTAGCCTAGCTCGAAGCTTATTGTTTTGGCGCCGCGCTCGTGCCACTCGTACTACTTGCAGCGCTCGCGCCGCGCGGACTGTACGGCGCGTCAATTCCGCGCTGTGCGGCCACGCGAGCGGCCTCCGGCGCACCCGCAGTCGCGAGCGCCGCCTGGTATTCAGCAAGAGCTTGGTCGCGTTCTTCCGC
The DNA here is from genome assembly GCA_013289715.1 of Acidobacteriota bacterium. GTDB lineage: Bacteria > Acidobacteriota > Terriglobia > Acidiferrales > UBA7541 > Palsa-295. The sequence continues at coordinate 13,785 of JABCZJ010000020.1, read as the reverse complement.
GAAATCGTGCAAGCGCCCCAGATACACATGCGACCACGCAACGACACTGGGATCGTGAGTAGCGGCCGCTTGACCTTCAGCCCCAGAGGCCGCAGGCGCAGCGCCTACCAATTTTTCGAAAAGCTCCTGCGCGCGATCCGCATCGTGATTCAACAACGATGCGACAGCCAAGCCGAAATTCGCTCGCGCGTTGTCCGGATATTTTTCCAGAATCTTCTCGAAAGTTTTTCCGGCCGCCACCGCATCCTGCAAGGCAATTTCATGATCGCCCTGGGCCAGCGCGTTCTCCAATTCCGACTCCGGATTGGCTGCTTGTCCCGGCTGCAATCCACCGCGCGCGCTGCCCGGCGCCGCTTTTTCCGGCGCAGCTTCCGGCAGCGCCGCGAACTGGAAATTCTGCAAACGCTTCTGCTCGGCCTCCAGGTCAATCCCTTCAATCAGGTCGGGGAAATAATACGACATCGCGGGCTCCGCTTTCTCAAACTTCTGCAATTGCACGACGAACGAGCGGACCATGATGAATCCAGCCTGATCGTCTTCGGCCAGCGCGGCTTCCTCTTTATCCGGCTTCAGATGGCGAATGCGCAGCTCGACGGCTTTGATGAGGCATTCGTCGGCATAAGCCATGAAATCGTTCTTATATTCGGGGGAAAGGCGCGGCGCGCGCGCGGCGATGTTCAGCAAGCCGCGCTTTTTCATCAGCGACTCGCGGTATTTCAGCGGCAGCGGATCGAGCAGGAAATGCAAGTACGCGTGGCGAACGTCGGCCTCCGGAAATTGGGGGCCGCCGTCAACTACGATCGCGTAGTGATTGCCATTGTTGCGGAAATTGGTGCGATTGCCCACCAGCGGCTCGATATACACGGTAAACGAATGCGCGTAGCGGGGTTTGTAGATTTCGCGCAGGTAAGCGTCGGAGACGGTGACGACGCGTCGCACGGGAGACTGGTAGCGCTCGACCGCGCGATTGTATTCCGGTTCCACTGAGGCCCAACGCAGGTCGAGATGCGCTTCGTGATAAAAATTGGCCAGGACTTCCTCGAAACCTTCGATGGCCAGAGCGTCGGGCGGCAGTACGTCATGGCCCAGCAGAAACGCAAAATTCGGCGGCGGGCCGATCACCAGCGCAAAGGTAATGTAGCGCGAGAGCGTCTCGCCAGGATCGGCCAGAGCGTAGTCGCGATAGAACTGGCGCAGCGCCTCGGTCGCAGGCCCTTGCAGCTTCAGCAATTCTCCGCGCAGCGCCAGGCGCGAAGGCATTTCTGTGAGCGTGCTTTCGTCGGCGGCGAATCCGGCGGCATCCAGCGCGCACATGACGGAAAAAATCGACGGGCTGGCCTCGACACTCACTCCGGTCTGGACATCTGCGGGGCCGGCCTGACCACGGGTGGCGGGAGTGGTGGCGGTGCCGAGTAAAATGATGATCGCGGCGAGAAATACGTGCGCTGAAAATTTCTGGGAACGCTTTGGGATGACGGAACTCCTCACCGGATTCGTCGAGTTGGCTGCATTCGCATCGGAAACTCGCGCTCTGCCCCCTGCAGTGCGCGTGTCTTGTATAAAAGATGCAGAGAGACTCTAAATGGCAGCCTGAGCAGAGTCAAGGATGGAGCGGGCGGGGCTGGACTTGCGTTAGAGCACCGCGAAGGACCTGACCCGGATGTGAGAGCGCCGGGTACGCGGAGAAAAGCGGGAGAGATCTTTCGCCGCATTCCGGATGACGACGCGACATCAATCAAATGGCGCGACGCGCGGCGTCAGCCGCGGACCCGCACTTCGCTGAAGCTTACCAGCACGCGGCCGCCGGCCTGCGGACGCCCAAAACTGAACTGTGGACGGAAGCGCGAGAACAGCATCACCTGATCGAGCTGGCGCTGGACGGCCTGGTCGTTAGGGCCCGAGATAATCTTGTAATAGACGACTTCGCCCGATGCATTGAGCGTAGCCTCCAGGAGCAACTCCCCGGATTCCGAATGCGCGGCCGAACCGACCACTCCAGGAACCGGGAACGGCGCCAGGCTTTCCAGGCGCGCAGGCTGCACCAGGTTCAGCGGCAGATCGTTCGGCACGATGCCGCCCATGGGAACGCCGACCAGAATGTTCTGTACGATCAGAACGAAGGCCACCAGCGCCGTCAAAATTCCACCCGTGGCCGGAACGGCCAGAGGCTTCAGAATATTTTCAAACGTGACCGCCGCGCGAGACCACATACGGCGAACGTCCGCCCACGGTGCGCCAGACTGCGCCGCGCGCACGCGAATGCGCACCGCAAGATCCGCCGGTGGCGGAGCCGGTGCAACGGTCGCAAGGCAAACAGCCAAACGGCGGAAGCGCTCCAGCTGCACGTTGCAATTTTCGCAGGCGACGAGATGTTCGCGGACCAAGCTGTGCTGCTGCGGCGAAATCGCACCGTCGAGATATCCCGGGAGGTAACGTGCGGCCTGACGGCAGTTCATCGGAGACCTCTCAACGACCGTGCGGAAACTTGAGCGGCCGCGGCAGAAAGTGGTGCCGCGGATGTGGTGATGGATGGCGATGGATGCCGATGAGGATGCAGCTCGGAAGATGCCGGATACGAAAGACTCGCATGCTCTGCAGAACCGGAAGGGGTCCGTTCCGGAGCGCGCACCAGCGGATCGAGAATTTCTTTCAGCAGCCGCCGGCCGCGTAGGATGCGGGATTTCACCGTGCCAACGGATACTTCGAGCACTTCAGCCACCTCTTCGTACGACAAGCCTTCCAGGTCTCTTAAGATCACGGCACTGCGGAACGAATCCGGCACTTGCGAGAGCGCTCGGCGAACCGTCGCTTGCATTTCGCGCGTCTCGCATTGTTCCAAAGGCGAGGCTTCCGAATCCCTCAGATCCAGCGCGGGATTCTTGCCTTCCTCTTCCGCGTCAATCGAAACTTGCTGCCGGTGATGCCGCCAACACCAGCGGCGATGATTCAAGGCTTGACGAACCGAGATACGATACAGCCAAGTCTTCAGCGAACTACCTTGGCGGAATCCACGAATCCCGCGAAAGGCGCGTAGGAAAACTTCCTGCGTGACGTCGGCGGCGTCGGCGGAATCCGAAAGAATGCCGTAAACCAGGTTGTACACCCCGGCGTGATAATAGGTCACCAGCCAGTCGAATGCCGCGTCCGAGCCCGCTTGCAGCTCGGTGACTAATTCTGATTCGTCGCGGCCCCACGGCAGTGATTGCGCAAAGTCGGACATGCCGTTCTGTTTACCCTCCCGAAGCGCCGAGCTTCAGGGCGTGTCCTTCTGAATAGTTAGACACCGGATGCCCTGATTCGTTTCCAGCATAGCAGAAAATGCGGGGGCGGGTATGCGCCGAAGGTACTGCCACGGTCGGCCTTAGTTTAGGACTGTAAATCGCTTAGATTCAGCGTGGTGGCGACAATATGACAATCGTTGATGCCAGTAGGTTTGACGGAGTGCGTGGCCAGGTGTTATAAGTTAAGTTAAGTCAGACGACAGTGGGGCCGTAGCGCAGTTGGGAGCGCGCATCGATGGCATCGATGAGGTCACGGGTTCGAACCCCGTCGGCTCCACCAATTACTCCCTTCTCAGCACGATCCTTGATAGAGGTTTCATACTCGAGTTAGTTCACCCTCTGGCCAACCTCAAAGAAAAACTGATGACCCGCAAATCGAAGAGCGAAAAATCTCAAGCTATTCGCCCGCTGGGCATGTACTGCGGGGAAGTTATCGTATCGGATGATTTCGATGCGCCGCTGCCACCGGAGCTCCTGGCGCTTTTCCTCGGAGAGCCAATCCCGCCGGACGCGAATTCGCCCGATCAACCAACGGTGGTTAAACGCCGCCGAGTCCGCTCGCGAAAATCACGCACGACATAGCTCGTCGTTCTCGGACTTTTCTCCGCTTTGGCTCTGCGTCCTCTGTGTTAAATCTTTTCGCTCTGATTTTCCGCGCGGCGTTCCTAGTGGCCGCCTTTGAACCAGCTGTAGCCGACTGTGAATATGAATGTGGCGTTATATCCGGGGTTGTGGCGCCCAATGCTGGCATTGGACAAATGTCCGAAAGTGGCTTCGGCGGAAAAGGCGCGCCGCGGCTTCACAAACAGGTACGTGCCGAAAGCTAGCCCCTCGGTGAAATTTACGGCCGCTGTGTTGCCCGGAGGAACATTGCTGGTGGTGAACACCGTGCCGCCAACGATCGCAACGTACGGCGCATACTTTTGCCAACTGGTGAAGTTCCATTGCCAGATCGCGGGACGCACGCTGGCGCCGTACACTCCGCCGGCAGGCGGAAGGACGGCGTAGAGGGGGAGCACATCCACAGCCCATTCGAAGTTGCCGCGCAACATGCCGCGCAGATGGTTCCCGGTGAGGATCCAGCCCCCGCGCCCACCGCCGAACGCAAACTGGGTACCATCGGATTTGCCAAGACCGGTACCGCCGCCGGCGACAAAACCCAATTCCCACGTGTGCTTTGTCAGGGATTGCGCAACCCAATCTTGCGCGACCGGCGCCGCAGGCGAATCCTGCGCGGAGATTGCGGTGGCCAGAACCAAACTGTAAAGAATTGCGGCTAGCAATTTCATATCAATTCCCACCTGTTACAAGTTTGCTCCGGCATCGTGCGCCGCTCATGAACTGGCGAGACTACGTGCGGACGGCCAGCGGGTCAAGCTGAAATCGCGCCAGCACGATTCACAAAATGCAGCGGCCACAAAGCGCATGGCGTCGCGGCGGCGATGCGTCTAGAATGCTCGGGCCATGGCGAAAATCACATTTCTGGGCGCAGCGGGAACCGTGACCGGTTCGAAGTATCTGCTCGAAGCGGGCACTAAGCGATTGCTGGTGGATTGCGGCCTTTTTCAGGGGTCGAAAGAGCTGCAACAGAGGAATTGGAATCCGCTCACGGTGGATCCCGCGACGATTGATTGGGTGCTGTTAACGCACGCGCACATCGATCATACGGGCTACCTGCCGCGCCTGGTGGCGGCTGGATATCGCGGGCCGGTGTATGCCGATGCCGCGACGCACGAGCTGTGCAATCTACTGCTGCCCGATTCCGCGCACCTGCAGGAAGAAGACGCGCAATTCGCCGCGCGCAAAGGATACAGCAGCCACAAACAGCCTCTGCCGCTTTACACCGTGGCGCAAGCCCAACAGGCACTCGCGCGATTCCAGGAGATCCCGCGCGAGGATGTTTTCACGATCAGCCCGGAATTTTCCGTGCGCACGCACGATGCCGGGCACATCCTCGGCTCCACATGGCTGGAATTGACCATCACCGAAAACGGCAAGAAAACTCTGGTGGTTTTCTCCGGCGACATCGGCCGCTACGATCAAGTAATTCTGAAGGATCCGGAGCCTCCGACGCGCGCGGATTTCCTGTTGTGCGAATCAACGTACGGCGATCGCGAGCACGGCACAGGCTCAGTGGCGGATGAGTTGGCGGACGTGATCAATCGCGTGGCCAAGCGCGGCGGCGTGGCGGTGATTCCCTCCTTCGCCGTGGGACGCACGCAAACTCTGATGTATTACCTGCGCGAGCTGGACGACGCGCAACGAACTCCGAAGCTGCCCGTGTATGTGGACAGTCCGATGGCCGTTAGCGTGACGGACATTTACGCGCGCCATCACGAGGACCACGATCTGGATTTCACAAAGCTCGAGCGGCAAGGCGATCGCGACCCGCTGAATCTGCACGACGTGCACATGACGCGCGCCGTGGAAGATTCGAAAAAAATCAACGACGTCACTTCGCCCTGCATCATTATTTCCGCCAGCGGCATGGCTACCGGGGGGCGCGTGCTGCATCACCTGGCGAAGCGGCTGCCGGATTCGCGGAGCGCGGTGCTGCTGGTCGGTTATCAGGCAGCCGCGACTCTGGGCCGCGCGTTGCAAGATGGCGCGCAGTTCGTGCGCATACACGGGCAGGAAGTGCCGGTGCGCGCCGAGATCGTGGTGCTCGATCAACTTTCCGCGCACGCCGGAAGAAGCGAGTTGTTGCGCTGGCTTTCGGGATTTACTGCCCCGCCGCGCCAGACGTTTTTAGTCCACGGCGAACCGAGCGGCCTGGAAGGTCTGCGCACCGGCATCGCCAGCCGCTATCATTGGCCCGTGATCGTGCCGGGCTACTTGCAAAGTTTTGCTCTAAGTACGTAGAGTTTGCGGCGCGCTGCTGGCGAGTAATTCAGCGCGCGGCGGTTTGCGCGGTGAATGCGGGAATTTCGATCACGCGAAAACCAAGAACGAACATGGGATGGGGGGCGACGCGGCCCCAGCGGGTTAGATCGTACTTCGCGCGGATGAAACGAATTTCGGGCTTGAGCGAAAGATCCAGAACCTGGCGCGTCTCGCCGCGATAAAAGCGCTGCGGCATTTTCAGCAGCGGCATTTTCCCGAAGTCCTCGCCGTTGGCGGAACCCCACACGGAAATGTCCACGGATTCCTGTTCCATCTGATCGGTAATTTCCATCGAGCAGAGGAACGTACGCGTGCTGTTAGAAGAAATTTCAAACGGCTGGCCCTCGCCGTTCGCGGTGAGCCGCGTGCCCATTGGTATCAAGACGAATTCCACGGCCATGCATTGGCCTCCTGAGGGAGCACGCGGATTCTAGCACAGGTATTGGCGGAGAGTTTCTTGCGGCGTCAAGCAAGCCAATTCTGCTACAGACACACAGAGCATGGAGAGCGAATTACCAACCGCACAAGCAGCGCATGTCGCGGCGCTTAAACCACGCATCAGGCGGTTTTCTTAAGTTTAGCCAATCGCTCCGCGGCGGCCTGGAATGTTTTTTCCGTTTTGCAGAATGTGAAGCGAAGATGGGTGCGGCCGTCGGCCGGATCGCGATAAAAACTGGAACCAGGCACCGCAGCGACGCCGATCTCGGTAACCAGATATTTCGCGAAGGCTACATCGTCAGGGAAACCGAAAGCCGAAATATCCGTCATGATGTAATACGCGCCGCGCGGCTTGAAGCACTTGAAACCGGCCCCAGTCAGAATACCCAGCAGTCTCTCGCGGCGTTGCGCATATTCGCTAGCCAGCGTGGTGTAATACTCCGGCGGGAACTTCAGCGCGACAGCTCCAGCTTCCTGCAAGGGCGCCGCTGCTCCCACCGTAAGAAAATCGTGCACCTTGCGAATGGCGGCGCTGACTTCCGCCGAAGCAATCGCCCAACCAACGCGCCAACCAGTGACGCTGTAGGTTTTTGAAAGCGCGTTGATGGTAATGGTGCGGTCGTGCATCCCCTCTAGCGCGGCCATCGAAATGTGCTCAGCGCCATCGTAGAGCATGTGTTCGTAAATCTCGTCAGTAATGGCGTAAGCATTCCAACGCACACAAAGATCGCGAATCATTTCGAGCTCGCCGCGCGTGAAGACTTTGCCGGTGGGATTGTTCGGCGTATTCACAATGATGGCGCGCGTTTTGGGCCCAAACGCAGCCGCCAGCTCGGCCGGATCAAACGTCCACTCAGGCGCGTGCAATTTCACGAACCGGGGCGCGGCTCCGGACAGAATCGCGTCCGGCCCATAATTTTCATAAAATGGCTCGAACACCACAACTTCGTCGCCAGGATTAATCACAGCCAGCATGGACGAAATCATCGCTTCGGTAGAGCCGCAGCACACGGTGATTTCGCGCTCCGGGTCAATGGCCATGCCGGCATTCGTGCGCGAAAATTTCTCGGCGATCGCGTTGCGCAAGGGTTTCGCGCCCCAAGTAATCGCGTACTGATTGATATCCGCGGCGATCGCATCCTGCGCAGCGCGTTTAATCAGCGCCGGCGCGGGAAAATCGGGGAAACCCTGCGAGAGGTTTACGGCCTTATGCTGCAGCGCCAGCCGCGTCATTTCGCGAATAACGGACTCGGTGAACTGCGCGGCTTTCCAGGAGAGTTGCGGGCTAGTGGCCGGGGCTGGTTGCGGCTTTACGGGGTTCATTCGTCGCGCCTCGCTCGGGTTGCGTCCCGTATAACTTACGATAAATATCCGCGTTGCGCGTAACGATTTCCACGTACTCGCGCGTTTCGGTGAAAGGGATGGAATCCACAAACTCGGCCGGCTCGCGATAGCTTTGGCCCGTGGTCCAGAACGCGACGCGGTCTTCTCCAGCATTGTAAGCAGCCAGCGCGGATTCGACGCTGCCGAAACTGCGTTGCAGCCCGGCAAAATAAATCGTGCCGATATGGATGTTGTAATCCGGCTGAAAGAGCATGGGGGTGGAATAGCGCACCTTGGCTTGCTTCGCGAAGCGCTGCGCTGTTTTTGGCAACAGCTGCATCAGCCCGAAAGCGTTGGCGTGGGAACGAGCTTCAGGATCGTAGGCGGACTCCTGACGGATCAGTCCGGCGGTGAGCATGGGGTCAACGCCGGCAGTGGTGGAGCGAGCCACGATGAACGATTCAAAAGGCATCGCGTAGGCGGTGAGCCAGACTTCGCGCGGAACTTGCGCGAACGGACGCCATTCGAGCTGCGGATAAATCTGGCGCACGGTCGAGATTGCCGAGCCCATGTGTCCGGCATTTACTGCTTCCTGAGCGGCTTCGAGCAACAGCCGTGGCTCGCCGGTTGCGGCGAAGGCCGCGCGCAATTCCAGCTCCGCGGAGGCGTCAAAGCTGATCGAGCGCAGTGCGTCGGCGCGCAGTTGGCGCGTTGCGGCGGCTGCGGGAATAGTGTCGCCGAGTGGAAGCGCGGCAGGCACCGCAGGAATGTTCGCGAGAACGTCCGCATCGGCTGCCGCGCCAGGACCGAGCGCGCGCAGCCGCTTCGCCGCAGCGACCGCAAAATAATTCTGCGGGAAACGCTGCAGCAACTTCGCGTAGTAGGTGCGCGCCAGCGCGGCGTTCCCGGCTTCCTCGGACAAACGGCCGAGCCAATACACCGCATCGGGCGAGAATTGCGAACCGGGAAAGTGGCGCAGATGTTCGGCAAGGTCCGCGGATGCGTTGGGCTGACGTTTGAGGACGGCTGCCCATGTGAGGCGCCACTGCGCCGCAAGCGCATCGGCAGCCGCCGGGAAATTGGCGTAGAGGCGCTGATAGTAAGACGCGGCGCGATCGCGATCCAGCTGCACCCAATAATAATTTCCCGCGAGGAACAATGCGGATTCGGACCAACGGCTGTCCGGAGCGCGCGCCACCGCCGATTCCACCGCAGCGATCATCTGCGATTCCGACGGCCGGTCGCGATAGTAATTCGCAATGCTGTAATAGCGCTCGGCATCCACGTCGGGGTCAGCGATGGTGAGCGCGGCGATTCCTGCTATCGCAGCGCCCAGCGCGACGCCACATTCCATAATGCGCAGCTGCGCGCGTTCTCGGTCCGCGCCGCTCAGTTGCGGCAGCAGGTGCGAATATTCATTGCGAGCGTCGCCCCACTGGTGTGCTGTGAAAATCGTAGTAGCGTGCTCCAGCAGTTGCTCGACGGGAATCGCGGCGAGTTTGTCGCCGTGGGAGCTTTGCAGGAACCAGAGTTTTTCGCCAGCTTCGCGAGCCTGATCGCTCAAGGGAAAATGCAAATAAACTGTTTGATAGTCGGCGGCAGCCAGCAGCGGTTGCGCGGATTGTTCGCGGGCTTCGGCGCGCAGGAACAGCAGCGCGGGCTTTTGCGCAGTTTGCGGGAAGTTGTCGAGAGCCGCGAGAATCACCCCGGGCTGGCTAGCGGCGAGCGCGGCGACGCCCAGAGATTGCAGCACCTGCTCGGTGATGACTGAATCGGGATAATCCTTGCGAAATTCTTGCAGCTGGGCGAGGGCTTCCGGGTTGTGATTGAGCGCAAGATTGGTTTGGGAACTCCAGTAAAGGGCGTAATCACGCAGCAGCGCGTCGCTTTGCGCGATCTTCAGCCAGTTCGCTGCCTGCGGATAATGCGCCTTACCGTAATCGTAATACCCCAGCGCCAGCGCGGCGCGATAACCCAGCACTCCCGAGGATTTCTGTAGCGCGAAGGCGCTGAGTTTCGCGTAGGCTGCGCCGGGACTTTTTTGTTTCAAGGAGCGCGTCAATTGCTCGAGCTGTTTTGTGGCGGCTGCGGAGGACGCCGACGCGGAGTCGGAAGAAGCAGCGGGCTTCTTCGCGTGACTTGAAGCCGGCGGATGAACTTGGCCTTGCGAGGCGTGCTGCGGGAAGGCTGCTGGCGCAGAGCATACCGCGACCGAGAAGACGAACAGAACTGCGACAGCGCGCATTGCAGGCCCGAAGAATTTCATTCTGATTTATCTTACTGCCGCAGAACGGGCGAGGGATACGGATATTCGCCGAGGGCCTTGGCATCGCCGTCCGCGAGAATTTCCACCATCCAATCGTAGAAGTAATCCACGGGATGATCCTGAATCGCGCGAAAGCGGCGGTCGTATTCCTTGCGTGCTTTATCAATATCCGCGCGCAGGCGGACGCAGATGTCTTTGTGCTCGCGGCCGAGGCGAACTTCTTTCGGCTGCAGCAACTTGATGTCTTGCATGGCCACTTTCGCTACGCGATTGGCGCGGCGATGCAGTTCCTGCTCTTCCCGGGGCAGATTCGCCAGATCGAAGGCTTCTTCGGCGACGTCCTCTTCGAGTGGCGGCGCAGCGGGAGGGACAGATGCTAGCTCGGGAGCTGCGTTCAATACTTCTTCGGGCTCTTCCACCCATTCCAGTTCAGCTTCGGGCGGTGCCTGGGAGGCCGCAGGTTCTTCGACTACCGATGTTTCGCGCGCCGATTCTGGGGCGGCTTCTTCCTCTGCCACAGCCTCAGGGGCTTGGTCCGGCTCTTCCACGTCGACAGTTGAAGTCGCGCCGGCAAATTCGCGTTCCTCGGAGGCTTGCTGATCGCGCGGATTAAGTGCTACCGCGACAAAATTTGAAAGGACGGAAAGTCCGGCAGCCAGGGAAGCAGCGGCAGTTTGCGCACGCAATAGTGCCGGCAAGGCGTTGCTAGGACGGCTGGACCCGCAGGCGGCAACCAGATCGGCATAGGCGTGGTGGAGTTCGTCCGCGGTGCGCTGCAGCGGCGCAAGGTTGTCGCGCAAGGCGCGTGAAACCGCCTCTTCCAGGGCCTGCTCGAGCGACGTTTTCCTTGGAGTCAAAGGACTATCTGCCTCTTTTGGATTATGGAAACGGTAACGGGGGGTGTCAACGAACATTACGGAAGCGCGTTCCTGCCATGCAGCGGCGACGTGACAGGCTCACCGCGTTCCACCTTCTTCGAATACTGTGCGAATTGGGACAGCGCCAGCCTTCGCCCTATAGATAGCATATTGCTATGCGCGGTTGTTTGCGATGGCAACGTTGTGCCCCGAGCGACGGCATAAGGAGAAACGAGATGAAGAAATCGCTATTTACGGGCACGTTGTCGCTACTGCTGCTGATTGGCGGGTGCTCCACCACCCCAGCCGCCGGGCCGGCTGGGCCTCAGGGACCTCCGGGCGATCCAAGCGCGGCGGACCGGGACCGGGATAGAGACCGCGACAGAGACAGAGACCGAGACAAAGACCACGACAAAGATGCAGGACGTCCAGGCGAGGCTCCCTCATGCCCGGCGGGACAGCATCCTTCGACGGACCACGATGGAAGAACGATTTGCGTCAGAGAATAATGATCTGGCCTGGTCTGGGTCAGCGCTCGGGTAACAGGATGAGTAACTAATCGAGCGCAGCTGGGCTGAAGTTTCGTCCGTCGGCTGCTGCACGCGCTACCGCTGCGTTCAAATCTCCCGAGATCGGATTGCGACGAATTTGCGTGATATTCCGCTGCGGGAGCTTAAAGTGTTGCGCTCATTCTGGACGGAGCCGATTGAGCAGTTTCTCTTCGCGCTGGCGCAAATCTTCGAAGGGCGTTTCGCCGTCAATGGGCTTAACGCGCCCACTCCAGATGTGATCGTAGCGGCGGGCGAGCAGGTCGCGGACTTCGGCGACTTCCGCGAGGTATCCTGCCATGGCGTCCTCCGCAAGTTCGTCGGTCGGGCGACCGCTTTGCGAGGCTGGTTCGCTTAGGCGCGATTCCGTTTCGGGTTTAAGATGCACTTCCATGCTTGTCAGTGTAGCGACGCTGCACTGGTGATTGCCAAAAATAATTGCCCATAGGGTGGAAGAAAACCAGAGATGCTGACGGCGGAACAGATTCGGGAGTTGTTGCAGATGCGGCCGCATCCGATCGAAGGCGGATACTTTGCGGAAACGTATCGCGGCGCGGCAATGATTCCGCAGAGTTTGCCGGGCGGTTATCCCGGCCACCGCGCAATTTCCACGGCGATTTATTATCTGCTGACTCCGGATACTTTTTCGGCGATGCACCGGGTGCGTGGCGACGAAATGTTTCATTTTTATCTGGGCGATGCGGTCGAGATGCTGCAGTTGAAAGCAGATGGGAGCGGCGAAGTGATCCTGCTAGGGCAGGACATCGCGGCAGGCATGCGCCTGCAGTACACTGTGCCGGGTGGAGTGTGGCAGGGTTCGCGGGTGCGCGCCGGCGGGAAATACGCGCTGCTTGGGACGACCATGGCACCGGGATTCGAATACGAGGATTACGAAACCGGCCAGCGGCACGAGCTAAGCGCGCAATTTCCCCAGTATTCCACGATGATAGCTGTATTGACGCGTTAGGCTGTGAATTGAGCGCGACGATTTGGCGCGGTATTCGCTGAAGTGATATTCTAGTGGAGACCGACGGGGGCGCAACGGTTTCGACGGAAACTGTAGCGGCTCGAAGGCATGCCGGGACCCACCTACCCGTAATATGGTGGAACAACACAACTGGCAACTCACAGTTGGCACTCGCAGCCTAACTTAAATTAGGCTACGCGCTCCCCCAGGCGTTACCTACGCGCGTGGGTCGGGGCGTCACACAGTAGGCTGGCTGTCGCGTTTCGGTCCGCAATGCGGCGGCGAGATCATCGGACTAGTTGCTAGCGCGTCTTGCCTGTTCTGAGCGCTAGCAGCGAAACCAACGGAACGGGATAAGCATGTAGGCTTCGTGTTGCAAGGTTTCTCGGACGGGGGTTCAACTCCCCCCGCCTCCACCATTTTTTCTTATTTGTTTACAGCTAGTTAGAAGCGCGAGATTTTCCGCGTAACTTCTGCGTAACCTTCCCACAGCTAGACGCGCTGTTTTGGGACCGGGCGGGACCCCGACAGCCGTCAGACATGTCAGGTTTTTGGCTCATCCCGACTCCACGCCGAATGCTCGTGAAAAATCCACTGTTCCGGTAAGACCTGATGCGCCGTTGGCGCACCACCGAGCATGAAAATACGATTCAGCGGGCTTGTCTGTCGTGACGGGCCAGCCTGTGGTACAAGCAACGCTGGATGGCGCTTCGTGAAGCAGACCCTTGGAGCGGCGGTTCGGCTACGCGGACGCCTTACGTTTCGCGTCGGCAACCTTGGATGCCAGAACGTCCACTTTGCTGATTTCGGGAGCCTTTGCGAAAAGGTCGGGAGCTTTTGCCATCAACGCAGCGGCCACTTTGCCTGAAAGATGAGCTTGGCGGCCCGCTTCGTCGTTGAAAGTATCGAAGATTCCGAAAGTAGAAGGTCCCATGCGCAGGGCGTACCACGTGATCGTACCTTGCTCTTCTTCCACAAGCGGCACGGCGCTCTGGAGGAATTGCTCTACTTCTTTTTCCTTGCCAGGTTTTGCTTCCAATCTCGCGTAAAAGGCTAGTTTGACCATCGCATTTTCTCCTTTATAGTTCGGCCGGGCGGAGGATGTCCGAGTTTTAGTTGATTGCAGCGGCTCTTGTTGTTTGGCACTGTAAGTCTACCTCGAACCAAGTTCAAGCCACTTCTACGGCTCGGACCTCCTTCTGCTGAAGGCGCGACGGATTCA
>JABCZJ010000019.1 GCA_013289715.1 Acidobacteriota bacterium | reverse complement strand
GAATTCTTCTCACTATCTGAGAATCAGGAATTGCCATGTCGCATTGATGGTAAAGTCGACCGCAACCCATTGTGACAGCTCGGTCGCAAAATCGAAGTGCCTGGGTATTCCTTGGGGTCGCTATCGCGGTATCGATCGTCTTCGCGATTCCGATGGAGCAACTCGCTCAGGGAGCTCAAGCTCTGGGAGCTGATTGGCTCCTCCACTCGTGCGCCCGCGCCGTACCCCTGCTCTATTTCGGCAACACTGTGCAAGCGATTCTGACACCACTATTTGTCTTCCTCCTGCCATTGCCGGGATCGATTCTTCCTAGGAAATTTCTCTCGACGTCCTCGCCCCGCGCCTTGCCCGCAAGGATGCCATCCGGGGTGCGAACCGAAAAGCAGCCGGCATTGTTTATCGGCACGAGTTGGCTGTTTGCGGTGGCGGTTTCTGTGGCATGGTGGTGCGGGCTTCGGAAGTACGTCGGACTCCATGGGACCTGTCAAGAACTCTTCGACTTGAGCCGTCCGGACGGCCCGTTTCGGCGTGATTATGTCGGAGATTTTTCCCGTTACTTCATCTACCTGAGTGGGTTCACTGCGCTATGGACGGGCATCACGGCCGGCGGACTCCGTTTGCAATCAGCTCGCGCGGCTGAAGGCGATGCCACGGGCAACACGCCATATCGATTCCAAGGTTTCTACTGGGCGTGTTTCCTCGGTTGGGCGGTGCAGTACCGCATAAACCAATGGACCGCAATCCTAGCAGCCGGCCCAAACCAGGAGTGGGCGAAGTTTGCAACACTAAATTTTTGCTTCGTTACCGTGGGTTCTCTGTGGGTGTTGGCTTTCGTGCGCTCCCTGTGGAACAAGAAACCGCGAACCCGGTCACAGGCATTCCTGCATGCACTTTGGATTAGCTTCCTGGTTTACCTGCTTACCGTACTTACGTTCTTCTGGTTGTTTATTTACGCGGTACTGCCTCTGGTTCCCGCTATCACGTCGTGGTATGTATTCGGTTTGGCTTGGGTTTTGTTCGTCGGCACTTGGCGGTGGCGCATCCTGCAGAAGCAATAACTCGCGGCGTTTGGCCAACCGGATAGGCCCCTGGGTTTCCAGTGGACGATTAGTCGCGTAACCGGAGATGTGAAATTCCAAGTTTTCAATTGCCGGTTTGAGAGGGCGCATAGCCTGGCAGGAGGCGTCGATTCGACTATGAACCGTGGGAAAGCCATGTGCCAATCAATGCGAATACCCCGAACACAAGCGAAAGGATGCCGACCCCTACGAGGACTATCTGAGCGAGCAAAATCAATTTTTCCGTAAGTCTTCCCATCAGAGTGCTCGCGGCGATTGTACAGCTTAACTCT
This sequence comes from Acidobacteriota bacterium, assembly GCA_013289715.1. Classification (GTDB taxonomy): domain Bacteria; phylum Acidobacteriota; class Terriglobia; order Acidiferrales; family UBA7541; genus Palsa-295. The sequence goes on along the minus strand of JABCZJ010000019.1, from coordinate 97,117 downwards.
CGACAAGTCGTAACGGGATTTTCTACGAAAATCTGGCCAAACGAAAGCCAACTCCTGGTAAGTCGCGTAATCGGAAACTAGGCTTTGCAGATGGGGTGCGAAGGCTTGATCCAGATAGATGTTGAAGCCCGAATAGCCAAACAGAGGAGGCCAAGGAACTCCGTCGGATAAAGAACCTTGGTAAGCCAGAGAAGTCCGTAAGGCGATACGTATGAGTCATAGTAACGCCGCGGTTCGGAAAGCGGTGGTGTGGTGTGCGTAGAACGAAGAAGAGTCAGTGAGTAAGAGAGTTTCGTAAGAGAATAAGGCAAGGAAGTACGAGAGACCGCGCGTAAAGCACGAACGCCCGCGTTGGCCAGCCTCGCCACACGACGTAGCTTCTCCTCGACGGCTAGATCGATCTCCGCGCCGGAGCCGCGCTGCGGTCGCTCCGCGCCTGTTTGTTTTCCGAATCGGCTTCGAAAAACCCATCGCAAACAGGCTCAATGTAGGCAGTTTGAGGGCGTTTGTAGGCCCAAATCGAGGGCAAATAGGGCTTTTGCGAGCCCTTATATTGGACGAGACCGACCGAACTATGACCACCATATTAACTATGACTTAAACTAACTGCTTTGTATAGAATAGGGTATAGGGGGTCACTGATTCATTTCCACACACCAAAGAACCGTTCGTTCAGCTTAATTCACACTCCGGCGATTGCCACGGCACTTTCTTCAGGCAGTTCGCGCCGACATTACGCGATTTTCGACCGAGTTTACCCGAGATCGCCGCGGCTTCCTCGCGCCCGGCGGAGCCCTAACATCACCGCGTAAACGTAACGGAGGACCGTTATGAGAAAAGCTTTATCTCCCGCCCAGTCTATCGAGGCGTGGCGGCTCGTTAAGAACGGGACGCATCTTGGTGACGTCGCGAAGGCGCTCGGGCTCCGCTGTTCCCGAATGTCGATCTCGCGCGCCGTCCGCGCGGTGACTAGCGCCGAGGAGCGTATCGATCTCGCTCAGCGGACCGGAAACTGGGATTGCGGCCTTACGGTCGGCGAAACGCTGATCGCGCTCCGTGGCGCAGGCGCACCAGCCGACACGCCGGTATTAGACGCCGACCCCGAGGCTCCGTCGGCACGGTACGTGAAAAACAACGACCCAGACCAGCTCGACAAGGATTCCGGTGAGAGAGCGTAAGAGCGACGAGCTTCACGAGCTTCAGGGGACGGAGAGTAGGACTGCGCCCGAGGTTTCAGTGGCCGGCAGCCGTCCGAAGTGCCCGAAGGAGCTTTCCCCGGAAGCTCGGAAGATTTTCAAGAGCGCCGCGGCCGAGCTTGAGAAGCGCCGGGCGGTAACGAGCGCCGACGCGATCATCCTTGAGCTGTTGGCCTCGACCGTCGATAAGTACCGGCGCGCGCGGAAGCACGTCGCGGACGAGGGCGAGATCGTTGAGTACACACGACTCTCCAAAACTGGAGAGCAGATAACGACGAAGGCCAAGAACCTCTGGCTAGGGATTGCGAACGAGGCGGAGACGAAAATCACGGCGCTCTTAGATCGTCTCGGGATGACGCCAATGAACCGCGCGCGCGTTCGCCCGACGAAAGACCAAAACGAGGACGGCATAAAATTCCTATGATCGACTATTTGCGATTCTGCGAGACAGCCCTCGACGCGAAGATCATTCAGAAGCCGTACGCTGTGTACGACCTCGCGTGGAAAATTATGCGGGACCCGTTGATCGCGGCGCGCGTCGATAAGCTTACCGTAGCCTGGAATGAATCGAAGCCGTTCCGCGATCTCTCCGTGATTTCTGACCCGAACGAGCCCGAGATCGTTTTCGATTGGCCGAATTTTCCGCAAATCGTCGCAGATGAGTTGACGCGCGGCGAAAAGTTCGAACTACGCAAGAGAATTAAGGCGAGGAGATACTGATGCCAAATCGAGCGCCAAGACAATGCGGCTACCCCGCGTGCCAAATAGCTGCGGTGGCCGGGACGAACTACTGCGCGCCACATACGAAGCCAGCCGCCGAGGTGGAACGCGCCGAGAATAATTCGCGGCTTCGCGACGCGCCTTGGCGCGCTCTCTACCAAAACGCCGCGTGGAGAAATTTGCGCGAATTCATCCTCAGCCGCGACCCGCTCTGTCAACTTATGCTTACAGACAAGTGCCGGCAGCACGGCGGCGACGAGTCGACCGTAGCCGACCATATCAAAGATCATAAAGGCAACACGACGCTCTTCTACGATACGCAAAATATCCAAGGCGTATGTAAACCCTGTCACGATCAGAAAACTGGAATGACCCGAGGAAATTCGGACCCGAACGCACTGGTGGCGACCGGCGCGGAGGGAAAACAATGGACCTCTTCGATAGATAGCGCAGCCTTAGATCGCGCTCTTGCTCGAGAGGATTACTGATCTTCCGCAAAAGATTTGCCTAACATTTTCTGTCTAATTTGGGTTCGAGGATAACGGAAGAGCTTTCCCCGCAGTAGAAGTCGATCTCCAGCAACAGGGAACAAATCCGTGGCAGCCGCAACCGTCCAGTTTGTTTCGACACCTCCGACGTTCCGGATTCTGAAAAAATGTCAACACTCGGTCTACCGCGTGGGTCGAGGGAAGCGCTCGCCCTACTGTTCGATTTGCTTTCCGCAAGGACCGCCCTTCGAAACTCGACCGGTCGTCCTTCCTCGATCTTGCGGCGACCCGTTAGAAGCGCCGGAAGACCGTGCTCACGAGCGTATGAGTGGATATTGCCCCGCTTGCGAATCGAGTATCTATATCGAGACAAAGAACGGAAAGCGCGAATGCGCCGACTGCTCGACCGTCTACGCCGGACCGCGAAAGAGAGGCCACCAATGAGCGACCTCCATTTTGATCGCCACCAATTTGACGGACGGCGTGCGCTCCCGGTGTCGACCGCAAGCCGAATTGCATTCGAAGATTACACGCGAATGAGTGTTCACACGAGAAAACCCGCCCTGAAACGAAGCATCCCGGCGTTTGCGCTCAACGATGAGATGCTCGCCGCGGTCATTCGACGGCGCTGGCAATTGCGGCGGCGAGCCTACTTGAAGCCCGACACCGATGAGGCGATAAAGCATAAGAAAGCCGTGAGGCGGGCTGGTAGTTATATGGCAATGATCGCCGCGATTGCGTATCGGCGACGATTCGTATTATGTGGAATTCTGCCGTTGCTTGGAAGTACGTCTCGGGCGATCTACGAGTTGAGCTTCCAAGGGCGCGAAAGCTTCGGATGAGGTGCTATAGCGTCGAGGAAGTTAAACGAGTACTCGCCTCTACCAAGGACGCGGAACGGATTTTCTTTTGGCTCGCCGCCGAAGCCGGGATGCGCGCCGGAGAGATTATCGCGCTTCGCGTCAGCGACGTAGACCTCGAAAGCTTTTCAGTGGAAGTAAGCAAAGCGATTTGGGGCGGTGCGGAAGATAGCCCCAAGACCGAAGCCGGGAACAGAACGATTTGCATTTCCAACCGGCTCGGCGCAGCGCTCAAGGAATATCTGGCCGGCAGGACCGACGGCTTCCTATTCCAATCCTCCACGGGTAAGCCTTGGGATACTAGCAACGTGCTCGCGCGGAGATTAAACGGCCTGCTTGAACGCCTCGAAATTCCGAAGATCGACCCAAAACTACTTGCGAAATTTGTTGGGAAGGATAGAACCGTCGAGCAAGCTACGTTAAGCGAAAAGCGTGCCGCCTCGCTAGGGCTTCACACGTTTCGACACACGAACGCTACGGCGATGGATTCTCTCGATATCCCGTAACAAATTCGCAAGCAGCGGCTCGGCCACAGCGGAGGAAGCGTGACGGAGAAATATACGCACACTTTCACGAAGGACGAGCGCGAGTCGGCGGAGAAACTTGGGGAGCTTTTCGGGACGGGTTGGCCGGAGGGAAAAGTGATTTCTTTCCCAAATCTTTCCCAAAAAGAAAAAGAGCTTCCGGAGGCCAATCCGAAAGCTCTTATGAATCTATAAGTTTGGTTGCGGGGGTTGGATTTGAACCAACGACCTCCGGGTTATGAGCCCGACGAGCTACCAGGCTGCTCCACCCCGCGTAAGCATGATAGCGGATGCATGGGGTGCCGTCAAACGGCAACGGCCGGGCGAGAATTTCGTTTCGATTGAGCGCAGCAGAAGCGTTAAGCGCGGCAGAAAAATTGGACGCGCGTGGAAAATCAAAGCGTTTGCGGACTACCAGGAACTGTACGGCGTGCTGGTAAATGGCGATAGACGGTCGGATGAGGAGTTCACATCGCTGATGCCGTAGCAGCTTTGTTCGGGGCTGAGCGAGACGTCATCGGACTTTGTAACCCAATCGGTTTGGTTGGAGATTGGATCTTTCGGCACCGAGCGCAAGTAATTGTTGCTCACGAGATCGTCCAGCGAAGAAGGGCCGCATTCTTTGTCGCGTGTGTAGTCCTGAATCGCCTGCCGCAGCACCTTCAGGTCGGAGGCCAGCGTCGCCTCTCGCGCCCTCACTACCATTTGTTCGAATTTCGCAGTGGCGATGGTCATCAGAATTACGATGATCGCCATCACCACCATCAGTTCCAGTAGGGTGAATCCGCGCTGCGCCAAGCCGCGCCGCTCAAGAATCGTCCTCGTGTTGAACCCTTCGCGCATCAATATCCTCAGTTGCCCCAGCGAACCCATCTACCAATCAGAATATTTCGAACCGTCCATCGCTGTTCCGGAACTTTTCGAATACACGTCGAACACGTCCTGCCCGCCCCAAGAAGTCGAATCGGTGTCATCCTGGACCGAACGCAGCCCCCAATCTTTGTTCTTGGTGATGGGGTCCATCGGGATTTCGCGCAAAAACCGAATCCGTTTGTCAGCGGCGGTTCCGGTTAGCGGAGTCGGCTTGACCAGCGAATCGAGGCCCTCCGGATATCCTTCGGTCCCGGCCTTCACTTGGATTTGCCCTTTGTCCGACGCGTCCTTGTAGCGGTCAATCGCTTCGCGCATCTGGCGCAAATCCCAGCGCAGTTCCTCTTCTTTTTTCCACTTGATCGTGTTGCGCGCAATCGGGATCGAAGCCGTCGCCAGAACAAGCAAGATGGCGCAGGCGACTACCAATTCCAGCAGTGACATTCCGGTCTCAGACGCAGCAGAACCGCGTCGGCCGCGACTCAGCGCAAGAGATAGGGCGGAGAACCGCGGCCGCGCAAAATGGAGTTTCGGCTTGAAACGATTCCAATTCATCGCGCCTCACTGCACCTGGATCGTGGCTTCTCCGGAAACCATCGGAATCGTCTGTTGCTGCGAATCATGAGCGTTTACTTGAAGAATTTGCAGCCGCGCGGTCCCGGGTCCGACAGCGCGCACCACGAAACCGAACACCGTTCCGGTTCCATTCACTCCGGGCGTGTTGGGCTGGCGCGTCGCGGAGACAATCACCTGCCCTTGCTGTTGATCGATTCTCTGCACTACGGCCACCTGCTGCGATCCGCCGGATAGAAATCCGCCGTCACGCACCTCTTCTACGCGGACCACCGCTGGATCGAAGTGAATCATCAGTGGAATCGAATACAGATCGCGCACGTTGGAAACCGCCAGGCCCAGCGTGGTCGTGTCGCCAGCCTTCAGCACTACCGTGGCCGGCTCGAAATGAAGCTGCGCCGCAGCGCTCGTGCCCTGCGCGGGAGCAGGTTGCGCCATCGCAGCCGGCGTCACGCCCGGCGTGGGCGCAACATTGCCAGAATTCTGTCGCAGAGCAGGAGGCTCTGGCGCTGCCGCAGGTACCGCGGTCGCTGGCGTCTCTTCTCCTCGATAAACGCGCACGTTCGAATCGGTGCCCGCCGCCATGGATTGCAGATTTGCAGCCGTCAACGACGGCAAGCGCAGTATGTGTGGCGTCATCACGATCAGCGTTTCATCCTCTTCGATTTCGTGGCTGTTATCCGAAAACAAATACCCCATCAGCGGCACTTCACCAAGTCCTGGAATGCCATTTATGTTTTTTGTATCCGTGCGCTCGATCAAGCCCGCCAGAATGTTTTGCTCGCCTTCCTTTAGCCTCACGTCAATTTCCGTTTTTTTCTGCCCGATTACCGGCTGGTTGATTCCGCCGATATTGCTCGTCCCCGTAATTTGCGACACATCCACGGTTCCTTTCAAACTGATGTCGCCATCCGGATGCACGCGCGGTGTAATTTCAATGTTAACGCCCACGTCGATGTACTGGAATTGCGTGTTCACCAGGGGATTGACCACTCCAGAGCTGCCCGTAACACCGACGCCGACTCCCGCCTGAAAGCTGCCCGTCGCCACCGGCACCTTCGAACCAATCTTCAATGTGGCTTTTTGGCCATCGGTTACGCGCAATTCCGGATCCTGCAGAATTTTCGTGCGGTCGTCAGTCAAGATGGCGTTTGCTGTCGCCCCTGGCAATGTGAGCGCCCAGTCGGAACTCCCCAGGTTCTTCAGTTGGCTCAATAAAACCTGCGGCACACTCTGAGTCGTCGTATTGGTGGTCGTCGACGTCGAAGTAGAAGGTCCAAGCGAAGACCGCGGCGTGAAAGCCAACGAGACCGTCTGCCCCGGCAAAATCCCCAAATCGCGCAAACGATCCATGCTGGCGGTCATCACCTGCACGTGAATCAATACTTCCGGCTTAGCCTTATCAATATCGCGAATAATTTTCGCGGCGAGTAGCAATTTATCCGGTGTGTCGCGAATCACAATGGCATTCTGCGCGTTCACCTGCTGCAACCGGTGCAGATCCAGCAGCACACGCAACCCGTTTACCACTTCTGTCAGATCCTGCGGCGTCAAGGTGTTCGAAAGATAAAAAGTCTGTACAACCTCATCGTCCAAATCTTTCCGCTTCTGCGGCTGGTCCTGCGCCACAAAAATAATGTTCGAAGTAACCGGCTTCCAGAACGCCTTGCTCTCCAGCGATACGGCATCCAGCGCCTGCTCCAGCGTCACGCTCGGGAAATCCACGGTGATTCGCCGTGAAGTGAAGTCCGGATCAAAAATCACGCTCAACCCCGCGAGCTTCGCGATCGTCTCGTAAACGACGCGCGCGTCGTTGGTCATCTTGAGGCCGTTGATCGGGTCGCGCGATAGCGGCTTCAGTTCCGGTGGTTGCGCCAGAATCTGCTCGTCCGGTTTCGTAGCGGGATTCAGCGCCTTAGGCCCGTTCTGCCCGTTCATCAGATCCATCGTCCGCTTCGCTTCCTGGTCGGCCGCCGTATTCGAAGGATCAATCAGCTGCGCCTTCTGGAATTCGCCTAGCGCAAGCTGCAGGTCCCCGTTCTTGAGCGCTTTTTTGCCCTGCTGCACGTGGAATTGCCCGGCATCGTAACGAGCCTGGGCGGCACGGAGCTTGTATTCGGCGTTTGTAGGGTCGGTGCGGGCGGCACGTTCGTAGTGCACCAGCGCGGTGTCGTAATCCTGGAGGGCGTTGGCCTTTCGGGCCTCTTCGTAGTCTTCATTGCCCTTAGGGCATCCGCCCAGCAGCAGGGCAGCGGCGACTAGGAATGGCAAATATCTGGAACGGCGCAAAAGCACTCCTCCGACGGGTAGGCTATTTCCTCAAGAGTCTAGCACCCGTCTTCCGATGCGGCAAGGAATCCCAAAGTTGTGTTAGACGTATGAATAATAGAAGGGCCTCAGCCGGTTTGGGTGAAAGTTCCGTGAATTCGGGCGCGAGTACCCGGAAATCCGTCATCGTCTGTGACTTGCGGCGACTCGGCTCCGGCGGCTATGATAGTTATGCCGTGAAATCCAAGCCTGATAAATCTCAACACGAAGGCGTCAAGATTGTTGCGCAGAATCGCCAGGCGTCCTACAACTACCATCTCCTGGACAGCCTGGAAGCCGGCATGGTGCTGGTTGGCACCGAGGTTAAAACGCTCCGCGAAGGGAAGGGGACCCTGCGAGAGGCCTATGCCGAGATTCGCCTTGGCGAGGCGTGGCTGGTAAACTGCCATATTCCCGAGTATCTTGCCGGAGGTTACCGCAACCACGATCCCCTGCGAAAACGAAAGCTGCTGCTGAACCGTCGTGAGATTGACCGCTTGCTTGTGCAGACCCAGCAGAAGGGCATGACCATCGTCCCGACGAAGATTTATTTCCGGGACGGCATCGCCAAATGCGAATTGGCCGTGGCGCAGGGCAAAAAGTTCCACGACCGCCGCGAATCCGAAAAACAAAAAGAAGCAAAACGCGAAGCCAGCGAGGCGATGTATCGCTCTCGCCGGCGCTAAAAGTGAAAGGGAGCTATGCAGATTCAACTGGAGAACCAGCCGTACTCTTCGATTCAGGCCGATGCGATCGTCTCCTACATTTTTGACAAAGAAAATAGAATTGATGGAATTTTAAACGACATTGACCACGCTATGGACGGCCGGCTCGCCGCTCTGGTCGCTACCGGTGAACTCACTGGCAAGGCGCTCGAGCTTGTGCTCGTTCATTTCCCGGAAGGTTTGGACGCCAAGCGGCTGCTCCTTGTGGGCGCAGGCAAGCCCGAAAAATTCGCGCAGTCGGACTTGCGCAAAATCGCCGGCACCGCGCTGCGCCATTTGAAATCGCGCGGCGTGAAGAAGTTTATTTTCCTTGCGCGCGAAGGCGAACGCGGACCTGCCGCCGCGCAGGCCGTCACCGAAGGACTTGGCGTCGCCGATTTCGAATCCAACAAGTATCAGACCGACAAGAAAACAAATCGCGAAATCCAGTCGGTGCTGCTCGCCGGTTTCGACGCTGTTCAGAATGGCAAATTGCCCGAAGCCGTCGAACACGGACGGGTGATCGCGGAATCTCAGAATTTCGCGCGTGATTTGATCAACGAGCCTTCCAACCGCCTCACGCCCCGCATGCTCGCGGCTCGCGCCGAGGCCATGGCCAAGGAAGTCGGCCTGGGCGTTGAAATTCTCGACGAGCGAAAGATCTCCGAGCTGAAGATGGGCGCGCTCATCGGCGTCGCGCAGGGCAGCGTCGAGCCGCCGCGCGTGATCGTGATCCGTTACACGCCGGAAAATGCGCGTCCTGATGCGCCAGTTCTCGGATTGGTGGGCAAAGCCGTCACGTTCGACACCGGTGGCATTTCCATCAAGCCGGCGGAGAACATGGAGAAAATGAAGTACGACATGGGTGGCGGAGCCACCATGCTCGGCGCGATGCGTGCGATAGCCTACCTGAAGCCGTCGGTCCCGGTGATCGCCGTAATTCCCGCCACGGAGAACATGCCCGGCGGGCGCGCGCAGAAACCTGGAGACGTGCAGGTTGCGATGTCCGGCAAGACGATTGAAGTGATCAATACCGACGCGGAAGGCCGCATGGTTCTGGCCGACGGCGTTTTTTATGCGCGCAAGCTTGGCGCGACGCACCTGATTGATGCAGCCACGCTCACCGGTGCGATCCAGGTGGCGCTCGCCAACGTGCATGTGGGCGCGTTCGGCACGCCGCGCGAATACCTCGACCAGTTCCTTGAGAGCGCCAAAGCCGTCGGGGAAAAAATGTGGCCCATGCCCATGGACGACGAGTACGAGGAAATGATCAAAAGCAATATCGCGGACATTCGCAATACCGGCTCAGGCAAGGGCGGCGGGGCGATCACCGGCGCGTGGTTCATCAAGGAATTTGCGGAAGATACGCCTTGGATCCATCTGGATATTGCGGCGACGTGCTGGGTCGATGATGGGAAACCCTGGCTGGCGAAAGGGCCGACGGGCGTGGCGATTCGCTCCATCGTTGACTTCGCGATGAAGCTGTAGCGTCAATTCCCGCGGACTACGAGGCCGGAAACACCGAAGAGTGATCCCCGCCCGCAGCAGGCGGGCTTCGCTGTGCTCCCTTCGCAAAATCACTCAGGGCAAGCAGGATGACGGCCATAGCGAAAAATTGTCACATCTTTTCCGGCGCGGTGATGCCTAGCAGGGCGAGCGTCGAGACGAGTTGTTCGCGCACTAGCGTGGTCACATAAAGTAAGAACGCTCGCTTCTCCGCGTCCTGCTCTCTGTTGATATTGTGTTTGTGGTAGAAGCCGTTGAAGGCCTGCGCCAACTCGAATGCAAAGCGCGCGACGTTGGCGGGTTCCTGCGCCGCCAGCGCAACCTCCAGCCGGGCGTCCAACGACCCCGCGAGCAGTACCAGATCCCATATGTCTTCGTAGTCCGGTGAAGCCAGAAAGCGGCTGGCGTCCAGCTCACCGGTCTTAAGCCTGGCAATGTTCGCAGCGTCTTCTACCGCGAGGCTCGGATCCAGCTCCGCGCCTTTACGGAGGATGCCATTCACGCGGACCACGGCGTACTGCACGTAGGGACCGGTCTCGCCTTCGAAGCTTAGCGCGTCCTTGAAGTCGAAGGCGATTACCGTGGAGCGTGTGAAGCGCAGCAGGAAGTAGCGGAGCGCGCCGATGGCGACAGCATGAGCGACCGCGGCGCGCTCGGCGTCGGGGGTGTCTGGATGGCGCGAATCCACTTCCTCCTGGGCGCTGGCTTCTAGGCGGTCGAGGAGATCGTCGGCTTTCACGCCTTGGCCCTTCCGTCCACTCACTTCCACGTAGGGCCGCTTCGCATCCTCCGGCGGAATCTCGTAGCCCATCTCTAGCGCACAGCGCGGCGTGAGCGCGACCACGTTGTAAGCGAAGTGCTTCAGGTGATCTGCTTCGTCGTGGTAGCCGAGCGCGCGCAGCCCCGCAACCACGACTTGCTGCGGATATGACTGGCGCGAATCAATCACGTTGAAGACTTCGTGGGCGTGGCCAAACGCGGGCGCGCCGGGATCGTCGCGTTCGCTGGCGGTGATCCATGCTTGGTGTCCATCGGGATGCTGGTAGAAACGGTGATAGTGAAAATCGCGGTCGAGCAGGCCGAACTTCCAGAGATGCAGCGCGATATCTTTGCCGACATAGGTTACGGTGCCCGTAGAGCGCACGATAATCTTAGCTTCGGCTTCTTCCGGCGGTTCTTCGGTCGCATCGCCGGAGGCAGGTTCCGCACCTTCCGCGGCCAGCTTCGCACTAACCTCCTTGTCGGAAGGCAGCTGCATCACCCAGCAGCCAGCATTTTTTCCGGCCGTCGCTAGTTGCACGGCGCCGCTGCGTTTCAGTAATTCGAATGCGGCATCCCAGAATTTCAGGTGCAGGATGTCGCTCTCTTGCGTAAGGAGATCGTAGTCTATGCCGAGCCGGTCGAGCGTGTGCAGGTGACAGTAGTTGATGGCGGTGGCGACGATTTCGCCCATCTTTGCCGCGTCGCCGTGGCCTTCTTCGATCTCCTTCAACGTGTGGTTGCGCAATTCCAGGCGCGATTTGTCTTCGGCTAGAAACAGCGTCACGCGCGTGTACAAATCCCAGCACAGATAATCGAATTTCGGGGCTTGGGTGAGCGCTTGAACTTCGGCCAGCGATTTTCTCTCCAGATGCAGAAAGCCGAGGACCACGTCGGCAACTTGGACGCCGGTATTGTCTATGTAATTCTGCACTTCGACGCGGCGTCCGGAGTGGCGCAACAAGCGCGCGAACGTGTCGCCCAGGACTGCGTTGCGCAGGTGCCCGATGTGCGCGGCCTTGTTCGGGTTGATGCTGGTGTGCTCGACGACAGTTTTCGTCGCGCCGGCTTCGGCGGTTACCGCTTGGCGTCCGGCTTCCTCCGCCGCAGAACGAAAGAAAGCGGCGCGGTCGAAGAAAGCGTTCAGGTAGCCGCCGCCTGCGACTTCCACGCGCGCGATTCCGGCAATCGGTTTCAGGGAATTAGCGATTTCCTGCGCCAGCGCGCGGGGCGGCTTCTTGAGGCGCTTGGCCAGCTCAAAGCAGACCGGCGAGGCGGCTTCGCCCATGGAAAGCTTGGGCGGGCGCTCGGTGACGATGGGCACGTCCGTCTTATAGCGTTCGTGAATGTGATGGCGCAGCGCCTTGCGAAACCGGTCTTCGACGGCTTTGTACACGTGGCTCCCTGTGCAAAGTGAATCCGGCGATTATAGGTAAAGCAGCGGAAAGCGTCAAAGCCGCTGCTGCTGGGAGATTTGACAGCGTTGGGAGGCCAGACTAGTATCGTTTTTTCGCGATTTGGCGGGATTTGTGCAAGACCATCCGATGAAAACGTTGCGGCACGTTTATTTCGATTGTTTTTCGGGCATCAGCGGCGACATGGTGCTGGGAGCGCTGGTGCATGCGGGCGCGGATTTGCGCGCGATCGAAGCCGAGCTGCGCAAGCTGGGCCTGGAGGGCTGGTCCATTTCGGCGGCGAAAGTGAAGCGCGGCGAGATTTTCGCGACGCACGTGAAGGTCGAGACCAGCGAAGGGCACCATCACCGCGGTCTTTCGATCATCCTGCAGCGAATTGAGAACGCGAAACTTGCGCCGCGCGCGGCGGAGCGAGCGCGCAAAATATTTACCCGCCTGGCGGAGGCGGAAGCGAAGGTTCATCAATTGCCTGTGGAACAGGTGCATTTTCACGAAGTGGGCGCGGTGGATTCGATTGTGGACATCGTGGGTGCGGCGATCGGATTCGAGCTGCTGGGGATTGATGAATTTGCCTGCTCCGCGCTGGACGTGGGCTCGGGGCAGGTGAAGACCGCGCACGGCTTGCTGCCCGTGCCGGCGCCGGCGACGGCCGAGTTGCTCAAGGGCGCACCGATGTTTACCAGCGGGATCGCGAAAGAATTGGTGACGCCGACGGGCGCGGCGATCGCTACCACGCTTGCGACTCGATACGTCGAGATTCCGGAAATGACGCTGAAAGCCATTGGCTACGGCGCGGGCAGCGCGGACTTGAAGGAAAAAGCGAATGTGCTGCGGCTGCTGATCGGCGAAACAGCCGTCAGCCAGGCGGGAGAATATTGGGACGCGCCGGTGACCGTGATCGAAACGAACATTGACGACATGAGCCCGCAAATCTACGGATATTTCGTGGAGCGCGCGCTGGAAGCTGGGGCGCTGGACGTATTCTCTTCGCCGGTGCAGATGAAGAAGAACCGGCCGGGAATGCTGCTGACGCTGTTGAGCGAGCCGCACAACGTGAGCCGGCTGATGGACCTGTTATTCCGCGAGACGACGACGATTGGGATACGGACACATGATGTGCGGCGCAGGACGCTGGCGCGGGAATCGGTAACGTTGGAAACGCCGTTTGGCGAAGTGCGCATAAAAATTTCGCGAATGCACGGGTCGGTGTTGAACGCCACTCCGGAGTACGAAGACTGCCGGCGGATCGCGGCGCAGAAGGGGATTCCGTTGAAGCAGGTGCTGGAAGCGGCCACTTACCAATTTCAGAAATGGCTCGAAGCACAGCCGGAGATCGCGAAGCCGGACGGGAAACCCGCTTAGTTCATGGATAACGCCAAGCCGAAGTACTACCTGACCACTCCTATTTATTACGCGAACTCGCGACCGCACGTCGGGTCGGCGTACACCACGATTGTGTGCGACGTGATTGCGCGCTACAAGCGCATGTGCGGTTACGACGTGGCGTATCTTACCGGCACTGACGAGCACGGAGTGAATATCGAGCGGGCGGCAGAGAAGCTGGGCATCTCGCCGGCGGATTTGGTGGACCGTAACCAGCAGATTTTTCGCGATCTGTGGAAGCTGCTGGGGATTCAGTTCACACATTTCATACGCACGACTGAGACGCGGCATGCTCGGGCGGTGCAAAATCTGGTTCGGCGGACGCTCGAGCGAGACAAGCATTTGGAGCCGTCGAAGCGAGCGATTTACAAAGCAAAGTATGAAGGCCGCTACTGCATTTACGACAATTTGTACGTGAGCGACACGCCAGAGCCAGCGAACTGTCAAATTTGCGGTCGTCCCGCGGAGTTGATTTCCGAAGAGAATTACTTTTTCAGGTTGTCAGCTTTTCAAGACCGGCTTCTTCAACTTTACCAAGACAACCCCGAATTCATTCAGCCCTCGGCGCCGCCAGTACAAATTCCCGAGTCGAGCATTACTCAACTGAATCCGACCCGGCGGTTATCGGTTCAGCCAGACTTCAGGCGAAACGAAGTAATCAGCTTCGTAAAAAGCGGTTTGAAAGATATTTCCATCAGCCGCAAGACCATCAAGTGGGGAATCCCCTGGCCGGACGACCCCGAGCATGTCTTTTATGTGTGGTACGACGCGCTCACCAGCTACATGAGTGGGATTGGCTTCGTAGATGGCGAGCACGACGGTGCGGATTTCAAGTACTGGCCGGCGGACGTGCACATGATCGGGAAGGAAATCATTCGCTTTCACGCGGTGTACTGGCCGGCATTTCTAATGGCTGCGGAGCTGCCCCTGCCGAAGGAGATCCGTGCACACGGCTGGCTGCTCTTCGAGCAGGAAAAAATGAGCAAGTCCAAGGGCAACGTGGCTTATGCCGAGCCGATTGTGAAGGTGCTGGGGAATGATGCGCTGCGGTATTACTTGTTGCGCGAAGTTGTGTTTGGGCAGGATGGAAATTTCAGCAAGGATGCGCTGATTACACGCTACAACGCGGATTTGGCGAATGGCCTGGGCAATCTTTCTAGTCGCACGCTTACCATGATCGAAAATTACTGCGGCGGCAATGTCCCGGCCCAAGCCGCCGCGCCGGCGAACCTTCACCAGATTGCTGCGACGGCTTTTCATTCAACCATCCGGAGCTCGTACGACAAATTCGAATTCTCGGATGCGCTGACAATAATCTGGGGGTTTGTGGCGATCGCCGACAAATACCTGGCCGAAGAGAAACCTTGGGCGCTTGCGAAGGACCCTGCGCAAAGGACGCGGTTGGAGCAAGTACTGTATATTGCTGCGGAATCGCTCAGGATTGTCTCCGTTCTGGCGCATCCCGTGATTCCCGATGCGACGCAAAAGATTTGGGAGCAGCTTGGGCAAGCAGGAAAAATCGAAACCGTCAGCATTAACGATTTGCAATGGGGTGGATTGAAGCCGGGAACGCGGATTGGGAAGCCAGAAGGGGTTTTTCCACGCGCGGAGAAGAAGGAAATATTGGAGAGGATTGAAACCATGGAAAACGAGATACGGAATCCGGGAAGTGCGCAGCCGGCGGCGGCTGGGGGGGATGCTACGTCGAGTTCGGCTGCTGGCGCCGCGGCGGGAGCGGCGGCTGCGCCTGCTGTCGCGGCGAAAATTGGGATTGAGGATTTTGCGAAGGTGGAGTTGCGCGTGGGCGTGGTGAAATCGGCGGAGCGCATACCGGGCGCGGACAAGCTGCTCAAGTTGCTGGTGGATATTGGAGACGAGGTGCGGCAGGTTTTGGCGGGGATTGCGCTTTCCTATGCGCCGGAAGATTTGCTAGGGCGCCAGGTGGTGATTGTGGCGAATCTGGCGCCGCGGAAGATGCGCGGGTTGGAATCGAATGGGATGTTGCTGGCTGCATCCGTCGGCCCGGACGGCAAGCCAGTGCTCTGTACGTTTGCGGAGGATGTGCCGGCTGGGGCGAAGGTGAAGTGAGGGTGAGGGCGCAGGTTTAGAAGGCGAAGAGAGATCCTTCGCTGCGCTCAGGATGACGGGCAAGATCGACTGCGATCGGGAATTCCTACCGCAGAGACGCAGCGGGCGCAGAGCACGGCAAGGGCAACGGCAAAGAGCCGGCGGGACGCCGGCGCTACTGAGTCAAAAACAGAAACGGAGTGGCGGCAAATTTGGAGATTATTGATTCACACGCGCATCTGGAATCTGAGGAATTCGATGGCGACCGGGCGGAGATGCTGGAACGAGCGCGGACGGCTGGCGTGTCAGTGGTTTTGGCTATCGGCAGCGGCGGGTCGGGGCCGGACCGGTTGGATGCAGCGCTCTCGGTAGCCAAAGATTACGACTGGATATACGCGACCATCGGAATCCATCCGCAGCATGCGGCCGACGCACAGGAACCGCATTACGCGCAGTTGGACGCGCTGGCGAAGGATCCCAGAGTGATTGCTTGGGGCGAAATGGGGCTCGATTATCATTACGAGGAGCCGCCGCCCGAAGTGCAGCATCCGGTATTTCGCAGGCAATTGCAGCAGGCGCGGGCGGCGAAGCTGCCGATCGTGATTCACTGCCGCGATGCGTGGGACGATTGCCTGGCGATCCTTGAAAAAGACTGGAAGCCCACCGGCTTGGGCGGAATTTTTCACTGCTTCGGCGGCACATTGCGCGAAGCGCAGCGCGGTTTGGACATGGGCTTTCTGATCTCCTTCGCCGCGAATGTGACCTACCCGAAATCGCAGCTGATCCGTGACGTGGCGCGGGAGCTGCCGCTCGACCAAATCCTCACCGAAACCGATTCGCCTTTTCTTTCGCCCCAGGGGCGCCGCGGCAAACGAAATGAGCCGGCCAACGTCGTGGAGGTAGCGCAGACGCTCGCGAATGTGAGAAACTTGGGCCGCGAAGAAGTTGCCGCCGCGACGGCGGCGAATTTCAGACGGTTTTTCCGGCTAGGCGGCCTGGAAATTCCAGCCCGGCCAAGGTGAACCCCAGGATGGCTTTCGCTGTCCAAATCGCAAAAGGCATTTTCGATCTGGTGCGCGACGATTTAGCGCTCGTCGAGCAGGAAATTGCGGCGCAAAACAGCGCGGCGATCGAACCGGTGTGCGAAATTTCCAGTTACCTGCGCGAAGGTGGTGGTAAACGGCTGCGTCCCGCGCTGTTGCTGCTGGCGGCGGGGGCTTCGGGATATCGCGGCGAGAGCGCGATCCGGCTGGGCGCGGTGGTGGAGATGATTCACAGCGCGACGTTGATTCACGACGACGTGATTGACGGCGCGAATACGCGGCGCGGCCGGCCTAGCGCGAATGCACGCTGGGGGAATCACATGAGCGTGCTGGCGGGCGACTGGCTGTACATGCAATCGTTCGAAATGGCCTTGCGCGAACGCAATTTCGCGGTGCTCGATATTCTGATTGATCTCACGCAAAACATGGTCGAGGGCGAACTGCTGCAGCTCACTCGCCTTGGCCAGATCGATTTGAACGAAGCCGAAGCCACCGAACTCGCTTACCGCAAAACCGCTTGTCTGTTCAGCGGATGCGCGCGCCTGGGCGCCGTGCTGGGCAAGCAAGCGAAGGAAATCGAAGACGGCCTCGCGAATTACGGACGCGATGCAGGGCTCGCCTTTCAGTTGGTGGACGATCTGCTCGATTTCACCGCGTCGCCTGAAAAATTGGGCAAGCCGGTATTGAGCGACCTGAAGGAAGGAAAAGTCACGCTGCCGCTGATTTTCGCGCTGCAGGCCCAGGCTCACGCGCATGGGGCGTCGCACACGGCGAGTGCCGATGGCAATGGCGAGACGCATGCGAGCAACGACGGACGGTGGATGGTTGAAAAAGTTCTGGAAGAGCGTGATTTCCGCACCGTGCGAGCGGAAGAAATCGCCAGGCTGGTGCGCGAAACGGGGGCACTGGACCGCGCCACAAAGCTGGCAAAGGAATACGTGCGTCGCTCGAAAGCCAGCTTGGAAGTCCTGCCAGACACCGAATACCGGCGCGCATTGCTAGCCGTGCCCGATTTCATCCTAGAACGCGAGAACTGAGGCCGCAGTTCAATTGCTCTTGGTAGCGGGGGTCGCCGTCGGCGGCTTGCCGAAGCGCACTTCGTGCGCGATCAAATCGTCTCCCACCGGTTTCGCGTGGATCACCACGCGATCGCCCACTTTTAGATCCTTGATGCTCGCGCTGGCGCCGCTCTTCACGAACGAGGTGGCCGGCACGATCTTGACTACTTGCAGCTGACCATCCTGCCCCTGCACGGTTACTTCGCTATCGGTAATTTTCGTTACTGTGCCGAGCACGTGTTTGTCCGTGCCGTGGGCGAACGTTACGAGCGAAAACGTCAGGCATATCAGGATTGCGGCAGCAATTGTGCGCATAATCACTTCTCCTTTAGTGCGGATGCGACGGTTTGTGTGTATCTGACGGCTCATTCAAAAACTCGTTTTCGCGCTCTTCTTCTTTTATGTCGGCAGGGCTGCGTGGGTTGTGTTCTTTCATGTCCTGCAAATCCTCTTCAGTCAATTTCGGCAGATGGCGAATGAACAGCACCAGATGCCATGTGTCGTGATCGTTCGTGCCGCCTGCGCCCCATGCGGGCATGCCGGTGAAGCGCACGCCATTTTCAATGATGTAGTAAATCTCACCATCGGAAAGATTTTGCGTTTGCGGCAGGCGCATGTCCGGCACGCGCGGATAGAGTTTTTGTCCCATCTCCGTTGCGCCGCTGCCATCGTTGCCGTGGCAGCTGGCGCAGTGGTCCGCGAAATGCCGGCGCGCTTCCACCAGAAGCTCCGGGGTCGCTTGCATCGGATTGCTCAACTCGCGCTCGGCGCGGGGAATGGCGAGGCGTTGCAGGGTTATCGCCAACCGAGTTTCCAACGAGCCGGGCATGTCGCGAGCGTTTAAGCCCGTCGAGCACAGCCAAAAAAATCCCGCGATCACGACGATTACGGGAATCGCCAGCAGCAGTAGTACTCGCGTGCAAAACACTTTCACAATTTGCCTCGTGCCGCCGGTTGGCGCGGTCCGCTTCTGATGATAACCAAGATGTTGATTTTTTTCCTCAGTAGTGGAACTTCCATTTGAATTCGACGTAGATTTCGCGCGGGTCGTTGAAATGAAAGCCGCCGAAGGTAAGGCTGTTGTCGAGCAGCAAGCGGCGATTTGCCACGTTGAGCGCGGTGAATCCCACCGTGTATTTCTCGCCGAAAGATTTCCCCAGCGAAACGTCGAACGTGGTGTGTTGCGGTAGATAGTTGCCAGGATACTGGGCATTCGGTGTTCCGTTCGTGAAGCCCGAGCCGTAGTAGACGTTGGTCGAAGCGAACGATTGCCACGGAAGTGTTGCGTTGAATCCCACGTTCAGCGTATTTCTCTGATCGTGGTCCACCGGTGAATACCCAGGCGCTATGAGGAGTGGGCATTGCGGGTTGTTCGGAGGGCAGATCAAACCGCCCGTAATGGGTCCGCTCGCTCGGGCAATCTGATTTGAATAGGCGAGGTGAAATTGACCGCGGTTCCAGACACGGGGCGACCGCAGGGTGAGTTCCCATGCCTGAATCAGAGCTTTATCCCAGGTAATCGGCCAGAAAATGTTGGATTCGCCGATATTGTTGTGATCCAGCCAATTGCGCGCATAGGTTTGAAACGTGTCTGCATCCAGAGCCCACCCGCGATACGGAATCGTGACGCCAAGCTGGTATTCGCGATCGCGTTCGCCGAACAGAGGTCCAAATTTCAAATTCTGGTTGATTGCCAAATCGAGCAGGGGCCCCGTCGCGGTGAGCAAAGGAGGGGCCTGGTAGAAGCCGCCCCAGAACCCGCGAAAGACCCAGTTCAGATGAGGAACCTGGATGGCGACGCCATATCGGGGATAGACGTGGTCTTCAACCTCGTCCCCAGCGAAGTGTGATTGCCGAAAGCCGGCGATCAAGGTGAGCCACGACGTCACCTTGAACTTATCGTCCACGTAAAATTCCTCGAGTCCTCCGCTGATCGCGCCTGTGGAAGCGGGACCGTTCATGCAACCGACGCCGCAAGGGTTGAAGACGTTATTGAAGTATTCGCTCTGGTGCTGAGCGAAACCATACACTCCGACTTGAATGTCATTTTTCCAGACGTGTGCGTTCAAGGAAGCCTGCAAGCCCCCGTAGTTCGAAGTCTGGGTGACGTCGGAGATTACCGGAGTATCGTTGGGCGACGCGTCATAGCTGGCCTTGTTGTAATGATAGAAGGGTGAAACGGTCGTCAGCAGGTTTGGATTGAACGTATGGACCCACGAGAAAGTGACATAGCCATCGGGTTCACGTTCACTATCGCGCAGACCGACACTGGTCGAGTTCGGAGCCGGATCGTAAGGGATTTGGTAATAATCCTGCCGTAACGAGGTAACGACCCGAAATTGGTTCTGCGGACTCGGGTTGAAAATGAACGAGGCGAATCCCCCAAAGCCGTTCTCCGCGTCGTGAAACACCTGCCCGATCGGCGTCTGCAGACCGTAGTTGCTGCGATTCGCGTTTACGCTGACGTAGTAAGCGAAGCGCTGCGTGTGGCCACCAAAGTTGAGCTGATCGTTGGTTTGAAACCAGTTGCCGAAACTGGTGATCAGTTCTCCTTCATTGTCCCGCTCGAATCCAGTGCGGGGCACGATATTGAAAATGCCATAGGTTCGGTCGCCGTAAGCGGCGTCGTAACTGCCTCGCTGTACCTCCAGGTAATCAATGTCCTTGGGATCAATCTGGGGGCCCAGATTCGTCGCTATGTTCGTGTTGGGAATCGGCACGCCGTCAATTAACCAGGCGACTTGGTGGCCGCCGCGCATATGAAGCATGTCGTGGGTCACGTAGGAGCCTGGCACGTAATCGGTGATCATCTGCAATCCGTTAGTGCGGTTTGCACCCGGAGTTTGCGCGATACCCAGGCGATCCACCAGCGTCGTGGGCGTCACCGAATCCACGTTGGCCACGTCTGCCTGCCCCACAACCACCGTACTCTGATTTAGCGCCGCGATGGCTAGTTGAAAGTGCAGAACGGGCGACGAGCTCGACGCCACAGTAACGGCTTGCTCCGCGGTCTGGAATTTTTCCTGCGTGACGGTGATCTTGTAATCGCCCACCGGCACGCTCGTGAAAGAAAATTCCCCGTTATCATCCGTTTGCGTTGTCTGCGACCAGTCCGAAGTGATCGCCTGCAGCTTTACCGACGCGCCAGACACCGGGCGGTGCTGCGGGTCGTGCACGATTCCTTGAATCTTTCCGAAAATAGTGGCGTGCAGCAGCGAGCCACAAAACAAAAACACCGCGAGACACGAGCAGAAAATGAACTTGCGCACAAAAGCCTCCGTCCTTAATTTTTTTACCGGCTTTAACGGACGAAGCTAGGTGCGCGGCGGTTGAAAGGGACCGGCGAGGAAACCGGCGGACAAATTGCCGGCGGGGAACTGCGGGTTGCCGATGCTAGATACTTTCGGCGGAATGACGGAGGCGACCCCGGACGTTTGAGCCGGTGGAAACGGCGCGAGTAGACCGTAATCCATGCGGGGTTGGCCGGACCTCATGCTGCACTCCATCATGTGGCCCAGCGCGCCATGATGGCAGGCCATATCGTCCTTCTGAGGCTGCTGCGAAGGAGTCTGCGCCGGAGCATGATGGTGCCCGCCATGCGGCAGGCAGCACATGCCGTTGCAATCGGCCATGCCAGAATCGTTTGCGCGCGCCAGCAACGCTAGGGGCGTGGCCAGCAGCGCAACGATGACGAGTATGGCTTGCGCACGACGCATCGGCAAAAATTCTACCACAGCTGCTCGCGGCTTGTATCCGCAAGCAACCTTCGCGCCGCAGGGCGTCTCCAGCGATGATTTGCGCCAGGAAAGGCATCGCGGTACGCTGGCTGCAGCGTGCTGCCTTTCAAATTAATCTACCACGAGCGGTACGATCTGAACCTGGGCGACCACGTATTTCCGTCGCAGAAGTATCGTTTGGTTTACGAAGAGCTATTGCGCCGCGGCATCGCTGACGCCGGCGATTTTCTTGCACCCGCGCCGGCGACGGACGAAGACGTTTTGCGCGTGCATAGGTCGGATTACGTGCGCAAATTGAAGACGGGCTCGCTCTCCTATGCCGAGGTGCAGCAGCTCGAGATCCCTTATTCTAAGGTGCTAATCGAAGCCTGTTGGCTCGCGGCGGGCGGCTCGATTCTTGCCGGACAATGCGCGCTTCGCGATGGCTGGTCCGCGAATATTGGCGGAGGGTTCCACCACGCATGTCCCGATCATGGGGAAGGTTTTTGCGTGATTCATGATGTGGCCGTCGCCATCCGGCGCCTGCAATTCGACGGCGCGATTGAACGAGCGATGGTGGTGGATGCTGATGTGCATCACGGTAACGGCACCGCGACAATTTTTGGCGGAGATGACGACGTCTTCACACTTTCCATTCATCAGCTGCATAACTATCCGTTTGTGAAGCCGCCATCCACGATGGACATCAACTTGCCAGACGGCGTGGGAGACGTGGACTATCTGGCGATTCTGGAGAAGCATCTGCACACGGCATTTTCTGATTTTTCGCCGCAAATTGTTTTTTACATCGCGGGAGCCGATCCCTATCGCGAAGACCAGTTAGGCGGGCTGGCTTTGACGATGGAGGGGCTTGGGAAGCGCGACGCGTTGGTGATGGAATACGCGCGCAGCAACAGATGCCCTGTGGTGATTACGCAGGCAGGCGGATACGCGCGGCGGGTGCAGGACACGGTGGCGATACACGTGGGCACGATTCTGGCGGCGCGTGATGCGGCAGGGAAGAGAGCCGCGCGAGGCTAATTCTCGCGCCGCGACGCAACGCGAAGTGAGATTCCGGAGTGCGCCAGGCAGGCTTCGCTACGCTCCTTGCGCGAAATCACTCAAGGCAAGCAGGATGACGAGCGAAGGACAAAACTCGATGCGAGCGATCAGGGCGCAGAGGTGGTTGATGCGGGGCCGACGGCGGCTTGAATCGCGGTTGTGAGGTTCTCGGCAAATCCTTCGGGCGGATAGCCATTGATGCGATAGGTGATTTTCCCCGCGCGATCGAGAATCAGTACGGTGGGCAACGACTCCACTTTCACAAAATCATCGAGGCCGTCGGCATACACGACTGGCACATCCCACTTCTCATGGCTCAGAAAAGGCGCGACCAGCGATTCGTCCTCATCTGTATTCACGGCGTAAAAAACAATCCCAGTATTTCCCGCGTAATTCTTAGCCACCTGCACAAACTGTGGCTCGAGTTCGCGGCAAGGGCCGCACCACGTGGCCCAGAAACTGAGCACGAGGACTTTTCCGCGATCACCCGCCAGCGGAATGGCCATCCCATCCACCTTGCGCAGTACAAACGCGTAAACGTCTTTCGCACTTTTGTTCGCTGCCGCCCGACCCGCCGAAGGCGCAGCAGTTGTGGTGCTAGCAGCTGCCGCCAGCAAATCGTACTGCGCCAGCACAGCTTCGCCCAGCCCCTGCTCGCTGCCATGCAGCTGCCGCCACACATTTCCCAAGCGCTTGCGCACTTCGCGCCGGTTCACTTTTCCTACGGGCCCATCTTCTGGCAGCACAAAAGCGAGCAAATATTCCTGGGCGGCCGTTGCGTAGTCGCGGCGCATCTCGGCAATCTCGCCAAGCTGCTCCGCGGCGATCGCATTCGGCCGCACGGAGTAGCTCATGCGCAAATCTTTTTCCGCAGCCGCGTCATCGTGCTGCGATCTTTCGATCTGCCCGCGCAGATTGTAGAGCGCGGCGCGCAGTTCGTCGTGATGCTGCTGCCAATCGGCGACCGAAACCCGCTGAGGCTTTTCCGTCGCGGTGGATTTTTCAACACGATCCAGCACGCGGCTGACGTAGCCAGCCGCGCGCGTCAGGCTAGATTCGTCTCCCTGCTTCTGCAGCAACCCCACGGCCAACATCATAATTTCGGAATCGTCGGGGCGCAGGGCGATTAATTGCTCTGAATACTTGAGCGCGCAAGCGTCGTCCTGCACCTGCTCGCACGATTCCACGAGCGCGCGAAACACGGCTCCTTTTCGCGGCGCGTCCGGAAAACGTAGCAGGTAGCGCTCCAGATTGCGAACCAACGCACCGCGATCGTTCCCTGCATCCGCAATGGTCTTTTGCAGTTCGGTTTCGGGGTCCGCGTCTTTTTTGGAAATGACATCGGGAGGCGTTTTCGGCGCACTGGGTGCAGGCACAGCATTTTGCGCGCGGGCACTTGGTGCGGCAACGAGGAAAACGCCGAATATGAATAGCGAGCAGAAAGAGCGGCAAATTGCAGCTCGGCTTTCGCGGGCTGGCAGAGACAACTAGACCTCTCAGAATGAGCAGCGTAGCTACACTCGAAACGCAATTCTAACGCGAAAGCGCCAGAGCACGCGGGGAATTAGAAATTTCCATCACTTCAACGAAACGCTGCCGGAAGAAGTCTGCACCTCAACGCGCGCTTTGCCATCACCGAGCCGAGCGCGCAGATCGTGTTTCTGAGTAGTGCCTTCCATCACAATCGGAATCGCGGCGTCAATGTCGCCCGAGTTCGAATGCGCCATCAGGCGGAAACTCGCCGAGGGTGGAACTTGCAGCGCCACGTCGCCGGAACTGGTGCGAATATCCCAGTAGTTCGACCCGGCGGGATTGCCCTCGATGTCCACGTCGCCGGAACCGGTCCGCAGCCGTAAATCCGCGGACGCGCCCTTGATCGTAATGTCTCCGCTCCCCGTACTGGCTTCCAGCGCGCCGGCGGGATTCGTGATTTCCATGTCGCCCGAGCCGCTGTGCAGCCGCACTTGATTGCGCACATCCTCCAGCGTGATGTCGCCCGAACCGGTCGTGGCCTGAACCTGCCCCTGCACCTGCGAAAATTTGATCTCGCCGCTGCCGGTCATGGCCTGCAGGTCGCCGGAAATATTGGATGCAGTGATCGCGCCGGAACCGGAAACAAAATTCGCCGGGCCCTTGATTCCGTCCACCACCACGTCTCCCGAGCCAGTAGCCGCGTGAACCTCCGCGTCGGCCGGAACCACGATCGTGTAATCAATCGAAACGTTGCTGGTATGCAGCCCGGAGCCGCCGATGCGGATCAGATTGCTCTCCTGCGAGAGCGGAGGATTCGATGCGATTTCCTGAGCGCGCTCCTGGCTGTTTTTTTCGGACCACGAATGTACCTCGATTTCGCCATGGACGCGTACTTCGCCTGGCGCGCCCGCGCTGATATGGGCATCGCCGCTGCCGTTGGTCAGTTCAATGCGCACGGGGCCGTTCACCGTGAAGGTCTTATCGAACGTACCTTCGGCGCTGGGCTGCGACCTGCATCCGGCGACGAGGAGAGCCGTGCAGGCTGCCAGTGAGACGCAAGCGAGTTTTTGCAAGCGGGTCATTTTTTGTGTTCGCCGTTGCGAGGCCGGCATCTCGGGCACCTTAGGTGATGGCGCCCGGCCATCCTTCCTATCAGAGATATACGAGGAAGCGCAACCAGAAGTTCCACACGGGTGACTACTTGCCGCGCCAGCGCAAATTATTGCGAAGCCCCAACGTTACTTGATTTTAAGAAGGGAATTCAGCGAGCCCTGGCGATAGCCTTCCAAATCCACGGTCACGAAGACGAAGCCGGCGCTTTTGACGCCTTCGGAAATCCGGCGCGAGACGTCAGGTTCGAATCCCCGCGCAAGTTCGTCAGGGGCAATCTCGATTCGCGCCAGCTCGCCATGCGCGCGCACGCGAAATTGCCGGAAATCCAGCGCGCGAAGCACGGCCTCGGCCCGATCGATTTTCTCCAGCAGCTCAGGCGTCACGGCGCTGCCATAGGGCACGCGCGATGAAAGGCAGGCGGAAGCGGGACGATTCCACGTGGCCAGACCAGCTTGTTGCGAAAGAAAACGAATCTCAGCCTTGTAGAGCTGCGCGCCGAGCAGCGGCGCGAGCACGTGATGTTCGTGCGCGGCGCGATGGCCGGGGCGGAAATCGCGGGTGTCGTCAGCGTTGATTCCGTAGGCGATCGCCGCGAACCCGCGCGTCCGCGCCAGAGCATCCATCTGATCGAACAGCTCGTCCTTGCAGTGGTAGCAGCGGTCGGCATTATTCGCGACGTACAAAGGATTTTCCAGCTCGCGCGTTTCGATGAACTCGTGATGCAACCCGGTAGCGGCGATAAAAGCCTCGGCCTGCTCGCGATCGTGACGAGAAAAACTCGCGGAAAGCGCCGTGATGGCCAGCGCGCGCTCGCCTAGCGCCTGATGCGCCGCCCAAGCAAGATACGCGGAATCAGCTCCGCCGGAAAAAGCCACCAGCACGGAATCAAGCTCGCGCAAAGCAGTAAAAAGTTTTTCCTGCTTGGCGAGCGCCTGCGATGCATCCAGCGCCGGAGCAGGAGCGGCAGGCGTAGTGACCGACAATCGTGAAACGCTGGACATATCTGAGTCAGTATAACTTAATTCCGCCTACTGAAAATCCAACAGCACATCAACCTTGGCGTTCTGCGGATCCAGCTGGAGAAAACGGCCGATCTTGTCGTAATGCACGGGCAGCCCCACAAACGCTGCCTTAATTCCCGTGCTGACGAAATCGTCGTACACGCTCTTATCGAAAACCGCGCCGGGCGCAATGCTCCACGCTTTCTTAAGCCGGCGTTCACCCTCCATCGAGAGTCCGGTGAGCACAAGCTTTCCCATGCGATATTGCAGGCCTTCGGTGACCTCTACCTCATACTTCACGCGTTTCGTCTGGTCATTAAACGTCGGCACGGGATTCAACGCCGCGTCCAGAAAGCCCAATTGCGCGTACGCCGCCCGCGCCGTTTCCCAGATGGATTGAATTTTATTTCCGTCCGCCGGGTCTCCGGGTAGCAACGCGGAAAATTTGTTCAGCTCCTGCGCCGGAACGGAATCGTTGCCCTTCCATTGCACGCCGCCCCAAAGATAGGGGACGCCCACATCAATCGGCACCGCAACAATCAACTGTCCGGAAAGCTGATTCGTCGGATTCGCGGCAAAATGCGCCTGGGGCTGCCCGAACTGCACTTTTAAATACGCATGCGTCAGATAGACCGGGCGCAGCTGTTCGAACTCAAAAAGTTCCACGCGGCTGCGCGAGTAGGGCTTGCCAATCAGGTCCGGAAGACGCTCCTGCACCACTCGGTCGTTCTGCGCCAGCGGATCGGAAAAATCAATCTTCTGAATCGTCAAATCGGTGTTCTCCACGCGGAATTCCTGCACACTTTGATTGTTGAAAGGCTGCGCGATCACTTCGTGCGACACCCGCGCGTGCACATTGTGTGCATCCAGCAGCTTTTCGAGCGCGCCGGACATCGCATCCAGAATTGTGCCCTTCGTTGGCGCGCCGCCATCGAACAGAATTCCCGAACTCTTGATTCCGGCGGCTAATTCCTCGTCGGTGAACCACGGAAAATTATCGAACGTGACAGGTAGCGCGGGCACATCCGACACTTGATAGGTAACTTTCACGCCGTTGGCGACGGTGGAAAAGCGGTACTGGATATTGGAGAACAATCCGAGCGCCGCCAACTTGTCGGCGGCGCCTTGCAGCTCCTCGCGGCCCACGGTTGCGCCAGGCTGCAAGCCGATGGCGGCCACGATTTGCTCCGAAGTAAATCGCATGGAGCCTGCGACCAACACAGAATCCAGGCGCGCGGTCCCGGGGCGAGCATTTTGCGGGGTCGCGCGCAGGCGAGACGCAGACAACGGCGGGAACGCGAGTGCGAACAGGAGCCAAGCACAGAATAACGACGAGAGCCTGTGGAAGAAGCGGTAGCGCATCATGCTGTAATTCTAGAACACAGAAACCGGAAGGGGAACCCGCGAATTGCGCACCGAAAAAAAGTCAGCCGAAACGCCACGCCACTCCGCTACTCGACCGTGACAGACTTCGCGAGGTTTCGCGGCTGGTCCACGTCGCAACCGCGGCGCACGGCGATGTGATAAGCCAGAAGTTGCAGCGGAACAATTTCGAGTATCGGGGCCAGGAGCTCAGGCGCTGACGGCACCTCCACCACGTGGTCCGCAATCTCCCGCGCCTGGCGGTCGCCTTCGGTAGTCACAGCGATCACGATTCCGTCGCGCGCCTTCACTTCCTGCATGTTCGAAATAGTCTTCTCGTAGCGCGTCATCGAACCTGGATCTGATTCATCGCGCGTGGCGATCACGACCACCGGCAAATCCTCGTCAATCAACGCGTTCGGGCCGTGCTTCATTTCTCCCGCGGGATATCCCTCCGCGTGAATGTAAGAAATCTCCTTAAGCTTCAGCGCGCCTTCGAGCGCGATGGGGTAGTGGATGCCGCGTCCAAGATACAGAAAATCAGTGTGGCGGAAAAAAAGTCGCCCCAGTTCTTCCAGCTCCGCGTCGTGCTGCAGAATCGTTTCAATCTTGTGCGGGATGCGCGTCAGTTCCTGCATCAACTTTTGCGCAGCCGCGGGAGTCTGCTTGTCGCGCACCTGCGCCAGATAAAGCGCGGTGAGCATCAGCGCGGTCAATTGGCCGGTGAACGCTTTTGTGGATGCGACGCCAATTTCCGGGCCGGCATGCGTGTAGATTGTGCCATTGGCCTCGCGCGTCAGCATCGAACCGACCACATTGCAAATTCCCAGAATCTTAGCGCCTTTCTGCCGCGCTTCCCGCTCCGCCGCCAGTGTGTCGGCCGTCTCGCCCGATTGGCTGATGGCGATCACCAGATGGTGCTTATTCACGATTGGATCGCGATAACGGAACTCACTGCCGTAATCCACTTCCACGGGCAGATGCGCCAGCCGTTCAATCATGAATTTTCCGGCCAGTGCGGAATGCCAGCTTGTTCCACAGGCGATAATCTTCACGCCTTGAAAACTCTGGAATTCCTCTTCGCTGATTTCCATTTGATCGAGGAACACTTTGCCGGTGTCTTGCGAAATTCTGCCGAGCAAAGTGTCGCGCACCGCGCGCGGCTGCTCGAAAATTTCTTTCTGCATGAAATGTTTGAACCCGCCCTTTTCGGCCATGATCGGGTCCCAAGTCACGTGCTGCGGCTTCCGATCGATCGGACGCCCCTCGAAATCCATCACGCACACGCCCTGCGGCGTCAGCACGGCGAGTTCGCCGTCGCCTAAGAAGAACACGCTGCGCGTGTGCTGCAGAATTGCGGGAATGTCGCTGGCAACGAAAAATTCCTTTTCACCGAGCCCCACTACGATGGGCGGACCCATCCGCGCCGCAACAATCTTCAAAGGATCGCGCGTAGACAAAGCGACCAGCGCAAAGGCGCCGGTCATCACTTTTACAGACTTCAACACGGCCCCTGGGAGCGACGCGCCGTCAGAAAATTTCTCAATCAGGTGGGCAATGATTTCGGTGTCGGTCTCGGTGAGGAATTTGTGCCCTTCGGCGATCAGCTGGTGCTTCAGTTCGAGGTAATTCTCAATAATGCCGTTGTGCACCACCACAATTTCACCGCTGCAATCACGATGAGGGTGCGCGTTTTCTTCGGTCGGCCGGCCATGTGTGGCCCAGCGCGTGTGGCCGATGCCGTACACGCCTTCCAGCGGCGTCGCGCGGATGGATTCTTCGAGGTTGTGCAGCTTCCCGGGAGCGCGGCGGATCTCCAGCTTGCCGTCTTTCTGCACCACAGCGATCCCCGCGGAATCATAGCCGCGATATTCCAGGCGCTTCAGGCCATCCAGAATGAGCGGCACCACGGGTTTGTTGCCAATATAACCAACAATTCCGCACACGGGAATTTGCTCCTGGAAGCTGCCTTGGGATCGAAGCTATAGGCAGCCGCGCCTAGAATAAGGTTAGCACATCGGTTGCATCAGACAACGGCGGCGGCCCCGACGCGTGCGGCAGGCGTCACGCAGCACAAAAAGACGGCCCGTGAAGCGGCAGGCCCGTCACTCCAAAATTTCGAAACGGAATTCCTCGATCACCGGATTGGTGAGCACGTCCTTGGCAATCCGTTCCACCTGCGTCTTAGCTTCCTCGCGGCTCAGGCCGTCCAGCGCCAGCACAAAAAATTTTCCCTGGCGCACATCCTGCACTTTGGAGTATCCCAGCGACGATAGTGCTCGTTGAATTGTCTGACCCTGTGGATCGAGAACCGTGGACTTCAGCATGACCCATATGTGTGCTTTCATCGGCAAGATTATAGCAGCCCGGCCGAATCCGCGGCCGCACGAAAATCCACCAGATATTTTCGCTTTTCATCCGGCGGCAGGAATGCCGCGTGAAAACTCTGCTCCATCAGCTTCACCAGGTGCGGCGTGGAAACGCCCAGGGACGCCACGTTGGAATATTCCGTCAGAAGATCGGTATGAAACATTCCAGGATCATCTGTTGAAAGCGTGACCGCAATTCCGCGCTTGATGAAATCCGGCAGCGGATGGTCTCGCAGCGAAGCATCTGCCTTTTCCACCTGCCGCGCCAACGCGCCCGTGCACAAATTGCTGGTGGGGCAAATTTCCAGCACCACGCGCCGCGTCGCCAACGTTTCCGCGAAAGCCGCATCGCGCATCACCGCAATGCCGTGGCCGATTCGCTCCGCGCCCAGTAGTTCGATGGCTTCGCGCACTGAATCCGGCCCGCCAATCTCGCCGGCGTGGCACACAATGTGCAACCCGTCGTGCCGCGCCAGATCAAACGCCGGACGAAAATTGATGGTGGGATACGCGAGCTCATCGCCGCCCATGCCAAACGCCACCACGCCCAAAGGCTGTAGCTTGCCGGCCCAGACGGCAACTTCCTTCGCCGGATCAGGGCCAAATTGGCGCGCAGCGTCCAGAATAAATGCAGTTCGCAGGCGCACAAAAGGGACGGACTGCGTAACCTCGCGAATGGCTTTGACGGTCGCTTCCAGATTTTGCGTACGGCGCAAAATCACGCCCGCTGAAATCGTCAGTTCGGCGTACACCACGTTCTGGCGCACTAACTCTTCGCACAGCTGGCGCGTGATCAGCGCATAGTCATCCGGCGTACGCAGAAAAGAAGTGACCCATTTGAACATTTCCAGAAATCCATTGAAGTTGGAAAAGTTGTAGCGCGCCGCCACTTCCTCGGGCTTCAGAGTGACCCCGTGGCGCGCCGCAAGTTTTATGGCAGTATCCGGGCGGATCGAGCCTTCCAGATGCAAATGCAGTTCTGCTTTCGGCAGCGCGTCGATGGCCATGGGCGGCCGAGCTGTGTTTGTGTGCAGGTTCATTCTATTGCTGCGGCAATTGCGGGCGGCCAGCGTTGATCCAGGCCGTCAACCAATACGAGCCCACGTCGGTGGAAGCGTCCGAAAGCTGGCGGACCAGGATCGCCCCAGCCAGCGAATAAAAGCGATCGTAATAATCCTGTGTGTATCCGGAAAGCCCTTCGTGCGCGCGGCGGTCAGCTAGCAACACATTCTCCAACCACGAGTGTGCGGTCAGGCAAAGTTCGAAAGCATGGTCCGTGGGATCGTGAATGAACACGGCTTCGTTCGGCTGCACGAAGAAAAACAATTGATAGCGGTCTACCAAGCCGCTGGAGAAGCGCTCGTTAACGCCGGGCTGCGCCGAAAGCTTCCCATCCATGTTGGTCGTGGTGTTGAAAGGATCGTGCGCCGCGTTCACATAATGCGCCAGAATGGCGGCGGACATCCGCACCTGGTTCCAATCGTGCTCGCGAAAGGCATCGGTAAGTTTCTTGCTGTAAAAACCGATTTCCCACGGAAGGATTCCGTATTGTTCCAGGATGCGGCGATTGAATTTCGTGCTCGCGGCATTGTACTCACGCGGCAAAGCGGAGAAGGGAAAGGGTCCGTAGTGGTCGAGCTGAATGAAATCCGTATGACGCGCGGTCCCGTTTTTCACATCCGCATCATCGGCCGCGCCCACATGCTCCACCAGAAACTGGCGGTTCGCGTAAAAAAAAGGCTGCATTTCCTGCGGCAAAGTGTCCACCGCCCGATTGGTCACTAGGCGGTCCGCAGTTTCGTCCCAGCCAAAAAGCGGCGCCAATGCGAGGACCAGAATCCCCACAGACAAAATCATCGCGCGTTGCAACGAACGGCGCATTAACGCAGTTTACCCTTATCGGCGTCCGCTCTGATATTCGCGTCGGAAAGCTGGCTGTGGCGGCGCCCGTAAAAATAATAAAAACACAATCCGATCAGTAGCCACACGAAGAAACGAATCCAGTTGGTAATCGGCAGCCCGGCCATCAAAAGCAGGCACGTGAGAATCGTAACCACCGGCGCCAGAATTCCCCCCGGCGCGCGAAACGCTCGCGGACGATCCGGCTGCTTATAACGCAGAATCAGCACGCCGCCGGCCACCAACGCAAACGCGAATAGCGTGCCAATGTTCGAAAGGTCCGCAAGAGTTCCGATGTCCAGCAGCCCCGCCGGAATGCCCACCAGAAATCCCGCCATGATCGTCGAAAAATCCGGCGTGCGAAAGCGCTTGTGCACGCGACTGAATATTCCCGGCAGCAATCCGTCGCGCGACATCGCAAACCACACCCGCGCCTGCCCCAGTTGAAATACCAGCAGCGAAGAAATCATGCCGGTCAGCGCACCCAGCAGTACGATCAGCTGAATATTTCTGAAACCTAGCTTCTTCAGCGTGTTCACAACTGGTGCCGCGTCGTCCAGCAACGTCTCCCAGCGCACCAGCCCCGTCAACACCACGACGACCGCGATATACAAAAGCGTACAAACCACCAGCGTTGCGATAATCCCGATCGGTAAATCGCGCTTAGGCGCCTTGCACTCCTCCGCCGCGGTCGAAACGGAATCGAATCCGATGTACGTGAAAAAAATAATCGAGCCACCCGTGAGAATTCCCGGCCATCCATTTGGCGCGAAAGGATGCCAGTTTGCAGGATGCACGTAGCGCGACGCGAAAATCACGAACACCATGATCGCCGTGATTTTCAGCAATACCATAATATTATTGGCGTTCGCCGATTCGCGGATCCCGCGCACGAGAATCACCGTGAGCAGCATCACGATGATAAAAGCCGGCCAATTGAATCCGAAATGCCAGCCGGGATCGTACAAAGTGTTTCCCTGCAGGTCCGCAAGGCCCGCCGGAAGATAAGCCGGCGTAATCCAGCGCAAGCTCGGGTGCACACCAAACCAGTCCAGCAGATTTACCACGTGCGCGGAAAAGCCCACGCTGACAGCCATATTCGAGACGGCATACTCGAGAATCAAATCCCAGCCGATAATCCATGCGATCAATTCGCCCATCGTTGCGTACGTATAAGTGTAAGCGCTGCCCGCGATCGGAATCATCGCTGCAAGCTCCGCGTAACAAAGCGCAGCGAAAGCGCACACCACTCCCACCAGCACGAACGACAACGCAATCGCAGGTCCCGCGCCCGGACGCCCGAACGACGCCGAGTGATAAATCAAATATTCCAGCAAGGGGGCGTTCAACACGGATTTGAATTGCAGCTTTTGCCCAGCGATCGCGGTGCCGATGATGGTGAAGATTCCCGACCCGATCACAGCCCCAATCCCCAACGAAGTGAGGCTCAACCACCCCAGCGATTTCTTTAGCCGCTTTTCGGGGTCTTCCGAATCGGAAATGAGCCGGTCAATATCCTTCGTGCGGAAAAGCTGTGCGCCCAATCGTCACCTTCCCCGTGAGAGAGCGAGAAACTTTACCCTGCGAAAAGCTACGGTGCAACCCTGCGTATCAGTGCGTCGGGCAAAAATCTTCGCGCTACCACAGCGGCCCGCGCCATCGCTGTCCGCTGGCGACATCATGCTATAGCACGGTGCGTTCAACCTAGCTCGTTTGTGTGGTACACGCGCGATTCGCAAACCCGCGCCTCACGCCAGCTGCAGGTTGGCATAACGCTCAATGAGTTTCTTCGCGCCGTAGTCCTGAAAGCTCACAGTCAGCTTGCGGTCTTCGCCTTCGCCTTCGACTTCGATGATCGTCCCCACGCCGTATTTCGAATGCCGGACGCGCGTGCCGATCAGCGGATCCTTCGACGCGCGACGCGCACCGCGCGACGCCTGACCGTACGGCGTACGCGTTTTCTGGCGGTAAGCATAATTTTCAGAAAATTCCGGGTCAGGCTCGTAACGCCGCGTTTCGCCCGGTTCCGATTGCGAACCCATCGCCGCTTCAATCAAATCTCCAGGAATCTCCGCCAGAAAACGAGAAGGCAACGCCGCACGCAACCGCTCTTCGCCGTAGGTGCGGCGATACACCGCGCGCGAAAGCACCAGCGACAGCTTCGCGCGCGTCATGCCCACGTAAAATAGGCGCCGTTCCTCTTCGACTTCGGCGCTGCTGCCCAGCGCGCGGCCGTGCGGTAAAAGGCCCTCTTCCAGGCCGGCGAGAAATACCGCGTCGAACTCCAGGCCCTTCGCGCTGTGCAAAGTCATCAGCGACACAGGAATTGTGTCGTCATACTGATCCGAATCGCTCGCGAGCGCGGCCTGATCGAGCACATCTTCGAGCGTCTGGCCTTGCTCGGTGGCTTCGGCCATCGCATTTGCCAACTCACGAAGATTTTCCGCGCGCGAAGTGTGCTCGAGGTTGTCCTGTTGCTCCACCCAATCGAGATAGCCGGTGCTACCCAGGACGCGCTCGATCAACTGCGTCGGCTGCATACCCTGGCAATCCTTTTGCAGGTCTTCGATCAATTTACAGAAGGAGCGCAGCGCGCCGCTGAATTTCTTCCCGGTAAGAAATTCACCATTGGAAATCACCGACCAAAGCGATTGCCCCGTTTCCCTAGCGCGCGCTTCCAAGGCAGCCACCGTCACGGCGCCGATGCCGCGGGGCGGAACGTTCAGCACGCGCAGCAGAGCGACGTCGTCCTCGGGATGAAAAATCAAGCGCACATAGGCGAGCGCGTTGCGAACTTCGGCGCGTTCGTAAAAGCTGAAGCCGCCCACGACACGATAGCGAATGCCCAGGCGGCGCAGGACTTCTTCGAAGGAGCGCGATTGCGCGCCGGTGCGATACAGCACCGCAATCCGTGCATCCGGCTCGTTGCGCACCAGTCCCGACAACTGGCCGCAAATAAACTCAGCCTCTGCCGCAGAATCCGGCGCCTCAAAAAATTTCAGGCGAGCGCCCGCTCCGAGTGTGGCCTGGAGAGTTTTTCCGAGCCGGTCGGAATTGTTTTTCACGACTGCGGCGGCCGCGTCCAGGATCGTTTGCGTCGAGCGGTAATTTTCCTCGAGGCGGATCAGCTTTGCGGTCGGAAAATCCGTCGTGAAGCGCTTCAAGTTTCCGGCACGCGCGCCGCGCCAGGCGTAAATGGATTGGTCTTCATCGCCGACCACGCAGACGTTCTTGCGCGTGCCGGCGAGCAGGCGCACGAGTTCTTCCTGCGAGCGATTGGTATCCTGAAATTCGTCCACCATCAGATAATGGAAACGCGCATTCCACGCAGCGCGTACATCCGCATGCTCGCGCAGCAGCTCCACGGCGCGCAGCAGCAAGTCGTCAAAATCCAGCGCCGCAGCCTTACGCAGAATGTCGTTGTACACGCGAAATACCTCAGCAGCTTGTTTGCGCGCCTCATCGCGAGCTTCGGCGGCCATGGCAGCCATTTCGTCCGCAGTGAGCCCATGATTCTTTGCGTAGCTGATTTGCGCGCGCATGCTGCGCGGCGGGTAATCGTCGGTGGAAAGATCGAGCTGCGCCAGCGCTCGCTTTACGGCGGCGGTCTGGTCATCGTCATCGTAAATCGCAAAATCGCGCGGCAGGCCGAGGTGCTGCGATTCGCGGCGAATCAGACGCGCGCAGAAAGAGTGAAAAGTGGAAACCCAGACTTCGGAGGCGTCGCGTCCTGTAGAGCGCAGCAGGTCGCTGATGCGCTCTTTCATCACGCTTGCGGCTTTGTTGGTAAAGGTGACAGCGAGGATCGCGCTGCCTGGCACGCCCAGTTCGATCAAGTGGGCTACGCGATAGGTGATCACGCGCGTCTTGCCGGTGCCTGCTCCGGCAAGCACGAGCAGCGGGCCTTCGGTCGTCACCACAGCTTCGCGTTGCTGTGCGTTCAATTTGTCGAGCAAGGTGGAAGTTGAAGTGGAATTGTTCAAGCGCAAATTCTAACTGACCGGATCAGATAGAGCAATTTTTCGGATGCGCGGCGGAATTGCGGGCGAGCCGGAGCGGCGAGGAAAGTCTGTTACAATCGTGCGAATTTCCGGGAGCAATTTGCAAATATGGGGCGGCGAAAAATACTCGTGTGGCTGCAGGGCTTGGTCATGGCCTTCGGCGGCGGAGGATTATTCGTCGTTACGTTTTTTGATTCTTCGCTGCTTTCCTTCCCATTTTTCCCGGATGCGGTGCTGATCGAGCTCTGCATCGCCAATCACGTGCGCATGCCCTACTACGCAGCGATGGCGGCGCTTGGCTCACTCTCCGGTTGCCTGGTTCTGTATTTCCTTGCGAAGAAGGGAGGTGAGGCTTTTTTTCACAAGCATGCGGGAGGCAAAGCGGAAAAAATCAAAGAGTGGGTTGATAACAATGGATTTCTCAGCGCGTTCATTCCCGCGATTCTGCCACCGCCGTTTCCGTTCAAGCCATTCATCCTGGCGGAAGGGGTTTTTCAGGTGCCGCCGCGTACCTTTATCATGGCCATTTTGCTGGGCCGGGGGCTGCGCTACGGCGGCGAAGGAATTCTCGCGGTGCGGTATGGCGACGCTGCTTTGGATTATCTGAAATCGCACGGCGGCGCCTTCGCGCTAGCCGTGTTGGTGCTCGTCCTGCTGCTCTACCTCGTCACCCACTTCGTGTTCCATCGTTCTTCGTCGAAATCGTAACCCGCCTTCGTCTCTCGATCACCCAGCAAAACCGTCATCAGCGATCCGCCGAATTGGCATAACGAAATTCCTCCCGCACCAGTCGCAAATCCGCGCTCAGCTCTACGCCCACGACGAGGTTATCCGCGCTGTTGTCGCTGGACGCAAAGCGCAGATCGCGCAGCGTGAACCGATAACCGTCGTCGCCGCGTTCAAAGCTGGCCAACGGAAAACGCGCGTAGCGTAAAAATGTCTTCGCAGCGGGCGTGTTCTCCGCCGCTTGCAGCGCCGCTGAGTCTTCCGGCTTGTAGTGGCGCGCGGCACGATCCGGGTCGAAGTCCGCGCCGGGCGTTAGCGACATTTCGATCACTTCAATTGCGTTGTCGGTGGACACGAGGCCGCGCCAGGCGAAGGGCGAGAGCGCAGAAGGGAAGGCGCCTGCCGCCAGGGGTGGAACGCCGCGATAGTCGCGCGAATTCAGTTCGTCCACAGCCCGGCTGTGCAGACCTGCGCGTGTGGCGACGTAAATCAGAACCAGCAGCAAAGTGATAATAGCGGCGAATTGGCCGCGCGGTCTTTTCGCGCGCTCGCCGATCTCCTCGCTGACTAGGCGAAACACCTCCGGCAACAGCAACCCCAACACCAGAAGCGCCAAGAGCCAGGGATCGAGAGTGCTGAGCAGGTTCCACGCGGTCCATCGCTGACGAAACGGCCACAGCAGTTGCACGCCAATTCCGTTTGCGAGATCGAGAAGCAAATGCGCCACCACGCCGAAAGCACAAACCGCGATTGCCTGGACGAAACTCAACGGGCGAAAGTTCGAATGCGGATTTGCTGCAGTGTGCCGTCGAGCAGCGGCGCAGAACGCCAGCGCAATCGCACCGACCAACACAACGGAGCAGGGAACTGAGTGCAACCCGCCACGATGAATCCGCAGAAACGCCGCGGGACCGCCAAGATAACTAGCGAAATCGAGATCAGCCGCAACGCCAGAAACAACAAGCATCGCAGTCCCATAACGCGGCAAAAGCCTCTGGCCGGTCCGCGCCAGCAGCAGGGCTACCAGCGCGTGAGTGAGAATCTCCACGGTCGTGTATTCAGCGTGCTGCTAGCGGCACGATTTCGTCACGTTCTTGCACGCGCGACTCGGCTACTTCAAATTTGCGGGCGTAACCAGCGAAAGCGCGTCCGGGACAATGCGAAATGCCAGCGGCAACGGCCCGATTGGCTCGCCATCCACCTGCGCGTAGACCACGGCTCCGTTCGCCGATTCGCAAATCACCTCGGTGTCTTTCCATGCCGCAATGCCTTCCATACTGCGCAGTTTTCCGAGCCACAGCGCGGGCAGGCAAACGAGGTAGCGCAGGCGGCTGCGCGTCGAGTTCGTCAGGAACTCGAATGAGTCTTCGAACAAGTTCGCGCCGGTGGTGATCTTGAATGGCCCGCCATAATTCACGGTCCTGCCGACCACTAAAATCGAAGCCAGGTGCTCCTGTCCGTCCGAGCGCACACGCATTTCGGGAAAATCGTAACTAACCAGCTGGCGCAGCCCTTCCGCCCAATAAGCCAAAACGCCAGCGCGCTTCTTCAATTCACCATTCACCGCGTTCACGATCGCGCCGTCCGGGCCCGCGCCGCCCACGCTGACAAAATAACGACCCCCGGAAGGCATGTCCGCCGAATGGTTACCGTTCAGCGAAGATGCCAGGCCTAGCGCGACACGGCGAATCACACCATTGTGAATCAGGCGCGCCGCGTGCGGAATGTCCCAGGGGATACGCAATTCTTTCGCCAGAATATTCGCGGTACCTGCTGGAAGCAGCGCCATCGGCACCGCGCTACCGGCCAGGCCATTGATAATTTCATTCACCGTGCCATCGCCGCCGCAAGCAATCACCATGCCGCGGCGTTGCTCCACAGCCTGCCGCGCGATGCCCTGCGCGGACCCGGCTGCGGTCGTCGCGGCGATCTCTGTGGTGATTCCGGCGTCCTTCAGAATCCGCACGGCCTGCTCGATTTCCAGAAAACGACGGTGGCGCCGCCCCCCGCTGGTGGGGTTGTAGATCAGCAGCGCGTCATGAATTCCTTCAGGCATAGGTTTGCGGTCATCCTGTGAAACTAAACGGTCATTGTATAATACCCGGCGCAATTCACCGATGGCATTGGCACGGGGTGTTCATGGCTAAGAACAGTGCGGTTGCAAAAGAAATCGAACGTCTGCGTGAGAAAATCCGTCGTCACGAATATTTGTATTTCGTAAACGATGATCCGGAAATCTCCGACGCGGCCTTCGACAAGTTGATGAACCAGCTGAAAAAGCTGGAAGCCGAAAATCCGAAGCTCGTGACGCCTGATTCGCCCACGCAACGGGCCGGCGGGGCTCCGCGCGATGGTTTTCAGCAAGTCCGGCACAAGACGCCGATGATCAGCCTGGACAACGCCTTCTCTTTCGAGGATCTCGCGAATTTCGATCGCCGCGTGCGCGAGCTTACTGGCCGCGAAAAAGTGGAATACGTCACGGAACACAAATTCGACGGGCTGAGCATGTCCTTGATTTACGAAAAGGGCGCGTTAGTCCGCGGCGTCACGCGCGGCGATGGCACCACGGGTGAGGATGTTACGCCCAACGTCCGCACCATCCGCTCGATTCCTCTGTGGATTGATGCCGCCCAACTCAAGAAAGCCGCCATCCCGCATTCGTTCGAGGTGCGCGGCGAAGCCATCATGACCCGCAAAGCTTTTGAAGCCATGAACGAACAGCAAGACGCGAAAGGCGAAAAGCGCTATGCCAATCCGCGCAACGCAGCCGCCGGTTCGGTGCGCGTGCTCGATCCCAACATTACGGCATCACGCGGCCTCGGTTTTTTCGCTTACTACCTGCTGGTGGATGGCCGCGTGCCGAAGAAACGACACTCCGAAGTACTCGAAGCGCTGAACGAATTGCGATTCAAGGTTAGCGCGGACTGGGCGCTGTGCCACGGCGTCACGGAAGTGGAGGATTACATCACCAAGTGGGACGCCAAGCGCGAGAAGCTCGGGTACGATATTGACGGAATCGTGGTGAAGGTGAACGAAGTCGGTTTGCAGAACGAGCTGGGCTTCACTTCGAAAGCCCCCCGCTGGGCCATCGCCTACAAATATCAAGCGCACCAGGAAACCACGCTGCTGAAACAAATCGAAGTGAGCGTTGGCCGGACTGGTGTGCTCACTCCGTTCGCGGTTTTCGAACCGGTGCAAATTGGCGGCGTCACCGTCACCAAATCCACGCTGCACAATATGGACGAAGTGCAACGCCTCGGCGTCCACGCCGGCGATACGGTGCTGGTCGAGCGGGCCGGCGAAGTGATCCCGCACGTGCTGAAAGTGGTGAAGCACGGCAAGGAAGAAAAAGAATTCAAGATGCCGGAGAAATGTCCCGTCTGCGGCATGCGCGTGCACCGCGCCGAAGGCGAGGTGGCCTACCGCTGCGTGAATGTGTCCTGTCCCGCACGCAAGAGGGAATCGCTGCTGCACTTCGCCGGGCGGCACGCGATGAATATTGATGGCCTGGGTGAAAAAATCGTGGACCAGCTGCTCGAAAAGGATTTGGTGAAGGATTTCGCGGGGCTTTACAAACTGGATCTGAAGACTCTGGAAAATCTCGAACGCATGGGAGAAAAATCCGCGCAAAATCTGCTGGATGAAATCGCCGGCAGCAAGAAGAACAGCTTGGCGCGACTGATCTACGCGATCGGCATGCCTTTCGTCGGGGAACGCACCGCGCAACTGCTTGCCGAACATTTCGGCTCAATGGCCAAGCTTGCGGAAGCCAGCCAGGAAGAATTGATGGAAGTTCCCGAGGTAGGCCCGAAGGTGGCGGAAGGGGTGCGCGA
Organism: Acidobacteriota bacterium; assembly: GCA_013289715.1. Lineage (GTDB taxonomy): Bacteria > Acidobacteriota > Terriglobia > Acidiferrales > UBA7541 > Palsa-295. The sequence goes on along the minus strand of JABCZJ010000019.1, from coordinate 57,089 downwards.
ATTTTTCTCAGAGTCCGCCAATCGCAAGCTCATTGAGCATCTCCGTGCCGTGGGCGTGAACATGAAGGAGGAACGCCAGGCCCCGGTGTCTGCGCGCTTCGCCGGCATGACCTTTGTCTTCACCGGGACCCTGGCCAAACGCACCCGCGAAGAAGCCGAAGCCCTGGTAATTTCCCACGGCGGCAAACCCGGCAACTCCGTAAGCAAGAAAACCACCTACGTCGTAGTAGGCGAAGACGCCGGCTCCAAGCTAGACAAAGCCAAAGACCTCGGCGTCACAATCCTCACTGAAGCCCAGTTCGAAAAACTCACAAACGCCAAGTAGCTTCCAAGCAAACTGCTAGGGCTTGCTGACAGTGACGGCTAATTCTTGCGCGCTGCGCCGTACGTCGCCGCAGCATCTTTTCGAAAATCCCATATTTGTGCGAGTTTACCCATAGAAGCAAGTGGCACTCCCGTTGCATCAATGCGGTTTCGAAATTGTAGTTTCGATCCCACATCGCTTGCGGGAGGCGGCCGTGCAAACCAGCCCGGCAAATTCTTCGAATCGAATCGCCGCCAGAAAAATCGCAATCTTCTGCGCCATCGCTTTGGCAATCACGCTCGCGCTAGCCGCCGCGCCCGAATCCAGTGCCCAATCCGCGAATGATCCTTCATTGGTGAATTATCCGCAGTTCGTGCCGTTCGGCGGCGCCGGCGCGAGTCTCTCGCATGGCCATTCGCGATGCGCGATGCAACTGGGCGCATCGTTCGCGGTGGCTCCGACAAACTCGTGGCAAGGCCTCCTGCTCGAAGGCGGCTATATCGGGCCGTGGGCCAATCTCAAAACCGGTTCTGCGCTTTTCTCCGCAAACTACCTCACCAGGCGGAAGATCAACTCCAACGAGAAGTTCATCCCATTCTTCACCGCGGGCTACTCGCGGCTCTTTGACACAGGCAACGCTATCAACTTCGGCGGCGGCGTTGATTGCCAACCCAATCGGACCAACGCGTTGCGTATCGAAGCCCGCGACTACTACGCATTCACCGAGCCAAGGCGGCAAGACGTAGCGCGACGCATCGGCTATGTCATCTATTTGGACCTGCCCGACTAACGCACACCCCTGCCCCGCGCAAATTGCCGCGCTCCCGTTCTCGGCGTATAATTCCTGCAGCGGGTGAGTCGGATGATCGCCGGTTCGCGTCTCGCAAGAAACGCAGACGGGAGGAAAGTCCGGACTCCAATAGTCCTCAGCTCGCAAGAGTGTGGGACTACAGGGCGACGCGCCTGGTAACGCCAGGGGGTTGTCGCGAGGAGCCCTTCGAAGCTGCCACTGGCAGCTTCTGGGGATCTTGCGACGGCTACGGAAAGTGCCACAGAAAATTAAACCGCCGGTGATGCTTGCACCTCGGCGGCAGGCCTGCGGGAAACCACGGGGCTGCCTGTTTCGGCGCAGCGCATTTGGCAAGGGTGAAAAGGTGGGGTAAGAGCCCACCGCCCGGATGGCAACATCCGGGGCACGGAAAACCCCGCGTGGAGCAAGGCCAAATAGGAGGGGAGGGCTGGCCCAGCCCGTATGCAAGGCGCTCGAAGGAGCAAATTGCTGCAACCCTCGGGTAGGCTGCTGGAGTCCCGGAGCGATCCGGGACCTAGAGGAATGATCATCGCGCGGCGCGAGCGAAAGTCTCGACGCAAGTCGGGACAACGATTGCGCAGCGCACAGAATCCGGCTTACAGACTCACCCGCTATTTTTTTCCGCCACCGTCGCTGCCCCGTGCAGCGAACCGCAAAATTCCACATCGCAACATCACTAACGCACCCGCTTGCGTAGTTCTGGCCTGTGTACGTGAAAATGCAGGAAGGTCTCGCAAATATTCCAGGCAAGATTCGCAGCTTCAGGATGGTAGCTCGCTCGCGCGTCGCAGAAAAAGCCGTGGTCCGCGTCTGAGATCTCAACGTTCACATACGGCTTCCCCAGCCGCTTGCATTCATCCACGACCGCCCGAATCTGCTCAACGCCAATATGCTTGTCCTTCCCGCCCCAGAAGAACAGCATCGGCGCATGCAAGTTCGTCACCTGCGGTAGCAACGCTGGCGCAATCCCGCCGCCATAAAACGAAATCGCCGCCTGCAAAGGCACGGTCGCGTTCGCCAAAAACGACGCCCGCCCGCCCATGCAAAATCCAATGCTCGCGATCGCGCCCTTGCGCACCTGTGGATCACCCAGCAGCCAATCGTAAGCCGTGCGAATATCCTGCGTCATCCCCTCAACGCTCATCGCCTTCATGTGCGGCACGGTGGCAGAGAACTCATCATATTTTCCCTCGAACCCCGCTGCTGTGCGATGAAACAGTTCCGGCGCAATCGCCACCACCCCGGCGCGCGCGCAACGCTCCGTCACATCGCGAATGTGGGCGTTCACTCCAAACGCCTCTTGAAATACCAGCAGCCCCGGCTGCGCCGTGCCATCGGCGGGACGCGCCACGTAAGCGTTCATCGCGCTCCCGTCCGCCACTTGCAACGAAACTTTCTGCGTTACAATCTGCGTCACCGCTGGACCTCTCGATTGCGCCTCGCGCCGAAGTCCCATAGGATAATCGCGTGCGCTCCAAATAGGAAACGATGTTTGCGTCGGGGACGACGGCCGTGGTGCCGCGCTCAGGTGAGACGCGCGGATTGATGGAATCGCGCGAGTGACGCGCGGCATCCAAGAGACCGGGAGGCAACCGATGAGCTTGACCGACTATGTGACGCTAGGACGTTCCGGTTTGCGCGTGAGCCCATTGTCGCTGGGCACGATGACGTTCGGCACCGAATGGGGCTGGGGCAGCGAAGAGCCCCAAGCTCGCGAAATATTCGAGCGCTACGCCGACCAGGGCGGCAACTTCGTGGACACTGCGAACCTGTACACGCAGGGCAAGAGCGAACAAATGGTGGGGAAATTCGTCGCCGATAAAAAACTCCGCGACCGCATCGTTCTCGCGACAAAATTCACTTTCAACACAGAGCCTGGTAACCCCAATTCCGGCGGCAACGGTCGCAAAAATATCTATCAATCGCTCGAAGCCTCGTTGCGGCGCCTGCAGACCGACTACATTGATCTCTACTGGCTGCACGCGTGGGACACGGTTACTCCCGTCGAAGAAGTCCTCGCCACCATGAATGACCTCGTCCGTGATGGCAAAATTCGCTACTACGGATTTTCAGACACGCCCGCGTGGTACGTCGCCCGTGCGCAAACGCTCGCTGAAAAAGAAGGCAAGGAGCGCCTGATCGCGCTGCAGTTGGAATATTCGCTGGTCGAACGAAATATCGAGCGCGAACACATTCCCGCCGCGCAGGAGCTGGGAATTGCCCTGTGTCCCTGGAGTCCTCTCGCCGGCGGTTTCCTCACGGGAAAATACACGCGCGAAGGAAATTCCGGCAAGGGTGTTGGGCGGCTGGAAACCACCAAAGCTTCCGGCAACCCAGCGTTCAACAAGTTCAGCGAACGCAATTGGAAAATCAGTGATGCACTGGTGGCTGTCGCGAAACAAATCAACAAGTCGCCCGCGCAAGTCGCGCTGAATTGGGTGATCACTCAGCCCGGCGTTACCTCCACCATCATTGGCGCCACGAAAATTTCTCAGCTCAACGACAACCTGCAAGCCGCGGAGATTTCCATTCCGCCGGATTTGCGCAAGCGCCTCGACGAAGCCTCTGCGCTTGAACCCGTGCACCCGTACATTTTCTTTAGCGGCAACATTCAGGACATGGTCAGCGGAGGCACTTCGGTCCGAACTTGGGCGCCCGCTCGCGTTACCGGCGCGCCGGCCGCTTCTCCCGCAATTCCGAAAGCCAGCGCCGCCGCGGAGAAATAACGCAACCCAACCCGAGATGCCACTTTACAGCGGACCGAGCTCCGACCACTTCGACGGCGAACATTTCTTCAATCCACGTGACGGCGCACCGATGCACGGTGGTGGCAGCGTGCTCAAATGGATGCTCACGCGCAGGCCCTCGTCTTGGCGCAAATGGATCGACGCGTCGCCGGGAGCCACTCCACCCGAACGCGTGGACGAAGGAAAAATCCGCGCTACGTTCGTCGGGCATTCATCGGTTCTGATCCAGCTCGAAGGGCTGAACATTCTGTGTGATCCGATCTGGTCGCATCGCGCCAGCCCGCTTTCCTGGATTGGACCGCCGCGCCACCGCGCACTGGGAATTCAATTCGACCAGCTTCCCTCAATTGATCTGGTCCTGCAGAGCCACGACCATTACGATCATTTTGATCTACCCACTCTGCGCCGCATCGGCGTGCAATGGCATCCGGCTTTTGCCGTCCCGCTCGGAGTGTGCGCGCGCCTGACGTCGCACGGCATCGCGCGCGATTCGCAAATTCAGGAAATGGATTGGTGGCAATCCGCCGACGCGTTCGACAAAATTACGGTGACCGCCGTTCCCGCCCGCCATTTCTCCGGCCGCAGCTTAGGCGATCGCAACAGAACTCTGTGGTGCGGCTACGTAATCGAAAGCGCCTCCGGCACAATTTATTTCGCCGGAGACACCGGCTACGGATCGCATTTCGCCGCGATCCGCGAGCGTTTTCCGGAAATCCGTCTGGCATTCCTGCCCATCGGCGCATATCGCCCCCTGTGGTTCATGGGCCCGGTGCACATTTCTCCCGCAGATGCAGTCCGTGCACACAAAGAAGTAGGCGCGGCTACCAGCATCGCGATTCACTTCGGCACGTTCCACTTGGCTGATGACGGCGAGCAGGAGCCGGTAAACGAACTGCAGCGCGCCCTCGATCGCGAAAAAGCCGCGCATCGGTTTTGGGTATTGGATGCAGGGGAGGGAAGGGAAATCCCCTGAGCGCTACGCACTGGCGCGGTTGAATCTGCTTTTGGAATTGCTTTTGAATCCGTGGATCGCGTTGCGGCGCGATTCATCCCGAAATGCCGACCCGCGAGATCGAAGGGTACGTGGAGGGATTCATCGAACCGGGCAGAGTCTGGCGTTGTCTGCTTACTGCTTCTGGCTTGCCACCACGGCGTCAAAAAATAATCCCAAGAGATGGCGAATCTCCGCATCCGACAGCGAACTGGAATCCACCAAATGCTCAAGCAACATCGCATGTGAAAACGCGCCCAAAGCAGTGGCTGCGGCCGCGCTCGATATCGGCAAAGACCGCCCGAGTGATTTCATCACCCGACGCAGAATATCCCCGCCGCAAGAACGCAACCCTCTCTGCCGCGCCCGCAATCGTGCGTGAGCTTCCGGATGGCGCACCGCGAAAAGTTTGAATTCAAGCGATAGCAGGGCCAGCCGCCGGTCCTTCGCAATCTGCGCGTAGTGTTCGCGCAGCGCGCGCAAACGCTGCTGCGGATTTTCGTGCCGCCGCAGTAGTTCGTTCACTTCGGAGATCCGCTGCGCCACCCACTGTTCCAGCAGCGCGAAAAAAATATCTTCCTTACTGTCAAAGTTGGCGTAGAACGCCCCACGCGTATATCCCGCCCGCGCTGCAATATCTTCCAATCGTGCCGCCTCATACCCATCGTGCGCAAATGTCTGTTCCGCTGCGAGCAATAGCTTTCGCCGCGTAGCCGCGGTACGCGCCTGCTGCCGGGACGGCGACGTAGGGGCAGCTTTCTTACGGCGGCCAGATGTGACAATCGAAGAGGTGTTCATGGTTCGGTTTCTCTCACATTTCGCAGTCCTTTACAAGATACATACATGCATGTATATACTAGGTCATCCACACGCGCCAGCAAAGGTGATTCGTGGCCACTGCCAGCTTAACCGCTGACTCATCCTTCGACATCGCAGCCTGGCGTCCTCGCCACAATCCGTGGCTCATCGCCTTGACGGTGACCCTCGCCACCTTCATGGAAGTTCTCGATACTTCTATCGCTAACGTCGCGCTGCCACATATCGCTGGCTCTCTGGGCGCCAGTTCCGACGAATCCACATGGGTCCTGACCAGCTACCTGGTTTCGAACGCAATTATCCTGCCCATCAGCGCTTGGCTCGCCACGCGCATGGGCCGCAAACGCTTCTACATGTCCTGCGTCGCGCTTTTCGCCGCGAGCAGTTTCCTCTGCGGCCTTGCGCCCAGTCTCGGCATGCTGATTTTCTTCCGTGTGCTGCAAGGTGCCGGCGGCGGAGGCCTCCAGCCCAGCGAACAAGCCATTCTCGCCGACACCTTCTCCCTCTCGAAACGCGGCATGGCCTTTGCTGTGTACGGAATGGCGGTGGTGGTCGCGCCCGCGATCGGCCCCACAATCGGCGGATGGATTACCGACAACTACAGCTGGCGCTGGATTTTTTACATCAACGTTCCGATAAGCCTGATCTCTCTATATCTCACCCATCGCCTGGTAGAAGACCCGCCGTACCTGAAAATAGAAAAAGAACGCCGCAAGGGCATTCGCGTTGACTACATGGGGCTCGGCCTCGTCGCGCTCGGCATCGGCAGCCTGCAACTGGTCCTCGACAAAGGCCAGGAAGCCGATTGGTTTTCCTCGCACTGGATCACCGCACTACTGGCAGCATCAATCATCCTGCTTGTGACCTGGGTCATCTGGGAATGGCGGCATGAGCATCCCATCGTCGAACTCACGCTTCTCAAGAAACGCAATTTCGCAACGGCGATGTTCTTCATGTTCGTTCTTGGGGCCGTTTTGTACGGCACCACGGTCTTGATCCCGCAATATCTGCAGCTACTCATGGGCTACTCCGCCGTCAGCGCCGGAGAAGCCCTCGCCGGCGGCGGTTTCATCATGATGCTCATGATGCCGCTCTCCGGCTTTCTCGTCTCGAAAATGGACCAGCGCCTCCTCATGTCTGTCGGCTTTGCTACCACCGCCGCCGCGCTCTATTACATGACGACCCACCTCAGCCTCGGCATGGACTTCCGCACCGCCGCCATGCTCCGCGTCTATCAGGTCGCCGGCCTGGCCTTCATCTTCGTTCCATCGAACATGCTTTCCTACGTGGACGTCCCGCCCGAAAAAAATAATCAAATCTCCAGCATGATCAGCTTCATTCGCAACATCGGGGGCAGCATCGGCATCGCGCTGCTTGCCACGTTTATCACTCGCGGCACGCAGCAGCGCCAAACTTATCTATCCGGCCACATGAGTGAAGGCAACCCGCGCTTCCGCCAAATGATTGACGGCCTCACCGCCACGCTCCGCAGCCAAGGCCTCAGCCCGTCGGACGCCGCGCACCAAGCCTATGCCCGCGCCGCCGCATTGCTCCAACAGCAAGCCGCGACGCTCGCCTACACTGATGTCGTCTCGGGTTTGGCGATCATCGTCGCGTGCCTGGCGCCGCTGTGCTTCATCATGAAGCGACCACCCAAAGGCGTAGCCGCGCCCTCACTCCACTAACGACGCGCCCTGCTACGCGGTCGCCGCACGCACCATCTCATCTCTTCACGCGTTCGTCGGTTGGATAGGTAATCTGCAATCCGCGCACGCGCGCAAACGGTGTAAGTTTGTGAGCCTGAGCCCGTGCGGCGGTCATGATGTCTTCGACGGGGAACTGGCGCAACAGCAGAGCGTCGGCAATCAGCGAGCGGTGACAGCGCCAAGGCACGGCTTCCGCGCACATTACTGCCGACGGCTTCGTCGCCGCCAGCTTTTCCAGCCGCGCCAGGCCGACCTGAAAATCCGCGGTCTGCATATAATCGGCAAAACCGCGGAAGCTGGCGTTGTGCCAGCCCAGATTTTTCGAATCCGCTTTGGCATGGCGCAACCCGCCGAGTTTCTTTAGATGAACGTACCCGATGCGAGCCGCGCGCAAATGCCGGGCGAGCGATTCTCGATTAAATTGCGGATTGTGGCGGGAACGAGGCACGCTGCGAACGTCCACAACGCGTTGTACGCCATGCGCCTTCAGAATCTCGATGAATTCCTCGAGCGGCCGGGTGGAATGCCCGATCGTGAAAACTGTTGGTTGCGTTTTTTTGCGGCGCGTGCCCATGCCATCCGTAGTTCCGAGTGCTTTGCAGAAGGATGCTACGACAAAAGGCTCTGCCCACGGGTGCGAATTCGGCGCGATGATAAATTACTTTCGGCGCGCGGGCATTCGAAGAGATAATAGTCCCGCTGGTCAGCCGCGAGCCATCCCGCTTGATCCATAGCGGCCTGAGGGAAGCATGACGGAAATTGGCGCGTTGTTCTGGGACAACGGTGGCGTAATTCTCACCAACGGTTGGGATCGCAATTCACGCCGCGCCGCCGTCGAAAAGTTTCACTTGGATTGGGCCGATTTCGAAGACCGCCACGAGCTCATGCTGAACGCGTTCGAGACCGGCCGCGCCACGCTCGATGAATATCTGCGCCGCACCATTTTTTACCGCGAACGCGCCTTCACCCCGGACGATTTCAAGCAGTTTATGTTCGAACAATCCCAGCCGTTCGCACCGTCCTTGGAATTTCTGGCTACGCTGGTGCAGCCGCGCAGCTATTTGATGGCTTCGCTCAACAATGAATCGCTCGAGATCAATGAATATCGGGTTCACAAATTTAGCCTGCGCCAGTATTTCCAGGCATTTTTCAGCTCCTGCTATCTGGGTGTGCGCAAGCCGGAAGAACAAATCTACAGACTGGCACTGAAAATTTCGCAACGCGAACCACAAGAGTGCGTTTTCATAGACGATCGTGGCCTGAACCTGGAATTAGCGCGCGAACTGGGAATGCACACGATTCAATTTCAGAACGTTGACCAGCTGCGCACGGATTTGGTGCAACTGGGAATCAGCGGAGCGGCAAAATAATTTCGCAGCACAAAATACGAAAAGCTGTGGCAAATGTAAAATGAGGCGCAGAGTAAAATGAAACTCGACACTCGCATATTTCCAAATATTGATACGCTCAGCCGCGCCGCTCTCGAGGAATTGCTCAGCGATCTACGCGAGGCCATCGCCCAGCGCGGCCGCTGCGCCATCGCTCTTTCCGGCGGCCACACTCCCGAAAAAATGTATGCGCTCTGGGCCGCCAACGAAAAATATCGCGACGAAACGGACTGGAATCGCGTGCACCTCTTTTGGGGTGACGAGCGTTATGTTCCGCCGGGCGACCCGCTCAGCAACTACCGCATGACCCGCGAGGCCCTGCTATCGCACGTGCCGATTCCCACCGCCAACGTTCATGCCGCTCCCACGAGTTTGCCGACGCCCGAACAAGCCGCCGAAGCCTACGACCAGGAATTGCGGAAATTTTTCGGCTCCTCCGCGCCCGCATTCGACGTCACTCTGCTGGGCCTGGGTCCCGAAGGCCACACGGCTTCGCTGTTCCCGGATTCCTCTGCACTGGAAGAAAAGAAACGCTGGGTGGTACCCGTTCAAGTCGCCGCCGTGCCGCCGAACCGCTTGACGTTCACGCTTCCAGTGCTGAACTCCAGCCGAAACACGTATTTCCTGGTAGCCGGGGAAAACAAGCGTCCAATTCTCTCCGCCTTGCGCGCCGAGCCGGACGGTCGTCCCAGCACATACCCAGCCGGACGTATCCGCCCGGCCAATGGCCGCGTGCTGTGGTTCCTCGACCAAGCCGCCGCCGTCTGACCCCGCGCCTAATTTTTCATGAAGCCTTCCGCGTTGTCTTACGTCTAAAAGGTTGCCGGGGTGTACGTAAATACCGCAAGTGGATGTGAAATCGAATCGCCTGCGGCTGCAACGCAGAATCTTGGCCCAATCTGCGCGACAGGTTGTAAAATAGATGGAAATCGCGCCCGGAAATCGACCGCAGCTCGTGTCCCGATCGTGCTGGGCAAGCGGATAACCGAAACTTTTCGCAGCCACCCAAACGAACCATGACGCAACGACTCCAAAGGGTTTTCATGCGCGCCGCGCTCACGGCGGTTCTGCCAGCGATCCTGCTCTGCCTCTCCGCCTGCAGCACCAAGACCGCGGAAACCGCGCCGAATCTCGCGGTTCCGGTGACGGTAGCGAAAGCGGTACAGAAAACCGTTCCGATCAATCTCACGGCAATCGGCACCGCGGAAGCCTACTCGACGGTTTCAATCAAGAGCCAGGTAAACGCCATCCTGGAGCAGGTGCATTTCAAGCAGGGCGACTTCGTCAGCAAAGGTGACCTGCTTTTCACGCTTGATGCCAGGCCGTTTCAGTCGGCGCTCGCGCAGTCCGAAGCGAACCTCGCGCGCGACCAAGCGCAGGCGGAACTCAATCAGGTGCAATCCGCGCGCTACCAAAAGCTTTACGACGCGGGCGTCGCGCCCAAAGAACAGTACGACCAGATGAAAGCCACCGCGGACGCGCAAGAAGCGTTGGTTCACGCCGACCAGGCCGCGGTGCAATCGTCCAAGCTGCAGCTGCAGTACTGCACGATTTATTCACCGACTGACGGGCGCACCGGAGCGTTGCAGGTGTATCCCGGAAACCTGGTGAAAGAGAACGACGTTCCGATTCTGGTGGTGATCAACCAGATTTCGCCCATCTTCGTGGATTTCTCCGTGCCCGAACAATATTTGGGCGTCGTGAAAAAGTATATGGGAGGCGGGCGTCTGCAGATCGAAGCAACGCCTTACGGCGAAACGGTCTCCGAAGTGGGCTATCTAACGTTCGTGGACAACAACGTGGACAACACCACTGGAACGATCAAACTGAAGGGAACTTTTCCGAACGAGGATCATCGTTTGTGGCCGGGGCAGTTTTCCACGGTGTCCTTGCGCCTCGCGGAAGAAGAAAAAGCTATCGTGGTTCCGTCGCAGGCGGTGCAAGCGGGCCAGTCTGGTGATTTTATTTTTGTCGTGAAAGCGGATCAGACGGTGGAATCGCGCCCGGTAAAAGTGGCGAGGCAATTAGAAGGCGAATCGGTGATTGCGAGCGGGGTCGCGCCCGGAGATACGGTCGTCACCGACGGGCAGTTGCGCCTGATTCCGGGAATCAAAGTACAAGTAAAAGCGGCTAGCGCGGGAAGCTAGAGAGGTTCACCGCACAAAGATGATCAGCATCGCCGAACCATTTGTTCGCCGGCCAGTCATGACCACCCTGGTCATGCTTGCGATTCTGCTGTTCGGAATCCTCGGCTACCGCGCGCTCGCGGTGAGCGAACTTCCTAACGTTGACTATCCCACGATTGAAGTCGGCGCTTCACTGCCGGGCGCGAGTCCAGACACCGTCGCTTCTGCGATCGCCACTCCGCTCGAAAAGCAATTCTCCACCATCGCCGGCATTGATTCGATGACCTCCTCGAGCTCGCTCGGCGGAACCTCGATCACATTGCAATTCGACCTCAGCCGCAACATTGATGGCGCAGCGCAAGACGTGCAGGCGGCAATATCGCGCGCTTCTTCGCAGCTTCCGCCGAACATGCCTACGCCGCCGACGTACAACAAAGTGAATCCTGCGGACCAGCCCATCCTGTACGTCGCGATGGGCTCGAAATCGCTGCCGGGCTACACCGTGGACCGCTATGCGGAAACGCTGATGGGCCAGCGGATTTCGATGGTGAAAGGCGTGGCGCAGGTGCAGGTGTATGGCTCGCAGAAATATTCGGTGCGGATTCAACTGGATCCGCAGGCGATGGCCACGCGGCAAATCGGAATTGACGAAGTCCATACCGCGGTGCAGAACGGCAACGTGAATCTGCCGGTGGGAACTTTGTACGGCGACCATCGGGCGTTTACGCTACAGGCCGACGGGCAACTGACGCATGCCTCGGTGTATCGCCCGCTGATTATCGCGTATCGCAACGGCTCGCCGGTGCGTTTGGAAGACGTGGGCAAAGTTCTCGACAGCGTGCAGAACAATCGCGTCGCGAATTGGTGGAACGACACGGATTCCGTGGTGCTCGCGATCGAGCGTCAGCCCGGCACAAACACCGTGGAAGTTGTGGATGCAGTAAAACAACTTCTGCCACAGTTTCGCGCGATCATCCCGCCTTCCATTCAGATGGAAACGCTGTACGACGCTTCGGAATCCATCCGCAATTCCGTTGCGGACGTGAAATTCACGCTGTTTCTAGCCATTGCGCTGGTGATCCTGGTCATATTCCTGTTCTTGCGAAATCTGTCCGCCACGTTGATTCCCAGTTTTGCGCTGCCGATGTCCATCATCGGCACGTTCGGCGTGATGTATGTGCTGAACTACACGATTGATAATCTTTCGCTGATGGCGCTGACGCTTTCGGTGGGCTTCGTGGTGGACGACGCCATCGTGATGCTGGAAAACATCGTGCGCCACATGGAAATGGGCGAGGGCGTGATGGAAGCCGCGCTGAGCGGGTCGCGCGAGATTGGTTTCACGATTCTATCCATGACGATTTCGCTGGCAGCCGTGTTCTTGCCTGTGTTTCTGATGGGCGGAATCATGGGGCGGCTGTTGCACGAGTTTGCGGTGGTCATCATCACAGCGATTCTGGTTTCCGGCTTCGTCTCCCTGACCCTCACGCCGATGCTATGCAGCCGATTTTTGCGCCCTGTGGCCGAACAGAAGCACGGCAGCATTTATATGGCGCTGGAGCGATTTTTCGATCGTCTGCTGCACTACTACGACGTTTCGCTGCAGTGGTCGCTGCGTCACCGTGTGTTCGTGATGGCGGTTTCCGGCGTTATATTGATTGTTACTGTCTGGCAATTTGTGGTGATACCCAAGGGATTTCTGCCGCCGGAAGACCGCTCCCAGATTTTCATTTCCACAGAAGCGCAGCAGGGAATTTCGTTTGATTCGATGCGGGCGCACCAGCTGGAATTGAACAAGATCGCGCTAGCGGATCCTAACGTGCGGGATTTTTTTTCGGGCGTGGGCGACTTTTCGTCGAGCAATTCGGGAATCATGTTCCTGCACCTGAAAGACCGCCCCGACCGCGCGCTGATCCCGAGTCCAACAATACTGGCGTGGCAGGCGAAGTACGGCACGGTTCCGGCCGTGGGAAGCGCGCTGCGAGCGATCTCGCCGCTCTTTGCGCATCGCACCACGATTGATGAGGTGATCGCCGAATTGAGCGTGAAATTCGCAACCGTGACCGGCATGAACGCTTACATGCAAAACCTGCCGCCGATCCAGGTGGGCGGCGAACTTACCAAAAGCCAATACCAGCTCACGCTGCAAAGCCCGGACACACAGGAGCTTTACCGCGAATCGGCGGCGTTTCAACAGAAGATGGCCAAGCTTGCAGGCTTGCAAGATGTGACGAGCGACCTGCTGATCGCGAATCCGCAGGTGAACGTCAACATTGATCGCGACAAAGCTTCAGCGCTGGGCGTGACCGCCGAACAAATCGAAGATGCGCTCTATACCGCCTACGGCCAGCGGCAGGTTTCCACCATCTATGCACCCAACGACGAATACTGGGTGATCATGGAGCTGCAGGATAAATACCAGAAAGATCCCGCGGCTCTTTCAATGCTCTATATCCGCTCGAGCAGCGGGACGCTGGTGCCGTTGAGCGCAGTGGCTCGTCTTACGTCCAGCCTGGGGCCGCTCACCGTGAATCACTTCGGCCAGCTTCCGGCAGTCACGATATCTTTCAATTTAGCGAATGACACAGCCATCGGCGACGCCGTGGATTCCGTGAAGAGGCTGGCGCGCGAAGAACTGCCCCCCACGGTGACGGCACAATTTCAGGGAACCGCGAAAGCGTTCGAGGCTTCGCTCACCGGCCTCGGCCTGCTACTACTGATGGCTGTCCTGGTGATTTACATCGTGCTGGGAATTCTGTACGAGAGTTTCATTCATCCGATCACGATTCTTTCGGGGCTGCCGTCCGCAGCATTCGGCGCGCTCCTGACGCTGCAGATTTTCCATCTGAGCCTGGACCTCTACGGATTCGTAGGTGTCATCATGCTGATCGGGATCGTGAAGAAAAACGCGATCATGATGGTGGACTTTGCTGTGGAACGCGAACGCACCGGGCACAAGACGGCGGCGGAAGCGATCTACGAGGGCTGCCTGATTCGCTTCCGCCCGATCACGATGACGACCATGGCGGCGCTGATGGGCACGGTGCCCATCGCTTTCGGTATCGGCGCGGGAGCGGATGCGCGTCGCCCGCTGGGGCTGGCAGTGGTCGGCGGCCTGATCTTCTCGCAAATGGTTACGCTATACCTGACGCCGGTCTTCTATACATATATGGATACGTTCCAGCGCTGGCTGGAGGACCATTTTGGGAAAGTGACCGGAAAAAGGAATGCCGATCTTGCGGATGGCCACGTTACCGCGGATTAGCAAGGTCGCCGAACGGAAATTTCTCGCTTCGTAAATTCTTCGTCTGCTTGTCCGCGAGTACAGGTGCGCATCTAAAGCTGTACCAAAACTACCTGTCACTTCGTACCATTGACCGTACTAGTGCTGCTATCTAGCATGAGTTCAGGACGTGCATACGTCCCGGAATGTGGGATTGCTTACCCGTGTTTCGTGCCAGCCTCGCGGGGAGTCAATCAGGATGCCATTTGGTGTCGACCTGCCTAGAGACATAAGAATGCGCAAGAAGCGGCGCGGTCCGCGGATGAATTCGCGCGTGCCTGTCACGATAGAGTTGAACGGGCACGGCGGCCCGCTGAGCCAGGAGCCCGCGATAACCCGGGTCGTGAATGCCTACGGCTGCCTGCTGGTGTCTCCAAAGGAAGTTGAATTGCAACAGAGATTACGCGTGACAAACATGGCCACGCGCCGCGCTGTGGATGGGCACGTCGTGTGGAAGGGGATGCGGCGGCCGGACGGTTGGGATGTGGGGGTAGAGTTCATTTCGGCCGACCAAAATTTCTGGGGTGTGGAGCTTTGAAACTTGAACCGTTAAGGGTCCCTGCAGCGAGAACTTATGCGTCACCGCTGAGATCAGCGCCGACGCCCGCTCGGGCGGCAGCGCCGCCCAGTCCGGTGCGAGCGCACAAAGTCGGGTTGGCGGGCGAAGCTCACGCGGCCGCGGGAGAGGAAAAACGGCGCAGTCAGCGCGTGCTACTTCGTGTACGCGCCAGCCTGTACGTGGCGCTCAACGGCAAACTCACAACATTTGAAACCGTGACGCTGAGCGTGAACAATCACGGTGCCATGATTATTCTGAAACAGGGACTGCCGCCGGAAACACGCTTCGTGCTGGAGCATTCTGGAACGAAGGAACGCGTGGCCTGCAAGGTGGTCCGTCCATCGCGCGAGATGCCCGACGGATTTCAGATTCCCATCGAATTCGATTCTCCAGCGCCTAATTTCTGGAGGATTGCATTTCCACCGAATGATTGGCGCCCGCTCGACGACCTATAGATAGCAGAGCGATTGCTGCGAAAAAAGTGCGCGGAATAAATGGAATTAGGAGAAGGGAAGTTTGCGCAGGTCGAGGTTCCCGCCCGAGAGGATGATGCCGATCCTCTTGCCCGCGGCGCCGACTTTTCGAAAGAGCGCCGGCGCAGCGGCCACGGCGCCGGAAGGTTCTACGACCAATTTTGTGCGCTCCCACAACAACAGCATGGCCTGCACGATTTCTTCTTCCGTCACCAGCGACACTTCGTCCACTCGTTCGCGAAGAATTGAAAACGTGAGCGGGCACAAGGTGGCGCGCAATCCGTCCGCCATGGTCTCGGTGGCTGCCGCCGCTTCGATTTTTCCAGAGGCGAGCGAGCGGTAAACGTCGTCCGCGTTGCGCGGCTCACCGCCTATCACGCGGATCGTTGGGCGCAGACTCTTCGCGGCGATGGCGGTGCCACTGAGCAATCCGCCACCGCTGGCCGGGGTGATCATCACATCGAGATCGGGGATTTCCTCAAGCAACTCCAGCGCCGCGGTTCCTTGTCCGGCGATAACCCGCGCATCGTTGTAAGGATGCACCAGATACGCACCGGTTCGCTTGATCACTTGGGCGGTGACGGCTTCGCGCGATGCGATATTCG
This sequence comes from Acidobacteriota bacterium, assembly GCA_013289715.1. Lineage (GTDB taxonomy): Bacteria > Acidobacteriota > Terriglobia > Acidiferrales > UBA7541 > Palsa-295. The sequence continues at coordinate 41,280 of JABCZJ010000019.1, read as the reverse complement.
GCTCGGATTCAGTGATTTGCCCGCCGTAGGCTTCTACCGCGCTCTTTTTCGCCGGCGAGGAGTTCCGCGGCATGACGATGTAGGCGGGGATTCCGCGCCAGCGCGCCGCCTGGGACAGTGCTGCGGCGTGGTTGCCGGAAGATGGCGCGGCAACGCCAAATTTTGCTTGCTCGTCTGTCAGGGAGAAGACCGCGTTGGTGGCGCCGCGAATCTTGAATGAGCCCGTCTTTTGCAGGTTTTCGCACTTGAAGTAGAGGCGCGCGCCGGCGATCTGATCGAGAGACGCGCAAGTAAAGACGGGCGTACGGTGGATGCGCGGGGCGATGAGACGATGCGCGGCGCGAATTGCGTTCAGAGTCAGGTTCGCCGCAGCAAAGTTGAGCGGCTGGTGCGCGTTCGGTTGGAGTTCGGTTGATTTGCTATGAAGGGACATGGGACACGCAGTGGGGCATTATGGCACATCTCGAGTGGAAATGGATTTGCAGCGATGGCGATGTGATTTAGGTTCGCCAGAGAACATTAATCATCTTGACGCGGACCAACGCAAGTGCCATCGTCAGTGTACCCCTTCCGGCAGTCACTTCGAGAACAAGCAAGATCCAAAGCTCCCGAGGAGGAGTCCATGTCGAGCCACTAGCGTCGCATCGCCCCGCGGAAATCCTACGCAATCCCTGCGCGGTTCAATGTGGTCCCGGAACAGCACGCGACGATGGGAGTGGCGAGCGTCGCGGCGGCGCCGGCGCACGCGAATGCGAAAATACTGACGACCATTCCGCTGCCGCAGCAAGGCGAAATTGTGAACCTTTCCGAGCGGGGCATCGCATTCAAGACCCGGCAAAATCTGAGCGTTGGCGAAGCGGTGGAGATCTTTTTTACGCTGCCCACCGCATTGACCGCGCGTGCGCCGGAAGACGTGCGTTGCAGCGCGCGAGTCGTGCGCGTCGAGAAGGATCGGGACATAACTGGAATGATGTCGATCGGCGCGGCAATTGATCGCTTCGAGCGTACGTCGGTGTCGCGCAATTGGGATAACTAGCGGGTTGCCCGCCGGACTCAGCGGCCGGAATCACTTGGCGGACCGCGACGCCACGGTGAAAGCCACTTGCGCCGCCGTCGTGTTGTCGAAGCGGTCGGAAATTTGCACGGAGAAAGTGTGCGCGCCTGGCGCGAGGCCCGGAAGGTCGAGCTGATAGCTTTCCTTTGGCCCATCCGACAGTCCGCCTGTGGGAAAGACGATTAGCCAGTCGCCGGCATCTACGCTGTACTGCGCGCGGGTGATCGCCAGGCCGGAGCTTACTCCATCAAACGTAATCTTCGCCGCCGCGCCGCTGGTGTCCGCGCGGAGATTTTCGATTCGCGGCGGAGTATTTTGAATTTCGAAGCGCTCGCTGATGCGTTCGTTGGTGAGCGCCTGGCTTGGGGGATTTGAGGGCAAATCCGAGCCAACAATTTTCAGATAGTACGCGCCGTCGGGCATGGTGGTGCTGTCCCAGGAATAAAAGCGCTGCGTGAGTTTATCTTTCAGCAGGCGCCAGGTTTCTTCGCCCTCGCCACGGTAGTAAACCGAGAAAACCAGATCATCGTCGTTGTCGTCGTGCGCGCTCCAGAGGACGCTTTGATAGCCTTTTTCTGCGAATCCTTGCGGTGGCACGTCCATCTTCAGCGGTTTTGATAAGGTGCTATCCAACATCGCGCCGATGTTGGGAAAGGGATTGGCGCCGCTTGTCGTACGCTGTGGCGTTTTGAGTTGCACGGACGCTGCGGTTGTGGGACCGCCGGGCGAGACTGAAAATCCTTGCACGCGGACGCCGGGATCTTGGATGGCGATGTCGTCCACGACGGGCGCGACATTTTCCGGTTGGTAGGCGACGCTGACCCAGGAAACTTCCGGCGCGTCGCGCTTGTCGGCGATTTGGAATACTGCTTTCCACTGCAGGAAGCGGGCCGGCGGACAGCTTACGGATTCGCCGCTGGCGCTTTTGTAGGGGCCGGACCACGGGCTCCATTCTTTTTCCGGATTTGAGGTGTTGCCGGAACGCGCGTAGAAGGAAACTTTTCCCTGCGTTGCGCCGCTTTCGCCCCACCAGGTGAGGCGTCCCCAGTGCGAGAAAATCTTGGCGTCGAAGGGGTCGGATTCGAAAGTGCCTTGCGTTTCCCGGGCGGGGCCGAGCGTGAAGATTTTTCCGGGATTGGCGGTGCCGACGAGGAGCTGGCCATCGCGTCCTGCGATCAAGCTGGTTACTTGCGACGAGGCGGTCTTGGCGACGATCGAATAAATATTGTCGCCTTGGAGCTCGATGATGGCGCCTTTATTTCCCGTGCCAAGAAGGATTTTTCCGTTTGGCGAAAACCCCATGGAGAAAACAAGGTCGTCGCGGGAGGTCCAGAGCGTTTCGCGCGAGCCTGTGGGGGAAATTTTCACCACTTGCGCGCCTCCGGTCGTTGAAGGGAAGAGAGAGAACGCGGGAGGCGGTTGCGCGGCCGCCGCGGCCTGGAGTGCTACGGTTACGGCGCCCTGTGCTGCGAGCGCTGGTGTTGTCGGAGCTAGCTGCGGTGTGATGAGTGTTTGCGGGCCTGGGGTCGCGGGGCGTTGTTTTTCGCCGATGGCGGCGGCGTAGAGGTTGCCGCTGGAATCTGTTACCAGCGACGTTACTTCCTTTTTGTCTGTTTCGTAAACGACGAAGGACGCGCCGGCCCTGGGCGGAGCTTGCGACACTTTTGACGCGGTTGCGCGCGCGATTTCGATGCGCAGAATTAATCCGCCTGGATCGGTGCCGACGAGGAGATTGCCTTTGGCATCGAAGGCCAGCGAGCGCGCGTGGCGTTCGTCACTTTGGTAAAAGAGCTGGCCCTTGCCGTCGGGAGTTACGGCGAAGATTTCGCCTTTGTCTCCGGTACCGACGAATAGAGTTCCTTGTGCATCCAGCGCTAACGCCCAGATGTATTTCGCTTTGGGATCGAAGAAGACGGTCTTTTGCCCATCGGGAGTGACTTTGTAGACTTTGCCATCGGGCGATGTGCCTACGTAGAGATTATCGTGAGCGTCGAATGCAATGGATTGCGCGGAAAGTTCCGGGGCTTCGAAGACTGTGGTGGGCTTGGCTGGGTCGTCGAAGCGCAGGACTTTTGCGTCCGAGCCGCCTGCTGCGTATATGCGGCCGCGCGAATCTGTGCGCAAGGCCCAGAGATACATCAAATCAGGATCGGCGAAAGCTGCGAATTGCGGCGCCGGGACCAGCTTGCCGTCGCTCCGGATGGCGACACCTTTGGCTGTGCCTTTCTCGAAGTCCGAGTAGTCGGATTGCCGCCAGAAATGCGTGTGCTCGGCGTACACGAGCGCGGGCGCGATCAGCGCTATCGCCAGAAGGCACGTCAAGATGAGTCGCCGTGTCATCGCTGCCAATCTCCTTTACTGCGGGACATCTTTGCCGCCAGGCATCTTTTGCGGCCTGCCCTACTTCACGGTAATCGTCAGCGTTCGCTCGCCCGAGATTACTTGATGCATTTCAACGGACCACTCTCCCGCGGTGGACTGATACAGCAGGCGCGCGCCGCCGGGGCTTTGCCGCTGGTCCAGAACATTGATTGCGGATGCCGGCGCATTAGGCATCACTTTGTCCTCAACCATCAACGTGGGCGTGGGTTGCAGCAGCGTGGCGTACAGTCGGTCGTTTTGGTGCGTGCGGTTCATCAGTTTGATCAGCTCCTCGAGGCCGGGCAACTGGCCTTGGGAGCTGGCAGTGAGTGATTGCACGGTGCGATTCGCGGTCTCCGCGTCGCTGATGACGAGTTGCAGCGGGCCGCGCGCGGCCTGTATGGGAATCGTGATGGGAAATTCCCGCACGAACGCGGGGCCGCGATAAGAGCGCAGCTGGACTTTCACGTTGACGGTCTGGCCGGGCCGGACTTCGTTTGCTTCCACCCAGGCGTCGTCAATGGTGGCGGCGCGGCGCTCCGGCAGCGCGGTGACGCGCAGATGAATTCCGGCGACGTGCGGGATTTCGTAAGGATTCGAGTAGATCTGCGCAAAAATACTCTGCACGCCGGTGGCGACAAAAAATCCGCCGGGTACAGGCATATCGGTCGGCGCGAACAGATCTTTTAGCGTAACAGTGGTGTGCCCTTGGATCGCAATCTCGCCGTCGAGTTGCAGCGTCGAACCTTCGCCATACGCCGTGTTGCCTACGATTCCGTTGTAGGTTGCCACGGCCACCAGCACCGGAGTGAGCTGCGGACTCTCGATTACTTCAAAATGAAATTGCTTTTGCGCGTCGCCGGAGACGAGGGTCACGTCCACGGGGATCATCGGCGGCCCTTCGCCCAAATGGCCGGCAATGGCGGTGACGCGATCTTGCGTCAGCGTGCCGATGGTCCCGCCAGTGGTGATGATTTTTGTGGAAGCCATCGCGGAAGCAAGCGTCGTGACCACATGCGCGCGGGCCAGCGGCATCGAGACGTTGCCGAAGGAAAATATGGGATGACCGCAGGCGAGGATTTTACCGTGGTCTACGGTGGTGACGGTGCAGCCGGGAGTGATCGACAGATCGCCGCGAATTAATTCCACTCCCACCATGTCGCCTGGTTTCAGCTGTGCGTCCTCCGGTGTGGCCGCGGCGGTGCCCCCCGCCATCATCGTCATGCCCCATCCAGAGAGCTGCTTGCTGAATTGCGCGATCGTTTCCGGGTACAAGCCGGTGGAAATCAGCGGAGTTTCGATTGGCACCAGAAATTGGCCCGAGCCGGCGCTGGTCTGGTGCGCGAAATTTTCGGGAAGGGGGATGCGCGACGCAGAGAAAGTATTTCCAGTATTCGTCGTTGGCGCGCTGACGGCTGCAGCTGACGCAGACAAATTTGCAGGGAGTTCCGGCGCTTTTCCCACATCAAGCATGTTTTCGATTGGCGTCACGCCGCCGATGGCTTCCTTGGTAAAGACACCGAGCTTCAGCGACAGCGCGCCGACCAATTTGCCATCGTAATAGACCGGGCTTCCGCTCATCCCGGCCACCACACCGGTATGTTCTACCTTTTCGCCCAGCAGCTGGACCAGGATGATGTCCTGCTTCGGGCCGATCGCGTTGTGCAGCACGCCCAGAACGACCAGGTCCACTTTTTCGATCTGGTCGCCAGTGAATATCGTGTAGACGACGCATTTCATTCCGGGCTGCACCTGGCTCAGCGGAAAAATTGCGGGCGTGTCGTCCGCTCTTGCCACTGCAGGGCCGGTTAGGAGAATCAGAGCGGCGAGAAAGGTTGGAAGGAGTTTCCGGAGGGCCACGAGCATCAGAAGCTCATGATACCTGCCGCATACCGGGGAAGCAAATCGCGCCATGCTAGAATCTTGCGATGGCAAGAAAGACGATTTCGCCCGGTGGAAGCGTCAGCGGTGTAGTGGAACTGCCCGGAGACAAATCGATTTCGCATCGTTACGCGATTCTAGCCGCGCTGGCAGAGGGTGCGAGCGAGATTCGCAACTTTTCCCCGGCGGCGGACTGCGCCAGCACGCTGGAATGTTGTCGGCGGCTGGGGATTGCGGTGGATGCGAAGGGCGAGCACGTGCGCATCGCGGGAAAGGGGCTCGATGGACTGAAAGCTTCCCGCCGAACGATTGACGCGGAAAATTCCGGTTCGACGATTCGCATGCTATCCGGTGTTCTGGCCGGGCAAAGGTTCACTTCTACCATTACCGGCGACAGCTCATTGCGCCGCCGCCCCATGCGCAGAGTGGTTGATCCTCTGCGGCAAATGGGCGCGGACATTCGCAGCACGGATGGGGACCGCGCGCCGCTGGAAATTCGCGGCGGAAAACTGTACGGGATTGACTACACGCTGCCGGTGCCGAGCGCACAGGTGAAATCGGCGATTCTACTGGCTGGTTTGTACGCCGATGGTCTGACCATCGTCCGTGAGTCTGTCAGGACGCGCGACCACACGGAACTCGCGCTGCGCGAATTCGGGGCCAACGTCACGGTAGCTAAGGACCAAGTCCGCATCGAGCCGCGACCGAAATTGCAGCCGCGACAATTGATTGTCCCGGGCGATCTGTCGTCGGCGGTGTTCCTGATTGGTGCGGCGCTGGTGCTGCCGGAATCGTCGCTGATGCTGCACAACGTGGGGCTGAACCCCACCCGCACGCGCGTGCTGGATTTTCTGATTTCGATTGGTGCTGCGATCAATCTGGCGTCAGTGCAATCGCGCGATGGAGAACTCATTGGCGACGTTTCGGTGCGTCACGCGCCGCTGGTGGGCGGCAGCATTTCGGGCGCGCAAGTGGCGGAAATGATTGATGAATTGCCGATGCTCGCGGCGCTGGGGCCGTTCACGGAGAAGGGAATTGAGATTCATGATGCGCAAGAATTGCGCGTGAAGGAAAGCGACCGCATCGCCACGCTCGCAGAAGGTTTGCGGCAGATGGGAGCGCGCTTGGAGGAATTTCCCGATGGATTGCGCCTGGAAGGCCATGAGTCCGGCGCGGGCACGGCGACGAGCAAGCTGCGCGGCGCAAAGGTGAATCCGCAGGGCGATCATCGCATTGCAATGGCGCTGGCGGTAGCGGCGCTGGGAGCCGAGGGCGATACGGTGATCAAAGACTCCGAGTGCGTCGGTGTTTCATTTCCTGAATTTTTCAAGACGCTCGAGCGCTTGCGTGGCGGCGAAGTTCAGGAAAAAGTTCAGGAAGACTTGCGCAAGTAAATGGTGCCGTAGCTGGTGGCGATCTGGATTTTAGGGCCGGCGGAGCCGACCTTGCCGCTGAGGCGGCCTGTGCCATTGTCGTCGGCGGGCTGTAACCCTGGCGCCTCGAAGTCGCTTTGCACTTCACCGGAACGCGAAATCGCGGAAATTTCGAAACTCGATTTTGCGGGCAGCGTCAGATCCACTTCTCCCGTGCCATTCGCGATGTTGATGTCTTCGCGCGGCGGTTGAGCGTAGGTCACCTTGATGTCGCCGTGCGTTCCGGCGATGTCCAGGCGGCCGGCGACATTTTCGACTCGGATGTCCTTGTCATGGGTGGCGAGTTTGGCAAAGCCGCCGACGTCCGATACGTCAATCTGTCCGGAATCCAGTTCGAGCAGTCCGGTGAGATGCGCCAGCGTAAGATCGCCGGCCTGCGATGTGTAATGGGTGGTCTTGGTGACGTTGCGGATGCGCACCGGGCCGAAGAATTCGCCCTGCAGGGTGGCGTCACCCGCGACGTCATTCAACTCGATTTCGTCGCCGTGGCCGGTGATGCGGACGCTGCCGGTGATATCGTCGAGGCGCGCGTTACCCTTCACAAGCTGGGCGGATACATCGGAGCCGATGTCATGGACTTCGATATCTCCCATCTGCGTTGTGAGGTTCACCGTTCCGGCCAGGCCGGACACAGAGATATCGCCGTGATGCGAATCCGCGGAAAGCGAGACGCTCTTGGGAAGGGTCACATCGAAGTCCACGGTTATGTGTCCTGTGTCCGTTTCTTGTTTTACGGGATGAACGCTGTAGCCGTCTTTGGTTTGCTCGATCACCACTTTCAGTGACTTCAAGAGATCCTCAGCCGACGACTCGTTCGAGGCCTCCGCGGTTTCAGTGACGCTGACGCGCAGCTCGTTGCCGTCGCCCACATGGGCCAGGATGTTTCCCAGCGCTGTCGTGATCATGACGTGCGCGCCGGCGGAGATTGTTTTCGGTGGGAGTTCTTCACTTTGCGAGGATTTGTGGTTGAAAACATCGAGGTCGATGTTCATGTCGGGATGTTTTTCGCGTACCTTCGAATAAATTCCCATGCCCGCCAGAACCAAGACCACCAGGATGAGCAGCGCCGCTTCGCCGCCGGTGAGCAATGGCGGGCGTGCGTCGCCGGCTTGCTGTGCGCTCATGTGATCCACGAGCTTGGCGATGCCCCACAGAATGATCAGCACGGGCCAAAAGCGCCAGAATAAGTGCCAAATTCCCAGGTCCGGATGGAAGCGCGCGAGGAGAAACAGGGTTCCGAGGACGATCAGAAGCAAGCCGCTGAATATCGAACTGCGTTGTTGTCTGCCGTCGCTCACGCGCGCCTCACGAGCCGAGATGGCCTTCTTTGGAAGCGAGCGACTGCGCGGTGAGCACGACACCGGCGACGATTAATAGGACTGGCCAAAGCTCCAAAAAACTGAAGCGCGTGTATTCGCCGATCAGGAAAAGCACGCCAACGGTGATGATCATCAGCGGACCCATCAGGCCGCGAATTTTGCAATGCAGGCAGTGGCACACCGTTCGATTTGAGTCGCTCATTTTGCTGTTCCCTAGGAACGCTTGTGCAGCCGATCCCAAAGGATCCATCCGCCGATCAGGATCAAACCTACGGGCCAGCTCTTGGAAAACCACTCGCGCTGCAACAGGCCGAAGTTCGCGAGCAGCACCAGAATGCCGATGCCAATCAGGACGAATGCGCCGATGGGTTTGCGATCGGGTCCTTCGATCAAATTAGCTGGCTCGGGCTCTCCCTTTTTGCGGGCCTGCGCGGTGCGGTAAGCCTCGATGGGCATGTAAAAATAAAAGCAGCCGAGAGCGATTCCGAGAAATGCGTTGTAGGCGTCCGGCAGGTCGCTACTGAGGGCCGCGATGAGGCCGGCGAAGATCAGCACGTGAATGAGGGCCTTGAGGTATTGACCGTTGTACACAGCGCCCAGGCCCGGGATGATGCCCAGCGTGGCAGCGAGTCCCGGATTCACTTCTGCCTTTCCGGGTTCTGGCGCGGGCGGAGCTCCTAGCAGTCCCGCGAGACAGTCCTCGCAGTAAAGCGCGCCGCGCACTTCGCGCGTACACTGCGGGCACAGCGCTTTGCCGCAATTGCGGCAAAACCCGGTGGCCGGCACATCCGTGTGCACCGCACAATTCATCGAGGGCTCCTGGGAATGTCACCAATCACAATCACGCCCACATTTTCCGCCCAATTTCTGTGAAGCAGAGACGCCAGCATCGCGCCGTTGCGCGATTGACTGTGGCTGGGATGCGGCGAGGTTTGCGACTTCTCCTGCGGATTCACGGACGGCGGCTGCGAGTTCGGTTGCGGCGCAGGTGCCGGCGTGATCGCAGGAGAAGGCTCGGCATCGGGCTGCAGGCGCGTCTGGATTTCGTACACCACGCGGAGGTCGTTCACGAATTTGGCGCTGCGGGCATAAGTAAGATGTACCTGTCTGTTGGCGGTACGAAAAACGTTGGCGGGGCTGAGGTCGGCCTTCTTCAGTTTCGCTGGGGAAATTCCGGTGGTGTAAAGGACGATCAATATCGTCGCCGCGACCGTGATCGCTCCCATGGCGAATTGCGGTTGCCAGAATTGCGGGACCCGTGCGAACCAGCGTTGCCAGCCGCCACTTTGCTTGCGGCGCGGGCCGAGGGTGCTTTCGATGATCTTGGGAATTAATTGCGGCGGCGTTTCGAGCGCATCGAGCGCGCTCATCTGATGGACGAGGCCGCGGACTTGCTTGACCAGCTTGCCGCAAGCATCGCAACTGCCGGCGTGGGTGGAAAATTCCGCGGCTTCGGCGAGCGAAAGAATCCCTTCGAGATAATCGCTCAGCCTTTCTTCACTTCGTGCGCAGTTCCAGTCCGTCATACTCTCACTCCCGCGAATCAATTCTGCGGTCGAAGCCCCATTTCTTCCAAGATGCGCGCCAGCTCGATGCGCCCGCGGTTAATTCGGGATTTTACCGTACCCTCGGGCACTTCCAGGACGGTTTGAATCTCGCTGTAATCGAGGCCTTGCAAATCGCGCAGGATCACAGCCTCGCGCAATTCCGGCGAAAGCCGCGAAAGGCCCTGTTGTAACTGCGCGCTCAATTCCGATAATAAGGCCAGCTTGTCCGGAGTACGCGCCGCGGATTGCTTGTTTTCCAGCTTGGGCATCGCATCCTCGATCGAATCCGTCAGCCGGTCGCGCCGTGTGCGGCGGTAGTGATCCACCAGCAGGTTGCGCGTGACGCTGGTGAGCCACGTGGGAAACGCTCCGAAAGCCGGCCGGTAACTCGCAAGCGTGCGATAGATGCGCAGGAAAACTTCCTGGCTCAGGTCCTCGGCTTCGGTAGAGTTGCCGGTGAACCGGTAGCACAGATTGAAAACGCGCCGGGTGTGCCGCCGCACAAGTTCCTCCCAGGCCGGCCCTTCGCCCCGGAGACATCCCTGCACCAGTTGGGCGTCCGGCTCCAATCTTCCTTAGCCTCGCAGCTTGCATTCCCTTTCAGCCTCACAAGATGTAACGCAATCCGGGGCTAAAAAGTTCCGCGGGCCGGACGACGCGTGGCGTCGAGCGGCCTCGTGCGTTCGCGGAGACTTGCATTGTGCCGCATCTTATCGAGCTTGGCAGCGGGAACACAAGCGCTGCGATGGAATTCGGACCGCGCCGCGAAAGAAACGCGAAAGCCGCCTTGACCTCTCGGAAGCTTGCTGTTACGGTGCAAAATCAATGCTGCGCACTTCACGACGGATTCTCCTCCTGCTGCTGGCCCTGGTTGCGCTTGGCGGTTTGGGCTATAAGTTCCGCAATTCGATCACGCTGGAAGGGTTCCAGTGGACCACCGTGGGTCAGTCGCTGCGCGGCGCGCAACTTTCCTTGCTCGTGCTCACAGTGGCGACGATTTACGTTTGTTTCGCGATTCGTGCGCTGCGCTGGATGCGTCTTTCGCGCACGCTGGGGACGGCGCACTTCGGCAACGTGTACAGTGCGACTTTGATGGGATTCACTTGCACTTTTTTGCTGGGCCGCGCTGGAGAACCGATTCGTCCCATGCTAATTGCGCGGAAAGACGGGCTTTCGATCCCGCGCATGTTCGGCGTTTACGTTCTGGAGCGCGTGTTCGACGTGGCTGCTACTGCGGTCATCGCGGGATCCGCTTTGCTGCTCTTCGAACAGCGAGGCCTCGTAACTGCCGCAGACGAATCGTTGTTGAGGCTGACACGTTCGGCTGGCAGTTTACTGCTGGTGGGGCTGCTCGTGGCGGTCGGGTTTCTGATTTATTTTCGCTATTACGGAGCGGAATGGCTGGCGCGACGATTGAAGAAACCTTCGTGGCGTGTCGGTTGGCGGGGCAAGATTATTGCGCTGCTGGAAGGATTTGCCGAGGGGTTGCAGGGCGTGCGAACTTGGAATGATCTGGGCGCTTTGATTGCGCTTTCGGCCGTGCATTGGTTCCTGATCGTGGCGTGCTATTGGTGGGTCGCGCACGCCTTTGGCGGCAGGCTGGGCGAACTGACGCTGGCTGATGCGGCGCTGGTGCTGGCATTTTCCATGGTCGGCTCCGCGGTGCAATTTCCTGGCGTGGGCGGCGGAGCGCAAGTCGCGACATTTGTTGTGTTGACGCTGATCTTTGGAGTAGAAAAGGTGCCGGCGGCGACGATGTCCATCGTGGTGTGGCTGCTCACGTTTGCATCCTGCAGCCTGGCGGGATTGCCGCTGCTGTTCCGCGAAGGATGGTCCATGGGCGATTTGCGCAAGATGGCGACGGCTGCGGAGCAGGAAGCCGAGTCGGTGGCGGAAGAAATTGCACTCGGTGCGCATGCAGCGAAACCGGGAGAAGAAACGCGGTGAAATGCCCCTTCTGCACGAATCTGGACGATAAAGTGGTGGACTCGCGCGAGGCGCGCACCGGCGATCTGATCCGCCGGCGACGCGAGTGCTTGAAATGCAGCCGCCGCTTCACCACGTACGAGCGCATTGACGAAATCCCGTACATGGTGATCAAGAAGGACGGGCGGCGCGAAAAATTCGAACGCGCCAAGTTGCTGCAAGGTTTGCTCAAGGCCTGCGAGAAGCGGCCGGTTCCAGTGGGCAAGCTGGAAATGATCGTGGATGAGGCGGAGCAGTTCGTCAGCGAAGCGCCGGAGCGCGAGCGCACCACGAAAGACATCGGCGAGCACATCATGCAGAAGTTGAAGAAGCTGGATAAAGTGGCTTACGTGCGCTTCGCTTCGGTGTATCTAGATTTTAAGGATGTGAAGGAATTCATGGACGAGCTAAAGGTGCTGCTGAAGGACCGCGTAAAGAAGTAACTGCGCTAACCCCGCCAGACGCCGGCTGCGAATTTCTTGATGGTGCGAAATCCCAGATGTTCGTAGAGGCGCACGGCGGAAGTGTTGATACTGGTCACTGTTAGTGAAAGGGATTCGTAGCGCCTGCGGCGAAGCGCTTGAATGGAGCTTTCCATCAAGGCGCGGCCGATGCCGTGGCCCTGATATCCGGGCATGACGCAGATCTGCGTGGTGTGGCCGACGCGTTCGTCCACCGTAGACGTGAGCACCATGCCGATGGGCCGCTCACCTGTCGCGGGACGCACCAGGAAAGAGGCCTCGGGCAAGAATTGGCCGCAGCCGGGTAGCAGCACGATATTGCGCAGGAATTTCATCCCGCCGGATTCGGTGCGGTATTGGTCGTTGATTTCTCCATCTACATGATCGGCATAAGCCAGATGGATCAGGCGGGCGGCGGATTCAAACCCGCGATCCGTCCACGGCTCCAGGCGCAGGCCCGTGGAAAGGGGCGCTCCGCTGAGCTTGGCGTCCGCGAGCGTCAGCAACATGAACTGTCGCGTATACAACTTGAAATACTGCGAAAGAAACTCGGGATCGAGTTCGGTGCCGAAGGGCATGAGCTGGGCTTCGACGCGTTCCAGACGAGGAGTGGCGTGCAACGCCGCCACCATTTCGGTGACCAGCGAGCGAGTGATCGGCGCCTGCGAAAAGTGGGAAGAAACGAATAATCCGCCGATGAGCCCTTTGTGATCTTCGAGGACGTAGAAGCCGTATCCGGCGGGATTGCCATCTTCCATGGCCACGTAGCCGCCCAGCGATCGAGCATCGATGAACCTGCGAATCAGCTCAATCGAAGAGCGGTAGTCCCAATGCAACTCGTCGCGCCAGTGGCGAGTTTCTTCCTGGAATAACGGATCCAGGGCCCGCGCCTGAATTTGCCGGAGATCAACAATCTGCATGTATTAAAGGAAACAACCCCCACGCCATTATAAGCACGGGCGGCGGTAGAACCCAACTGGCGGGCCTTGCCGGCGGCGTAGCTACGTAACGCATGCAGATTCTGGCGCTTTGGGGAATTTGTCTGAAATGTAACTGCCTGTACCATCAGGCTACCCTGCACTTGCGGGAAATTGTGCTACCATGCAATTCGCCGAGGCGAGAATTGCGCGCGCCCGCGCTTACCGGATGGCTTTCCTCTCAGAACTACGCTATCCAACAACGCGCATCGCTAAGCTCCTCTCGGGACTCTTCGCGATTGCGCTCTTCCTATTTGTGTCTATTGCGGCCCTTTCCGGATTTCTGTTGTACCAAGTGCTCCACACTGCGCATGCAGGCTCAAGCGTTGATCTGAACGTGATGATGGGGCATCCGGTGGCGTTTTCGTTTCCGATTGCCAATGGCGGGACGCGCGACGGATGGTTCTATCCGGGATTGCGCGGCTCGCCGACCATCGTGGTCTGTCACGGTTTTCATTCGCAACGCTCGGATGTATTGACCCTGGTTACTGCGCTGCAGGACCAGCAGTTCAACGTTTTTCTCTTTGATTTTGCCGCGCACGGCACCAGCCCCGGCGTCACCACGATCGGCTATCGCGAAGTGGCGGAGTTGCAGTCGGCGATGAACGCTCTGGCCACGCGCGATGATGTGGATCCGAAACATTTCGGGCTGTGGGGCGTGGATATGGGCGGATATGTGGTGCTGGAGAATGCCGTCTCCGACCCGCGAGTTTCCGCGTTTATCGTGGACGATGCTTATGCTGATCCGCGCGACATGGTGCAGATCGAAGTGAAACGCTCGGGTCTTACGGTCTTGCCTTACGTAAGCAAATTTTGCGATCTCGGTTTTCGCATGCTCAATTATCAATATCGGAATCAGCCGGCCGTCACCGCGCAGTTGATCCGAACTAAGGGGATTCCGAAACTTTTCTTCGTGTCAGACGATCGCCCGGATCTGGCCAGGGGCATGACCGAGTTATTCACGCGCGCGCCGGAGCCCAAGCAGATGATTCGCGATCGCACCAGTTATCCGGATATGTCCGATGACGACCGCAAGAATTACGAGAGCCAAGTGGTGAGTTTCTTCCTGTTAAATCTGCCGGCGACGTCTCGCGCTCCCAGCAACTAGCGCGGACCGGCCTGCACGGGGACGTATAGGATGCCTTTTTGCGGCGGCTCCTCGGCGCCGCGAAATCTTCCAGCCTTTACGATTTTTTCAAATCCTTCGCGGGACGTGAGCACCAGAGCTGCGTCTGGATCCTGCGGTGACCATTCCGGGATTTCGCGATGGAAGTAAAAAGCGAGGCCGTAATTCCATGTGCGGCGCAATTGATAGGTGAAGATTCGCTCGGGATGGAGGTCGCTGTGCAAGAACTCTGCGTGCGGCCTGGCTGAGGCATAGAGGTCGAGCGACGGCAGGACTGCGAAATTGGCGAGTTCCAGAGCGGCGACGGCGGACAGGCTACAGAGGACCACCGCCAAACGAAAGTTTCTGCGCATTCCCGCGTGGAGAATTCCCGCGGCGACCATAACGGCGAGTGCCGGAGCTAGCACCGCTAACGATGAGAGGGAGCGGCCCAGATCCGTGAATGGAGGCTGCTGCGTCGCGTACAGGAACATCGCGGCCAGCGCAATCCAGGTCACGCCGATTGCGGCGCTGAGCAGGATCGCGTTGGACCGACTTCTCTGAAACGCGCGGCTGGCACTGATTGCGGCAACCAGCGCGAGGGCGGGCGCGGCCGGGAGAATGTAACTTGGCAGTTTCGATTGCGAGCAGCTGAAGAATACGATGGGGAAGACGGCCCAGCAGGCGACGAAGAAACCGGGAGAATTTCTCCAGGATTTTTCACGCCACAGCCTTAGCGCTTCCTGTACTGCCGCGATCAAAAATGCAGACCACGGTAGAAGCGCGAGAATTGTAATTGGCGCGAAAAACCAGAAGGGCTGCTGGTGCTGAAAGAGCGGCGTCAAGTAGCGTTCGAAATTGTGCTGAAAAATAAAAACGTGCAGGAAGTCGGGATTGCGTAGCGCGCAGAGCACGTACCACGGCAGCGCCACGGCACAGAAGGCCATGATAGCAACGGGATGCGCCAGCCGGATCGCTGCGCGCCACTGGGATGTGGCGAGCGCCCAAATCGCTACGGCGCCGCCCGCGAGTATTACGGCTGCCGGTCCTTTCGCAAGCACTCCGACGCCGAGAAACGCTCCCCACAACAGGAGCGCCAGCAGATTGTGTGTTTGATCGTCCTTCGACGCGTTGTTTGGAACGCGCAGCGCGCCGGCTCGCCTCAAGACGCTTGCAGCCCAGACCATCGCCAAGGTGATCGCCGCGCTGAATAGCATGTCTGGAGTCGCGGCGCGCGCAAATCCGATCGCCGCAACACTGGTGGAGAAGACTACGGGCGCGAGCAGCGTCGGGCTTGCAGACAGGTCGTCGTCACTGCCACAGTGACGCCAAGCGAACCACCCGATCGCAATTGCCGCGGCCAAGGCTGCAAACGCGGAAGGCAAACGCGCCGCCCATTCTGCCGGCAAATGTATCCAGAATCCAATGGCGGCCGCCCAGTAATAGAGGACCGGTTTCTCGAACCATGGAACGCCCCAGAGCCGAGGCGTAACCCAGTCGCCGGTTTCCGCCATGGCGCGCGCGATCCATGCATAGCGAGGTTCATCGGGTCCGACCAGGCCGATTGCACCGAGATTCGCAAACAGCGAGATCAGGATCGCTAAAGCCGCCATGGCAAGCGTGACGAGGCTCGTCTTGCGCTGGGATTGTGTCAATTCGCTCAAAGCGCGATGAGTCTAACATCCCCGCCGCCAAACTTGTTTCGCGAAGCGAGGCGCCGCGCGCTTGACACAATAGATCATCGCGACCGGTCACGGCAGAGGGCAATTGCGACAGACGATGCCAACGCACACTCGTCGAACGATTGCTGGCATCCTCTCTGCAGGCTCTTGCATAATGGCCCGCTATGCGGGAATGGTTGGAATATGCCGTCGCGTGGACAGGGCTGAAGTTATTAGGACTGTTGCCGCGTCCGGCCGTGCGATTCGTGGGTGCGTCCTTCGCGTCTGTGGCCTACGCTTTCCGCACGCCGCTGCGCCGTGCCGCGATGTTTAATCTGAAGCTGGCATTTCCCGACTGGAGCGAAGCGAAACGCGAGGACGTCATCCGCGGCATGATCCGGCAAATCGGCTGGATGGCGGGCGAGTTCTCGCAATTTCCACGGTACACGCGAAAGAACATCGAGCGTGTCGTAGTGATTGATGGAGCTGAGAATTTCGATTTTGGGCAACGCCGCGGGAAAGGCGTGCTCTTCCTGACCGGGCATATGAGCGCCTGGGAGTTGTCTTCCTTCGCGCACGCACTCTACGGACACCCTTTGCATTTTCTGGTTCGGCCGATTTCCAATGCACGCGTGGATGCGCTCATTAATCGTTACCGTTGTCTGTCAGGGAATCGTCCGATTGATAAAAATAAATCCGCGCGCGCGATTTTGAAGGTGCTGGGGGACGGCGGCACGGTGGGCATTCTCTCGGATCACAACACCGCGCTTGAAGAAGGAGTGTTCGTGGATTTTTTTGGCATTCCCGCGTCCACCACTTCCGGTTTGGCGCGCATCGCTTTGCGCACGGACGCGGCCGTGGTTCCCGGGTTTCTTTCTTGGGACGACTCTCTGCAGAAATACCGGCTGCGATTCGAACCGCCCGTCGAGCTGGTGCGCACGGGCGATGAAGAGGCGGACGTGCGGGAGAACACGCAGCGGTTTACACGCGTGATCGAGGATTTCGTGCGCGCGCATCCCGGTCAGTGGCTTTGGGTACACAAGAGATGGAAAACGCGCCCTCCCGGCGAGCCGCCGATTTACCCGTTTTAGCTTGGCGCGCGCTGCAGCGCGCGAATTGTTTGCGACGACTCATTTTGCTGCGAGGTGCAGTGATGATTCACACGGCTGGTGAAGTTGCGGAGCATCTGAGCGCCAAAATCCTGGGAGACGGGCATGCGCCGATATCTGGCGTCGCAAATCCAGAGAGCGCGAACGCCGAGGATCTGATCTACGCGGACTCTCCGCGCCAGGTTGAACGAGCTGCGGCCTCCGCGGCGCGTTGCGTGCTCGCCATACGGGGCGCGGATTTGTCTGGCAAGACCGTTCTGGAAGTCGAAAACCCGAAGCTCGCCTTCGCGAAGGCGGCCGCGTGGCTGCTCCCGCGACCTCCGCTGCGACCGGAAATTCATCCCACTGCAATCGTCGCTGCGACGGCGCGGCTCGCTCCCAACATCCGCGTCGGGCCGTACGTTGTAATTGAAGACGAAGTGGAAATCGGCACGGGTACTGCGGTGGACGCATTTTGCTTCGTGGGACGCGACGCTCGCCTGGGCGAAAACTGTTGGCTGCATCCTCGCGTGACGTTGTACGCCGGCGCTCGGCTGGCAGATCGCGTAGAGGTGCACAGCGGCGCGGTGATCGGTGGCGATGGGTTTGGCTATGTGTTCGGCGACGAACGTCACATCAAGTTCCCGCAGATCGGCAGCGTGGAAATTGGCAACGACGTGGAAATTGGCTGCAACACCACGATTGACCGTGGTTCTCTGGACGCGACCCAAATTGGAACTGGCGTCAAGATCGATAACTTGGTGCAGGTCGCCCATAACGTCCGCATCGGTAGAAATACGGTCGTCGCGGCCCAAGTGGGGATTTCCGGCAGCTGCACGGTTGGCTCCCAGGTGCTGATCGGTGGCCAAGTGGGCATCGCCCCGCACTGCACGCTGGAAGACGATGCGATCATCGGAGCGCAGGCGGGCATCCCGAGCAACAAGACGATACGGCGCGGCCAGACGGTCTGGGGTACTCCGGCGAGGCCGTTCGCACGATTCAAGGAGCAGTATGGCTGGTTGTCGCGTTTACCGGAACTGGCGGAACGGGTGCGCAAATTGGAGGAAGAGAAAGCGGTCGAGTAAGGTACGTCGCGTACCGCTCGGTGAGGCGATCGATATCCGGTGGCGATTTATCTCTGGCGTGCGACCTTGATTTCGGTTTCTCTTCGCTTTTGCTTTGAGCCCGCCCGGCGATTGTGGGCAATTCCGACAATATTTTTGCACACTTTTCCCGGCCGTTTGCATGTTTGAAACATTTTAAGCAGCCATCTGGTCTCCGCCTACATCTACTGGTAATGGGAACGGGCGGCCCGTTTTTAGTTGACCCTAAGGGCAAACCCAAAGATAATATTAGCGTTAGCGTGAACACTGTGCAATTTGGGCTGCAGGGCGGGCTGATTTTACACGGCGATTCATCGCGCAGCACCTGTTTAGCAGGGTAAAAAGCGGCCTGTCGGCCTTTTATAGATTCGAACATCCATCACTGGGTGGATCGCAGCAACCCGCAGTTGCGCGATTCGTCGCCAGAGGAGCACCGCGGTACGTTGGACACGGTGCGAATGTTGTCAAATAGTACTGAGGGATTGATGACGCCGAAAGCAAGACTGCAGGTGGACCTCCCGAACGAGCGCAGTTCGCAGGGTACGGCCACTGTTCGCAGCCGAAACATCCAATTTCAGGTCGAGCAAGCCGTCGCGCGCGCTACGAACTGGCTGCTTTCCGCGCAGACGCAGGACGGCTACTGGTGGGCCGAGCTGGAAGCGGACACCACGCTGGAATCCGACTACATCCTGTACCTCCATATTCTTGGTCAGCTGGAATCCGAAAAAACAGCAAAGCTTGCGAACTACATTCGGCACAAGCAGTTGCCTGATGGCGGCTGGAACATTTTCGAGGGTGGTCCTTCTGAACTGAACGCCACCGTGAAGGCTTACGTCGCGCTGCGGCTGGCGGGTGAATCGGCCTCGGCGCCGCCGCTATTGCGTGCGAAAGAGCGAGTCCTGGAGCTGGGCGGGCTGGAGGCGACGAACTCCTACGTGCGCTTCTACCTTGCGATGGTGGGCGGCGTGGACTGGAGCATCGTTCCCTCGATTCCTCCCGAACTGATGCTCTTGCCAGATTGGTTCCCGATCAATATTCATGAGATGTCGTCCTGGACGCGCGGAATCGTCATTCCACTAGCGCTGGTTTACGCGTATAAGCCGGATTGGCAGCTGCCTGAGGGCGTGACGGTCAGCGAACTTTTCAAAACTCCTGGTGGCAGGCCGAAGTCTTTTAAGTGGGATAAGCGGGTTATCTCCTGGCGCAATGTGTTCCTAGCGCTCGATCGTGGGTTGAAGCTGCACGAACGACTTGGCTGGAAACCATTCCGCAAGACGGCGCTGGAACGCGCGCGTAACTGGATGGTGGAACGTCTGGAACGCAGCGAAGGTCTGGGCACAATCTACCCGGCGATGATGAATTCGATCTTTGCGCTGCTGGCTGAAGGCGGCGACATGCAGGATCCGCTTGTCGCGCGCGAAATCGGTTTTCTGGAACGGTACGAGATTGCGGAAGGCGACACGTTGCGGGTGCAACCTTGCATTTCACCGGTGTGGGATACGGCGATTGCCATGGTGTCGCTGGAAGAAGCCGGACTCGATCCTGCTCATCCGTCGCTCATCGCTGCCGAGCGCTGGGTTGTGGCGAATCAGATCCTTGGGCCGGGCGATTGGCAGGTCAAGAATCCGAATGCCGCGCCGGGTGGCTGGGCGTTTGAATTTAAGAATGAGTTTTATCCGGACGTGGACGATACCGCATTCGTGCTGATGGCGCTCGGGCGCGTCGCCGATCCGGACTCCGAGCGCTTGCGCCGCTCGATGCAGCGCGGACTGGCGTGGCTCGTCAGCAT
The DNA here is from genome assembly GCA_013289715.1 of Acidobacteriota bacterium. Lineage (GTDB taxonomy): Bacteria > Acidobacteriota > Terriglobia > Acidiferrales > UBA7541 > Palsa-295. The sequence continues at coordinate 21,536 of JABCZJ010000019.1, read as the reverse complement.
GCAGAACGAAGATGGCGGCTGGGGCGCGTTCGACCACGAAAACAATCTGCAATTCCTGAATCACATCCCGTTCGCGGACCACAATGCGATGCTGGATCCTTCGACGGCGGACGTTACGGCGCGCGCCGTGGAATGCCTCGGCCAGATGGGCTGGTCGGCGAATGATCCGGTGATTCAACGGGCGCGAGCGTTTATTCGCCACGATCAGACTTCCGAAGGTCCCTGGTTCGGGCGCTGGGGCGTGAACTACATTTATGGCAGCAGCAGCGTGCTGCGCGCTCTGGAGACGATTGGATTGTCCAAGGGCGCGGATTGCCAGGCTGCGGCCAACTGGCTGCGTTCGGTGCAGAATCGTGATGGCGGATTCGGCGAATCGATTCTTTCCTACTACGATCCCGCGTTGAAAGGGAAAGGGAAGAGCACGGCTTCGCAGACGGCTTGGGCCATCATTGGGTTGCTCGCGGTGTGCGGGCCGTATGATGCATGCGTCGAGCGCGCCATTGCGTGGCTCGTTGCTAATCAGAACGAAAACGGTACCTGGGACGAAGACGAATTTACCGGCACGGGATTTCCGTGCGTGTTCTATTTGAAGTATCACATCTATCGCAACGCGTTCCCGCTGTACGCCCTTGCACGGTATGACAACATGCGCCAGGGTCGGCGCAAATTCGTCGGCGTACAGATACCCGCCGAGGAATTGCAAAACCACAACGGACTGCGGACCTAGGCGATGCGCGCGTCGCTCGCTGTAAATCGCCGCTGCGGCTTCTGCAGCGCGAGAATCTTCAATGCTTCCTCAAACGCGGCTAGGTTGGTCGCACGAAGCCGCACCTGTAGCATCCGTCAGAAAAAATCGGTTCGCTACAAGCAGGTTTGCCATTCCTTATGACGACACTGGTCACCGGCGCCACGGGATTTGTGGGGAGCCATGTTGCGCGGCAACTTGTCGCTGCCGGCGACGCTGTGCGCGTGCTGGTGCGCCGCAGCAGTAATCTGGCAGTGCTGGAAGGCCTTCCTGTTGAACCGGCGGAAGGTGATTTGCGCGATGGGGCTTCGCTCGATCGCGCGATGCAAGGCGTGCGCCGCGTGTATCACGTCGCCGCCGATTACCGCCTGTGGACGCCAAAGCCCGCGGAGATTTACGAGAGTAACGTCGAAGGCACGCGGCGGTTACTCGAAGCGGCGCAGCGCGCGGGCGTGCAGCGCATCGTATATACCAGCACGGTTGCGACTATTGCAGTGCCGCGGCATGGCGCGTTGCCGAACGAAAACACCCAGGCGACGCTGGACGAAATGATCGGTCATTACAAGCGGTCCAAGTTCTTGGCGGAGCAAGTTTCCCTTGAGGCAGCTCGCGCGGGCGTTCCGCTGGTGATCGTGAATCCCACGGCGCCGGTGGGACCGGGCGATTGGAAGCCGACGCCGACCGGGCGCATCATTCTGGATTTTCTGCGGGGCAAGATGCCGGCGTATGTGGACACGGGATTGAACGTGGCCGCGGTGGAAGATGTTGCCGCGGGTCACTTGCTGGCGGCGGACAAGGGCCGCATCGGTGAGCGTTACATTTTGGGCGCGCGTAATATGACTCTGAAGGAAATTCTGGACGCGCTTTCAGCGATCACCGGGCGACCGGCGCCGCGCGTGCGTTTGCCGCACGCCGTTGCGCTGGCGGCTGGGTATGCAGCTGAATTCTATTCGCGACTGGCGGGACGCGAGCCGCAGATTCCTGTGGAAGGCGTGAAAATGTCGCGCCACAAAATGTTCGTCGAAAGCGACAAAGCGGCGAGGGAATTGGGCTACAAGCCAGGAAAAGTGGAAGCAGCGCTGGAGCGCGCAGTACGCTGGTACGAAGAGCACGGTTACCTTGCGAATCGCGCGGGTGGTAAACGGGTGGCGCACGCCGCAGCGGCATAGAGAAGCACAATGAGAATACTCGTCACCTTCGCGCTCGAAAATGAATTTGCACCGTGGCACGCGATGCGAAAATTTCGCCCTGGCAAGTGGGGCGAAGTGAACGTATACCGGGCCGAAGTTGGCTTTGCCGAGGTCGGCGTTGTTTTGACTGGGGCCGGGCCGAAGCAGGCCCACTCGGAAGGAGCAAAGGTCCTCGGAAGCGATCCGGAGTCGATTAATCTTTGCGTTTCTTCCGGGCTAGCGGGCGCGCTCAAGTCGCAATACCAGGTCGGTCAAATTTTGGCGGCACGTTCAGTGCGAACAGAGGCCGAGCTGACTGATCCGAGCAGTAATCCTCTGGCGAGCAGCGCGCCGTTGCTTTCGTTTGCTGAGGAATGCGGCGCTACGGTGGTCGAGCAGTTTTACAGCGCCGTGCGTGTGGTCGGTCGAGCGGAAGAGAAGCGCCACTTGGGCGAGCACTCGGACGCCGTCGAGATGGAAAGCTTTGAGATACTCTTGGAATCGGCCGCATACGGAATTCCGGCGATCGCAATTCGCGCCATTAGTGACACGGTTGACGATAACCTGCCGCTCGATATGAACCGGATTTTTACGGACGAGGGGCAGGTCAGTATTCCGCGCGTCCTCGGACAGGTTGCACTGCATCCAGCATCCGTTCCGGATCTGCTGCGGCTGGGGCAGAACAGTAAAGCGGCGGCAGAATCGCTGGCGCCTTATCTCGATAAGTTCGTGGCATGTATATCGGAAAGATTTCAAACACTGGAACGGCGATCCGGGGTAGTGGCGCCTTGATCGGCGACAGTTTGACGCAGATGAGCCAAACCATCGAACACATCGGATCGCATCACGCGCACCAACCCAAGCGCGGACACATGCGGGCCGGGGTGTATCGCGGTAACGGGCAAGTGGTCGTCGAATCCGTGCCGATTCCTGAAATTGGCGAAGGTGAGTTGTTGTTCCGCGTGGCGGCCTGCGGAATCTGCGGCACGGACATCAAGAAGATTCATCACGGTTTTGTACCGCCGCCGCAGATACTCGGGCACGAGCTGGCCGGCACGGTAGTAAAAGTCGGCGCAGGCGTTACGAAGTTCAGACCCGGCGACCGCGTGGTCAGTTTTCATCACATTCCGTGCGGTGCGTGCTTTTATTGCGAGCGGAAACTTTTTTCGCAGTGCGCGGGCTACAAAAAGACGGGCCTGACGGCGGGGTTCGATCCCAACGGCGGCGGCTTTGCGGAGTACGTGCGCGCGATGCCTTGGATTGTGGAGCGCGGAATGATCGCGCTGCCCGCGGACGTCAGCTTCGAAGAAGCTACGTTCGTGGAACCGGTGAACACCTGCCTGAAAGCCGTGCGCAAAGCGCGCATCGCAGCGGGCGAGCAGGTTCTCATCATTGGGCAAGGCCCCATCGGTATGCTGCTGATGATTCTTGCGAAATACGAAGGCGCGGACGTTTATGCGAGTGATCCTATGCCGGGACGCCGCGCCGCGAGTCTGCATTTTGGTGCGAAAGAGGTTTTTGATCCCACCGCAGGAAATTTGCAGAAGGAAATTCGCCAGCGCACCGGCGGGCGAGGTGCCGATGCCGTTCTGCTGGCTGTGCCCAACCCATCATTGGTGCCCGAAGCTCTGGCACTCGCACGACCGGGAGGACGCGTGTTACTGTTTGCCCATAACGACCCGGTCCTGCGGCTGGACTTTCCGGCGGCGGCAGTGGGGGTGGAAGAAAAAGAAATCCTGGGGAGCTACAGCGCATCCGTTGACGATCAAGCGGAATCCGCGGCGCTGGTTTTCGAGCGGCGCCTGCCGGTGCGTGAATTAATTTCCCATCGCTTTCCGTTGGAGCAAATAGCCGAGGCACTGGAATTGGCGGCGCATCCGAAGGATAATACTTTGAAAGTAGTCATAAGGCACGAATGAGCACTCATAGGCAGGGCAGTGGGCATATGAACGCGGCGGTTTTGTACGGCGCTGAAAATCTGAAGATCGAGACCGTAGATATCCCCAAGATTGGTGACGATGAAGTGCTGGTGCGCGTCGCCGTGGCGCTGACCTGCGGCACCGATCTGAAAGTCTGGAAGCGCGGATATCACGCGCGCATGATTCAGCCGCCTTCGCTTTTCGGCCACGAGCTCGCCGGGGTGATTGAAGAAACCGGCAAGAATGTGAATGGCGGTGTGCAACCCGGCATGCGAGTGTTGCCGGCAAATTCCGCGCCGTGCAATGCGTGCTTCTTCTGCCGCAAGGGCCAGCCGAATCTTTGCGAGGATTTGCTTTTCAATAATGGCGCCTACGCCGAATACATCCGTATTCCGGGGCGCATCGTGCGCCAGAACATGATCGAAATTCCCGATGGCATCTCCTTTAAGGATGCTGCCATGGCCGAGCCGCTGGCTTGCGTGTTGCGCGGAATTCGTGAGACGGGCGTGCATCCCGGCGACACAGTGGTGGTCATCGGCTGCGGACCGATTGGATTGAAATTTATTCGCATTCTTTCGCAGCGCAAGGTGCGCGTGATCGCGATTGGCAAGCGCAAGAGTCAGATGAAGGCCGCCGAACGCTTGGGCGCTATTGCGGCGTTTGACGTGGACAAGATCGAAAACCCGGTGGAACTAGTGCGGCAACTTACCGACGGCGGGCGTGGTGCGGATTCGGTGATCGAAGCGGTCGGTCGCGCCATCACCTGGGAATGGGCGCTGCAGATGGTGCGCAAGGGCGGAACCGTAAATTTGTTCGGCGGTTGTCCCACTGGCACGGAGGTGAAGATTGATCCCGCGGCACTGCACTATTCCGAGATCACCATCAAGTCCACGTTCCATCACACACCGCAGTTCATGCGCGAAGCCATGGACACGATTGCGCGCGGTGAAATTCGCTCCAGCGACTTCATCACCGGCGAAGTGACTCTGGAAGGACTGCCGAAAGTATTTCAGGATATGAAGAACAGGAACGGCGAACTGAAGACTGCTGTAATTCCCTGACGTTTTCGCAACTCAGGGCACCATGCTGCCCACACCGGAACTTGAAATCGCGCGTAATCTGCCGCAGGCCAATTGCGCTCCTGCGGAAGCCGAGCGCTACACGCGCTGGCTGGCGACGCACCACTACGAAAATTTCAACGTCGTGTCCTGGCTGCTGCCTCGCCATCTGCATCAGCATTTCTACAATGTTTATGCGTATTGCCGCTGGTCGGATGATTTGGGCGACGAAGTAGCCGATCCCGCGCGCGCGCTGAAGCTGCTCGACGCGTGGGAACACGAGTTGCGCTTGATCTACGAGGAGGGCGCAGGGCCGGCGCATCCGGTTCTCATTGCATTGCGCGAAACGATTCGCGCGAAAGATATTCCGCTGCAGCCCTTTTGCGATTTGCTGCGGGCTTTTCGCCGGGACCAGAGTGTTCATCGCTACGCCACATGGGATGAAGTACTTGATTACTGCGTTTATTCGGCGAATCCGGTCGGACGGCTGGTACTTTATCTGTGTGGCTATCGCGATGAGCCGCGGCAGAAGCTTTCGGATTACACCTGTACAGCGCTGCAGCTCGCGAATTTCTGGCAGGATGTGTCGCGCGATCTGGAGAAGGGCCGCATTTATATCCCGCTCGAAGCGCTTGCGGCGCATCGCTTGACTGAAGAGGACATCGTCAACCGGCGGTTCGATGCGCGTTATACGGCTTTGATGGCGTCGCTGATCACGCGAACCCGCGAGCTATTTCGCGCCGGGCAGCCGCTGGCGCAAACTGTGCAGAGATTTTTGCGCGTTGATTTGGAGATGTTCAGCGGCGGCGGGCTGGCGATTTTGGACGCGATTGAAGCTTCCGGTTACAACACGCTCGAGCATCGGCCTTCGCTGAGTAAATGGACCCAGGCGAAGCTCCTGGGCAAGACGCTCGCGCTCCGCGCATTTTCAAGCGGCGGGGATTCGCAGCGTGCGGTCGCGGCGGGAAGCACAGCCCCGGAAGCCGCGGCAGCAGAAGAAAACACGAACGAAGTCGTCGCGCGCGATCGCAGCGTAATCAAGCTCCGTCCGTATTCCGATACGGTTCGCGAATCCTACGCCGAATGCAATCGCATCGCGCGGGCCGCGCGCAGCAGCTTTTATTTGGCATTCTTCGGACTGCGCAAGGAAAAACGCAACGCGCTCTGTGCGCTCTACGCATTCATGCGCCTGATTGACGATGTTTCGGACGAGCCCGGCGATCTGGAATCCAAGCGCCAGGCCCTGGCGCGCTGGCGGAGCATGCTGGACCAGGCCATCGGCGGCCACACCGACGGCGGCGCGGTTTTACCGGCATTGGCCGATACCATCGAACGCTTCCAGATCCCCACGCGCTACTTTCACGACCTGATTCTCGGTGCGGAAATGGATCTGACTGTCTCTACCTATGCGACGTTCGATCGCCTCAGTGAATATTGCTATCGCGTGGCGGGAACGGTGGGGCTGACGTGCCTGCACGTCTTCGGCTTCAACGATCCAAAAGCGCCGGATCTGGCCGAGCGTTTGGGCCTCGCCTTCCAGCTGACGAATATCATTCGCGACGTGGGAAGCGATTACGCGATGGGACGAATTTATCTGCCGCAGGAAGATCTCGATCGCTTCGGAATCCGCGCGGAAGAATTGCGCGGGCCGGTAACGCCTCAGCTGGCGGAGTTGCTCGCGTTTGAAGCCGAGCGCGCGTCGCAGATGTATCAGGAAGGCGCGCCGCTCGTCTCCCGCGTGAACGCGGACAGCCAGGCTACTCTTTGGGCGCTGGTTCGCACCTACAGCAGTTTGCTCGCGCGCATCGAAGAGCGCGAATTCGACGTGTTCGCCTCGCGCATTTCGCTCTCCAGCGCGGAAAAAATCCAATATTTGCTGACGGCGGGCCTCGCGGCGCGACGGGCTGGCTGGTGGAAGGGTGATGTCCTCGCAAAGCGTTCTAGTAATCGGCGGCGGACTGGCGGGGCTGTCGTCCGCCGTCGCGCTGGCTGAAGCGGGCCTCCAGGTCCGGCTGCTGGAAAAGCGTCCGCATCTGGGCGGGCGCGCCACTTCCTACACGTTGCCCGACGGCAGCGAGGTAGACAATTGCCAGCACGTCACGCTGGGCTGCTGCACGAATTTAGCAGACTTTTATTCGCGTGTTGGCGCGAGCGCAAAGATTCGCTTTTACGATCGACTTTATTTTGCCGACGCGCAGGGTCAGCGCTCGACCATCGAAGCCGCGCCGCTGCCTCCGCCGCTGCACATGGCGCCGTCGTTCCTGCTGTTTCGCGCGCTGAAACTCGACGACAAGCGCTGCATCGCGAATGCCATGCTGGCCATCGCGCGTTCCGGAGGAAATCCGCCGCGCATCGAGGGCATCTCGATGCTGGATTGGCTGCATCGCATGAAGCAGACTCCCGCTGCGGTGGAAAGGTTTTGGCGCGTGGTGCTGGTTAGCGCGCTGGATGAAGAACTGGCACGCACGGACGCCCGCTACGGAATCGAAGTGTTCTGGAAGGCGTTCCTGGGTAATAGCACCGGCTACCGCGTGGGAATCCCCACTGTGCCGCTCGCCGATCTGTACGAAGGTTGCCGCGAAGCGATTGTGCGGCAGGGCGGGGACGTGCGGCTGCGCTGCGGAATCAGCAAGATTCACGTGGCGGGAAATCGCTTCACCGGCGCGGTGATGGACGACGGCACTGAAGTTCACGCCGACGCCTGTGTTTGCGCGGTGCCGCACGACGTGCTGCTGGATATGCTGCCGCCGGAGTGCTCGGAAACGAACGCACCGCTCGAGGGCTTGCGGCATCTCAAGACGTCGCCGATCACCGGCGTGCACCTGTGGTACGACCGCCCGGTGATGACCGAACCGTTTCTGACGCTGCTGGACCACACCACGCAGTGGGTTTTCAACAAGACGCTTTTGTACAAGCCCGATGAAACGAATCATGACGGGGTACGTCCAAGCGAAGTGCAGGTCGCCACGGTTGAGGGTGGCGGGCAGTACCTGCAATTGGTGATCAGCGCCTCCTACGATCTGATTCCGCGCTCCCGGCAGGAAATCATCGAAATGTGCCGCCGCGAACTTGCAGACGTGCTGCCGCTCACGCGCGAAGCGCAATTGCGCAAGGCCACGGTGATCAAGGAAGTGAACGCGACATTTTCGCCGGAACCGGGTTCCGACCAGTGGCGACCTAGCCAGAGAATCGACCTGCCGAATTTGTACGTCTGTGGAGATTGGACGCGCACCGGATGGCCGGCAACGATGGAGGGTGCGGTGCGCAGCGGTTATCTGGCGGCAGAGGCGCTGCTGGCGGACCGTGGTGAGCCCCGCACTTTTCTTCAGCCGGATTTACCGTTCGAAGGCCTCTGCAAATTCTGGGCTGGGCGAAACAATGGGGTGCGCTCGTGAGCGATCTGCGCAAAGGAATCGTGTTGTTGCCGATGATTAACACGCGCAGTGGCCGCAAGAACGTCCGATTGATCGTTCCAGGCCCGCACGACACGATGAAAATGTATGTTGCAATTTCCGCCGCAGGGGTGTTCTATACAGGGGATGGCTGCCGTTCCTGGCAGCCACGGAATTGCGGTACTCGCGCTGATATTCTACCCGATAAGCATCCCGGTTTCGGCCAGTGTGTGCATAAGCTGCTCCCCGCGGCGGATGGCAAGCGCCTCTACCAGCAAAACGACTGCGGCGTGTATCGCAGCAATTCGCGACCGGGCCGGAGTTTATTGCGGGACTTCCACGGGCCAGATTTTTTACACACGCGATGAAGGGCGCCGGTGGCAGTTGCTGGCGGATTTTCTTCCGCAAATTTATTCGGTGAAAGCTTTCGGACCATTCGATTGAATCAGCGCGGCCGCCGAGCTTTTCCGCGCTGGATTCGATGACTTTTCCACACCCGATTGTGAAATCGTCATGGGCAGAAAATCATTCGGAGTAACATGAATTAACCCCTTAGGAGGTCCGATGGACCGGAAGTATAAGCAGAGGGGCTACAGCGACCGCGATTCCCAGGAAAAGAAAAGAGAAAGAAGCGAACGCCCCAGCGGCGAGCCGCGCCCCAAGCAGGATTCGATGGGCCCGCGCACGCCGCGCATGGTTGGTACAGTGATGAGGGCGCGATGCTCCAGTTGTGGTGCGGTGCTGATGCCCGGATTTGATCCCAACGGTGACTGCCCTCGTTGCCATACGGCACTGCATTGCTGCAAACAATGTGTGCATTTCGATACGGGCAAGCAGTTTGAGTGCACTCAGCCGATTCCCGAACGCATCGCCAAAAAAGATGCCAAGAACGATTGCACGTTCTTTGAATTTCGCATGACCGTGGAGAAAGACACTTCACCGGTGACCTATGCCAGCGCCACTCCGGCACCCACAAACCCCGGACGTCCGAACGACGCGCGCAAGGCATTCGAAGATCTCTTCAAGAAGTAACGACCTCCAATTACGCGGTTTTGCCCCTCTGTTCGAGCACTGGGATATGTATCGCCATTTTCGCGTCGTGCGCGTAGCTCCGCCTATTGCCGGGGCAGGGGGAATAGCGTTGGTTCAGCAGCAGGCTCATTAGCGATGGCCTCCAGCTGGGGATAATGTGCGCGAAGCGTCTCGGGTACCTTTACTTTATTACCCGACAGCAAATGAATCAGCTGCAGAGCGTTTACAATTCCTTTCGCGTCGAAATGATTGTTGGTGACGACGAAGGTCATGCCAGTATTTTCCGCGACGTGCTCGATCCGCTTAGCCCAGGGTTCGAGTTCTTCCTCGGAATACAGATAGTTGTAGCGCTCAGAAGCAGGCGACGCAGGATCGTCGCTGAACCACGTGTCGTAGCGCCGCCCGTGCAGGCGCACATAACCGATGGGAGAGGTAACGCGTTCACTTGGCCGAATCGATCGCCCGATCACGGGCTGATCAATGTTGCAGAACCCCACCCCGCGCTCGTGCAGCAGCTCGTAGAACTCTTTTTTCGCCCAGGACGCGTGGCGCACTTCCACCACCAGCGGGTAGACGCCAAAGTCATCGAGAATATGATTCAGCCTCGCCCGATTTTCCCCCGTGTTGTGAAACGAAAACGGGAATTGCAGCAGCACCGCGCCCAGCCGGTTCGCGGCGCGCAAGATATCGAATCCCGCGCGGACAATTTTTACATCCCCGGCTGTGGCGTTGTCTTGATGCGTGAATTTCTGCCAAAGCTTTGCGGTAAACAGGAAGCGGGGATTTGCGGCGACGTGCTCGAGCCACTGCGCGGCGAAATCCGGCTTCAGCGGGTGATAGAACGAAGTATTGATTTCAATCGTGTCGAAAAAGTCCGCCAGGTAGGTTACCTCGTGAAATCCCTTCGCCCGCCGCGGCGGATATAGGATGCCTTTCCAGTCGGGATAGGACCAGCCAGCAGGCCCCACGAGGAGACGCGCCGGATCGAGTTCCGCAGTTTTCTGTTTCGCAACCATGGCTGCGCTAAAACCTCTGACTCACCACTCGTCGAGCGTATGACGCCGTTGCCGAGACTGTCAAATCGCGCGACCGGCGCGCCTCGCTACAGCACGTCCCGCTACGGAACGTGGAAATGGCACACGTTGCTCCCCTGTTTCCAGGCGAAGTCCGGTTGCAACCCACCTTGCGCAGCGCTATGCTGAATTCGCCTCGATGCTACGACTTTTTCTATCCGCAATTAGCGATCCACCAGGGTGCCCCGATGAAAATTACTTACAGTCATGTGGATGCCGAATTTCGCGCCATCATTGAACATGAAACCGAACGTCACGCCGCAACACTGAATCGCATCCTAAAGCGTTATTCTCCGGATGCAGTCTTACTACACGGCTCTCTGGAAAAGACGCCGCGCAAGATCGAATTTAATTTCTCGTTGAATCTGAATCTTCCCACCGGCACGCTGCACTCGACCGGCGTCGGTGCGGACGTCCTGGGCAGCGCCAAAGCCGCGTTTGCCGAACTCGAAGTGCAGGTGAAGAAGCACCAGTCCAAGCTGCGCAAAGACTACGTCTGGAAACGGAAGCGCGCCATCGCCCTGCCGGTGCCGCGCGAAACACCCGCTGCAGACTGAGCGGCACCACGCGCTGGTTCCCGCCGTCCGGGCCAGCCGCTATTTGCGCGTCCACCGCGATTCGTGGGTCGCGTTAGCGGTCAAAACGACTTGTCCGACTTATCGGGACTTAGCCAAGCAGCGGGGACAGCGGACTGCCAGCTGCACGAGGTAACTCTTGGGGACATGTCCGGTTTCGGTTGATTGACTCTTTGTATCTAGTCACGGGAGAATCAAGACACCCTTCCGAAGAAAGCTCTGTTTTGCTTGAGCCGTTGCTACGTTCGAGCTTCATTCCGGCTCTGACGTCACACCAACCTCTCCTGCATGAATTGGACGGGCTTTGCGTTCTGTGATGTTGTCTCCTACTTTCGACGAATCGGCGTTTAAGACCGCAAGAAGGTCCAGCTTCACAAAGCCAGAGACAGCGTTGTAACAATCAACAGAGTCGAGGTTGTAGCCATGAAAAAACGGTCCATAAGTTTGATATTAACGATTTCGTTCAGCTTCCTCTTCTGCGTTTTGCTAGGACTGGGATGGCTAGGCCTCAGCCGAATGGGCCATATAAACGCAGATTTACAGAATCTCGTTACGAAACGATGGGCCAAGGTTCAATTCTGCAGAGAGGCTTTGGGCTACTCGAACTTGAACAACCGAATCACCATGGAGCTATTTTTGCTGGACAACACCGACCAAGTCCCGTCATTGCTCAAGAGTCGAGCCGAGAACACCGATAAAATCTCTGCCCTTGTACGCCAGATCGAAGAACTCGGTGTCGAACCAGGAAAAGAACGCGAACTTCTCGATGCGATCGTGGCGGCCAGAAAACCGTACATCGCCAGCTACCTCCAAGCGCTTCATCTGCTCATTGACGAGCACAAATACGCGCAGGCGAGGGCGGCCATGCTGGATCAGACGCTACCTCTGCTGATCCGATATCACGACTCTTGGAACCGCTTTGTGGAGTTTCAGGGAGAACAGATGGATCAAGCCGCAACGGAATCGAGGAGTCGTTATACGAAGGCACATAGGATGGTCCTGAGCCTTCTCATCCTGGCGGCAGGCCTTTGCGTCGCTGTTGGATTCTATGTAACTCGCAGAATGACAAAGGAAATTGGCCGCCGGGAGAAGGCCGAGGAGCAAATCGGCAGGATGAATGCAGAGCTCGAAGAAAAAGTCATTGGGCGGACGCAGGAACTCGCTGTTGCAAAAGACGCTTTGTTCGTGGAGAAGGAACGAGCCCAGGTCACCCTTAACTCCATCGGGGATGCCGTCGCTTGTACCGACAGTTCCGGGAATGTCACTTTCCTTAATCTCGTCGCGGAAAAAATGACAGGGTGGTCGCATCGGGAAGCAACGGGCCGGCCAGTAGCCGACGTTGTCGAGATCCTGGATGCTACAAGTCGCAAAGTTAATTCCAGTTCGACGCAGTTGGCGGTTGACAAAGACCTAACCGTCCATGTGCCGTCGAACAATATTCTTGTGCGGCAAGATGGGTTAGAAATACCAATCGAAGATTCTGTCGCTCCCATCCACAACCGCGAAGGGCAGGCCACTGGAGCTGTGATTGTATTTCGCGACGTGAGCGCGGCGCGAGCTATGGCGTTGCGGTTGGCTCACTCAGCTGAGCACGACGTTTTGACTGGCCTACCCAATCGAGCGCTCTTGAACGACCGGATTAACCAGGCGATTATCCTGGCGTCGCGACACACAAAGAAAGTTGGCGTACTGTTTTTGGATTTAGATGGCTTCAAGCACATCAACGATTCTTTGGGGCATCTCACGGGCGACAAGCTCCTTCAATCCATCACCAAGCGCCTTTGTGATTGCGTGCGCGCCTCGGACACCGTTAGCCGCCAGGGAGGCGATGAGTTCGTTGTGCTGCTTTCAGAAATGGAACACTCCGAAGATGGTGCGGTTACTGCCCGAAGACTGCTGCAGGCCGTAGCAGCCGCTCATTTCATCAATGAACAGGATTTGCACGTAACCACCAGCATCGGCATTAGCGTGTATCCCGATGACGGTCTAGACGCGGAGACGCCCATCAAGAACGCCGACACAGCTATGTATCAAGCCAAGGAAAATGGACGCCAGAGCTATCAGTTTTTCAAATCCTCTATGAACGAACGGGCTGTGGAGCGCCAATCCATCGAGGAAGGACTGCGACGAGCTCTGGAACGGAAGGAATTCACACTGCACTACCAGCCGAAGGTCAGTCTAAAGACTGGAGAGATTACTGGCGCGGAAGCATTGCTACGCTGGAAGCCAGCTCGCCAGGAACTCGTCTCTCCCGCAAAATTTATTCCAGTCGCCGAAGATTGTGGCCTGATTCTCCCAATCGGCAAGTGGGTACTTCGCGAAGCTTGTGCGCAAGCGCGAGCTTGGTCGGACGCACGACTACCTTCCATCACTATAGCGGTGAACATTTCAGCGATGGAATTCCGGCACGAACACTTCCTGGAAGGTGTGTTTGAAATTCTCAAGGAAACAGGCTTGGACCCGAAACTTCTTGAACTTGAGCTTACAGAAAGCGTCCTAATGAAGCGCGTCGAAGCCACTGGATCGATACTTGCGACTCTCAGAGCGAAAGGTATACGGGTGGCTGTCGATGATTTTGGGACGGGTTACTCCAGTCTGAGCTATCTCAGAAAGTTTCCAATCGATGCTCTTAAGATCGACCAATCTTTCGTTCGCCAAATTACTACCTATGGTGGTGAGACCTCGATTGTCACCGCTATCATCGGCATGGGTCGGAGTCTTGGTCTGCGCGTGATCGCCGAAGGCATCGAAACACCAGAAGAATTGGCTTTTCTCCAAGCCCAACAATGTGAAGAAGGCCAAGGCTACTACTTCAGCCGACCATTGCCCCCGGGCCAATTCGTCAAGTTGCTCGAAACCGGCATACCAGAATCGATTGTCGCCTAGGGGACGGCCGGGCTGCATTTGATTTTTCGCTTGCCTGATTAACGCGTTACCGGAGGTATGAAGTGCCACTTTACTTCTCCGATTAGGTTAATGCGTTAATCAGGAACTAGACTTTGGCCAGAGGTCCTGAGTCGTCCGCTTCCCACGGCACTCCAACGCATGGCACCATCAGCGCAATGAAAACGAACCAAAACATGCGCCGATTCTTGAGAGAGTTGAAAAAAAACCGGCAGGGGCTCTCGGCAAAATTGTCGAACATCTTAAATGCCGGTTTCGTGGAAGAAAAAGGCTGCGTACTTCTCGCATCAGAAAAACGCGATTCCCGATCTGACCGCACGGCAACGCAGGATGATACCGGATACGAATGCTTCGTCAACCATGTCCAGGTCGAAAACCGGGGCGAAGCCCTCGAATTCGCTCGGCGATTGAAGACCGCCCTCACGTCGCTCTTCCCGGGCGATTTTGTCGTTATCGTGGCTTTTGATGGCCGCGAAGCAACCGTCCGATTCCACCGACTACGCGCAGGTCAGACATGGTTGAACGAAAATCTCGAAGAATACGGAGAGGAAGGGATTGCAGTAATAGATTCAAATTAGCTGGTGAGTTCTACGCGATGGAGGGAAAGATGGATAGATTTGAGGAAATCGGTCGGCGAATTGATGAGGAGCTTGCGCGTCTCCGCCAATACCTCGAGCAAGAAGTTGCGCCGGAGACCGAACGCCGTACGGCTTCATTTCTCCGGGAGGCGGCGAAGAAGCTGGAAGAAGCCGCGGCGAAGGTTGAGGCGAGAATTGCGGGGCGTCGTTCCTGACCAAGCCGAGCACCTTCACGCTTCTCATCCCTTTTTTCAGAATCCCGCTACGCGGGGGACTTTTCCGATAAGCGTTAATCAGGCACGTCTAAATGAACTTGCCTTGTCGCGCATTTGCGGAGTCTGATTAATCCCAAAATCTGAGGAAACTGTTCCAGCGCGACTCGTACGTTACTATAAGCACCGAATAGTCGATCTTGCCGGACGCTTCTTGTCCCGCAGCACAAACGCCGACGCCGAAACGAGCGACGACGAGTTCACCGTAGTCCGAGCGCACCGCGAGTTGCCGCGCAGCCTCGGGTAGTTGGCCGGGGTCGGATGTTTTGTACTGAACGGAGTCGAGGAAGCCCGAAGCGAAACGGTCATCGTGTTTGCAAACATTCTCCCGAAACGGATTTATGCCGATCCGCACTAACTTAGCTTGGTGCGCCCCATCACGTGCCTGAGCAAATGCCGTCGCGACAGAGTCGGCAGCTACGTCTTCCTGCTTTGAGACAGACACGACTGAAAGTGCGCTACCGCCGAAGGTTTCGGCACTCGCACTACCCAGTTTTGGCACCGCAACCGCGTGCGCGAAGCTCGGCGAGCCAAGTAGGCGGACCGCCGTTATTACCCACAGAAGTTTCGATTGCATAATCTCAATCCGGTGCAATTCTGGCACCAAGAATCGCGCTAAATCGGTTGGATTTGAGAGTGGTACGTCCAGCCAGTGTCGGAAGATGGCGACGCAACTGTCGTGCTTGAGCGACAGTTGAATTTGGCCATTCATTTCCGCGACACTAACAACGCCTGGTAAGTAACCGGAACTGACGGTCAGTTACCGGTAAGGGCTGCCAGCTCAACCGGTCGATGCAACACCATCGAGTGCATTGATTAGGCACTTTTTCCGAGGAAGAACCATCGCTTTGGCTGCAGCCGGTCAAGAATTTAGCCCGGGCAGCGTTCCGGATGGCCTAACCCAAGTCAGCGATTTTAGTTTTTGGTTTCAATGGCGGGTGGGTTAAAGCTTAATGTTGCATCGACCCATTGCATCCACCGGGTTAATCAGGACCTGGCGCAAATTTCATTTGCTAATGGTTAGCAGACTCGAAATTTGCGCCAGTTCTAAATCTCCTAGTATGCACTCGGCAAACAGGCTTATTGGAAATCAAGCCTCTCTACCGCCGTTGGCCATTCTCGACCCTCTCTTCGAATTCACGCATCTGCTCAGTTAGGTATCGGCGACGGTGATGTTTCCCAGGCCGCGGCTTGGCTCTGACGCCTTTTTGAGCGAACGGCTCGTCATAAATAAGCGTTCCATCACAAACTCCCGCGGCTGAGAATCCAGTCGCGTAAAGAGTTCCGGCCGGAAGCTCATCCCCGTTGGCGTCCTGATCGCTCATAACTACCCATTCCAAATTGCCGACATTGTCCGCCAAGCTGAGCATCACGGATTCGCCCACGCTCACGCTGGAAATCCCATCCGTCGGATCAACGCCGTTGCTAATGGCTAGCGGGTCCGAAGAAGATAAGGTAAGCGTGGTAGTTTTGTGCCGGACAAAGTTCGCCTGGAGCAACCACCAAGGTTGACGTAACAGAAAAGTCAGGGTTAACACTTAATGAAAGTGTATCCGAGCCGTTTCCAGCTGCATTTTTGTGATTGTTGCCGCTGCTGCCAGTGTCATTGAAAGTTCCGGTGTAGGTTCCGCTCGGGTCTGGGAGGGCGTAAATGGTGTAGTTGCCAATCTCACCGGTGGAGAGGCTATAACTGCCTGTCGTAGAACTGCCCGGGGAACTCAGGCAAGGGTTGCTATTGCCTGCACCATTTACGATGCTCGATCCTGAAAATGTGTAACTGGTCCCATCTTCATTTCCCACTTGAATTACCGAATTACTGCCACAAAGATTGGTTGTCGTTAGGCTAACAGGTTGATCTCGATCGTCGATCGAGTTCGTGTCCCACAGAACATTCGGATCACCCAATATCGCTGGTTGTTGGCTTATCGTGTTAAAAGCTAGATACAGGTCTTGGAGACACGGTGCAGCGACCGTGCATTGGACAGTCGCATTCGGGTCTGAAGACGTAGCGAGTTCCGCGCTTAGGGAAGTATGGTCAGATTCGATGGTGAACTGTTGATTTGATGCGGTATCAATTGCGTTCGTGTCTAACGTCACCGCACCCATGAGCGCAAAGATGTGTCCGGCGACACTGCTGCCGCCGGTGACGCTGACGCTGGTGTGGGCGAGAATGCTTCCTTCAAGAAAGGTGCTGCCGCCGAGAGTGGCGGAACTGCCGACCTGCCAGAACACATTTTCTGCTGTCGCTCCGCCGGCCAGCACGACAGAGGCATTGCTCGCAGTCGTAAGCGTACTCCCGATCTGGAAAACGTAGACACCGTTGCCGCTCAGGGTGAGGGTTCCTGTCAACTGCGCGGAGGAACCAAAGCAATAGACTCCAGGCGCGAGCGTGACCGCGCCAGGACTTGTGCCCAGTATGTCGCCGCTCAAGTTCGTGCCGCACGTCTCCGCTACGAGATCAGCGTAGGCAGTGTGCGCATCGGCCTGAGCAGTGACGGCGGTTGGATCGTCGGCATGAATTGCCCCTCGAATCACCGTTCCCGGGGGAAAACCGGTTACGGCTGTCCCTGGGCTCACGCCCAAATCTCCGTTGATGACCGTTGCGCCGGCATTAGTAACCGTCGTGGCGCCCAGGACGGCGAAGCTCTGCGCGGAGGTGAGCGGTGGCGCCGACTGCGCCCATACAACACTTCCGATACTCAGCATGCAAGCAATTGCGAGAAGTCGTTTCATTTAATTGTCCTTTAGGTTCAGCGAATATAGTCTCTGGCCACTTGCCATGAGGAACTGTGCGGAACAGTACACACTGCAGACAGGTGTCTTACTGAATAAGGTTCCAGGCGTTCGGCGCAAAGATATCGACGCGGCGACCCCAGTCAATTCAAACTTACAAGCCGCCGACTAACCCTCTGCGTCGGAACTCCGCTAATCGCACTTGGGTCGCAACATGGCTTACGGTTGTGAATGAAGGCGGGAAACAAGCCGTTTTTGGCGATTGTGGGACCGGGTGACTTTGGCGGTGCGGGGTGCCTGGCGGGCCAGCCCGTCTCCTTGGCGACCGCGACTGCCACTGCGCCCACCACCGTGCTCGCGATTGAAGAGAACGAGATGATTCGCGCGCTTCAAGATGAACACGAATTTTCCGACCGCTTCATCGCTTACATGCTTTCGCGCAACATCCGCATGGAAGAAGATTTGGCCGATCAACCATTCAACTCCAGCGAGAAGCGCCTGGCGCGCACCCTGCTGCTGGCTCGCTACGGACCGCGCGGCGAGCCTCAGAAGAAGATTGCCCGGGAGTATCGCAAGAGATGCTGGCCGAAACGATCGGAGAAAGCCGGTCCCGGGTCAACTTTTTCACGAACAAATTCAGAGAATTAGGTTTCATCCGTTACAAAAACAGCGAGATCCATGTCAACAATTCCCGCCTGAGTATCGTGCTGCACGATTGGATTGACATCCTGACCATGCCGAAAGATGCCGTCTTGCAGAGCGCTAACTCCTGTGTCGCGTATTCGGAAACTTGAATCCATACGTCCGAGTAGGGCACTGAGATTTCCCTGGAATTCCGACTGCTGCACAGACCAGAACGGTGAGACGTCCGACGGCGCGCCCAAGCGTTATTATGGTGCGACAAAACGCTGCAGAGTCGGCCGGAACGAGAGGTAGAATCGAGAATCGCGGGTCTGCTGGGAAGAAGGCAAATGCAGAAAAATTCATGGATTTGGATCGCGGTAGTGTGGTTCTTCGTCGTCCGGGTATCAGAATACTACGCTTTGCGCACGGACTTAGGATATCAACTGACTTGGGAGGGAAGCTTTCGCTATACGGTAGTTGAATTGGGGTTCTGGTTAATCATGACGCCGGTCATGGCCCGGTGGGCAGAGAAATTTGGGCTGGAACGCCCGGCGCTGGTCAAGAATGTGGCAGTTCTGCTTCTATTGAATGTAGCCACCGAATTGTTGTACTCATCGTACCGCGTGAAATTGCACCACTTCGTGTACCCCGATTTTGCTCTGCACTCCTTCTGGCGCCAGAGTCAGACATACTTGATCGACAATTCCGTCATAGTTGCAGGGTTCTTTTGGGCCATTGTCGGCATTCACCACGCGATAAAGGCTGCGCGCAAATCCCAGCAGCGAGAGCAGGAACTCGTAAAAGCTCAGCTTGAAATGTTGAAGGGCCAACTACAACCTCATTTTCTGTTTAATACACTGAACTCGATTTCGTGGCTCATGCGGGAAGACGTGGAAGCAGCGGACAACATGATGACGTCTCTCGGCGAGTTGCTGCGCACAACCTTGTCCGTTTCCGCGAGCGAAGAGGTTCCACTGCGCCGGGAACTGAACATGCTGGAACTGTACCTGGTGATTGAGCGCGCGCGCTTCCAAGACCGGCTGAGAGTGCTGGTAAACGCCGATCCCGAAACGCTCGACTGCAATGTTCCATGCCTTTTGCTGCAGCCGATCGTCGAAAACGCCGTTCGACACGGCATTTCCCGACTTGATCGACCGGGCTCCGTGGAAGTTCGAGCAGCGCGCGTTGGCGCCGAGCTGTCCATATCGATTCTGGACGATGGTCCCGGAATAACAGCGGAGTCCACCTGGAGGGAGGGCATAGGGTTGGCCAACACGAGGGCGCGTCTGGAAAAGCATTACGGCGAGATGCAATCTTTGCGATACACCAACCGGAACGAAGGTGGCCTGATTGTCGAGATTCGCCTTCCGCTGCGGCTGCACATAGCGGACGAGGAGAATGGCGATGGGAGTCGGTTACGTGAAATTGCGAACCTTAATCGTTGATGACGAATTACTCTCCCGCAAGAAGATCCGCGCTTTTCTGCAGGAGTACACGGAGTTTCAAGTTGTTGGAGAATGCGCGGACGGAGAGCAAGCGGTCGCCGCCATCAGTGCTCTGAGACCGGATTTGCTGTTTCTGGACGTGCAAATTCCCGGGCGTAATGGATTCGAGGTGCTTGACGGCGTAGCGGCGAAGGCACTGCCGGCGGTTATTTTCATCACGGCTTTCGACAAGTATGCGGTGCGAGCGTTTGAAGTGCGGGCCCTGGATTATCTTTTAAAACCTTTCAACAAGGCCCGATTTGGGGAAGCGTTGCAACGGTTTCACGAGCACAAGTCGTGCGTGAACCGCATCGAACGCAAACAGGAATTGAAGGCAGCGTTGCAAGAGATTCAGAGAGAATCTCGAGACAGCGAACGAATCTTGATCAAGTCCGGATCGCGAATCATATTTTTGCGCAAGGGATTGATCGAATGGGTCGAGGCGCAAGGTGATTACGTAAAGTTCCACACCGGTAAGGAAAGCCACATACTTCGCGAAACGATGACGGCAGCGGCAGAACGCCTCGACCCGACCCGTTTCGTACGCATCCATCGCTCGCGCATTGTGAACCTGGATCACGTTCGCGAAATTCGCCCCCTGTGGGGTGGAGATTATTCGGTGTTGATGCGCGACGGTACGGAACTTACTATGAGCCGCACGTACCGGGCCAGCCTGCAAGCCGCGCTGGGCGGGCAACATTCATTGAGCGAGCGAACAAGTGAGTGAAGCCAGTTTCGCAACCGCCTGGCCTGCCGCAAGAATGTTTTCGACTCATTAGACTCGCCTCCTATCGGGTTCCAGTCGCTGCTGGTCGCAAACCCGTTGTGCTGACCCCTCCGACATCCTAGATTTGCTCGCGTCGTATCGAATTCTTCTTTTGGCAAAAGCCTGGGGAGGCCGGTCGCAAAACCAGCGAACCGGCGTATTCAAAGAAGGAGACAACATGACATTCCGAGTTACGACGTGCCTCAACGCAATGATTTTTTTAGCTGCCGCCCTCGTCTTCCCGCTTCGGCTTTCAGCGCAAGCCCAGCGCGACCACTACAGCGTATTTAATCTCGGTAATCTCAGCGGAACGGCCAGCGAGGGCAACACGATCAACAACCTAGGCTGGGCAATTGGCGCCGCGGATCAATCAGGAAATATTACCGAGCACGCCACCGTGTGGATCTACGGATTGAGGTTCGATCTCGGGACGCTCGGCGGCCCCAACAGTGACGTTCAGTGGCCAAACAAAAACGATCATGGGCAAATCGCCGGTTTTTCCGAAACCGCTGCTCTCGATCCATACGGCGAGTCGTGGAGTTGCACTGCGTTCACTCCCACAGGCGTCCCGACAGGACATGTATGCACCGGTTTCGTGTGGCAGTATGGCGTGATGAGCCCGCTGCCCACGCTCGGCGGTAACAACGGGTTTGCCTCCGGAGAAAACAATTTGGGTCAGATCGTCGGCTGGGCTGAAACACAAGTTCACGATTCAACCTGCGTGCTACCGCAAGTGCTCCAATTCCTCCCGGTTGTGTACGGCCCGGGATTGGATCAGATCACCGCGCTCCCCACTTACGTTCAAAATGGCGTCCCGGACCCCGACGGAGCTGCCACGGCTATCAATGACAACGGCCAGATCGTCGGCATCTCCGGAACTTGTGACACTTCCGTCGGCGCGTTCAGCGCCATGCACGCGTTGCTCTGGGAAAATGGCAGCGTCATCAACCTCGGCAATCTCGGCGGTCAAGGCTGGAATACTCCGATGGCCATCAACCATCGCGGCGATGTCATCGTCGGATTTTCCGATCTGCCCGGCGACGTCACTGGAGGAGTGCTCAACCCAAATTTCCACGCGTTCATCTGGACAAAAGCAAGCGGCAAAATGACGGACATCGGCGTGCTCCCCGGCGATAGCCTCAGCGAAGCTCTGGACGTCAACGATCAAGGTCAAGTGGTAGGCGTATCGCTCCCTTCCTTTCACGCCTTCCT
>JABCZJ010000018.1 GCA_013289715.1 Acidobacteriota bacterium | reverse complement strand
TGTAGTTAGTGCTCAAATTATTCTTCAAAGGGCTCGGATAAGTCCTTCAAACCGTAACGCAGCGTAAGTAATCGCAAGCGTGGTTTGAGAAGCCGTCTCGTTTACGCGGCGGAGAAGTCACGATCTTGCCGCTCTCGAGAAATTGATCCAGCCCAACACTAAAATCATCTATATCAACACACCGCACAACCCAACCGGACTGCTGATGCCCCCGAAGGTCTTGCAGCAAGTCGTGGCGCTCGCCGCGAGCCGAGGGATAATCGTGTTTTCGGACGAAGTCTACCGGGAACTTGAGCATGATCCGAATCAGCGGCTTCCGGCGGCGTGCGATATTTACGAGCACGCCGTCAGCCTGGGATCGATGAGCAAGACTTACGGGTTGCCGGGCCTGCGCCTGGGATGGCTCGCCAGCCGGGATGTGGAAATCATCCGGCGCTGCCTGGAGTTCAAGTACTACACCACGATTTGCAGCAGCGCGCCCAGCGAGTTCCTGTCGGCCCTTGCCTTACGGCACCGCGAGAAACTCGTCGATCGCAATCTGGAAATTGTGCGCAAGAATCTGCCGCTTCTCGATTCATTTATCAAGCGGCGTTCCGATCTTTTCGAATGGGTGAAGCCCGACTCGAGTCCCACGGATTTTGTGCGTTTCAAACCAGAACGGGGAGTCTTGAATTTTTGCGAGGAAGTCGTCCGCGATTGCAGTGTCATGCTCCTGCCGGGCACCGTCTACGATCAACCCCAGCATATTCGCTTCGGCTTCGGCCGGAAAAATATGCCGGAAGCTCTCAACCAACTCGATTCCTATCTCAGCAAGAACTTCTAGCGCGCAACGCGCTGCAACGAAGATGGGCAGAAAGACGTAGCTGTCCCACGCAAACCATTCCGCACAACACGAATTGTGGGATTGGAAAACAATGGATGGAACAGTGGCCGGGCGAACGCTTCGTTCGCCCGGCCACTTGGGGCTTTGCTGCTTCGGGGGATCGCCACGGTGGTGGATCCACCGGCGAGCAGCGGAAGTGTCACGGTGCCGGGCACGCCGCCCGGAGGCAGAGTTTGACCCACATTCAGAATCGATGCGTCGCCGCTATAGACGCTGCGGCTGACGACGAGAGTGTCGGGTTGAAATTGAAAGCGACCGAAATTATCGTCGTTGGCGGCTACTTGCGAACGAGTGTGGCAGCTGCCAACGCCGCTGCGACGGCGACCATAATTGCCGTCGGAATAAATTTTTTCTTCGCGTATTGGGCCCTCCCAGGCGCTCAAAACGAGCACGCACGGGGACGGGCCCTGGATTACGCGAACGTTAATATTCGGTAAAGCGTTCGTCGCGGCATGGCCGGCGCCTAGACTCTGCCGAGATGCAGCGGGCGCTCGAGGACCAGTTCGAGCTTCATATTTTGCGGCAGGGTGAGTTCCTGGCCGAGGCCAGAAGTCATCATGAATGCCGTGGCGGCGGAGATGGCTGCGCCCATGGCCGCGTCTTGTTTATTTCTGGCTGCTATACCCGCCTCCGCGCCTACGAATGCGGCTTCGGCGGCGGCGAAGGCGGCGTCTTCCTGTTTCGAGGTGGAGGCGCGGATTTCGCCTTCGCGGTCGTAGAGCACGCGAATGGAATGGACTCCAGGAGCGTCGATCAAGTCGGCTACCAGAGGCATCCAGCCAGTCGAATCGTGGATTTCGTCGAAGGTGAGCCAGAGGCGCGCGCGGCCTACTTTTCCGGCGGGTTGAATTTTGTCGATGTGGCCGCGGATTTGGGCGCCGGCGGGGAGCGTGGCCCCTTCGGCCGTGGCGATGGGCTCGAGCGTGCGCGCCAGGAATTGCTTGCCCACTTTGTCTTCTTTGGTCGAGATGGCGGTTTGCAGGGAGACGAGGAAACGAGTGCCGCGCGGGGCGGCGTCAGGTGGGACGTCCCGGGACTGGGGAGCGGAATCCGGCGATTGCGCGAGGGCTACTGAGGGCGAAAACACACCGAGAATGAACGTAAATGCGAAAATCCTCCAGCGTTTCATGAACTCCTCCAAATTTTGGTTTGGCGCTTTCAGCTGGAGGCAAAAGCGGGTCCGCGTTGCGTTGAATATAGCAAATCTTCGGCGCTAAGGCGAGAACGGTTTGCGTTGCCTGGGTCCCAAGCGGGTGGAATCCTGGATACGAATGGGAGCATTTGGTACGACGGCTGACCCGGGCGATGATTGAGAAAAAACTGTACAGGAACGGGCGGGCGTGAATTATAATCCCGCCAGTTTTACCGGTACCGGTAGGACACGCTCGATACTCCCTGATACGGCCCCCTTCGAGTCCTGTGGTTTTTTCAATGCACCGCTTGCGGGGGGGAAAGATTGGGCGCCATCGGCAGCACGGAACGATGTGGGTTGGGCTGTGGTGAGGAGGCGTACTTTGAAAGTGCTCGAACGTGCCGCTATCCTGGTTGTGGCGATATTTTTGATGGCGGCGGCGGGCTTCGCCGACGATACCAAGCCTCGTGCGGCGGATGGGCCCGCGAGCGCAGCGGCTAACGCGACGGCGAGTACGTCGTCTGCGAGCGATTCGAAGGCGAAGGCCGCTGCTGCTGCGCCTGATGCCGCGGCGCCGAACAGCACCCCTGCCGATGGAGACACAGCTCCCGCCTCTTCCGCAGCCGCGCCTGTGCCAGCAACGTCGCAACCGCCTGCCGCATCGTCTTCCGCCCTGGCCAAACCCAATTCCGGCGCTCCCAAATCAAGTGCGGCGATGGCTGCCGACGAGGATTCCGAACAGCCTAGTTTTACCCCGATGCCTGCGCTGGATGGCAATCCTGGACTATTCACGCTGGAAACCGGCGAGACGCTGCCCAAGCACGGCTGGTCCCTGGGCGTGGGATTGAACAAGTTTTCGCGCATGCCGGGAGATATTACGTCGCTGCAGCTGGTGCCCTCGGTGGGCTACGGGATCAACCGCTGGTTCTCGATATTTTTTCAGATCAACTCGTGGGACTACATCCATGTGGGCGAGCCCAGCCTTTTGAGCCTCGCGTCGGTGAATGCCGCGAACCCGCAATACAAGAACACAATCTATAACTCGATCATTCCTTCTACTGGTTTTCCGCCGGCTTATGTGGAGGATGCTCCGTTTGCGTCGCACAACGGGAGCGGCGTGGGAGAAATGGATCTGGGATTCAAGATCGGGTTGCTATCGGAGCGACGGGGCAAGCCGATCAGTCTTTCCATTCGCAACGATTTCTATCTTCCGACGAAGACCGGGCTGGCGGACCTGCTGGTGAACCAGGTGCAATATGGAAAGTTCAACTATGGAGTTGGGCTGGAGGCCAGCAAAACATTCTTTCACGGCGGGATTACCGCGACGGCGAACTGGGCGTATCGTTTCACGCGCAATTCCAGCTATACGGAGACGATCGGTGGCGTCCCCGAAACCGTGGTGCTGAACCTCGCCGATCAGATGCAAGTGGGCGCGGGACTTTTGATTTTTCCGACGAAGCGTTTTCAGATCATGACGGAGTACGACGGCACCGTCTATATCGGCAAGGGAATTCAGAACACCACGTTTGGCGCGCGCGATCCCGTCGATAACATTATTGGCTTCCGGTTGTACGCCTGGAAATGGGCGGCGCTGGACATGGGCTACCGTTATTCGCTGGACTTGACGAATCACCGCGACCGCAACGGATTCATTATTAAGGCAGGCGTGGCGCACTGGCCCGCGAAGCCGCTGCCTCCGGATGTTGTCACGGCGTCGTGCGCGGTGGACAGGGCTTCGGTGAAGGAGGGGTCGGAGGATTACATTACCGCCAATGTGAGCGCCACGGATGCGAACGGGTTTCCTTTGACCTATCAGTGGACCGCGACGGGCGGCTCGATTGACGGATCGGGACCGTACGTGCGCTGGAATTCCAATGGTGTGGGAGCGGGCAGCTACACGCTCACTTCGCGAGTGGATAATGGCGCGGGCAAGTCGGCGAGTTGCACCGCGAGCGTGACTGTGCAGCCGAAACCAGTACCTCCGCCGCCCACCATGACTTGCACCGCGGATCGTTCGACGGTGCTGGCCGGCGAGCGCGCGGAGATTACTGCAAATGTGAACGATCCGTCGGGGACGGCCATCCGATTCAGCTGGCAGACCAACGGCGGCCAGGTAATCGGCAGCGGCTCGATTGTGCAATTGGATACATCAGGCCTCGCGCCGGGAATCTATACTGTGACTGGGCGCGCGGAAAATGAATTGCACAGCGCGTGCGATTGCACCGCGGCAGTCACGGTGCAGGCGCCACCGTCTCCGCCGCAAGCGAGCAAGGTGAGCGCTTGTGATTTCGCTCCGGGTAGCGCTGGCGCAGACAACGTGTGCAAGCGCAATCTGGATGATGTGGCGGTGCGTTTGCAAGGCGATCCGCGATCGAAGGTGGTTTTGGTGGGCTACGCGGATCTGCACGAAGCGCGGGCTGCAAGATTGGCAAACGAACGCGCGGCGAGCGGCCAGAAGTATTTGCAAGACAAGCAGGGCGTGGACGCTTCGCGCGTGGAGGTTCGCACCGCGGCAGCAGTGGCGGGCGCGGGTCAGGAAAACCGGCGGGTGGATATCGTGTTTGTTCCGGATGGCGCATCCTACTGAGTTCGCGTTAATTTTGGATTTGTTGCAGGTTTGTGGCAGGTGCCGAGGGAGAAAGGAAGCAGCAGGACGCCCGGTGGCAATCGCGGGCGGTGGCATTTCGGCGAGCAGTGTCTTTGATTGGAGAAGTCTCGTAGTGGAAGCTTCGTGCGGTTGCGCTCCGCCAGAGTCGGCGCAGCCCGATGCTTCGGATCGAAAACATTTCAGGACCTCGCGCTGGTTTCGCCGCAGACCTTTTGTCGGGCGTACACGGCCCCTATCGAACATGACTTCGCTGAACAGGTCCCTCCGGATTATTCCCATCATGGTGTTTGTCTTGGCTTGCGTGTGTGCGTGTATTAGCGCGCCGCGGATGCAGGCGCAGGTGTGGCAGGCCATGGGCCCGGCGGGTGGTGATGTGCGCGCGCTGGCGAGCGATCCAGCGCGTCCCAGCACGCTGTATTTGGGTACGACGGATGGCGCTATTTTTGGGTCGCGCGATGCTGGTGTGGATTGGGAACAGCTCGGAGTTGTCGGTGAAAGTCAAAATGGGGTGGTGACCTCGATTATTGTGGACCCGCGTGATTCCGCACGGATATATGGGTCCACATGGACGCGCGAGATTGCGGGTGAAGGCGGCGGAGTATTTTTGAGCAGCGACGGCGGCAAGTCGTGGCGCGACGTAGGGCTTTCGGGCCACGCGGTGCGGGCACTGGCGCAGGCCGCGTCGGATCCAGCCGTGCTGGTGGCTGGTGCCTTGGACGGAGTTTTCTTGTCGCGCGATTCAGGCGAGACTTGGCACAGGGTTACGCCTGCCGGAGACTCCGAGCTGCGCAATTTTGATTCGCTGGCGATCGATCCACGCAATCCGCGGATCATTTACGCCGGAACGTTTCATCTGCCATGGAAGACGACTGACGGCGGAGCGCACTGGGCCCGGATTCACACGGGAATGATTGACGATTCTGACGTGCTCAGCCTGGTGACGGACACTGAGAACTCGCGGCGCGTTTTTGCCAGTGCGTGCTCGGGGATTTACCGCAGCGACGATGCCGGCGCGGCTTGGGAGAAGCTGGAAGGCATTCCGTACTCATCGCGGCGGACGCCGGTAATTCGTCAGGATGCGGCGCGCCCGGCGATCCTGTATGCCGGGACAACCGAAGGGTTGTGGAAGAGCGCCGATAGCGGCGCTTCGTGGCGGCGGATTTCACCGCGGAGCTGGGTGATTAATTCGATGGTGATTCTGCCACGCGATGGCGGCGAGTCCCGTGTGCTGTTGGGAACGGAACAGCACGGAGTGCTCGCGAGTGATGACGGCGGGACGAGTTTCCACGCATCGAACGGGGGGTTCCATCATCACCGCATCGTGTCGCTGGCTGTGGACCGGCGCGACCCGGACCGCGCAGCTGCGGTTTTGGAGAACGCGCCCGATTCGCTGCTGTTGACCGAAGACGGCGGTAAGAGTTGGTTGCCGATGAGCGCGGGACTCGACGGGGATGCGGTGCGACGGATTTTTTCATCGCCGGTGGGCTGGTGGGCTGCGGTCGCCTCGGGTGGCCTGGCGCGATTCGATGCGCAGCGAAACATTTGGGCGCGCATTGGAATCGTCTCGGATTTTTCGATTGCGGATCCGGCGGGCGATGCCCCACGCGTGAAGGGCGAACTTCGCGTTTTTCGGCCGGTGGTGAACGACATGTTTTTTGCCGACTCGGACTGGTTTGCGGCTACCGAGCAGGGGCTTGTCGTGTCGCATGATTTCGGCAGGTCGTGGGCGGAGTTGTCCTTTGGGCCGGGCGATTTGCCGGTCGGTTCGGTGCGCGCATCGCATGATGGGCGCGAAATTCGGCTGGTCGCGTCGGGCGGGATGGTTTTTTCCGAAGATGCCGGACGCACTTGGGCCTGGCATGATCTTCCGCTCGAATCGGGCGGCGCGTTACGACTCGAGTGGACCAGCGACAATACGTTGCTGGCGGTGGCCCGCACCGGTTTGTACATTTCGCGTGACGCTGGAAATCGTTGGAGCAAGGCGCAGGCCGGGCTGCCCGGCGGTGTAGCGGATGCCTTGCTGACGCAGCCGGATTTCTGGCTGGTCTCGATCCAAGCGGCGGGCTTGTACATTTCGCGAAACGAAGGCGCGACCTGGACGCGTGTAAAACAAGGCGCAAGCAGCGGCGCAGCGCGTGCCAGCGACGGCCAGTTCCCGGTGTTGGTGGCGGTCGGCACAGCGGAACGGATTTACGCCGGCTCGGCGAATGACGGATTATACGTTCTCGATTTTTCGAACGATTCCGCGTCGAAAACGTTCGCCACGGGCGCAGTCCGCACCACCGGCGGCCACTGAACGTTCGCTGAAAGGGCACTGGACGGGCGGGAAAACTGTCGAAGCTCGTGCGCTGCAAAGCCAGTTGTAAGCCAGTTGTCGCGATTTTCCCTCATTGAAACTTCGGCGTTTCCAATGTTGTACAGCCTACGTGGAAATAGCCTTAACTGTCTGCGTACTATTACGGACTTGTGCACTGTTCCATTTCGACTCTACACTCCGCTCCACACTCTGCCGATTTAGAACGTAAAGACTTGTTCTGTGGGCAGATCCGAAATCGTTCCCATTTGGCGCTTGTGTTGCAAAGGAAGCCGGGAGACGAACACGGAAAGGGGAACGAATATCATGGCGGTGGGATCGGTGTTTACGGCGCAGCGCCCGATAACGGCGACAGTTTTGATTGTTGATGATGAGGACGCAACCAGGAGTTTGTGCCATGACGTGGTGACCGACTCGGGATTACGCACGCGTACGGCTTCGACAACGGAGCAGGCGCTGGAGATTCTGGATCAGATGCCGGTGGATATTCTGATCACGGACTTGCGCGTGCCGCAGATCGGCGGCCTGGAATTGCTGAAGCGCGTGCGCAGCAACTATCCGCAGACGGCCGTGCTGGTGCTGACGCAGTACGGCACGATTGAGAGCGCAGTGGAAGCGACGCGTCTGGGGGCTGCGGATTACATTACCAAGCCATTCCACATTCCCGAACTGCGCAGCAAACTGGACCGCATGATCCGGCTGCTGGACGTGGATCAGGAGAATCGTGTGCTGCGCGAGACGCTGCGCACGCGGCCGGGGTTCGCGGATTTGATCGGGGTTTCACTGAAGATGCAGCGCGTGTACCGCTTGATCGAAAGAGTTAGCCAGCATGCGTATCCGGTGCTGATTCTGGGCGAGAGCGGCACGGGGAAGGAGTTGGTTGCGCGCTCCGTGCATTTCTCAGGCGTACGGCGGAACAAGCCATTCATTCCGGTGGATTGTTCGTCGTTGGTGCCCACGTTGATCGAGGCGGAATTATTCGGCTACGTGAAAGGCGCTTTTACAGGCGCGCTGCATGCGAAACAAGGACTGATGGAAATCGCCGACGGCGGCACATTGTTCCTGGATGAAATTGGAGATCTGCCGTTTGACATGCAGGCCAAGCTGCTGCGCGCGCTGCAGGAGAAAGAAGTGCGCCCGGTAGGCTCGACGGACCGCATACCGCTCTCGGCGCGAATCATTGCAGCGACGAACCGCGATCTGGATGCTTCCGTGCGGCAGGGAACTTTTCGCCAGGAACTTTTTTTCCGCTTGAATGTGGTGCAAATCAAGATTCCGCCGCTGCGCGAACGGAAAACGGACATTCCCATCCTGGTGAATTCCTTCCTGGAGAAATTCAGCGAGGCGAACGGAAGGATGCGCGCGATTTCTGAGGACGCTATCGCGCGAATGATGGCTTATGACTGGCCGGGTAACGTGCGCGAACTGGAAAATGCGATTGAGCGGGCTATCGCGCTGGGTACTGGGCCCATTCTGCACGCCGGCGACCTGCCCACGAATCTGCAGTACGGAACCGGAGACAGGTTGCCGCAAAATGACGAACTGCTGCCGCTCGACGAACTGGAGCGGCGCGCGATTCTGCGCGCGTTGCGCGAAGCGGGAGGCGACAAGCTGGCCGCTGCGCGCATGCTGGGAATCGGCAAGACCACGCTGTACCGGAAGCTCAAGCACTACGACGCGCAATCCCAACCGAATTGATAACCGCCGTGGCGTCCACAGAAGCGCCGCGAACTTCGCGAACTCCGTGATAACGCAGATCGAATCGCGCTCGGCAGAAAATCCCTAGAGGGGAAGCTCTGTTTCGAAGTGGGAAGTTCTGCTCTTTTTTCTCGCCCCCCGCGTTGCCACCCCATTGATAAACAATGAGTTATGCGCCGGCCACTTGGACCGCATAGTGCAATAGGCTACGTATGTGCACTGTATCGGGCTTGCTGCGAGCGCCATCGATCCGCGTGAATAGGAACATCGTGGGTCGCGACCTCGAGTGCGCGATTGCAGACGCCCCTGGACTTTTCTGTGTGCAGAACTCTACCTCTCGCCGTGGAGCAGGTCGATGAAACAGGCCGGGTCCCGCGCTGCGCCTGCGCGCATGAATTCCCAATCGTCGTGGGTTTCCGCAAGCGTCCAGACGCAAGCTGGAGCGAACCCGCCTATCAGCGATGTAGGTTTTGCAGCGGTGTTCGACACCAGCGCCGAAGCGCTACTGGTGATTAACGCAAAAGGAATCATTCAGCGGGCGAATCATCGGGCCGGCGAACTGCTCGGCTGCAACGAAGATGGGTTGCGGCAAGCGGAGTTGGGATCATACATTTCGCAGCCGGCTGCGGAGGAGTTTTCGCGGCTGTGCGCGTTGCAGACCGCCTCGCAGGCAATATCAAACGTCGCGGTCCTGCTCGCGAGCGGTTTTCCGGTGCGCATCAGTTTCCGCGCCGTGCTGAGCGGAGCGCAAAATCTGCTGTTGTGCCTCGAGGAAGGCTCGGTTGTGCAGCGCGCGGAAAGCAAGTGGCTGCAAGTGGCAGCGGAACTGACCAGCGTTCTGGATTCCATTCAGACCGGCACGATCCTGCTGGATGCGGCTGGTCGCATTCGTTCCTGCAACGCGCGGTTCGGGCACTATTTCGGCATGGATCGACGGGAACTGGAATCCCTGGAGACGTTCGAGAACCTGACGGAACTTGTAGCGCCGCGCTTTCGCAGTCCGGAAAATTTCGCTGCGCCGTGGAAATCCTTCGCGGAGGGCCAGGGAGTTCCCGGGCATGACGAACTGGAATTGAGCGGGCCCACGCGGCGCATTCTGGAACGGTTTGCGCGCCCGGTGCTGGACCGCGAAGGCCGCGCGGCGGGCTGGCTGGAGCTTTATTACGACGTCACCAGCGAACGGCAGATTCAGTCCAAATTGCTGCAAACGGAAAAAATGGCGGCGGTTGGGCAGTTGGTTTCCGGCATCGCGCACGAACTGAACAACCCGCTGACGGCCATCATGGGTTATGGGCAGCTGCTGCTGGGGCAAGGCCTCGCGCCGGAGCAGTATTCGGAAGCGAGCAAAGTATTTCAGCAGGCGGAGCGCGCGCGGCGCATCGTAAAAAACCTGTTGTACTTTGCGCGGGAAAACGAGCCGGAACGGACGCGCGTGGATCTGAACGAAATCGTGGAACGCACGCTGGCGCTGCGCAGCTACGAACTGAGAGTGGAGAACATTCTGGTGGAATGTGATTTGGCCGGCGACTTGCCGGAAACAATGGCGGACCCCTACCAGCTGCAGCAAGTCGTGTTGAATTTATTGACGAACGCGGAGCAGGCATTATTGCAGGACCGTGGGCAGGGGAAAGTGAAAATCAAGACGCGCATGGCTGAGGGCCGTCGGATTGTTGTGGAAATATCCGACGACGGTCCAGGCGTTCCGCGGGGAATTGCGTCGCGAATCTTCGATCCGTTCTTCACCACGAAGCCCCCGGGGGTAGGCACGGGGCTCGGTCTTTCGATCGTTTACGGAATCGTGAAGCGCCACGGCGGGGAAGTGACGTTTGAAAACCAGAGCGGCGGCGGCGCGCGGTTCGTGGTGGAGTTGCCCGTTGTGGAAATTCCCTTGAATGAACGCGAGCCGGCAGTTCCGGAATTCGCAAGCGATTCGCAGCCCGTGCGCAGCGGAAGGATCCTGGTGGTGGAAGATGAGCCCAGCGTGGCGCAGTTGATCGTGGACGTGCTGCGGGAAGAAGGGCATCAGGTGGAGGCGGTGCTGGAAAGCCAGGAAGGATTGGCGCGGCTCTCGCGCGCGCACTACGACCTGGTGGTGTGCGATCTGCGCATGCCGCGACTGGATGGTCCGGCGTTCCACGAAGCGCTCATCCGTGCGGACAGCCCGGCGCAGGATCGCATCCTGTTCGTCACCGGTGACACGCTGGCGCCCCGAACGATGCAATTTCTGGCGAAGAGCAAACTGCCGTACCTGGCGAAGCCGTTTTTAGTGGAGGAATTGAAACTGGCGGTGAATCACCGGTTGCAACGCAGCCGCGAACGCGAAGAGTGCGTGTAGATTTCCGGTCCGGGGAGGGGCCAGGAAACATGACACCGAACCGTAACGCCGTGCGCATGCCAACTGAAGAAAATGAGAGTTCGCCCGCGCGATGCGCGCTGCTGTGCGTCGCCGATGCCGGGCTCGCCGAGCAGCTCGCGCGTAAAATCGCGCTCTGCGCTGAAGTGGAGAAGGTCTCCATCGCTACGGATTTGGCAGACTTGATCGAGCGAGTGGAGCAGGATTCGCCGCGCGTGATTCTGCTGGACGACGAATTGCTGCAGGGCGCGCCGGTATTTGAACTCCTGCGGCAAATGACCAAGACTTCGCCGGTGATTCTGCTCGCGGCCGCAGAACGACAGGCGGAAATTCTGCGTACGGTGGCGGAGGGCGAAGTGGAATTCGTGGCGCGCCGCGGTGAGTTTATTCCATTGATCGCATGCCTGGTGGAGCGGCGCTTGCGCTGGGCGCAGCGCGCCGCATCGTCCGCTGGATCGCCGTGGGCGGAAATGCCGGACGACGTAGCGGAGATTTTCCGTCACGAGATCAACAATCCGCTTACCGGAATCCTGGGCAACGCGGAGCTGTTGCTTTCTCACGGCCTGCGGTTGCCGCCGGCAGATACGCAGCGTCTACAGACCGTGGTGGATTTGGCCGTGCGCCTACGCGAAACGATACGGAGGTTGAGCGACGCATGGGATAGCCAGACACGTTTGCCGAAATCGCCGGCTTCGCGTTCAGCGTCCGGCGCTTCGCTGGTCTGACGAATTACTGCTTCGCGCTCTTCTCTTGCCACGCGGCTGCTGCGGCGCGGGCTTTTTCCAGCAATGCATCGAGATCTTCGCGCGAAAGAAATTGTCCGGTCAGGATTACCCCTGAAATTTTCTGCGTGTTCTCAATGTTCTGCGACGGATCCGCATCGAGCAAGACCATATCAGCGCGCAGGCCTGCGGCAATCGTTCCAACATCTTTTCTGCCGAAGAATTCAGCGGGGTTTTCTGTGGCGGTTTGCAGCGCCTCCTGTGGTGTGAGTCCTGCCGCAACGAGCTCCCGGAGCTCGTACTGCAAGCTGCTGCCGGGGAAAACGTAGCGATCCAGCGAGTCGCTGCCGGCTAGCAGGCGGACGCCTGCGCGATGCATCTCACCCGTTAGCTTGCGGTCGCTTTCATACTGCCGCTTCCACCAGGCAGCCTCTGACAGTGCTCTTTGCGAAGGTGGACCTGTTGCACGCCATTCTTTTTGCAGCGCGAGCGGAAGATAGGCTAGCAGGGGATCATCGGGCGATTGTTGGGGCGCCTGGGCCAGCATTGCGATGGAGTAAAGCGTGGGTGTGACCCAGGTGCCATTTCGAATGAAGGTTGCCCACAGGGCCGCAGCTTTTTCCGGCGAAAAAGTTTTGTCCGCGTCGTCGTACACTGCGGCGTCGGAGTCGTCTTTTTTCGCTGCAGCTTCCAACAGTCTCCGGCGGAGGTCGGCATCCTGGCTGGAACAGTCCAGCGCGAGCGAACTGTAGATGATGTGCTCGATGCTTTTCTGGCCGGCCCGCGAGGCTTCGCTGGCGCTGACCGCTGTGGGAACGTGGCCGACGAACGTGATGCCGTCTTTTTTCGATTCTTCGGCGACGGCGAAATACGCTTCGCGCGACAGTTGAATCACTTTGATGAAGTCGGCGCCCTGTTTCTGCAGCGCGTTCACAGCCGCACGGGCTTCGGCGGAGCTGCCCACTTCTAGAATCGAGGGGTCTGTGGATTTCGCTTTGCCCGGCGGCGGAGCGGGCAGGAGCATCGGACCCGCGGCGACAATTTGGGGTCCTAGCCGCGCGCCGGATGCGAATTCGCGCCGCCATTCCTGCAGCGCGCGCAGGTCGCCGCCCATGTCGCGTATGCCAGTAATCCCATTCGCGACGAGCAGCGGCAGCAGCACGCTTTTCGACCAGGCGGGGTCGGCGTTAATTCCGGCGACGTGCGTGTGCATGTCCCACAAGCCGGGAATGAGGAACTTTCTGCGCGCGTCGAGTTGCAATTCATCTTTATGCGCGGGGCGCTTCGGGTCGGTCGAACTGCCCACCCATTCGATCACGCCGCCGGAAACGAGCACGGTCATCTCTTTTTGCGGCGGCCCGTGCGGATTGACGATGGTGACGTGAGTGATCGCGAGCGGAACCCTCGCGGAGGAATCAGGCAGCGACTCCCTTACGGCGGGCGCGCCTGACGGGGCCGCAAATGCGAGCAGTGCGACACAAATGGAGACTGCGACACCGCGAGGCAGAAACTGCACGTTCGCACCCCTTGCTGCTTCTGCCCGGCTTAGACGCTACTTCGCGCCCTTTAGGTAGCGGTCAAACCAATCAATCGTGCGGCGGATCGCGTCAATTTGATTTTCGCGTTTGGCGAATCCGTGGCCTTCGTTCGAGTAGTAATGCGCGTCCACGGTTTTGCCGGAGTCCCGCAACGTCTTCACAACTTGTTCCGCCTCTTCCTTGGGGACGCGGATGTCGTTGTCGCCCTGCAGCACCAGCAGCGGGGCTTTGGCGTTCTTGATGTAGGAGAGCGGGGAATCGGCGTCGTAAATCGCACGATCTTTTTCCGGATCACCGAGCAGGGATTTTTCGTATTGCTGCAGGAACGGGTCTTCGTGTTGCAGCATCGTGAGCCAGTTGATGATGCCGTACTCTTCGACGGCTGCGGCCCAGATTTCCGGCGCCTTGCCGATGGCCATCAGCGTCATGTAGCCGCCGTAGGAGCCGCCGGTGATTCCGATTTTCTTCGAGTCAACGTAGCCGCTCGCTTCCAGGAATTTCACGCCGTAGATTTCGTCCTGCAAATCGCCGCCGCCCAGGTCCTTCACGTTGGCTTGCTGAAAATCCATGCCGTATCCGGTCGACCCACGCACATTCGGTGCGATGCAGACATATCCGCGCGTCGCCAGAGCCACCACGGTGCGATTGAAATTGTCTGTGGTCTGGCCGGTGGGACCGCCGTGCGGCAGCACGATCGCGGGATTCGAGCCGTCGCGCTTCAGATTGAACGGCACCCACACGAAGGCACTGATAATCTTTCCATCGAAGCTTTTATAGTGCACCAGCTGCGAAGGTGGAATTTTCGCTGCGGTGAGGCTGGCGATGGCGGAAAAAGTCAGCTGGCGCGCGCTGCGCTGCGCGTTGTCGTAAACCCACAGATCGCCCGGCTGCGTGGAGCTCTGGTGCGAAACCAGCAGGCCCGCGCCCATATGCGCGAAGGGCGAGGGACTGCCTGCGTAGCTGTTGAGACCCGCGGGTAGATTGATTTTGGCTGCCTGGCGCGTGGCGCTGTCAGCGAGATAAGCGTCGCTGCGGCCGTCTTCATTCACTTCGTAGGTAAATTGTTTGCCGTCGGGCGAAAAATCTCCGGCGTTTGCTTCCCACTTCAGGTCGGTCACCCAGATGAGTTTCTTTGTGGCCACATCAATTTCGGCGATGTTGCTGTAGCCGCCGGGGCGGTCCGACGCGACCAGCAGCGTGCTGCCGTCGGGCGAAATGGAGGAAGCCATGGTGCGGTGATCGCCTTCGTGCGCCGACAAGTTTTCCAGCGCGCCGGTCGCAGCATCAATACGGTACGCGTCTGAATCGCTGAAGCCGGCGTTGAAGCGCGTGGCGTAGATGAATTTTCCGTCCGGGCTCCAGATGGCGTTGCTCCACAGGTGGTTCGCGGTTTTCTCCTGCGTCAGGTTGCGCACGGCGCGCGACTTCCAGTCCATCACGGCGATATCGGTGGCCGAAGCGGTCTTCGGCTTGTACGCAAACGCGATGTTCTTGCCGTCGCGCGACCACACCGCGCCGAATTCGGAGATTTCGGGCGTGTTGGTCAGGTTCACGACTTCGCCGCCGTCGCTGGGAATCGCAAAGAGATCGTAAATTTCGCCTCCGCCCTGATCGGATTGAAAGACGATCCATTTTCCGTCGGGAGACCACGTCGCGCCGGCCTGACGATCGTCGGATTGGCTCAGCTGGATCGGCCAGCCGCCCGCGGCGCTTACTTTCCACAAATTGTTGCGGCCGGTCAGGTTCGTGCTGAAGGCAACTTGCTTGCCGTCCGGCGACCACGCGCCGCCGCTGACGGAGCGCGTGTAGAAAAGATCGTCCACCGGAATTGGGATCGCTCCCGGAGCGGGCAGCGAGGCGACGGATTTCGGATCAGTGATTTCGCGCGTGTCGGGGGAATCCGACGCAGCCAACACAGTAATCGAAAATGCGAGCAGCAAGGCAAGTCGGCCGAAG
This sequence comes from Acidobacteriota bacterium, assembly GCA_013289715.1. Lineage (GTDB taxonomy): Bacteria > Acidobacteriota > Terriglobia > Acidiferrales > UBA7541 > Palsa-295. Next base: position 109,015 of record JABCZJ010000018.1, on the reverse strand, counting down.
TTCACGAGGCATCTCCTGGGGAAGAGAACCGCGCCATCATAGGTCGCGGTCACGGAGACGTCAACGTGGCAGCGAAGCGTGGCAGGGAAGCGCCTCGGGGCTCGGGCGCGGCTGAGAATTCCGCGCTTGGAATCGCACTAAGGCAGGTGGGTCCTAGATGTGCGCGTCGATTTGCGTTCGCGCACCGAGTGGCTCGGTTCCTGCAGCCACTGCAAAATAGAGGTGGTGACGCGTGGCGTCTTTTTGGGGCCGCGGATGAACTGTGACCGGCTAGCACGAGGCAGCGGACGACTCTGGAGAGGCTGTGCTGCCGGAATGCGTGCGGCCGACGCGGACGGCGCTCGCAACCAGCGCAGGCATGACGACGCAAACTCGCCCCACTTGAACTCGATCTTGGTCATGTTCCAGTTCTTTTTCCGCCACACTGACAATTGCCCAGAAAGAGATCGGAATGATGAGCGAGTGTGCGTCTGCAGTTGCGTCAGACGAAGACGCGATGTCGACGCAGTTGCTGAGAGCGCGGATTTCAGTCTATTTGTCGCGGAGACGTATTGCCGTCGCCAGCGTTCGCGGAAAACATTCCCTCGTTTCGCTGCTTCCATCCGCACGACGGGAAGAGGCGCGATGACACGCGGAGCGGCGGTGCGCTCAACGATTCGCGGTTCGCTCGGCGCGGAGGCTTGGAATGTCGACGCTAGGCGGGCGATCATTTCTTCCGAAGCCGAAGCTGAAGCCGTAGTCGGAGGCGACGGCGACTGCCGTTGACTGGGGGAAGGAAACGCGATGGGGGCTTGTGAAATCCGTGGCGGGGCGGAAGTGGGTTCACGATCTGGCCAGTGAGCGGCAACGTGAGCGGACGACGTGCGTGCGGATCCACTCGCAGCGGCGGCCGCAGCCAGACGATTCGGCTCAGAACTCGGGATACCGGGCGCTTTGGCGTCGAGCGGTACGTCTTGGCGGAACGGAGCGGCTGCCGGGAGAAATTCCGCAGTTCCCGCAAAACCGGTCGGTTGTTCAAACACGCCCGCAAAGACCGCGTCATCGGAAGTTGAATGCGGAGCGTACGGCCTGAACTCGTCATATTGAAGTTCGTGGGCGGCCTCACCGATCACGCGTCCGGGCACTGGGCGAATTTTCTCGCGCGCGGCTCGCATCAGGGATCGCTCGCACAGAGCATTGAGGACGCGCGGGAGTCCGCGCGAGTAAAGCGACAACGCCTGCACCGCTTCCGGGTGGAAGACCGCGGCGCCCGATACGCCCGCGATGCGCAGGCGTGTGTCGATGTAATCCCGAGTTTCCTCGAGTGTCAGCGGAGCGGTCCGGCAACGCAGCGCGATGCGTTGGCGCAGCTGACCTAACTCAGGGCGTTTCAAAGTCTCTTCGAATTCCGGCTGGCCGCTCAGGACGATCTGCAGCAGGCTCCCCTCGCTCGTTTGAAAGTTCAATAGCATACGCAGCTCTTCGAGCGTGCGCTGCGTGAGCCCTTGCGCTTCGTCCACGAACAATACCGGGGTCTGGCCGGCACAATGACGATCCTGCAACCAAGTATGCAGGTGCGCCAGCGGCGTTCCGCGGTTCGGGTTGAAAGGAATACCAAAATCCGCCAGGATCAATTCGAGCACTTCGCTGGCTTTCAAATGCGAATTGAAAATGAATGCTTTGGGAATGCGCTCCTGCGCGAGCCACTCCATCAGGCGATTGAGCAGCACAGTCTTGCCCGTGCCGACTTCTCCCGTAAGCAAAAGCAATCCTTTACGTGCGCGGATTCCTTCGATGATCTGGTCCAGGGTTTCTTTGGTCTGCCGGGTGAGGAACAAATAGCGCGGGTCCGGATTGGCGCGGAAAGGATTGTCACGCAAATCAAAAAAACTGGAAAATGGCCCGGTCATAGGGGGTCCTTGAGGGCGGGGTAGCTATCATAGGTGAAACCACGCGCCGAGGCAATGCTTTTGACGAGCTGGCAGGGAACGCGATAACCGGCGGGAGCGCCCGAGATGTCGAGGAGCTGGAAAATTATGTAGTGGCTCAGCTTCCGATTACACCGGCGGGTCCAACGGCCATATTGACCCGTCGCGAGAGGCACGCATTCAATCGTGGGACCGTATCGGAGCAACAACCATTCCCTGGGTATTGATTTGAAACCACTCTCCCCCAGCAAAGACGTGATGCTCACAATCGTGGTCCGGGCATTTACTCTCGCAACGGTTGCAAACCGTGGCCTTTCCGTTTTCAAAATTCATCGCACCGTCGTACTTCGCGGAAATAACAACTTGTCCTTTGCGATTCGCGAAACCATATTTTTCATTTCTCACGACTCGAACCAGTCCGTCGTGGAATGAATCAGCCCAGTTGTCCACGATTGGTACTCCGCTTATCACGACTCTTCCCGTACGGCTAACGTACATCCAGCCGTCTCTTGCCGACCGCACCGGGACCAGACCGAATGAATCGAAGTCCAATAGCGTCAAGACCTGCCGTGAAACGAGGAGTTCCCCAGCCGCCGTTCGACGTATGCAGTCAGGAACCTCGCCACGCTCGAAGTCGAACAGACACGATGTAGTTGGCCCACCAGCGCTTTGCAATTCAGATTGATGGCCAGGTGTTGAAGGATTGTGCTGCAGTGTCTGGTCTGGTTTTTCCATCCACGCATGCGCCAGTCCGGTGAGGCGAACGGCGCAAATCAAGAGAGCATGGAGCGAGCGGCTGGCATCGGACCTGATGATACGACCTCCTAAGGTAGGGCGACTGAACTCCTGATTCACGCATCGGCCGCAATCCGACGCGCTACCGAGAACTAAGAAAAGGTGTGCCTGCCTCGCGCGAGACTCGCAGGACGCCAAACATTCAAACAGTTGGTAAAGTGGTGAGAAAGTGGCACTCAGTCGCTCTTACCACTGTTATTTGTGTCCTTGAGCACCAGCACCAGGATGCGGCCATCGGAGTGGAAACTGCCGCCGGTTGCCGTGCTGGCTTCGGTGAGCGGATTCGCGGGCGTTACGTGGGTGCGTTGCACGACCAGTCCGGTGCGCGACAGAGTGTCGTTGACGTACTCGCGCTCGCCGTCAATCGCCGGGTCGATCTTGTGCGTCACCTTGTTGTTGCGCTGATCGCGCTCGAAACCGATGTCGTGCGTGGCGGCGACGCACCAGAACGGGCGGCCGTCCACCATGTAGGGCGATTTCCACAAGCGCAGGTGATTGCGCGACATGGCCACGCGCACCGGTTCGGCGTGCGCAAAACCATAGTCCTGCGGCCGGTCGAAGAGGTAGAGCGTGCTCATCGGCATCGTGAGGTAATCCTTTTTCTCGAGCGAATCAATCACTGCGTTCACCACCGCGTCTTGCACGGAGCGATCCACGCGCACCCAGCCGGCGCTCGAGAAAACTTGCACTGCTTGTTCCTGCGTGCCGACGAGCAGGATATTAACCATGTCTCCCGGTTTGCCCTGCGGATCGGAAACTCGTCGCGGAATTTTCCGCAGAAGCGCGGCAGTAACGGATGGAACCGACGTTTCCGGTGGCCCGCCAATAGCCATCGCTGCAACGGTGCTCAGGCCCGGATTGAGCACTTCGATTTTCACCTGGAAATTTCCCTTGGCGCTTTCCGCGTCGCGCAAGCTCTGGTTGATTCCCAGGAACAGCCGACCCGCTACCGGCGCTTCGTAATCCGAGCGCGCGCCGACTGCGAATGGTTGCGCGACGTTGTCGTCGCCCAGACGCCCGACCAGCGAGCCGTGACCCGCATCGCTCACTGCATACTCGTGAATTAAATCCCCGAAGCCGCGCGCGAGACCGTCCGGACCGAACGATCGGCCGTCAGGATGCTTCTTGTTCGAAGGGTAGGTGATGGTGCCCGTTGCAGTGAGGCGCAGTTTTTCTCCAGCGCGGAGATCAATCTTTGTGTCCATCCACCGCTTGGCAGCGTCCAAGTCAATCTGGTAGGACGTGACGTTGGCGGAGTTTGTCTGCAATCCTGCCGGTGACAGCGTGGATGCAGCGAAGACAGCGCAGAAGATTACCGCGGCGAGCGTCGATGGCGGTCCAAAGACCGCCGGTACGAAGGCCTCCCGCATCAATCCCCCGAAAGATTCTTGGGCGATTTCTGGTTGAGCGTGGCGATCAGCAGGCGGGCGCAATCCGGCGCGGGGACTTTGCCGAAAAGCACGACGTCCCGTGCCTCGACGGGCTTCCCGTACAAGATTGTGTTCGCGTAATTGTCCGGGCGCAGCGTGGAACCTGCCAGCGAGATGCCCACGAAAAGCCCGCGCGCGCGCGAATAGGAAAACACTTCGGCGCGCATGCGCACATCGGTTTCGGCCGTAACGTTACGCCCTACCGGACCAGCCGCCACGGAAGCATCGGCTCCCAATTTCACTTTGCTGGTGAGAATGCTGCTGGCAGCGCGGTCGTTCATCAGCAGCAGGACAAAGTCCGTGGCCTGCCCCCCCAACTGCACGCCGAAACTGCCACCTTCCAGGGCCATCATCGTGGGCGCGCCCCAGGGACCCCTAAAATTGGGGCCGCTGCGGCAAGTCATCAGACCTCTTCCATAGCTCGCGCCAAGGACGAACGCCAGTTTCACCACCGAAGGAAGCACCACGACGCATTCCGCCTTGCCGATAACGCTCTTGGGAATGTCGTCCGGGATGTTCATGATCTCTTTCATCACCCGACCGGCATCTTCAACGCGGACACATTCTTTTTCGGCCGCAGGCGCGGTGGCCAATAGCGCCGCGATCACTCCCGCGGCGGCAACAGCTTTGATCATTAAGTCTCCCGATTCGTTTGCAACAGCCCGGACCGCAAGAAATTCGCCGAGCAGCCCCGCGCAAGGCCCTTTCCGTGAACGAAAACTAAGTTTTTTCTAACCGCAGTGAATTCTACATGGACGGAGAAACCACGGCAACAGCGGGGCCCGGTGTGGCCCAATCTGACACGGTACGGCCCAGCGGAAAACGGCTGTGAAAAGGCCGCGGCTATTTACTTCGGGCGCGAGTTTACCTACCATGTGCGGTGCCAGCCGAGTCGCTCCTGGGCGAGCTCTCACTCTGCTGGCCCCCGAGAAAGCAACTAAAACCGATGCCACGTGCCGCACGACTTGTTGTTATAGAACCGAATGGTGTTCGCCGGGAAGTCGCCATCACCACCACGCCGTTCCGCATAGGACGGCAAGCCGGCAACGAACTGACCCTGCGCGACAGCCGGATCAGCCGCGAACAGGCCCAGATCCTTTCCGTCAACGGCGGCATGGTCCTGGAGGATATGGGCAGCCGTCACGGGACGTTCGTCAACGGCCAAAAAGTGATCAAGCACGAGCTGCAGCCGAAAGACCAGGTGGATTTCGGCATGGCGGATTCGTACAAGCTGCTGTTCCTGGGTGAGGGCGCGACAATCGAGGAATTGGTGGAGCGCGTGGAAGCGCCGGCGCCGAGCCATTCCGGCTCGCGCGAGTTGTACCACCTGGGCGTGCTGCTGGAAGTGGCGCGCACGCTGGGCACGGGGCTGTCGCTGGAAGACGTGCTAACCGCCGTAGTAGATGCGGCGATTCAAGTGACGCGCACCGAACGCGGCGTGCTGCTGCTGGCGAACGACAACCACGAATTGCAGATGATCGTGGCGCGCGACGCGCAGCGCCGCACTCTGCGCCCCGACCAATTGCAGGTTTCGCAATCCGTGGTGAAGCGTGTGGCGCAGACGCGTCGCGAATTGATCGTCAGCGACACGGGCGAAGACGGCGGCATGAGCCAGCAGGAGAGCGTCGCGCGGCTGGAACTGCACACGGTGATCGCGATTCCGGTGGATAAGCTGCCGGTGATCGAAACGCTCGATGCCACGATTTCGACACGGCAAGGCGAACTGCTCGGTGTTTTGTACCTTGATAGCCATGTGCCGTCCAGCGCGTTCTCCGATCTGGACCGCGAAGTATTGCGCACGCTGGCGCGCGAAGCGGCGACGGTGGTTGAAAACGCTCGCTTGTTTGCATCCTCGCGCGCGAAGCAGCGCCTGGATCACGAAATCGAAATTGCCAGCCAGATTCAGAAGCAGCTGCTGCCGAAATCGCTTCCCAATTTGCCGGAGGTCGCGGTGGCTGGTTCTACGCTCTCCTGCCACTCCGTGGGCGGCGATTGCTTTGACGTGATTGGGCTCGGCGGCGGCCGCCATGGATTTTTTGTGGGCGATATTTCGGGAAAGGGCGTTACGGCCGCGCTGCTGGCCACTCTCCTGCAGGGCGTCTTCTTCACCACCGCCGCGATGGATATTTCGCTGCCCGGAGTTTTTTCGCGCGTGAATCAATATTTGTGCGAGCGCACGGGCGAAGATCGCTACGCCACCGTGTTCTACGGTGTCCTCGACAAGCTGGGCCGCTTCGAGTACGTGAACGCCGGGCACGTGCCGCCGCTGCTGAAACGCAAGGCCGGCGGGTTGGAAGGTCTGGGCTCTGCGAATTTTCCGGTGGGCATGTTCTCCGAAGCTGAATACCAGAGCGCGCGCGTGCAGTTCGAGCCCGGCGATTTTCTGGTCATCTACACGGACGGTGTCTCGGAGGCGACGAACACCCGCAATGAATTATTCGAAGAGTTCCGGCTCCGTACGATCGTGGAAGAATTTGCCGGCGAGAACGTCACGCAGCTCGGCGATGCCATCCGCGAAGGCATGCGCGTATTCACCGAAGGCGCCGCGCAATCCGACGACATCACGATCCTGGTGATCCAGTACAAGGGAAACGCGGCGTGAAGCGCAAATCCCTTAAACCCAGCGAAGTCGGTCTGCCCCTCGAAACCCTTGAGCAGGTGGTAGCGACACTCAATCCGGAAACCGAACCGGGCGAGCTCGCCGCGCAGATGGTGTGCGTGCTTGCAGCGCCAGGGCGTTTGGAAGGCGCGCGGCTGTGGCGCGTGGTGGGCGGATTGCCGTCAGTGTGGCAGGAGAGCGGGGAGCTTCCCAAGCCGGACGCGGCGCGCATCGAGCGAATTCTGCAAGGAAAAGATCCCGGAACGAACGGCGACAGTTGCGCATGGGTGCTGGGACACGGAGCGAAGCCGGTAGGAATCCTGGAGGCGTGGCCGAAGGGACGGCTTGATCCTCGGACGCGCGGATGGCTGGAGCTTTTCCGGCGTTACGCGGAAGTGGCGCTGGAAAGCAGCGAGCGGCGCCATGCGGTGATCGAGCTCTCCACCATCGTGGAAGCCACCAAGCGGCTGAATTCCACGCTGGATCTCGCCGAGCTGCTCAGCATTATTCTGCAGTTGACCACTCGGCACACCGGCGCCGAACGCGGCACCGTTTTCCTGGTGGACCGCGAGCGCGGCGAAATCTGGTCGCTGGTTGGGCTGGGCCTCGATACGCATGAAATTCGGCTGCCTACCAGCCGCGGGATTGCCGGTTGGGTGGCGGAACACGGCGAGCCCGTCAACCTGGAAGATGCTTATGCCGACCCGCGATTTGAATCCGAAGTGGACATACGGCTCGGTTATCGCACCAAGTCGCTGCTGTGTTTGCCTATTCGCAGTAAAAGTGGCGAAACCATCGGCGTGCTGCAACTGCTGAACAAAAAATCCGGCCCGTTTACGCACGCGGACGAAAACCTGCTGCGTGCGATTTCCGATCATGTGGCGCTGGCACTGGAGAACGCGCAGCTGCACCGTGATTTGCTGCATAAGCAGCGCATGGAACGCGATCTGGCGCTGGCGCGCAGCATTCAATTGGGATTGCTGCCGGAGCGTCCGCCGGTGCTCGATGGATTTGAACTTGGCGTCGCGCACCGGCCGTCGCTGGAAGTAGGCGGCGACTACTACGATTTCATAGCGCTCGCGCCGGATACGATTCTCACCGTGGTGGCGGACGTGGAAGGCAAGGGCGTCGGTTCCGCGATGGTGATGGCCAACCTGCAAGCGACGCTGCATGCGCTGCTGGCGCATCTGCACTCGCTCGAGCGCCTGGTGGAATCGCTGAACGACATGATGCTGGCCGATACGCGCGGACAGAAATTCATGACCATGTTCGTGGGATTGCTCGATCAGCCGCGCCGTACATTGCACTACGTTAACGCGGGTCACGTGCAGCCCGCCGTGGTGCGCGTGAATGGCGACGTGGAATACCTCACCGAGGGCGGCATGGTGGTCGGACTCTTCGCGGGCGTGCGCTACGAGCGCGGACACGTGAAGCTGCATCCGGGTGACGTGGTAGTTTTCTGCACCGACGGAATCACCGAGGCCAATAATTCCTCGGAAGAAGAGTTTGGCACGCAGCGATTGGTTGAGCTGGTGACGCGCGAGCGCCATCTGCCCGCGCAGGAAATCGTGCAGGCGGTGATGACCTCTGTGGATTCATTCTCGCGAGGCGGCACGCACGAAGATGATCGCGTGATTCTGATCCTCAAGGTTTCCTGATTTTGCAGCGCCTCAGCGGCGACGGACCACGTTTGCTCACTTCGTTTTGCTTCGCAGCCCCAGCCAATGAGTCCTCGTGCGCTCGAGGCTTGTACAGCCATTGCGGTTCCCCCGATCGCCGTCGGTATCTGATTCTGTCTGGTGTGGTCCCGGATGCGTGCGATTCGCCGAGGTGGCCCTCTGTCCTCTTTCCCACGCGAGCTCCTGCGGTATTCAACCCTTTTTTGGCTCGCGACTGCTTATGCGATGGCAGCGCTTAAAATCTTCCCCTGGCCGCGTCCTTTGTGGATTGTCTTCTCGTTGGCGTCGGCCGTACTGCTGGGATGGATCGCATGGTCACGGCACAACCGTGGGAGCTAGCCGCGGCAGGCATTACCGCGCTGCAAGAACGAGTCCATGGGTCGGTTAGCGGTAAGATGCTCCCCTCACTCTGATATTGATATTGCCTCACGGAGTGCCCGGATACTTCTCGAAGAAACTGACCACTCGATTTTCGTATTCGGCCGGAGCTTGCCCCAGGGCCGAGGCGTGTCCTGCTCCTTGCACGATCCACAGCTCTTTCGGTCCCATCGCTGCGTTGTAAATGGCTTCCGCGTGGCGGCAGGGAATTCTGTGATCGTTCGTTCCGCAAATCAGCAGAACAGGGAACGGGCGCAGCGCTACGGCTTTTTCCGGCGAGACCTCGTCGGGATTAAAGCCGCCGGTCAGTGCAACGGCGCGCATCGCGAAGATTGAAGCGGGGCGAAAGAGCGTCTTGCCGAGGAAGGGACTCACGTCCAGTCCCGCGTAATCGTAAGTGACCTCGCGAAGATTTGCGAACGGGTCTTCGGCAGAGACGGCGGCGAGGCGCGGTTCGACGGCTGCGGATTGCAATGCGATGGCAGCGCCCATCGAGACCCCGTGCGCGTAGAGGTGACGGACTTTCTCGGTTGTGTAGAGTGCGTCGGTAATCGCGACGGTGTCGTATCGTTCTTTCCAGCCGTAGGTGGCCATGTCGCCGCTCTTTCCGTGGGCGCGCGAATCCATCATCACGACGCTGTAGCCGTGGCGGAGGAGAAATTCGGCGTGGCCCAGATCCCCGGTGCGATTGTCGGAGACGCCGTGAAAAAGCAGGACCCAATCGCCGTTCGGTGATGCAGGAACGACTTTCCATCCGCGAAGTTCAACCCCGTCGTTCGCGCGCACCGTGAGATCTGTTTTCGTTGCGCCCGTGCGGTTGAATGCTTGCTCGGCTTCGTCGACGCGCTCGGGGTTCAAGTTTGCAGGGTGCAGCACACCCGGGCCGATGGCGTTTCCAATATATCCGGAGACCGCGGAAAGCAGCGCGAGTGCGACGACCACGACGATCGCTACGAAGGTGAGCCGGCGCATCTGAACCTCTGATCGATGTTACGAAATCAGGCGTTCCGGTGTTTCAGTAACAGTCGAGGTGTTGCGCGGCTGACACGAAGCCTACGTGCCGGTGGAAGAATAGTGGCGCGTGCCGAAATTCCAGAGCGAGATTGCGATGGTGAGAAACACCACGGCCACGACCGGCACCAGCGGCGCGTATTGTGGCGAGATGGTGCGGCCGAGCATGCGCACGCTCGGATAGAACGACGCCAGACCGAAGGGAATTATCCAGCACAGGAAAAATTGCACCATGCCACTGTAAATCGAAAGCGGGTAGCGGCCGAAGGCCATCACGTTCCACACAGGTGGATGCACGCCAATGCGATCTTCGAACCAGAACGACACGGTGCTGAGGATCAGGAAGACCGATATATAGATGATGCCGGCGCACAGGCCGAAGAAAAATAACATGGCGACTTTGGCGGGAGTCCACGCGAGACCCAGATGACGCGTCGCCCACCACATGCAGAAAACGCCGGTGGCCACTTCCTGCAGCGATTCGATGCGAAATGTTTCGAAGAGCACTTGGAAGAGCGAGGAGATCGGCCGCAGCAGCACGCGATCGAATTTTCCTTCGATGATGTAGTTGTTGCCGAAATCGTAGAGGTTCAGGCTGACGATGTTGAAGATGCCGTAGGGAATCAGCGAGAAACCGTAAAGGAACAGCACTTCTTCGAAGCGCCATCCGGCGAGCTGCGGAACCTTTTGGAACAGCACCACGACGAAACTCAACGCAAAAATCGTGGCGGCGAAGCTCGTCGCCAGGCTGATGAAGAAGTCGCCGCGATAGCTGACGCGAACCTTCGCGTACTGCGAGAAATAGTCGAAGAACAGGCCGAAATGCCGCTCGCCGGCGTCGAGCAAGCCGGCGATGCCTGACTTTTCGCTGATGGGCGTTAGCGTTGGCATGGTTCGCGCTATGAATTAGCCTCCATGAATAGTGATCTTGCGCGCTGCACGTTCCCACCACAGATGTGCGAGCCACAGCAGAGCGATCACCCACAGCCACTGAATCCCCAGCGCGCGCAACGTCGCAGCGCGGTCCAGCTTGCCCAGATAAATCTGCAGCGGCGTGTAGGCGATATGCTCGAACGGCAGCCATGCCAGCACTTTTTGTACGCGGTCCGGGAAAAACGACATGGGAATTAGCAGACCGGACAGCAGTTCGATCAGCCAGTACTTGGCGCGAATCAGCGCGAGAATGGATTTCAGCGGAATCGCGCAGGTGCCGATCATGAAATTGATCGCGGCCATCAGGAAGAAGCTGCCCAGCACTGCCACCAGGAACAGCAGGAAATTCTCGCGCGACACCGGGCCTTGCACGGGAAATACCAGAGCGACGACGACGGCTGTGGGCAGCGTCAAAAGCCCGAGGCGAAAGGCCGATTCGCCAATGGCGCGCGAAATCCACATCCACTGTACGGAAACCGGCTTGATCAAGTCCATGGCGATCTTGCCTTCGATCACTTCGTATGCCATTTCCTGGTCAATCGTGTTCCAGTAGAACGAGCGGATCATCCAGCCGACGCTCACGTACGTGATCATCTGCGCCAGGTTGTAGCCCGCGATGGAAATGCCGCCGCGATACACAGCGCTCCAGATGAAGTAGTACACCGTGACGTTCAGGAAGTAAGTGATGATGCCGGTGAAGTAGCGCAGCCGGAACGCCAGGATGTTTACGAACCCCACGCGCGAAAATTCCGCGTAAGGCACCAGCGCTTGCACCCAACTGCTCACACGCTCACCTCAAGATGAGCTTCGCCGGCGTAAATGCGTTTGATGATTTCTTCGATCGGCTCGTCTTCGATGAGCAGGTCGCGCACATCCACCGCGTCCAGGATCTTTCGGATCAGACCAGAAGTGGAGACTTTCACGCGATCGAAGCGGATGCGGTATGTTAATTCGTCCACCTGATCGACTTCTAGGCCATCGCGCGAGAAGGCGTCCAGACAGCCGGCTTGCGTGCGATCCTTCAGGGCGAATTTGATCTGTTTGGTCCGCAGCAGTTGCTGCTTCAGTTGCGCCAGGTGCCCGTCGTAGAGCACTTTGCCGTGGTCAATAATCATAATTCGGCGGCAAAGTTCCTCGATGTCGTCGAGGTCGTGCGTCGTCAGCAGCACGGTGGTGCGGAATTCACGATTGATGGCGCGCAGAAATTGGCGAATGTGGTCCTTCGCCACGACGTCCAGGCCAATCGTCGGCTCATCGAGGAACAACAGCGGCGGATTGTGTAGCAGGGCGGCGGCCAGGTCGCAACGCATACGTTCGCCGAGTGAAAGCTTGCGTACCGGCGTGTGCAGGTAATCGCGAATGTTCAGGATAGCGTCGAAATGCTCCATGCGCGCGTCAAAATCGCGCTGCGAGACGTCATAGATGCGCCGCAGCAGCTTAAACGATTCAATCACCGCGATGTCCCACCACAACTGCGTGCGCTGGCCAAACACCACTCCGATTGTTTTCACATACTGGCGGCGCTGACGGTAGGGAACGTAGCCGTTGATGCGAATTTCGCCGCTGGTGGGAACCAGAATCCCGGTGAGCATCTTGATGGTGGTGGATTTTCCCGCCCCGTTCGGTCCGATGTAGCCGACCATTTCACCGCGTTCGATGGTGAATCCGACGCGGTCCACGGCGGCCACGGTGCGGTAATCGCGAACGAAAAGATTTTGAATCGAGCCCCACACGCCTTCGCGCCGCTTGAAGGTGCGGAAGTGCTTCGAGAGCTCTTGAACGTGAATTAAGGAGTCGGCGCTCATCCGATTGGGAATTCTAGCATTTACGGGGGCCCGGCGCTGATGCTGCACGAACGCGCGCGACGCCGGACCGCGTATCAGCCGCACGGGCGCCGCTGCCACCCCGCCTGCCTGCTTAGACGCTGGAAATCGAGATTGGGCGCGGCAGAATCGTGCGGGATTTGAGTGTGTGTCTCACGAAGCGCGAAGCGCTGGCGGCTGTTCGCCCGCTAGCCCTTATGGCAGACCGAGCAGTGCTTGGCTTCGTAGTTTTCCATCGTCACTTCGAACATGTTGTTGCATCCAATACATACGCGATGGATTTTCGCGGGCGGCTTTTCTCCCGCCTTGGTCTCGGTGGCATGCGCGGAGTGCTGATTGTGTTGTGGCTCGCTCATGGGCGGATTCTAGCACGAAGCGAATCCCGTCGGCCGCCGCAACTCTTCGTTCACACGTTTATGGGGCGCGTCTCTAGAGCGCCAATTCCGCACCCCGCCGCGGACATGTGGCCCGAAGCAATCCTGCCGCGTTTGCCCAGGCAAGCCGGGAACGGGTCTGCTACAATTTTACGACTTCGGGGGAAGCCTGCGCCGTAGTGGTGCGCAACACTACATGCCTGAAATCAGCAAGCCAAAATGGGTAATTGCGAGCATCGGCGCGGCATTGTGCGTTGTGCTCCTGATTGTGTTGGCAGAGCGCGGGCCGGCGCCGCAGGTGCAGATTGTGAGCGTTACGCGCGAGGATTTGACCGCGTCCATCACCGGCAACGGCAAGGTGGAACCAATTTCGCCGACGGTCGCCCGCGCTCAATTTCCCACTTTCGTCGCGGACGTGAAAGCCAGCGAAGGGCAACTCGTACGCAAAGGCCAGCTGATTTTGACTTTGGATGCCGCGGACCAACGCGCGCAGCTTTCGCAAGCTCGCGCGGACTTGCTGGCGGCGCGGACCGAACTGCGAAACGCTCACGCCGGTGGGCCGCCTGACGACGTAGCGCAACTGCGAGGGGATGTGCAGAAAGCTGAAACACAGGTTGCCAACCTCGAACGAACGCAGCAGGCGCTGGCGCAACTGGTCACCAAAGGGGCGGCGACGCGGGACGAAGTCGCGCAGAACCAAGCGTTGCTCGCGACCGCGCGCGCCAGTCTGCAAACTTTTCAGCAGAAAAAGGCGGCGCTCGAGCAACGCGCCGCCGTGGCCGTCGAAGCTGCGAGCCTGCGCGTGAACCAACAGCAGGATCTGGTCGCCGCGCTGGAAGAAAAAGTTCGTTCGGCCACAGTGATTGCGCCGGCGGATGAAACGCTTTATTCGTTGCCTGTGCACAAAGGCGATTTCGTGAAGTTGGGCGACGTGCTGGCGGAAATGGCGGACCTGCGCCATGTGCGCGTGCGCGCTTTCATGGATGAGCCGGACCTGGGTTCGCTCGGACAGAATGAGGGTGTCCAGGTGCTGTGGGACGCGATGCCCAACCGCGTCTGGAATGGCAAAGTCGAGCAGGTGCCCAAGCAGGTGGTGGCGCGCGGATCGCGCAGCGTGGGCGAGGTGCTCTGCTCGGTGGATAACGACAAAGTCGAGTTGCTGCCGAATGTGAATGTGGAAGTGCGCATACTCGTTCATGAGCAGCGCGGCGTGCTGGTAATTCCGCGTGGCGCCGTGCGTTACGACCAGGGACAGCATTTCGTGCTGGCCTACGATGGTGAGGCCGTGCACCGGCGAGATATTAAGGTAGGAGTCGCGGGCGCCGATAAATATGAGGTGCTTGCAGGTTTGGCCCAGGGCGACAAAGTGGCGCTTCCGGGAGACGTGGATTTGCGCGATGGGATGAAAGTCCGAGCCGCGGAGGCCAAATGAGAAGGACGGACGCCAGTGCTAGCAGTGGCGCGAGCATTGAGAAAATAATTCGCGCGGCCTTTGCGGCTGTGGCTTTCCTGGTGTTCTGCGCTCCGGCGCCAAGGGCGCAAGCCACGGCGCGAGCCGGCTCTGCGCGGAACGGCCTGGCGTCATTCACAGGCGCGGTTGCGATTGTAGACGCCTCGGCCCAGATTCAGACGGCGCAGCGGCAACTCAACGCTGGAAATTATTCAGCGGCGATTACCACCCTGCAGGCCGCCGTCACGCAAAATCCCAACAGCGCGGAGGCTTACTACTGGCTGGGCCGTACCTATTACGAACTCCACGATTATGACAATGCGATTACGGCAGCCGAGAAGTCCGTCGCGCTCGATCCCAAGAATTCCGTCTACCATCAGTGGCTGGGCAGAATCTACGGCGGCAAAGCGGATCGCGACCGCAGTTTTTCCTACGCGCGGAAAGTAAAAAAGGAATTCGAAGAAGCGGTGCAGCTGAACCCACAGAATATCGCGGCACGGCGCGACCTGGAAGAATACGATTTGCAAGCGCCGTGGGTGGTGGGCGGGAATAAGGACGAAGCCAAGGCGCAAGTGGAAGCCATCGCAGCGATTGATCCCGTCGCAGGTCATCTGGCGCGCGGTGTTTACGATGCGGACGCCGCGAAGAAATCCGACCAGGCCGAAAAGGAATACCGCGAAGTTCTGGCCGCCAAACCCGCCAAAATCGATCCGTATCTGGAAGTGATCGCCTTCTTCCAACAACAGAACAAGCCTGCGGATATGGATGCCGCTATTCAAGCCGCCGCGTTGGTGGCGCCGAACGATCCGCGTCTGGGATATTGGCGCGGCGCGGCCTTGACGCTGGCCAATTCGAATCTTGCGGAGGCGGAAAAATACCTCAAGGCCTATCTCGCCAGCACTCCGGATCGCAGCGATTGGCCTTCTCACTCCGCCGCGCGCGGTTGGCTGGGCCGGGTGTACGAAGCGCAAGGAAAACGCAGCGAAGCAGCCGAGCAATATCGCGCGGCGCTGCAACTCGACCCCAACGATAAGGACGCCAAGACGCGGCTCGACCGCCTGGCGAAATCCGCGCATTAAATCCGTGAAAGATTCGCTCGAACCTCGCACCGCTCGAACCGCATCTCATCCGGTGGTGATCCCCATCACGCCAGCATCGAAAGCCACGCCGATTCTCTGGGCCGAGACCTGGAGCCTGGCGCTGCAGGAGCTGCGCGGCAATAAAGTGCGCGCGATGCTCACCATGCTGGGAGTGATTATCGGCAGCGCCTGCATTGTGCTGGTGGTGACGGTGGCGCTTGCGGGCAAACGTTATATCGTCGGACAGATTGAAGGCGTGGGCGTGAACTTGATTTACGGCGAGCTGGTTCATTCCGGCGATGCGCAACGCACTACGCTCGCCGACGAAATCACCGTGGCGGACATCGCCGCCATAAAAGCGGCGCTGCCCCACATAGCGCAAGTGGCTGGGACGCACGACACGCCCATGACGTTCGTCGTGAACGGAAGCAGCCGGCCGGTGAGTTTGGTGGGTGTCACCGACGGCTTTCAAGAAATTCGCCGGCTGATTATTGTTCGAGGCCGCTATTTTGATGAAGACGACATGATGGCGCACAGCAAAGTGTGCCTGCTCACCCGGGAACTTGCGGATCTGGCTTTTCCGAATGAAGAGCCGCTGGGGAAGGATATTCGCCTGGGCGACCTGCACTTCACGGTGATCGGTGTGTTTCACGAAAGGACCGCGACTTTCGGGCAGACCGAAATCACCCAGAATTCGGTGCTGGTGCCGATCGGGCTGATCAAGTCCTATACCGGCGAAGACTTCCTGCGCACTTTTTACGTTCAGGCTGACCGCCCGGAAGACGTGCCGGAACTTACCAGCGAAGTGGCGCAACTTGTCAGCAGCCGTCATCGCGCGGGAGCGGAATATCGCGTGCAGAATCTGGGCTCGCTGCTGGATTCGGCGCGCAGGATTTCGCTGGCGCTCACAGTGATCTTGATCGTAATCGCGACGATCGCTCTGACGATTAGCGGCATCGGAATCATGAATATCATGCTGGTGACGGTGACCGAGCGCACGCGCGAGATTGGCATTCGCAAGGCCATCGGCGCGCCGCGCGTTGCCATCCTCTACCAGTTTTTGATGGAAGCGCTATTGATCAGCGGGACGGGCGCGCTGTTGGGCATCGCGATCGCCGTGGCGATTCCCGCGGTGTTGAATATTGTGATCAGCCTGGTTCCTGAATTGGCTGGCGTGCACATTCCGGTGTCGTGGGTCTCGGTCGTTCTGGCGTTTTTGGTATCCTGTTCCACGGGCCTCTTGTTCGGATATCTTCCGGCAAACCGAGCTGCGCGGCTGCAGCCGACGGAATCGTTGCGTTATGAATAAATCGTCATTTCGAAAATCGCTCGCGGTTTACGTCGCGCCGTCGCTGCTGCTGGTGCTGTGCGCCGCGGTCCCGGCGCGCGCGCAGGAGGATCGCAAGCTCAGCATGCGCGAGGCTGTCGCGCTCGCGCTGCAGAACAGCCGCGACTTGGCTCTGGCGCGCGTGCAATACACCGTCGCGCTGAATGAAGCGGGCGTGGACCGCTCTGCGTTCCGGCCTAACCTCTATACGGGCTCCGGCGCGGCTTATACGTATGGTTTTCCGTCCATCGGGGGTGGGCCTCCGTCGGTCTTCCAGTTGAATTACAACCAGGCCTTATTCGATCCCGTGCTGAAAGCGCAGCAGCAAGCTGCCGAAGATCACGCCAAGAATATGAAACTGGAAATAGACCGCACGCGCGATGACGTGATCGTGCGCACGGCCGTCTCTTACCTGGAGCTCGCCGAAGTGCGCCATTCCCTCGATCTGCTGCGCAAGGAACAAGTGAGCGCCGAAAAAATTCTGGGCGTCACGCGCGAACGCGTGGAGGCCAACCAGGAACTCGCGATTGAAGTCACGCGCAGCGAACTGACGGCGGCACGCGTGCAGGAACGCATCATCAAGCTCGAAGGCCGTGCAGAAACTCTTACGCAGCAGTTTCAGAACTTGACGGGCGTCGCCGACACACAAGCAATTGAAGTGGACACCGAAGAACCCTCTCTCGCGACCGATCTGCAGGAAGCGGAGCTATCGAATCTGGCGATTCAGAGCGACCGCGGCATCCAGGAAGCGGAAAATGATCGACTGGCGCGGCAACACATTTTGCGCGGCGCCAAACTCAGTTACTGGCCGACCCTGAGCGTCATCGGCCAGTACAGCGTTCTCTCCAATTTCAATAATTTTACGAAATATTACAGCGGCCAGTACCAGGCCAATAATTTTGCTGTTGGCGTGCAGATCAGCATCCCACTGTTCTCCGCCAAGACACGCGCGAACGTGGCGTTGGCCAAAAGCGAATTGCAGCTTTCCGAGATGTCGCTGGGAAACAAGCGGCAGGAAGTTCGTGCCGACGTACAGCAGAAGGCGCGCGACGTGCGCGAGCTGGAAGCGACCTACGAAGTCGCGCGGCTGGATTTGAAGCTGGCGCAGGAAACCGTGCAGCTCACCCAGGCCAAATTCGACCAGGGCCGGGCCACATTGCGCGATATCGAAGCAGTCCGTCTGGATGAGAACGACAAGTTCGTGGCCTTCCTGGATGCGGATTTCGCGCGCCAGCGCAGTCAATTGACGCTCTTGCGCGCCACCGGGCAGCTCGCGAAGGTGTTCCAGTAGCACGTCGCGCGAAAAGCATGGCTTGGGCTGAGTGCGGAAATCAAGTAAAATGGTGTGTTGGTGGTTAGACAGCAGTTTCTACGTCCTTTTAGGATGCCCTGAGGGGGGTAATAGTACATGGCGTCTGTAATGAAAACCTTGTTTTTGAATCCGCCGAGTTTTGAGAAATTTGATGGCGGCGCGGGCTCCCGTTGGCCCGCCACGCGCGAGATTGAATCGTACTGGTATCCCGTATGGCTCACTTATCCTGCTGGACTGCTTGAGGGTAGCCGGCTGCTGGATGGTCCTCCGCACCACATTACGCCTGCGGAAGTCGTGACCATCGCGCAGGATTACGAATTTGTAGTGCTGTTCACCTCCACGGTTGGCTTCTGGAGCGACTTGAAAATGGCGCGGGCCATGAAGGAGAAAAAGCCCGGGCTGAAAATCGCTTTCGTGGGCCCGCAGGTGCAGATCAAGCCCGCGGAAAGCTTGCTCGCGAGCCCCGATATTGACTTCGTGGTGCGCGGTGAGTTCGATATCTCCGTGGTGGAGTACGCGCAAGGCAAGCCGCTTTCCGAAATTTTGAGCGTGAGTTATATCAAGGACGGCAAAGTCGTGCACAATCCGCAGCGAGCCATGCTGCAGACTGCCGAGCTGGACGCGCTGCCTTTCGCCACCGAGGTCTACCAGAAAAATCTCACCATCGAAAAATACAATGTGCCGTTCCTGCTGAATCCGTTCGTTTCTTTCTACACCACGCGCGGTTGCCCGGCTCTGTGCACCTTCTGCCTCTGGCCGCAGACGCTTTCCGGCCATGCCTGGCGCGTGCGCTCGGTGGAAAATGTGGCGCGCGAATTCAAGCAAGCGCACAAAATGTTTCCGCAAGCGAAGGAATTCTTCTTCGACGACGACACTTTCAACATCCGCAAGGACCGCGTGCTGGCGCTCTGCAAGGAATTCAAACCCGTCGGCTTCCAGTGGTCCTGCACCGCGCGCGTGCATAGCGATTACGAAACCCTGAAAGCCATGGCCGACTCCGGCGCGCGTCTGCTGATCGTTGGTTTCGAATCCGGCGACCCGCAAATTCTGAAAAATCTGAAAAAGGGCGCCACCGTCGAAATGGGCCGCACCTTCGTGCAGAACTGCAAGAAAGTCGGCATCCACGTGCACGGCGATTTCATCATCGGTCTTCCCGGCGAAACCAAAGAGACCATCGAAAAGACCATCAATTACGCCAAGGAACTCGACTGCGAGACAATTCAGGTTTCCATGGCCCACGCCTATCCTGGTACCGAGCTTTACGAGCAGGGCATGCGCGAAGGTTTTCTCGCCGGTGAAGCCATCACCGACGATATGGGCCACCAGCTTCCGCACCTTCAGTATCCGCACCTCTCGCGCGAATACATGGTGGAATCCGTCAACCGCTTTTACGACGAGTATTATTTCCGCCCCCGCGTCGCCTGGCGCATCGTGCGCGAAGCTCTGTGGGATTCCCACGAACGCAAACGCCTGTTCCACGAAGCCGTGGATTTCATGAAACTGCGCCACGACCGCCGCAAGGTGGCTAAAAAAGGCGTGCAGAAAAAAGCCATGGTGCAAGTAACAGTGCCTCCCATGGAGCCGCAAACTTCCGGCGCGGCGGGCGAATCACAGGGCGCATGACGTCTTCGCAAGGCCTGCACCTGAAAACCTACGTTTTCCTTTTATTTATGGTCACGTTCGGCCCGTTGGGCGACGTGTTTCTGGCCGACGGCATGAAAACAGTGGGCGCGCTTAGCGTGCAGGATCCCGCGTCGCTATTTCATTTCTTTGCGCGGACGTTCGCGTCTGGAACCGTTTGGCTCGGCGTGATTTTGCTGCTCGCGTTTTTTATTTCCTACACCTTGCTGCTCTCCTGGGCGGACTTCAGTTTCGTGCAGCCGGCTTCTTCACTGTCCTACGTAATCGTGGCGCTCCTCGGGCATTTTTTCCTGCGTGAATATGTCAGCCCCTTGCGTTGGATGGGCATCGCGCTGCTCTGTCTCGGCGTTTTGATTGTGGGCAACACGCCTCCGCGAACTACTGAGCGAGTCTGATGGTCTCGATTGCGGCTCGCGATGCGCTGCTGTTGCTGGCGCTCGCATCGTTCGCTTATTATGTGGTTGCCATAGTTGCCGCGCTGCGCTTTTTTCGCCGGCGTGATGCTGCTTCGGTTTCTTCGGATTTCACGCCTCCTATCAGCATCCTTAAACCGATCTATGGATTGGACCGCGAAACCTACGAGAACTACGCCAGCTTTTGCGCGCAGGATTATCCGGACTACGAAATTCTGTTTTGCGTGAGCGACGATCAGGATCCGGCGATTCCCATGATTCAACAGCTGGCGCGCGATTTTCCGCAGCGCCGCATTCATCTCCTGATCGGATCGGAACTGCTGGGCGTCAGCGACAAGGTGAACAAACTTTGCCGCATGGCGCGCGAAGCTCAACACGAAATTCTGGCCGTGAGCGACAGCGACGTGCGCGTCGAGCCTGAATATTTGCGCGCGATCGCCGCGCCCTTTCGCGATCCTGCCGTCGGCGCAGTCACTTGCCTCTATCGCGGGCTTACCGACGGCTCGCTCGCCGCCAATCTGGAAGCGATCGGCAACAGCACGGACTTTGCCGCCGGAGTGTTGGTGGCGTGGCTGTTCGCGCCAGTGAATTTCACGCTCGGCGCCACCATGGCCACCACCAAAAAGTGCCTCGCAGAAATCGGCGGCTTCGAATCCCTGGTGGACCATTTTTCCGACGACTACGAGCTGGGGAATCGCATCGCAGCGCGCGGCCATCGCGTCGAGCTGATCACGTTTCCGGTGTCCATCGTGTATCCGCACCAGACGCTCGCCGACGCCTTTCGCCACCAGCTGCGCTGGAACGTGAGCATCCGCTTTTCGCGTCCTGCCGGGCACCTCGGCCTGATCTTCACGCAAGCATTGCCGCTCGGATTGCTGGCCGCGATTTTCGCGCCCTCCGCGGCGTGGGCAATCAGCTTGCTCCTCGGCTACCTGCTGCTGCGGGGAATTTCAGCATGGGTCGTCGGCGTCTATGGGATGCGCGACGCCGGCGTACAAAGACATCTAGAGCTGCTACCGCTGCGCGACGCCTTCGCCTTCATCGTGTGGGTCGCGAGTTTCTTCCCCCAGCGCATCCACTGGCGCGGTCGCGAATTCTACGTCCGCGACAAGCGCCTGGTTCCGACTACACCGCGCGAGCCGTAGCGTGATGGAATTGAATTTCTAGGAGCACGCGGCATGCCGTGCCCGCTTCTAATTATCTCTAGTCCGCTCTCTTCAGCCGTTTGTACAATTCGTTCGCCACCAGAAATTCCTGCTCCAATTCCTTGGAAGTAAGCCGCGTGCGCAAATATTCGACCGCTTGCTCCAACCGATCCAGCGCCCGCGCAATGTTCTCGGTGTTGCTGTGCGCCACGTCACGCCACAAACCATAAGGGCTGCCCGCCAGCCGCAGCATATCCTGCAATCCGGGCCCGGCGAGCGAAAGAGGCAAACCCGTCTCGTCAGTCTCATCGACCAACACGCGCGCCAACGCCACCGCCAACAGTTGCGGCAAGTGCGAAACGATGCCCACGGCCCAATCGTGCGTGTCCGCATCGCACCACACCAGCTCCGCACCGAGCGCGCGCACGAGCGACCCGAATCCCTGAACACGTGGATCCCGATCGCCTTCCAGCCCAATCAACCCATACCGCGCGCCGGAAAATAATTCAGCATCTGCTCGCGCGATGCCGGATGTTTCCTTCCCAGCCATGGGATGGCCACCGAGAAAGCGCGCACCACCAACGAAAGCATTTTTCGCCGCCCGGCAGATTGCAGCTTTTGTGCTGCCCGCATCGGTCACCAGCGCGCCCGCATTCGCGGCTGCAGCAATTGCTGGAAGCGCTGCAATCGTCGCGCCGATCGGCAGCGCGATATACACCAGGTCCGCTCCACGCACCGCGCTCGAGAGATCCCGCGCGATTTCCTGCGCCGCGCCGCGCGCCAGCGCCGCCTGCAAAATCTCCGCGCGGTCGTATCCTACAATTGAAACGCCGGGGAAATGTTTGCGCAGCGCCAAGCCGAACGATCCGCCGATCAGGCCCGTTCCGAGGATGGCCACACGTGAGAAGGGAACTGCGTTAGGCGTCGAAGGCACGCGGTAGTTTAAATCAATTTACCGAAATTCGTCAGTCAGCGCGCGGAAGAACGCGCGGCCCGCCGCTCGCTTGCGGAATCATCCGGCTCGACGACTTCCACCTGCGAGACATCCTCAAGCTTTTCGATCTGCCGTACGAGAGTATTTTCGGCGCGGTCGGCCTGCACGGTCATCTGAATATCCAGAAAGTGGCCGTCCTCGGTGGTATCCGCAGTCAGGTGCAGCAAGTCAAAGCGTCGCCTGCGCGTGACCCCCAGAATGCGTACCAATGCGCCTTCGCTCTGCTTCACGCGCACCTGTAGCGTGAATCTGATCACCGCGCAACCTCGCGCTCGACTTCATGCTGGTGCAACATTTCGGAATTCGAGCGTCCAGGACCGACGATCGGCCAGACGTTCGCTTCCTGATGAATCAGCACGTGCGCGAGCACGGGCCCCGGTTCCGCGAGCAGCCGGTCAATCGCGCCAGAAACCTCCGCGCGATCCTCCACGCGAAACGCTGGAATGCCCATCGATTCCGCCACGCGGCAGAAATCAGGATTGTCGGAAAGATCGACTTCGCTGTAGCGCTTGTCGTGGAACAATTCCTGCCACTGCCGCACCATGCCCAGCGCGCGATTATCGAAGAGCACAATCTTCACCGGCAAATCGTAGCGCCGCAGCGTCGCCAGTTCCTGCAGGTTCATCATGATCGAGCCGTCGCCGGAAACATTGATCACGCAAGCATTGGGGAACGCGAGTTGCGCGCCGATCGCTGCGGGCAGTCCGAATCCCATGGTGCCCAGGCCACCGCTGCTCAGGTGCTGCGAGGGCCGATTGAAATGGAAATGCTGCGCCACCCACATCTGGTGCTGGCCCACGTCGCAAGCAACTATGGAATCATCGCCCGCGCGATCCGAAAGTTCCTTCAGAAAGCCGGGCGCGTACACTTCGGTGCCGGGCGCGGCGTAATCCCAAGCGTGCGTATCTTTCGAGGCAGTGCATTCGCGCCGCCACGGCTCGATATCCGGCAGCTTGCAAGCCAGCGCTTTCAAGGCATGGCGCAGGTTGCCGATCACCGGAACATCCGCGCGTCGCAGTTTGCTGATTTCCGCTCGGTCCACGTCGAGGTGAATCACTTTGGCATTCGGTGCGAAAGCGTTCAGCCGGCCGGTCGCCCGGTCATCGAAACGCGCGCCCACGCAGATCAGCAAATCGCAAGTCTGTACTGCGTGGTTTGCGGTTTTCGTGCCGTGCATGCCCATCATTCCCAGCGCCAGTTCGTGCGTGGTGGGCAGCGCGCCCAGGCCTTTCAGCGTGGCGACTACCGGAATGCGCGTCGTTTCGATGAACGCGCGAAATTCGGCGAGAGCGTTGCCCATGCCGATGCCGCCGCCGGCATACACCACCGGGTTGCGGCTCTCGCGCATCAGCGCCAGCGCGCGCGTGACGGTTTCCTTGGATGGTTCGGCGGTTTCTTCGCTCGTGTTGTCTGCGTGGAAATCATATTCAGCCACGGTGTTGGCGATGTCTTTCGGCAAGTCAATCAGCACCGGGCCCGGACGTCCCGAACGCGCAATTCGGAAAGCTTCGTGCACAATGCGCGGCAGCTCCGCGGCCGTCTTCGCGAGGAAGCTATGCTTCACCACGGGCAGGGTGATGCCGAAAATATCCACCTCTTGAAACGCGTCAGTGCCCATCAACGAAGTCGCCACCTGGCCCGTGATCGCGACCATCGGAACCGAGTCCATGTAGGCGTTCGCAATTCCCGTCACCAGATTCGTCGCGCCGGGGCCGGACGTCGCCATGCACACGCCCACTTTTCCGGTAGCGCGCGCGTAGCCGTCCGCCGCGAGCGCGGCAGCCTGTTCGTGGCGCACCAAAATGTGCCGGATCTTCGAATCCAGCAGCGCGTCGTAAACCGGCATGATCGCTCCGCCGGGATAGCCGAAAATCAGTTCGACGCCCTCGTGTTCGAGGGCCTTCACCAAAAATTCTGCGCCCTTCATTTGGCACCTCTTGCGGACGTCGCGGTCTCCGGCTTCAGCCAGGACATTTGCGCGCGTAACTCCGCGCCTACTTTTTCGATCGGATGGTTCTTGTCCTTCTCCAGCAGCTTGTTGTATACCGGTCGCCCGGTCTGATTCTCAAGAATCCATTCCTTGGCGAAAGCGCCGGACTGAATTTCGCTCAGGATTTTCTTCATGCTTTCGCGCACGTGCTCGTCAATCACCCGCGAACCGCGCGTAATGTCGCCGTACTTCGCCGTCTCGCTGACGAACTGGTGCATCTTGGCGATCCCGCCTTCGTAAATCAGGTCGACGATGAGTTTCAATTCGTGCAGGCACTCGAAGTACGCGGCCTCCGGCTGATATCCGGCTTGCACCAGAGTCTCCCATCCCGCCTGAATCAATTCGCGCGCTCCGCCGCACAGCACAGCCTGCTCACCGAACAAATCCGTCTCGGTTTCTTCCGCAAAAGTGGTTTGAATCACTCCGGCGCGTGTGCCGCCGATCGCACTCGCGTAAGCAAGGGTGCGATCAAAAGCGTGGCCCGAATGATCCTGATGAATCGCGAGCAAGCAAGGCACTCCACCGCCGCCCTCATACGTTCGCCGCACCAGATTTCCCGGGCCTTTCGGCGCGACCATGGTGATATCCACCGTTTTCGGCGGCGTGATTTGCCCGTAATGAATATTGAAGCCGTGCGAGAACAAAATCATCGCCCCCTCTTTCAGGCTAGGCGCTACTTCGTTCTGATACAGCGCCGGCTGCGCCATATCCGGTGCGAGCATGACGATCACATCCGCGCCTTCGACTGCTTCGGCCGGGCCGGTAAGCTTCCAGCCATCCTGCTCGGCCTGTTTCCACGAAGGGCCGCCCGGGCGAAGTCCTACCGTCACATTTAATTTGCTGTCGCGCAGGTTCAGCGCGTGCGCACGGCCCTGGCTGCCGTAGCCCAGCACGGCAATGCGTTTTCCTTCCAGTGCGCGCGGATTCGTGTCGGTATCCCAGAACATTTTCGCCATGGTCATTCTCCTTGTAATTGCAATTTCTACGCGGCGCTGGTTACTGCGCCCAGTGATGCCGATGTAACAAGCTTTGCGTACTTGGCCATCACGCCCGTGGTGTAACTTGGCGCGGGCGCTTTCCACTGTGCGCGACGCTCTTCCAGATTTGCCGCGACGTCCAGCCGCCGCGCGCGCACATCCAAAGTAATAATGTCTCCGTCGCGCAAAAGCGCGATCGGCCCGCCGCTCGCTGCTTCCGGCGCCACGTGACCCACCATCAATCCGTGCGTCGCGCCGCTGAACCGGCCATCCGTAATCAACGCAATCTTGTCGTCAATGCCTTGGCCAACCAGCGCGCCAGTCACCGCCAGCATTTCGCGCATGCCCGGGCCGCCCTTCGGCCCCTCGTAACGGATCACAACCACGTCGCCCGGCTGAATCTGCCGGCTCTGCACCGCCGCGAACGCGGCTTCTTCGGAATCGAACACGCGCGCCGGCCCGCTGTGCAACACGCGCTCGTGCCCCGCAAGTTTCACCACACAACCTTCCGGCGCGATCGAACCGTGCAAAATCGCCAAGCCGCCGTCGGGCTTGATTGGCTTTGCGAGCGGCCGCACCACTTCCTGCCCAGCCGTTTCGCTCGCATCGCTGATTTCCTCGAACAGCTTTCGTCCCGATGCCGTGATCCCGTCTTTCAGCAGCCCCGCTTCGCGCAAACGCTGCCCCAGCAAGCGCATTCCGCCCGCGCGAAACATATCCGGCGCGTTAAACCGCCCTCCGGGTTTCAAGTCCGCCAGCACAGGGGTCTTCGCGGAAATTTCATCGAAATCTTTCAACGTAAGCGGCACGCCCGCGTCGGAAGCAATCGCCAGCAGATGCAGCACGGCATTGGTCGAGCCGCCGCTGGAGGCAACGGACGCAATCGCGTTATGCAGCGATTCGCGCGTGATGATTTGCCTGGGGCGGATGTCGTCCTTCAACAGTTGCATCACCAGCTTGCCGCAATCGAACGCCGCCTTGCCCTTGCGCGGATCCGTGGCCGGAATTTCATTCGCGCCCATCGGCGAGATTCCCAGAAACGTGAGCGCCATGGCCATCGTGTTTGCGGTGAATTGCCCGCCGCACGCTCCGGCCCCAGGACACGCCACGTCTTCCAGCTCGCCCAGCTGCTTTTCGGTCATTTTGCCGGCAGCGCACGCGCCCACCGCTTCGAACACATCCATGATCGTGACTTCGCGTCCTGCGAAATGTCCCGCCAGAATCGAGCCGCCGTAGAGCGAAAGGGAGGGGATGTTCAGCCGCGCCAGCGCCATCACCGTGCCCGGAATGGTCTTGTCGCAACCGCAAATCGCCACCACCGCGTCGAACGCGTGCGCGCGAACGAAAAGCTCAATGGAATCAGCGATCACTTCGCGCGACACCAGCGAAGCCTTCATGCCTTCGGTGCCCATGGTGATGCCGTCGGAAATCGTGATGGTGTCGAATTCGATGGGCGTGCCGCCCGCGGCGCGTACTCCGGCCTTCACGCGCTCCGCGAGTTGCCGCAAATGAAAATTGCAGGGCGTCACTTCGGTCCAGGTATTGGCTATGGCCACCAGCGGACGCGCCAGATCGGCGTCGGTGAGGCCGGTGGCCTTCAGCATGGCCCTTGCGGGCGCACGGGAAATCCCCTTCTTGATGGCGTCGCTTTGCATGTTGTCCTGATTAGTAGGCTTCCGGCAGGCCGATAAGTCCAATTTGTAATTCTTGGCAAATTCATAAACGAAGCTTATATGTAATTTTTGCTCGCCGCGCTTGACGCTGGCCCCCGGCTTTCGTATAGTGGTGGCTCGTAAGCTTTTAAAAGGACCGACAAGGCGCGTGGGTAATACGTTTTATTACCGTTTCGCTTTTACCAGCCGCTTCCCTTATACCGGGGAGCGGGCCGGCGAGACGCGCGCGGAGCACCTGGCACTAAGTAACTAGCAACCGCACCAAGTCTTCCAAGCCGGCCGCGACCCTCCAGGGAACGCGGCCTTTTTTGTTTTTGGGCACATTTCAGTGCGAATTGAAGGGGAGAAGAGGGATGAGTGAAATCAAAATTGGTGACTGGCGCGCGAAAATTGACGCAATTGACACCACCCTGCTGCACCTGCTGAATGTGCGCGCGAGTTTTGCGTTGGAGGTCGGCCGTCTGAAGGGCGCGCGCGGCATCGCCCTGCGCGTCCCCGCGCGCGAACAGGAAATTCTCACGCGCATGAAGAAGTTGAATCCCGGGCCGCTCGATAGCGAAGCGGTCGACAAAATCTACAGTCAGATCTTGCACGAATCCATCCGCGTTCAGGCCGATCACGGCCTGGGCTCGACGGAGCTTCCCAAACGCGGCAAGCCGCGTTTGACGGAAAAACGCCGCAAGGTGGCGGCAGCATGAACAGCGCGGCCACAGCACGCATCGCTTTTCAGGGCGAGCGCGGAGCGTTCAGCGAAGAAGCCGCGCTGAAACTGCTCGGCGCGGACATCGTACTCGTGCCATGTCCCACATTCGACGCGACGTTTTCGGCGATTCGCAGCCAGGCGGCCGATTACGTGCTCGCGCCGATGGAAAACAGTCTGGCGGGCTCGGTGCATCGTTCGTTCGACTTGCTCGTCGCAAGCGACCTGCACATCGTGGGCGAAGTCATCATTCCGATCGTACACAACTTGATCGGCTTACCGGGAGCGGCGCTCGATCGGATCACCTCCGTCGAATCGCATCCCGTGGCGCTTGCCCAGTGCGAGCAATTCTTCATCATGCATCCGCGGCTGAAGCGAATTCCCGCTGAAGACACCGCAGGCAGCGTGCGCGAAGTCATCCGCGTCGCCGATCCCACTCGCGCAGCGATTGCCAGCAAGCGGGCTGCTGGACTGCACGGCGCGCAGATTTTGCAGGAGCATCTGGAAGACGACCGCGAGAACTACACACGCTTCTTCTTGCTCGCGCCTTCCGCCGCACAGCCGCAGGAATTTCCCGCCGCCGACAAAATTTCACTCGTCTTTCAACTCGCGCACAAACCCGGCGCTCTGCATCACGCCCTCGAGCCTTTCGCGCGCCGCAATATCAACATGATGAAAATCGAAAGCCGCCCCGTACACGGGCGCCCGTGGCAATACCGTTTTTATCTCGACCTGCAAGCGGCGGCGAGCGATCCGGGGTTTGTGGCCGCGCTGGCCGAACTCGCGCTGCATGCCGTCGAACTGAAAGTTCTTGGCTCGTACAAATCGGCGGAAACAGCGCCTGCCGGTAAATTTGTTTCCGAGGGGATCCAATGATCATCAACATGGCCGTAAACGCAACGGAAGAGCAGATTGACCACGTCGTGAAGCGCATTCAGGAGTGCGGTTTTCAGGCGCATCTGAGCCGCGGGGAGGAGCGAGCCGTGATTGGAGTCGTCGGCAAAAGCGAGAAGCATCGCGGGGAACTGGAAGCGCTGCAGGCCGCGCCCGGAGTGGAAGAAATAATCCGCATCACGCATCCCTTCAAGCTTGCGTCCAGAAATTTTCGCCCCGAAGGCTCGGTAATCGAGCTCGGCAAGGGCGTTACCATCGGAGGCACGGAAATCGTGGCGGCGGCTGGGCCGTGCGCGGTTGAATCCGCCGCGCAAATCGGCGAAATCGCGGAAAAAGTGGCACGCGCCGGCGCGAAACTGTTGCGTGGCGGCGCATTCAAGCCGCGCTCGTCTCCCTATTCCTTCCAGGGACTCGGCGGAGAAGGGCTGAAGCTGATGCGTGCCGCGGCGGACGACAACGGCTTGCTCGTGGTCAGCGAAGTGATGGACCCGTCGCAGATTGACGTGATGTTGCCTTACGTGGACGTGTTGCAAGTGGGCGCGCGCAACATGCAGAATTATTATCTGTTGCGCGCGCTGGGCGAAATTCAGAAACCGGTGCTGCTCAAACGCGGCATGTCCGCCACCATCGAAGAACTGCTGCTCAGCGCCGAGTACATCATGGCTGGCGGAAATTACAACGTGATTCTCTGCGAGCGCGGCATACGCACCTTCGACACCTACATGCGCAACACCATGGACATCGCCGCGATTCCCGTGATCAAGCAGCTCTCGCACCTGCCGGTCGTCGCCGACCCGTCGCACGGCACTGGACGCCGCGACAAAGTCGGCGCCATGGCCCGCGCCGCCGTAGCCGCCGGCGCCGACGGCCTGCTAATCGAAGTCCACCAAGACCCCGAGCGCGCCCTCTCCGACGGCGCCCAATCCCTCTACCCCGATCAATTCGCCCAACTGATGGCCGAAGCGAGGATGATCGCCCCAGCAGTAGGCCGCCGCATCGCCGAGGAGAAAGCGCACAAGCGCGTCGCGGTATGATTCGTGAAGTGCCTAGGGATCGCCATTGGCCGGTTATCGCAATAATCCGATATTCATGGGACAAGGTGGCCCGCGAATTCACGATCGACTATCTGGAACTGCCGAATGGGCGAGTACCCGCCTGGAGGGTTTCTTATTCTGATTGGGGTCTTTAGCCACCTTCAATGGCGCGTGGCGGACGCGTTCACAGGAAGCAGTTGTGGGGCGTGAGTGCGGTCGGTTGATACACGCAACGCTAAAAATGAACGGCGCAGAGGCCGGAAATTAACGGCCGCTGCGCCGTTGTTGCGAGGGATGCCGGCAGGGGTGGACTGAGGCCAGGGCCGAAATCTCCTAAGGCTCCGTCGGGATCACGCCGGGCGCAAACAGGTCGGACAAATCGTTCGCGTTCGCAGCGTCACCCAAGAATGGCGACGTGCCGCCCTTCGCTTTCACGTGGAAGATTTCCTGCATCGTCCGCAGATCGGACGAATGGGAATAGTCGATCGCGCTGGCATAGGGAAGGCTGTTCACATTGGGATGACCAAGTCGCGAGATGATGATCTCGCCGAGTGTGTGGTTGAAGTCGTCCTGGTTGTCCCCGGGGGCGCCGTCGTTTTCGGTTTCGTCCCACCAGAGAATGATCACTCCGCCGTCTTTGTACGCCTGGGACGACAGGATCATCGGAACAAGCCGGCTCAAGGTGTTGTCGCCCAACCGAATGTTGGCCGCATCGCCCGTCAGCCCGGTAAAGCCTGTGCTCAGTCCGCTGTGCATCTCGTTGTATTGGTCAGGCGTGATCCAGTTGTAGTTGGCTACGCGATCCTGCTTCAGATCGAAGGCTAGCTGCTGCAAAGGCGCGTAGTTATGGGACAGCGGGTTCGTCGTGGTTGCATTGTTGCCGCCGTTGGTATCGGTGAAGAAGACCTGCGGATTGTGTTTGCAGGCGTAATTGTATTCGGTCGAATCATTGTACGCATTCAGGTAGTTGCCCGGACCAAATACTCCGGACAAGCTGACCAGGGGTACGGTCCATTCGTCCGCCGACAGCGGCAAATTGATGAGTTGCCCGTTCGCGGTCTGCAAGTCAGTGTCTTCCTGGTACGATTTCCACGTCCATCCCGCCTTCTGCAGCAGTCCACTTAGGTTCTGCGTTGTCTGGGCGTTGGGAGGGTTGTCCGCGTAGGGGTCGTCATCGTCCAGGATGCCGAAGTTGGTGCCGGCCTCGGCCCAGAGGTAGTTGGGTTCAGAAGGATGAATGTGCGGGTTGTTTCCGCTGGGTGTGGCCAAAACGTTGTGGTAGGCCGTAGCGTAGGACACTTCCTCGCTGATGTTCTTCAGGTGGCCGTCCACGTAGACCAGCGCCGTTCCGTTCACCAGGCTATTAATGAAAGGAGCGTTCGGGTTCTGAAATATTTGCCCGATGCCGCCGGGGACGGTGGCCGGCTGAGTCCAGTTGTGATTTTCGAGGGCGATCACGAAAACGTGTTTCACTTCGCGGGAATTGTTGTTCCAATCGTCGTCGTTTTGCTGGGCGCTGGCGCTCCAGCTGCTCATCGCAGCCAGCAGTGCGAGCACACCAATGGCGCGTGCATACCGAAATCGGGACATTCCAACCTCCAAGTTAAGGATTTGCGGTACGTGCCGGAACGCTCGTCAGCTGATTCGGCAGCAAACCCGAACCGCCGACGAACGGCGAGCCCGCCGCGCGCAGAGACTATCTGGCGCTTCTTGCGGCGCGATGATCGGTACGTTAAAAATTGGAAGACGCCCGCTGCTACAACGTGGGAAAGCGCCAAGCGCTGCTCGGCTACGCTCCGAAGCAGTAGCCTCGCGCGGTTGCGGCTGGTTGTGCTGCAGCGTAAAACGGCCGAAAAAGTAGCGATTAGCATGGGTCGCTGTTGATTGTTTTCAGTGGTTTGCATCGCTATTTAATAATTGGCTAGCGATTAGGATTGCTTCGGGCTGCGTGTAGGCGGGCAGCGCTGTCTGGCTGGCTGGCAGGCCTGCCCCGCCGGGTAAACCTTGGGTGGAGACGATTACTTGGGATTTGTGGGTGGGACGGACCCAGCGACCGTCTTCGTTGCTGTGGGCGAGGTCGCGGATAGCGCATGAGGATGTCCCTGGCCCTGAAGCCCTGGGTGTCGGCATCCTCGATGATGTTTCCCGGGGCCACTGCAGGTTGCGATTGCGCAGAGCGAAAAGGTTGAAGGCGTGGGCGTGGTGGTAGATGGCGGTTCTGGTCTTGATGTCCCAGCGGCGCATGATCGTATCAGGACTGCGCCACTGCAGGAACGCTTCCTCGATATGTTCACGGTGGGGACGGCTGCAAACGGAGCATTTGCGGGCGTGGCGCTCAAGCGAGGTGAGAGCGGGCGAATCGTCGTGGTCGAGGGAGGGGTTTGGCGGAGAGGGGCGCGGGTTGGGCTGGGGACGTGGTTTGGGTTTGGAACGTGATTTGGATTTGGGGGCGCGGTTTTGGCGCGGGGGCCTGCCGAAGCTCCACTTCCGCATCGGGTACGACTTCTACAATGGGTACAGCGGGTGCCACGGGGCCAACGCTGGCGAGGCGAGCGGGGCGGTTGCTTGAACTGGGAGAGATTCGGCGGGAAGCGGGTCTGGAGCGGCGGGCGGTGGCAGGGTGGGGATTCGGGCGGCTGGCGGATGGTTTTCGCGTTCTTGTTGCGCGGCCTGGACGAGTTCGGCGTAGGTGCGGACTTCACAGAGGGGATTTTGCAGGGTGGTGAGGGCGAAGCGATCGTCGATAAATCCTCGAAAGAATCGTTTCGTATTTTTTCTCCTGGGCCACGGTAGCACTGGCGAGAGCGGAATACAGCTGTCCGTAGGTGTGGAAAATCGAAAAAGTGGATGGCCATTGGGGCAGGCAAGGTACAGTGCTGGTACTCGCTGGCCGAAATTATTCTAGGGGTGTAGCTGGGTGCGGTGAGCGATGTGGAGCGCGTAAACCCCCACCCTTCGCGTGAAACAACGGCGCGAAGGATGGGGCACCCGCAAAATCAAAGGCGCGGGTTCCGGCGACGTGAAAGGGAAGGCCACCCGCCCACCCGCCCGCACACATTTCGCAACATGTTTTCCTGGAAACGCCATTGTCCCGAATTGCGTTTTACTATGCACATGCCGCACGCAACGATGTGCGCGAAAAGCTGCTCTGAGAGCTGCCAGACGACCGGTGTTGATCGTTAGAATCCCCTCACAACGTGCAATAACGCACAGTATTGCTGGGCACGGAACTTCATACTGTGAGCTTCGGAGCTGGTTAAGGAGACTTCCTGTGCAAAAGTTTGCAGCGTTGCTGGCAGTGCTGACGGGTTTGGGTGCGTGCGCGGTGGCCCGGGCTCAAACGGCAGTTTCATCCGACAGCAGTCATGTCGTCATATACCGAGAAAACGTGGTTAGCCGCACAACTCGAGCGGTGAGCTACAAACACCGCAGCGGATCCACGAAAATTGATTTTGCTGGGACCGATTTGATGGCTTCGGCACGCGGCGAAGCGCGCGTGGACAGTAAGCGTGGGGCGATCTCAATCAAGGCCGAGTTTTCGGGTCTGGAGAGGCCCACGGCGTTCGGTAACGAGTATCTGACGTATGTGTTGTGGGCGATTTCGCCGGAAGGCCGGGCGATGAACATTGGCGAAGTGCTGGTGGGCGAAAACCATCGCAGCAGGCTCGACGTGACCACGGACCTGCAGGCGTTCGCGATGATTGTTACCGCGGAACCTTATTATGCGGTGCGGCGCCCGAGCAACGTGGTGGTGCTGGAGAACGTGATTCGTCCGGACACCGTCGGAGCCACCGAAGTGGTGGATGCGAAATTCGAGCTGATCGATCGCGGCGGATATATTCCAACCGGTTATAACTTCGACCCGGTGGTGTTGAGCGCGCAACTGCCATTGGAATTTTATGAGGCGCGGAATGCGGTGCGCATCGCTCGGTCAGCTGGTGCAGAAACGTACGCGACGACCAGCTATGAGAATGCCGTCGCGCAATTGAGAGTGGTGGATGGAATGGCGGGGATGCGGCACGTCGAGACCAAAGAGCTGATCGCGAAATCGCGTGAAGTGGTGCAGACGGCCGACGATGCGCGCGAAATTGCGGTGAAACGCGAGGAGGCGGACCGCTTGGACGCCGAGAGGGGCGCGGCCGCAGGACAAATCGCTGATGCGAACGCCAAGTCCGAGGCAGATAAGCGGGCTCGCCACCACGCGGAAGAGGAAAGGGCCGAAGCCGACCGGCGTCGTGCGGATGCAGATTCTGCAGCCGTTGCAGCGCAACTGCGGACGCAGGATGCGCAGGCGGACGCGGATCGCAACCGAGCTGCGGCGCTGAATTCAGATCAGGCAGCGGCCGCGGCACAACTGGCGGCGCAAGCTGCTCAAGCGGACGCGGATCGCAATCGGGCCGCGGCGGCGAATTCGGATGCGCAACTGCAGCAGGCGGTGCTGGATCGTGAAGAACTGCGCGCAAAATTGTTGCAACAGTTCAACGCCATTCTCTCGACGCGCGACACGGCTCGCGGGCTCGTGGTGAATCTGTCGGACGTGCTATTTGATACGGGGAAGTACACGCTTCGTCCGGGCGCGCGTGAGAAGCTATCTAAAATTTCGGGGATCGTTCTAGCTTACCCGGACTTGCGGCTGGCGATTGAGGGGAACACCGACAGCGTGGGCGGCGACGCTATGAATCAGACCTTATCGGAACAACGCGCGAAGGCGGTGCTGGATTATCTGGCCTTGCAAAACATTCCTGCTACGTCCATGACGTCGCAGGGATTTGGCAAGACGCAGCCCGTTGCTTCGAATGACACGGCGGAGGGGCGTCAACAGAATCGGCGCGTGGAGATGGTTGTTTCGGGCGAGGTGATTGGGACTACGGTCGGGCCTGTGTCGCAAAACAGGCCGCTAAGCAACCGGCCGTAGGATTTCTGGGTCCGACACGTCGAGCGGAGTTGCGAGTTAACAGTTAGGAAGTTGACAGTTGAAAGTTAAGAGTTGAATGCGGAAGGTCACCGGTTATTGAACGTCGGTGACCTTTCCGTTTGTAAAGATCACTTTCATGTCGGGGTAGAAGTACATTTGTTTGGCGCCCAGGTTGACGATTTTTTGGGGCTGGCCGAGGATTTCGATCACTTGGTCAGTGCTTTGGCCGAGGGCGATGGTCTTGGGCGGGACGGAGGATGGCGCGGGAGCTTGCTCGGCGGCTTGCGCTGGCGGCGCGGCGTTGTCCACGGGCGCAGCCTGCTGGGTGTCGGCCTCCGCTGTGATTACCTCCTCGATCTCCTTGATGACTTCGTCGGCGGGAGGGGCGACGTTCTTCACGAAGGGAAATTTCAGCTGGCCGTAGTAGCGGATGTCGTTGTAAGGATCGCTGTAAAACACGAAGACGACGCCGTCCGGTCTTATGGTGAAGTCCGTGACCCAGAATTTTTCGCCGGTGACGAATTTGCGCTGCGCAACCGTGGTGGTTTGTTGATTGGCCGGGGCGAGCTGCATGCCCCAGGCCATGTTGGCGCCGAAGCCGAAGGAGAGGGTGCCGTTCTTGTAAGTGTTGGTGGGCGGGGCGATGGCTTGGGTGGTGGCCATCAGCAAGCCGTCTTTGTGGAGGTCGAGGACGGAGCCGGCGGTGGCGATGTCGGAGCGGTCGGCGGTCATTTTGGTGCGCTTGAACTCGGCGGTTAGGCGCTTTTGAATTTCGGCGCGCGAATCCTGGGCGCGAAGTGCGGGAGCTGCGGCGGCCAGTGCCAGCGTTAGAATCAGAACCGGGGCGAAATTGAGTGCTCGGCGCACGAAGTGCCTCCTGTTGACCTGCGGCGGGATTTCCATTTTGCAGTGCCGGCCGACCGACGGATAAATTACACCGGGTTTTGTTCAGGCGCAATTGCGTCACGTTACAGTTTCGTGACAACGCGGAGTCGGCGCGCGGGCCCTTTTTTGGTGAAGCTCGTGGCGGCGCGTGCTTCGTCAGTCTGCTTGTTCCGCGATGAAGGCGTCCACGGTGAGGACTGTGGCTTGCGCAGGGAAAATTTTCTCGGTTAGGACGCGGTGGACTTCTTCGTCGGGGTCGAAGCAGGCGTCTTTGAGGACTACGCAGGTGTAATCGAGATCAGCGGCGCGGCGGAGCGTGGAGAGCGTGATGCCGCTGGTGGAAATTCCGAAAAACACGAGATTTTCGATGGCGCGAGAGCGCAGGATCAGGTGCAGCTGGTTTTCGGAGAATGCGCCGACACGCTGTTTATAGACGATGAGATCTTCGGGGCGACCGACGGCGCTGTGGAATGCGGCGGAGGGTGTGCCGATTACGAAGAGATTGTTTTCTTTGAGGCGCTTGAAGCGGGATTCGGTGTCGGGAATTTCTGGATGGCCGGCGGAAAAGCCCAGGCCTACGTGGATGATGTGGAATTGTTTCTGGCGGGCGAATTCTACCGCTTTGCTGGCGTTGGGGACGACGGAGTCGGCAGCTGGGACGAAGCCGAAAATGCCTTTTTGGATGTCGAGAGTGAGCATTGCTGTCTTTTTCGGTTCTAGTTTCATGGGGCTCCCTTTGTGGTTGTTGCTGTAAGATCGAAAATTGCTGCACGTCCGTCCCAGGGCCGAGCTGGGGATAAGACCTTATTTACATCTGTTCGGGGTGCGTGCGATACTTCCGGCTCTGAGGGACGGAGGTACGTCCATGCGCAGCTCGATTCGTGCAGTTTCGCTTTTCCCGGCAGTTCTCGCCGCGGCTCTTTCTTGCGTAATCGCAGCGCCGGCATTTGCATCGGGCGACGACAAGCCTGCGGCGCCGTCTGGCGCGACGGCGTCCAGCGCGCTGCCTACCGCGCCGACTGCACCCGCTGCCAAGGCCGCTCGGCCGGACCGCGAAAAGAAAGTGTACACCAATGACGATATTGACCAGATGTGGCCGAAGGCGCAAGCGTCGGCGAGCGACTCGCAGAGTTATCCGGCGAGCGCTTACACGGTGCCGGTGGCGCGACGGCCAGCGGCAGTTTCCAGCGCTGTGAGCGCGGGGGGCGTTGCCAGCGCGCCGCCGAGCCGCGAAAATAATCCGGTGTGGTACGCGGGGCAGGTCGAATCGCTGTACGCGGAACTGGAGAGCATCAGCGCGAGGCAAGCAAGCTTGCGCGATTTTCGCGAGACTGGGTCGGATGCCGGCGTGACCGTCGGTCTGCAATTCGGCGCTCCGTGCGAAGGCATTACCACGGATAACGCGATCCAGCAGCTCGCGGCGCGTAGGCAGGAAATCGAGCAGCAGATCAGCGACCTGCAGGATGCCGCGGCGCAAAATGGCATGCCGCCCGCGGTGATTCAGGACCCATCCGAGGTTCTGCAGGCCGCGCGCAAGCCGCTTAGCGCGGGACAGGAACGAGCGGCCTTGCTGGAACGACAGAGTGAGCTGATCGGCAAGCTTGACGGAGTGCAGAACCAACTGGCGGACATGTCCAGCCAAGCGGCGGCGCAGGGGATTGTGCTGCTGCCGCCCACGCCGCAATGGGGCGGCAACCTTACCACCAACCGGATGCAAAGCCTCGATGAGCGCGCCAACCAGCTGCAGAACGCGCTGGGCGAGAATGAAGACGCCGCTCGGCAAGCAGGCCTCGCGCCTTCCGCGCTGCCGTAGATATCGACTTCGCTCTCCTGGAAAATTCGTGAGGACGCAAGCCGTCTAACACGCTCCAGCCAGGAGCGAAGGCACGCGTTTTTATCCAGCGGCTTCCAATTTTTCCCTGCGAACTTTTGCAGCGCTTTCCAACTTCCATTTTTCCTGACTTTATGCCGTACAGTCCTGCTCGGCCCTCATTTACAGGGAATACCCGAGGGGAGATTTTTGTTGCGGCTACTATGATTTGGTTCGCCAGCCCAATTTCTTTGCGAGGTGGGTTGTGCCTAAAACTTCAGTTTTACGCCGCACGCTCTTGGTCCTTTCTGGCGCCGCTTTATTGATTGCGGGCGGGCTATCGAATCAACTCCGAGCTTCTATTGCAGCGCCTGTGTTTCTGCATCGACAGCCTGGCGATGAAACTTCGGTCGCCACGTTTACGGGCAAAATTGTTTCGCAGAATGGTGACCGATTCATTCTGCGCGACGATGTCAATGAAGCGTGGTACCACCTGGACGACCAAGCGCAGGCGCAGAAATACTTTGGGAAGGATGTAGTGGTTACCGGCGTTTTGGATGGGCGTTCGGATATGATTCACGTCCGGAATATTGCTGAGGCGAAACCATAGCAGGGAGTCGGAGGGCCGCGAATCGGAATTTGTTCGCGCAGCGCTTAGCGGGATTCGCTAGCGCGGCGGGCGCTGGGGAGGGCTGGTGACGGGCCGGTCATCGTCGGATCGAGCGCCGGCGGCTGGTTGATTACGGTGACTCCTGACGACGCCCATGCGAGGCGGCCGTTGCTATTCGCGACTTCATCGACAATCTTCGTGAACAGGCGATCCAGCATCGTGGTGCGCTGCGTGTAGTCCACCACGTAGTTGACGGTAAACTCCAAAGAGGCGGCATTCACCGCGAGTGCGACGACCGGCTCGATGGGAGGGTTTTCGGTGCGATAGTCTTCACTCACCGCGTTCCAGGAGTTTTGCGCCTCGACCAGGTACTCGCCAATCACCTCTTTGGCTACGCGCAGCAGCATGGCCCTGGCCAGGGCCGGATCGCTGGTAATGGTAAGCACGACTTTAATCTGGTCCCAAATGAAGCGGAATCCTTGAGAGTAGTTGAAAACCGAACCTTTCAAGACGGCGCTATTGGGAATACGCACGATGCGGCCGCTGTACAGGTCGCGGCCGACCCAGCTGCCGACTTCCATCAAGGTGGTGCGCAGCAGACTGATATCAATCACGTCGCCGCGGGTATCGCCGATCTGAACTCTGTCTCCGACCGTGTAGAGCTTCGAAAATCCGATGGAGAACGCGCCCGCAATACTGGACAACACATCTTGCAGAGCGACCGCCACGCCAGCGCCGGCCACACCGAGGGCAAAGCTGAGGCGGCCCAGGCGATCTTCAAAGAGGATGGAGACGAAAAGAAGAATCGCTATGTATCCGGAAAAGACGACGAACTTGCGCACTCGATAGCGTTCATCAACGCGGCCAAAGTGGCGGGGCAGAGTTTGTTCGAGCGCACGAAAGCCGGCATGAATCAGCAGGATGCCGACAATCGCGGCGATGCACTTGCCCAGCAGGGAAAGCGACATTGCTTGTTTGAAGAGCTCGTTCATTCTTTCACTATATTACTCAAGTCGCGGCCATGAGTGCAGGCGGCGTCAGGAACTTTTCTTCTGCTTTTCCCATAGCTCCAGGAACAACGCGACGGTGGCGGGAGCATGGCCGGCGTAGTGATTATTCGCGTAGGCGTAGACTTTGATGCCGCGTCGCGTGGTTTGGTAACAGTAGTCCACCCAGCGGGACAACGCGGCGCGGCGGTCAACGATGGTCTTGCTCCACACTTTGGTTTGCTCTTCGATCCCTTTGCGATCGCCGAGCCAGCGGACATACGTAAAGTTGGAGGTGATGGGATCGAGTCGGCTGGTCAGTTCCGTGATGCCCGGCATCCAGGCTTGATCGATAACAGCCAGCGCGACGTTGTGTTCGCGCAAGATTTCCGTGAACTTTTCATCGAGCCAATTCTTATTGCGGATTTCAAGCGCGAACTGATGACCTTTCGGGAGTTTCTTCAAGAAGGGACGCAGGCGCGCGAGAAACTCTGCTCCAGTTTTGAACTTGGCGCGATTGAAGTAGGGAAACTGCAGAAGCATGGGGCCTAGCTTTTCTTTCCCCAGGCCTTCGGCGGTGTCTATGAAAGTCTTGAATTCTTCATCGCAATCCTCGAGGCACTTTTCGTGGGTGATGACCTGGGGGATTTTCAGCGCGAAGACGAAACCGGGCGGGGTTTTGTTGGCCCATCCGGTGATGGTGGAGCGGGCGGGCGTGCGGTAGAAGGTACTGTCCACTTCGACGGTGTTGAATTTAGTGGCGTAGTAGGTGAGAAAATCGCGCGGCTGCATTCCGGCGGGGTAGAACGTGCCTTCCCAGCCTGCCGCAGTGAATGCGGACGTGCCGACGCGAATTTCAGATTCGGTTTCAGGCGCCACAATGGGAGAGCCTAACTTAATGGTTGACTGCGGAGCAAGCTGGCGTTTTGTGCGGGCGCGATTGAGGTGGTTGACGAACTTCGCTTCGGCCAGTAAAGTAGATTAGGGTCGTGCGAGCGACCCTTTTTTGTTGTCTCCCTCTCGGCTGGGAGGTCGTACAATTGGCAGTACATCAGATTCTGGATCTGATTATCCTGGTTCGAGTCCAGGCCTCCCAGCCAACTTTTCAGCAGGTGTAAATCGCGCAGCGCATTTTACGTGAGGATTCACTTCTCGGGTTACGCGACATTTGAGGTTCTAATACCGGACGCGCCTCGCGGCGCGATGGCTGAATCCAATTTCAGTGGAAGATTCGATTCTGTCGATCGCTCCGTTAGCGTTCGCTTGATCAAAAACGGTTGTACTCCGCGCAACTGTTCGGCATCCTAGACATCACACCAGCGGGTTCGGCTCAAGATGTCCGCGATCCAGGAGGAATCATGAGCTCCTCTCCACAGCGTACGAGCGAGTCGGCAGAGACGAAAAAAGCGCTTTTTATCGATGCGGACCCGGAAGTTCGCGCGATGCTGGTTAACAT
This sequence comes from Acidobacteriota bacterium, assembly GCA_013289715.1. Lineage (GTDB taxonomy): Bacteria > Acidobacteriota > Terriglobia > Acidiferrales > UBA7541 > Palsa-295. The sequence goes on along the minus strand of JABCZJ010000018.1, from coordinate 68,795 downwards.
TCTTGATCCACTGCTGTGGAGTGTGCGGCATGCGCCTGACAACAAGGCAGCGCTGGTTCTGGCACAGGCTGCGCATTTCGATTTGATCCTCACGAGCGAGAAGACACCCGGCAAGGAAGATGTCGAGCTGCTGCGCAGGATTCGCCGTATGCGCCCGCACACGCGGTTGATCATTCTCGCGGAGGAAAGTACGCCGACGGAAATTATCGCTGCGATGCGCGAACACGCGTTCAGTTATTTTTCAAGGCCGTTCTCGCTCTCCGCACTCGCCGACATGGTGCATGCCGCCGCTGACGGACCGTGCTGGGACGACGGTATCGAGGTTTTGTCGGCGACGCCGGACTGGATTCGACTTGCGGCTAGTTGCGATATGAAGACCGCGGAGCGGCTGCTGCAATTCATGCACGAGATTGCTGACCTGCCAGAAGCCGAAGCCGACGCCGTGGCAATGGCTTTCCGTGAAATCCTGATGAACGCGATCGAGCACGGAGGGCGCTTTCGTACCGACCAGTATGTGGAAATCTCCTACGTGCGAGCCAAGCACATGGTGATGTGCCGCGTGAAAGATCCCGGTGAAGGGTTTACTCTGGACGAAATCGATCATGCTGCCGTTGCCAATCCGGAGGGAGATCCGGCTCGGCACGTTGCATATCGAGAAGCGAAAGGGCTGCGTCCGGGTGGCTACGGCGTATTGCTCGCGCAAAAGCTGGTTGATGAACTGATTTACGACCAGAAGGGCAACGACGTTTTGCTCGTAAAGTATCTCGATGTTTCGCCCATCGAGAATTTATAAAATTGGCGCCGATGCGGCACAGCGTGGTGGATCATGCACCGACCAGCGAGAAGCGCGTGAATCGAGGACGGCTGGCGCAGAGATTGCAGCGATTGTGCTTGCGCGCGGCGGGGCGAGCGGCGGACTAAACGCTGCGGAGCCATCTTCGATGCCAAGGGACGTTATGGAATTCGCTCCTGCTGCGCCAGCGATGCCGTAAGTTCACTGGATCGCGCAATACCCTTGACTTTTTGAGCCGGTCCGACCGGGCGTGGTGCTTGCTTATGTTAAAATTAGATGCAGAGGGAAGAGATGCGGCCATTTGGCAAGATAGTACGGAGTTTGTTGCTGGCGGTTGCGACCCTAAGCTTGGTCGTGCCGGGCGGAGCGCGTGGGCAGGAGCGGGTCGAAACCTCAGAGCAAGGGCAAGAACACGTGCTGCGGCTCTACAACACGCACACGGGCGAACGGCTGGAAATTGTGTTCCGGCGCGGGGAAGAATACATTCCCGGGGCGCTCGCCAGGCTGGATTATTTCTTACGCGACCATAATACGGGCGACGTTCGGCATTTCGATCCGCGCTTGTACGACATTCTGGCGGATCTCACGGCGTCCGTGGGGCATCCCCATGGCGAGATCGATATCGTGTGCGGCTACCGCACTCCTTCCACGAACGAATCGCTGCGCGCTCACACCACTGGAGTCGCGAAGAACAGCCTACACATTCAGGCGGAAGCGATTGACCTGCGCATGCCGGGAGTTGACACGCTGACTTTGCGGCGGGCGGCGCTGGCACTGCGTCGCGGCGGCGTGGGCTACTACCCGAATTCTGATTTCATCCACGTAGATACCGGCCGGGTACGTCAGTGGTGCTTCGATTGTCCTGCGCGCCTGATCACCGGCAACTAACCGGGATACGGGTAACCCTTGGCGAGAACTTTTTCTAGCGCGGCGTCGTGCCCATAGATGTCATCGTAAAAATGTACGGTGCCATCCTCGGTGACGATTACGGTGGCGTAGACGATCAACACGGGAATCGGACGCGTCAGGTTTACTTGCTGGTTGGGGCTTCCATTCAACGCCGCGCGGACGCGATCGGCGTTCCATCCTGGATTATCGCGAAGCACCCAGACGGCCAGATCGGCGGGCTTTTCGAGGCGAATGCAGCCGTGACTGAAATCCCGCCGACTCTTTGCGAAGAATTCCTGCGCGGGCGTATCGTGCATGTAGACGCTGTAGTCATTCGGAAAAATGAATTTCACAAGTCCCAGGGCATTCTTCGGTCCGGGCGCTTGCCGGATAAAAAGTTTTCCGGAGCGGAGCTGCTGCAGCACATCGCCAGTTACAGGCCCGGACGCGACGACCTCCTGCTTGCTGTTGACGACTTCAAATCCCTTCGCGGAGAGATAGTTCGGATCGCGCGCGACCTTGGGAAGGTATTCGGATTTGGCGATGGAATATGGAACGTTCCAATAGGGCCGGAATATCACGTACTGCATGCTGTCCTCAAACACCGGCGTGTTGTGGTCATACGCTTTGCCGACGACCACGTTCATGGTGAGAGCGACCTTGAAGTTTTCATCGTAGGCGCGCAGGCGAAATTCCGGAATGTTTGCGACGACCGGCGCGGCGTGCAGGCCGAGCGGTAGCCAGCGCCAGCGTTCGAGAGTTAGCTGCATCTGGCGTATGCGAGTGCTGAGCGGCACATTTAAATCGGCCAGCGTCTGTGCGGTGATTCGTCCATCTGCGGTGCGGCCGAACCGGGCCTGAAAGTGTTTCACCGCGTCGACCAGCGGACCCTGATACACGGCGCTGTCGGCTGGCGCGCTGGCATCAGCCGGTAGATCGCCGACCACGCGGAGCAAGGCGATCAGCTGCGGCACGCCGGCATAGGAATCTCCCGGGGCGATCGTTTTCTGAATGGCGGGAAGTTGCGGCCCGTTGTATTCCTTCGCGTAAGCCAAATAGGTGTGCAGCGCCTGGATCGTGCGCTGGTAGCCTGGGTAGGGTGGCTCGACTTGAGCCAGGGCCGCGGCAACATTCGGCGCGTCCACCACGTCTGCTTTCACGAACTGCGGCAAATCGTATTTCTTGGACCGGATGTCGAAACCAAAATCAAAGTGCTTGGGATTCACCTTTCCGATGTGGAGGTCCGAGATGTATCTCATGACGCAGACGGTGAGCGCGACGTCGAATTGCAGTGCGTCCGCTTCGGAAGGTTGTGACGCAGTGGGTTTGAGTTTCGCGAGACGGTCTGCCCAACGCGAGCCATCGTAATCCTCGGCCGACAATCCCTCCTGGTCGGCTTGCAGCAGGACAGCGATCGCCTGTTGCGCCTGTGCGCTGAGTTGCATGCCGCGGACCCAGGGCAGCGAATTACCGTACGAGTCGTAGAATTCGGCTACGAGCTTGCGATAGTCGCTGAAATCGGGCCAGCGCAGTTGCGCAAGATTGCCGGAATCGATTGCGGCGCGCAACGCGGCTTGGCCTTCGGGGCTGAGCTGTTGGGGCGGCGCTAGGGCGGATTGTGCGGAAGTTGGCGACTGCGTGCGCGCGTGTGCGGTTGCTACGATCTTGTGACCGTAGAGCAGAGCGATTGCGACGAGGGGCAGCGTAAACAGCAAACCCGCGGAGACGCGACGTGATTTCACTGGATTCCTCCCGATTCGCTTGCAGCTGGCAACGGCGATTCAGCCGCACCTGGAACTCGACACTGTATCGATTCCGCGCAGGATCATTCGCCGTGCACGCTTCTGCTGGAAATCACGCAGTCTTCCGCGCGTGCAGGTCGTTCGCAGCGCAGCAGATTCTACATCATCCGAGGCGCGCATGTACCGAGGAGGTGTAAACGAAGATCCGCATCATTCCAATCAAGACGAAGCAAGAATTTTCAGGGTTTGGGGCCCTCTTGAATTCGCCGCTGCTGCTAGCAGTCCTTCGCGGTCAGGCGGCGAGGTACCGTGGCGCGCGATATCGGTGCAGCGCATGCTATGAGCCGCTGGATTGAGCTGACTTTCTGGCCGGGCACGCGATGCCTCTTTTGGCAGCGAGTTCGGAGGCCCAGAGGAGAATGTCGAACAGGCGGGCCCTTTCCAAATTGTCCAGGCCGCGCATGGGATGAACCAGGCCGGCGGCTTGCTGGGCGCAGGAATGCAGGAAGCGGTCGATCGAAACGGAAGCGGCTTCGCCGGGATCGCTGAAACGGTTCGCGTTGCATTCGTTCAAACGTTCGTAACAGCGCGCGATGAAATGATCCACGCATAATTGTTTCAGTTCGAGCGAGGACATCGCCGGGCGCCCGCAATTTCCCGTGTCACAGCGGGCGAGTTTCTGCGCTAACGACGGCTGATCTTGTTGCGACTCAGAAGTTTGTTTTTCATCCGGGAATTGCTGCGTATCTTCGTTCATCAAGTTCATGGGTCCCAAGGCCTCGAATTGCGCGTGGGTGATGCCACACACGCGGTTGAACCATTCGGCGTTTCCGTTTCTTGTCAGCACATGCGTGCATCGGACAGCTCCCTGGTGCGTGGAGTCGTCTCAGCGGACTCAGGCAGTTCCGCTTCGTAGGTGTGAACCTTCACACGGACATCAATCAGCGCGGCAACGAGTTTGCGCACCGCCGCTGAATCCTCCCAATGATTTTCCGTCGCCTGCGGCGCGGTGTCCCACAGGCTGAGGACGCGAATCAGGCGTGGCTCTTTGTGCGACGTCAGCACGAAGATGCCTGCGAAGCCGGATTGCCGCTTTAGGAGTTCGGCGACCTCGCGGCGCATGCAATCTCGCAGATGCTGTTCTCTTCCTGGCTTGGCAACGAACTCGACGGCCCGTGCGTTCAAGTTTGCGGTCTCCCTATCGTGACTAGATCCCAAGAACAGACGCGCGAGACGAGGGTCAAGGTTGCCAACACCTTTCGCCGGCGCGTCCAATTCCAAATACGCATGTGAACTCATTTCAAAAAATCCTCGCTTCCGCCCGTATTCGCACGGGCGCAGATGGGGGGAGGCGCACCCCGGTGGGGTTCCCTGACCGTCAGGGCCGGGGCGCGCCCGGGGGATGGGACATCGGCTTTCGCCATCGCATGGATTGGGCCATCTGATTCACCAATCCAATCTCAGTACAAGTACGCATAGGTAGTGCGCTCGCGCGATGAATCGTTTCACTTGCGCACGAAATATTTTGTCGCGGCCGCAACGCAAGTAAATTGAGCAAGAAAGACGATGGCGGCGGTTCTTAGCTCCAGTAGTTCTGGGCAGGGGTTCGATTGCGCTGCTCGTCTGCGGCGGGATATACTCGCTACCCTTCGGGGGGCGTGTGGAATTTTTCTCCTTTGACGAGGCCTACCTTAAACGTCTCCGGGAACGGGATTTCCCGACGGAGCAGCACTTCGTCGCCTACTTTCGCAAACTGCTGGTAATCAAATTAAGATCGCGACTGCGGGGTTCGCAGGCTGTAGAGGACATCGCGCAGGAGACTTTTTTGAGGGTATTCAAGGCGATGAGCTCTGAAACGGGAATCCGGCAGCCGGAGAGGCTTGGGGCGTTCGTTAACTCTGTTTGTAACAATGTGTTGCAGGAATTTTACCGGTCATCGGATCATGGCATGCAGCTGGATGACGATACGCCCGAGCCTATTGATCACGTAATCGATTTGGACGGGTTGCTGGTGAGCAAGGAGACCCGGGAGCAGGTAAGGAAGGTACTTGACCAGCTTCCCGAACGGGACCGGCAATTACTGCGCGCTGTCTTCCTGGAAGAAAAGGAGAAAGACCAGATTTGCAGGGAATTTGGCGTCGATCGCGACTATCTGAGGGTGTTGCTGCATCGCGCGAAGCACAACTTCCGCGTTTTCTATGAGAAGAGTGGAGCGGAGGGGGCGCGTCCCGCGAAACAATAGGGAACGGGATGAAACGATTTGGGGTCTGCCGTCACTACCAGTAGGACGGAATACATGGAACACACACAAGCTATCCAATTGAAAGCCGCTGAGCGGTACGTACTCGGGGAACTGCCGAGGGACCTCCGCGAACAATACGAGGAACACTTCTTCGGCTGCGTAGAATGTGCGGAAGAGTTGAACCTGGCGGCGGCGTTCGTTGAGAATAGCCGGGCGGCTATGGGATCCGAGCCCACTATGCCGCCCGTCCGTCTGCCGGTGGCTCTGCCGCAGCGGCCGGCTGCGAGTGGTTGGTTTGGCGCGTTCTTGCGGCCGAGCTTTGCGGTGCCGGTGTTTGCCGCGCTGTTGCTGTTGGTGGCGTATCAAACTTTTTTGGTGATTCCGCGTTTGCAGGGCACCGGCACGCGGCCTGTTGGCGCGCTCGCGTTTGCCGCGCCGCAAACGCTGGCGTCATTTTCACTAATCACGGCGGATTCGCGTGGCGGGGAACCGTTGACGGTGTCCGTTGCGCCAGGGCAACCTTTTAGTTTGTATTTTGATATTCCTCCGGATGGACATTACTCCTCGTATAGCTGCGTGTTCGAGGACTCTGCGGGCAAGGCGGAATTTGCCTTGAACATTTCCGGCGAACAGGCTAAGAATGCCGTGCAGCTTCTGATTCCTTCTTCAAGTTTGGGAACTGGAAAGCATATGCTGGTTGTACGTGGCCTCGGGACGCAGGACAGCGCGGTCAGCGGTGGGACCGAAGTAGTACGCTACCCATTCACACTCGCAGTTTCGAAGTAATAATCCAACACTGATGCAGGAGGGCAAATCCGATGGCAACGGACCCCATCAAGAAGATATATCTCTATAACGCGCACGGTTACGGCTTGGGAGGGAGAATTGATCGGCCGTTCCAGCATGTCCTGGACGTACACGCGGGCGCGTCGCTGCCGACGACCGGCGGCTTCGAAGTGTCGCGCGCGGAGAATTACCGGCTAAACGAAACGATCTCGTACCGGGCGGCCCACACCATGGTTTCTGGGAGCCTGGATGAAGAAGACGGAACTTACAACACGCTGGCGTCTGCTACGATCGAGGGCCTAAACATCCTCGACATGGTTACGGCGGATCGCATCGTCGCGCACGTCGCCTCCAAGCAGCGCCTCGATGACCCGGAACCGACGATTACACCCATCGGCAGCCACTTCGAGAATCTGCGAATTGCGGGTTGCCCGATTCACGCGGAACTCGACAACAATTTATTCAACCGGTTCGGCACGTTCACCTCTTTCAAGGATGCCTACGAGGGGAACCAACAGGTCCGGGAAGCCATGCAGGCTCTGTTCCTGTGGGGCAAGCCTAAGTTCGAGGTACCGGAATTCCTGCGCGAACGGTATAACTGGTTCGCGGGAGATAAGTTCCCGGAGTCGAAGGGGATCGTACTTTGTTCGTTGGTAAAAGACATCAAGACGCCCTGCCCGGAACTGCGCGTCTACGGAAACGTCATCGTGGTGCCGCAATTCGGCAAGATTTATCTTGGCGAAGTGATCCTGAAGAAGAACGAGCGCGAAGTTACCATGCTTCGGTTGGACTTGGGATGCCCGACCACCATGATAGTAAGCGGTCCGGGCGGTGGGGGCGGCGGCGCTGGATTCCCGTAATCAGTTTGTTTTTGTTGAGTGCGCTCTCCGGGGTGTCGAGTTGCCAACGCCATCCCAAATTGTCGCAGCAAGAGGCTTCCTACAGGGAGGCCGAAGCTAAGTTCCAGCAAGGTGATCTAATCGCCGCGTCTCAGGAATCCGACGCGGCTTACAAGCAGCTTTCGGAGCGCAGCCCGGAATGGGCTTGGCGTTTCCGCGTGCTCGAGGCCGAAGTCTTAGTCTGGCGCGGTCTGAGTGCGGACGCGGTTCAGCTCATTCAAACGCAATATGCTCCTGAACTCGGCACGTCAGATATAGCTGTTCGACGGGAAATCATTCTGGGGCTTGCGGAATGTTCGCTACAGAAATTTGACGAAGCCGAACAGCATTTCGGCGAGGCCGAGCGGCTCTCAAGACTGTTCCAACCCGACCTCATGGGCGAGCTTCTGCTAGCCCGTGGAAACCTATTCTTTGCGCGCGGAGATTTAACTGCCGCAGAAAATGCCTACCTGCAGTCCCTCAGATTCGCACGAGCAAACAAACAGGCGTTCCTGACGTTGAAGTCGCTGGGCAGCCTTGGATGGGTATCTATGGAGGAAGAACACTACGATAAATCGATCGACTGGGACACCGAGGCATTAAACCTGGGCCGATCTCTCAGCGCCCGAATCGCGATTGAGAAAGTGCTGGGAAACGAGGGATGGAATTATTACAAGATGGGGGATCTGGACAACGCGCTGTTACTTCTGCAGCAGGCAAAAGAGGCTGCGCACCGCTTGAGCGGAACCAAAGACGAGATGACTTGGACGCAGAATATTGGCGCGGTGGAGATCGCCCAGCGATCTTATTCTGCGGCCGAACACGATTACAAGGAGGCTTTGCGGTTGGCAACGCAAATGGACAATAAAGCCGCGGCTGCAGTCTGTTTGTACAGCCTTGCGAACGCGAACCGCCATGAGGGAAAGAGCAGCGAAGCTAAGGAATACAATCGGGAAGCGGTTGTCCTGGCGCGCGCTGGGGGAGATCACACATCCCAGCTGTACTCGCTAATTACCGACGGGTACATCGCGTACGACGATAAGAATTTTGCGCTCGCGGAGTCTGATTTCCGTCGGTTGATCGCAGATCAATCCGCAGACAGTTACTTACGATCGCAGTCTGAGGTCGGCCTTGCAGTCACGTACTCGGCCCAGGGCCGCCCCGCGTACGCAGATGCAAGCTTCAGAAAATCGCTCGCGACAATCGAGGCTGCCCGATCGTCGATCACGCACGAAGGGTTCCGTTTGTCGTTCCTTTCGAGCGTTATCGGGCGGTACGATGATTACATTGACTTCCTGGCCGCACGCGGCGGTGTAGGTCAAGCTCTGCAAGTGGCCGAAGTCAGCCGGGCGCGAACGTTGGCCGAAGGGCTTGGACTAAACTCAATATCCGTTGCCTTCCCAATTGCTAATTTCAATCCGCAACAAACGGCGCAGCAACTGAATACGACGATTCTTTCTTATTGGCTTGGGGAGGACCATTCGTATTTGTGGGTGATCACGCCGGGGCGGGTGGAGCTTTTTACGCTGCCGACGGCGGCGGAGATTGATCCGTTGGTGCAGGCTTACCGGCAGGCGCTGCTCGGGTCGCGCGACGTGCTGGAGACGCAGAATGCGGCCGGGCGGAAGCTTTATGATTTGCTGGTGGCGCCGGCTGCGAAAATGATTCCGCAGGGGGCCCGGGTCACAATATTGCCGGATGGCAGCCTGTATGGATTGAATTTTGAGACTTTGCTGGCCCCTTCGCCGCAATTGCATTATTGGATTGAGGATGTGGATGTTTCGTACGCCAATTCTTTGACGTTGCTCGCGGCTGGGGCTTCGCGGCATGCGACGGCTGCCAAGAAACTTTTGCTCGTGGGGGATCCGGTATCGTCGGACGCGGAATTTCCGAAATTGCCGCAGGCGGCGGCGGAAATGTCCCAGATCGAGAATTATTTTCCGGCGGCTGAGCGCACGGTTTTTTCGGGTGCAGAGGCGACGCCTGATTCGTATTTGAAGAGCGAGCCCGCCAGCTTTTCCCACATTCATTTTGTGGCACACGGGACGGCCAGCCGCACCAGTCCGCTGGATTCGGCCGTGATTCTCTCCAGGCAAGGTGACGACTACAAGCTCTACGCGCGGGACATTATTCAGCACCCTTTGCATGCGGATTTGGTGACGATTTCTGCTTGCCACGGCGAGGGCGTGCGTACCTATTCGGGGGAGGGATTGGTCGGGTTGTCTTGGGCATTTTTGCGCGCCGGGGCGCATGGGGTGATTGCGGCGTTGTGGGAGGTGAATGATAATTCGACGCCGCAGTTGATGGATCATTTGTATTCCGAAATCGGCAAGGGTGCGGCGCCAGATGCGGCTTTGCGCGACGCGAAATTGGCGCTTTTGCACTCTGGCGGCGTTTATCGGCGGCCATTCTATTGGGCGCCATTCGAGTTGTACCGCGGGTCGTAGTGGGTTGCGACCCGACGACGCGGAGCGATTCCGATGTTTACGTTGTGGCAAGCCAGGCGCAGCCCTTCGATTCCGCACAGCGGGATCTCAGGATGAATCGCCCTGCAGGGCGATTCACAAGCAGCGTCCCTACCGAGTATTTGGAGACCCGCGATGACTACCAAAGGCGGGCACGGCGTGCCGTGCCCCTACGTTCGATCGTTCGGCCGAAGAGGATGATTGGACTCTCTTGCGTGACCCTCGAATGAAAAACATGTATGCGGCGAGCAGGATTGCGAAAATTGCGGAGATCATGGCTCCCGCTGTGCGGTCCCAGGTGCTTGTGAATTGCACTTCGACTTGATGGACGCCTGCTGCAATAGCCACTAGCATTTGAGCGGTTTCTGGAGCTGCGTCGGGCGAAACAGTTCCGCCGTCAACCTGAACTTTCCATCCTGGATAATTTAGCAGGCGTACGGCCAGCGTCGTCGGGGCGGCCTCATGTGCGGCGAAGCGTTTTTCGTTTGCGGTCCAGCGCTCGACTTGCACCGGATTTTCAGGTGCGGGTTTGAACAGATGCGTTTCCTCATCAAACTGCTGAACGCGCGGGGCGGGTTTGGCGATCATTTCGCCCAGCGGGTCGGCGCCCGGTAATTCGTAGCGATCGCAGCCTAGCGGTTGATATTCGTCGGTGCCTTCGTAGCCGCGACCGGATTGAATGCCCCGGGTAAGAACTGGAATATCTTCGCTATCCCACCAACCGTCGTTCACCAAGGCGGCGGCCAGCGTCGCGAGAGCGAGTGCAATCGCGAGGCCGCCGAGCCACGGGCGCTTGGCGCGTCCGATGGCTGCGGCGAGGAAAAACGCGAAGACGAAATCCAGCACGCCGAGCCAGCGCCAAGGGAATTGCACAAATTCCAGTTTGGGCAGCCAGCGCCACAAAAACATACTTGGCGGAAACATCAGCAATACGGCAGCGGTGCCGAGAGCGAGGAGCATCCACCAGAGTTCTGGAAACTCGCGGCGACGGCGCGCCACAATTACGGCTGCAATTCCAGTTAGAAGCATCACGCCCATCGCCACGCCGGAAACTTTCCAGTTGAAGATCAGAAATTCGGGATCAATCGCGCGGGTGAAGAGAAAGTTTTGGTCCGGGCTTAGAAGATCAGCGAGAGCCTGATGAATCTGCACCCAGCGCTGTTCGTACGCCGCGGGGAAAATATAAAACGCCGCAAGGCCGAAGCCTGCGGCCATGGAAATGCCGCCGAAAAGCAACGGTCTGATGCTGCGCCGCAAAAGGGACGCTACGAAAAACAAGAGCATCAGCGAGTAGGTGGCCAGCACCGCGGCAGGCGCGTTCGCCAGCCAGATCAACGCGAACGGGATGGCCAGAAATTGCAGGCCGCGCCAGCCCTCGCGCAGCAGGCGCACCGCGCCCCACAATGCCAGCGGCAGCAGAGCGCTGGCGAGAAGTTCGGCGAAGTCGCTGCGGTAGTAGACGATGATCAGGTGATACGGATTTACGGCGTAGAGGACTGCGGCGGCCACGGCTTCGCGCGGTGCGAGCCACTCGCGCGCAAAGCGCCACATCGACCAGCCGGCCAGCAGCAGTACTAGCCAGATAAATGCTCCGGGCGCCATCCTCCACGGCAACAGGGAACCGAGACTCGCGCCGAGCATCCAGGAGCCGGGCGGGTAAAAAATGAAGCGCGGCTCTCCGTAGCCCCAGTTGGCCCATTCAGCCCAGCGCGGAAAGAAAGTGCCTTGGTGCCATTGGCCTGCGACATCCAGCCAGGAGGCCAGGTGGAACTGGAAATCGTGGCCGGACGCGTTGCCCAGAAAAAACATGGGCGCGATCACGGCCGTCGCGGCGACGGCGACAACAAGTAGAAGGGCCACGCGCGGCGAGCTTGCGGGTGCGTGCGTTGCAGTGCGCGATGTAGATTCAGTGGTTACGCTCGAGTGAATTGTTTTCGTCCCATTCGAAATTGCCACATCCCACAGCTCAATTCAGACGCGGACTGACAGAGAATACCCAATCGCGCGCGTCTTTTTCCACTTGCGCCGCCGGCGATTGCAGTCCGTGGCCAGCCGCGATGCGTACCAGAGTATGCGTGCATGCGGCCCGCTTGCCAATACACTGCCGCAGCGGGTAGAGTTCTGGGGGTTTGATCGCAGCTGGAACTGGCGGCTTCGAGTTGGCTTGCGAGGAGACTCGCAATCACGAGCATGCCAGACATTGCCCACAAGGGATGAGCATGGAATCCAAGTTGACCGCCGAGGAACAAAGACTGGTGGCCAGCGCTGACCGCGTGGCCCACTGGAAACGTTGGGGCCCGTACCTAGCAGAGCGGCAATGGGGAACTGTGCGCGAAGATTACAGCGCCAATGGCGACGCGTGGGATTATTTTCCGCACGATCATGCACGCTCCCGTGCTTATCGCTGGGGAGAAGACGGCATCGCCGGTTTCTGCGATCGGCACCAACATATTTGTTTTGGCCTGGGACTGTGGAATGAAAAAGACCGTATCCTGAAAGAACGCCTGTTCGGCCTGACCAACAAGGAAGGGAATCACGGCGAAGACGTCAAAGAGTACTACTACTATCTGGACGCAACGCCGACCAGTTCGTACCTGCAATTCCTCTACAAGTATCCACACGCGGCATACCCTTATGACCAGCTGCGCGAAGAAAACGCCAAACGCACGCGCCACCAGCCGGAGTACGAGCTGATCGATACCGGAGTTTTCGCGGAAAATCGCTATTTCGATGTATTCGTGGAATACGCGAAACTCACGTTCGAAGATATCGCGGTGCGGATCACGGCGTGGAATCGCGGTCCGCAAGCCGCGCGTCTGCATTTGTTGCCCTCGCTGTGGTTTCGCAATCGCTGGGACTGGGGCGATGCGTACAACACGCCGCAAGTGGCGCGGGTGCCGGGATTTCAGGGCGGCGAGCTGTTCGAGCTGACTGAATTTCATTACGGCCAGCGCTGGCTGGTGATCGAAGGAGCGCCGGAGGTGCTCTTTACCGACAACGAAACGAATATGGAGCGACTCTTCGGCCAGAAGAGCAAAACTGCTTATGTGAAGGATGCTTTTCACCGCTACCTGATCGATCGGGAACGTGATGCAGTGAATCCGGCGTTGACTGGAACAAAGGCTGCGGCGCACTTTGTTTCGGAAATCGCGCCGGGACAGAGCTGGACGATTCGTCTGCGCCTCACTGACGAAAACGTCGCGGAGAGTCATAAGCCGGCGAGCGAGTTTTTCGGACCGGCGTTCGAGGCGATCTTCGAGCAGCGTAAAAAAGAGGGCGACGAGTTCTACGAAAAACGGATTGACCCCGACCTGAGCGAAGACGCGCGGCGTGTCCAGCGGCAGGCGTTTGCCGGCCTGTTGTGGTGCAAGCAGGCCTATCACTACGATGTGCGCCGCTGGCTGGAAGGCGATGCGACGCAGCCGAAACCCGACGCCAACCGCTACAATGGCCGCAATCACGAGTGGACGCACCTCTACAATTCCGATGTGATTTCCATGCCGGACACTTGGGAATACCCGTGGTACGCATCGTGGGATCTGGCGTTTCATTGTGTCTCGATGGCGCTGATTGATCCGGAATTCGCGAAGGACCAGCTGGTTCTGTTTCATCGCGAGTGGTACATGAATCCCAGCGGCCAGGTTCCCGCCTACGAATGGAATTTTTCCGACGTGAATCCGCCGGTATTGGCCTGGGCGGTCTGGCGCGTTTATAAAATCGCGGGACGGGTCGAAGGCCGGCACGATCGAAAATTTCTGGTGCGGATGTTTCATAAGCTTCTGCTGAATTTTACCTGGTGGGTGAACCGCAAGGACCCGGAAGGGAAGAACGTGTTTGAAGGCGGTTTCCTGGGCCTGGATAACATCGGCGTGTTCGACCGGTCATCGCCGCTGGGACCGGGAAATTTCATCGAGCAGTCGGACGGCACCAGTTGGATGGCGATGTTTTGCCTGGACATGCTGGCGATGTCCATGGAACTGGCGCACGACGATCCGGCGTATGAGGATGTGGCCAGCAAATTCTTCGAGCACTTTGTCTACATCGCGCAGGCGATGAACGACATTGGCGGTGAAGGAATCGGTCTGTGGGACGAAAAGGACGGTTTTTATTACGACGTGCTGCACCTGGGTACGACCAATCTTTTGCCGATGAAAGTGCGGTCGATCGTAGGCTTGACCCCGTTGTTTGCAGTGGAGGCGTTTGAACCCGAAGATCTGGCGCGAGTGCCCGAGTTCGTCAAGCGCATGGAATGGTTTCTGGCGCACAATCCGGACGTTGCGGAACACGTGGATATGTCCCAGCGCACGGACAAGGGCGCGCGCGTGCTTTTGAGCATTGCGAATCGCAACAAGCTCGAGCGCATCTACAAATATCTACTGGATGAAAATGAATTTCTTTCGCCACACGGCGTGCGCGCGCTTTCCAAGTATCACAAGGATCATCCGTTCGTTCTGAATGTGAACGGCGCTTCACAGGCGGTTGATTACGAGCCCGCGGAATCGACCGGGGATATGTTTGGCGGCAACTCCAATTGGCGCGGGCCGGTGTGGTTTCCGCTCAATTTTCTGATGATTGAATCGCTGCAGCGCGTGCATTACTACTACGGCGAAAGCTTCAAGGTGGAATGTCCCACGGGATCGGGCCGGCAAATGACGCTGTGGGACGTGGGCCGCGAAGTTTCGCGGCGGCTCTCGCACATCTTTTTGCGGAAGGATGGGCGCCGCGCGGTGTATGGCGATGTGGAATTATTTCAGAATGATCCGTACTGGCGTGACCTGATTTTATTTTACGAGTATTTCAACGGCGATACCGGCGCGGGGATGGGTGCGAGCCATCAGACTGGGTGGACCGCGCTGGTGGCAAAGCTAATCGAGCAGAGCGGCGAGTAGCGGAACAGATTTCCTGTGCCGTCGCAGCCGCGCCGCGGATCGCTGGCGGTCTGAAGACCGCCGCTAGGAAAGCTTCCCGCTTTCGCGTGTTCAGAAGTCCGTGACTAAGCCCAGCCCCAGCGACACCCGGTTGATGTAATTGAAATACGCGACCGTGAGCACTGTTTCGCGCACGGCAGCATCGTCCCACCCTGCCTTCTTCAGCGCGTCGGTATCGGATTCTTCGATGTCGTCTGGATGGCGCGTCAATTTTTCGGCAAATCTGAAAAGTGCTTTCACGTTGGGATCCACTGCGGCATTTTCGTAATCGGCGGTGAGTTTCCGCGCCAGGGCTTTATCTACTCCGAAGCGCCGCAGCAACTCCATGTGAAACATCACGCAGTAGGTGGATGAGTTGATGCCGCTGACCACGAGGCCGATCTGTTCTTTCACGATCATGGAAAGAGCGCCGTCGGCCATCACGGCGTCGCTCATCTGCAACTGCGCTTCGATAACGGCGGGCTTGGCTCCCAGCGTCTTGAAGTAGTGCGGCAGAAATCCCAGCTTCTGCTCGATCTTTCCGTAAAGCTCGCGCAGATGCCCGTCTGCTTCGGTCTCTTCAATCTCGTTTACGAATGGCATGGAGTTGCTCCTCGCTAGAAATATATGGGTATTCGCGAATTGTAACACGCCCGAACGAATGCGAGATTACAAGGAAGTATCGCGCCGATCGATTCGATGGATTGCCTTGGCCAATGCCGATTGCGCGGACCAAGATGCTCGCGCTGGTGAAGCAGCGTCTTGACTGCAAACCCCATACCTCAGCGGTTGAAGAAGGACGGGTCTAAGACCCGCCCCTACCACCCCAACTCACGCTGGACCACAAACACTCGGCACGCCGCCCGGATTTCACTTCGGTTGTGTCGTGGCTGAAGCCTCGTCTTACTAGGACTGCGACGATGCGAGACAGAGTCTAGCGCGCGGCTTCCACCAGCTCGATCAGAACTTTTTTCGCGTCGGGGGTGGTGGCGAGGAAGAAATTGACGCGCGTGCCGTCGGCACCCGCGCGGGTGGCGGGATAGAGCGGCGGGAGCGCGAATCGCGTGCGCAGAATTTCCGTTGCGCGATCCACATCGCGGACGTAAATTTCGATCTGCTGGATGCCTTCACCGAACTTTTGCAGGTAGCGTGAAATCGCGCCCGGGCCGCCTGGCTCACGTGTGGTGAGAATATCGAATTCGAGCGAAGCGTCGACGTGCAGCTCGAATTCCACGGCGTCTTGGTCAGGCGGCACGTCTGCCAGCCGCGGAGAATCATTGGCCGCGCGAATTTGCTGGAACGTTTCCGGGCGCACGGCGATTCCCACAATGATGGCCGAAGGTTGGGAGCGAGCGTGCGCCTCGCCAGTCGGCCTGCCGGGCAAAGTCAGTTCGCGAAAATGAGGATCGGAGACCCAGCGGCTGAGTAGCGGCGTGCAAAGACCGACGCCAGCGAAATAAAGCCTCATGGCGGATTCGATCTTCACGCGCTCGTCCGAACCGGCGAGGTCGTGAATCCATTGCGCGATGCCAG
Organism: Acidobacteriota bacterium; assembly: GCA_013289715.1. Classification (GTDB taxonomy): domain Bacteria; phylum Acidobacteriota; class Terriglobia; order Acidiferrales; family UBA7541; genus Palsa-295. The sequence continues at coordinate 52,561 of JABCZJ010000018.1, read as the reverse complement.
CGGCGTCCGTCATACGTGCGTGCCGCTTACGGTGTCGCGGAACGCGGGGATTTCACGGCGTTGATGTTGGTAAGTGTGACGTAACTGGGTTGGCCGGCGCGGACGGTTACGGGCACGTCCCAGCGCTCGCGCGCGTCTCCTGCGACTGCTTCGATATTAAGAGTGCCGAGCCAATAATTCCCGGGAGCAATTCCGCGTAGCGTGCCCTGGCCCTGCATGTCCGTCTCGGCACGAGCCACCAGGTATTTTCCGCGCGCCAGGTCCGCGGTTTCGCGGGCCAAGTCGGCGAGGTTCTTGGTTTTCACCATGTCCCATTTGTGGCCGGGGTTCACCGCTTCCAGGCCCAAATCCAGGCCGTCCTTGCTGTCGGGGTCGGCGATCACGAACGCGCGGATAGCATCGTGGTATTGAGTCACCAGACGGTCGTATTTCGCCGGGTCTTTGGCGCGGTCCGCGAGCTTGTATTTTGGCGTGGGGAAACCTTCCGTGCGGTCGCCGACGTTTCGCTCAGTGTATGAGGTGAAGAATTCGGGAACGTTCATGATGTCGTCGGCTTTGACCATTTTGATGAAGTCTTCGCCCGAGAGGCTTACACGATGGTTGGTCTTCATCCAGGCTTTTAGTTCTTTGGAAACGTCTAGCGATTCTATGAACTTGTCCAGGCTCGTTGGGGGCGTGGCGGCTTCGGCTTCCTTCTGAATATCCGCGTAACTTTTGCTGAGCAAGTAGAAGGATAGAGTGCGCACCGGTTCGTCTTCGCCGCCTGAAGGAGTAACGCGCGCGACAAACTGCACTGTGCCGGTTTGTGCGTCCGCGCGCGGAGCTTTTCCGATCACGCCCGCGATGAGGACGAGCAGAGAAACCGTGGAGATTGAAATCCTCGAGGAAATTTTCATACTGCTCATCGTAGCAGATGCGTGGATTAGCAGATACGGGATGGTCCTGAAGGTAAACGCCTGGAAGCGAACGAATGTTGCGGACGAAAAGAGATCAGTAAAGGTGGAAAGTTACTTCGATGGTCTGACGGACAGGTGCGGGCCTGCCATTTGGTCCAGCGGCCGGCCGGAATCGCCAAGTGCGAACCGCTTCGATCGCTTTCTCATCGAGGCCGAGGCCGAGGCCCTTCAGAACCTGGATGTCGGTGGCTTTGCCGTCCGCGGTGATGATCGCGACCAGCGTGACCGTGCCTTGATATTTTGCTTTTACGGCTTCGTCGGAATACTGCGCTTGCGGACAATAAATGCAGGCTGGATAGCCGTAGCCGCCCGTGCCCGCATTAAACGTGCCCCCGCCGGTGCCGCCGCCTTCTCCTGGTCCCACGCCGCCGCCGCTGCCGCTTCCTACGCCAGTGCCATTGCCGGAGCCGATACCGTTGCCGCTGCCGGGGCCGTTTGAGTCGTTGATAACTTTCGAAAGCGGGTCGCCCCAGTTATTCATGTTGGGGCTGGGCAGCTTCAATTCCGGTGGACCTAATACTGTTGGCGTCATCGCCAAGCGCGCGTTCGGGTTCGTGACGACCTTCGGAGGAGTGAATTGCGTCATCGCGAATTTTGGCAGCTTGCCGCGGCTCGCAGGCAATGGGTCATGCGCGCCGCCACCGCCACCACCACCGGCTTTCTTCGCGCCGGGAGGCAGTTTGGGCGAAAACGGCGAGATGACCATCACGTCCACCTGCGAATTGGCTTTCGTGGTTGAAGGCGAGGGCAGCACCAGCAGCAGCGGCCCAATAATGAGGACCAGGATCGTTACGTGGACGGCCAGAGATAATGCCTGCACGCGTGTGAATTGTGTGTTCTTGGACCAGAGCTCCGGCACAGCCACGGGCTGGCTGGTGGTCTTCAGCGGCGCCAGTTTCGGCGGCGAAATGAGGTCGCGCAGGTTCTGCCAGAAGCCCGCAAACCCGGCATTCCAGTTTATCAGCAGGTCGGAGTTCACAGGGCCGCGCGGGGCGGAGCGGAAGAACTCGCTCAGGTTGTCGCGCATGCTTTCGCCGAATCCGGGAGTGTTGAATACGGTGGCTTTCGCGCCCTTCAGATTTACGGGGCGTTCGAAGAGGAAATCCCTCACGTTGGAGAAGAAATTCCGCAGTTCGGAATCCGCGACGGGAGACTTGTAGCGGCCGATCTGGAGGGTCGGTCCTCCCTTGGTGCCGCCTGCATCGCTGATTGGCGTTGTAAGGTCTGCCATTTGGCTGCCTGCTGCGTCGTGCCGCAGTCCTCTGTAAGCTTAGACGCGCGCCCACGGAAAAGGATGTCTGGCCGGGCGCGGCTGACACCATTCGAAAACCATTGTAACATACCAGTTGCAAGTTTCGTTGTGCAGCAACTCACAACTGTGCTTCGGTCTACGGGTCACGGAGCCAGGTGTTTCAGCTGCCCCGCGCGCAACTCTATCTCGCAAGATAGAAAGGCTTCCGAACCCCTAGAGATGGCTAAACCTGTGGACCTGAAAAGTACCCTGAATCTTCCGAAGACAGATTTTCCCATGAAAGCGAAGCTGCCCGAGCGCGAGCCTGAACAGTTGGCGGCCTGGGAGGCGCAGGGCCTCTATTATCGCATTCTGGAATCGCGCGCCGACGCGCCGCTTTTTGTGTTGCACGATGGGCCGCCGTATCCCACGGGCGAAATCCACTTGGGCACTGGCCTGAATAAGGTTGTGAAAGACATGATCGTGAAGTCCAAGACCATGTCTGGATTTCGCGCGCCTTATATTCCCGGCTGGGATTGCCACGGGCTGCCGATCGAGACGAAAGTTGAGAAGGAGTTGGGCGGAAAGACCAGCAAAGTTCCGGCGGCGGAATTTCGGCGGATGTGCCGGCAGTTTGCCGCCGGGTTCGTTGAGAAGCACAAGGTGGAATTCAAGCGTCTGGGAGTTTTGGGGCAGTGGGACCGGCCGTACCTGACGATGGATGCGCGCGATGAGGCTTCGATTGCCGGAGCCTTTCTTGATTTTTACGAGAAGGGTTATGTGTATCGCGGGCTGAAGCCTGTGTACTGGTGCATTTTCGATCGCACGGCGCTGGCTGAAGCCGAAGTGGAATACGAGGATCACAGCAGTCCTTCGATCTGGGTTCGGTTTCCCGTTGTTGTCGGGGAGAAAGCGAAAGAGCTGGGGTTGGATCGCGACGTCAGCGCGCTGATTTGGACGACTACGCCTTGGACGCTGCCCGCGAACCGCGCTTTGGCGTTTCATCCGGAGTTTGAGTATGTGGTGGCGGATACGTCTGCGGGAAAATTGTTGCTGGCGAAAGAGCGCGTGAATGCGCTGGAAACGGAGCTGCACATCGAAGTTCACGCAGTGCACGCGACGTGGCAAGGCGCGAAACTCGAAGGAGTTTTCTTCCAGCATCCATTTCTCGAGATGCAGGTTCCCGGCGTGCTGGCCGATTACGTGACGCTCGATCAGGGTAGCGGCATCGTGCATACAGCTCCCGGCCACGGCGCGGACGATTTCCGGACTGGGCAGAAATATGGGCTGGAATCCTACGCGCCGCAGGACGACGACGGCCGCTTCATCGAGGGCTTGCCGGAGTACAAGGGCAAGACGGTGTTCGAGGCGAACCCCATCGTCATTGATCTGCTGAAGAAGCGCGACATGCTTGTCGGCGAAAAGAAAATCACGCATAGCTACCCGCATTGTTGGCGCTGCCACAACCCGGTGATCTTCCGCGCGACCGAGCAGTGGTTCATTCAGATGGATGCCGGGACGGCCGCGATTCCCGCGCCGAAAGCTCCGGCCCTGCGTCCGCGCGCGCTGGAGGAAATCGAAAAAGTGAAATGGCTGCCGGCATGGGGCCGCGAACGCATGCGCGAAATGATCGCGGGGCGTCCGGACTGGTGCATTTCGCGGCAGCGATTCTGGGGCGTGCCGCTGATTGTTTTTTATTGCGACGCGTGCGGGCTGCAGCTGAAGGACCCAGTGGCGCTGCGGCACGTCCTGCCGTTTTTCGAGCGCGAAGGCGCGGATGTGTGGTTTACGCGGAGTGCCGAGGAGTTGCTGCCGCCGGGAACGAAGTGTTCTTGTGGCCACGGTACGTGGCGCAAGGAGACAGACATTCTCGACGTGTGGTTCGAATCCGGCTCGACGCATCTGGCCGTGCTGACGCGTGACAACCAGCGCTGGCCGGCCGATGTTTATTTGGAAGGACCGGACCAGTATCGTGGATGGTTCCAGAGTTCGTTGCTGGTGGGTATCGGCACTCGCGGCGGTGCGCCGTACCGAGAGATTGTGACACACGGCTGGACGCTGGATGAAAAGGGCTCGCCGATGTCTAAGTCGCTCGGCAACGCCATCTACCCAGCGGAGATCTGCGCGAAGTGGGGCGCGGATCTGCTGCGGATTTGGGTGGTCTCGCAGGATTACACGGCGGACGTGCGCATTTCCGAAGCGATGATGACGCAGCTGGCGGAAGCGTACCGGAAAATCCGCAACACGTTCCGCTTTGCGCTCAGCAACCTTTACGATTTCGATCCGGCGGGCGATTCCGCGGCCCACGGCGATCTGTTGGAAATGGACGCGTGGATGCTCCGGCGCACCGGAGCTCTGGCGCGCGAGTGCCGCGAGTGGTACGACAATTTCGAATTTCATCGCGTGTATCACGCGTTGCACGATTTCTGCACGGTGGACCTCAGTTCATTTTATTTCGATGTGCTGAAGGACCGGCTATACACGTTCGCGCCCAAAAGTCGCGGGCGGCGTTCGGCGCAGACTGCCGTGTATCGCATCGCGAGCACTTTGTTGCGACTGATGGCGCCGATCACTGTGTTCACTGCGGAAGAAGTGTGGAAGCATTTGCCGCGCGCTGCATCGGAGCCGGTCAGCGTGCATATGGCCACGTTCCCGGTTGCAGCGGAACTGGAACGCGTGCTGGAAGATGCTCGTGCGAAGAATTGGGATCGCTTGCTGCTGGTCCGCGAAGAGGTTCTGAAGGCGTTGGAGCCCGTGCGCGCCGCCAAGACCATCAGCTCTGGGCTCGAAGCGCGCGTAACGCTCGTGGCAGACGCCGATTTGGCGGGGCTGCTGCGGAAATATGGCGCGTATTTGCCGGGCCTGTTCATCGTCTCGCAAGTGGAAATCGCCGACGGAAAAGTAGAGGGCGCGGCTGCGTGCGGAATCGAGGGCTTGCAGATTCGCATCGAGCGCGCGCAGGGAAAAAAATGCGAGCGCTGCTGGAATTATTCGACACATGTGGGAGAAAGCGCGGATTATCCGACACTTTGCGAACGCTGCGTTGCCGCGCTGCATGAAATTGAACGCGATGGCGGCCTCGCTGCCGGGAGTTCGCGGTCCTGATGGCTGCTGCCTCGCGTTTTCGTGGGCCCGCGCTGGGAATTATTTCGCTGGGCGCGCTGGCGGTGGATCAGCTCAGCAAGCATGCTGTGGAAAGACATACTGCGGTGGGTTCGCTGCGCGTGGTGATTCCCGGCTTGTTGAACCTGGTGCACACCAGCAATCCTGGCGTCGCGTTCGGTTTGTTTGCCGATTCCGAAAATCCCTGGAGAGGTCCGCTGCTCATCGCTTTTTCCGTGGCCGTGATTGCGATGCTGGTGTGGTTGCTGGCGACGGGTCGCGCGGGCGGACGATTGGGTGAGTGCGGGCTCGCGCTAATTCTCGGTGGGGCGCTGGGAAACGTGCTGGATCGTTTCCTGCGGCACAGCGTTACCGACTTCATTGATTTTCACGTCGGCGGGCATCACTGGTACACATTTAATCTGGCGGATTCCGCGATCGTGCTGGGAGCAGCGCTGGTGGTGCTGGAACTCTTTCGCGAGCAGGCGCATCCGAATCAGGAGCCGGCATAGGCATGCATCCGATACTTTTCACATTTGGCGGCATCCCGATTTATTCCTACGGAGTGCTCGTCGCTACGGGCGTGCTGATCAGCTTGTGGTATGGCCGGCGCCAGGCGCCGCGCGCGGGGATCGATCCCGACAAGCTGTGGAACATGGGGATTTATTTTGTGCTGGTGGCGCTGCTGGTGGCGAAAATCTGGCTGATTTTGAGCGCGTGGGATTATTACATGGCGAATCCACGCGACATTTTCAGCGTCGCTACGTTTCAATCGGGCGGCACTTTTTACGGCGGCGTCGTGGGCGGCGTGCTGACCATTCTGCTGTACACCCATTTTCAGAAAATGCCGCTGCTGCCGACGCTCGATACATGCGCCGCCGCGCTGCCCATCGGGCACGCCATCGGGCGACTGGGATGTTTCGCGGCTGGTTGCTGCTACGGCAAGCCCACCACCGTGCCTTGGAGCGTAACCTTCAAGAATCCTTTGGCCGAGCAACTGGCCGGCACACCGCTGGGAGTTCATCTGCATCCCACGCAGCTCTACGAAGCGTCTCTGGAATTCCTGAATTTTCTTTTTTTGATCTGGTTGGGAAAGCGGCAACGGTTTGTCGGCGAGATTTTTGGTGCCTACATGATTTTGTATGGCACCGAACGCGGCATCCTCGAATTCTTCCGCGGCGATCCGGGGCGCACCATGATGTTTCACGACAGCGTTTCGTTAATGCAGATTGTGAGCTTGGTGTTGATTCTGACAGGGGCGTTCCTGTGGTGGCGCGGGTTGCAGGGGAAAGCGCCGATTCAGCCCGTGACGCCCGCGAGCGCCGAAGCCGGCGATTAGAACGCCTGCCGCGCTAGGCGGATATCTTTAGAGTGCCGCTCGTGTGCGAACCTGTAGGGGCGGGTCGCACCTGGGCGTTCGCGGGCACTGCTGGCGTAAAGATTGGCTTTCCTGCAATAGCGCGGCAAGTCGTGGCCGCTTGTAGCGCGCGAAGCAGATTCAACGAATCCCTTCATGCACGATTATTCTGATAGCGATCGCGACGACAATTTCGACGCGCCAGACGATTCGCTCCGCCACCACGAATTCTTGGTCGCCGAAGACCAGGCCGGGCAGCGCCTGGACCGCTATCTCGCCGCGCAATTTCCGGACGTAAGCCGCACGCACGTGCAGACGTTGATTGATGAAGGTCGCGTGCGCGTGAGCGGTGTCGCCAAGAAGCCCTCGCATCATCTGGAATCCGGCGAAACCATCACGGTGGAAATTCCCGAGCCGCCGCTGCCCGGCGTGGAACCGGAAAATATTCCGCTCACCATCCTTTACGAGGACGAGGACATCGCCATCGTAAATAAGCCTGCTGGAATGATCGTCCATCCCGGCGCGGGCGATGATACGGGCACGCTCGTCGCGGCGCTGCTGCATCGGTATGGCGTGGAGCATGGGCTTTCCAGCGTCGGCCGCCCGTTGCGGCCTGGAATTGTGCATCGTCTGGACAAGGGCACCTCTGGAGCAATGATCATCGCGCGCAACGACGCCGCTCATTTGAAATTGGTGGAAGAATTTCGCGCGCGCAGGGTAAAGAAAACCTACCTGGCACTCTTACATGGACATGCCAAGGGTGAAAAAGGGCGCATCGAATTGCCCGTCGCGCGCGATCTGCGCCGCCGCTCGCGCATGACTGCCCGCCGCAGCGAAGGCCGCGAGGCTCGCACGGATTGGCGGCTGCTTCTGCGGCTGGGCGCGTTCTCGTTGATCGAGGCGGATCTGCACACCGGACGCACGCACCAGATTCGCGTGCATTTTTCCGCGCTGGCGCTGCCCGTGGTAGGCGATACGCTGTACGGAGCGCCTCATCAGGAATCGATCGGGCGCGAGCAGTTGCCGTCGCTCGGACGCAACTTCCTGCACGCTGCGTGCATCGCACTAGAACACCCCCGCACGGGGCAGCGCATGGAATTTCGCGCGCCGCTGCCGCAAGAGTTGGTGGCTTACATCAGGGCTCTCGGCGCGATGGCGAAATTGCCGCCCGGCGGGATTGACGTTGCGCTGCGGGATTACCTATGATGATTCGCGTGAAAGCCCCACACCCGATTGCCGTGCCTTCGGTATTGTTCCTGGCAGTGCTGTTGCTGAGTTTCGCTGTTTCTACGCGCGCGCAACAGGTTGCGCCGGCAACGCCGCCACCTCCGCCTGCCACCTCCGGCGATGCGCCGGCGCAGAATCCGCAACAAGCTCCCGCGAAACCCGCGACGCCGCAGGCCACGACACCGCCGATCACTTCCACCACGGGCCTGGTGCACCTGGTCGCGACCGTGATGGATCGCCGCCGCGAATTTGTTACTGACCTGGATCAAACCGATTTCAGAGTTCTGGAAGATGGCACGCCACAGGAAATTCGCTACTTCGGACGCGACACGGACTTGCCTTTACGCATCGGCATCCTGCTCGATACCTCCAACAGCATTCGCCCGCGCTTGGAATTCGAAAAGGAAGCGGCCAACGATTTTCTACAGCACGTGATCCGCAGAAACAAGGACCAGGCGTTCCTGATGACGTTCGACAACGAGCCTGAGGTGATCCAGGATTTCACTGGCGATCTCTCGCTGCTCACCGACGCGATCCGCAAACAGCGAGCCGGCGGCGGTACTGCTCTCGACGACGCCATTTATCGTGCCGCCGAGAAACTTTCCAATCCTCCTCTGCCCAAGGGTCCGAACCCCGAAGTCCGGCGCGTGCTGGTGGTGATCAGCGACGGCGACGACAACTTAAGCGATCACGCTTTGAGTGAATCCGTGGAAGCGGCCATCCGCGCCGAAGCCGCGATTTATTGCGTGAGCACGAATACCGACTGGCTGGCTATTGATGGAGACAAGCCGCGCAAAATGCATGTCGAAGGCGGCGACAAGGTCTTGGAGGAGTTCGCGGATCAGAGCGGCGGGCGCGTGTTCTATCCTTATAAGGTGGATGATCTGGCGCAGTCGTTCGTGGATATCGGGACCGAACTGCGCAGCCAGTATTTCATCGCCTATTCGCCTTCGAATCCGCAATCCACCGGGAAATATCGCAAGATCGAAGTGCAGACCGATCGCAAGGGCCTGAACGTGCGCACCCGCAAAGGCTATTACGCGACTTCGCCCACTGCGCCGCCATCAGGCAAGTAAGCCGGGAATATTCCTGCCGTGTTCGTGCAATCAAACCAGGACTGCGCGGTGGGTCTTGTAGTGGTGCACTGCGCTGCACGATCGGTGTTGCGGCGCGGACCGCTGGCGGTCTCGCAAAGCTGGACCGCCGCTACGAAGACTTTCGTTTACTTGAACGGCGCGTAATACCCCTTGCGCGCCAAAATTTTCACATCAGGACGCGCGACGCTCACCTGGATTTTGCGGAAGGTCCCGTCGCGCTTCAGGTTAGTCGGATAGTAGCCCAGCACGTACTGCGAACGCAGCTCCTCCGAAATTTCGTCGAACGCCTTCTCCAGCGACTTCTCATTGTGCACGTCAATCACGCGCCCGCCGGTGTCTTCCGCCATGCGGTGCGCCACGCCAGGGCCCGTGCCGAAGGTTGCCATGCGATCCGAGATCAGGAGGATGTGGATTACGGCGTCCGAACGCTGCGCTGCCTCGATGGCATCCTGCATCCGCAATTTGCTCCCAGTATCTTCCGCGTCAGTCAGAATGATCACGCCCTTGCGGCCGGCTTCGGTGGCGAGTTCGTCGTGGCACGCCAGATAAACCGCGTCATACAGATCCGTTCCGCCTGCGTTGCTCCCTTGCGGAATCGTGCCGGGCGTCACCACGCCCCCTCCGCCCACGGAGTTCACGCGGGCGCGGCGAATCGCGCTGGAAAGCACGGATGTGTCCTGAGTGAAATCGGCGAGCAGATCCACGTCGAAGTCGAAGGTGATCACCATAGCTTCGTCTTTCGGGCGCATCACCTCGCGCAGGAAACGCGACGCGGCGTCCTGTTCGGCGTCAATCATGCGGTCCATGCTGGCGCTGGTGTCAATCAGCAGGCCCAGCGTGATGGGCATATTCACTTCGCGCGAGAAAAATTCTACTTTCTGATCGACGCCGTCTTCGGTGATTTTGAAATCATCCTTGGTCAGGTCGTTGACGATTCCGTGCTGCTTGTTGCGCACCGTGGCGAACACGTTGACGACGTTCGTCTGAACTTTCAGAGGTCCCTGGTCTTGCGCTGTATTCTGCTGACCGGGTGGCGCGTGCGGAATCGGATGCGCGGCACCCTTGGCGGGCGCTTCGGTCGTCACCCCTACGTATCCCGCCAATGCTAAGGTAAAAATGCCCGCCGCGAGGCTGGTCAGCCGCATTGTATAATCTCCCTGTAGCCGGTTGCGTTTGGTACGATGCACCGAGCGCGCCAGCGGATGTTTCCGGAAGCGGCCGGCGCGATATGAAAACAGAACTCTAAAACGGCGACATTCGGCCGAATCGAGAATCTCTGATGACGCGATTAATTTCGACGCTGGGTATTGTAGTACTTTTCGGCGCCCTTGCGTGGGCTCAGCAGTCGGGTGGCCCGGGGACGCAGCAGCAGGAATCCAAACCTCCGGTACAGCCGGGGCAGCTGGCGCCGCCCGCGCAGCCCGGTGCGCCGGTACAAACGCCGCAGCCGCAGACCGGCCAGTCACAGCCCGCGCCTCCACCGCGGACCCCCCAGTCTCAGAATCCGAAGCAACCAGGGGACACGCGCTCGATTCTCAAAGTCCGCACGAACCTGGTGATCGTTCCCGTAACCGTCAAAAACCGCGACGCCCAGTTGATCGGTGATTTGCAGCGCGACGAATTTCGCGTGTTCTGCGACAACGTGGAACAGCAGATTGTTTACTTTACCTCCGATCCTTATCCGCTTTCCGCGGTCGTGCTGATTGATGACGACCTCTCGATCAAGTCCGCCGACCAGGTGCAGAAAAGTTTGACCGCGATTTCCGGCGGATTCGGGCCCAACGATGAAGTGGCAATCGTGACCTACGATCAATTTCCCAACACGGTCTCGGAATTTTCCTTCAACAACGATCTGCTGTTCACACAACTCAAGCGCCTCGACCTACATTCGCACTATCCGGGCTCGCCCGTTGGTGGCCCCTTGACGTCTGGCGCAACGTCGAACGGACATTCGCTGGAAACGGGAGCTCCGACGACGCTCGGCGTGCAGCAGCAGAAGCAGGACAAGGACATGGACGACGCGGTGTACGCGGCGGGCCAGATGCTGCAGAGCCGCGGGCGCGATCGCCGCAAAATTATTTTCCTGATTTCGGACGGAAATAACTCTCGCAGCAACGAACACACGCTGGACCAGACCCTGCAGCTCTTGTTGAAGTCCGATGTCTCGGTTTATTCCATTTCCGTGGGTCACGCGCTCGGCCAGAAGGAAAGCACGCGGCTGGAGAGATACGCCACGTCCACTGGCGGGGACACTTTCTATGCGGGGAAGGACCGCGGCCTCGAAAATCTCTACGCTTCCGTCACGGAACAGGCCCGCAACCAGTACACCATCACGTTTCAACCGCAAGATACCGACCGCGGCAAGGATTATCACAGCATCGAAGTGCGCGTGCGGCGTCCGGACCTGGATGTAACCGCGCGCCAGGGATATTACCAGAGCGGATTGCACTAGAATTTGCGACCGCTGCGTTCGGAATGCCGCGCGGGGAGAAGCAAAGCGAGTTTTTTGTTTGTAGCGGCTCGCGCTACGACGCTCCCTCTAGGCATCTGAGCCGCCGTTGAAAGGCGGAAGCGCAAGTCCTGCGATCACCGGGCGAGCATCAATGCGCGCTACCGTTCCGATGTTCTACAAATCGTGTCGGCGAAAAAGTTTTTCTGCTTGACTTCAACGTCGGCGGCCTTTATAGATTGACGAAGCGAATCGAGCGCGCTGCGAGATTTGCGGCGCCGCTGAATCGCGGGGAGAAAGTTCCAGAGTAATTCATGCGCGGAACATCCCGGGCTTAGTCAGGCAGAGAAGCCCAATCGGAAAGAGAAACGGGACGTCACGAGAAATCGCGACGCCCCGTTTTTTTTGTAACGCCACTCCTGACACAAAAATGTCATTCCGATGCAGCGGAAGCGGGAGAGGAATCCGCTTTTTCCGTCGCTTCGGATATTCCCCGTGCCGGCCGAATGGAAATCAGCTGTTCGTGGGCGGGGCACAGCGGTTTGTAATCACAGAATCCGCAGCCAAATCCCGGCTTTGCGGAAAATTCGCGCGCGCGAATCAGATCCGCCACTTCCGCGATTTTCTCCTTGGTTTCTTGCAGCGCTTTCGCGTCGCGCGTTGCGGCCACGCCTTCGTTTGTCATCAAGTTGTAAAACACGAGGCGCACCGGATCCAGATCGAGCACTTCTTCCGCCGCGAGCGCGTACACTCCCAGCTGCATATCTTTCGCCGCGGCCTTCGCGTCCTTCGGCCTGCCGGTTTTGTAGTCAATGATTTCGACGCGGGTGCCTTCGATGCGATTCACCTGATCCATCCGGCCGGTGACGACCACGTCGTGCTCCAGCGGCAGCTCGAAAGTTTTTTCTTGATACAGCACGTCGGCTGGCGCGCCGCTATACGTGCGGTGAAACGCCTCGAGTTGCTCGCGTCCTGCCTTGCGATATTCTTCTTCGTGATATTCGTCGATGAATCCCTCGGTCGACCACTCGCGATCGTAAATTGTGAGCGCTTCTTCGAGCGGAACTTTCTTGCGCTTGCCGCATTCCGCGACGAATTCCTTGATCGTGCGGTGCATCACGTTGCCAAACGTGGCCATGGCGTGGGCGCCGCCGCGAATGCCCCACACGTACTGGAACATATAGCGCATCGGACAGCGGTCGTAGGCGTCAATCGCCGACGCACTCAACTGCAACGGTTCGGGGCGCGGCGGATGAAATGCCTTGGCCCACAGCGCCACGCGCGAATACGCTCGGGATGGCTCGCTGCCGGGCGGAAAGAGTTGCGTCGGATCGCTTGAATTAGCTTCCGGTCCGACGGTCTGCACCGCGGGAGGCACCAGCACTTTAGGTGTGAGTTGATGCGTGTCCAGCGTTTTGATTTTTGCATTCGCCAGGAAGTCGTCGAGAAACGGCGAAGGCTTCTTGCGCTTGTTCACCAGCGTCGAGAGCGTCAGCTGGCGTTCCGCGCGCGTGAGCGCCACGTAGAAAAGCCGCCGCTCTTCCTGCATCTGAAAATCGAACTTGGGTTGTTCCTCCTTCATCAGTTCCGGCGGAAATTCGAAGACCACTTTGCGCACGCCCGAAGGGAAGTCGTTCTTGGAAACGCGCAGGATGAAAACGTGCGGGAATTCCAGGCCCTTGGCGGAATGAACGGTCATCAATTGCACAGCGTCGTCGGAGATTTCTTCTTCCAGCGAAATGTCGCCGCCCGCCTCGTAAAAATACGCGAGGTATTCGATGAAATGGCGCAGCTGCTTTTCTTCGCTCTTGCGTTCCCACTGTTTTACGAACGCCACGAAGCGATCGAGGTAGTAACGGTCCTGATCCGAGGGCAGCGGCGCCAGGGCCAGCGCGGCGATCAACTCGTCCAGCACTTCCGTCGCTGTCTCGCGCTTCGCGCTTTGGCGCAGCTGATTCAGGAACTGCACCAGCTCGCCGAGGTGGCCGCGCGAGTTGAATGGTGCTTCGCCCTGCGCGGTTTCGAGTTCGTCGCCCAGCGGTCGGCGGTGATTTTTTTCCGCGCGTTCGGCTAAACGCACCAGATCGCGCGGTTCGAGGCCCCAGTAGGGCGCGGCCAACACGCGCGCGCAGGCCACGTTGTCTCCAGGTACGACGATCAGGCGCAGCCACGCGAGCAGATCGCGCACAAGGGTGCTGGACAGAATTGATAACTTGCGAATCACGAACGGGATTTCGCGCCTGCGCAACTCGTCCACCAATTTTTCGCGGTGCGTGTGTTTGCGATACAGCACGGCAAAGTGGCGCCAGTGGGCGCCCGCCGCGTGCAGCCGTTCGATTTCGGAAGCGACCCAATGGGCTTCTTCCTCGGGCGTGCCGAATTCGGCGATGCGAATTTTTTCGCCTTCGCGATTGTCGGTGGTCAGCACCTTGGGCGGGAGTAGCGGAGATTTTTCGTTGTGCTGAATCACTTCGCCGGCCACGCGCAGAATGCGCTGCGTCGAGCGGTAGTTCTGCGAAAGGGAAACCAGGAATTTCTTGGTGGCGGGACCGAGCTTGGCATCGGTGACGCCGCAGAAGCGTTTCAGGAAAATCGTGAAGCTGCCGAACGACGCACCGCGGAAGCGGTAAATCGCCTGGTCGTCGTCACCCACCGCAACGATGTTGCGGCGTTCGCCGGCCAGCAGCCACAGCAGCTCCAGCTGCGCGATATTGGTGTCCTGAAATTCATCCACCAGAATGTAGCGGTACTGCTCGTGCATTTGTTTCCGCAGCGATTTGTTATTGCGCAACAGCTGCACGGCATGCATCAACTGCTCGCCGAAAGTCAGCAAGTTGCGTTCGCGCAGCAGGCGTTCGCTCACTCGATAGACGCGCGCCAGTTCCTCCTGCCGCGCGACTTCATCCTCCGCGATTTGCAGCGCGTCGGATTCCAGCGATTTCTTGCTGGCCTCGTGTTTCTTCCGCAGGCCTGCCACGAATCGCTCGTAATCTTCAGGCGTTACCAGCTCATCCTGGCAGCGCGAAAAAAACTTCACGAAGTCGCTGATGAATTCGCCAGGATCTTGCAGCCTGCGGAAATGCTTCAGGTCGAGTTCGCCGATGTGCCGCCGGAGCAGAATCTTGTGGTCAATTTCATCGAGCGGCTGAGAATCCGGATTCGTCGCCTGCAAAATCTTTTCCAAGCAAAATTTGTGAAACGTGCTGAGCCACACGCCCTCGGCCCGTTCGCCGATCGCTTTCACCACGCGCCCCTTCATCTGGCCCGCGGCTTTGTCTGTAAACGTGAGCCCCAGAATGCTTTCGCCGGCCAATTCGGGATTCGTCTCCAGCAAATTGCGAATCCGCTCGACGATCACGCGCGTCTTGCCGGTGCCAGCGCCCGCGACCACCAGCAGCGGGCCATCGCCGTGCTCCACCGCCGCGCGCTGGCCCGGGTTTAGCCCAATGTTCGGACTGGCGCTCGGCTCCGAAGTTCGCTCCGAGGATTCTTTCGATGATCGGTTGGAAGTCATGAATGCGGTTTCGTTCAGAACCATCTTAACAGATTTTTGCAGGGGCGAATATGAGGCGAAGATCCTCCGGGCGTTGGGTGCACTCGGAAGCGCGCAAGGAACCATCCCGCGCGAACGAAGGTCCACTGCCAGTGCTCGGCGAAATCAGCCTGCTAGCCGATTCTCTGGCTGCTGCGGCTATTGCGCCGGCGGCAGCGAAGTGTCCGCGTCCACGAACGCTGTAAAGGGAGTGCCCGGCTTAATTTCCGCATCCGTGCCGTGCTTGAATGCGGTGAATGGTCCGAACGGGCCCGGCGTCGAAGGTTCGGTTGCGGAAGCAAGCTTTCGTATTGGAAGCCAGGATGTCATGTGCGTCGATAGCGCCGTAAAGCACGAATTTTCGTTCACGGCGGCATTTTCGTTCTTTGTTGAGTGCGAGTCCGACGAAGAAATTCGCCGGCTGCACGCCGCGCTGGCAGCGGGAGGCGCCGAGCCGATGCCACTCGGTGAATCCGGCTTCAGCAAAATGTTCGCGTGGGTGAACGACCGTTACGGCGTTTCCTGGCAGCTGAACCTTGCGTAGAAGATCGGCGCTGCGGGGTTGCGGCGAGCCGGCAGAAGGCCGCGAAATTGACCGCGTGCGGCGCGGCGCTTATAATTGTGTTTCCGACCGAGAAAGCCTGAAGGAGTTGTCACCATGGAACGAGCCGTCATCTTAAGCGCCGTGCGCACGCCCATCGGAAAATTCATGGGTGGGCTCTCGCCTCTTTCCGCGACGGAGCTCGGCGCGAAAGTTGTTGCCGAAGTTGTGCGCCGCGCCGGAATCGAGCCGAATCTGGTGGACGAAGCGATCATGGGCAACGTCGTGCAAGCGGGCCTGGGACAGAATCCCGCGCGGCAAGCGGCGCTGCGCGGTGGTCTCGACGCGCGCGTTGCCGCGATGACCATCAACAAAGTTTGCGGCTCGGGATTAAAAGCTGTGGCACTCGCGGCGCAAGCGGTACAGCTCGGCGAATCGGAAGTGGTGGTCGCCGGGGGCATGGAGTCCATGTCCAATTGTCCCTACTTACTTAAGGGCGCGCGTTCCGGCTTCCGTCAGGGCAATCAGGAAATGATCGATTCCATGATCAACGACGGCCTGTGGGACGTGTACGAAGATTTTCACATGGGTGTCACCGGGGAATTGGTTGCCGAGAAATACGGCATTTCGCGCCAGGAGCAGGATCAGTTCGCGCTGGAAAGCCATCAGAAAGCGATTCGCGCCATAAAGTCTTGCTTCTTTGGTGCGCAGATTGTGCCGCTGGAAATTCCGCAGAAGAAGGGCGAGCCCGTCGTGATCAAGACCGACGAATCGCCGCGCGAGGATACGTCGCTGGGAATTCTCGCAAAGCTGAAGCCTGCATTCAAGAAAGACGGCACCGTGACGGCAGGCAACGCCCCGGGAACGAATGACGGCGCTGCGGCGGTGATCGTCACCAGCGAAAAAAATGCGGCGCGTTTCGGAAAACAGCCCATGGCGCGCGTCGTCGCGCAAGCGGTCAGCGGCGTCGAGCCTAAGTGGGTGATGATGGCGCCAGTGGACGCCGTCGACAAACTTTTGCAGAAAACCGGTTGGGACCGCGACAAAGATGTGGACCTATACGAATTGAACGAGGCCTTCGCCGTGGCGGCGTTAGCCGTAACGCGCGTCCTGAAACTAAACCCCGAAAAAGTAAATGTAAATGGCGGCGCGGTCGCGCTGGGCCATCCCATCGGCGCATCCGGCGCGCGCGTGCTGGTCACGCTGCTCTACGAATTGCAGCGTCGCAATTTGAAGCGTGGAATAGCCGCCCTCTGCCTCGGCGGCGGCAATGCTGTCGCGCTCGCCATCGAGCTGCCGTAGCGTCGGCGTCGCACCCGCTCTTGACGCTGTCTAAAGGCATTTCGGAGCAAACGGAAATTCATGTTTTGCCCTAACTGCGAAGCAGAGTATCGTCCCGGTTTCACGCGTTGCTCCGATTGCGACGTCGCGCTCGTGGAGCGACTCGAGGAAACGGACGTTCATTCCAACAATCCTGAACTTTCAGGCACGCCCGAACTGTTGTGGACCGGAACGGACGCGGGGATTCGGGACGGAATCGTCGAAGCGCTCGACGCGGCCAATATCCCGTATCACGAGCGCGGCGACAGAGTCGGATCATTGCCGGGTTGGTCTCGGCAGGTTTACGCAATTTTCACTCACGCACGCGATCACCGCGCGGCTAGCGCGGCGCTGGAAGCAGCGGGTCGCCGCCGCGAAACGGCGCCCGAGGATGCAGACGAAACGCCCCGCCCTACGAATGCACCGCTGCAGGTTTCGCCGTCAAACGACGACGAGGACGACCTGTCCGATGTCCCGACCGATTACGTTCCCGAGGATTTCGATCCCGACGACGCGACCACCGAAGTCTGGGCCGGCCAGGACGCTAGCGCCCGAGACACTCTGATCACCTGCCTCCGCGGGATTGGCATCGGCTCCGCAACAGACGAAATCGCAGGCCGGCTGCGGATTCGCGTGACGCCATCATCACAGCAACGCGCGATAGAAATGATCCGCCAAATCGCCGACGCGTCGGGGTCGCAATAATCGGATCGAAACATTGGTCCCGGTCAGCGCACATCCACGGGTTTGGCAGCTCCGCCCATCAGAGCACTGATCGAGACGAAGCGCAGTCCTTTGCGCGCGCCCACCTCAAGAATGTGTGGCAGAGCCTGAATGCTCCGCGTCGGATTTGAGATACCGTCGTGGAGAATCACGATGGTGCCCGGCATCAAATTTTTTTCAACTAACCAGCGGATGTACCACCCGGGCGGGTGAATGGGATCATGAGGGTAAGCGCAACCGAGGACGCACTGATAACCGTGCGCTCGCGCAAGCCGCAGCTGGCTAGGCCGCGCGACGCCTCCGGGTGGACGAAAAAGTTTCTGTCCTGATGTGATGCCAATCGCTTCCTCGGTCCGTTTGAGGTAACCGTCAAATTCAGTGGGCGAGTGACCTAAAATCGAGCCGTCCGAGAAGTAGTGGTTCGCGACCTCATGTCCTGCAGCTTTGATCTCCGCCAGCACTTCCGGGTGGCGGAGCGCCCGATCGCCAATGAGAAAGAAGGTTGCTGTAGCGTTGTGCCGTTCCAGAATGTGCAGGACTTGGCGCGTGAAGTCCGGGTGCGGCCCATCATCAAAGGAAAGCGCGACCAGCGGTTGGTGGGTCGGGATTCGATATATGATCTGTGGCGTGAATCGCTCAAGCAGATTCAAGACGCCAAGCGGCTCGATCCAAAACACAACGAGCCCGATGCCTACGAGCACACTGATCGTCAGGAGTAACGCCGTCACGGTGTAGCCCGCCTCGCGCGATCGAATTCGAATCAGGGCCCGGTACCTGCAACACGCGCTGGATCCTGATCCACATCGCAGCACGTGTGGCGCACAGAATCAAGTCCTGTAGCGTTGCTATTTCGCGGGCACTTGAAATTCCGTCCGGATGAAGGCTTTGATGCCTTCCTCGCCGCTGAGACCCAGGCATACGAGGTGGCCTTCGCGTTCGAGATCAATGTGAAAATCGAAGAAGGGGCAGCATTTTGCTTCGGTGATTACCCAGCCCGAGACTTCTGCCACGGAAACATCCGACGGACTGAACTGAAATTCGTAGCCTCGCGGCATCTCAACGATCTCCTTCCGGGCCGCGATCAGTTTTTCGGTCAGTTGCTGGTGTTGTGCTCGCTCGGCTGGATTCAGAGCTTTTGCGTTGCAGTAGAACTTGCTGTGGTTGCTCGTCTGTCGCGCCGCAACCGTCTTTGCGTCGGAAGCCTGCATCAGCGCAGGACCCGCGCCGCTGGTCGTCAGCACTAGCGTCAGCGCGACTGCTGAGACGCTGCCCTTGCCGATTGCCCTGAATCGTTTCGTGTTCATGAGTTCGCTCCTGGTGGTTTGCCTTCACCACCCCGACATGCTAAAAGTTAAAGTCAACTTTAAGTCAAGCCCTAAGTTTGGGAAAATGGCGGCGAGGGAAAAATGAAAATTGGCGAACTTGCTAGGCGCACCGGCCTGAACGCCTCGGCCATTCGCTACTACGAACGGATGGGCCTGCTCGCGGCTCCCTACCGCAGCGGAGGGCAACGCCGATATCCCGCGGAAGCGATTCACCGCGTACTGCTCATCCGATTCGCAGGCGAGATGGGTTTCACGCTCGCGGAGATCAAAATCTTTCTCAGCGGCTTGCGGGACAATTCTCCGGTAGGCCCCCGGTGGCGAAAACTGGCGGTTCACAAGATACAGGAAGCGGAACGGACCATCGAGCGCTCGCTGCGGTTGAAATCATTATTTCAGCACCTGCTTCGTTGTCACTGCGCGTCCCTGGGGGTATGCGTCGAGCGTCTTCGTCTCAGCGAAAATCTCAAGAAAATCGGCGAGGCACGGGGCTGAACCAGTTGGCGAAGCGGCGTTCATAAAAGCGCGACGAGCGGAACTGTCGGAAGTTGACGTAGGATCCAGGTCTGGCGATGCTTGACGTTTCGCTCCCGCCTATGTTTCCTTTACTTCCTCTACATCCTTCTTAAATCCGGAGGCTTCATGTCCATTTATGCGATCAAGACCGTTGCGGTGCTCGGCGCAGGCACCATGGGCAACGGCATCGCGCATGTCTTCGCGCGCGCCGGCTACAGCGTGATTTTGCGCGACGTCGAAACGCGCTTCCTCGATCGCGGACTGGAAACGATTGGCAAAAATCTCGACCGCGAAGTGAAGAAAGAAAGTATCAGCGCTGCCGATAAGCCGGTCATCCTCGCGCGCATCCAACCCACTACGGACGTTTCCGTGCTGGCCGCCGCCGATTTCGCGGTAGAAGCCGTGCCCGAACAGCTCGACCTGAAAGTTCGCTTACTGAAAGATGTGGACGCGGTGCTCAAGCCCGGAGTGATCCTCGCCAGCAACACGTCTTCAATTTCCATCACGCAGCTCGCCGCGCAGACGTCGCGCCCGGAAAAATTTATCGGCATGCACTTCATGAATCCGGTGCCGGTGATGGCGCTGGTGGAAGTCATCCGGGGCCTGGCCACCAGCGACGACACTTTTGAAAT
Source organism: Acidobacteriota bacterium (assembly GCA_013289715.1). GTDB lineage: Bacteria > Acidobacteriota > Terriglobia > Acidiferrales > UBA7541 > Palsa-295. The sequence goes on along the minus strand of JABCZJ010000018.1, from coordinate 32,556 downwards.
CACGAAGATCTTGTGCGAAAGACTCGAAAAGAAACCCGTAGCCGTGAACGATGCGCCGGGCTTCGTTTCCAACCGCGTCCTGATGCCGCTGATCAACGAAGCCGCGTTTGCGGTGATGGAAGGCGTCGCCACTCCTGAAGCGGTGGACGCCGTGATGAAAATGGGCATGAATCATCCCATGGGCCCGCTGCAGCTGGCTGACTTCATCGGCTTGGACGTCTGCGTGAATATTCTTGAAGTGCTGCAAACCGGCTTCGGCGACCCCAAATACCGCGCATGTCCGTTGCTGCGAAAATACGTGGCAGCCGGCTGGCTGGGCCGCAAATCCGGCCGCGGCTTCTACAAATATTAGCGGTACACGCAATCCCGCCTGTGCGTTTCGTGAATCGGTCATTGATTTCACAAATGCGGGGCGAGGGGGTTCCGCTTATCTGCCGTGGTATATTCCGCAGCGATGCTTCTTCGCGATATTGCTAGGCGGCGGTTACTGAATCAGCGGATCGCCTCTCCCACGCATAAGGCGCCTTCCGATGTAGTAGCGTCTCTCGGGGGCATTCAAGCGCAAGACTATTCCGGCGCGCTCTGGGCCATTGGCCTGCGCTTAACGGATGCCACGGAGGCCGACATCAAAAAGGCCATCGCCGACCGCACGGTAATCCGTACCTGGGCCATGCGCGGGACCCTACATTTCGTGGCGGCCGCGGACGCTCGTTGGATCCTGGAACTTTTGGCGCCGCGGATGATAGCGCGCAGTCTCGGCCGTAACCGGCAGCTCGAACTCACCACTGCAAAGTTCACGCGGATCGAAAAAATCTTAGCGGAAGCTTTACAAGGTGGCCAGACACTGACCCGCGACGCAGCCTATGAACTGCTGGAGCGCGCGCGTATCTCTACCTCCGGCCAACGCGGCATGCACATCTTGTGGCATCTCGCGCAACAGCGCGTCATTTGTTTTGGTGCGCACGCGGACAAACAGCCGACTTTCGTTCTGCTCGACGAATGGCTGCCCCCGGTCAAGAAACGGGAACGCGACGAAGCGCTGGCTGAGCTTGCACGCCGGTATTTCTCGAGCCACGGCCCGGCGACGCTGCGGGATTTTGTCTGGTGGTCAGGTCTGAACGTTTCAGACGCCAGGGCTGGCCTCGAGATGGCTTCCTCTCACCTCGTCGAGCAGAAGGTTGGCGGCACGGTCTACTGGACGTCCCACGATACGCCGGCCACCCGGCAAGTCTCGACCGGCATGAATTTGCTGCCCAGCTTCGACGAATTCCTGGTTGCCTATAAGGACCGCAGCGCTTCGCTAGACCCCAGGCATGCACCCAAAATAACGCCCGGCGGTAATGGCATGTTCATGCCGGCGGTCGTGCATCAGGGGCGCGTCGTCGGCGCTTGGAAACGAGCCTTCGAGAAAAATGCGGTAGTGATTACGGCAAGCTTCTTCGCTTCACCAAAGAAGAGCGAGGCTCGTGCTTTCGCGAACGCAGCAGATCGCTACAGCCAATTTCTAGGTGTGCCACTCAAGAATAGCGATTGAGAACCGAGCCAGATGGCATCGGCGCCGGCTGTGGATGTGACCGGGCCAGCGACCGCGTCAAAATAGTCTTTGCTTTTTGTTCGCCTCTTGATATCATGCTCCTCGAAATGGCCGAGCCGGGAACGGGCACTCAGTGTTAAACTCACTCCGCCTCGGTTTCCAGCCAAGACCAAACAGAAAGTCCTCTTGAGGTGGCACAGTGAACGACGAAAAGTCAAAAAACCTGGATTTGGCAATCTCGCAGATTGAAAAGCAGTATGGCAAAGGCTCGATCATGCGCCTGGGGAACAAGGACGTGCTCGTCCCCGTGAACGTAATCCCCACCGGCTCGATTTCCATCGACGCCGCCCTCGGCGTCGGCGGCTTCCCGCGCGGACGCGTGATCGAGGTGTACGGCCCGGAGTCGGGCGGCAAGACGACGCTGACTCTGCACGTGATTGCCGAGGCGCAAAAGCTGGGCGGCCAGGCGGCTTTCATCGACGCCGAGCACGCGCTCGATCCTTCCTACGCGCGCAAGCTGGGCGTGGACGTGGACAACCTGCTGGTATCACAGCCGGACAACGGCGAGCAGGCGCTCGAAATCGCCGAGGCGCTGATCCGTTCGAACGCCGTGGACATTATAGTAGTGGACTCGGTGGCCGCCCTGGTGCCGCGCGCTGAACTCGAAGGCGACATGGGCGACGCGCAGATGGGTCTGCAGGCGCGCTTGATGTCGCAAGCGCTGCGCAAGCTCACCGCCATCGTCTCGAAATCGAAGACCTGCCTGATTTTCATCAACCAGATCCGCGAGAAGATCGGCGTCATGTTCGGCAATCCGGAAACCACTACGGGCGGCCGCGCGCTGAAGTTTTACGCCTCCATTCGGGTGGATATCCGCCGCATTCAATCCATCAAGGAAGGCGATCGCGTCATCGGCTCACGCACCCGCGCGAAGATCGTGAAGAACAAAGTGGCCGCGCCGTTCCGCGAAGCCGAGTTCGACATCATTTACGGTGAAGGCGTCTCGCGCGAAGGCGATTTGATCGATCTAGGCGTCACCAACGGCCTGCTTGAAAAATCCGGCACCTGGATTTCCTATAAGAACGAGCGCCTGGGCCAGGGCCGCGAAAATGCCCGCGTTTTCCTGAAAGAGAACACCGACATTCGCGGCAAGCTCGAACACGATCTGCGCAAGGCCCTGGGTTTGCTCGCGCATCCCGCTGTTCCGACCGATGGAAGCGGCAAGCCCTCCGCCGAAGCGCAAAAGATCGCTGCGGACGCGGCCAAGCAGCCCCCAAAAGCAGCCGCTGCAGCCGCGGCCTCGCAGAGTCGCACGAGCCGCTAGCCGTAGCAGCGGCAGTTTCACGATAACAATGATCGCGCACTGGGAGCGAGGCGCCTGTTGCCGCCTCGCGTTCCGGGCTATTATCCCGCGACGCTGCCCAGCTGTCCTTCGGTCCAGTCATGCGGTGCAGGAAAGCTGTCCTCCTTAACAGTTGCACTCTCCCGTATTTCTTCCGTAAACTGGGATTCAAGCGGCTGAAGTATGAGATTCTTAGGCCGATATAGGATGCAATGCAACATAGCCCAGCCCTAAAACAGTTTGTCCCGGTCCTTTGCCTATTTCTCGCGGGCACCTTCGCCATGGCGTCGGGGGCGACGCCTCCGGCTACGACTACGCACCACCGGAAATCCGGAATTTCGGCCTACGGTGATCCCACCAAGAACGACAATGCGGACTATGACGATCCTGTGATCCGTCAGATCGCTGTCGGCGCGCTTGGCCACGCCAATGGTTCGGTGCTGGCCATGGACCCCTCGACCGGCCGCATTCTCACCATCGTCAATCAGAAAATGGCTTTTTCCGCCGGCTTCGAGCCGTGCTCGACGATCAAGCCCGTCATCGCTCTCGCTGGCTTGCAGGAAGGCGTGATCACCCGCGACACCATGTTAAAGGTAGGCCATCGCCGCTATATGGACCTGACCGAAGCGATGGCGCATTCCAACAACGTGTATTTCGAAGAGGTCGGCACGCGCCTCGGTTTCCAGCGCGTTCATCAGTACGCGCAGTTGGTCGGCCTGGGTGAACGCGCAGGCTACGAAATTCCCGAAGAGCAACCTGGCCTGGTGCCCTCGGCGCCTCCCGCGTATGGCGGAGTCGCGCGCATGTCCAGTTTCGGCGAAGGCATCCGGCTCACGCCGCTGCAACTCGCGTCGCTGGTTTCCACGCTGGCCAATGGCGGCACGCAGTATTACCTGCAATATCCGCGCACCGCGGAAGCGCGACAAAATTTTCAACCGCGCGTGCGCCAGCAACTGGATATCGCGCCGCTGCTGCCTGATTTGCGCGAAGGCATGCTCGCTGCCGTGATGTACGGCACCGCGAAACAAAGCTACGACCCCGATGGCGAGCAGGCCCTCGGAAAGACCGGCACCTGCAACGATGAATCGCTCGGCGGCCGCTTAGGCTGGTTTGTCTCTTATGCTGACCAAGCGCACCCGAAAATCGTGCTGGTGGTTCTGATCCGCGGAGGCGGCCGCGCTGTGAGCGGACCGCATGCTTCCGAGATCGCCGGTCGCATTTATCACGGTCTGCGCGAACGAAATTATTTCGCCGAGGCCGCGCGCAGAGCGCAGTTCACCACGGCCGCCGGCGCGTCTCACTAGCCTCTGGTAGCGCGAACATCTTGCGGGCACGGTTGCACTGGCCTTCGGTTTTCGCTGCGCCTCTGCGGCATCAAGCATTTCGTCCAGCACTCTGCAATCTGCCAATCCCATCTGTTACCAGCCTGAACAAGTCCGCACCATTTCACTTCCCGCCCCTCATCGCATTGCGCTATGCTCCCATCTTCGTAAATTATTCGCTGTAGGGAATTATGGGAACAAGACTGAAGGTTCTAATCTGCGTTTTATTGCTCGCCGTGGCTGTGGCGGGTGTCGTCGCCGCGAATTACTTCCGCACTTCGGCGTCCGATTACGAAATCATGACCCAGAGTTCGCCCTCGCGCGACGAAGCTCATCGCATGCAGGAGCAGCTGGTCCTGTTCACCGACGCCGCTGTGCCTGCGCGTCAGGCGTTTCCGTTGTTCCTGCAGAGCATGGGCTTCACTGCGAACGACGCGACGCGGCTGGTGGCTTCGGCGCAATCGGTTTTCGACCTGCGCCGGCTGCGCGCGGGGAACAGTTTCTTGGTGGGCCGCTCGATCCTGGGCGATCTGCGCGAAGTGCGCTACCGCATTGATGCCGACCGCGTCCTCTACATCCGGCCGCAGGGAGACGATTTTCATGCCGAGGTGCAAACCCTTCCGTCGGAAACTCAGGAGGTGGGCATTACCGGCCAAGTCAACGGCTCGCTTTTCGGCGCTGTGCTGGACGCGGGAGAAAGGCCGGAGCTCGCGATGCGCCTGGCGGAAATCTTCGCCTGGGATCTGGATTTCTACACGGACCCGCGGCCGGGCGACACGTTCCGCGTGGTCGTTGAAAAGAAAACGCTCGCGACTGGCGAGGTCGCTTCCTACGGCCGCATTCTCGCGGCGGAGTACAACAACGGCTCGCACCCCTATCGCGCGGTCTTGTTTCATGGCCCCAACGGCGCGCCCGCGTATTACACGCCAGACGGGAAGTCCATGAAGAAAGCGTTTCTGCATTCGCCGTTGAAATTCGCCGCGGTGATCACCTCGCATTTCAGCGAACATCGCTTCCATCCCATCCTGAAAGAGTACCGCCCGCATCTGGGAATTGATTATGCCGCGCCCACCGGCACGCCCGTGCAAACCATCGGCGATGGCCGCGTGATTTTCGCCGGCAGGAAAGGGGGCGCTGGCAATCTGATCGAGATTCAGCATAGCAACGGTTACACCACGTATTACATGCACCTGTCGCGCGTGCTGGTACATTCCGGCGAGCGCGTCGAGCAGGGCCAGCGGATTGGCCTCGTTGGCATGACCGGCCTGGCCACCGGCCCGCATCTGGATTTCCGCATCCAACGCGGCAAAGAGTTCCTGAATTTCGAACGCCTCCCGCTGCCGCCATCTGATCCGGTTTCGAAGCGCGACTGGAACGAATTCGCGGCGATGCGCGACCACGCGCTAGCCCTGATGCCGCCGCTGCCCTCGCGACAACCGGCGGCCGTAGCCAAAAATTCTGCGCCAGAAACTCTCGCGCACCTCGCTCCTTCATCCGTGCCCACAAGCCGGTAGTTTCAGCGAACCTTCAACTCGTTCCGCGTTGACTTGGGTTTCTGCCGCGGCCTAAGATGCTCGCTTGAGCGTTGCCCACACGTGAGCGACCAGACCGTCTCGCATTACCGAATCGTCGAAAAAGTCGGCGCCGGCGGGATGGGCGTGGTCTACCGGGCGCATGATGACCGGCTGAACCGCGACGTCGCGCTGAAATTCCTCCCTGATGAACTAAACCACGACGAAAACGCACGCGCGCTTTTGATTCGCGAGGCGCGCACCGCTTCCGCTTTGAACCATCCCAACATTTGCACCATTTATGATGTGGGCGAAGCCAACGGCAAGAGCTACATCGTCATGGAATTCGTCAGCGGCCGATCCTTGGCCGAGCAAATTCCGGAAGACGGGCTTCCGGTGGAGACGGTGATTCGCTACGGCGAGCAAATCGCTGATGCCATGGCTCACGCACACGAACGCGGCGTGATTCACCGCGATCTGAAAACTCCGAACGTCATCGTAATGCCGGGAGGTCGCGTCAAGGTGCTCGACTTCGGCCTGGCCAAGCACATGTCTCCTGGCGAGATCACCCTGCAGACGCAATCCATCAGCACGCTGACCGGGGAAGGCGCGATTGTCGGGACGATGCACTACATGGCGCCGGAATTATTTCGCGGCGAGCCGGCCGATGCGCGCAGCGATGTCTGGGCGCTGGGCGTGGTGTTGTACGAAATGGCCAATGGCAAGCGGCCGTTCCGCGGAAGAACTTCCTACGAATTGAGCTCGATGATCCTGCACGATTCACCGCCGCCGTTACGGGAGAACGTGCCGCTGGGCTTGCGCTCCGTGATCGAGCATTGCCTGGCGAAAGATCCGGCGCAGCGCTATCAGCACGCCAGCGAAATTCGCGCGGCTCTGGAAGCTTTGCGCACGAATTCGGCTGTGATTCCGGCGAGCGCCATTCAACCGTCCGCGATTCAGCCATCGCCCGCAGCGCCTCGCTCGCGGTTTGTGCGCGCGCTCCTGGCTTCATCGGCTGTAGCGGCGTTGCTGTTGATAACAGCGTTCGTCTGGAAACTCGTCGAGGTTAAGTGGCGTGGCTCGCCCCCCGTTGGCGCCGCGTCCATTCAATCGCTCGCCGTGCTGCCGTTGGAAAATCTTACCGGCGATCCCAAGCAGGATTATTTCGCCGATGGAATGTGCGACGCTTTGATCACTGAGCTTTCCCAGATCAAGAAGCTGCGGGTAATCTCGCGCACTTCGGTGATGCAGTACAAGGACAAGCATGAAAGTCCTGCGCAGATCGCGCAGGAGTTGGGCGTGGACGCGCTGGTGGAAGGCTCCGTGCTGCGCTCCAACGATCGCGTGCGCATTTCCGCGGAATTGGTGCAGCCGCAAACGGGCCAGAACCTCTGGGCGCACAGTTATGAACGGACCGTCACGGACATCTTGGCGCTGCAGAGCGACGTGGCGCGGGATATCGTCACGCAAATTCAGATTCAGCTGACGCAGCCGGAGCAGGAACGCCTAGCGAAAACGCGAACCGTCGTGCCCGCAGCGTACGATGCGTATCTGCAAGGGAATTATCTTGTTGCGAAACGCACCGGCGAGGCAGTGACGCAAGCCGTCGCTGATTATCGCCAGGCAATTCAGCTGGATCCCACCTACGCGCCGTCGTATGCAGGACTGGCGGAAGCGTTGACGCTGGCGGCGGATTACAAGGATGTTCCCTCCTCGCAAGTTTTGCCCGAAGCCGAAGCGGCCGCAGTGAAAGCGTTGCAGGTCGACGACAATCTCGCTTCCGCGCATGCCGCGCTGGGCCAGATTCGCGCATATCGGCTGGAATGGCCCGGAGTTCTGGATGAATTCCAGCGCGCGATTGAATTGAATCCGGGCGATGCGCACAGTCACCATTGGTATGCATTGGCGCTGGCATCCGCGGGTAGAAGCGACGAAGCGATTGCGGCAATGAAGCTGGCGCAGGAACTCGATCCGCGTTCGCTGATCATCAACGCGAATTTGTCGTGGGTTTTGTATCTTGCCGGACGTTACGACGAGGCCGTTGCGCAGGCGCAGAAAAGCGTGGCGATGGATTCCAGCTTCCCCGTGGCGCACGGATATCTTGGCCAGGCTTACTTGGCGCAGGGCGAGTATGCGAAAGCGTTGCAAGAGTTGCACAAGGCGCTGACGCTTTCTGGGAACGAAACTTCGTTCAAGGCCGAACTGGGGAACGCTTACGCCGTCGCGGGAAAGAAACCGGAGGCGCTCGGAATATTGCACGAGTTGCTGCAGCGATCGGCACAGCAGTATGTGTCGCCGTACAGCATCGCGCTCCTTTACGTCGGCTTGGACCAAAAGGATGAAGCGTTGCAATGGCTAGAGAAAGCGTACGCGGAGCGTTCCGTGCGCCTGATCAATATTGCCGTGCATCCCCGATTTGCCAGCTTGCATTCCGATCCCAGATTTGCGGCGCTGGTGCAGCGCATCGGACTGCCTTAGGCGCCGGCGCGTGCCAGCCAGCAGCGAGGCGGAATGTGGAAATGTGCGGGTTGCGGCGCGCTGCTGCAAGCGTAACCGCCGCGCGCTTATTTACCCGCTTCAGTAAGATGATTTGCGATGCAATCTTTCTTGACGCTTTGCCGAGCCTCAACTACACTTCCGCCGTCTGGCGCACACCGCAGTAAACCGGCCCAAGTTTTCCAATCGATGTAACTTTCCGTGCGCGGTTTGGGGGGAACCAGATGGCCAAGATCAGCTTCACGCTGAAGAACATCACCAGGGAAATCGAGAAGTCCGAGAAGAAGTTGAGCGCGATCCGCAAGAAAGTTGTCAAGGCCGATCAGCGCAAGATCGATCTGCAGCTGCGTGGGTTGAAGCAGTGCCACACAAAGGTCAAGAATTTCTGCCGGCCACCCACGCTATACGGGCAGGCTTTCACGACCAAGTCCAAAAACGAGTAACGCCGCCTGCGGCAGCGAGCGATTTGAAACCGGCATCGCACCCGATCCATGAAATCTGAGATGCCAGGAGGGCCAGTCACGTGGCCAAGATTGCTTTTTCGGTACATCCGATTATCACCGCGATCCGCAAGGCCGAGAAGAAGTTGCGCGCCATTCGCCCGAAAGTCAGCAAGGCGGAGCAGAAGAAAATCGATCTAAACCTGCGGATGCTGGAAAAATCCGATCGTCTTCTGCGATTCCCTTGCCCGAAAGGGAAGGTACGGAATATCCATCCGCCGCCGTACGGGCAGTGGTTCACGACCAATCCCAAGTAAAGCGTACCGGCGATCTGTGGTTTGGTCTCGCGGCGAGTGTAACCGAGCTAGACGGCATGCCTAAAGCGAAACGGGTGCTTTTTCGGCGGTCTCCGTTTTTGGTTTCGTACTGGAACGATGAAGAACTGATCTTCGAGAATTACGCGACTGGCAAAGGCGCAACCGCTGCGCCGATTGCGACGGAAGTACTGAATTTCTTCAGCGGCTGGCTTTCTGCTGCAGCGCTTTTCCGCCACTTGCCGCAGTATTCGCCGTCTTCGCTGCGCGCCGCGATAAAACAGCTGCTGCGTTATTCACTCCTGCAGCGCTCCGACCGCGAACTGCTGCCTCTCGAGCGTGCGATGCCAGCGTGGAAGGATTGGAATCCCGCCGCGGGATTCCTTCACTTCACGGGACGCGATCTTCCTTTCGAAGCCGACCTGATGCGCATCGGCCGCTACATGGAAGAATTGACGCACGAAAAGGCGATGCCCGTTCCGGTGAAACATTATCCGCGAGCGGCGCAAACGATGCTGCCGCCGCCGCGCGAGCAGGGTGAGTTCACTCGCGTGCTTACATCGCGCAGGACGTGGCGCCGATTTGCTCCGGGGAAAATCGCACTCGCGGACTTGGCCACGCTTCTGGGATTGACCTGGGGAGTTCGCGAGTGGGTTGCGGTGCCGCCGTTGGGGACTTTCGCGGTCAAGACGTCTCCTTCCGGTGGAGCACTGCACCCGATCGAAGCTTATCTCGTGGCGCGAGATGTGGAGAGAATTGCGCCGGGGATCTATCACTACGACGCGACGAGGCACCGGCTGGAATTGTTGCGGCGCGGCATGACGCGTGATCGGATGTCGGATTACGTGATCGGGCAGCGCTGGTTTTCGGAGGCGGCGGCGTTCGTGTTCATGACCGCAGTGTTCACGCGGACGCAATGGAAGTATCGCTATCCGCGTGCTTATCGCGTGGTGCTGGCGGAGGCGGGGCATTTGTGCCAGACGTTTTGTCTGGTGGCGACTTGCCTGGGGCTTGCGCCGTTCTGCACGATGGCGATGGCGGATTCGACGATTGATCGCGATTTGGGGATCGATGGAGTGACCGAGGGAGTTTTGTACGTCGCGGGAGTGGGGAAAAGGCCTGAAGGCGTGGATTGGAAGACGGCGTCTTTGCCGATTGATCCGACGGGGAAAAAGCGCAGGTTGCGGGGATAGCGGCGCGAAGTTCGAACAGAGACCCTTCGCTGTGCTCAGGATGACGGCGCTACAAAAGCAAATCCAAAAGCTGGCGTATGAAGGCCGCCACTACAAAATCCAAAACAAAAACAAAGTCAAAAACGCCCGCCTCGAAAACAGGCGACCGCGACCCTTCGATTCGGCACCGCCGAATCTCAGGATGAATCGCCCTGCAGGGCGATTCACAAATTCAAAAGTTTCAGAGGATAATTGAAATGCCAACAGCCGGTGGGATGCTGGGGCTGCTCAGGCCTTTACTTCCCAGGTGTCGCCCGCGCGTAGGAGTTTGGCCAGATCGCCTTTGCCTTTTCTGGCTTGCACTTCGCGGATTTGCTGTTGGATCAAATCTTCGTAGCGCGGGACACCTTGCAGCGCGCGGAGGACGCCGATGGGGGTGGGAAAGCCGGGCATGGAGTCCATGCGAGAAAGCGCGAAGGCGTAGACAGGATTCGGATTATGCTCGTCATGGACCAGCAAATCTTTTTCGCCGGTTCCGCTTCCGAGAGCGACGACTTCCAGATCCAGGCCCACAAGGCGTATTCCTTTATCGCGATTCTTGCCGAAGATGAGCGGCTTGCCGTGTTCGAGCTGGACGACTTGTTCGCTGCGGGCTTCTTTTTCGGTGATGGTTTCCCACGCGCCGTCGTTGAAAATATTGCAATTCTGCAGGATCTCGATATAGGCAGAGCCTTGATGCGCGGCCGCTTTTCTGAGCGTTTCTTTCAGGTGCTGCTGGAAGACGTCCACGGAGCGCGCGATGAAGGTGGCTTCGGAACCCAGCGCGAGCGAGAGCGGGCTGAAGGGGCGATCCACCGAACCGAACGGCGTGGATTTGGCTTTCTTGCCGACTTCGGACGTCGGCGAGTACTGGCCTTTGGTGAGGCCGTAAATTTTATTGTTGAACATGAGGACTTTGAGTCCCACGTTGCGGCGCAGCATGTGAATGGTGTGATTGCCGCCGATGGAGAGCGAGTCGCCGTCGCCGGTGGCTACCCACACGTCGAGGTCGGGGCGAATCAGTTTTACGCCGGTGGCGATGGCGGGCGCGCGGCCGTGAATTGTGTGGAAACCGAAAGTGTTCATGTAATACGGGAAGCGGCTGGAGCAGCCGATGCCGGAAATGAAAACGAATTTTTCGCGGGGGACGCCGAGTTCGGCGAAGACGGCCTGGACGGCGGCGAGGATGGCGTAGTCGCCGCAGCCCGGACACCAGCGGATTTCCTGGTCAGTCTGGAAGTCTTTTTTCGTGTAAACCGGCAACGTGGCCGTGGTCATTTTCAATCACCTCAAAGGCGCCCGCCTGAAAACCAGGGGGCCGCTACAAATTCAAAAGCAAGTTCAAGAACAATTCAAAAGCCAAGAGCCGGCGAGACGCCGGCGCGACAACTTCAAAGTCAACTGCGCCCAGCTAAGGCTGGCCGCTACAAATTCAAGCACAAAGCCCAAAACAATGCGAAGGCGCTGCTTAGTCGAGCAGCTCTTCGATTTTTGCTTCGATTTCGGATTGCTTGAAAGGCTTGCCTTGGATCTTGCCGTAGCTTTCGGCGTCGACCAAAAATTTTGCGCGCAGGAGCATCACGAGCTGGCCCATATTCATTTCCGGGACGAGGATTTTTTTGTAGCGCTTCAGAATATCACCGAGATTGCGCGGCAGGGGATTCAGATAGCGCAGGTGGACATGGCCGATGCGGTGGCCTTTCTCGCGCATGGGTTTCATGGCGGCGGTGATTGGTCCGGCTGTAGAACCCCAGGCGACGATCAGCAAATCGCCCGACGGATCGCCTTCGGGAACGATTTCGGGAATATCTTGCGCGATGCCTTCGACTTTTTCGGCGCGGGTGCGGACCATGTGCTCGTGATTCAGCGGTTCGTAATTGATGTTGCCGGTGACGTCCTGCTTTTCGATGCCGCCGACGCGATGCTCGAGGCCGGGGGTGCCGGGAATGGCCCAAGGGCGCGCGAGGGTGGAAGGATTACGCTTGTAAGGGAGAAAGCCTTCGGGATTCGTCTCAAAGTGCACAGGAATTTGCGCCAGTTCCGAGACGGCGGGAATCTTCCAAGGCTCGGCGCCGTTGGCCAGATAGCCGTCGGAGAGAATAATCACTGGCACCATGTATTTGATGGCGATACGGCTCGCTTCGAGGGCAATCCAAAAACAGTCGCCGGGAGATGAAGGAGCGAGCACGGGAGCGGGAGCTTCGGAATTGCGTCCGTACAGAGCTTGCAAGAGATCGGCTTGTTCTGTCTTGGTGGGAAGGCCGGTAGATGGACCGCCGCGCTGAATATCGCAGACCACCAGAGGAAGTTCGACGGCGACTGCAAGACCAATCGCTTCGGTTTTCAGCGCCATTCCTGGTCCGGATGTGGTGGTGATGGCCAGGGCGCCAGTGTAGGACGCGCCGATGGCGGAAGAGACGGCGGCGATTTCGTCTTCGGCTTGAAAGGTGGTGACGCCGAAATCCTTGTACATCGAGAGCTCATGAAGGATATCGGAAGCCGGTGTGATGGGATAGGAGCCGAGGAACAATGGGATTCCAGCTTGCTGGGAAGCGGCGACGAATCCGAGCGCGAGCGCTGCGTTGCCGCTGATATTGCGATACGTGCCCGGCGATAGCTTGGCCGGGGGAATTTCGTAGCTGATCTGGAATGCTTCGGTGGCTTCGCAGAAACTGTACCCCGCCTGCATGGCTAGCTTATTGGCGCTTACCAGCTGCGGCTTGTTCTTGAATTTCTCGTCGAGCCAGCGAAGGGTAGGTTCCATGGAGCGGTTGTAAAGCCAGTAGCACATGCCCAGGGCGAAGAAATTCTTGCAGCGATCCATGCTCTTTGCGTCGAGGCCGACTTCTTTGAGCGCCGCGCGAGTGAGCTTGGTGAGTTCCACGGCGAAAAGACGATAGCCATCGAGCGAATGATCTTCGAGAGGGCTGACGGTGATTTGCGCTTTGCGCAGATCGGTTTCTTTGAAGTCGTCGGAATTGACGATCAGGATGCCGTTGGTTTTCAGGTCCGGCAGATTCATTTTCAGCGCGGCCGGATTCATGGCGATCAGCACGTCGACGCTGTCTCCGGGCGTGTACACGTTGCTGGAGGAGAAATGGACCTGGAATCCGCTGACTCCGGGCAGAGTGCCGGCGGGAGCGCGAATTTCCGCGGGGTAGTCCGGGAAAGTGGCGAGGTCGTTGCCGTAGAGCGCGACCGTGTTGGTGAATTGGCTGCCGGTGATCTGCATGCCGTCACCGGAATCACCGCAGAAGCGGATTACCGCCTTGTCTATGGTTTCTCGCTTGCGACCCAAGATATCAGAGATTGTCGTGGACATTCCTAATAGGCCCTCACGGAAGTGGCTGGAAAGAATCGCTCAGAACGGTGGTGCTTTCTAAGAGGGAGAAGCCCGGTCGCTAATCGAGAAAAAGACGACAAAAAGTAGCGATTGATTCGGGTCGCCGTCTTTTGTTTTGAATGAGTTACGTTTGTTTTCGATTTAGTTTCGCTAGCGATCGATCTAGGGGGTTGTGGTACGGATTTTGAGGATTCCGCCGAGCAAAATGTGCGGGAAGCAGCGAGCTTAGCGACCGCAGCGCGAAGTGAACCAAAACGGGAAAAAATAATGGGAGCGGGTAAGGCGCCGTAGCCAGGAGCGCGGCGCTGAATCTTGCGCGGGTTCGCTTCTTCTCGCATAACTCCAAAGACGGAGTGCCCAAGTCCAATTATAGGCTACCACAACGAGCGTGACTTCGCCCTGTACACAGTTGGATGATGTGGCGTAAGAGTTGAGATGCCTGGGTGAGGGTTCGGTGAGCGGGTTGCGGAGTCGGAGCGGAATTGGTAGGGAACCGGGGCATCGGTGGAAACGTCCTAGTTGTAGCACGTTGCGTTGAGCGATCGGTCTCGGCGGGCGCGGTCTTCAGTGAGCGGAGCAGTGCCCGCTTCGTCCCTAAAAACGCGGAACGAAGTGGCCGCTACGTAAACCAAGCATCACTGTGGAATGGAGCGGCGTTGCTATGAAATTCAGCCTGGGAAAATTGACGATCGCCGCGCCTACTACCGCGCATGTGGTGCGGCATTGGTTTTTGACGTTGGGAGGGCCAGGGCTGATTCTGCTGGGATTGATTGATAGCTCGGTGATTCCGGTGCCGGGCAGCATGGATGCGATGACGATTGTGCTGTCGGCGCATCAACGCACATGGTGGCCGTATTACGCGCTGATGGCGACGGTGGGATCGGTGATCGGCGCGTATCTGACTTATCGCCTGGCGCGGAATCGCGGGGAGAAGGCGTTGAACGAGAGGCTCTCCAAGCGCAACAGGAAGAAGGTGGTGCTGGTGTTTGAACGCTGGGGGTTCGGGGCGATCGCGGTTCCGGCGCTGTTGCCGCCGCCAATGCCGATGGTTCCGTTTGTGATTGCGGCGGGGGCTTTGCAGTATTCACCGAAGAAGTTTTTGGTGGCGATGTCGGTGGGACGGCTGGCGCGTTATGGGATCTTCGCGTACTTGGGAGCGGTGTACGGGCGGAAGATATTTGCAGTGGTGTTGGCGCATGGGGAAGTGGCGTTGTATGTGACGATCGGGGTTTGCGTGGCGGCGACGGCGATTTTATTGTTATTGCGATTCAGACGGAAGAGGGAAGCATTGGCGGGGGGAGATTAGTGGATGAGGCTCCCCATTTCTCGCGGCTGCGGAATCGCCGACCTTTGCATACGCGATCGGTGCAAAGCATGTGGCGCGCCTACGGCGCTGGTGCTGTGGTTTTTTGGCAACGGCGCGGCCGGTTATCGTCGCAGTCGTACTTGCTTTAGTGCGTTGATGCGCTTCGCGATTGTATTTTTTCTGCTTGCCACTTCCGTTTATGCGCAGACGACGCTGCGGCGGCAGATTCGCGACATTGCCGTGGATGCGCGTGGGAAAGTTTCGGTGGCTTGCGGGTTGCCGGATTCCTCTTTGAACTGCGATCTCGATCCGCAGGCGCATCCGCCGATGCAGTCGGTGTTTAAGCTGCCGCTGGCGGTTACGGCGCTGCATCTTGTCGAGCAGGGCAGGTTTTCGCTGGATCAGCCCGTGCGATTTCTGCCTAGCGATCGGATTTTGCCGCATACGCATAGCCAGCTGCAGGACAAGTATCCGGAGGGAAACGTGAATGTTCCGCTGCGCGAGTTGCTGCGCCTGGAGATTTCCGAGAGCGACAATGTGGCGACGGACATTGTGCTGCGGACCGTCGGGGGGCCCGCGATCGTGAACGAGTGCATCCGGTCGCTGGGAGTGCAGGGATTTCATTTGGAGGACGACGAGCAGGGGTTGGCGCGTGACGTGGCGGTGCAATATCGCAACTGGTTTGAGCCGGCGGGAGCGGTGCAGCTGTTGCGGCGGATCAGCGAGGATTCGCCGCTGACGGCCGAGCACACGCGGATGCTTTTGCAATGGATGCAGGATGCAGCCAGCGGGACGAAGCGGATCAAGGGGGCATTGCCTGCGGGAACGATTGTGATGCACAAGACCGGCACTTCGGGGACGCGGGACGGCGTGACGTTCGCGACGAACGATGTCGGGTTGATTGCGCTGCCGGATGGGCGGCGCCTCGCGATTGCGATTTTCGTGACGGATTCGAAGGCGGATGACGACACGCGCGACGCGGTGATCGCGAGGATTGGAAAGGCGGCGTACGACGAAAGCACGCGCACGAAGAAGTAGGCGCGGCCTTCAGCTAGAATGCCAACCGTGATCAACCCAGCGATACGAAATGATGCGGCGCAGAGGCGAGTCTTGAGCGGCGAAAACCATCGGGCTGTGATTGTCACTGGCGCGAGCCGCGGAATCGGAGCTGCGATCGCGAGGCTGGTTGGCGCCAACGGTTTTCCCGTTGTTGTGAATTTTTTGAGGAATAGCGCCGCCGCCGATGAGGTGGTGCGCGAGATTGTTTCGGGCGGCGGCCGAGCGGTCGCGATCGCTGCCGATATTAGCCGCGAAGAAGAAATCCTGCGCTTGTTCGAGACGACCGCGCGCGAACTCGGGCCGATCGGAGGGCTTGTGAATAACGCGGGCGTCACGGGTGGCTTATTCCGAGTTGATGCGCTCCCCGCGCAGGCAGTCGCACAAGTGTTGGCCACCAATGTTGCGGGCACGATACTGTGTTCGCGTGAAGCAGTTCGGCGGATGTCTGTGAGGCGCGGTGGAATGGGTGGTTCCATCGTGAACATCTCGTCGCTGGCTGCGAGGACAGGTGGAGCGGGAGAATGGGTGCACTATGCGGCCTCGAAAGGGGCGATTGATAGTTTTACGATCGGATTGGCGCGGGAAGTGGCGCGTGAAGGAATTCGCGTCAACGCTGTGGCACCTGGATTGGTTGAAACCGATCTTCACGCTGACAATGGAGTGCCGGATCGTCTGGAGCGCTTGGCGCCTTCGATCCCCATGGGACGTCCTGGCACACCACGCGAGATAGCGCAGGGCGTGCTTTGGCTGCTTTCAGCAGCGGCTTCCTATACGACTGGAACGATCTTGGAGATTGGCGGAGGGCGATGACCAAGAAAGGAACGCGTGGTTATTGCGTTCGCACCCAGCAGAGCCAGTTCGAGAAGTCCGAGGCTTTACTTTGTTGCTTTACGAAGGCGCCTGCGGGGGAATTCAAACCAACCAGATCGCCGTCGCGCAGGGAATCGAGGTTGGGCATTCCGTCGCATGCGCTTTTTATGAGGCAGGTGGTTGAAAATTCCCAGATGTGGTAGGACCTCGATTCGGGATGAAACTCGCGGCAGAAAATCGCGCGGCCATGGACCGTATTGGAAGACGTTAGCTGGCTGACGCGGTCGTTGAGCGCTTTGATCTTCTCGGACATATTCTGAAGTAGTTGCGGAGCTGCGGTTGCGTCCTGCCAGGGAACGGGGGCGGAATTGTTTACGGCAACACCTTGCTTCGTGATGACGTAGGTGCGATCGCGGAAATTCCACCATGGAGCTTCCGTGCAGCGCAAACTGGGATCCAGCCTGCAAATCATGTAGTTATATCCGCGCCGCAATTTTCCGCAATCGGCTAGGATTTGAAACGTGAGCGTTCCGTCGCCTTCAATCAGATACCGGGCGTTCCCGCTGTAGATGCAGGGGCCGCCGGCGTCGCCTTGGGAGAAGTGGATTACGTAGCTGTCTCCCGTGGGATTTCCGACGACGATGGACGGAGTGAGGCGTGGTTCGAGTTGGCGCGACTCGACTGTCATGGGCCGGCCGGTTTTATCGATGGATGTGACGATAGATATGGTGGGCGTGAAGATGCCGTCTGGGCGGCTGGGCGGCGGATTCTGGGCAGCCGTGGTGCGTGGGACGCCGAGGAACGTGGCCAGCGATAGAAGCGCGGCGATGTGAAATGACCTTTTCAATTTGGCGTTCTCCCGATCGGCCCGGAATCACGAGACTCGCTCGTGTGCAATCTAGCGGATGCGAAAGCGTGCGCGAATCTAAATCACATACGAAGGACTCCCAACGCGACCAGGGCGATAAAGAACGGCCAACACAGAGCGATCGGTGCTGCGAGTAGAAACCAGAGCGCGCTCCGTTTAAATAGCTGAAAGGCGTACGCAACTACTAGGCACCAGGCAATGGAAAGCGGGAATCCAATCAATACAAAGCCTGTGGAGCCCCGGAGATACGAAAAAGCAGGTCCGCAAGCCGCCCCTAGCGCAACCGCGAGCGACGTAATCAGCAGCTTCCAATATTGTGATTCCATGGGCCCTACCGCGTCGGATTACGATCGCTGCTTCCGACTGAGTTTTGCTGATCGCTAAGGCTATTTTAGCTGACGGGGACGGGCTGCGGATGAAGCAGACTGGTGGCTAGCCGCGTGATTCGAAACTGGCCTAGAACTGTCCTAGAGTACCATTGACTTTCGCTTTTGGTTCGCCTAGAGTTTAAGCTTCAACTTGGGCCCTGAGGGGTGTGAAATGGCGCTGACAAAGAGACAGAAGGAAGTACTGAATTACCTGGTGGGATTCATCAACAAGAACGGCTATTCGCCGAGTTTTGAGGAAATTGCGCGCGCGCTGAAGTTGACGTCGCTGGCGACGGTGCACAAGCATCTTTCGACGCTGGAGAAAAAGGGGTACATACGGCGCGGATACAACCAGAGCCGGTCGATTGAGGTGGTGCAACTGCCAAAGCCGATACGCGAGCAGGTGCTGGATCGCCATGTGATCGAGCTGCCGCTGGCGGGGCGGATCGCGGCGGGGCATCCGCTGGAGGCTGTGGAGACGAACGAGACGATTTCGCTGGCTGATTTTGCGCGCGGGCAGAACACGTTTGTGCTGCAAGTGAAGGGCGAGTCCATGCGCGACGACCATATTCTGGATGGGGATTATATTGTGGTGGAGCAGACGCAGGTGGCGAACCCCGGAGAGATTGTGGTGGCGCTGGTGGGCGAAGATGACGCCACTGTGAAGAGGTTCTACCGCGAGCCGGGCGGGAAAGTGCGGCTGCAGCCGGCGAATTCGGCGATGGCGCCGATTGTGGTGCAGGGCGCGGACGTGAAGATTCAGGGGCGGGTTGTGGGAGTGCTGCGCAAGTATTAGTATCGGGCCGGGAGTGACGCGATGGGCCGTCCTGAACGCACGGAAGCGGCGGCGTATTACTTCACTTACATTGATCGTATTCAGCAGGACGACATTGTTGTCGTGATGGAAAGCCAGCTGGAAGATGTCGGAAAGATCCTCGCGTCTATCTCCGAAGACAAATCATTGCACCGGTATGCGCCGGAAAAGTGGAGTATCCGGCAGGCGCTGAGCCATCCGAACGACGCCGAACGTGCGTTTGCGTTTCGCGCTTTGTGGTTTGGGCGCGATTTTCATGAACCTTTGGCTACTTTCGATCAGAATATCAGCGTGAATGCGGCACGGGCGGATGAGTGTTCTTGGGCTAGCCATGTGGAGGAGTTTCGCGATATTCGGCGGTCAACTTTGGCGTTGTTCGGGAAGTTGCCTGGCGAGGCGTGGGGGCGGAGTGGAGTGGCTAGCGGGGAGCCGGTATCCGTGAGGGCGCTCGCTTACATTATTGCGGGGCATGTTTCGCATCATGTGGCGATTTTGCAGGAGAGGTATTTGTAGGGTCGGCGCTACGTAAACGCAGCCGAAGTCAGAGACGCCCGCCTAAAAGGCAGGCGGCCGCTACAAATTCAAGATCAGCAGCAAGCGGCATCGAATGCGGCCTGCGTAGCTTTGATTTAACGCGGGCGGGTCTCAGACCCGCCCCTCCAAACTCAAAACTCAAGCGCGAGACGCCGATATTCGGAAAGAAATCGGGCTTGCGGTTTCGGGTTTAAAGTTTTAGGATGCAGTTCCCCAGCTTGACCGGATGGAGTTATCTCGCCGGACACACCTGTCCCATTTTGGATTTGGCATGGCTAGTGCACGGGACTACATTCAAAGACCCCGGTCCTTAAAGTTAGTTGCGCAGTCTTTGGCTACAGCCGATGCGGGTGTTAGGAGGGTAAATGTGGGGAGACAAGAAACCGGAAGCTCCGGGGAAGAAGCCGACTCCGCAGCAGCCGCAACCGTCTCAGCAAGCGCAGCAAGTTAAACCAACCGTGCCGAGTGCAAACGCACCGGCTTTTCCTGGGGAGGCAAAAACAATGGCACCGAATGATCCGACGTATCCGAACACGAGTTCGGGCAATACGGCACGGCTGGGTTCGAGCCTGCATGTAAAGGGTGAGATCACCGGCAACGAAGATCTGTTGATTGATGGCACCGTCGAAGGATTGGTTCAGCTGGAAGACCGCAAGCTGACGGTGGGAGCGAGCGCGAAGGTTACGGCCGACGTAATTGCCCGCGAAGTGGTGGTTTACGGGAATGTAAAGGGCAACCTGCGCGCGCGGGACCGCATTGAGATCAAGAAGGACGGGTCGGTGGTCGGGGATTTGACCACGGCGCGGATTTCGATCGAGGATGGAGCGTACTTTAAGGGCTCGATCGAGATTGACAAGACTGGCGACGCGGCCGAGGACAGCAGCAAGGCGTTTTCACGCGCGAATCGTGGCGCGGCGGCAACGACCACGTCGTAGGGTTGGTTTCTGTGTCGTACAAGGTGGCGGGCCGCCCGCGGTGGTCCGCCACTGACTTCGTTGTGTTGCGCTTCATCGTGCCCTGTTTTCGATCTGCAGACCGCTAGTCCTCGTTGACATAATTCGAGACCTACTTTAGACTCAGAGTTTGTCCTTAGACGGAAAGGTGTGACTGCATAGATGCCGACGTATATTCCAAGAGGCCGCGAGGCCGAAGAGTTGATGGTAGGGAAGAACTGGTTTGTGATTGACGCCGAGGGAGTCGTGTTGGGACGGCTGGCGACGCGGATTGCGCGTTTGCTGATTGGCAAAGACAAGCCGACGTACACGCCGCACCTGGATTGCGGAGATCATGTAGTGGTGGTGAACGCGGAGAAGGTGAAGTTGACGGGCAACAAAATCGATCAGAAGCTGTATCGTCATCACAGCGGCTGGCCAGGCGGATTGAAGGAAGTGCCGATCCGCACGTTGCTGCAACGCAGGCCGGAAGAGGTTGTGCGCGAGGCGGTGCTGGGAATGCTGCCGAAGAACAAGCTGCGCGCGCGTCGAGCAAAGAAGCTGCGTGTTTATGCCGGAAGTGAAGGCCTCGCCCGCCACACCGGACAAAAGCCTCAGCCACTCTCGCTGTAACCTCGTCACGGGAACCGAAAAAAAACCGTTTCGCGGATAGGTCCGCAGGAACGATTCAGGCTTCTCCTTAGCGGCGCTCCTTTGGGGGAGTTCGCTCGGGAAAATTAGGAGGAACTTTGAGTTCAGGTGCGAGTGCGCTGGAAGGAACAGCCAAACAGTTTTACGGCACGGGGCGACGGCGGGAATCGATCGCGCGCGTGTACATCAAGCAGGGCGCGGCGCGATTTACCGTGAACGGCCGGTCGGTGGATGAATATTTCCGCAACGTGGCGTGGAACACGGCGGCTGTGGAGCCGCTGAAGTTCACGCAGATGCTGGACCAGGTGGAAGTGAAGTGCATCGTGAAGGGCGGCGGCGTGGGCGGACAGTCGGGAGCGGTGCGCATGGGTCTTTCGCGCGCGCTTTCGAGGCTGAACCCTGAGTTGCGGCCGGCGTTGCGCAAGAATGGATTTTTGACGCGGGATCCGCGCATGAAGGAACGCAAGAAGTATGGACAGAAAGGCGCGCGACGTCGGTTCCAGTTCAGCAAGCGGTAGTTTAGGCAGGGGCGGGTCTGAGACCCGCCCCGACAGCCCACCACTGGAAGATTCGGCAAGCAGCGACGGTTGGGTACAGATCAGGCTTCGAGGAATCGAGGCTTGATTAATTCACGGCCGGGAAGGGACCGGCAAAAAAGGATGCTGCCTTAGCGATCGCATGCGGGTCGCGGGGAAATAAGCATCCCTTCACGAGAGGAGGAACTTTGGGAGTCGAAATTACGATGAAAGAGCTGCTGGAGGCCGGAGTTCATTTTGGCCACCAGACGCGCCGCTGGAACCCGAAGATGAAGGAATATATTTTCGGGGAACGCAATGGGATCCATATTATTGACCTGCAGAAGACCTTGAAGATGTTCCGCGACGCCGCGCGCTACGTGGCCGAGTTGGCGGGACAAGGCAAACGAGTTCTTTTTCTCGGGACCAAGCGCCAGGCGCAGGAAGCCATCGCTGAAGAGGCGAACCGCTGCGGTATGTTCTACGTGAACCACCGCTGGCTGGGCGGCACCATGACGAACTGGGTGACGCTGCAGAAATCCATCAAGAGATTGAAACTGCTGAAGGGCATGGTGGAAGACGGGCGGATGGCGCAGTTTTCGAAGAAAGAAGCGGCGCGGCTGGAACGCGAGTTGAAGCACTTGAAGCAGAATTTTTCCGGCGTGGAGAACATGACCACGCTGCCGGATGCGCTGTTTGTGATTGACCCGAACGCGGAACTGATCGCGGTGCACGAAGCGCGGCGCATGGGCATTCCGGTGGTGGCGATCGTGGATACGAACTGCGACCCGGACCTGGTGGATTGGGTGATTCCGGGCAACGATGATGCGTTGCGCGCAATTCGCCTGTTCACCTCGAAAATTTCGGACGCCGTGATCGTGGGCCACCAATCCTTCGAGCAGACGCAGATTGCCGATCAGAAGGCGATTGAAGGCAGCGGCGAAGAAGGCGTGGATTACGTGGACACCAGCGCCTACGAAGTTTACGAAAAGCAGGAAGGCGATTTCGTGGAAGGCGAGCCGGGTGATGTGGTGGCTGCTGACGAAGCGGCCGCCGCAACAATGCCGACTGAAGACGAGACGCAGCCTCGGTAAGAGCGATTCCTCGCGGGCTCAATTGCAATCGCTGGAGTTGAGTGGGGCGGTCCAGCCGCGCGCAGAGTGCGTCCCCAATTCATAAAAAGGAATTGAGTACAATTATGGCAATCGCAGACGGAAAACCGAATATTTCGGCGCAACAGGTGAAAGAACTGCGCGATCGCACCGGTGTGGGTTTCGCGGCTTGCCGCGAGGCGCTGGTGGAAGCCGGTGGCGACATCGAACGGGCGATTGATTTGCTGCGCAAGAAGGGGCAGGCGACGGCGGCCAAGAAGGCGCAGCGGGCGACGTCTGAGGGGTTGGTGAGTTGTTACATCCACGCGGGCGGAAAAATCGGCGTGCTAATCGAAGTGAACTGCGAGAGCGATTTTGTTGCGCGCACGGATGATTTTCAGCGGTTGTGCCACGACGTGGCGATGCATATCGCGGCGCTGGATCCGCGTTTCTTGCGGCGCGAGGAAGTGACGCAGGAGACGCTGGACCGCGAGCGAGAGATTTATAAGGAACAGGCCAAGGCGACTGGGAAGCCTGAAGCGGTGATCGAGAAGATCGTCAGCGGCAAGATGGAAAAATTTTACGAAGAGAATTGTTTGTATGAGCAGCACTTCATCAAGGACGAAGGGTTGACGGTGAAGGAATTGATTGATCACACGATCGCGAAGATCGGGGAGAATATCGCGGTACGGCGTTTTTCGCGGTTTAAGGTGGGTGAGATGGATGGGGCGCAGCGCGCGGCGGGAGCGGCCGAGGCGGAGGCGCCGGGAGCTGTGCCTAGCGCTTAGATTTTGAGCGATGTGAGGGGCTTTGCGATCCGCCACTTTTGTGGCGGATTTTTTTTGGTCTGGGCAGCAAGCGAACAGGGATCCTTCACCCGCTGTCGCGGGTTCAGCATGACGACGAAAGTCAAAGTCAAACTCGAAAGAGCCGGCCAGACGCCGGCGCTACGGGCCTGTCCGAGACCCGCCCCTACGGGTGCCGAATCGATGACACGGGGCTTGGTACCGCGAAGCGCATCGCTGTGTTAGGTTGCGGGGAATCTCTGCTAAAATACGCGCGGCCACGGGGGCTGGCCAATCCGTGACGAAAAAAGCCGCAGGACGCAAGGGACAGACGGTTTCAGCGAGCACCAATTCCAGGGGAAAGTCTTCGATAGAAACCACCGTGACGGAAACCGCTGCCGCCAATGGCGGGCCGGTATATCAGAGGCTCGTGCTAAAGCTTTCCGGCGAATCGCTTTCCGGGCCGCAGGAATTCGGACTGCATAAGGAGACAATCCAGGGGATCTCGCATGAAGTGAAGGAAATTTGCGACCTGGGCGTGCAGGTGGCGATCGTGGTGGGCGGCGGGAATTTTTTTCGCGGCACGCGGCAGAAGGAATTGGCGATTGACCGGGCGACCGGCGATTACATGGGGATGCTGGCGACGGTGATCAACGGCCTCGCGATGGTGGACGCGCTGGAAAAGGCCGGTTGCCACACGCGATTGTTGAGTGCGATTGAAATGCACCAAGTAGCGGAGCCGTTTATCCGGCGCAGGGCGACGCGGCATCTGGAGAAGGGGCGCGTGGTGATTTTCGCCGCGGGCACCGGGAACCCTTACTTTTCGACGGACACGGCGGCGGCTTTGCGCGCGATGGAGATTAAAGCGCAGGTGATTCTGAAGGCGACGCGCGTGGACGGCGTGTATGACGCGGACCCGGAAAAAGTGAAGGGCGCGAAAAGGTTCGAGCGGATCAGCTACCTGGACGTGTTGCAAAAGGGACTTTCGGTGATGGATTCGACGGCGATATCGCTGTGCATGGACAACCAAATGCCGATCGTGGTGTTTAACATGACAGTTCCGGGGAATTTGAAGCGCGTGGTGCTGGGCGAGCAGGTTGGTTCGACGGTTACTGCGGCGTGAGATTCAAGGAGCGGAGGCGAATTTCGCAATGAGCACGATTGCTACGAGTAAGGATGCGCTGGCGCAGGCCAAGACGCGTATGGAAAAAGCGGTGGAGGATTTCCGCAAGGAATTGGGTAGCGTGCGCACGGGACGTGCGAACACTTCGTTGCTGGATCATGTGCGCGTGGATTATCACGGCACGCCGATGCCGATCAATCAGCTGGGCACTTTGAATGTGCCGGACGCTTCGACGATCGTGATTTCGCCGTGGGATCCGGGGGCGGTGGCACTGATTGACAAAGCCATACGGTTGACGGATCTGGGATTGAATCCGACGAATGACGGGAAAGTGGTGCGCGTGCCGATTCCGGCGCTGACCGAGGACCGCCGCAAGGATATGGTCAAGCACATTCACAAGGTGCTGGAAAATCACCGCACGGCGATACGGAATATCCGGCGGGACATCAAGGAAGGCGTGGAGAAATTGGAGAAGGAGAAGAAAATCAGCGAGGATGAGCGGAAGAGGTCGCTCGATGAGCTCGAAAAGGTTACGCATTCGGAGACTAAGAAGATTGAGGATTTGTCGGCGGCGAAAGAGAAGGAAGTGATGGAGATTAAGTAGGGCGCGTGTTTTTTTGGCGCGGACTTCTGGGATTACCTCCTTGTTGGGCCACTCGGTAGTGCGATTTCTCGCAGCGAAGAAAACAACATCAAAGGCAAAGGCGCCCGCCTGAAGGTGGCCGCTACCACGTCAACAGCGCCGAGAGATCGCTCGCTCCGCTCAGGACGACGGCGAAAGTCAAAGTCAAAGGCAAAGGCAAAAGAGCCGGCGGGACGCCGGCGCTACGAACCGCGGGCATGGGCGAGATCTAGTTGAGGGTGCGGACGTCTTCGGGGAACGTTAGGGTGAAGGTGCAGGTTCCGGTTGCGGCGTTGCAGGCTAGGGTCCCGCGGCGGACGATCTTCGCCGGCGAGGCGTCCGGAAACATTGGGCCGAAATCCAGGGCGCGAAGTTTTTCTGCGAAGGGGCGCAAGTCCTGGCTGCCGCTGATGAATTTTACGGATTCGACTTTGGGATTTTTGGCGCCGGGTGAGAGCAGGACGAAGAAATCGGCGCGGGCGTTTTCCTTCAGAAGATCTCCTGCTGGGAAAACGCGAACCTTCGTTAGCTCGGGCTTGGATTTCGCGACGAGTTCGTCAATGCCGGCGTTGCCGCCGAGCAGGACGATCAGGCGAGCGCGAGTTTCCGGTACGGCGTGCGGGGCGGCGATGGCTGCGGCGTACATGCGTGCGGCCTTTTCCTTTTCTCCGCGCTTTTCATAGATTTGGGCGAGGTGGTCGCCGACTTCGCCGTGTTGACTGAGCAGCCAGGCGGCGCGAATGTACCGTTCGGCCTGATCTAGATCGCCTTTGCGAAAATTTACCCAGCCGAGCGTGTCCCAGTAGACGCCGATGCTTGCGACCTGATTGAGATCGTCGAGAGAGAGGCGCGAAAGCTCGACGTTGCGCAGATTCGCGGCGGTGGCGGCGATGGCCGATTCGGCGTATTGCGCGGCTTTGTCGAGCTCGAGACTGTGTTCGGCGAGGGCGTAGGCGACGTTGTTCCAAATTGCGGGCGTTTGCGCGATATCCACGCCTTTTTCGAATGCTTCCAGCGCTTTATCTTTTTCGCCGATGTTTAGGAGCGCTTGGCCGAGACTGACTTCGAGTTCAGCGTTGTCCGGCGCGAGCACCGTGGCTTTATCGAGTTCGGGGACGGCTTCGGAATATTTGTGCTGTTCGAGGAAGAGCGCGCCGAGGGCGGCGTGCGCGATGGGATCGAGCGGATTCATCTGGATCTGTTTTTTGAATGCGTCGGCGGCTTCGGGAAATTTTTGTTGTTGTTGCAGCGTGAGGCCGAGGTAGTTGTAAACGTGCTCGTCAGAGGGATTCGCGGCGATTTGTTTTTGGAACGCGTCGGCGGCTTCGTCGAATTGTCCGAGGCGCAAGTACGCGAGGCCGAGATCGTTCCAGCCTTGCTTGCTTTTCGGATCCATTTCTACGGCGTGCTGCAGCAGCGGCATGGCTTCGCGGGCGTTTCCGGCGTTGAGCGCGGCGATGCCTGCTTCCAGAAGTTCGTCGGCGCTTGCCGTGGCGGGAATTGCGGGGGCGCCGCTGGTGGAGTTTTCGACGACGAGAAGCTGGGTTTCGTCGGATTCGACGGCGCGCGTAAACGCGAGGTAATCACTGACGCGCGCGGCGGGGAGTTCGCGCATTTTGAAATTCAAGGAGCGTTGCGCGCTGAGGACGTGATTTTCAAAGTGATAACTGGATTTGAATTCGGCGTAGTCCCTATCGACGGAAACAGCGACGGGAGCGCGCGCGGAGAAATTCGCGGGCAGCGTCATTTTCAGATCCATGGTGACGTCGAGCGGGCTGCCTAGATGAATGGGGTCGGTTGAATCTGCGGACGCATCCGGCAAGCCGATCGCAAGGAGCGGGACGCCGACTTTGGATTTTTTACTGGACCAGTCGAGGTAATTCGCCTGCGCGAAATCCAGGTCGAGTTCGAAAGGTTTTTCCGTGTCGGTGGGATTGCTAGGTTTTACGTTGGTGATTTCGCCTTTGATCCCGTCGAGCGCGGCGATGGTCCGGCCGAGTTCTTTCCATTGTGTTTCTGGGGTGCGGCGGAAGGCGACGCGCAGAGCGTATTCGTTATCGCCACGCAGGAAATAGCGCAGCGTGGCGCTGAGTTTGCCGAGATCGTTTACGCGGGCTTCGATTTCGACCCGCTGCGTGGAGAGGAAGGGCGGATCCATGGGAGTCTTGACGATTTTGCCGGCGCCATCGGGCTCGACGAGCAGAGCGGACTTATTGCGCAGCGGAGGGGAGAGCAGGCGGAAGGGCGCGACTTCGGCGGTGGAATCCATCCAGATTAATTCGCCGCCGACGGGGACGGCGGTGATGAGGTGATCGAATTGAGACGGGGATGGAACGTCGGGATCGAGCTTGCGCGCGAAGGGAATCAGGGCGGCGTCGGAGGGGATGTTGGCGGCTTGCAGCATGGCGGCGAGCAGAGTGTGCTTGTCCTTGCAATCGCCGTATTGATTTTTGAAAACGTCGGCTGCGGAATGCGGCTGGTAGCGGCCGAGGCCGAAGGAGAGGCTGACGTAGCGAATATTTTTGGCGACGTAATCGTAGAGCACGGCGATTTTTTCGAGTTCGGTCGAGCGGCCTTGGATCAGCTCCTGCGTTTTCGCACGGATTTCCGGCGTGGGGTCGCTGCGTCCTTTTTCGAGATTGGCGTACCAGGCGGCGACTTGCGCCCAGGTGCTGAAGGTGGTGAATTGCACATCGGGGCGGACCTCGGCGGGTTGCTGCGATTTTTTCTTGGCTTGCTCGGATTCGGATGGGCGCGCGAGATTGGCGTTATGCCAATGATGAATTTCGCGGTCTCCGTCGCTGTCCGTCACTTCTTGCAGGTTCGGCGCGGTGGTGAACTTGTGCACGCGGCCGGCGGGAAGGCTGACGTCGAGGCGCTCGTCGAGCGTGATTGCGTATTTTACGAAGGCGTAATCGAACCAGAAATTTCCGGGCGCGAGAGCGGTTATGGTGCGGGTGACGATTTCGTATTCGATGGTGTCTCCGGCGTGGAGTGAAGGCACGGTGACATGTTTTTCTTTGTAGTCTGTGTATTCGGGAGCATCGCGGGCAACGCTGGCGGTCATATCCTTTATGGCGTCGGCAGTGGCGGTCACAACGGAGCCGTCTTTCTTTTTGACGCGCACGAAGTGGACGTCCATTTGTTCGTTGGCGGAGTTGTAGCCAAAGATTAGTTCGCCGAGTTGTTGCACGCCCGCATCGCTTTGCACGCGGATGCGGACGGCGAGGTTGCGCTCGCTGGTGCCGTCGTTTTCAAAACGTGCGCTGGTGTAATACCGCTCGATCACGAATGGTTCCTGGGAGTAATCAGCGGGTTGCGATTTTTGCGCCGCGGTTTTCGCGGCTGCTGGCGACGCGTTTTGCGTGGAATTTGATTGCTGGGCCGCGGCCAGCGCTGCGCCCAGAAGCGCGCACACTGCAGCCGTAAAGAATCTGATCATCCGTACTCCGTGTGGAAATTACTTAGACATAAGCAGTGTAGGTGCGTTGGCGGATGCGGTAAAGCAGTAGCGCTTCCGGGCGTAGGCAATGATGAAACGCCGTGGCGTGCCGCAGCGGTGCGGCAAACTGCTGGAAGGGTTGACGTCGGGTGGTCGGGACGGATCCAAATTGGGAACGGCTGGTTTTCTGTAAGCCACTTATAATGAGACTGATGGAGAGCTTAGCATGGAAAGAACCGAGCCTCTTTCTCGTTTTGAAACGCTCTCGTGCGACTGAATTTACTCAGAAATCGGAACGCAGAATAGTTGTCCAAAGTGCAAAGTAGCCGGCAAGACGCCGGCGCCACGATCCTGAACTCGGAGTCGCAAGGAGCAAGGAGGAGGCCAACCGGGCCGATTTATTTTTTGGATGGAATCGAGTTGACAAGACCTATTGATTCTCTTATACTTCCTCGGTTGTCTGAGGGTCGTTGGGACCCAGTGGTGATTAGGGAAGTCTTTCGTACCCCGGAACAAAGAGCGACGGAACGGGGTAAGGAAGAGCGGCCGAAATGGGGCGCCAGCCCCGCAAAGCCGTGTGAGCCTCTCCGCAGATCGGTAGAAGATGCAGTTCACTCCTTGGGGTGACTCGTTTTCGCGGAGTACCTGGTAATTCCTTCGGGTGTGGCGCCTTTTCCGTATCATTCACTCGCCGAATTCTGCGCGGGCTTATTTGCCGTGCGCGGAAATACGCGCGAAAAAATTCTCTGGCGAGTCTTGCGGAACAAATTTTTTCGAACGAGTTTTTGGGAATAGGGGGAAAGCGTGCCGACGTTTTCACAGCTTGTGCGTAACGGCCGGGAGAAGATTCGGGTGAAGACGAAGTCGCCCGCGTTGGAAGGATGTCCTGAGAAGCGCGGGGTGTGCGTCCGTGTTTACACCCAGACCCCGAAGAAACCCAACTCCGCGTTGCGCAAAGTAGCACGTGCGCGGCTGACCAACAGCGCGGAAGTCACCACGTACATCCCCGGTATCGGCCACAATTTGCAGGAACACTCCATCGTGCTGGTGCGCGGCGGACGCGTGAAGGATCTGCCCGGCGTGCGTTACCACATCGTGCGCGGTACGCTGGATGCAGCAGGCGTTGAAAATCGAAAACAAGCGCGCTCGAAGTACGGCGCCAAGCGGCCCAAAGCCGCACAGAAGTAGGAGAGCGGAACGATGCCACGTAAAGGATGGGTTCTACGCCGCAAGATTCCAGGCGATCCGGTTTTCGGCAGCGACCTGGTGCAGAAGTTCATTTCCAGCATGATGTACGACGGCAAGCGCGCGACGGCGCAGGCGATTTTCTATAACGCCATGGATCAGGTGGCGAAGAAGACGAACGACGATTCGTTCAAGCTGTTCAAGAAGGCGATTGAGAACTGCAAGCCGGTGCTGGAAGTAAAGACGCGGCGCGTGGGCGGCGCGAACTATCAGGTTCCGGTGGAAGTAAATCCGTTCCGCAGGCAGTCGCTGGCGATTCATTGGCTGGTGCTGTATTCGCGCACGCGCAGCGGCAAGACGATGACGGACAAGCTGGCGGAAGAAATCATGGACGCCGCGAATGGACGCGGCGGAGCGGTTAAGAAAAAGGAGGACGTGCACCGCATGGCGGAAGCGAACAAAGCGTTCGCCCACTATCGCTGGTAGCACGGGACCCAATTTCGCATGGCACGACTGGTACAACTCGATCAGACGCGCAACATTGGGATCATGGCGCACATTGACGCAGGGAAAACCACGTCGACCGAGCGCATCCTTTTCTATACGGGTGTGACTTATAAGATCGGCGAAGTGCACGACGGCACGACCGTGATGGACTGGATGGAACAGGAGCGCGAGCGCGGAATCACGATTACGTCCGCGGCGACGACGGCTTCCTGGGTGCGTTTTGACAAGAAGTATCGCATTAATATTATTGATACGCCGGGACACGTGGATTTCACGGTGGAAGTGGAGCGTTCGCTGCGCGTGCTGGATGGGGCAGTAGCGATTTTCGACGCCGTCGCGGGCGTACAGCCGCAATCCGAGACGGTGTGGCGCCAGGCGGACAAGTATCGCGTGCCGCGCATTGCGTTCATCAACAAGATGGACCGGATTGGCGCGGACTTTGACCATTCGGTGCGTTCGATGCGGCAGCGTCTCTCGGCTCATCCTGTGCCGCTGCAGTTTCCCATCGGACGAGAGGAAAACTTCATTGGCGTAATTGATTTTATTGAAGAGCGCGCGATTATCTGGAGAGAAGAAACCCTGGGCGCGGAATACGAGACCCTGCCGCTGGAAAAACTTTGGGATGCGGCGTACTTGAAAGAGCACCCGGCTCTGGAAATCGCGGTGAAAGCCTCGGCTTTGACGCCGGAATTTTACAAAGAGCATCGCGAAAAAGTCGTTGAGTACATTGCCGAGCACGACGACGCCATTCTGACGAAATATCTGGAACAGCATAAGCTGGAGCCCGCGGAGTTGCGCGCTTCGCTGCGTCGTTCGACGATTGCGCTGAAGCTGGTTCCTGTGCTCGCCGGCTCTGCCTTCAAGAACAAGGGTATTCAGCCGCTGCTGGACGCGGTGGTGGATTACCTGCCGGCGCCTTCGGATGTGCCGCCGGTCGAGGGCACTGACCCGAATGGCGATGAGCCGATTTTGCGGCGCGCTTCGGACGATCAACCGTTTGCGGCCTTGGCCTTCAAGATAATGACCGATCCGTTCGTCGGCCACGTGACCTACATTCGTGTTTATTCCGGTGTGCTGAAGGCCGGGCAGAATGTTTACAACTCGACGCGCAAGACGCGCGAGCGCATCGGACGTTTGCTGCGCATGCACGCAAACAAGCGCGAAGAGATTGAGTCCATCGAAGCGGGCGACATCGCCGCCTGCGTGGGATTGAAGAATGTGACGACCGGCGACACGTTGTGCGATGAAGAAAAGCCGGTGTTGCTCGAAAACATTGATTTCCCGGCGCCGGTGATTTCGGTGGCTATCGAGCCAAAAACGAAAGCGGACCAGGAAAAAATGGGAACCGCGCTGGGCAAGCTGGCGCAGGAAGATCCCACGTTCCGCGTGCACACCGATCACGATACGAATCAGACACTGATTTCCGGGATGGGCGAGCTGCACCTGGAAATTATCGTGGACCGCATGATGCGCGAATTCGGCGTGCAGGCAAACGTGGGCCGGCCGCAGGTGGCGTACCGCGAGACGATTTTGCGGATGGCGGAAGGCGAAGGAAAGTACATCAAGCAGACCGGCGGGCGCGGACAGTACGGGCACGCGGTGCTGACGGTGCATCCGCTGGCAAATTCCAATCACGAAGACATGCACGAGATGTCCACCGACGAAATTGACGAGCTGGCGAAGCAAGTGTCGGGCGGCAAGGGCGGCAAGTGGCATTTCGACAAGGAACACCGTCTGCTGTTCGTGGATAAGGTCGTCGGCGGAGCGATTCCCAAGGAATTCATCGCTCCAATCGAAGCGGGCGTGCGCGAGGCGATGGAAACGGGTGTGCTGGCGGGATACGAGATGGTGGACGCGGCGGTTGTGTTGACCGACGGCAGCTACCACGACGTGGACAGCTCGGAAATGGCGTTCAAGATCGCCGGGTCCATGGCTTTCAAGGACGCTTGCAAGCGCGCGAATCCGAAGCTGCTCGAGCCGATCATGCGCGTCGAGGTGGTAGTGCCGGAAGATTACATGGGGCCGGTGATTGCGGATCTGAATTCACGGCGCGGACAGATGCAGGGACGCGAATCACGCGGCGGGACCGAGATTATTAATGTGCGCGTGCCGCTGGCGGCGATGTTCGGTTACGCCACGGAAATTCGCAGCCGTACGCAGGGGCGCGGCAGTTTTACGATGCACTTTTCGCATTACGAGCAGGTGCCGGGAAACATCGCAGAAGAGATTATTGGCAGCGCCAGCGGCGAGAAGTCGAAGAAGTAGGCGCTGCCGGGACTTTGGCAATCAGAACAGTTTGACTTGAGGAGCAGAGAGAGAAATGGCGAAAGAGAAATTCGAACGGAATAAGCCGCATGTGAATATCGGGACGATTGGTCACATTGACCACGGCAAGACGACTTCGACGGCGGCGATCACGAAAGTGTTGTCA